>CAYTWA010000003.1:0-193604 GCA_964441955.1 uncultured Elusimicrobia bacterium
GCAAGGGTTGGGAGCCGGAAAGCGCTTATTGTCGGTTGTACGACGCCAAGTCGACGGTGACTGTGACCGGAACCGTTCAGCGAGTGGAAAAAGTCACACCGATGAAAGGGATGGGCTACGGCATCCACCTGGTCCTAAAAACGAATACGGAAACCATCCCCGTCCATTTAGGGCCTACCTGGTACGTGGAAAAACAACCTATCAAAATTCAAGCGCGAGATGGGGTGGAAGTTACCGGATCGCGCGTGCTGTGCGATGGGAAACCCATCATTCTGGCGGCGATCATCAAAAGAGGAACCGATGTTGTTAAATTCAGGGAATTGATAGGGACTCCCGGGTGGGCCGGCGGGCCACGCTGAAAATACCGTCATTTGTTTTTGTTTGGGGGACAGACCCTCTAGCGATCATCACGATCATTGTTTCGTTGTGGATGGGGCAGTACCTCGCTGCCGCAGTGATTGTATTCATGTTTGCCACGGGCCGTGCGTTGGAACATTGGGCTTCGGATCGAGCGTCGGCGGCACTGGATGCTTTGGCTCGGCGCATGCCGCCGATTGCCCACCGAGCCGAAAAGGGAAGCGTGGTGGACGTTCGTTTGCTCGATGTGGTTATCGGTGATTTGCTGATCGTCTACCCGCATGAGCTTTGTCCGGTTGATGGGGTGGTGGTCGAAGGCCAAGGGCGGATGGATGAGTCGTATTTGACCGGCGAACCCTTCCAAATCGCTAAAGCCCCGGGAACCACCGTTTTTTCGGGTGCCATTAATGGAGACTCTGCCCTAACCATTCGAGCCGGCAAACTCGCTTTAGATTCGCGCTACGCCAAAATCATGCAAGTAATGAAAGCGGCGGAAGAAGACCGTCCGCCGCTGCGTCGCCTTGCGGATCGGTTGGGGGCTTGGTATGCGCCGCTTGCCTTGGGGTTGGCGGGACTCGCTTGGGGGTTGAGTGGAGAACCGCTTCGGTTTTTGTCGGTGCTCGTCGTGGCGACCCCTTGCCCGCTCATCCTTGCGGTCCCCGTGGCGATCATCGGGTCCATTTCGCTGTCGGCCAAACGCGGCATTATTGTGAAAAACCCCTCGGCGCTTGAAGTGCTCTCCACCTGCCGCATCCTCATTTTTGACAAAACCGGTACATTAACGTATGGCCGGCCAACGTTGACCGGTATTTTTTGCGACGAAGGGATCGCACGGAGCGCTGTGCTGCGGGCGGCGGCCAGTCTTGAGCGCTATTCCAAGCATCCGTTAGCGGGCGCTATTTTGCGTGCGGCCGCAAAAGAGATGTTGCCGTTTGACGCCGTGTCGCATGTGAGTGAAAAACCGGGTGAGGGGTTGGAGGGGGTGGTGGCTGGCCGTGCGGTACGCGTTACAGGGCGCGGCCGATTGCCGGTCGACATTCTGGCGCGTCTGCCGCCAGCGGCCGGTGGGCTCGAGTGTGTGGTGGTGGTCGATAACACCTATGCGAGTCTGTTTCAGTTCCATGACGCGCCTCGCCAGGACAGCCGGTCGTTCATTGAGCACTTAAACCTCCGCCACGCTGTGGAACGAGTCATTCTAGTCTCCGGGGACCGCGAAAGCGAAGTGCGCTATTTGGCGGAAGCCGTGGGGATCCACGAAATTCATGCGGGACAGAGCCCGGAACAGAAAGTGGCGCTGGTTCGCCAAGCCAGCACGACTCAGAAAACACTATTTATTGGCGATGGCATCAATGATGCGCCGGCTTTAGCCGCGGCCACCGTGGGTATTGCCTTCGGCCAAAACAGCGATATCACTTCCGAGGCGGCGGATGCCGTCGTGCTCGAGTCGTCCTTGCAGAAAGTGGATGAGTTGTTTCATATCGGCCGGCGCATGCGCGCCATTGCGCTGCAAAGTGCGCTGGGCGGTATGGTGGCCAGTTTTGTGGGAATGGCGGCGGCTTCGGCTGGGTTTCTGACGCCCGTTCAAGGTGCTGTGTTTCAAGAAGTGATTGATTTGCTGGCGGTACTCAATGCGGCTCGCGCGGCGTTTGCGCCGCGTCGGTTGTCTGACTGCGGCGCGCAAGATGCGGCGCCACTGCTGGCGTAGAATGAGAGTCAAAAGGAGACTTGTCCATGAACGCGATTCAACTGCATCTGGCCATTAATCATGTGCCTGTTGTGGGGTTGCTCTGTTTTGGGGTGCTTTATTTATATGGCCTTTTCACCCAAAAAATCGCCTTTCAACGTTTTAGCTTGGCGGCATTTTTTGTGTTGGGGTTTCTCGCGTGGGCCGTTTACGAATCGGGTGGGCGAACTGAAAAATTAGTGGAAGGGCTGCCCGGAATCGCGGAAGGCCGTATCGAAGCGCATGAAGAAGCAGCGGAAGCGGCGATGGTGTCAACGGCGGCCTTAGGAATTCTCGGGATTGGAATGCTTGTGGCCTTTCGTCGCCGTGACGCTTATCCAAAAGCATACACGTTGATGGTGGTGTGTCTGATGGCGGCGTCTTTTGGGCTGATGGGATGGACTGCGCATTTAGGCGGTCTCATCCATCACCGCGAACTGCTGATGGCTCCCACGGCTCAAGAGTATGCCGCCGACACGTCGGTTGAGGACAGCGAAGGCGACCACTGAAACGGGGTTAACGACCCGGCGGAGTTGGAATTATCGCCGAGAGGCCAGCCGGTATCGCAAACCAAGGGCCTGGAGTTTCTGAGCGATACCATCCCACGTTAGGTTTATTGTTACTGACCGCATACACGTAGGAATTCGGGCCGGAGTAGAACAAGCGATACGTTCCAAGAGCGATGGTGTGCTCCACATTCGGGTTGGTCCCCCCATAATTGAGGGTGTTGGTGAAGGGAACCCGCGTGGTGACGATGGGGCGAAAGACATTGGAAGCGTCCCATTGGAAAGAGGTCGTTGATTGTGTGGCTTTGTCAGCAAACAACGTGGCTATAAAAAGCGTATCGATGATCACAGCCCTTCCGTATTGAATGCCGATGGCTTGTGAGGTTGAACCTGGAGATTCAACCACTTTCCGGTAGCTTTCGAAGGCATCGCTAAACCCAAAGAAATAGTTTGCATAGGCGGTGCCGAAGATGTCTTTCGCCGTCGAACCAGGGGCATTGGGAAGTGCTGGTTTAAGAGAGGCAGGCAGCAGCGGATTGGACTCATACAGGGTGCTCCCGATGCCGCGTAAGCATTGCTGAAAGATGGGGTCGGTCGCGGTGTTTCGTTTTTTCGCCATCACTCGCAGAGTAAGGACCCCGTTTGTGACATCGAAATTTTCATCGGTTTCGTTTTTAACGATGGCCAAACGAACTTCCCGGATTCCAGTCAAATGGGAGGTCGGAATAAACGTGAATAAGTACGTCAGCTGCTGCAGTTCTTCCGGCGTGAAATTGATCGGGTTAATCGTTATCCCGTTTAGGATAACGGGTTTCCAGGTGGGGTTGGGTTGCGGCGCGGGGCGCTCGCGGCTTCTAGGGGTGACAACCGATTTCGTTTCGCTCGTAGTCAACGTTGAAATGGGCAAGGCATTTTCATTTGAGTTCAAGGCTCGGGCCCCGTGCGGGTTTCGCAGTGCGGGAGTCATGGGATCCACTTTCCCCTCGCGTGCAAGAGATTTCATCTTCTGGAGATCCTGGTCGAGAGTTTGCGGGGGGTCCACCGGCACATAGTCTGCAACGGAACCTTCCTTTGTTCCTGTGACTGCAAGGAGTTCAGACGGGGCAAGGGACAAACCGATAATAAAAATGGCTACCAGCAAGCGAAAGAAGATTTTCATAGAAGCCTCCATTGGTGTTTTTATAGCAGAAGCCCCATCATTTAACCAGACCCTTTTTGCCGCCGTCCGGTATCCGTTATCAAAACGGGTCGATTTTGTAACGGGAATGTTAACTCTTGGAGGCAGAAAGTCACTGCGGCGGGGGGCGGACGTAAAAGGCGCCAGTCAACAAGAGGGTTGCGACCGCGGAAAGCCCGGCGGACATGTAAAAGGCCGAGGCGGGGCCCCACGTTTTCCAATAGAATCCGAACAGTAGCCCAGCGGGCAAAGCGGCCAAACCTACGGTTCCATAGTAGTATCCAAAGAAAGTGCCGCGCGTTTGCGGCGGCGCCCATTGGCTGATGAGGGCGCGTTCAGCGGGTTCGGTCAAGCCGCAATAAAGCCCGTACAAAAGGAAAAGCCATACCGTAACGGTTTTGTCGCCCGTTAGGCCAAGCGCCCCATACACGACCGTATAGAGCAACCAGCCGCCGGCCAAAAGACGCCCGCGGCTAACGCGGTCTGCGGCGACTCCAAGCCCATACGTCGCTGACATTTTGACGATATGCAGCGCTGACCATAACAGGGCCACGTGCGCAGGTGCCACGCCGACGTCCGCTAACCGCAGCAGTAAAAAGGCATCGGTAGAACCGCCCAGTTCAAAAACAAAAACCGCCGCCAAGAAGCGCTTAAAGTCAGGCGTCAGAGTCCGCCAAGATAACCGGTGGGTTTTAGAGGAGGCCGCCCGTGGCGCGGGAGAGGAAAGCGTTTTGGCATGGCGGTTGGCAAGGATAAGCATCAGCATGACCACCGCGGCGGGCAAGGCGGCGCTTAAGAAAACGTGACGCACCGACAAGCCGCCCCAGGACATGAGAACGGCCGCGACCACCGGCCCTGCCACCGCCCCGGCATGGTCCATGGCACGCTGGAGGCCGTAGGCTTTTCCGCGGTGTTCCTCAGGCGTGACGTCGGCAATTAGCGCATCCCGGGGCGACGTTCGCACGCCTTTTCCAAGACGGTCAAAAAAACGCAGCCCCAGCACCAACGGCCAAGAACCGGCCAGGCCGATGAGCGACCGTGACAGGCCCGCTAGGCCGTAGCCGGCGAAAATAAAAGGATGGCGGCGCTTCACGCGGTCCGTCCAAACCCCTGAGACAATTTTAAGGAACGCGGCGGTGGATTCGGCGATGCCTTCGATCAAGCCCAATTGCAGCACGCCTGCGCCCAGCACGCTGGACAAAAAAAGAGGGAGCATCGGGTAAATCATTTCGGAGGAGAAATCGTTGAAAAAGCTAGCGGCCCCAAGTAAAAAAACTGTGCGAGGAATAGATCCTAACGCCATCGAAGAGCTAAAGGCTGATCTCGGCTTGGACCGATGATGAGGAGGGCACGGAGGGAAAACGGAAACCCAACTTTTTGGCGATGCGCTGCATGCCGATGTTTTCGCAAAGGATTTCCGCTTTGACGCGCCTGATTTTTTCCTGTCGGGCGACTTCCAGAAGGCGGCGAACCAAATGCGTGCCGATACCTTTTCGCTGCTGAGCGTCCGACACCAAAATGGCGAGTTCGGCGTCCGTGCCGCTTGGTACTTTTTCCAGTCGGCCAATCGCCAAGATGCGCCGTGCGCCGCTCGATGCGTCGCGCTGTTCGACGACCAGTGCCAGTGTACGGTCGTAATCGCTAAAACAAACGCGCACGAGCCGCTGGTGCGCCACGCGGTCGCTTAAGCTGATGCGCTGCATATAACGCCGGTAAACGCTTTCGTCCGAAAGCGTTTCGTGAAATTGGGCGACTAAAGGTTCGTCTTCGGGGCGAATAGGCCGCAACGTGACCCGCACGCCGTCTTTCATCGTCCAGGTTGATTTGTATTGGGCGGGGTAGGGGCGAATCGCCGGTTTAGGCAGCGTCTCCGGCGCTTGCGCCGGGTCGTGCAAAACGACGCGCGCATCCAAGGCTAGGAACCCCTGCGGTGAAGCAAGCAACGGATTGATGTCGATTTCCTTAATCCAAGGCTGCTGCGTGACGAGCCGGCTAAAGCGAACCAAAAGGGCCTCGAGTTCCGCCAAGTCCACCGGTTTTCGTCCGCGCACGCCTTTAAGCGCGCGGTAAATGCGCGTGCCTTCCATCAACCGACGGGCCAATGTGGTGGTCAGCGGCGGCAGGCCCAGCGAGCGGTCTTCGTAGACTTCCACCAATTGCCCGCCCGATCCAAATAACAAGACGGGGCCAAATTGAGCGTCCACGCTGCTGCCGATGATCAATTCGTAACCTTCCCGTTTAACCATCGGTTGAATCGTGACGCCCAGGGACCCTTTGATGCCGGTAAGGGCTTGGAAAGCAGCTTTCACCTGCGCGGCATTTTTTAAGTCGAGCTTGACCCCTCCGACGTCGGTTTTATGCGTGATCGTTTTGGAATACAGTTTTAAGACGACCGGGTAGCCGATTTTCTCGGCTTGTTTTACCGCGTCGGCTTCGCGCGTAGCCACGCGTGTTTCTACCGCTGGAATTCCATACGCTTTAAGAAGCTCTTTGGACTCCGGTTCGCTGAGCAGCGTTCGACCTTGCGCGCGTACCGTTTTCAAAAGTGTTTGAACGCTCTCCCGGTCGGGCGCTTCCTCGGCGCTTCGTGCCACTACATGAGGCGTTTCGTAGAGACTCTTGAGGCTGCGCGTGTAGCGCCACATATCGGTGAAGGCGCGCGCGGCGGTGTCTGGATAAGCAAAAGTGGGAATCCCCGCGCGAGCCAGAAGCGCTTCGCCTTCTTCCACGCCAGGGCCGCCCATCCAGCTGGCGAGCAGCGGTCTGCCCGTCGATTGCGCGAAACGCTGCAGGCTTTCAGCCGTTTTAAGCGGGTCGGTCATCGCTTGTGGTGTCAAGATCACCAGCATGCCGTCGCTCTTAGGGTCCTTCGCCACCACATCCAGCGCTTGCGCATAGCGGTCGGGCCCGGCATCGCCCAAAATGTCGATGGGGTTGCTGTGACTCCAGGCGGCGGGAAGGAGCGGGTTCAATTGCGCAAGCGTTTCCGCAGACAGCGGTGCCAATTCGCCGCCGTCTTTGATCAGCGCATCGGTGGCGAGGACGCCCGGGCCACCCGCGTTGGTCAGAATGCTAAGCCGCGGCCCTTTCGGGCGAGGCTGTTTGGCCAAAACATCCGCCATATAAAAAAGTTCGCTGATGTGCCGCACGCGCAACACGCCGCATCGGCGGAAGGCGGCGTCTAAGACATCATCACTTCCTGCCAAAGCGCCGGTGTGTGAGGCGGCCGCTTTCGCGGCCGACTCGCTGCGCCCGGCTTTAAGCACGATAATGGGTTTGGTGAGCGCCACTTCGCGAGCGGCGGATAAAAACGCGCGCGCATCCCCGATCGATTCCATGTAAATCAAGATGCTTTGGGTTTGCGGGTCGTCTCCCAAATAATCAATCAAGTCTCCCCAGCCGACGTCCAGCATGGAGCCGGTGGAAACGAAAGCGCTAAAGCCCACGTGTTCGCGCAAGCTCCAATCCAGAATCGCGGTGCAAAGTGCGCCGCTTTGACTGATGAACCCGACAGACCCCGGTCGTGCCAAGCCGGCGGCGAATGTCGCATTAAAGCCTGCAGGCGGCCGCATCACGCCTAAACAGTTGGGGCCGATGACGCGAAGCCCCCCGCGCCGCGCTTCTTTTAAAACCTCGTGTTCCAAGGCGGCTCCAGCCGCCCCTGTTTCTTTAAACCCCGCCGAAATGATGATGGCCCCTTTCACGTGCGCCTCGGCGCATTCACGAATAAGGCCCGGCACCGCGGGGGCTGGAGCGGCGATCACGGCTAGCTCGACTTGGTCCTCCACGACGCCAATGTGCGGATAGGATTTGATGCCTAAAATGCCGGGGCGTTTTAAATTAACGGGGTACACCGTCCCGCCAAAAGGCTGTCGGATCAAATTTTCAATGAGAATCCGGCCGACGCTATGGGGCGTCTCGGTGGCGCCAATGACGGCAACCGTTT
Source organism: uncultured Elusimicrobia bacterium (assembly GCA_964441955.1). Classification (GTDB taxonomy): domain Bacteria; phylum Elusimicrobiota; class Elusimicrobia; order 2-01-FULL-59-12; family 2-01-FULL-59-12; genus CAYTWA01. The sequence continues at coordinate 7,710 of CAYTWA010000003.1, forward strand.
TGGGTTGGAAGAAGACGTCCAGTGGCGGCTGCCGGGATCGCAAGATTTCCATCGCACAAAGCTTACAATGAATTCCCAGGGGTAAAGCCAGTGAAACAAAAAATCAGTTTGGGCATCGGTGTGTTTTTGGCTTGTTGGGTTTGGGCCATTCCATTTGAGGCGCTCACATTGCAAGCGCATCACTTAGCGGCCATCATGACGTTGGTGGTGGTTTATTGGATCCTAGAGCCCTTGCCGCTTCCGGCAACTGGTTTGCTGGGTGTGGGTTTAGCGGTTCTCTTTGGTGTTGTCCCTCTTCGGCAGGTTCACTTTGCCTTTTTCGATCAAATCCTTTTTCTTTTCATCGGCACGTTCCTGCTGGCGAAGGGGATGCAACAGCACGGCCTTGACCGGCGTATGGCTTACCGCCTTCTTTCTCATCCATGGGTAGGCACAAGCTCATCGCGGATGCTATGGGCAATGGGCTTGGTGGCGTGGCTGCTTGCGATGTGGGTCAGCATCACGGCCTGTGTCGCGATGTTATTCCCCGTAGCACTGGCTGTCGCGAAAGAAAAAAATCAACCGCGTTTCACCACGGCGCTATTGCTGATGCTGGCCTATGCCTCGGCGGCGGGTGCGATGGCCACCCCCGTTGGTACACCGCCCAATTTAATTGGAATGGCCCTTATCAAGGAAGGATTAGGCATCGAGATTCGATTTTTGTCCTGGATGGCTTTTGGTTTGCCTTTGGCGGCACTTTTGTTGGTTTCTCGCTACGGTTTGGTGCGACTGCTTTTTCCGTTTAAAGAAGAACGGTTTCCGGTCAACGGTGTGTGGGACCCGCTTCAAGAAGGGCCGGGGCCTTGGACGCGCGGCCAAGTCAATAGCCTCATCGCCTTCATTATGGCGGTGGTTTTGTGGATGAGTGGTTTTCTAGAGCCGGGTGTCAGCGCGCTTTTAGCGGCGGGCCTTTTGTTTGTGCTCCCTGTGGATTGGCGAAAAAGGCAATGGACGCTGACAGGGCGGGACGCGCTTCGAATCGATTGGGGAACCATTCTTCTTTTTGGCTGCGGCATCGCGCTCGGGCGCATGATGCTGGAAACCGGTTTGGCGGCCGTGGTGGGGGATGCGCTCATAGGCCGCCTCGCTCAAGGGCATCCGAGTTTTTTGATCGGGGGGTCTGTTTTTATATCGACGGTGATCAGTGAACTGGCATCCAACACCGCATCGGCAAATATGGTGATCCCGGTTTTGATGTCGGCCGCAGAGCCGTCGCAGGGGCTGGGTTTGTTGGTGGCGCTAGCGGCCACACTCGGAACGAGCTTAGGGTTCATGCTCCCCGTCTCTACCCCTGCGATGGCGATCCTTTACGCTTCCAAAGCCATCCGCATGAAGGATATGGTCAAAACCGGTCTATGGGTAGACCTCACCAGCATCGTGATCCTCTGGGCCTTCATCGGGTGGGCCATGCCCTTCTGGATGGCCTGGTTCTTTCCGGCGTAATCTTTACCCAATGCATCACTGGCCATCTCGATTACAAAACGATGAGCGTGATTGGGCCTTCGGGGCCTGGTTTTTTCTTCAACTTTTTAATGTCTTGTGTGAGAAGCCAAATATCGGTGTCATGCATGTTGACGCGGCCTTCTAGTTTTTCAACTCGTAGAGCAATGTCTCGGCTAGACGTTAATGCACGACGGAGCTGGACGAACGCGCGCACAATGGCGATATTGACCAGGATGGCATTTCGACTGTGCAATACACTGGACAACATGGCGACGCCTTGTTTAGTAAACGCTAAAGGTCGATACCTCCGGCCTCCCCAACTTGAGGTTCCAAATTGGAACCTCAAGTGTTCCGCCTCCAATACGGATAGCTCAAACATAAAATCAGGCGGAAAGCGAAATAAGTTTCTCCTGACCGCCTTATTTAAATCTTTGGTCCCTACACCATACAGTTGAGCTAAATTCTCGTCTAGCATCACCGCTTTGCCGCGAACTCTGAAGATGTGACTTTGAATGTCTGGTTCAAGCGATTCTTTCACAGAGATACCTCCAAGCTTTAGAGGCATAAAAAAGATTTTTATTCTCTTTTTTTAAATAGCCGGGAGGCGTTTCCCTCGCCTGCAGCCGATAAGAGGAACGCTTGGGTGTCGAGTAGCAGCTTCAACGGTAGTGCTTAAATTCCGGTAGGGGTTTATCGAAATCCCGGCTAATCCAAACCTTTCCTCCTAAAAAAACCCAAGCCGACGTTTTTTGGCGCTGCAGGCCTTCAAACGAACCACCGGTTTACGATGGCGAGTAATCAGGACATCCTCCCCTTTAAGCGTCTGCTGAATCAGCTTGGAAAGCTTGGTTTTAGCTTGGTGAACCGTTTAGGAATGCATGCCCGAAATTTAGCTAAGGAACTTAGCTAATTCAATGTTAAATTCTGACTTTATGTCTAGGGGCCAGCATTAATTTTGTATCCCTTTTTTGGGCCCGCCAAACATCCCGGCGCAATCCGGGCATTCCAGAATCATGTCTAAGAAGGCGCGTTTGATGAAGTCGGGGGCATCGGGGTCGAGGCCTATGACGGCTCCATTGGCGCGCAGGATGGCGGTGACGGCTTCGATTTGCTGGTCGAGTGAGTTCATGGTGTCCTCCGTTGAACGTTTTGAGTGTCTAACGGCTTAGAGCAACAACTCGACAATTTATTCCCGGATGATTTGGCGTTGAGGTTAAAGTTAGAATGAAATCGTGTTCTGGCTTAAATACATCAAGGGCCTAATCCAGGCGTTTCACGGCGATATCTCGCCCAACCAACTTGCCGCGGGGTTTGCGATGGGGATGATGATTGGCTTAATTCCCAAGGTCAGTCTGCTTGGCGCTGCCCTTTGGTTGGTTGTGCTTTTCTTCCGCGTTCAAATCGGGATGGCCACCGCCGCCGTGCTTCTTTTCGCCATGGTAAGCGTCATCACCGACCCCGCGGCGGAGAAAATCGGGTTCTTTGCATTGACCGGCATCCCCGCTCTTCAAGGGGTTTGGACCGCCCTCTACAACACGCCGATGATTCCCTTTACGGCTTTCAACAACACGCTTGTCATGGGCAATTTTCTGCTAGGGTTGGCTCTTTTTGTGCCCGTTTTTTTTGCCTTCCGCCGATTTGTGACGACGTATCGTACGCGCTACCGCGAAAAAGTCATGCAGTGGAAGGTGATGCAGGCGCTCAGAGCCTCCGCTTTCTATGACCTTTACGATCGGTGGATCAACCGATGACCCTGCGTTGCGCCAAGCGCTATGGCGGGTCATCCGCCGAAACCGTTGTGCGAGGTGAAGGCGGATGAAGCTGATCCGCTGGGGCGCCGTCGGGCCATTGTTAGGGCTGATCTTTCTCATTACCGTTTTTGTCGTCTTTTTTCTCGACTCGGTGGCCCGGTGGGCGATCATTCGAGGCGGGGAGGCGGTGTTTGGCGCGCGAGTTGAAATTGGATCGGTAAGCGTGAAGCTTGGACAATCGGCGCTTTTCGTCAACCGCATGGCGGTGGCTGACAAATCAGCACCCATGCAAAACCTTTTTGAGTTTAATAAATCCGCCTTCGACTTAAGTGCCCTGCCCCTTTTGGAAAAGAAAATCATCATCGATCAAGCGTCCGTCACGGGCTTACGCTTTGGCACCCCGCGCAAAACGTCAGGGGCTCTTCCATTTGTGGAGAAAAAGCCGGGTTTTGTAGGGAAAGCAGTCGAACGACTGTCTTCACAAGTGGAAGACTTCGCATTAGGAAAATTAGACGCCGCAAAACAGTTCGTTGATCCCAAAACGGTGGTCAACCCGCAAGCGCTTAAATCCCTCAAGGCGGGCGAACAAGCCAAGGCCACTTTGTCCGAAAGTCCAAAAGCTCTCGAAAATGATTTGAAATCACTAAACGCCGAAGAGCGCGCCAGAGAACTGAAAGCCCGTGTGGCAGCGGTGGGCAAAGGCGGCTCTGGGCTCGAAGGGGCGCTTAAGACCGCCGAGGACGTGAAGCGGCTTCAAACCGATATCCGTGCCTTCCAGGCTGATCTCGAAAAAACCAAGCAGACCATGACGTCGCGCATTGAAACAGCTAAGAATGCCGTGGCCGACGTGAAAAAAGCGCGGGACGAAGATTGGGCGCAAGTTAAATCGCTCGTCTCTTTGCCGAGCTTGGACAAAGAATCGATTGCGCGCTCCGTGTTTGGCCCGTCCGTGGTTTCGCAAGTGGAGCGTCTGTTGGGCTATGTGCACACCGCGCGTCAATATATGCCGGCCAAAGCCGCCGCCCCGCCGCCTCCGCCGCGCGGTCAAGGCCGTACCATCGAATTTCCTCGTTATAACGTGCTGCCGCGCTTTCTTTTGAAGAAGGCGCAGCTAACCGGTGAAGTGGGCCAAGAAAAGCCGCTCGCCTTTGACGGCACATTAGCGGATATCACCTCAAATCCCACCCTTTGGGGCCGACCCGCGGTCGCTTTGGTTAAAGGCGGGCAAGGCAGCCGCCTGCTTAATGCCCGCATAGTGATGGATCACACCAAAGAGACGCCGCGCGAAGAATTTCAGGGGCAGTATTCCGGTTTCGCCATAGGGAACAAGACGGTCGGACAGGAAGGTTCGTTGACGCTGGCGCTCAGTCAAGGAACTGGCGTCGCTCATGTGGATGTGGGAATCAACGGCAATCAGCTGAATGGGAAATTGGCCTTTGGTGCTCAGCAGTTAAATGTTCAGCCCTCGATCACTTTGGGATCTAACTCTCCTCTAGGCCAACGTTTAACTCAGAACCTCACGTCCTCCTTGAGCCGGGTGAAATCCTTGGATGTCGGCGTGGGCTTAAACGGAACGCTCACATCGCCTGCTTTTACCGTGACGTCCAATATCGGCAGCCTCGTGGCTGACGCCATGAAGAACGCTTTAGGCGCCGAAGTGGCTCAGCAAGAACAAGCCCTGCGCGCTGAACTGAATAAGCATACCGATGGAGTTTTAAAACAATTAGACAGCCAAGTCGCCGACCTGCAGTCGCAGTTCCTTGGGCCCGTAGCTTCCAACAACAAAATCGCCGAAGACCTCCTGCTTCAACTCAAAGGTAAGGTCTTGGGTGGAACGGGGTCTAGTCAGCCGTTTAAAGACTTAAAAAATATCTTCGGACGTTAAGAGTTATGTTTAACGAGTAGGAATAGCAAGCTTCTCGGCTTGCGTCGCAACGGCTTGGGGGTCGGTTTGGTAGTAGGGAGTCCAACCGGACATGTCTTGGAAGAGCCGGATCGCTTTAATGTCGCGGCTTTCGCCTAATGTAAACCAGTGCCAGTTGTAGGCCGGCACCACGATAAAATCGCCACCGACCACTTCCACCGTAAACTTCTCTTGTTTCTTGCCTTCAAATCCAAAAATGCCGCGGCCGCTAAAGATGAACCGCACTTCATCATCCGTGTGGTAATGCGTCTTGTCGAATTTGGATAAGAGGGTTTCAATTTGCGGTGTCGTCGGACACAGGCAGACCATGTCATTGGAAATATAGCCCTTCTCCGTTTTAAGCCTCTCGAGTTCTTCTTGATAATTCGAAAGAACCTTCTGTTTTTCGGTGGGGTCAAGCAAATCCTTTTTGGCCAGCGGATCTAAGGTGTCGGGAACGTCCCACTTCTGGTAGGAAAGCCCGTGATATTTTAGAAATGCCTGAATCTCCTGTGGATCGGTTAACGTTTTTTTGCTGTCTTGAATGGTCACAAAAGCCATGGGCATTTCCTCCGGTTGGAGGCTATTTTACTCCTCTTTTAGTGAAAGGTCGAATTTTAAACATGAAATTTTCTAGAAACCCCGCTGCTTACGGATGGTGTGCGGCATTGGCGGCGGCTTCGGGACTCATTTTGGGTGTCGCGCAGGAAAATGACGCCGTTAATGCGCAAGAAAAATCCATCATAGATAGGCAGACGCTAAAGAAAATTCTCGTCGGAACATATACGAATGGGTTGGGAATTTCACAATTAATCCGAAGACCCGTCGGCAATCGCCAAAGCTTCAAGTTTCCAGCTAAAGTCGCCCTAACAGGCCTCTCATCGATTGCCGGAAATCTGCAGTTAACGGCGGTTCAAACGGCCCTGCCGGCCGGCAGGCGCGCGGATTATCTGCGGTTAAATCGACCTCTGGGAATAAATCTTCGGCCTCGGCCGAAGCGTTCGGCCCAGGTTTTTTGTTGGACGGGTGGGGGGAGTTTTTCGTAGGGAAAATCGGGAAGCTGAACGCGGGGGATCTTCCGGCCGATGTACTTCTCAATTAAGTGAACGAGTTTTTCTTCGTGAGGCGAAACCAGCGAGTAGGCATCCCCCACGTCAAAATGGCGGCCCGTACGCCCTATGCGGTGGACATAATCTTCGGTTTTCTCAGGGACATCGTAGTTGATGACATGGCTCACGCTCCGAATGTCTAAACCGCGGGCGGCGATGTCGGTGGCCACCATCACTTTGGCTTTGCCGTGTTTGAAGTCTTGGAGCGCGCGGTTTCGCTGGCTTTGCGAAAGGTCGGCGTGCATGGCCACAACCGGAATGTCTTGCGTCGACAAAAAGCGAGCCAGGCGATCTGCGCCGCGTTTGGTACGGGTGAAGACCAGCACGGACTTCATCGACGTATTTCGCAAAATCCCCAGCAATAAATCCGATTTTTGGTTTGGCATCACCGGGTAAAAAAGCTGAGTGACGGTTTCTGCCGTGCTTCCCACCGATGCGATCTCGACGCGAATCGGGTCTTTTAACGCCAAGTGACCTAGGCGGGAAATTTCAGGGGGTAAAGTCGCGGAGAAAAGCATGGTCTGCCGCTCAGCCGGGACGTAGCGCATAATCATTTGAAGCGCAGGCGCAAAGCCCATGTCGAGCATTCGGTCGGCTTCATCCAAGACAAGCGTATGCACACGAGAAAGGCTCACTGTACGCCGTTCCAGGTGGTCAATCAAGCGGCCGGGCGTGGCAATAATTAAGTTCGCCCCATTTTTAAGCGCCTGAAGCTGCATGTGGAAACTCTCGCCTCCCACTAATAAGGCGGTTTTAAGGCGGACAAATTTGCCCACTTCTTTGGCCACACTATCCACCTGGGCCGCCAGTTCGCGAGTCGGTAAAAGCACTAAGGCGACGACGCCGGAACTGGGATTGTCCGCCATGCGGTGAAGCATCGGCAAGACGAACGCGAGCGTTTTCCCGGTGCCCGTTTGCGCGCTGGCCAACACATCCCTTCCACCTAAAACAGCCGGGATGGCTTGTTGTTGAATGGGGGTGGGTTCATGAAATTTGAGGGCTTCTAAAGCCTTTTGAATTTCAGGTCTTAAAGGAAGATCAGAAAAGGCCATACGTTCCTTCTTATTGAATCAATTCGAATGTATGGTCCCGGCGAATGAGAACGTCAAACAGGAGGACGGGACCATGGCGCGTATGGTACAAAATGGGCCGTGGCATCCCGTCGAAAAGATCATCGATTTTTAGTTCGCTTATCCAATGATGGCGGCGCACTCCCTTCCCAAGGAGCCAAGGTGCTGCGGCGTTTACGCGCTTTAAGTGCGGGACAGCCGGGGCAGGTGCTTAACTTGCGCGTGACGCCGTGTGCTGTGGAGTTTGATTTCTTTATACCTGGAGAGCGGCCAGGCGACGTGTATTTTGCCGCATGGAAATCCATTGGAAAAAAACTCACGCTGCGTGACTTAGACGGCCGCCCGGCACTGTGCGACCCGGCGCGGGCCATGAAGGCCGCCAAACACCTCTGGGATGAGCACCGCTTTTGGGAAGTGCACGAAGTCTTAGAAGAACCTTGGAAAAAAGCCCACGGACGCGAGCGTGACATGCTTCAAGGTTTCATTTTGGGCGCAGCGGCTCTGGTCCATCTGCAGAAAAATGAAGCCTTTGTAGTGCCGTCTATGATCCAAAGCGCGCTAACCAAATTGCAGGGTCAGCCGGTTAGCTATTACGGCTGGAATTTGGAAAAATTTCGAAGGGAGCTTAAGCGCATGGGTATAATTGACGCGCACCTATGAAGTGGGTCACCGCTCTTTCTGAAGCCCCTGCTCTGCCCAATGCACTGGGTGAATGCATTGCGTCCTTGCGCCGCCAATTAAACGGCGAGCGTCCAGATTTGCTCCTCATCTTTGTTTCCAGCGATTTTCTTCCCGGCTACGACGCCATTCCCGCGCGTCTTCAAATGGAATTTTCGCCGAAAGCCGTTCTAGGATGCTCCGGCGGCGGCATCATTGGCGAGGGCCGTGAGGTTGAGCATCGTTCCGCGGTGTCGATAACCGCGGCGGTTTTGCCAGACGTCAAATTAACTCCTTTTCGCGTCGCCGACGGATCTCTTCCGGGGCTCGACGTGAGCCCGCGTCAGTGGCAGCAGCTGGCCGGTGTCTCTCCCTTGGACAACCCGCAGTTTATTCTCATGGCCGACCCCTTTTCGATTCGTATTGAAAACTTGTTGATGGGGCTTGATTACGCCTTTCCCAAAGCTGTCAAAGTGGGCGGCTTGGCAAGCGGCGCAAAACAGCCGAGCGAAAATGCATTGTTCTTAAATTCGGTGTGCTACCGTTCGGGCGCTATTGGCTTGGCGTTATCCGGCAATATCGCCCTGGATGCGTTGGTCGCCCAAGGCTGCCGCCCGATTGGCAAACCAATGCGTGTCACATCTTGTGACCGCAACATTTTGGTTAGCCTGGACCACGAGCGGCCTTTAGACATTTTGCGTAAGCTCTACACGACTCTTGATTCTCGCGACCAATCCCTGCTTCAAAGCGCGCTTTTCTTAGGGATGGTGATGGACCCGCTTAAAAGCCATTTCACGCAGGGCGATTTTCTGGTGCGCAACATCGTGGGCTTGGACCCGAATAAGGGCATCCTGGCCATTGGGGCGCATCTTCGAAAAGGCCAGCTGGTCCAATTTCATCTTCGAGATGCCGCGACCTCCACCAACGACCTCCAACAAATTTTAAACGCCTATGCCGGAAGATCCTCTCGAGAAAATGTGGCCGGGGCGCTCCTGTTCTCTTGCCTGGGTCGCGGCGAGCATTTGTACGGCCAGGCGAGCCACGACAGCAAGATGTTTCGCGAAAAAGTAGGTCAACTCCCCGTGGCCGGTTTCTTTTGCAACGGCGAAATAGGCCCTGTGGGGACTTCAACCTATTTGCATGGCTACACCAGTTGTTTTGCCCTCTTCCGGCCGTTGTATGTTGGGGCGGCTCCTGTGGTCAGTGGATTTCGCGTGGATCGCCCCGCCTATCCGCCAACGTCTCACTAATTCTCTCGTTGCATTTTGAAAAAGGCCTAGGTAAGCTCAAACCATTGATATGGCGAATAAACCTCAATTCCGAGAAGCCAAAATTTTTTCACTGGCCCAGGTCGTGGACCGATGTATCGTGGTTGTAGAAGAAATCACCGGGCCCCGGCTTGTCCCCATTTGGATCGGTATTTTTGAAGGCGGGGCCATCGCGGCCGAACTAACCGGTCAAGAACCCCCCCGTCCCATGACGCACGACCTCATGAGCAACATATTGAAGGCGGCCCATATCCATGTGGAAAAAATTGTCATTACCGATTTAAAAGAAAACACATATTTTGCAGAGCTTCATTTAAAGACCGATGGCAGCACGACCGTAATCGACTCGCGCCCGAGCGATGCCCTGGCTCTTGCCGTCCGCGCGAAGTGCCCTCTTTACGTTTCCGAGCAGGTTTTCCAAAAATGCCCCGAACTCCTTAAACCCATCAGTGAAGAAGAGGTGAAGAAATTTAGGGAAGAATTAAAAGCCATGAAACCGGAAGATTTCTTCAAAGATTTAAAGAAAAACAAACCTCAGCCCCCCGAAACCAAAGAATAAATTCCGTCCCAACGCCTCTAAGGCTTTGACGTTTAATTAACCTTAGGAGGCTGTACACATGAATCACATCAGTATTCGCAAAATGACGCTCGCCGTAGGTCTGTTGGCCGTTGTCGGAGCAGGCGTTTGGGCGCAACCCGCCGCTGCGCCTAATGCGACGCACGGGCGGTTTGGCTACGCGGCCCGGCTTGAAAAAGAAGTGGGGTTAACCCCCGAACAGCGCGACGGGGTGCGCGGACTTTTGGCCGAACAACGTCAAAAATCCCAGGCGATACGGGAAGAAACGGATGCTCGAATCCGCGCGCTTCTTAATATCGAACAGCAAAAGAAGTTCGACGCATTTAAGGCCCAAAACAAAGCCAAACAGTTAAAGCGGGGTAACGCCAACTAAACTGCAGAACACCCTCATCCCTGCCGATATCGGTAGGGGTGAGGGCTGTTTATTTTCATGTAGAATTCCGCCGATGTCTGACCTCTTTGATTTAACCATCATCGGCGCCGGTCCTGCGGGGCTCTACGCGTCGTTTTACGCGGGGTTCCGCGGTCTCAAAGTCAAATTGATCGATAGCCTCGAAGAACTGGGCGGCCAAATTACCGCTCTTTACCCCGAAAAATTCATTTATGACGTCGCGGGGTTCCCAAAAATTGGCGGGCGCGATTTGGTCAAAGATTTGGTGGAGCAGGCGCTTCAGTATCACCCAACGGTCTGCTTGGGCGAACGGGTGGAAAAGATTCAGCCTATCCAGGCCGGGTTCGAATTGGTCACCGCCAAGGGTCATCACCAAAGTCGTGCCGTATTGGTGACCATTGGCATCGGCGCATTTAACCCGAAACGTATTCCGGCTCCTGGGGCGAACGCATTTGAAGGGCGGGGCGTGGCGTACTTTGTTCCGGACGTCAAACGATACATGGGAAAGCGCATCGTGATTGTGGGCGGAGGCGATTCAGCGGTGGATTGGGCGCTTAATTTGGAACCCAAGGCCGCTTCGGTCGCGTTGGTTCACCGGCGGGACGGCTTCCGGGCGCACGAGGAAAGCGTGCGAGCGCTTAAAGCGTCTCGGGTTAACCTCAAATTGTTCTGCGAAGTAAAAGAAATTCGCGGCAAAGACCGGGTTGAGGCGGTGGTTTTGTCCAACAACCAAACCCATCAGGAGGAAGTGGTGCTGGCTGAGGAAGTCTTGGCCTGTTTAGGGTTCGAAGCCAGTGCCGGCCCACTGACCGCCTGGGGCATTGCGCTGAAGGGGAATGACATCCCCGTCACGACCAAAATGGAAACCAATGTGGCCGGCATTTTCGCGGCGGGTGATGTGACGTATTATCCAGGGAAAGTAAAGCTGATTGCCGTCGGGTTTGGGGAAGCCGCCACCGCCGTCAACAACATTGCGGCATATCTAAACCCTCAAGCCGCACTTTTCCCAGGCCACTCCTCCAGCCACTCCAAATAACTCTGGACATTTTTCGGCTCTGGGGGTAATTCCAGGGTGCATGCTGGGAATTGGAACCTTCATCCGCCGGTATCAAGACCCGCTTCATGCCCAACGTGAGTTGATGGAGCATTACGCGGCCCGCCAAAAAGAACGGCATGCTGTCGACCGCCGCTACGCCCATATGCGTTTCGTATTGCGCTGGGCGCCCGCCTTCAGGCGCCATATCCTTAAAAACAAGAAAACTATTCCGGAAGCCGCGTAGGGGGTTTTTAGGCGTTTAAGACGCCCAAAGCTTTGTCGATGAGATGAATGGCCAAGAGGCGCACTTCTTTTTCTACGGGAGCGCTGTGGAGCATTTTCCAGCCCATCCAGCCGGCGCTTAATAGGGGCACCAAAAGAAGGCTTGCGGCCACCAAACGTCGTTTAGCGGAGAGTCTTTTCGCGGGCGGGGCCTGCGCCGGCAGAGGCGCTTCGAATAAATCCTCAAGCGGGGCGCTGCCGGCCAGTTTTTGCTTGAGATCTTGGGCCGAGGCGTGGCGCGTGTAGGAATTCTGAACGGGTTTGTTGAAGTAGTGCTGTAGGTTGATGACTTGATAAGCGGGTTTCCAGTCTTCTGTTCCAACAGGAGCAATCGGGGCCTGCAGGGTAAACCCAGGAATACGTTTAAAATCGTGAATGTGAATCGGTCCATAGATGCGGCGCCCCACGTGGACCCGGTACAGGGTCACTTTTTCTGCGGTAATGACGGACGCGGCCTCCGCTGGTTTTTCCCCTATTCCAAATAAACCCATGCCAAAGGTATATCAGACGACTGTTACGGGTGTGTTAAAAAGCGGAATTTTTAGCGAATGACGATGATTTTGCCAGTCTTGCGGCGGTTATCCGCCGTAAGCAAATACAGGTAAATACCAGAAGCCACGTTTTGACCCCCGCTGTTGCGCAAATCCCAGCGAAGGTTCTGGGCACCGGTCAACGTGCGAACCCATTCCCCGGAAAGGGTGTAAATCTTGACAGTGCTCACCGTTTCGCTAGGCAGCTGATCAAATGTCATGGGCAAGGCGCTGTGCTGGCTAATTTTCCAGGGGTTCGGGTAAGCACGCACAGTCGAAACGTCTTGAAAAGACGACACGAACTCCGCATGAAGCGGCTGGGCCCCTTGGCCCATACACCACCCCAGCATAAACCAGATGAAGGCGGCTCTTTTCATACGTTAGTTGTAATACCTGCTACGTCTAAGTGCAAGCACTGGATTACCGCGTCAACGGTTGTTAATTCTTTCGTCTTAGGGAGCGCCATCGAGCGTTCCCAGCCAATAAAGAGCGACCAGGGAAGTAACGAGGAGAAGCACGGCCACAAGGGTGGGAGTCAAGGCGGGGCGAGGGCTTTGAATCGTTTGGGGGTTCATACGGAAAAAGTGGGCGCGGTTCTTTTTAATCACGGGTCGGATTTTAGCTGATTAGTAAAATAGCGAGGCAATAATTTTAACGAACGGGAGACTTTTATGGCATTGCCAGCAGACAAAAAAACGATCCAAGAACTTTTTGAATCCCTTCACGTGGTACGTAAGGGCACGGAGGATGATTTTGAACTTCGCTCGAGCGCCGACGAAAAGGTTTGGGGCGTCAGGCTATTTGATGACGACCCGGCGAAGCCCACGTTTGTACTCTACGCCGGGCCCGACGCTAAAGAACTCGCCTGCGACGCCGCCGACTACGACATCGATGAGGAAGAAGACGAAGACGACGAAGACGACGCCGCAGACGAGGATGACAATTAACGACTAGCGTTTTTCGCTGTCGTGCTTTTCCTGGTAAATGTTTTGGCTGGCTTCATTTTGCAATTGTTTAAGTTCCTGGCGTTCGCTTTTGTCGAGTTGGCCGTCATCGGAGAGCATTTCTTTTTTGGTTTCTTGGATTTCACGCTGTTCCTGGCGTAGTGTCTGAGCCTCGGTTTTGGTCAATTCGCCGCGCCGGACCCCTTCTCGAACACGGTGATGCTGTCTGGCTTGACGAACGCGCGGCTGCCGGCGATGAGGGGTCACCTGTGTTTCGCTTGACGCCGCTTCTTGGGCCAGGACTTCCGAAGCAGCGCCGATCAGGGCTAATCCGACAAACGCCAGTATGATGCGGGTGGTTTTGTTCATGATTTTTCCTCCGTTGGTTTATTCGTAACGCAAAGCCGTGATGGGGTCAAGTGAGGCCGCTTTTCGCGCGGGCCAGAGGCCGAAAATAATGCCCACGATGGCTGAGAAAAGGGTGGCGATCAAAATGGAGTCGAGCCCAATTTTAACCGTCCAATTCGCGAACGTTGCTAAACAGAGCGATATCGAAACGCCCAAGATAATTCCAAACACGCCCCCCAGTAAACTCGTGGTGGCAGCTTCCACTAAAAACTGAGACAGAATATCTTTTTTTCTAGCGCCGATGGCTTTGCGAAGGCCGATCTCACGCGTACGCTCCGTTACCGACACCAGCATGATGTTCATGATGCCGATGCCGCCGACCAAAAGTGAAATGGCCGCGACGACGGAGAGCAGCGTGGACATGACTTGGCTTGAAGCCGAAACGGCGGCTTGGATGTCGGCTAAGTTGCGGATTTCAAAGCTGTCTTGGAGCGAGGGCGGCAGGCGCAAGCGCTGGTTGACCAAGGCTTTAACCTTTTCTTGAACATCTTCCATAAGCTCCGGGCTGGCCACCTGCAAGTCGATGTAATCCACGTACGTTTTGCCCAGTAAGCGCCGCATGGCGGTTTCCACGGGGATGACGACTAAATCATCTTGATCACGCCAGCCGGAAGCGCCTTTGACGGGGAAAATGCCAATCACTTGAAAGGGAACGCGGTTGATTTTGATGTACTCTCCGATGGCATTGGCCTTGCCAAACAATTCCCGGTAAGGTTTGGCCCCCAGCAGCACGACGCGCGCGCGCTCGCGGTTTTCTTCCTCGGTAAAAAAGCGGCCCAGTTCGGGGGAATAGCCTCTCAAAGGTTCATAGGCGGGAGTCACCCCGACGATCTGCGTGTTCCAATTTTTGCCGCCGTAAATTACTTGCGCGCGCCCCGTCGCCGTGGGGTTAACCGCCGTCACGCCCGGGACCTCCTTTAAAATCGCTTGGCCATCTTCCGGGGTGAAGCGCGTCACGCTACCCGATTGCATCATGACGGCGCCGCTTCGCCGGCTTCCCGACATCAAGATCAAAAGATTAGACCCCAAAGACGACAACGATTCTTCCACTGCCGCCTTGGCCCCGCGCCCCAGCGCCAGCATCGCGATCACCGCCGCGACGCCGATTAAGATGCCCAGCATGGAAAGACCCGAGCGTACTTTGTTCGCCTTCAAAGAAACCCAAGCCTGGCGAACGTATCCCGCCAGGCCGCTCATTTTTTCGGCGAAAGTTAATGGAAGGCACGCGGTAGGGACGTTAGGGGAAAATGACATGGGGTGAGACGGTTTTCTGGTTTTACGCTCATCGCTGACGACCACACCGTCTCGCATACGGATGATACGTTCAGCCATGGCCCCAATTTCTTCCTCGTGCGTCACCAAGATAACGGTGACGCCCCGGCGATTAAGATCGGTCAAAAGCGCCATGACTTCTGATTCGCTGGTGGAATCTAAGTTGCCGGTGGGTTCATCCGCGAAAACGAGGGCGGGTGAATTGATCATGGAGCGGGCGATCGCCACCCTCTGCTGCTGTCCACCGGAGAGTTCGCTGGGCTTGTGGTGCAGGCGGTCACCTAAACCGACTTGCTTGAGTAACTCCCGCGCATCCCCATGGGTTTGGTTATGCGCGGCATATTGCAAGGGCAGGGCGACGTTGTCTAAAGCAGAGGTGCGCTGCAGTAAATTGAATTGCTGAAAGATGAAGCCGATCGTGCGGCTGCGCAGGGTCGCCAGCTCATCCCCTGAGAGTTTAGAAACTTCCTCGCCCATCAATTGGTAGGAGCCGCAGGTCGGTGTGTCGAGAAGCCCCAAGACGTGCATCAGGGTGGATTTTCCGGACCCTGATGGCCCCATGATGGCCACAAATTCGCCGGGTTGAATGCTGAGCGTCACGCCGCGCAAGGCGCGAACCTCCACGTCGCCCATGGTGTAGGTCTTGGTGAGGTTTTTGATGTGAATCATCGCGCTGAGCGTCCGCCGCCTCGTCCCCCACCGCCCGTCATGCCTAAGGGATTCACCTTTTGGTCTTTACCTCCGGTTAAAACGGGGACGATGACTTTATCGCCTTCCGCGAGGCCTTCCAACACTTCCGTTTGCTTGTTGTCGGTTAAGCCGGTTTTAATTTCGCGTGTTTCGCCGGCCGCTTTTAATTTCGAATCGGGCAATTGAACGGTGGAAAGGCCTCGCCCTTTGCTTTTTATCGCTTCAGCAGAAAGCAGCAAAACGTTTTTTCGCGAGTCGACCACAAAATGGATGTTGGCCGTCATGCCGCTTTTCATGAAATCGGGGACACTTTGGGGCAACACGTCCACTTGGTAGGTTGTGACGTTGTTGACCGTCTTCGATTCCTCGGCAATTTTGACCACTCGTCCGCCGAGTGCGGACTGGGAATAGGCATCCAAGGTGTAGACCACCGGCATCCCCTTGTGAATTTTTCCGATATCCGTTTCATCCACATCGACTTTGACAATCAACCGGTCGGAGAGAACAAAAACCGTGTCCGCGGAAGTGACGGTTTGGCCCGCCTCCACGTTTCGCGCGATGATCGCACCTGGTAGCGGGGCCACGAGCGGGGTTGGTTTATAAAGGTCTTCCCAATGCGCGAGCTCCTCGGGGCCACGCGCGCGAGCGGCGTCCAGCAAGGCGGCGCGTTCCGTGGAACTCATCCAAGCCAAGATCTGGCCTTTGCGCACCCGTTGACCTTCATCAACCAGCGGCTGCTCCACTCGGCCCGCGATGGGGGATTTTATTTCTACACGGTTCTCCGGCTGCACGAGCCCGGTGGCCAAAATTTTGAGGTCTAAGTTCCCGCGCTCTACGTGTGTGATACGAAACGTCGGTTCTTTTTTGTGGAGGAGTTTCCAGGTGAGAATACCCCCGAAAAGCAGAATCAAAAGGCCTGCGGTCCAAACTGATTTTTTATTCATTAAAGGCCCCCGTACCGCGAGTGTTTTGCCAGGCGGCATCCGCCAACAGGGCGTCTCGCCAAGCGGCCAAGCGCGAGCGCTGACGCTGGATCAATTCGTTTTCTATTCCGTCCCAATCAAAAAATGAAATAAGCCCATTGCCGTATTGCCCGCGCGCGATTTGGGCGCGTACGTAAGCAGCCTGTTCATATTCGTCTTGCGCGGCGACGTTTTCCACCGCATTAGCAAGCGCCGCGTGGGCTTCTTCTAATTGACGGGCCAAAAGCGTCGCGGCGCTGGATTGTGCGAAGCGAGCGCGGTCGCGCTGGGCCTGCGCGCGGCGGAGCTCCTGAAACGTAGCGCCACCGCTAAAAATGGGAATCGAAAGAGAGGCCCCGACCGACCACCGGTCACGCTCGGGAGGCCAGGTTGATGCAAAGCGTCCGCCCAAGGCGGAGGTGTCCAGCGTCGGGCTAAAACCTGAAGCGGCCGTCGTGATGCCCGCGTGGGCGGCGCGGGTTTGTGCGTCGGCTTGCCGGTAAGCCGGGGTTTGCAGGGCGAGCGTTTCAAAATCGGGAAGGGGCTCGGTTAAAACATGGCGGTCGGCCTCAAGCGTGCCGCTTGCCACGATCATCTCAAAGTCGCCTTGGCCCACCACCCGGCTCATTTCGCGTTTGGCGATGCGCAGCGTCCGCGACGACTGGTTCACGTCATACAAGGAGGAATGGTAATCGGCTTTTGTTCGTAAGTACGACCCCTTATTTTCGCGGCCGCCTTCGTAGCGCAGCTCGACTAAGCGCAGGTTTTCGCGCCGGCGATCGGCAATGGCGACGCTTAAGCTTAATTGGTCTTGGGCGAACAGCAAGCGGGCAAAAGCGCTTAAGAGTTGTTGGCTGACGTCGGAGGCTATGTCGTTGTAGCGCGCTTTGGCTTCATCCAGGTTCGCTCGGCGCTGCGCGAGGAGCGCTTGATCGGCTAAACCATTAAAGAGGTTGTAGCGGCCACTCAGGGAGGCGTCATAGGTCGTGGAGGGGGTGGATGTTTGCGAATCCCCTCGCGAAACGTCCAGATTGCCGCTTATGCTTGGAAGAAACGACGCGAATGCGGCCCGGTATTGGGCCTCTGCCGCCGACACGCTGGCGCGTTCGGCGGCCAAATCAGGGTTGCGCTGCGCCGTTTCCCGTACCGCCTCAGTCCAGGTAAGCGGGGCCGAAGCCGCCGCCAAGCGAAGGTTAAACAAGGGCAGGACGGCCAAAACGACGTTACGGCTTATCGGCATGCGGGCCCCGAAATTTTTCTCGATCACGACCGCGACGTTTCCAGTCGTCTTGGGTCATCGCGCGGAATTTGGCGAATTGTTCAGGTGTTAAGATTTTGCGGACTTCCAAAATCCCTTGCAGGCGCTGGTCGGCCATTTGAGTTCGCAGCACTTGAAGCTCACTATGCAGGATTTTAACTTTGGCTTCATCGAAGCTGGGTTTGGCCATTTCCTGTTCCAGCGCGTCGCGTTTGGCGCGCATGGTTTCAGCCATTTTCTTTCTTTCCTCGCGATGCGCCTGCCGGTGTTCTTTCAGTTTTTTCTCTTGATCGGGTGTGAGGCTTAGCTGTGCTTTCATCTTTTCCATGCGACCTTCCATACGGTCGCGGTCCACTGGAGGTTCGCTTAAGACGGGAGACAGCCCTGCCACCCAAAGAGCCACGGCTAGTGAGGCTATTACGGTTGTTTTCATAAATCCTCCTTAAAGGAAATAAGACTCGATAAGCTGCTCGGTTTCAGGGTCTGGTTCTTCCGTTGGCGTTTCGATCAACCCGGCGACGTAAAAAATGGCGGGGTCTTCCCCGGCGATCTCGGCGGGTGGATGAGGGTGCAGCGATAACAAGACGGCGGCGGCTGCGGCGGCCCCCACCCACACCAACCGTGGAATCCAAGACAGCCATCCGGCTTGGGGGGTGCGCTTTTCTTGCCGGATGGAGCGCATCACCTTCTGCACAAATGCCTCATTTTGCGGCGGCTGCGCATAGGCGCGAAGAAGACCTTGAATTTTCTTATCGTCCGAGTTCATGTCGTTTTCTCACTTTTTTGGACGACGGCCGGGGTATCAAAGTGTCGCATGATTTCTAGCATCGAATCGCGAGCCCGCTTAAGCCTGGCTTTGACCGAATCCAGGCTCCAGCCCGTTGTGTCCATGATTTCTTCGTAGGAGAGCCCTTGCAGCTCTCGAAGTGTCAAAACGAGGCGATAATCCGGCGATAAACGCGAGAGTATCATCTCGGCCAAATCCCGGCTTTCGATAGTGCGGCTAAAAGAGGAGGGGTCTGGCAGCCGGTCGGCCAAGGGGGTGCCGTTGTCTTCCTGCAGGGCATCGAGAGAATCGGCAAAATGGCGTTTTTCATGTTTGAGTTGGTCGAGGCAATGCCGGTAAGCGATGCGGTACATCCACGTCGAAAACTGAGCCTCATGACGAAAGCTTTTAAGCGAGCGGTAGGCTTTCAGAAACGCTTCCTGGGCCGCATCTTCCGCGGCTTCCGCGTTCCCCAAAATAGACCGACACAGCCCGATAACGGCCACGTGATGGGTTCGCACCAGAACCGAAAAGCCTTCGGTGTCCCCCTCCAGGATCTGGCGAATAAGGGCGTCTTCTTGGCCGCTCATACGTGGCCTGTATTATTCCATGCGCTCTGGTGATTCAAGAAGTTCATAAGACCCAAGAAGTATTATTTCTCCTTGATGCTTAAAACCGCGTCTCAGCGCAACTATGTTTTTGCGGTCTTGGTGGTTGCACTCGCTACCCTGGTCTGCTTTGGTCTTTTTGAGTTTTTGAGCGCCGCCAACTTGGTCATGGTCTATTTGTTGGCCACGGTCGGTGTAGCGACTCGGGGTCACCGCGGGGCGTCGGCACTTTCCGCTGTGCTCAGCGTGCTTTGTTTCGACTTTTTCTTTGTGGCCCCTCGGTTTTCGTTTAACGTCACGGATATGGAGTACATCTGGACCTTCTTCGTCATGTTTGCCTCCGCCATGATCATCAGCCATTTAACGATCCGCATTCGTGAAAAAGCCGAAGCCCTGCGCCAAGGGGACGAACGAACCGCCTGGCTTCTTGAAAAAGCCAAAAAAGCCGAGGTGGAGACCGAAAGCGAACGCTTGCGCAGTTCGCTGCTAAGCTCCGTGTCGCATGATTTTCGCACCCCGCTGGCCGCGATCGTCGGTTCCGCGGAGGCGCTTTTGGCGCGCGAAGAAATTCGCCAAGATCCCTCGAAGCGGGAACTGGCGCAAAATATCCAAACCGAAGGCGAGCGGCTGTCGAGAGTCGTAAACAACTTGCTTCAAGCCACTCGCCTGGAAGCGGGGGAACTCGCTCTTCAAAAAGAAAACACGCCTTTGGAAGAAATTGTGGGAAGTGCGCTCGAAAGGCTCTCTTCCTTACTAGAGCAACGCCGCGTCAACGTTCGGCTGCCGGAGGATTTGCCTCTCATCCCCATGGACGGCATGTTGGTGGAACAAGTTTTTATTAATTTGTTGGAAAACGCCGCACGGCATACACCGGAGGGAACTCCGATTGAAATCACGGCTCGTCAGGCCGAGAAGTTCGTTGAGGTTATCGTGTCCGACCGGGGGCCGGGACTTAGCGAAGAGCAGCAAAAAAACGTATTTTCCAAGTTTTACAAAAGCCGCGAGTCGCACGGCGTGGGTTTAGGGTTGGCCATCTGCCGGGCCGTGGTGGTCGCTCACGGTGGGATGATCGACGCCCGAAATCAGGAAGGGGGCGGGGCCGCCTTTCGATTGATGCTGCCCTTACGCTGATGGACAAGACACTTTTGATCATTGAAGACGAAACGGCGATCCTGACGTTTTTGCGCTCGTCGCTCGAAAAATCCGGATGGACGGTCCTTGAGGCCCGAACGGGCGGCGCCGGGTTGGAGCTCGCCGCTTCGGCAAAACCGGACGTGATCCTCTTGGATTTGGGCTTGCCAGACCAAGAGGGTCTCGACATTTTGAAAGCGCTGCGGAATTGGACCTCGGCACCCGTCATCATCGTCTCGGCGCGCGGACAAGAACACGACAAAATTCGCGGCTTAGACGCCGGCGCGGATGATTATCTCACCAAACCCTTCGGCGTACGCGAGTTATTGGCCCGATTGCGCGTCGCACTCCGTCACGCGTCTCAAAAGCCGGAGGAGGCCCCGCCCGTGTACGACCACGAAGGGCTTAAAGTCGACCTTGTCGCCCGCCGGGTGTGGCTTAAGAAAAAAGAAATTCATCTCTCCCCACTGCAGTACGACTTGTTGGGATGTCTGGTGCGCCATGCCGGCCGGGTGGTGAGCCAAAAACAATTGATGAAAGAAGTCTGGGGACAAGCCCGTGAGGTCACGCCCGAACTCGTCCGCATCACCGTGCACCAACTCCGACACAAAATCGAACGCGACCCCGTCCGTCCACGCTGCCTTAAAACAGAAGCCGGTGTTGGTTATCGGCTGGAATCTCCGGAGCTTTGATTTTTACAGAACTATGGGGGTAATCGGCCCTTCGGGACCGGGCCGTTTCTTGAGCTTTTCCTCATCCTGCATCAGGAAACGAATGTCCGTTTCGTGTACGGCTACTTTTCCTTCTAACTGTTCAACGCGCCGAGCAATGCCTTGATGGGATAAAAGGACATGTCTTAACTTAACGAAAGCCCGCATGATCGCGATGTTTACTTGTACAGCCAGCGGACTGCGCAGAACGCCGGATAACATGGCGATTCCTTGTTCTGTAAAAACGGTAATGCTTTTGAAATATTTGAGTTGATTTTGGGGGACCGAGGATATCACAGTCTGTGATATCCTCACAATCTCGCCTCGGCTAAGCCGAAACATAAAATCATCTGGAAATCGATCTGAATTACGTTTAACGGCCTGATTCAATGCTCCGGTTGGTACGCCATAGAGCTGCGCCAAATCCGAATC
Source organism: uncultured Elusimicrobia bacterium (assembly GCA_964441955.1). Taxonomy (GTDB): domain Bacteria; phylum Elusimicrobiota; class Elusimicrobia; order 2-01-FULL-59-12; family 2-01-FULL-59-12; genus CAYTWA01. The sequence goes on from CAYTWA010000003.1 coordinate 28,947, forward strand.
CAGCATGACCTGCTGACCGCGAATCCGATAGATGCGATAGCGAAGATCTTCATTGGGAATATAGGGTTTCATCATTACCTCCAAAGCATTAGAGGCGCTTGGGCCAGAATTTATTCCCGAAAAATTTAAAAAGGCGGCTCGTATGCCGCTGTAGGATCACGGATGAGTCTTGATCGCGCTGCCAGGGGAAATGTCGGCTAACTCGGTGATGGGTGATATCTCGCGCTTACTCGAAACGAATTCTCGCCTGACCCTTAACGCGTTGTTAACGCCCTCTTAATGGTCCCTCTATGCGCTCTGGCGTTATCCTTTCGTCTATGGAGGTGTGCAATGCTTGATTTGGCTTATGTGGGAATCACGTTGGTTTTATTTGGGGTGTCGTTCGGCCTGATTCGGTTGTTTGAGAAGCTGTAGGCAAAGGAGAACCAACATGACAGCCATTTACATCGTAAGCGGCATCACGGCGGCGGTGCTCTTTGCGTATTTGCTGGTAGCGCTGCTAAAGCCGGAGGTGTTTTAAATGAATGCGAACAATTTCATCCAAGGCTTCCTTTATATTGGAACGCTGCTTTTGCTGGTCAAACCGCTGGGGCTTTATATGGGCAAGGTTTATGAAGGGCCAGCGCCGGGTTTAGGGAGGCTCCTGAGCCCTCTGGAAAGAATGTTTTATCGGTTCATGGGTGTAAATCCACGCGATGAGATGACGTGGAAGACGTACGCTTGGGCGATGATGCTTTTTAATGCGGTCGGGGTCTTGGCGGTGTATGCGCTTGAGCGTTATCAATCTCTGCTGCCCTTAAACCCTATGCATATGGCGGCCGTAAGTCCGGACTCCTCTTTTAATACCGCGATCAGTTTTGCCACAAATACCAATTGGCAAGGCTACGGTGGGGAAAGCACGATGAGCTATTTCACGCAGATGGCCGCGCTCGCCGTGCAAAATTTTGTTTCCGCGGCGGCTGGGATGGCCTGCCTTCTGCCCCTCATCCGCGCTTTTGTGCGCAAGCAGGCCGACACGATCGGCAATTTCTGGGTGGATCTCACCCGCTCGGTGCTATACATCCTGCTGCCGCTTTCCTTTATTTTTGCGCTTGTGCTCGTGTCTCAGGGCGTTGTACAGACCTTTAAACCCTACGTCGCCGCCACTCTCATCCAGCCCACGTTGGGTGCGGATGGAAAGCCCATCACCGAACAAACCCTGGCGGTGGGGCCGGCCGCATCCCAAATTGCGATCAAACAATTGGGAACCAACGGGGGCGGTTTCTTTAACGTCAATTCCGCGCACCCTTTTGAAAACCCCACGTCGATGTCTAACTTCCTGCAATGTTTGTCGATTGTTTTACTCGGCGCGGCGCTGTGCTACACGTTTGGATACATGATCAAAGACACGCGGCAGGGCTGGGCGCTTTTAGCGGTGATGACGCTGCTCTTCGTTCCGCTTTGGTGGCTGTGCACGAGCCAAGAACAAAAGGGCAATCCCGCCTTGGCCAAGCGGGCTGTGGATCAAACCTATTCGTCGACGCAATCCGGCGGCAATATGGAAGGAAAAGAAGTGCGTTTTGGCATCGCCGGTTCCGCGCTTTGGGCCACGGCAACTACCGCTGCGTCCAACGGCTCGGTCAATGCGATGCACGATTCGTTCATGCCGCTCGGCGGGTTCGTGCCGATGTTTTTAATGCAGTTGGGCGAAGTGGTCTTTGGCGGCGTAGGGTCGGGGCTTTACGGGATGCTGCTTTTTGCGCTCGTGGCCGTTTTCATTGCCGGTCTTATGGTCGGGCGAACGCCTGAGTATTTGGGAAAAAAAATTGAAGCGTATGAAATGAAAATGGCCTCTATCGCCATTCTTGTTCCCTGCGCGATTGTTTTGATTGGTACCGCGGTCGCGGTCGTAAGCAAAGCGGGTTTGGCCACGATCTACAACCCCGGCCCCCATGGGTTTAGCGAAGTGCTTTACGCGTTTTCCTCCGCGGGCAACAACAACGGCAGCGCGTTTGCTGGTTTGGGCGCCAACAACCCCTTTTACAACCTGTGGCTGGGGCTGGCGATGTTTTTTTCGCGCTACTGGGTCGCGCTTGCGGTCCTAGCGATTGCAGGTTCCCTGGCCAAAAAGAAAAGCGTGCCGCCGAGTGCAGGAACGCTTCCCACGCATACGCCGCTCTTCATTCTTTTTTTGATCGGTACGGTCCTGCTGGTGGGCGTTTTAAACTTCATTCCTGCTTTGGCTTTAGGACCCGTCGTTGAACATTTGATGTTAGGAGCTTAATCATGAATAAAAAACAACAGCCGCGCCTTTGGGACCCCGTGATCGTAGTCCCCGCCATCCGTGAGTCGCTGCGCAAACTGGATCCGCGGCATACGATCAAAAACCCGGTCATGTTTGTCGTCGAAGTGGGCAGCGTGCTGACCACCGGTCTTTGGCTGCAGGCCTTGGGCGGCGGTGGCGAAGCCCCTGCGGCTTTCATCTTGGGTGTGTCGCTGTGGCTGTGGTTTACGGTGCTTTTTGCTAATTTTTCGGAAGCGATGGCGGAGGGTCGCGGCAAAGCACAGGCGGCTAGTCTAAGGGACTCAAGAAAAGATATCAGCGCAAAAAAGCTGGCGAATGGTAAACGCGGGCAAGCGGCACACGTGGTGCCCGCCGGCACGCTTCGAAAAGGGGACGTCGTGCTCGTGGAAGCGGGCGATCTCGTTCCGATAGACGGCGAAGTGCTCGAAGGGGTGGCATCGGTCAATGAAGCGGCCATTACCGGAGAATCGGCGCCGGTCATTCGGGAATCCGGTGGGGACCGCAGCGCGGTAACGGGGGGGACTACCGTCCTTTCCGATTGGCTCGTGGTCCGGGTGACGGCCACCCCCGGCGAAACGTTCCTTGATCGCATGATCGAGATGGTTGAAGGAGCAAAGCGCCAGAAAACGCCAAACGAAATCGCGCTGAACATCCTTTTGGCCGGCATGACGATCATTTTTCTATTGGTGACTGTGACGTTGTTGCCGTTTTCCCTCTACAGCGTAAAAGCGGTGGGGCAGGGGTCCCCAGTGACGATTACGGTGTTGGTAGCCCTTTTGGTCAGTTTGATTCCAACGACCATTGGCGGGCTTTTGCCCGCCATCGGCATCGCTGGGATGGACCGCATGATCCAGGCCAATGTGATGGCCATGTCGGGGCGCGCGGTCGAGGCGGCGGGGGATGTGGACGTTTTGCTATTGGATAAAACCGGAACGATCACGCTGGGGAACCGGCAAGCTGTCGCGTTTATTCCCTCCGAAGGTTCATCCTCCGAAGAATTAGGCGACGCGGCCCAGATAAGTTCACTTTCGGATGAAACGCCGGAGGGGCGCAGCATCGTGGTGCTCGCCAAAGAAAAATATGGCATTCGGGAACGTCCGCTCCAAGAGCTCGGCGCCACATTTATCCCTTTTACCGCTCAAACTCGCATGAGCGGCGTGGATTTTAAAGATGGCCGGCAAATCCGTAAGGGGTCGGCGGATGCAATCGAGGTGTACGTCAAAAAAGAGGGAGGAGACTTTCCCTCGACGCTTCAAAAGGCGGTTGACGCCATCGCGCGGACGGGGGGTACCCCGCTCGTCGTCGCGCAGCGGCGAAAGGTCCTGGGCGTCATTCATTTAAAAGACATCGTCAAAGGCGGGATTAAGGAACGCTTCAGCGACCTTCGCCAGATGGGCATTAAAACCGTCATGATCACGGGCGATAATCCGCTTACGGCGGCCGCGATCGCAGCCGAAGCGGGGGTTGATGATTTCTTAGCTCAGGCGACGCCGGAAACAAAACTAAAACTGATTCGTGAATACCAGCAAGGCGGGCGTTTGGTGGCGATGACGGGAGACGGTACCAACGACGCGCCAGCGTTGGCTCAGGCCGATGTGGCGGTGGCGATGAATACTGGGACACAAGCCGCCAAGGAAGCGGGCAACATGGTGGACTTGGATTCCAACCCGACGAAGCTCATCGAAGTCGTTCGCATCGGCAAGCAGCTATTGATCACGCGCGGGGCGCTCACCACCTTCAGCATCACAAACGACATTTCCAAGTATTTCGCGATCATCCCCGCGGCGTTTGTGAGCACCTACCCGGCCTTAGGCGCCTTAAACATCATGCACCTGGCCACGCCCCAAAGCGCTATTCTTTCGGCCGTGATTTTTAACGCGCTCATTATTATCGGGTTGATTCCACTTTCGCTGCGCGGCGTCACCTACCGCGCGCGAAGCGCCACGCAGCTGCTTCGCGAGCATTCGCTCGTCTATGGGCTTGGAGGCGTCATTACCCCCTTCATCGGAATTAAAGTGATCGACATGCTGCTGGCCGCGCTGCGGCTGGCCTAATTAGGAAGGCGCATTTATGCTTAAACAATTAAAAATTTCGATCCTTTCGCTCATAGGCTTTACGATGCTCGTGGGAGGCGTTTACCCTTTGGCCGTGACGGGGATCGCCCAATGGGTGTGGCCGCGACAAGCCAATGGCAGTTTGATTCATGAAGAAGGCCAAATTTTGGGGTCTTCCTTAATCGGTCAAAGTTTTGAGGACCCGAAGTATTTTTGGGGTCGCCTGTCGGCTACGGCGCCGGCTTATAACGGGGGCGCATCCTCGGGGTCAAATTTTGGGCTGCTTAACCCCGCCTTGCTTCAAGCGGTTCAAGGCCGCATCGATGCGCTTCGCAAATCGGATCCTCAAAATGCGGCCCTCATTCCGGTCGATTTGGTGACAGCCTCCGGAAGCGGACTGGACCCCCATATTTCCCCGGCGGCGGCACTCTACCAGCTTGCGCGCGTATCACGCGCACGCGGCTTATCGGAAGAAACGGTCGCACGGCTCGTCAACGACCATACGCTGCCTCGCTGGTTAGGGTTGATCGGGGAACCGGCGGTTAACGTCCTGCGACTTAATATCGCTTTAAACAAAACAAAAAATAACGTGAGGTCGGATGGAAGACCGGCCGGATCCTGATCAAGTTCTAAAACGCGTCCAAGCCGAAGAGAAAGCGGCCACTGCGGGACGTCTTAAACTTTTCTTTGGCGCCAGCGCCGGGGTGGGGAAGACGTATGCCATGTTGGAAGCCGCCCGCGAGCGACAAAAAGAGGGGTGGGACGTCCTGGTGGGCGTGGTCGAGACACACGGTCGCGCGGAAACGGCGGCGCTCCTGCAGGGTTTGGCTGTCATGCCCCGAAAAGCCCTCGATTACAAGGGTGTGCGGCTCGAAGAATTCGATATAGACGCCGCGCTCAGTCGTCGCCCCAAATTAATTCTGGTGGATGAACTCGCCCACACCAATGCGCCCGGCTCCCGCCATGCCAAACGCTGGCAAGATGTGGAAGAGCTTTTGGATGCCGGCATTCATGTCTACACAACGCTTAATGTGCAGCATTGGGAAAGTTTAAACGACGTGGTAGCCAAAATAATGGGAGTGGCCATCCACGAAACCGTTCCCGATTCATTTTTACAGCGGACCCATGATGTGGAATTAGTCGACCTGGCTCCTGACGATTTGCTCCAGCGTCTTCGTGACGGCAAAGTGTATCAAGGTGATCACGCGCAGCGAGCCTCTGAAAACTTTTTCCAACCGGGAAATTTAATCGCTTTGCGCGAGCTCGCCCTTCGCCATGCGGCCGAACGGGTGGATGCCCAAATGCAGGCGTACCAAGAACAGCACGCCCTGCCAGGGGCGCCTGGAATTCACGACCACTTGCTGGTGGGGGTAAGCCCAAGCCCCATGTCAGCGCGGCTTATACGCGCGACGCACCGCATGGCCACGCGTCTGCACGGACGGTGGACGGCGGTACACGTGGAAACCCCTGCCTTTTTAAGACTTCCCGCGCAAGAACGAGGCCGGGTGCTTCAAAATCTACGACTGGCTGAAAAATTAGGCGCCCAAACCCTGACGCTTACTGGTCACGATATTGTCGATGAAATCATCGCTTTCGCGCGAAAGCGCCGCGTCACGAAAATTGTTGTGGGAAAACCGGCGCGGGCACGCTGGCGCGAATGGCTGTCGGGTTCGGTGGTCAATGAATTAGCCCGCCGCGGGGGCGATTTCGATCTGTTCGTGATCAGCGGGATGCCCGGGCATTTTTCCGCCCGGCGCCCTGGGGTGGTAATGCCTGCCCCTGTCGCCTGGGCCGGGTATGGCGCGGGCCTAGGTGCGGTGGCCATGACCACGCTGTTGTGTTGGCCGCTGCTTGAAATTTTGGACCGCGCCAACCTCATCATGGTGTATCTCATGGGCATTATGGGGGTTTCTTATCGTTATGGTCGAAAGCCCGCGATGCTCTCCAGCCTGGCCTCCGTATTGGCGTTCGATTATTTTTTCGTTCCGCCGAATTTTTCTTTCGCCATATCGGATGCGCAGTACTTCGTGACTTTCGCCGTGATGCTCGCCGTAGGCGTTGTCATTTCAACGCTCGCGGGTCGCCTGCGCTCCCAGACCGAATCTGCCAGCCGGCGGCAGGAACGGCTTCAGGTTTTGTATCAAATGAGCCGAAGTCTTTCGGAGACGGCCGACCCAAAACAAATCCTGCCGACCGCTTGGCTTTTGGCGCAAGAAATTTTCGAAAACCAGCTGCTTTTACTGGAGGCGGAAGGCGTCGGTGTTTTACGGTGCGCGGCAGGGAATGCGGAAAATTTCCCCTTAAACGAACGTGAAATAGCCACGGCGCAATGGGTGGCGGACCACGACCAGTCTGCCGGCGCCGGCACGGATACGCTCGCGGGAGCATTCGGTCTTTATCTTCCTTTGAAAGGACGTGAAAAGCCTGTCGGTGTTTTGGCGATTCGCGTGCCGCCTGAAAAACCTCTAGACCCGGAACAAACCGATTTATTGGAGGCGCTCGCCTCCGAAATCGGAGGCGCTTACGAAAGTACTCGCCTCACCGCCAAGCGCGCCGTGCGTTAGACGCGCGGCCCTTAGCTATAATCCGTCACCCGTATGCGCGTCCACGTGCTTCAGCACGTTCCTTTCGAAGGGCCGGCACGCATTAAAGACTGGGCGTATCGCGCCGGTCATGTGCTGACGACCACCCAACTCTTCCAAGACGAACGCCCCCCAAAAATTGAGGACGTAGACTTTGTGGTGGTCATGGGCGGGCCGATGGGTGCTAAGGATGACCAAAAATATAAATGGATGCGCCATGAAAAAACCTTCATTGAGCACGCCATAGAAAAAAAGAAACGTGTGTTAGGGGTTTGTTTGGGTTCTCAAATGATCGCCAGCATCCTGGGTGCCAAGGTTTATGCCAACAAGCAAAAGGAAATCGGCTGGTATCCAATCGAAATGAATTGGCCCAATTCCCGCCAGAGCGCGCTGAATATCCTGCCGCAGAAGTTGAATGTCTTTCATTGGCACGGCGATACGTTTGAATTACCCTCGGGGGCCGTGCACTTGGCTCGAAGTACTGCGTGCGAAAACCAAGCCTTCTCATTTAATAGCCACGTCATTGGCCTGCAATTTCATTTGGAAGTGTCGATGAGCGAAATCGAGACGCTAATCCGCCATTGCCCAATCGATCTGGTGAAGGGCGATTCTGTGATGACGGCTGAAGAGATGCTCGATTTATCCGCCGCTTACATCCCACCACTTCATGCGGCCTTGAATCGTTTTTTAGACGGCTTTGCGGGCGGCCGCCGCTAATTTCTTACGGAACTAAAACAATTTTCCCTTGGGCGCCGGGGGCTAGGATGGCCTCATGGGCTTGAGGGGCTTGGGCCAGCAAGAAGTGGCGGCCGATGACGGGTTTGAGCGTTCCTTTGAGGAACTTTTCGCCCAGGGCTTTATGGATTTTGGCGATCTCCTCCGCTGAAACGCTTAGAAGCGACAAGCCGCGGATGTCGGTGTGCTTGACGAACATGTCGCGCGGGTCGATTTCAACGGGGCCGCGGCTGCCGATGACCACCACGCGGCCATGCGGGGCCAGAATTTTTAGATCTTTTCCCAAATTGACGTTCGCCAGCATTTCCAAAATTAAGTCCACGCCTTTGCCGTCCGTCTTCTTGAGTATCTGGTCTAAATAATCCGCTTGGCGGTGGTTAAAAACCTCATCGGCCCCTTCTTGGCGAACTAATTTCTCCCCTTCGGGCGTGCCCGCGGTGCCAAAAACGCGTAAGCCTAAGTCCTTGGCGATTTGAACGGCCGCCGACCCTACGCCGCCCGATGCCCCATGCACCAACACGGTTTCGCCTTTCTGGGCTTGCCCGCGGTGCACGATGGCGAAATAAGCAGTGCCGTATGGAACACCGATAGCGGCGCCTTGCTCGAATGAAAGTGTGGAGGCAAGCGAATAAACCTGATTTTCATCACAGAGGATCCGCTCCGCATAAGCCCCGGAAACACTGCCGCGGATATAAACCCGGTCGCCCGGTTTAAACGCTTTTACGGCATTCCCGACTCGTTCCACCACGCCAGCGGCATCGAAACCGGGCGTAAAGGGGAGAGGCCGTTCACCATATTGGCCGGCGCGAATGTAGGTATCTACCGGATTCACGCCGATGGCTTTGGCCTGTATCAATACCTGCCCGTTTCCCGGTTCGGGAACGGCGATGTCTTGCCAATTAAGAACATCGGGTCCCCCGAACCGGTGAACACGGACGGCTTTCATCGTATCGGGTTTAGCAACCACAGGGCTTTTTAGGGTCCATAGAAGGGGCTCCTTTTCGGGACCGCCGATTACTTCTTTTTGGCGGCCTTGCCCCGTGCAACCTTTACTGGGTGGAATAGTTCCTTGGCGAGTTCTTCGAAGGTGGTTTTGGATGTGTTTTGGGGGGTGCGAGGCTCTGTGGGCCTAATTTTGCCCTCATTAAAGGCTTTGGCCATCTGAACTAGCTGCGCTGAGAAATCTTTCGAGATGCCGGCCGCTTGGTAGGCTTTTTCGGCGTCTTCGTACGAAAAATGGACATAAGGCAAATCCGGTTTTTCAACAATGGGCGCAATAATGCGCGTAACTTCCTGCATGGTGTATTCCCGCACACCCAGCAGCTCTTTGACATGATGCCCTTCAAAATCCATTTTGATAAAACGTTCGGCAATTTCGGCGCCTACATCCCGCGCTGCAATCATCGGGATTTTAAGCTCGGGTTCAATAGCGCTTCCATAAAACCCCGGCTTTTTCGCCATATCCTGCGCCGCCAGATGGTTCTCCATGAAATACACGGGGCGGACATGAAGCAGGTTGACCCCATCTAACCGGTTGTTAAATTTAACTTCGTGGTCGTGCAGCCCATTGATAGGCCCGACGCCTTCGGGGTATTGCGCCCCCACACTGGAAAGGCTTATCGCATTCCTCACGCCAGCGCCGATGATCGAGGCAATATAAACTTGGCTCATCTTGTTTTGGTACATACGGAAATTTTCCGATTTCAAATGGGGGGGGATCATACAGAACACGGCTTTAGCACCCGTAAAGGCGCGCGTCATGGTGCCTTGGTCTTCCATATTGCCAGGGAAAATTTCAGCGCGTTTAGAGGCCAGCGGTTTTAACTTCTCTAGGTTGCGTCCCACGGCACGCACCTTTTTCCCGTTAGCCAGAAGAATTTCGCATACCCTTCGACCAACGTTTCCTGTGGCACCGGTGATGACATAAATCTCAGGTGGCATACCGTTCCTTATTTAGTCTTCACGACCGGTACGCACCGGCAAAATAAATTTAATGAGTAACAGTACATGGCGGTTGGGATTCTAACAGGGGCCCTGGGTAAATACAATAGAATCAATTGATCCTATGCAAAAGTTTACAAGGAGACCCTAAATGGCCCTAACCCCCTCTACGATGCTGCCTCTAGGAACTCCGGCGCCGAATTTTTCGCTGCCGGACGTGCTAACTGGAAAAACACTGGCGCTCAAGGATTTTGCCGATAAAAGAGGCCTGCTCATCATGTTTATTTGCCAGCACTGCCCGTATGTTCAGCACATAAAGGAAGAACTCACCCGACTAGGTCGTGATTATGCGGCCAAGGACGTGGCATTGGTGGGCATCAGTTCGAACGACGCCACTCATTACCCCGAAGATGCGCCCGCGGAGCTTAAGAAATTCGCACACAAAGAAAATTTCCGTTTCGCGTTTTTGTATGACGAATCCCAGGAGGTCGCCAAAGCCTACACCGCGGCTTGCACCCCGGACTTTTTCTTATTTAACAAGGAACGAAAGCTCATCTACCGCGGCCAATTGGATGATTCGCGTCCTGGAAACGGAAAAAATATTACCGGAAAGGATTTACGTGCCGCGCTGGATGCGTTTTTGGCGGGCCAGGCCATTGCGGTTGACCAAAAGCCTTCCATAGGCTGCAACATCAAATGGAAAACCGGCAGCGAACCGTCATATTTTATCCATAAATAATCAGGATGCCCCCTGAAGGGGTTCTGGCCTGGTTCGAAAAGCAGGTTTTTCGGAGGCTTGATAGACCGTTTGGGAGGGGAAGGCAAACTCGATCCCTTCTCTTTCGAAGGCGTCTTTGATGAGAAAATTGATGTCTTGTTGGATGTCCATGTACTTGTTGTAGTCGGCGCTTCGGACAAAATAGATCGCTTCGATGCCCAGGCTCCAATCGCCGTAGGTGGCCCAATGCACGCGGTCGACCACGGTGTCGGGTTTTTTAGATTCAATCGATTCCCTCACAATCGCGACGGCCCGTTTGAGCATTTTGCTCGGCGTTTCGTACGTCACGCCTAGTTTGTATTCCACGCGACGGGTGTTCATGCGTTTAAAATTGCGCACACGAGAATCCGTCAGATCTTTGTTTGAAAAGATCAGCTGCTCCCCTGAGAGACTGCGAATGCGAGTGGTTTTAATCCCGATGTGTTCTACGGCTCCCATCATGTCGCCGATCACGATAAAATCATCAATTTCAAAGGGTCGGTCGAAAGTAATCGCGAAATAACCAAAGAGGTCGCCCAAAACGGCTTGCGCGGCCAAGGCCACGGCGACCCCTGTTATTCCCAACCCGGCCACAATCGCCGTGATCTTAAACCCGAGGTTATCCAGCAGCAAAACAACGCCTAACCCCCACACCACTATGCTGATGATGGGCATAAACGCGCGCAGGTGGCGTTCCATTTCGGCGCTTTCCCTTTGCTTTTTGGTCCACACGTCGAAAAGAAGGTGGCGGATAATTTTAAGCGCCACTTGGACCACGCTTACCATGACGACACAGGCCCAAAGCATCCCAAGCGTTTTAGACAACACCGTTGGCAGCGCTAAACTTTTAAATGCGGCCAGGGTCACGGTGACATAGAGGAGGGGAATCACCGTCAAGTCCACGAGGCGAATGATTAAATCATCCAGCGAATTCGAAGTATTCTTAGCCCAGCGCGTCAAACGACCGCGCACGATCAAGCCTATGCCCCACACCGTGATCCAACCCACGACCCAGTAGCTCGCCGCAAAAAGATAGGCCTGAAGAGAATTTCCAAACCAAACGCGATGCATGAAGGCTTCCATAGTTTTCTCCTGAGACAAAAGAAATAACACCCCCGTTACTGTAACCTACAATAGCGCTGGAATGGAAACGCTTCGTGCGGCCATGGCGCTGCTGCTGGTGGCGGTGGGTATCGCCACATTAGCCCCCAAGCTGCGTCTCCCGACGGAAGTCTTGTTGCTGCTGGGCAGCTTAGCGCTCAGTTTTGTCCCCGGCCTGCCGCATCTCCACCTGCGTCCCGACCTCATTTTTCTCGTTTTCTTGCCCCCTATCCTTTTTGCCGCAGCGTACTTTACTTCCTGGCGAGATTTTAAAGCGAATAAAAGACCAATCTCTTTGATGGCCATCGGGTTGGTTTTGTTTACCTCCGCTTCGGTGGCCGCCGCGGCCAAAGCCCTTGTCCCCGACATGTCCTGGCCGGTCGCCTACATATTAGGGGCTATGGTCTCGCCGCCTGATGCTTCAGCGGCCACGGCCATCACCCGTAAGTTTGGTGTTCCGCGTCGCTTGATCACCATTATTGAGGGTGAGAGTCTAATCAACGATGCCACCGCGCTCGTCATTTACCGATTCGCCATCGCGGCCGCTTTAACGGGTGTCTTTTCTCCGGGTTTAGCGCTCGCCAAATTTGTTTGGGTTGGCATGGGCGGTGTTTTTATGGGACTTGCGACAGGGTGGGTGGGGTTGTGGCTTTATCAACGGCTCACCGAAACTCCAGCGCAGACGTTGGTGTCTTTTTTAACGGCCTTTGCAGCCTACGTGATGGGAGAAATCACGGGCGTTTCGGGCGTAATCTCGACCGTGGTGGCTGGCCTTTATTTCGGTCGCTGGCTTCCCACTCATTCGTCTGCGCAGCTGCGTATTGAAGCCAAGGCCGCCTGGGATCTGGCGCTCTTTGTCATTAACGCGCTTGTCTTCATGTTGATTGGCCTACAGCTTCCCTTCGTGTTGGAGGGTTTAAGGGGTTATTCTCACGGCGCGCTGCTCTTGTATGCCGTGGTGATCAGCGTCACGGCGATTTTGGTGCGTCTCATTTGGGTTTTTCCGGCCACCTACCTTCCCCGTTTTTTATTTCCTGTGATCTGTCGTAAAGACCCCTCCCCGCCTTTAGGCCCCGTATTCGTGCTGGGTTGGACCGGCATGCGCGGCATCGTAACCCTGGCGGCCGCGTTGGCGTTGCCGGCTGAAATGCCGCACCGTAACCTTCTCATTTTTTTGGCGTACAGCGTCATTTTGTCTACGCTTTTGCTGCCGTCACTCACCTTGCCATTTATTATTCGGACCTTGGGAATTAAGTCGGGGCTTGAGCGTGAAAAAGACGAAGCGTTAGCAAGAGTAGCGGCGGTTAAAGAAGTACTGCAGAGAATCGATGGGCTTAAAACGAACAAAGCTTTCAATCTCAAGCACGTAGAAGAAATGGAACACCATTACCAAAAACGCCTGGTTTTCTTGGAATCCAATTTATCCAACACCGCGTTTTCACCCTTGTACGTTGAGGATACCCAAAAGCGTCGTCTCCTACGCGAAATCATCAGCGCCGAGCGCCGCGCCATCCTTCGCTTGCGCGACGATAACACGATTCATAATGAGGTCTTTCATCAGTTAACCCGAGAACTCGACCTCGAAGACCTTCGTTTGCGTACGCAACGACTGTAATAAGCACAGGAAGAAGCGAGCGTGGGCGGGCAACATGGGTGGGTCATGGGGCGAGCCCGTCAGAGGGAGGCGCCGGAGGCGAGTGTTCTGTGACAGCGGCGCTTTGGTCGGTTAAAAGAACGCCGTTGGCGTCAAAGAGTTCGAAGTGCCCATCTTGGAAGTCTAGGAGGATTTGAAGCGGCTTGCCCTGTGTGCCGCCCGCATAACGGACCGTTTCGACCTGCCGGCCTAAGCGATTTAAGTATGTCGAACGACCGCTCGTAAGGTCATAGAGGTACGCTTCGTCCTGCGGCCCGACAATTTGAACCTCCCGTCGCCTGTCAGGGCTTTTAAGCGATTGGTCTTCATTGTCCGCCGGGGTAGATGCGGGTGATGACGGTGGGGGCGCTTGCGGAACAAGCGGGCGCGCTACGTCCACGCGGCCGCTGTCATACGGATAGTAGTCTCCGTCCCCATAGACATAAAGCACGCGTCCAGGGCCTGTCCACCACCAATACCCTTGTGACCAGAATGTCCAACGGGCCAAGTGCGTATCATGCCGCCACCAGCGACTTCCGTAATAGCGCGTCCTGTGAAATCGCGGCCCACCATAGCGCGGACCGCGAAGCGCAGGACGCACATCGCGGTGAGGAATGATTTCGACTCGGCGAGACGACAACGGCATCACGTGCGTTCGCGTGTTGATGCGCGTGGCCGGTTCTAAGTCCACTGTGCGGTCGTGGGGCCTCGTCTCGACGGGGCCGTTCCTCTCTATTCCGGGCCTTGGTTTGTCGGATGTCATGCGCTGAACCCGCACGTTTGCGGCCCACGTGTTAGAGGCGATGAGCCCTACGGTTATGCACAACCACGAACGTTTCATGGGCGTCTCCTTAGAATCGCCAGCCGGCGCGCGCGACGAAGACAAAATCGTTCCGGTTTCCTGTTACGGAAGCCAGCCCGAGATCTTGTCCCGCTGCCGTGGCGTCGTAAGCGGAATTTGATGCACGTGTCCATCCACATTCCAAACTAAAAATAGACGGTGGAGACAAAATAAAGTCGACACCCACGCGGGCGGTGGTGGCCAAGCCCCAGTGGGTTTCATCCACCAAGGTTCGTACTTCATCCGTGTTCGTATCCGACCACGCGAACCCTATATTGGGTTGGGCTTGAATGCTAGTTCGCGTGTGATTTGGGCCCACTCCCGCTAACAGGAATGGCCGCACAAGTCCACGATTAATGATCGAGAACTTGGCGGCGACCAGCGCCTGGAGGGTATTTCCAAATACGTCCGTTTGAGATAACGGCAATAGAGAAGGTGAAGCGGTGCGGCTGCGAGTAAGAAACTCCAGCATCATGCCCGTGCTCCAACGCGTCGACAATGGATGCAAGTATTGAGCGCTTAATAAAAACCCCGCATCGCCATTTGAATCCGTCCCGCCGCCGGTGGACCCAAAATCCACGCGGCTTAAAGGGGCTGAAACACCGACCCCGAGCGAAAAAAGCGCACGAGGCTCGTTGACATCGAAAGACCGAAATGGGCGGCGCTCCCGCAGGGAGGAAAAGGGAGGCGCCGCAGAGGTTTGGGGTACGGTTGGGGCTGTGCTCTCATCCGCATAATCGATGCGTTCCACGTTTTGTGCGGGAATGCTTTTAAGGCCGCCAATGGTTTGTACTTCAATGCTTTGCGCGGTGGCGCTCACAATTTCGCCGCGCACTTGGCTGTTGTCCTTTATATAGACGACCGCCGCTTGCGCCGAAGAGGCGAAGACCAAAATCGTTAAAACGAAAATAGGTTTGATCATGGGCATCGTCCTTTCTAAGGAGTTAGACGCCCCAGGTGAAAAAAAGTGTCGGTTTGGGGGGAGAGGCTTTTGGCCTATTTTAGTTTGGCTAAAACATCCTGTAATTCTTGGCTGTGGGTGGAAGGGTTCACGGAGGGGTTTATCCAGGCGATTTTTCCGGTTGTATCAATGACGAAGGTCATGCGTTTTGGAAAAAGCATGCCGGCGGCTCCATACGCTTTGGCGATTGATTTGTCGGTATCCGAAATCAAAGCGAAGGGCAAATTGAATTTTTCGATAAACTTTTTGTGCGACTCAACCGAGTCGTAACTGATTCCAAATACGTTGGCCTTTAAATGTCGAAATGCCGCAAAGTCGTCACGCAACCCGCAGGCTTCTTTCGTGCATCCGGGGGTATCGTCTTTGGGATAAAAGTACAGCACGATAGGGGATTGCCCCACATGATCATTGAGGTGAAAGGACCCTTGGGAGCTCTCGGCTGTAAAATCCGGGGCCGGCTCTCCCACTTTAAGTTTCGCTTCGGCGCGGTTTAATCCAAACATGAGAACCCCCAAACATAAGAGCGATCGTTTGATGAACGTTAGCGCCACTATTTTGACTTTATTTTTTATACGTATTTTCTTTATCTTTAAGGCTTGCGGGGTCGTTGTGAACATTTAGGCCATTATTTTTGGGGATGCCGGGTTTTTCGCGGTAGCTGTCTCCTCGGGCATCGCTAAACCCTTGGCCCACGCGCGCATCCTTCGTCACTTTCCAGTTTTCAAGCTTCGTTTTTTTCTTCGACATAAAACCCCCTTCATCCAATGAATTTCATTGATAGGACACATCAGCGCTCAAGGGGTTACTTTGTAACCACTTAATTAAGGGATAGTCATAAGTGTATGGGTAAAAACTTTTGGAAAATTATCAGTTTGCTTCTTTTGGGCCAGATTTTCGGACATGCCCAAACCCCTGCGGCATTATCGGCAGAGTCCTTTATCGGGCGAGTGGTCGACGTCAAAGCCGGAGACCAATTGGTCATTGTGTGGAATAAACGTCCCGTGGTGTTTCAGGCGGCCGGTATTGAGTGCCTAAAGGGTCTGCGCGGTTTAGAGGCCCTTCAGCACATGAAAGACGACATTAGAATGCAGTCCGTCTTGGTGACGCCGATATCGAAATTAGGGGACGATTTGTATTTGGCGGATATTCGGCGTATTAACGGCCAGCCAATATCCACGCCTTTACTCGAGAAGGGCCTCGCCCGCGCCCTGGATTAGACCGCTGCTTCCTCGCTCATTTCCCAAACCAAGACTTCCGCGCCGCCTTCTCCCACCGTCAGTTGCGGTGTTCCAGCCCCCGTCAGACGGACCGCATCTCCCGTTTGAAGGGTTCCGGCTTTTTCCAGACGAACAGATCCTTTCGCTATGTAAAGGTGCAGAAATCGCGCATCGGGCAAACGAAGCGACTCTTTCGCCTTCAAGCGCCCGCCCCACAATACGGCACCTCGTTGACGGATTTGTATCGCGGCGTTATGGCCACGGCCAGAGGCAATGGGGACTAAACCTCCTTTGTCTAGTTGCGAGTTCACATCCAGCTGTTCGTAGGTTGGCGCTATTCGCTGCGTGTCGGGAAGCACCCACATTTGAACCAAATGCACGTCTTTGTTCGCCGAGGGGTTCTTTTCGGAGTGCCAAATGCCTGCCCCGGCGCTCATGCGCTGGGCCAAACCCGGGTAGATGATGCCCTTGTTGCCTTGGGAATCTTTATGCTCAAGTTCGCCCTCTAACACCCACGTGACAATTTCCATATCGCGGTGCGGGTGGGTTTCAAAGCCCGTTCCGGCGCCAATGACATCATCATTGCTGACTAAAAGGAGCCCATGATGAGTATTCTCCGGGTCGTAGTGATGCCCAAAACTAAAGCTATGCCGCGAGTCCAGCCACCCCGCCTGTGTATGAAATTGCTCGTTTTTGCGTCTAATGTCTACGTTCATAGCCCCTAAAACTGTCTTCCCACAAAAGAAGTTCCCCGACCCCTCACTGCAGCACGGCCATCGAGGGACGCCCGCTCCGTCGCACGTACGGCCCAGCCAGACCCCGCCTCCTATGCACACCTGTGGGGACAGCGTTCACTATTTCACTAAGTGAAAAGTGAACGCTGTCCCCAGGGCCGTTACAAGCTGCATAACCCGACGAATCGACGCACAATTAGCCGGAGATTCCCCAGTTCGTCCCCCGGGCAGGTCGTAAGCCGGGGCCCAGCGTTGTCGAGAAAAGACGCTAGATCCCGGCTAACAATCCACGGGGTGCATAAACTCAAGACTCGACCCCATGCCTTTGTGTCTTCCATCCGGTGCGCGTGTCTGCCATCCATGGCATACTGCTGCAATCCTTCGTCGATAAACTAGACTGCCATTTAGACTGCCATCCTAATTTGTGTCTGTCATACATGGCAGTCACCGGAAAGGGCTCGGGATCCCGGCTTCTTATAGTTTGTCTGGGAGACGAACCGGGTAATTCCGGTTAGCGGCGGGTGGGCCGAAGGGCGGGAATGGCCAGAACGGCCGCGAAAGGTGCCTGTTTTTTAAACGACAAGTTCATATCCCTGACGTTTGGGGCCATTCCCGCCGTTATGGCTAGCCGCCTCAATTTGCTGCGGCACCAAAACCCCATTACATTCCTTTCTAATGACAGTCTGCTATCATCCGGGGCATGTCCAACCCCCTGGCGGACCCTATCCATAAGACTGTGATTGCGCCCATTGTCGTGGGGTTGTCTACCCTGCTATGGGGAGAGGCCCTATTGGAAGTGCTGACGCGTGGGGGGATGCATTCTCCGGATAATTTAAACGAGCTTTATTTAAGCGTTATTTCGGGGTACGCCACGGCAGGCGAAGCGCAGAAATGGCTTCAAAAGGGGATATCGGACCCCCTTCAAGACCCCTGGGTGGAACGTATGCAGCGCGGCGGCGGTTTGTTGGCGATGTGGTTTTTGCTTTTGATTGGAACTTATCTGATTCGACTGGTTGACCCTGCTGTTCCCATGCCTTCGGCGCTTAAGCCCATCACCACCGGGCTCGTGTTGATCTTTTTGGCCAAACGCGCATCCCGCTATGTGCGCCACACCCGAAAAGGGACGTTGGGAGACCCATCGCTAGTGGATGGAATGAACGAAGCGCAAGGCTCTACCGAAGAGCGTATTCGGGAGCTCCTTAAAAACACGCCGGATGGCCTTTCCATTCAAGACTTAACTCTCCAGCTTGAGACCGTCTCCCCACGCCAATTGGCGCGCTCGCTTAAAAATCTCATGGATGCCAAGCGTTTGCTAAAAGAAGGCCGCCCCCACTCCAAAGAGGTGCGCTACCGCCTTTCCTAGCCATTAACCGGAACGATCCTCGTCTATGAAGAAGTGTGATAAACCGGTCGCACCGAGGAGAAGGGCGAACCATTGTTATGAAACCTGGAGAAAACATCATCCAGGAACGCATTGGAGGAAGGCGGCCCGGAAAATTCGCGCGACCAGCCTTAAGAACTCGGTCTGGCTTATTTAAGGAAAGAAAGAGGATGCCCTCACACACTCAAGGCTTAACGGCCGCGCGGTTTTTCCTCCGGTTGGGGGCGGCTCCGCCTAGCTCTGAGTGTTTGAGGGTATCCTCTTTTCTTCCTCAATAAGTAAGACCGAGTTCTCAGAGCTGGCCTTGCGAATTTTTCGGATAGTCCGGTTGCAGCCGTTTAAGCGGAGCACCCCCGCCTCCCCGGCGGTTGGTTAGGGCGTAACGTGCAGGCGTTTGAGGCGGGCTTTTCGGTAGCGGGTGACGACGTAGAGTACGAGGCCGTACGAAAGAAAGGCAGCCACCAGGCCGACCACCACGCCGCCCGTGGCCAATGCGGGGAAGACTTTTCCCAGTTCGTGCGTCCACCCGGTATTAAATTCCCGTAAGACGTGCCATTCAATCGGGGCTTCCAGCTGCAAAATCCATTTTCCTAACCGGTAGCTGATTACATAAAAGGGTGCTACCGTCCAAGGGTTGGTGGTCAAAGACCCCAGCACCGCCGCGCCTTTGCTTAAGTGAAAAACCTGTGCGGCCAGCAGAGCGACCAACAGACCTGTCCCAGGTAAAATGCCGATAAAAACCCCAACGGCAAAAGCCTTCGCGATTTCATGCGGGGAATCGGGAATGCGCTTAAGGCGCCTTGGAATGCGCTCAAACCAAAAAAGCACCCGCTTCCAAGGGGTTAGATGATGATGGCCCGTAAGGCCCGTTTTAGGGCTAGTCAAGTTTCTCCGCTAGAATTTTCTCCGCTTGCTTGGCGCGAAACTGCTTGATCTTTTCTTGAAGGGCCGGCTGCTTAAGGCCCATGATGGCCACCGCTAAGAGCGCGGCATTGGTCGCCCCCGCTTTGCCAATCGCCAGCGTGCCCACCGGAATGCCGCCCGGCATTTGGACGGTGGAAAGAAGCGAGTCGAGACCGTTTAAGGCGCTCGTCATGGGAACGCCCAGAACTGGCAGAACCGTGTGTGCGGCGGAAACACCGGCCAAATGCGCGGCGCCCCCCGCGGCGGCAATCACCACTTGAATGCCGCGCGAAGCCGCACCGCTGATAAATTCTGCGGCTTCTTTCGGGGTGCGATGCGCGGAGAGCACACGGCTTTCGGACTCTATCCCGAAGTCTTTCAGCGTCAAAGAGGCGTGCTGCATGACTTCCCAGTCCGATTTACTGCCCATAACGATAATGACTTGAGGGTTGCTCATAGAAACTCCTTTAGATGAATTATCCCGTATTGCGCATGCCGTTGGCGACCCCATTGATGGATAAGAGCACGGCGCGTTTTAAGTCGTCCCGTGTCCGGCCGCTGGAGCGCCATTGTTTCAGCAGCGAAATTTGAAAGTAACTGAGCGCATCGACGTAGGGGTTTCGAAGTTCAATCGATTGGCGCAGCGTCCGATTGTTTTGCAGCAGCTGCTTTTCTCCGGTGATTCGGCGAATAACGTTCGATAGGTCTTGATGTTCCTCCAGGATGCGCGAAAAAATGGCCTCGCGTACCGCAGAATTTTCCACCAGTTCGGCGTAGCAGCGCGCGATATGCATATCGGCTTTTTGCGCGCTCATTTCCATGAAGTCGATGTGGGCCCTAAAAAAAGGCCAGCGCTTGTACATCGCTTGAAGCGTTTCCACGTTGCCGTCGCCAAGCCACTGCTTGACGGCACTGGCAAAGCCGTACCAACCCGGAAGCGTAAAGCGCGACTGCGTCCAGGAAAACACCCAGGGAATGGCTCGCAAATCTTCAATGCGTGTCGACCCCGCGTGACGCTTGGCCGGACGTGAACCGATGTTGAGCTCTTGGATTTCGTAAATCGGTGTCCCCTGGAGGAAAAACGTAACAAAGTCGGGGTTTTCGTAAACCAAACCCCGATAGGCGGCCATCGCCAAATCCGACAACGCATCGGCGGCCGCCGTCCACGGCGCTTCCGGTTCGACGCTGTCGCGTAAGAGTTCGGCTTCAATCATGGCGGAGAGCATGAGCTCCAAATTACGCTCCGCCAGATAAGGGTTGCCGTATTTGTTGTAAATCATTTCGCCTTGCTCGGTCATTTTGATGCGGCCATCGAGCGTGCCGGGGGGCTGGGCTAAAATGGCTTGGTTCAAGGGCCCGCCTCCGCGTCCAATGGCACCCCCCCGCCCATGAAAAAGACATTGCTGCACTTTCGCTTTGCGTGCGGCTTTGGTGAGGTTGATCTGCGCTTTATAAAGTTCCCAGCCGGAGGTGAAAAAGCCTCCATCTTTATTGCTGTCGGAATATCCCACCATGATTTCCTGGACCTGTCCGCGCGCCGCCAAATGCTTTTTGTAAAGCGGATGCTGATAAAGCTCGCTCATCACCTCGTGGCAATGGCGAAGGTCGTCTATCGTTTCAAAAAGGGGAACGATGTCCACCCGGCCATAGAGGCCGCTGCGTTTAAGCAATAAAAGAAGTTGAAGAACGTCTTGCGCGTTGTGCGTCATGCTGAGCACGTACGAGGTGACGCTTTTGGGGTCTATCGATTCTTGTATTTTGCGAATGCCGCGAATGGTTTTGATCACTTCCCGGCTCTCCGGCGTTAAGGTTTTTTGCCGGAAGGCCTCCAGAGTGTTGTGAATGGCCAGGGAGTTGTCGCGTACATCGAGCGCGACGCCGTGAAAGCCAAAGACGCGAACTTGGCGGATAAAAAAGTCGATGTCACGCACCAAAGTCGACCCCGCATGCCGCAGCGCCTGCGCCACTATGCCCGCATCTTTCAATAGTGCATCGGGGGTGGCGTACGCTTTTTTACCCATGATCGTCTGCTTAATCTTGTGCTTCATAAAAGATAATTTTTGCCGGTACGGCTCATTTTGGAAGCGCCCTTCCATCTGCCGAGCATGGCGCGGGAAGCGCCGGACATCGCTTTTAAGGGAGTTGAGCAGTTCCGCCGAAGGCGGCGCTTGTTCCGAAGAGAGGCTGCATCGTCCCACCAACTCATCTAAGGCGGAGTAATATTTCTGAAGCACGAGCTTGTGAGAGCGTTCCGCGACTTGAAACGTAATTAGATGTGTGACGAACGGGTTGGCATCGCGGTCGCCTCCCATCCAGGAGCCCAAGGTGAGGCAGGCCGGCACGCGGATCTTAGGGCCGTAAATAATGCCCAGTTGCGTTTCTAATTTTTGAAGCGTCCTGGGCACGCGGTCAAACAAGACGCGGTCTAAATAAAACAAGCCATTTTCGGCTTCATCCAAAGGCGTGGGCCGGCGGTTTCGAATTTCTTCCGTTTGCCACAACGCCTCGATCTCCGTGCGAACGTCGTCTTCAAACGTTTTTTCTTCCGGAGGTGTGGCATGAATGCGTTGGTGGTCAATGAGAAGCAAGGCGATGCGTAATAATTTGTTCAACACCGTTTGACGTTGGGCTTCGGTGGGATGGGCGGTCAAAACGACTTCAATCGAAAGCGCACTCAGGAATTTTTGGATCTCGGGTGGGGTCGCACCCCGAGCGCCTAGTCGAAGAGCCGTTTCTTCGAGAGAGCCTTTCTGCGGCGGATGGTCAAGCAGCCCTTCATAGAAGCGCTTTCGGCGGATGCGGTGTACCTCTTCGGCTAAGTTCACAAGCTGAAAATACAGCGTGAAGGCGCGAATGAGTTGGGTGGTGTCGGCTATATTGACGGTATGAATCCAACGGAGGAATTCGTCTTCTTTCTCCGCGTTAAACTGACGGCGCAGTTCATGCGTGACCGTCCAGGCATGCTCGACCGCCTGAAATACTTTTTCACCGCCATGTTTAAGCACGACTTCATTGAGCAGGCGTTTTAGAAACGCGATGTCTTGCCGCAGCGGGGCGAGTTTGTCGTCTTGTTCGGTCATCGCGCGGACGTTTCTTTCTCTCGTTCAAGAAAAACCATCAGAAGGCTGATGTCGGAAGGCGTGACGCCCGGAATGCGTCCGGCTTGGCCCACCGATTCCGGCTGGATGGTTTTAAGCTTCTGCCGGCACTCGGTTCCAAGGCCCGTGATCGCGTCGTAATCAAAGTGCCTGGGGATGTGCCGGCGTTCCATGCGTTCAAAGCGCTTAATCTCCACTTCCTGTCGTTTTAAATAGCCTTCGTATTTAATGCGGGTTTCCACTTGGCGGCGCACGTGTTCCATGGACCAGGGTTTTAGCTCGTCCTGGCCGTGATCGGCCGGGGGCTCGTCATGAATCAGCCATTCCAAGGGCAGGCTCTCGCCTTGCCGTAAACGTTTAGCCAATGTCGCTTGGGCTTTGGCGTCCCATTTCTTCTCTAGGTGCCGCGTGTTTTGGTCGACCAATGTTTTGTAGCGCTCAAAGGCCGCATACACGTCTTCCTTAATAAGGCCGATTCGGCGACCATGGTGGAGGAGCCGCAAATCCGTATTGTCCGTGCGCAAATGCAGCCGGTATTCCGAGCGGGATGTAAACATCCGATACGGTTCATCCACGCCTTTGGTCACCAGGTCATCGATCATGACGCCCAGATAGGCTTCATCCCGCTGCAGCACCAAAGCATCCTCGGCTTTTTGCTTGAGCGCGGCATTGGCCCCCGCTAGAAACCCCTGGCCGGCCGCTTCTTCGTAGCCTGTGGTTCCATTGATTTGGCCGGCAAAATATAAATTTTCCACGCGCTTGGTCTCGAGAGTGGGTTTCAGTTGTGTGGGAGGGCAATAGTCGTATTCCACGGCGTAGCCAAAGCGCATAATTTCGGCTTTCTCCAAGCCCGGGATGGAATGCACGAGGTCGACTTGAACGTCTTCCGGCAGGCTTGTGGAAATGCCGTTGACATAAATTTCATCGGTCGTGTAGCCTTCCGGCTCGAGAAAAATGAGGTGCCGAATTTTGTCTGGAAACTTCACCACCTTGTCTTCAATGGACGGGCAATAGCGGGGCCCTTTGCTTTGTATCACGCCGGCATAAAGGGGCGAGCGATGGAGGTTGTCTCGAATGATGCGATGCGATTCCTCTGTGGTGTGCGTTAGCCAGCAAGGCAATTGCGGCTGCAAAAGCAACGTGGTGAAGTGGGAGAAGGGGGACGCCGGTTCATCGCCTGGCTGGCGTTCGCAAACCGAAAAATCGATGGTGTTTGCGTTTAGCCGCGGCGGTGTCCCGGTTTTAAGCCGTCCGATTTCAAATCCTAATTCCTTCAGGGGATCCGACAAATGGTGGGCCGCCAATTCCCCCGCGCGCCCGCCGGCGTTTTGGGTGAGTCCGACATGCATCAGGCCGCGTAGAAACGTCCCGGTCGTTAGAATGACCGCATTGGAGCGATAGAGCGTGCCGCTTTTAACTTGCACGCCGGTCGCGCGGCCCTGGTGCGTTAATACGCGAATGGTTTCGCCTTGGCGCAAATCTAAATTCGCTTGGCGCTCGATCACCTGCTTCATGCCAAACTGGTAGAGTTTTTTGTCGCATTGGGCGCGCGGGGATTGCACGGCCGGGCCCTTGGTGGAATTAAGCATCCGAAACTGCAGACCCGAGCGGTCGGTGTTTTTGGCCATTTCACCGCCGAGCGCGTCGATTTCTCGCACGATTTGGCCTTTGGCCAAACCCCCAATCGAGGGGTTGCAAGACATTTGACCCACCGAATCCAAATTCAAGGTGAGTAAAAGTGTGGGAAGGCCCAGGCGTGCAGAGGCCAGCGCCGCTTCACAGCCCGCATGGCCGGCCCCGACCACAATGACCCCGTAGTGTTTAGGGTATTCGTACATAGGAAAAGTAGTTGACCACTCCTTCGGTGATGGCTTGAGCCAAAAGCAATTGGTGGTCCGCATTCCCAAGGGCCGCATCATCGGGCGGATGGGATAAGACACCTAATTCCAGTAAAACGGCCGGCATTCGAGCCGACGCGCTGACGAAACTCTTTCGCTTCACGCCGTTGTCGCGCGTGCTGCGCAGGGCAGAAGCCATCGCTTGATGGATGGCCGAGGCTATCGGCCGGCTTCCCCAGCGGTAATAGTACGTCGTAAAGCCGCTAAATTTTTTGCTGCGGTTCCAGTCGCAATGAAGCCGAATGTAGGCGTCGGCCCGCCACAAATTCGCCTGGATCGCTCGCGCGCGGTTGTCGGCTGCTTTGCGCCGGCTGTATCGCCAGGG
The DNA here is from genome assembly GCA_964441955.1 of uncultured Elusimicrobia bacterium. Classification (GTDB taxonomy): domain Bacteria; phylum Elusimicrobiota; class Elusimicrobia; order 2-01-FULL-59-12; family 2-01-FULL-59-12; genus CAYTWA01. The sequence continues at coordinate 53,392 of CAYTWA010000003.1, forward strand.
GTTCTGCGGTGTGCGCGTCATATAGACCTTGGCACCCTGCGATTCGAGCAAGGGGACCATCATGGCGCCGACTTGCAAGGCGACTTCCCGTTCTTGACGGCCTTTGCGGGATTTGGCGCCGGGATTAATAATATCGCCCGCGTCGTTTCGCACGGCATGCCCAGGGTCAAGCACCACCACGCGACCCTCTAAAGGTAATCGCTTGGCCGATGGGAGCGGTCCAGAGAATAAAACAACGAATCCAACGCTGGCCAGCCCCCTAAAAAGGCCGTACCATCGCCGGTGCTGCGTGGGGCAAATTTTTTCCAAATGCGCTCCTTAATGAGTTTCGACGGTCCGGACTTATTTTATAATCAACGCCATGTCCCGCAGCGAAAATAACATCAATTGTCGGGACATACCGGCCAATTGAATTTCAAGTAAAGGAACGGTATGCCAAAAAGAACATATCAACCAAACGTTCGACATCGTGCCAAAGTCCATGGGTTTCGTCGAAAAATGCGGCGTCCCGGTGGGCGGCGGGTTTTAAGCAAGCGGCGAGCCAAAGGCCGCTGGTCGTTAACGCCCAAATAAGCCGCGTGGACCAGCGTTTTCGCTGGGACGAACGACTACACCGCCAGCGGGATTTTTCCCGAGTCATCCGTGAAGGCCGGCGTCATTCTCAAGCCGGCCTTATTTTTTGGGTCAATAGGGTTCCAGGGGCTGACTATCCGCCTCGAATGGGGTTGGCGATCCCAAGGGCCTTTGGAAATGCTGTGGCGCGAAATCGCTTAAAACGCCTGCTGCGCGAGATCTTTCGTCTCCATAAGCACGCGTTGCCGCGTGGCGTTGATATGGTTTTTGGCGCCCGCAGGATGACGATAACGCTCAACTACAAAACGCTCGAACCTCTCGTATTGGATTTATGGAAAAAAGCCGGCTTGTCGACGTTAGCCTTTACCTAATTCGTTTTTACCGTGCCGTGTCTGCGCTGGGCGCTGCGCGCTGCCGTTTTTATCCCACATGCTCGGCGTTCGCGCAGGAGGCTTTTATCCAATATGGTTTTTGGAAAGGGCTTCGGTGCAGCGTGTTTCGAATTTTAAAGTGTCATCCGTTTCATCCCGGCGGGTACGACCCGCTTATTTCCTAGGAGAATTTATGGAACAACGCAATTTAATTTTGGCCATCGTTTTGTCGTTGGGGTTTTTGTTTGTTTGGTCGGCGGTGGTCGTTCCTCGACTAGCGCCGCCCGCCCCCAAGACGGTTGCCCTTCCCGATGGTTCATCCGTTGTTGTGCCGTCATCGAAAGCGCCCGATATCCGGGCGGCCCACCCTCAAAAAATTGAAAATAAAGACCAATCCACAGACCATGCCCTGCGCGACGCCGAAAACAACATTGTGCTTTCCTCGCGGGGCGGCGGCATTCGCCATTGGCGAGTGACGTCACACAACCAAGAAGCGGATTTAATTTTGCATCCCGAAGGCGACACGCTGCCTTTGGAATCCTTTGCCGCGTCCCGCTTTAAAATCACGTCGCGCGGGCGCGAAGCTTTCATGGAAACCACCTTAGATAAAGGGGTGCGCCTGATTAAAACGCTTCGCCTAGCCGATGAAGGCCATCTGCATACGGTCACCTTTCGATTCATCAACCCCAACGCGCAGCCCCTGGACATTAAACGCTGGGAATGGGGTTGGGGCCCGGGTTTAGGGACGACCCCGCTTGAAATGAAAGAAAACGCGGCGGTGACGCGCGCCCTTTCGATGACGCGGCTTCGTGCGACACCTATTAAGGAGGGGGACCAGCCTGAGTTCGGCCGGTGGGTGGGGGTCGACAACCGCTATTTCTTAGTCGCCTTTTTGCCGAAATCGGCGCATGACACTCTCTTAAGCGTCAGCGGCAAAAAAGAGGCCGTGCAGCTGCGCCTTTTAGAAAATACCACAGTCCCAGCGCGCGGGGAAACGCTGTTGGAGTATGAGCTATATGTCGGGCCCAAAGGCTTCACGCAACTTAAGAAATATGACCGCGGCCTGGAAGAAGCGGTTGATTTCGGATGGTTTACATCCATTGGCCGTTTAATGCTTCGCATCCTCTATACGCTGCACGGCTGGACGGGAAATTATGGATGGGCAATTGTGCTGCTCACACTGGCGATTAACGTCATCTTGCTTCCCCTGACGGTGAAAAGCTTCAAGGCCACCCTGGCGATGAAAAAGATGCAGCCCAAAATCGCCCAGCTTCAGAAACAATACAAGGACGACCCTAAGCGCTTGAATGTCGAGATGATGCACCTTTATAAAAACTCCGGCGCTAATCCTTTGGGAGGATGTTTGCCGATGGTGCTTCAAATTCCCATTTTTGTGGCGTTTTTTAACACGCTGCGAAATGCTTTCGAATTAAAGGGGGCGCCTTTCATCGGCTGGATTCACGACCTGTCCGTTCCGGATAAGCTGCCGATGCTCCCGCAGCTGCACGTGCTGCCCCTCATCATGGGTGCGGGTATGTTTTTGCAGCAACGCATGTCGGGGGCCGTGACCGACCCGATGCAGCGGCAGATGATGTACATCATGCCGGTCATGTTCACCTTCATGCTGTATTCGATGCCCTCGGGTTTGGTGATTTATTGGCTCACCAACAGCATCGCGATGATGACGTTCCAATACCTATTTAACCGTCGTCATATGCCGCCCGCTCAAGGGACGCCTGAGTCACCGCTTATCGATAAACGCTAAGCCCATGCCCTCCGGGGAAGATACGATTGCGGCCCTTGCCACCTCGCCTGGCGAAAGCGCGTTGGGGGTCATTCGCGTCAGCGGCCGCGCGGCGATGGGCGTCGTCGGTTCAATTTTTGAGCCTGCCAAGGCGATTCGTTTCTCGGATGTTCCCTCCCATACCTGCCATTTTGGCCGAATTCAGAGTCGACAGCCCGTCGACCAAGTGGTCGTTACTGTTTTCCGTGCGCCCAAAAGTGCCACCGGAGAAGACGTGGTGGAAATATCGGCTCACGGCAGTCCCTACGGTCTTCGCAGTATTTTGGCGCTTTGCCTTAAATCCGGGGCGCGTTTGGCCGAGCCGGGCGAGTTTACACTGCGCGCATTTACGAATGGCAAACTCGATTTAGCCCAAGCGGAAGCCGTGGCCGATATGATTCACGCGCGGACGTCGCAGGCCCACCGCGCCGCCGCGGCTCAACTGGAGGGGAGTTTGTCGCGCGAGGTGCGAAAGATGCGCGACCGCGTGCTGCCGCTTCTGGCGCATGTGGAGGTGGGGTTGGACCATTCCGATGAGGACCATCCATTCCTTCCTCCGGCCGAACTCGAAAAAGCCTGCGCTGAGGTTTTGACGCTGATTGAAACGCTGCTCGCTTCCGCGCGGCTTGGGAAAATATTGCGGGAGGGTCTGCGTGTGGCCATTGTGGGCCGCCCCAATGTCGGCAAATCAAGTTTGCTCAATGCTCTCCTTAAGGAAGACCGCGCCATTGTCACGCCGATCCCTGGGACCACGCGCGACACGTTGGAAGAATCGGTCAACTGGGACGGCATTCCGGTGGTCCTCACCGACACCGCGGGCTTGCGCGAGGGGCTGCTTGACCCTGTGGAAAAAATCGGCATGGACCGCGCCCGCCGGGCGGTGGAGGGCTCGGACATGGTGCTCGCCGTTTTCGATGGAACCCAGCAGCGAACCGACGAAGACGATAAGGTCCTAAAACTTATAAAAGAGAAGACCCATCTTAAACTTCTCAACAAATGCGACCAGCCGTCGCTTCGCCAAGAAGGGGATTTACGCATCTCGGCAAAAACTGGAACGGGTCTCGATCAACTGGTCGCCTGCGTCAAAGCCGTGGCGCTTCGAGACAACGCGTCGGGCGCCAGGTGGTTGTTAAACGCGCGTCATGCAGACGCCCTTCGGCGCGCCCATGCAGCGCTTCAAAACGCCTGGGGCGCGGGACAACGCCGCGATTATGAAGAATGCGTGGCGCTCGAACTTAAAACCGCGCTCGCCGCGCTGGGTGAAATCGTCGGTGAAACGACGACGGACGATCTTTTAAGCCAAATATTTTCTAGATTCTGTGTCGGTAAGTAGATTTTAAGGAGGCTGCCATGCCCTTTGTCCACATTCGCATGTTTCCGCGTCCCAAAGAAGTCAAGGAAGCTCTGGCCAAAGAATTGACGGAGGTGATCAGCAAACACTGCAAGATCACGGAGGATCACACGTGGATCGTTTTTGAAGACGTCCCCCGAGAACAATGGTCTCAGGGCGGAAAGCTTCAAGGATGATTGTCGGGGTACCCAAAGAAGTAAAGCAGGGAGAATTTCGGGTGGCCTTGACCCCCGGCGGGGTTGAATCCCTTCGTCAGGAAGGCGTGCGTGTCTGCATCCAAAAAGGAGCCGGCCTCCACGCGGGCTTTTTGGACCATGATTATCGGCGTGCCGGAGCCGTGCTGGTCGATGTGGCCAAAGCGTGGGCTGCCGACTTGGTTTTAAAAGTCAAAGAGCCTCAAACCTCCGAATTTCGTTTTTTCAGGCGCGGTCAAACGCTTTTCACCTTTTTGCATTTAGCGCCCAATCGCCCCCTGGTGGACGCGTTGCTTAAGTTTCGTGTCACCGCGATTGGCTATGAAACGGTCGAAGAAAACGGGAAGCTTCCAATTTTAGAGCCGATGTCGGAAATCGCGGGGAGAGTCGCGGCTTTAATGGGTGCGTATTACCAAGGAAACCCGCAAGGCGGCGGCGGGGTTTTGTTTGGGGGCATGCCCGGCGTTTCACCGGCGCATGTCGTGGTGCTCGGCGGCGGAACGGTGGGTGAAAATGCGGCCCGCGTAGCCTTAGGCATGGGTTCGCGCGTCACCATTTTAGAGCGCCGCGCAGAACGTATGCGTTATCTCGATGAAATTTTGCCGCATGTCGAAACGGTCACGGCCGACCCCTCGTCGGTTCGCGAGGCCATTGCCTCGGCCGATATTGTAATCGGTGCCGTTCACATCCCCGGAGCCCGCACGCCGCGCTTAATTACGCGCGCCATGGTTAAACGCATGAAGCCTCGCAGCGTCATTGTGGATGTGGCCATCGACCAGGGCGGCAGTTGTGAAACGTCGAAAGCCACCAGCCATTTGAAGCCGACCTTTATCGCGGAAGGTGTTTTGCACTACGGTGTTCCCAACATGCCGGGGGCGTTTGGACGGACGTCCACTTTGGCTTTGACCCATGCCACCTTAAGTTATGTTCTCGCGCTTACTCGAAGCGGCGTGGAAGCCGCCGTACGTCAGTCGGCCGCGCTTCTAAAAGGGCTGCAATGCCACAACGGTCACGTGGTCAGCGCTCCGGTGGCCGAAGCGCAGGGGCGCGTGTTTACTCCTTTTTCCCCGGCCCTAAACGTTCGTTCACGACAGGGGTTTACCTTGCTGGAGCTTTTGATGGTGGTGGCCATCCTGGGGATTTTGCTTTCGATTGGCACCGCCCGATACCGGGACTTGATCAAAAAGTCGGATGAAGGCGCCACGCGAGGCAACATCGGCAGTCTGCGCTCCGCCTTAAATATTTATTATGGCGATACCCATGAATACCCTCGGGATTCATTGGCATCCCTGACATCCGATCAGCATTACATGCAAGTCATCCCACCGGTTAAGATCAAGCACCTTCACCCCGTCGAAATAAACACGGTCACCCCGGAAACGTCGCCAACCGAAACGACCGGTTGGTCGTATAACAACTCCGAGACCGATCTTAACTGGGGACGTCTGTCGGTGGGGTGCTTGCACAATGATCTTCATGGGGCGGTGTGGTCGTCTTATTGACCCAAGCTTTTCGCGTTGACCCTTCGACGGGGAACGTGTTATCGTATACCCCGCTATGAGCCTGCCCGCCAACGGTTACGCCGGTGCCAAAGTTCTCTTAATTGAAGATGATCCTCATGCGGTTGGAATTTTAGAACCGATCCTCATCTCGCGAGGTTTTTCCGTCGCGGTGGCTCGAGACGGCGTGGAGGCGCTCGAAAAAGTCGCGATGATCCAGCCGGATGTGATGCTGCTGGATATCCACATGCCGCGGATGGACGGGATCGAAGTGTGCCGCCGCATTAAAGCAAGCCCCCATACGCGCATGACGCCCGTGGTGATGCTGACGGCCACAAGCGACCTGGAACAAAAAATTGAAGCGCTTGAAGCCGGCGCGGATGATTTCGTCAACAAGCCTTACAACACGCTGGAGCTTATCACCCGTGTGAAATCGCTTTTGCGCGTGAAAGCGCTGAACGAGCAATTGGATGGCGCTGAAGAGGTGCTTTTTTCTTTAGCGCGCGCCATTGAAGCGAAGGATTCCTACACCCAAGGCCACGTGGAACGCGTCTCGCAGCTCGCCGTTCGGTTAGGAGACCGAATGGGGTTAGGAGAGGAAGAAAAAGATTCTCTTCGAAAAGGCGGAATCCTCCACGACATCGGCAAGATCGGCGTGCCCGACAAAATTTTAAACAAAGCCGGGGCGCTCACCACCGAAGAAAGGCACATCATTCGCATGCACCCGGGGCAAGGCGCCAAAATTTGCGAGAAACTTAAGTCCATCCGCGGCGCGGTGCCCATCATCAAGCATCATCACGAACGAATGGATGGCTCGGGGTATCCCGACCGGCTGGCCGGCCATGACATTCCGCTCTTGGCGCGCATCATGACCGTGGTGGACATTTACGATGCCTTGACCACAACCCGCTCGTATCGCAAGCGCTTGCCCAAAGAAGTGGCATTGTCGATTATGTGGGAAGAATCCGCTAAAGGCTGGTGGGATAAAGACGTTCTGGCTGAATTTGCCAAGATGGTGCAGCGCGGCGAGGTCGACCCTCCGGCGCTTGTGGATGATCACATTCCCCAGTCGACCCCCGCTTAGCGTTTTTATCCTGCAAAAGGCTTCCTCATGAGTTTTTACCCAGTCTTTCTAAGTCTGGTGGGCCAGCCCGTCCTTTTGGTGGGGGCGGGAGGGATCGCCTTGCAAAAGCTCCATGCGTTATTAGACGCGGGAGCGCGAGTTCATGTGGTAGCCCCGGAAGCCGATCCCCAAATTCAAGCATGGGCTGGACAAGAAAAACTGTTTTGGTCCAAACGCCCTTACCAGCCTTCCGATATGGAGGGTGTGAAGTTGGTGATTGCGGCCACCGATGACCAAGCCCTCCAGCCGCTTATCGCCCATGAAGCGAGGCGACGGGGATTGTGGGTGAATGTGGTCGATGTCCCACCCCTTTGCGACTTTATCGCCCCGTCCATTCTTCGCCGGGGAGATATTCAAATTGCCATTTCCACAGGGGGAGCGGCGCCGGCGTTGTCCAAGTATTTGCGGCAGCGTTTGGAGGCCCTCTTAGGGCCTGAGTTTGAACAATTTGCCTTATTGGCCCGGCGGGTGCGTCCCGAGTTGATGAAGCTTCCAAAAGATAAGCGTATGTCGATTTGGGACGAACTGGTAAGTGAATCTTTTTTTGACCTGCTTCGCACCCAAGGGTCCGAAAAGGCCGAAGCCAAAATTTTCGATTGGATTAAAACCCATGCCGCTTCTTAGTCCTCTCCACGTATTGCTGATTATTGCCGCCTATGCGCTTTTAACCGCCGCGGGCGGCATGGGGGTTGTTTTCTTAATTCAAGAGCATTGGATGAAGGCGCGGCGCGTGTCGCCCTTGGCAGCACTTTTGCCTTCGCTGGAAGAGATGGATGCGTGGGTCCATCGAATGATTTTATTGGCATTCCCTCTGCTGTCGGTGGGAATGGTGCTCGGGGCTTTTCGCGCGCACGACCTCTGGGGGCGCTATTGGGATTGGAGCCCCAAGGAAACCTTGGCGCTTATCACCTGGCTTGTGTACATGGCTTTTTTGGTGGCGCGGTGGGCGTATTCGTGGCGGGGAAGGAAATCCACGTATTTGTCTTTGGCGGGGTTTTTTCTGGCGGTAACGACGTATGCGTTGGTCTACCTTATAAGGTTTAACGCATGATCCCGTTCGTTCTAGGACTAAACCACCAAAGTGCCCCCCTGGCCATCCGCGAGCGCCTGGCGCTTGAGCTTCCTCACTTAAACGGCTTTTTAACCCGCCTTAAGCGCGCCGCGCGGCTCGAGGAAATCGTGGCCATTTCCACCTGCAACCGAACCGAAATTTATGGGCGCTGCCAGGACCGTCAAGCGGCGCGCCAGGAGCTCACGCAGGCGCTGGTCGAACATTCCCAATACGCGGCGTTGCCCCAATCGCTGTATTTTCGCGAGCAGGAGGCGTGCGTGCGGCATCTGTTTCGTGTGGCCGCCGGCTTGGATTCGATGGTTTTGGGGGAACATGAAATTTTGGGCCAGGTGAAGCAAGCGTACCATGCCGCTCAAGGCGGAGGGTTTACCGGGAAAGGGCTGAATATTTTATTTCAGAGAAGTTTGTATGTCGGAAAACGCGTTCGAACGGAGACTGGAATTTCAATAGGGGCGGGATCGGTGGGCAGTGTGGCGGTCTCTATGGCTCAACGGATTTTTGGAAACCTTCGTGAGAGAACGGCCATGATCTTGGGGGCAGGGCAAATGGCGGAATTGACCGCGCGTCATCTGCTTTCTCAAAAAGTGCGGTCGTTGGTCGTGGCCAACCGGACATTCGACCACGCGTGCGAATTGGCCAAACTATTTAACGGCACGGCCATGCATTTCGAAGAGGGCCTGCGTCACATGGAGACGGCCGATATCGTCATTTGTTCCACCTCCGCCCCGCGCGCGGTGGTGACCGCGGACCATATTCGCCGCGTGATGGAGAAACGTCGTGGGCGTTCGCTCTTTTTAGTCGATATTGCTTTGCCGCGGGACGTGGACCCAGAAGTCCACCAGCTGGATAATGTTTATCTTTTTAATCTCGATGATTTGCAGGCCATTGTGACCGAAAGTCAGTCGCGTCGTGAAGTGGCGCTCGCCCAGGCGGAGGCGTTGGTGGAGGCCGAGGCGCAAGCCTTTGCGCGATGGGCGGAGCAGCAAATGATGGGTCAGCGCAGCGGATTAAAACACCACGCATGAGCTTGTTGCTTAAAGTCGGTACTCGGGCCAGTGCCTTAGCGCAGGCCCAAGCCAAGCAGGTGGCCGAGCAACTCCTTGAAAATCATTCATCTCTTCGCGTGGAATTGGTATTTATTACAACGAGTGGGGATCAGGGGGTTTTGGGGCCCGAGGCCAACCTTAAGGCCCTTTTCACGAAAGAAATTGAAGATGCTTTGCTCGAGCGTCGTGTCGACTTGGCGGTTCATTCCGCCAAAGATTTGGGTGCTGAGGTACCTCAGGGCCTAACGATCGCCGCAGTCCCCGAGAGAGAAGATCCTCGGGACGCTTGGATTTCTTCCCAAAACATTCCATTTGCTCAATTGCGTCAGGGCGCGCGCGTGGCCACGGGGTCGGTCCGTCGAAGCGCTCAGCTGCGCCTTCTGCGTCCAGACCTTGAAATAGTAGCGATGCGAGGCAATGTGGATACGCGCCTACGAAAATTAAAGGATGAACAGTTAGACGGCCTTCTCTTGGCGGCGGCGGGCATGAACCGCTTGGGCCGTGCCTGTGAAATCACCGAAACCTTCCTTCCTGAACAGATGATCCCCGCGGTGGGCCAAGGCTGCTTGGCGATTCAAACCCGAGCAGACGATGCTTCGACGCAAGCGGTGGTTCAAACGCTCAATCATGCCTTCAGCCATGCGGCTCTTTTGGCCGAACGCGCGTTCCTGACCGCCTTAGGCGGCGACTGCCAAACGCCCCTTGCCGCATACGCCCATGGTGCGGGGGATATGTTTACCCTCTCCGGCTGGATCGGTTCCCGCGACGGCCGCCAGAGCTGGCGCCAAACCGTGGAGGGCGCCGTCTCTTCGCCCGAAGAGTCCGGCCGCCGCCTCGCCCAACGCCTTTTGGTCTTGGGTGCTAAACTTTAAATCATGGTCGGTTATCTGTGGATTGAAGGATTGCAAGGTCCATCACCTCGGCTTGGATGGAACGTCCATGACAAGTCAACTTCGTGGACCCCTTTAATAAAACTATCCGCAAAGGTTATTTCTTTAAAGGATTATCCTTTGAAATAGTAACGCTCAGTTAGAAGACCATTTGAATCAGAGTTGGATGCACTTTTTTGTGCCGTCATCCCGGCAGGTCTTAAGCCGGGATCCAGCGTCTTTGTTCTACGACACTGAACCTCGTCTTACAGCTTGCTGGGGTGACGAACTGGGTAATTCCGTGTGCTACCACTGTCAGCTTGACTCCCGGAAAAAATTGTCCGATGTCCGTAATATGGGGCCACAGCTCCCCCTCCAGACTAGCGGCTTGAGGCTTTTCGGAGTATAGTGGCTGTCATGTTTTCTCGGGTGGTTGTCGTTTTGTTGTGTTGGGTACTCTTGTCGCCGAGAGTTTGGGGTGCGACGGAGGAGCCGCAGGCGAGCCACATTTCCATCACCACCCAAGAACCCAAACCGACGCCCACGGTGTTTCAAAAGAAATTGGCTCGAGCTCTTAAGGTCGTTGCCCAGGTTTTCAGCGGTGTGTTTTTCTTCCCAATATCTAAAAGCAGCCCAAACGTCGTCCCCGTTAAGTAAGACAAAGCACAAAAAAACCTTGAAGCGTCAACATGGACACGTTAAGATGTCCATGGAGGAATTTATGACTATATCGGCAGGTCAATTTAAACAGAAGTGTCTTCGTTTGATGGAGGACGTTCGGCGTCGCCATCGCGAAGTGGTGATTACCAAAAGAGGCAGGCCTGTTGCTAGGCTGGCTCCCATCACATCGGCGAAACGGCCACGCTTGTTGGGGTATTTAAAGGGGCAGATGGTCATCCGGGGCGATATTATGAAGCCGATTAAGACGAAGTGGAATTTTGACGCCGACCATGTCTGAGCCGCTGCTTCTCGATACGCATGTTTGGGTCTGGATGCTCAATGATGACATCCGGGCGCACCGTTCAAAGGCTATGCCCGTCATTGAATCATCCGCAAAAACCAATCGTGTCCAGGTGTCTTGGGTGTCAATTTGGGAAGTGTCGATGCTTGATGCACACCATCGAATCACGCTCCCGGTGCCTCTAGTGGAGTGGATAGATCGGGCCATTCACGCCCCAGGTGTGAGTTTGGCGGATTTACATCCCAGCATTTTGATCGAAAGCAGCCGTCTTCCGGGGGGCTTTCATTCCGACCCGATGGACTGCATTCTTGTAGCCACGGCGCGCTATTTTAACGCCACCTTGGTGACCGCGGACAAAAAAATCCTTCGCTACGCAGCGGACAAGCACATTAAGGCCCTCGCCTTTTAAATCGCTACGAAATAAGACTTGCCCGCCTTCTAGGGGCACACTAAAATGCCCGCTATGCGCATTTTGATTACTGGGGCGGCGGGTATGATCGGCTCCCACGCCGCTGAATTTTACGCCCGGTTGGGGTGGGAGGTCATTGCCTACGACAACCTCATGCGGTCCACGTTGTTTGGGTCTAAAAAAGAATCCGTCGAGTACAACTGGACGTATCTGGAGCGTTATCCCCAAATCAAACGTATTGTTGCGGATGTGCGGGATATGGCCGCATTGCAGCAAGCGATTGCGGACGGGGTGGACGCAGTCATTCATGCCGCCGGCCAGCCGGGCGTGTTTTATTCCATTCAAAACCCGGCCGAAGATTTCTCGATCAATGCTCAGGGAACTTTTAACGTTTTAGAAGCCGTTCGGCAGAAGAACCCTGCTGCGCGCATTGTTTATTGCTCCACAAACAAGGTGTATGGATCCGGGATCGATAAGATTCCGCTAAAAGAGCTGCCCAAACGCTACGATTTTGATGGGGCGCTCCAAGCCATTCATGAAACCCAGGCGGTGGATTTGGTGGGGCATACGCCGTATGGGGCTTCCAAGTACACGGGCGATCTTTTCGTTCAGGAATATGCCTACGCGTACAAGATGAAGACGGCCGTATTTCGCATGTCTTGCATCTATGGGACGCGCCAGTTTGGATTTGAAGATCAGGGCTGGCTGGCCTGGTTCATCATTTGTGCCCACAAAAAGCAGCCGATCACCATTTACGGGAATGGCAAGCAAGTGCGCGATGCGTTGTTTGTCACGGATTTGGTGAAAGCCTACGACGCCTTCTTGCGCAGCGATAAACCCTCCGGGGTCTACAACATGGGAGGCGGTCGCGAACGAACGCTTTCGTTGTTGGAACTCCTCGACCAGATTCGGGAAAACGGCTTGACCGTGCCTGAGGTCAGTTACAGCGATTGGCGGATGTTTGATCAGCGCGTGTATATTTCGGATATCGCCAAAGCCAAGCGTGAGCTGGGCTGGGCGCCTGAAAAAACCGTTTCGCAAGGGATCCAGGAGCTCATCCGCTGGGTTCGCGAAAACGACGCGTTGTTCCGTTGAAATCTTCCATCCTTCTTGGCTGGTTTGCGGTAGTCCTTTACTTTTACTTCCAGACCCACCCCACTAGCCTGTCGCAAGCCTTACAAATGATCGACTCTCTCACGACGATAGGCGTATTCCATGCCTATGCGTTTAAGGTTCTTAAGGCTAGTCTTGTCGCCGGCGCCCTAACCCTCTGGGCGTATCAATGCGGTTGTTTCTTGGTGCGGCGCGTTTTTGGTGTGGTGGCGCTCGATGCGCCTTCCCGCTGGGCTCTAGGCAGCGCTTTGGGGTTTGGCGTATTGGCGTTTGGAACCTTTGCGTTGGGTGCCGCTGGTTTCTGGCGCGCAGAGGCGTTCTGGGGAGTTGCCGCGCTATGCGGGGCATTCTTCCTTATCAAGGAGAGAACCCCGTGGGGCGATAAAAAAGGGCCTCAGGCGAAAGTCCCATGGAAACCAATGTGGGTGATGTTGTTGGTCTTTTTCTTTCTGCTTGTTTTTTTAGGTGAGACGACTCCCGAAATTTTCTATGACGCGCTTTATTACCACATCGCTATCCCCAATTTGTATCAGGTCGTCGGGCGCCTCATCGATGTGCCCACGCTGCTTTTTTCAAACTTTGTTTTAACAATCCAGTGGCTCTTCGGCTTGGCGATGACGATGGCTTCCGAGCAGGCGGCCAAACTCTTGCACGGTTCCTGCGCGCTGCTGACCGTTGCCGCCTTTATGGCGATGGAGCGAAAATATTTCTCGCCGGGTGCTGGGTGGATTGCATCCGTCGTTTACTTAAGCACACCGATTGTCGGTATCAATGTGATTTCGACCGGCACAGACGTCGCGTGGAGTTTTCTGCAGCTATCGGCCGCTCTCGCGTTTCTCCGAGCCTTGCTGGAACCCTCGAAAAAAAGTTTGGCCTTGGCCGGAACCTTGGCCGGGCTTGCAGCCTCATGTAAATATCCCGGGCTGGCTTATTTGCCGGTGGCTGTCTTGATTCTAGCCTGGAAACGAAAAAGCGAGGATAAGTCCGCGTGGCCCGCGGTATTTCATGATGTGCTGTGGTTTAGCGTTCCCGCATTTTTGATGGTCTGTCCGCTACTTGGCCGAAACATCGTTTTCCACGGAAACCCGCTGTATCCCTTTGGCGGGACCACATGGGGCCACCCGCCGATTGACCCCCATTACTGGAGCATCTTCGTAAGCGATGCCCATGCGCGAAATTTTCATAACACGTTTGAAACGTTTGAGTCCACGAAGCGGTATTTGCTGCACCCGTGGTACTTCACGATGACCGGCAACGACAATGGCACGTGGGTGGGGCCGCTTTTTCTGATGGCGCTGCCGTTGGCCTTTGTGGTTTCCTCTCCAAAACCGGCCTATCGATGGTTGGCGCGTTTTGCCGGCGCCTTGTGGCTATTGTGGATGCTGACCTCCGATACGCCGCGCTACGGGTTGCCCGCACTCGCCATCGCATCGATGATTTTCGGGGAGGCAATCATTCTGGGGTTTCCAAACGGCGCCGCGCGGTTTTGCGGGTTTGGGGCCATCAGCTTAGCCGCGCTTGCGAATGTAATGGGGTTACTCTCCGTGATTTTTTTTCAAGACGGTTGGCGGGTGACGGGCGGCCAAATCAAGGAATCAACTTATTTGGCCGAAATGCATGGGAGTTATCCAACACCCCCTTATTCGGGCTTTGCCTGGATGAATGCAAATTTGCCTAAGGGTTCTGTGATCTTGGTGGCGGGGGAGGCGCGTACGCACTACTCCGTTCATCGCGTCATCCCTAGTTCCGTGCCCGACCCGCAGCCTCTCGTGGTGTATGCTAGAAACGCCGCGGATGACCAGGCGATGGCTGCGCAAATGCGGGCGGATGGCATCACGCACATCTTTTTGAACTTTGTGGAAGCCGTTCGGACCGAAAGTTATGGACTCTTTCCGTTCAAGGAAGACGATTGGATGCGTTTTGAAAAGTTCTGGCAAAAAAATGTGGAACTGATTTGGAAAGAAGAACGTTTCGTGCAGGGCAATCCCAAAGGGTTGTATGTGTATCGAATTTTAAGTCCGCAGGACGCCGTTAAGCCCCACCCGGCAGCGCCTAACCCGTTGGAACGATGGAAACCACCGAAAGCATCGTCGTAGATCATCTCTCCAAGACGTTTCGTGTGCCTCAGAAGGAGCCCGGGTTTCGCGGGGCGCTCAAAGGTCTTTTTCGCCGCAGAACGCGCGACGTCTGCGCGGTTCAGGACATTTCTTTTTCCATTCAAGAAGGCGAGCTGGTGGGTTTCTTGGGTCCCAATGGGGCAGGGAAAACGACGACGCTTAAAATGCTGGCTGGGCTCCTGCACCCCTCATCGGGCGAGGCGCGTGTGCTTCACTACGTACCGTGGAAAAGGCCCCGCGCTTATCAAAAACAAATGGCCATGGTGATGGGGCAGCGTTCGCAGCTGTGGTGGGATTTGCCGGCCTGGGATTCTTTTTTACTCAACCGAGAAATTTATGAAATTCCAAAAGCGCAATTCGACCAAACCGTCCATGAGCTCGCCGACCTTTTGGAAATTAAGGACTTGTTGGACACGCCGGTTAAAAAGCTTTCGCTCGGGCAGCGGATGAAGGCGGAGCTCGCCTGCTCGCTGCTGCACCGCCCGCGCTTGCTTTTGCTGGATGAGCCCACCATTGGGTTGGACGTGATCATGCAGCAGAAAGTGCGGCAGTTTATTTTAGAGTACAACAAACGCTACCGCGCCACGATACTTTTGACCAGCCATAATGTCGAAGACATCGCCGAGCTTTGTCCCCGAGTCATTCTCATTAACCATGGCCGGCTCCTTTTTGACGGGTCGCTCGAAAATTTTAAGCGGCGCTATGGAAATCAACCCCTCACCGAAGCCATGCGTGCCGCGTTCAAAGGGCCCGGCACTTTGACATGAGAATGAGGAAATACTGGTTTGTGTATTCGCTGTATTGGCAGGAAGGCATGGCCCGCCGGGCGTCTTTTTTTATGGAGCGCATTCGCGCTTTGGTGGTCTTAGTCAGTTTTTACTATTTCTGGACCGCGGTTCTACGTGACCAGCCGGTCATCGCCGGTTATAACGCCGCTGCGATGATGACGTACTTGCTGGGGATGAACGTTTTGCGAAGTTTGGTGTTTGCCAGTCAGTCCTGGGAAGTTTCGATGGAAATAAACCAAGGCCGTCTATCGAGCTACCTTCTTCGTCCCATCAATTTCATGGCTTACACATTTTCTAGAGATATGGCTGAAAAATCAATCAATTTAGTTTCCTCGATTGTCGAAATTTGTGGCCTTATCATGGTGTTTAAAATGGTTGTTCAATGGCCCGAGGAACCCATAACGTGGTTGTTGTTTGCCCTGTCTGCGGCCTTAGGCATGGCTCTTTACTTCATCTTAAGTTTTACGGTGGCTTGCTGGGGTTTCTGGACATCTGAATCCGGGGGGCCTCGGTGGCTTTTTGAGCTTTTCCTGGAGTTTACGGCTGGGGCATTTTTTCCTCTGGATGTTTTGCCTCCTACGGTTCAAAAAATGTTTGCCTTGCTGCCCTCTCCTTATATGATTTTCACCCCTCTTCAAATATTGCTGGAAAAGCTCGATTCACAGCAAATGATCCATGCGTTTATGATTCAAATCGTCTGGCTTGGAATCGTATCCCTGCTTTGCCGGACCGTTTGGCGCCGCGGCCTTCGGGTTTACGGGGCTCAGGGCGCATGAAATACGCGCGTGTATGGATGCGCCTGGCGGTGATGAGCTTTTCCATTCAAACCGGGAATCCCATTTCGTCGACCGGCTATCTTTTGGGAAAAATCGTGCGGCTTAGTTTCTTCGTGTTGTTTTTGTCGGCTATTTTTAAACATACCCGCGCATTAGCCGGCTACACTCTGGAACAGGCCGTCCTCTTTTTTTTGACCTTTAACTTAATTGATATCGTGGCCCAGCTTATCTTTCGAGGGGTGTATGGTATCCGAGGGTTAATTCGGGAAGGCGACTTTGATTATTTCCTGATTCAGCCCCTAAATCCGCTCTACCGGGTGGCGTTTAATACGGTCGATTTTTTAGATGTGGTCACGGTCATTCCGGTTGCGGCATTGACGGTGGCGGTCATGCGGCGCATCCCAGGGGCCTTTACGGTTGAGCATGTGGCGGCCTACGTGTTGCTTTGTTTGAATGGGCTCTTGATCGCGATGGCAATTCACATCGCGGTGGCGGCGCTCGCCGTTTTGACACAGGAATTGGAAAACACGATTTGGATTTATCGGGATTTGATGACACTGGGTCGTTTTCCCGTCGACGTTTACGATTCTTTTATGAGGACGGTATTAACCTTTGTCATTCCTGTTGCGGTCATGACCAGTTTCCCGACCAAAATGTATTTGGGGATGCTTTCGGCGCGCTGGGTGTGGACGGCCGTGGGGATGGCGGGGCTATCCGTGACGTTTAGTTTGATGTTTTGGCGGTTTGCGACGCGGCGCTACACGTCCATCTCATCGTAAGCTAAGGGTTTCGTTCATTCGGGATATTGTCAAAAAATTGGTTCACTATTTTTTTGAGTGAGACATATTCCGGCGTGTCCAATAGGCGTTTTTCTTCCTCCGCATCTTCGCTCACGCTGCGTTTTCCGTCATTCATCGCCACTTTGTAAATGGTTCGAGGCATGTACATGTTCTTGTGCGTCGTTAAAATCGCGACGGCGTAGTGGCGCGAATCAAAACGGTCGCTTTCGGGTTTCACGATTAGGCTGAATTTTGTGTCATTTTCAATCAGCACGGGGACGGCGCGATTGACGACTTCAACGTTGTGTGATGATTTTTGTGAATAAAAGCGCAGGGTCGAGAGGTGTTCAAAAAACAAATAATTGTCGAATTCCTTGAGGGGTCCATAACGATGGAAGGAGGGGTCTAAGATATAGATCTCCTGAGGGTCGAGTCGACTGACGACGGTCAACACAAAATGAGTGTTGAGCGGGGCAGGGAAAAAGTTTGATTCTGCCGCCCGTGCAAATCGCACTAAGTATTTTTCATCTAAGAGCGGCTTTACTTTCTGGTATGTGAAAGCGGCCAGGTCGCCACAAAGGCCGTATCGGCCTTGCTCCAAGCGCAATTGGCCCTGTGCATCGAACAAATGAATGTTATGCAAATACCACACGGCGCTTTTGAAATCGACGCTAAGCTTTACGTTTGGACGGGATAAAACCGGCATAAAACTATAGCGAAATGGCTGAATTATAGAGACGATTTCATCGTACCGTGGTGCCTGGCCTGACGGTGGTCGTTCCGTGAACGGCCTTCGATCCCCGGTGGGACGATTTTGCAGTAGGAAGGTAAGGCTGACCACTAAGGCCAAGAACAGCACCAAGCTGGTCATTTTTAGGACCAATAATTTTCGCCGCATTTGGTGCAGCGGATTGTCCACTTCGTCTTTTCGGCGGCTCATGCCCCCAAGTGTAGAACGCATATCAGCATTTGACCAGCTTTTTGCTCGTGATTTTCCCTCTCAAAGATTCACATTCATTTACAGGCTGGATTCATCCTTGACGCTTTTGGAGGGGAGGGCTAGACTCGCCAAGCAGGTGACGTCTGTTCTTTTTGTGCTGAAACGATAACGGCAGCCCTGGGGTAACCCAGGTGAGTGCGCAAAGCCGGTCGCCTGAGGCGGCCGTCCGCCAGTCGTATGGCGGGCTCCGGTCCTTTCAATTGAGGATAGCGGGGTTACCGAATTTCATGAATAAGCGAATCCTTATTGCTGGTGTAATGTTTATGTGCGGCGTTCAGGGGCTGAGAAGCGTTCAGGGTCCTAACGCTGTTCAGAACCTGAACGACGTTGCGAATTTGAACGTCATTATGCCGCTGAACGTCGTTCCCAGCGCGGAGTTAGACGTTCGGGACGCGCAAAACCGGCCTTCTACATCGGTTTCCAAAAAGACAGCTTTGGCCGACCTTTTCCAGCACTCTTTCTACCGTCTAACCGTCATCGAAGCTCCGCATTTAGCCGTTCAGGCCTGGGATAGTCTAAATCTCTATTCGACTCTACTTATTAACTCGATTTTGCATGGCGCTAGACGCCTTTTGGCCTCTATCCAACAGGCCTGGATTCCTCCCCAAAAGCGCTTTGTGCACAATGTGGATAAGCTGTGGGTAACTTTTATCGTCGGGTTTTTGGGTGGTTTGCTGTCCACTCGCCTGTTTCGTTCGGTCACGCCCTGCCTTACCTTACCTCTGCGCTGTTAATCTCACCACGCCCCGTGAATATTTCCTATTGACGGGCCTAAAGACTCACTGTAAATGCATCGCGGAACGTGCCTAAAAATCAACGTTGTTTGTGGGGGTAGGTTTGGAAAAACTGTTTTCCAGAGGAGTTAGTCAGTTTTTTTTCGTACGCGCGTGCGCGTATAGAGTAGTCAGTGTCGTCACGCTCCTTGCCCTATTTTCGAATTTGATTTTTGCATCGTCTGATTCGCTTCAAAATTTAATCGCTTTGCTGCAATCGAAAGTTCCCTCCGACAAAATAGACGCCGTCCAATCGCTTAAAACGATTCGTCAACCGGAAGTCGCGCAGGCGCTTTCGGCGGCGTTGGCCAATGAATCAGACCCCGTGGTGCAAATGGCGCTGTTAGACGGCGTTGCGGCCATGCAGGAATTGGCTCGACCCGAACCAGTCGCCGCTTTGCTTCATTCCACCGTTGCGCCGATTCGAAAACGCGCAGCCTACACCCTGGGTTTTATCGGCGGACGCAAAGCGGAGCGAGCTTTAGCGCAAGCATTGCTGCGCGAGTCGGATGCGGGCGTCAAGGGAATGCTGCTGCAAAGTCTTTCGGTGTGCGCATCGAGTGAAAGCGTCCCCGCGATCCAAAACGCCATGAAAGACAGCCGCCCAGAAGTTCAAGCGAAAGCGGCAGAAGCCCTGTCTTATGCGCCCGGTCATCGAATGAAGCGGCCTGCCGGCAGGCAGGGCGGGGTGAAGAAAGCGAAATGAAAAAGCGCTTCCTAATCGCGCTGGCAAGCCTCTGCGGAGTTTTCCTCCCAGCGGTTTCGCACGCGGCCAGCGATGCCGTGATCGGGTATAGCCGAACGGAATACGTGCCGATTCACCGAGAATGGGAGAACACCGGAAAATCATGGGAAACGGAGAAGTTGGGTGTGACCGCGGGGGGTGGCAACGAAGGGATTCCCTACGTCAACAAAATTTATTCCGCTGATGCCGGCAGCCCGAGTGTGGGAGAACGCATCATGGTCACGCTCAATGCCGATGGCCGTTTGTTGGCCCAAGTATGGGATGACGGTTCGAGCACTTGGGGCAACGCGGCAACGCTGACCACCAATCTGGCTTCATTTATCGGGTATTTGCCGTTTGACGGCGCTTACGAATGGAACAGCAGCACGTTTGTGGTGGTCTATAGCGCTGGCGGGACTGTTGCCGCAACGCCCGGGTCTCAATTGCAATACGCCAAATGGAACGGGACTTCCTGGACGACCGGGTTAACCTTCCCGACTGAACCGGTGATCAACGGCCGAAGCGCGCGTTGGGTACGGGTCATCAACCAACCCCGCCCCGGATCAAAACAGATTACCGCTTTGGTCGGCGATAACAACGCGTCGATTTTGGTTTACACCAAATCCTGGTCGACGGGGACGACGTCGGGTTGGGGTGCCGGCGCGTGGACACAGCTCACGGGGGGGGCCTGGGTCGTGGCCAACGGGGAAAACGGGAACTTGGGCCGGACCTTTGATGTGGCTTACGCTTCTTCCACCAATCGAACCTATGCTTTTTTGGCGATGAACGATCTTATCCGAGCCGCTTATACGGTCAGCGATGCGGCATGGACCAGCGTCCCTCACAGCGGAGATATCGATCCCGGCAACGATACGTTCACCTGGCTGCGCGCGGATTGGGACCGATCCGCCGGGTCCGATAAGATGGTTTTAGCCGCGCAAACATCGGCGGAATATCGTTGTCTTTTTATCGCTAATGTCGCAGGGGTGTGGAAAAGCACGGTCACCACCATTACCGGGATGCAAAACACCAACGACCGTCCCGTTTTTGACGTCGCTTTTGAAGGCCCGAACAGCGCGACCCCGGGAACGGCCATCTTGGCTTATACGACGAATCTCAGTAATACGATTTCCTACCGTACCTGGGACAACACCAATCAATTGGGAAGCGCCAATTCCATCGCCACGAATTTCGGCGGACGTTTCATCAATACACTGCAGCTGCGTGGTCATGCCTCAGGAGACGTGTGGTTGACCGCTGAAAATAATCTGGGCCAGCTTAATTTTCAACGGTGGACAGGAGGGGGTGGCCCCTGGGCAGCATCGCTTTCCACGTTGGCGCAATACACGAGCGCCGCCGGACAAAAAGGCGTTTTCAGCATGGATGAAGACGTCATCACCTATGGCCGAAACGAATCCAGAGCCGGCTATCGCAACATGACCGGTGGGGGAACCAACAACTGGGGCGCCTCGGACGCTTATACGCCCGACATCGGAGCCACGCCGCGTTGGGTCAAGGTGGTGTCTTCCCCCAAAACAAATAAAAAACTCATGGGGACACTGAACAACGATGGTCAAGTGATCACTGTCGAATCCACGGCTGGTGTCTGGGGTTCGACTGAATCCGTCAACAGCACTTCTCCGATTGATTCCGAAAACCAGCGTGATTTTCAGCGAGGGTTTGATATCGCTTATGAGCGAAATTCCGGCGATGCCTTGATTGTGTATTCCAATGACAGCGCCAATATTCAATATCGCACACGCGCTTACGGCGCATCGGCCTGGAGCAATGCCGGCACGATTTCAAACTGGCCTGTAACGGCTGGAAAACCCTTATGGGTTCGCTTGGAAAGCAATCCTAATGAAAACAGCAATGAAATTATGATGGCCATGCTCGATGTCAATGGAGGTGTTTTTGGAGCGGTATGGAGCACATCGAGCTGGATTACGACCTCCACCACGACGTTTGCGGCTACCGCCAGCACCACCAATGCTCAAGCCTTTGACATCGCCTATACCTGGGACGAGGACCACAACCATGCCATGGTCGCTTATGGGGATACCAGCGCCGCCAATCTTTGGGGATATAAAGTGTGGTTTAGTTCGGCTCAGCAGTGGACGCCGGCGGTTGCCGGTTTTAATTTGGATACCAATGTGGCAGGGGAGAGTGTTCGGTGGCTGCGCTTGGCCACGAACCGCGGCTCGAGCAACCCCAATACGATCGGAATGACCGCGCTCGACAGCAATGGTCGGTTAAATGCCGGTATTTGGGACGGCTACACCAAAGCTTGGGGAAATACGGTCTCGCGGTTAAGCCCCAATGTGATCAGCAGCACGGCCGCTTATCGACCCTTCGATGTGGCCTGGCAGCGATCCGGAATTGAGTTCGACGTGGCTTACACGACGGGCCAAGCACAATTGGCCCATAAGTCGTTTAAAACGGGCTCATGGGATTCGGTCCAACGGTTGAATGTCACAACCGACGCTCCCGTGCGCCATGTGCAAATGGCCTCCGAGCCGAACAATCCCGGGGCCGATGAAGTCGTGATGGCGGTGACCAACGGCAACAGCCAAGTGCGGGTGTATCAAGCCACGGCACTTAACGCCACCGTGACAAACACCATTTTTAAACCCACGCTCTTTAGCGGTTATCGTGGAGAAGTGCAGCCGACCAACTTTGAATCGATTTACGTGGCGTATGCGTTAGACAGCGATTTGCCGACGTCTGAATTGACAGCGCCCGTCAACGCGGTCCACTTCAATGCGTTAACGTCCATCACCGGTACGGCGAGCGATGTGGCTGGAAACAATATGGCCGATCTTAAAAAAGTTCAAGTTTCCATTAACTTGCTTAATTCCACCAGTTACTACGCCGCGGGGCCAGGGTGGGTGACTTTTTCTACCGGTGTGTGGAATGACGCTTCCGGCATCAGTCCTTGGAGTCTGGCGTTGCCGGGATCGGGTGTGTGGCAAACCAACCGGCAATACGTGATTCAATCGCGCGCCATCGACAATGCCAAAAATACGCAAAACCCCGTGGCCAGCGCATCCGTCGTTTACGACACGTCTCCCCCGACCGGATACATTAGTTATCCCGAAGTCCTCAGCAGTTCGGGAGGATATTACCGTGTCGGGGCGCTGGGAACGTTTTTTGGTTCTGCGGGCGATCCGGGAAATCCGCTGGCCAGTTCAGCCTCGGTCAAAACAGTGGCGATCAACCTAAAACGCGAAGACGGCCTGTTCTGGAACCCCAATGGCGCGAGCTGGGGCGCGTCCATGGTGTACTTGGCCACCAGTTCTTGGAGCAGCGGGGTTTGGCAGTCCTCCGTTGCGGCCAGCGCTTGGACGGACGGCACAACCTACTATCTGGGAGTCCAAGTGCAAGATTTGGCTGGGAACTGGATGGTGAATGGCAGCACAAACCCGTTCGTGGTGGATATGAGCAGCCCTGTCATGTCGATCTCCATGCCCAGCACGGCAGCGGGAACGTACAAACCCTTCCAGTCGATCACCGGATTGGCTCAAGATGCATTTTTAGTCCGCGCGGCCTCCGTGGCCATTGTGGATGTTGGAACCGGCAATTATTGGGACGGCGCTCAATTCCCCAATAACACGTTGCGGTATCGCCTCAGTTCAGGTTCCGCCACATGGAGTTATGCGTTTGATACGTCCTCCACAACTGTGAATGTCGATGGATCCAGCACCACCTATGACAACAAGCGGTTCCGTATCGAAGTGTTGACGCAAGACATCGCTGGAAACGTGGCGACGATTCTGACGCGTGTGTTTCACGTGGACCGTTCCAGTCCCACGGCCTCGGTGAGCAATGTGACGAACCTTCAATGGCTCAACACGCTGACCTCCATTGCGGGCTCAGCCAGCGACCAAAGCAATCAATACTTAGACGGCGTAAAACTGCGTATCAAACGCCACAAAGATGCCTCGTTCTGGACCGGCGCCGGTTGGGGAGGCGTTACCGTATTAAATGCCAACGATGACCGGGACGCCAATTCGTCTTTCTCTGACCCAACTGAAACCTACACCGGGACGTGGAACTTTGCCTTCAGCGATGCGGATTGGATCTCCGGGTTTACCGGGGCTCAAGTCAGCGGCTCTTCCTTTACTATTACGGTGACGGCTCGCGACCGGGCGCGCGATACCAATAACAACGTGGCATCGAACGAAGAAGACTGGACGACGGTTTCAAGCAGCGTGACGTTCCAGTGGGATGTGGTGGCCCCGACCACGAGCATTACATCTCCGACCGACGGTTCGAACGTCGCGACGGACCCTTATTTTTATGGACTTTATTACGACACCCACTCCACGATCAGTCAGATTCGCTACTTGCTGCAAGATGCTACCGTCAACAAATATTGGGACGGAAGCCAGTGGCAATCGGGCGCGGTCCCTGCCGCCGCGAGCTGGCCTTCGGCGGTGGTCGGGGCCAGCAGCTGGTCGGTGACGATGCCGTCCGGGTCGATGCCCAATGTGGGTCAGAACGTGAAGAGCGGTGATACGTTCCGCTTGGTCCTGTGGTCCAAAGACGCAGCCAACAACACGCAGACGGACTTTACCGTTGGTATTGCCTCCAACACCGTTTATCTCGATACAGAGACGGTGGTCATCTCCAACATGGCTCCGGCCTCCGGATTTAAAAACAGCGTCACCCAGATCACGGGGAACTATCAAGATTACCCGCAAGCGCATCAGTCTGCGGTCTCTCAAATCGATGTGCGCATTTCCAGCGCCCCAGATCTCGATACAACGCCGACCTCCTGGTGGAGCGGGACGCAATCGTCCTGGGTCGGATCGAGCACCTACACGCTCGTCACCTCCTACGGCGCCGGCAACTGGACCTACGACAACCCCGACACCATCTGGAATAACGGCGTGCTCTACCGGTTAACCGGCCGAGGGATCGATGCGCGCGGCAATACCCCTGCCACGCCGGATGAAACGCTCGGGTATGGCGGCTACTTCACCTATGACGTCACACAGCCGACCTCAACTCTCCTTAGTTTGGCGGATGGTTCTTATCTCACGGATTTAACGGCTCTTTCAGGAACGGCGGTTGATTTGAAGCCAGGTCGCGTCGGGACCGTGCGTATTCAAATTCGCGACATGTCGGTTTCGGAATGCTGGCACGACGTCGGCGGCTGGACCGCCAGCTGTGGGACGTCTGATTACAACGATGCCGATGACCCCTCTCCGCCTTCCGAGGTCGGCAATCTCCATCAACACAACTGGAACTATACGCTTCCCGGCGGGGTCGGCTGGAGTTCGCGCGACGGGGCCAAATTCGCGATCAAAGTAAAGGCGCAAGATTTAGCGACTAACTGGCAATTGAATGAGGTCATTTTGGCGTCGACCACCATGATCATGGATCAAACCAAGGGGACCAGTACTATCACCAATGTGGTCCACAATTCGATTGTCAACACGATCACTTCCCTTTCGGGCGTTGCGGCCGATTTGCCGGCGTTTGTTTCCGGCAATGCGCCCGGAGGCCGCGTCGCTCAAGTCGAGGTCCGCTTATTCAACAATTCGCAAAATACAAACTGGAACGGCACCACCTGGGCCGGCCCTGTGTCTTGGAGTACGGCGGCTTACACGCCGTACAGCGCGCAGAGTTCCAGTGGGACGTTTATCTTCTCGCCGATGCCGACTCTTAACTCAGGGTCCACCTATTATTTCTATGCGCGCGTCACCGACCAGGCTGGCAACGTTCAAGACTCCTTTCCCAATGTAAGAATCGTGACCTTTGACTCGTACATTCCGCCCTCGAGCGAGCGCCCGAATACGGAGACCATCACGGAGCCGTCCGCAAACGATACGCACTACAACAGCATGCCCGCGAACTTGACTGGTACAGCCTTGGATAACGTGGGCATAAATGCCGTTTTCATTCATATGAAACAGTTCACGGCGGGAACGACGAATTATTGGAGTATCAATAACTTATGGGAAACCGAAAATTTTAACGTCGGCATCTCAAGTCTTCCCAGCGCTTCCGCCTCCGGGCTAAACCCCGCCTGGACGTTTACGCCGAATTCGATCACCTGGACGCCCAACCTCATCTATACCCTCTCGCCCATCGCGCGAGATTTGGCGGGCAACCTGGAAATCGACCTTTCCACGTATTCCTTTACCTATGACATCCAGTGGCCCACCGCCACCGTGACGTATCCCAGCAATGGCGGTTTTGTCACGCAGACGGGGCAAGTCAGCGGAAGTGTGGCCGATTTGGCGCCGGGACGCGTGAACAACGTCTACGTCCGTATTAGTTCGAATAGCTTCGGCGCGTTTTGGACGGGATCAAGCTGGACGGCCACATCGAACACGTGGCTTTCAGCCACCTTGTCCCCCAGTGCGACGGCTTGGTACTTAGTCAACGTATCCACCCCGTGGGTGACTAACGCAAATTTTGCGGCGGAAGCTTACGCGGTTGATAAGGCGACAAACCGCCAGATCGTCTATTCGACCGTCACCTTTATCGCCGACTTTACGAACCCCAGTTCGACGATCACTGTTCCCAGTCAGGCCACACTCGACACCGATGTGACGGTGATCAGCGGGGTCGCCTCCGACCCGTCGCCGGGTACGTTATCAAGCGTCCAGTTGTCCTACTTCCGGATGGATAACTCTCGTTATTGGGACCGCAGCACGGGGGCCTTCGATTCTGTAACGGAAAATTTTTACCCCGCAACCAGTCTGGTGGGCGGGAATTGGGCGGCGACGGGCGCCTCCACTCCGACTTGGGTCACCAGTGTGGGCGGCATCGGGTACCGTATTTTTGCCAAAGGCGTCGATGCGGCCGGCAACGCCACGGCCAAACCGGGTTCACCGGCGCTTAATTCATCTTACGTGGAAGTAACCCTTCTGACCCCCGTTCCCGCCACTACGATCACGTCGCCGGATGGAACAAACCCGCACTTTAAACCGACCGCCGCCGTCCTCCAAGGAACGGTGGTCAACGCGTCGACCGTCCAAGTGCTCATCTTAGACTGCGGCGTGGACTTAACATGCGGCGGCAGCGGAAACGACGACAAATACTTCGACGGCACGTCCTTTGTGTCGACCCCCTCCTGGGCCAATAACGGTTATGTTGGGGTGACCTCCTTTGGGTCAGGAAGCTGGCAGATGAATGTCGCAGCGGCGGCGTGGAATGTGAACCGCAATTATGTGTTGTACAGCCAGGGCGTCAATGCGAGCCCTCCGCTGACGGAATCCAATGGTCCCTTTGTAACCTTTGTGATCGACAGCACCGCGCCCACAGGCGCGTATACCGACCCGGACACGAGGGCCTATCGAAACACGCTGCACACGCTCCGGGGGACCGCAAGCGATGTCTCTCCCGGTACGGTACAGTCGTTTGTTTTCCGCGTCACGCGCGGGGAAGACGCCACCAAGTTTTGGAACTGGCAGTCTTCCACTTTTACCGCGACCGCGGGCGCGGCGACTGATTTAACGGCGTCTTTCTCCGGAGGGTTCTGGACCTACACCACCTCATACTTCTTGGTGGATACGGGCACGGGAACTTGGGAGCATGGCAAAGCCTATGTGGTGCGCGAAGTGATTACGGACAAAGCCGGCAACATCACCAACACGGCCCACAGCGGGTTTACTTTCGATATCGTGGCGCCGACCACGACAATCACATACCCCGTCTTATCTTCCACGGGTGGTGTCAAAGCGCTATCGCAGATTGCCGGTACGATGAGCGACGAAAACACGATTAACTACAGCCAAATTTCTCTGCAGCGTCTTTCCAATGGCTTGTGGTTCGATGGGTCCAATTTCGCCGAAAGTGCGCAAACGTGGCTGCCCATGACCACACTTACGCCGAGCGCAACGGCTTTCACATTTACGGCCGGCGGCCAGCTGGCCAATAAACTCCTCGACAACGAGCGCTACAGCGTCCTGGTCCGTTCCTCGGATACCGCGTCGAATTTGGAATCTGTTTTAAGTCTCACGGTTTCCTCGCTCACTTTTGTGATGGATAAAACGGCGCCCACAATCAGCATCACCGGGCCGCCCGTTGAAGGCGTGAGCTACCGCCCCGGCAGTCTAGGGCAAACCGCCGGCTCTACTTTATTAAGAGGGACCGTCGCGGACCCCGGCGCGTTGGCTTCCGGCGTCAAGAATGCGCAGATTCGCTTGTCGTATCTCCAAAGCGGCGCCAGCTATTACTGGACGGGAAGCGTGTTTTCCTCCTGGACGGTCACCGATACCACAGCCTGGCAAACCATGAACAACCCCGCCGCCAGCTGGACTTACCCCATCGACATCGTCTGGCCGACAGATTCAAGCCATGCCGTGTCCTTTGAAGTACGCGCCGAAGACCGCGCGAAAGACGCGG
Source organism: uncultured Elusimicrobia bacterium (assembly GCA_964441955.1). GTDB lineage: Bacteria > Elusimicrobiota > Elusimicrobia > 2-01-FULL-59-12 > 2-01-FULL-59-12 > CAYTWA01. The sequence goes on from CAYTWA010000003.1 coordinate 81,074, forward strand.
ATGGGGGAACGACCGGCAACATCAGCGTGGCCGACTCCGCCTCCGAGATCATCAATTTCAATATTGATATCACCTCGCCTACGGGAAGTATTTCGTTGCCGGTCAATCGTTCGCACATCAGTAGCCTGGCCAGCGTGACGGGAGTGGCGGCGGATGATTTAGCCGGCGTGTCTGCTTTAGATATCGAATTATCCAGCGGGACGCCGACTCGGTCGTATTGGGATGGTTCAGCGTGGACAAGCGCCGCGGCGTGGAACACGGTGAGTGTGGCGGGGAGCTGGAGCTGGACGCCTCCCACCCTTCTGGGGGGGAAAGATTATTACCTGCGCCTTCGCGTAACGGACAACGCGGGCAATAGTTTCATCACCGCCTATTCGACCTTTACTTTTGATACGACTAACCCGTCGGTCACGGTGACTACTCCCACCGCCAACGGCTTTTATTCGGGCATTCAAATCTCCACGCCGTTTGCGGGCACGTCCAGTGACCCTGGCTCCAACCCCACGGGTGTCAGCACCGTCACTATAGCGATTGCCGACGTTGACGCCGGCACGATCTTTAATGGGTCGACCTTCGCTGTAGCGTCGCCCTTCTACATGGCCTCTCAAGGGTCGGTGAACAATTGGACGTTTAACCACGCGGCATTGTTTTTATTAAACGACCACCGCTATGACGTGACGGCGCAAGCCATCGATTTTGCAAGCAACAGCGTCACGGCTACGAAGCGCATGATTTACGACACGGCTAGGCCGACCTCTACCATCACTTCGATCACCGGTCTTTACTTTACCGCGCTGACGAACGTTTCCGGTACCGCGACCGATAATTTAGGAAGCCTTTACAATAATCCGGCCGGCATATCGTCTTCCTCTGTGCAATTGGCCGTGCGTCAAATGGGCAGCAACTGGTGGAACGGCAGCAACTTCACCGGTTCCGACCCGGACTGGGCGTATTTAACGGTGGCCAATTCCACGACGCCTCAGCCCAACACCTGGACCACGAGCGTCCCAGGCGCCCTGCAAAATGCTTTCGTGACCGGAACCAGTTATCGCTTCGTTCCTCGCGCCATCGACCAGGCGGCCAATGTGGAATTTGGACCCTTAAATGGCCAAGTGCCAGCCTCCGCGGGTCTGACGGTTCTCTTTGACAGCGGCACCGTCATCTCGACGATTACTTATCCAGGAAGCCGCTCCTATCCAGGGGTGAGCGGGTTTAACGGCGTGGCTAGTGACGGCAACGGCTCCGGTGTGGCATCGGTGGCGGTCGCGATTTTAAACGGTCTCAATGAGTATTGGGACGGCTCGGGCTTTACCGGCAACAGCTGCTCGGTGAGCTGCAACCCTTGGCAGAGTGTAACGTTCACCGGCTATTCCAGCGGGACGTGGACCTATACGAATGTGAGCGGCGCCTTTAACCCCAATCAACTGTATCGAGCGTACATCCGCAGCATTGACCGCGCGGGGAATACGCCGCTTGATCCCGATTTCACGATTTTAGGCGGCACGCAATTTAAGGTCGACCCCTCAACACCCAGTTCCGTCATGACGAACCCGTTTCAAGGCGAAAACTTAGCGGGGCCGCTGGCGACTTTAAGCGGAACCGCCTCCGAGCCGGGTGGTTCAGGCGGGTCTGGAATCTCGGCTATTGCCATCCGCGTGGGCCGTTCCGATGGGTTTTATTACAGTCCGCTGGCCTCCGATTTTGACAATACCGTCACGGGTCTTAGTTTCCCGCTAACCACAACGTTGGTAAATCTGGGCGCTGGAAACTACACCTGGTCGAACGCGACGGTGGATGTCAACGCATATCTGGATGGTTATCGCTATAGCGTCCAGTCGCGTGCTACCGACGCGGCAGGCAACGTGGAAGTGGCCTATTCCACTGTCAGCTTTATTGTGGACAAATCAAGTCCTACCGCCGCCATCACCTATCCCACGAACGGCGGTTATGTGGCTCAAACCGGAATTGTGCAAGGCAGCGTGTCGGATGCGCTCGTGGGCGGCAACATCAACAGCGGCATACAAAAAGTTCGCGTCCGCATCAGCTCGGGTTCGTTTACGGCCTTTTGGACCGGGTCCTCTTGGACGTCGACGTCTGAAACGTGGATGACGGCGACCTTATCAAGCGGCGCCACGTTCTGGTCTCTATCACAAACGCCCTGGGTAACCAATGCAACGTTTTCGGCGGAAGTTTACAGCGTGGATAAATCGTCTAACGCACAGGTCGCCTATTCCACGTCGACCTTCGTGGCTGACTTTACCGCGCCGACCTCCACCATCACCACGCCCAGCTCCTCGCCGATTTTGACGGCATTGACCACGCTGTCTGGTACGGCTTCGGACCCAGCTCCGGGAGTCTTAAACAGCGTTCAGCTTTCCTATTACCAGGTCGATTCCAGCCGCTACTGGGATCTGTCGACCAGTTCGTTTAGTTCGGTGAGCGAAATTTTCTACCCCGCCACCAGTGTTGGCGGCGGCACGTGGTCGGCCACGGGCGCGTCGACGCCAACATGGACAACGTCTTTGGGGGGCATTACCTACCGGGTTTTTGCCAAAGCCGTGGATGGCGCAGGCAATGAAATGGGGAAGCCGGGGTCAACGGCGTTTAACACGTCCTTCATCGAGTTTTCGATGCAAACGCCTCCTCCTGTCTCCACGATTTCCTCGCCCGATGGAACCACGCCGCATTTCCGTCCTTCAACCGTCATTCTTCAAGGGACGGCGACGAACGCGACGACTGTCCAGATTCAAATTATTGACTGTGGCAACGATTTGACGTGCGATACCGGCAACGACGACAAAGCCTGGAACGGAAACGCTTTTGTCTCAACGACCACGTTTAATGGTTACAAAGGCGTGACCGCTTTTAACCTCGGCACCAACGTCTGGAGCCTTTCGATCGCGGCTGGGGCCTGGAACGAACCGCACAATTACCGCATCACCTCTCAAGCGCTCTATGAACCGGAAGGGCTGACGGAAGCAGGGCCGCCATCGGCCAACTTTGTCGTGGATAATACGGGTCCCTCGGGAACGTTCGTGGATCCCGATGCGCGGGCTTATCGCAATGCGCTGCCCACCTTGCGAGGGACCGCTTCCGACGTCTCGCCTGGAACGGTGCAATCGTTCTTATTCCGCGTAACGCGCGGAGACGACGCCACGAAATTCTGGAACTGGCAGTCGTCCACCTTTACCGCCGCGGCGGGTGCGGCCACCGATTTAACCGCGACCTTGGGGGGTGGACAATGGACTTACACCACGAGCTACTTCCTTATTAATACCGGCGCAGGTGCCTGGGAGAACGGAAAGTCTTATGTGGTGCGTGAGGTCATTACGGATAAAGCCGGCAATGTCACCAATGCGGCGCATGGGGGCTTTACCTTCGATATTGTGGCGCCCACGGCGACGATCACCACACCCGTTATTGCCTCCACGGGCGGCATGACGAGTCTTTCGGCCATTGTGGGGACAGCCGAAGACGAAAATACACTTAACTACGCCCAAATTGCTCTGCAGCGTTTGTCTGACGGATTGTGGTATGACAGCAGCAACAATTTCGCAGAGAACACGCAAACCTGGCTGCCGATGAGCACGTTGTCGACAAACGCGACATTTTTTACGTTCAGCAGCGGACTGACGACGAATCTTCTCGACAATCAGCGCTACAGCGTGATTGTTCGTTCTTCGGACACCGCTTCTAACCTGCAAAGCGTATTCGCTTTAACCGTCTCCTCGTTTAGTTTTGTGATGGACAAAACGGCGCCGACGATTGCTTTGTCGGCCCCTCCCGCCGAAGGAGCGTCCTATACGCCCGCCAATATCGGCCAGTCGCTAAGCACCACGCTGTTGAAGGGAACCGTGAGTGATCCCGGCGCATTGGCCTCAGGGGTTAAGCGCGTGCAAGTGCGTCTTTCTTATTTGTTAAGCGGGGACACCTATTACTGGACGGGAAGCGCATTTTCTTCTTCCACGGTCAATTCCGCCACCGCTTGGCAGAGCGTGAACAACCCCCCCGGCAGCTGGACCTATCCAATCGATATTACATGGCCCACCGATTCCAGCCATGCGATGACCTTGGAAGCGCGGGGTGAAGACCGCGCGATGAACCCGGATGGAACGACAAATGGCAATGTGACCAGTGTTCCTTCGTATGCTGCGGTCAACTTTAACCTCGACCGGGTTAGCCCCACGGGTGCAATCACCTACCCCGTAAACAATTCTCAATTAAGTTCGCTGGCCGCCGTTTTGGGGACAGCCTCCGACGATTTAGGCGGAGTCAGTGCGATCGACGTAGAGCTCTCGAGCGGAACGCCGACGCGCTCCTACTGGGACGGCGTCGAATGGACAACCGTCCAAAGCTGGCAGTCAGTTACGGTCGCCGGCAGCTGGAGCTGGAGTGCGCCGTCATTATTGGGAGGCAAAAATTACTACTTACGGCTGCGTGTGACCGATGCGGCTGGGAATACGTACACGACATCTCATTCCACATTCACGCTGGATACCACCGCACCGTCGGTAGCCATCAGCACGCCCACAAACAATGGGTTTTATTCGGCCATCCAATTGTCAACGCCGTTTGCAGGGACCGCCAGTGATCCGGGGACAACGCCCACGGGTGTAAGCACGATTACGCTGGCCGTCGTCGACGTCGATCAAAGCGCGGTTTCGTTTAACGGCAGCACATTTACAGCCGGAGGGCCGTTTTATCTGCCGGCGCAGGGAAGTGTCGGCAATTGGACCTTTACGCATGGGGGGCTTTATTTCTTAAACGACCACCGCTATGACGTGACCGCTTTGGCCACCGACGTCTCCAGCAATACGACGAGTGCAACGCATCGATTTGTTTACGACGTGGTTAATCCAACGAGCACCATCACGTCGATCTCGGGTGCGTATTTCACGGGTCTTGCGAGCATTTCAGGGACCGCGACGGACAACCCGGGAAGTCTATACAACAACCCCGCAAGACTTTCGACCGGCGCTGTGCAAGTCGCTGTGCGGCAGGTAGGCAGCAATTGGTGGAACGGCACTAATTTTTCCGGCTCCGATCCGGATTACACGGCGCTGACGGTTGTTAATTCCACAACGCCTACACCCAACGCTTGGACGACGACCGTTCCCGGCGGCTTACAAAACGCCTTGGTGACGGGAACCAGCTATCGATTTGTTTCAAAAGCTCAAGACCGTGTGGCCAACGTGGAATTTGGGCCTTTGAATGGAGATGTGCCGTCGGGCGTGGGAATTACGGTCCTCTTTGACAGCGGCACCGTGGTTTCCACGATCACGTTCCCCACGAGCCGGTCGTACTCGGGTTTAAGCGGATTTTACGGAACGGCGAACGATGGAAACGGTTCTCGTGTCGCCTCCGTTCATGTGGCGCTTCTTCGCAGCGATAACTTTGCATGGGATGGAAGCGATTACACCATCGACTGTACAGGGGCTTGTGATCCCTGGCAAAGTGTTTCGTTCGTGGGAGATTCAAGCGGGACGTGGACGTATTCCGCGCTCGGCGGCGCCTTTGCGCCCAACCGGTCGTTCCATACGTTTGTTCGCGCCATCGACCGCGCTGGAAACGTGCCTGCCGACCCGGATTTCACGACAGGGGGCACTCTCTTTAAGGTCGACCCTTCCACTCCCACATCGGTCATGACGTCTCCATTCCAAGGGGCCAATTTGGCGGGCCCCGTGGCGACCTTAAGTGGAACGGCGGTAGACGCCGGGGGCGCCGGTGGCTCGGGGATCACATCCATTGGTTTGCGTTTGAGCCGTTCAGATGGGCTTTACTTCAGCATTCTAGATACCGACTTCACATCCGGATCGGATGGCTTGGCATTCCCCTTAAACACCACGGTGACGCCCTTGGGCGGTGGCCTTTACACATGGTCGTATGCGATTGACCCTGCAATTTTTCAAGATGGATACCGTTACACCGCGCAATCGCGCGCTCGCGACGCCGCGGGCAACGTGGAAGTAGCGTATTCCTCGGTCAGCTTTATTGTGGACCGCTCCAGCCCGACGGCTGCGGTGTCTTATCCCATCGATGGCGGTTATGTAAGCCAGGTGGGACAGGTGCAAGGCAGCGTGTCCGACCTCTTGGTGGCCCCGGGCAATATCGCGAGCGGCGTCAAAAGTGTTCACGTGCGTATTTCAAGCGGCAGCTTTACGCAGTTTTGGAGTGGGTCGTCTTGGACCGCAACGTCAACGATGTGGCTTAATGCCACCCTCTCCAGCAACGCCACGTTCTGGTTCATTCCCTCCGCGCCATGGGTGACAAACGTAGCGTTCTCGGCTGAAGCCTACGCTCTTGATAAATCCACCAACACGCAAGTGACGTATTCGACCGTGACGTTTACGGCGGACTTTACGGCGCCCAGTTCCAGCATCACCTATCCCAACACCTCGCCGGTGACGGTGGAACTGACCAGTTTAAGCGGGAGCGCCACTGACCAGGCTCCCGGCGTACTGGCTGACGTGAAACTTTCCTATTTTAAGGTCGACGTGAATAAGTATTGGGACCGGGCGGCGGGGACGTTTAGTTCAGACGATGAAATTTTCTATTCCGCGACCAGTGTCGGCGCGGGCGCGTGGACGGCGACGGGGGCGTCCACCCCGACCTGGGTGACCGACGTCAACGGCGTCACCTACCGAATATTCGCCAAGGCGGTGGACCAGGCCAACAATGAAGCGCCCAAGCCAGGTTCCACGGGGATGAACTCTCCTTATATCGAAGTCGTGCTGAAGACGCCGCCGCCTACGACCACGATCACCTCTCCGGATGGGACCAACCCCCATTTCCGTCCATCATTGGTGCTGCTGCAGGGGACGGCTAGCAACTCGACAACCGTGCAGTTGGAGATTCGTGACTGCGGCGCCAACGGGGTTTGCGATACCGGAAACGATGACCAAAATTGGAATGGAAGCGCTTTTGTTTCGACAACGACTTTCAGCGGCTTTGTCGGGGTGAGCGGTTACTCCAACGTCACCGGAATCTGGCAGATGAACATCCCCGCGCTTGGGTGGAATGAGCCGCGGCAATACCGCGTGACATCCAAAGGACGGCATTTAATCAACGGCGTGGATGAATCCGGCTTGCCAAACGCCCAATTTATCGTCGATGACACAGCCCCGAGCGGGACGTACACAAACCCGGATGGCCGGTTGTATTTAAATCAATTGCCCACGCTGCGTGCCACCATCAGCGATACCTCTCCAGGCGCGGTCCAATCGGTGACCTTCCGCGTCACTCGTGCGGATGACGCCACGAAATTTTGGAACTGGCAGTCCTCGACCTTTACCGCCATCGCGGGAGGTGCGACGGACCTCACGCCGACCAACCAAGGCGGCGGGCTGTGGACCTACACGACCGCCTACTTCCAGGTGAGTTCAGGGACCGGGACATGGGAACAAGGTAAATCCTATGTTGCCCGTCAGCTTTTAACCGACCGCGCGGGCAACGCGGCCAATATTGCCGCCACGGCTTTCACGTTCGATATCGTGCCCGGCACCTCTACGCTCGCGCTGCCGGTCTTGGCTTCAACCGGTGGCATCCGTTCGCTCTCCTCGATTCAAGGGACCGCGTCCGATGATTATGCCATCGGGGGCGTGCAAATCGCCTTGCAGCGAAATGCCGATGCCCAGTGGTGGGACGGCGTCGATTTCCAACAAAGCGGCGCGCCGTACTTTATTCCGGTCACCACTCTCTTGCCGGGCGCGACCTCCTGGACGTTTTCGATTTCGGATACGGTGATGTCGGATAACTTCCGCTTTACGGTCATCACGCGCGCCGTCGATGTGGCGGGCAGCACCCAAACGGTGATTGGGATGGGAATCTCCTCTTATTCGTTTGTGATGGATAAGACCGCGCCAAGTGTCACCATCAACCAAGAACCGGGTTCTGGCGAGTCCTATAAACCCAGCGACATCGGACAGTTGGCGACGACCTCTCGCTTTAGCGGCACCCATACGGACGCTGGCAGCATGGCGTCAGGGACGAAACGCGTGCAGCTGCGCATGTCGTATCTCTTAGGCGGCACGTCTTACTATTGGGATGGGCCCGGAAATGCGTTTTCCTCAAGCACCTTGAATGAAACAACCGCCTGGCAAAACATCAATTCTCCCGGAGCGGGGGTGTGGAATTACAATAAAGACATCGTCTGGCCCACCGATCAAAGCCACGCCATCAGCTTGGAGGCCCGTGCGGAGGACAAGGCGATGCAGTCCGATGGCACGGGCACCGGCAACATCGGCGTGATCACGACCGTCAACTTCAATGTCGACCGCGTGGAACCCACGGGAGCCGTCACAACCCCTTCGCCCAATGCCATTCTCAATTCTCTTCCCTCCATCTCTGGGACTGTCTCCGACGATTTGGCGGGGGTGGCCGCGATCGATATCGAAATTTCGAGCGGAAGCGGAGGGTCTAAAGTGTACTGGGACGGCAGTGCGTGGACGGGAGCGCAAACCTGGAATTCGGTGTCGGTCTCGGGCTCCTGGAATTACCCTTCTCCCGATTGGGGAGTTTCCAACGGCAAGAATTACTATTTGCGCCTGAGGGTAACCGATGCGGCGCAAGTGGGGGGGAATGTCTACACAACCTCTGCCTCGACCTTCACGTGGAACAATGCCGCTCCATCGGCCACGGTGACCTTCCCTCTGAACAGTGGTTTTTATTCGGCCGTTCAAGTCTCGACTCCAATCACGGGGACAGGGCTTCACAGCGGCGGGGGAGTTGCCATCAGCACGATTGGCGTGGCCCTGAAAGACGTTGAAACCGGAAACTACTTTGATGGTGCGGGCTTTAACAGTTCAAACGTGCTCTTTTTGCCGGTGCAAGGGTCCACCTCGTCATGGACGTTTAATCCGGCGGGCTTGGTGCTGACCACGGCGCATCGCTACGACGTGATCGCCATTTCAACGGACGCGGCAGGCAACGCCGGTCAATCGTCTATCCGCTTTATCTATGACACGGTGAAACCGACGACGACCGTCACAAGCCCGGCGGGCGGTGCGTTTTTAACCAGTTGGAGCAGTCTGACTGGGTCGGCCTCTGATCGCGTGAACCCTTCCAACCCCGCCGACCTTTCGACCGGGGCCGTGCAGGTCGCGGTCAAACAAACGGATAACAACTGGTGGAACGGGACGGACTTTACCGGAGTCAATCCGACGTGGACCTTTTTCACCGTCGCCAACAGCACGGTGGCGCAGCCCAACACCTGGACGACGGCTTTAGGCGGAACTTTTGTCGCTGCGCTCACCTCGAACAAGTCGTATCGCATCGTCCCCCGCGCGCAAGACCGCGCTGGTAATTTCGAATTCGGGGCCCTTGCCGCGGACATTCCCGCCGGGGCGGGCATTACGATCAGCTACGACAATATTATCCCCACCGCCACGGTCGTCCTGCCGGCGCTCGTGTCCACTTCAGGCATCAACAGTCTGCCGACCATCCAAGGAACGGCTAATGACGACGCTTTGAACAACAACGTTCAAATCGCTTTGCAGCGTCAATCCGACGCTCTCTGGTTTGACGGCGCCAATTTTACGGTGAGCCAAGCGCTGCCCAATTTCTTGCCGACCACGACGTTGTCGTCCAATGCCACGTTTTGGACGTACACCGCCGGCGGCGTTTTGGATTCCAAATTGCCTGACAACCGCCGCTTCACCGTCGTCGTACGCGCGTCAGACACGGCGGGCAATCTGCAATCCGCTTATGCCCTTGGCATCTCTTCGTATTCATTCGTGATCGACAAAGCCGCGCCGCTGGTCTCAGTAACGGCCCTTCCAACGCAAGGCGGTTCCTACCGGCCCGGAGACTTAGGCCAATCGGGGAACACCACACTGCTCAAGGGAAGTGTCAGCGACCCGGGCACGCTGGCCTCGGGCGTAAAGCGTGTGCAGGTGCGCGTCTCTTATCTCTTGGCGGGCTCTACCTATTATTGGGACGGCGCCCAATTTTCTTCCTCTACGGTCAATGCCACGACCGCCTGGCAAGACGTCAACAACCCGCCCACTAACTGGACTTATTCCATTGATATGGTGTGGCCAACGGATGCCAGCCATTTAATGACGATGGAAGTTCGCGGAGAGGACCGCTCCACGCTTGGAGACGGCAGCGGTTCTGGCAACATCAGCGTGCCGACGACTCCCGGGACGGATATCGTGGCGTTTAACATCGATTTCACCTCGCCGACCGCGGCGATCACAACGCCTTCGGCGAACGCGCGCTTGAATAGCCTGGCCAGTTTAGCGGGGACGGCCGCGGACGATTTGGCGGGTGTTACGGCTCTGGACATTGAACTTTCAAGCGGCGCCGTCACACCGTCCTATTGGGACGGTTCAGCCTGGACGACGACGCCCGCCTGGAACAGCGTTGCGGTGGCCAGCAACTGGACCTATTCGATGCCTACGCTTTTAAGCGGCAAAGATTATTACCTGCGCCTGCGCGCCACGGATGCGGCCGGCAATATCTTCACCACGGCCAAGTCGACCTTTACCTATGACACGACGGCGCCCGTGCCCACGATCAGTCAGCCGACCTCCGGAGGGTTTTATTCCGCGGTGCAAGTGTCGACGCCGTTTGCGGGGTCTTCTTCCGATCCGAGCGTAAACGCGGTGGGGGTCAGCACGGTGGCCGTGGCGGTTTTGGATGTGGAATCGGGCCTTTATTTCAACGGGGCGAGCTTCGCGGCGGCAGCGATCCAGTATTTCGCGACGTCGGGTTCGACGTCTTCTTGGACGTTTAACAGTTCCGCGTTTGCCTTTACGAACGATCATCGCTACGACGTCATCGCGCGTGCCACGGATTATGCGGGCAACGCCAGCACGGCCACGCACCGCTTCATCTACGACGTGCAGGTGCCGACGTCGAGTGTGACAAGCCCCGCTGGGGGTTTCAACACGAGCTGGTCGGCGGTTTCAGGCACGGCGCGCGATACGTTGGGAAGCCCCGCCAATCCTTCGGGTGTTGCGCCTGCGAACATGCAGCTGGCGATTAAAGACACCGGTTCAAATTGGTGGAACGGCACGAGCTTTGGCGGTGTGAACCCCACGTGGAACTATTTCACGGTGACCAACACCACGACCACCAACCCCAACACCTGGACGACCACGCTGGACGGCACGTTCTTGGCGGCGGTGGAAAGCGGCCATTCCTATTACTTGGTCCCGCGTGCGCAGGACCGTTCCGGCAATTTCGAATTCGGCGCCCTGGCGGCCGATATCCCAAGCGGAACCGGTGTCACCATCGTTTATGACGTCGTCGCGCCTACGGCGACCATCGTCGTGCCGGTCCTCACGTCTACGGGCGGCATCAACAACTTGCCTATGATTCAAGGAACGGCAGCCGATGACATTGCCGTGCGCAATGTGCAGATCGCGCTTCAGCGGCAGTCCGATCGCTTGTGGTTTGATGGAGCGAACTTTAACCAAGCCTCCCTCACATGGTTGCCGATGACCACCCTTTCCTCCGGCGCGACATATTGGACGTATACGGCCGCGAACGCGCTGGATGCGAAACTTCAAGACGATCGCCGCTATACCGTGGTCAGCCGTTCCTCCGACACGGCCGGCAACATGCAGTCGGTGTTTGCGGTGGGCGTCTCCTCTTTCTCGTTTATTGTGGACAAGGCAGCGCCCGTTGTCGCGCTCGGCAACCCACCGACCCAAAACAGTTCCTATCAGCCTGGGCACTTGGGCCAGTCGGGGAACACAACGCTGCTGAAAGGAACAGTCAGCGACCCGGGGACCTATAAGGCGGGGGTCAAGCGCGTTCAGGTGCGCCTCTCCTATCTGCTTTCCGGCAATACCTATTATTGGGACGGCGCGCAGTTCTCCTCATCCACGGTCGATGCGAACTCGGCGTGGCAAAGCGTGACCAATCCACCCGCCAGCTGGACGTACCCCATCGACATCGTCTGGCCAACCGATGTGAGCCACGCCATGACGTTTGAAACGCGCGCCGAGGATTATGCACTGCCGGGCACGGGCAGCGGTTCTGGCAACATCAGCGTGCCGACGACTCCCGGGACGGATATCGTGGCGTTTAACATCGATTTCACCTCGCCGACCGCGGCGATCACAACGCCTTCGGCGAACGCGCGCTTGAATAGCCTGGCCAGTTTAGCGGGGACGGCCGCGGACGATTTGGCGGGTGTTACGGCTCTGGACATTGAACTTTCAAGCGGCGCCGTCACACCGTCCTATTGGGACGGTTCAGCCTGGACGACGACGCCCGCCTGGAACAGCGTTGCGGTGGCCAGCAACTGGACCTATTCGATGCCTACGCTTTTAAGCGGCAAAGATTATTACCTGCGCCTGCGCGCCACGGATGCGGCCGGCAATATCTTCACCACGGCCAAGTCGACCTTTACCTATGACACGACGGCGCCCGTGCCCACGATCAGTCAGCCGACCTCCGGAGGGTTTTATTCCGCGGTGCAAGTGTCGACGCCGTTTGCGGGGTCTTCTTCCGATCCGAGCGTAAACGCGGTGGGGGTCAGCACGGTGGCCGTGGCGGTTTTGGATGTGGAATCGGGCCTTTATTTCAACGGGGCGAGCTTCGCGGCGGCAGCGATCCAGTATTTCGCGACGTCGGGTTCGACGTCTTCTTGGACGTTTAACAGTTCCGCGTTTGCCTTTACGAACGATCATCGCTACGACGTCATCGCGCGTGCCACGGATTATGCGGGCAACGCCAGCACGGCCACGCACCGCTTCATCTACGACGTGCAGGTGCCGACGTCGAGTGTGACAAGCCCCGCTGGGGGTTTCAACACGAGCTGGTCGGCGGTTTCAGGCACGGCGCGCGATACGTTGGGAAGCCCCGCCAATCCTTCGGGTGTTGCGCCTGCGAACATGCAGCTGGCGATTAAAGACACCGGTTCAAATTGGTGGAACGGCACGAGCTTTGGCGGTGTGAACCCCACGTGGAACTATTTCACGGTGACCAACACCACGACCACCAACCCCAACACCTGGACGACCACGCTGGACGGCACGTTCTTGGCGGCGGTGGAAAGCGGCCATTCCTATTACTTGGTCCCGCGTGCGCAGGACCGTTCCGGCAATTTCGAATTCGGCGCCCTGGCGGCCGATATCCCAAGCGGAACCGGTGTCACCATCGTTTATGACGTCGTCGCGCCTACGGCGACCATTACTCTGCCGCTTCTCGTGTCGACGTCTGGAATCACAAGCTTGCCCACGATCCGCGGCACCGCGGCCGATGAGTTGGCCGTTAGCAACGTTCAAGTGGCTTTGCAGCGGCAGGCCGATAGCCTGTGGTTCGACGGCTCCAACTTCACGCAGTCCGGTGTCACTTTCCTGCAAACCACCACGCTTTCGGGGAACGCCACGTCCTGGACATTTACGGCGGGAGGCGCTTTAAACGCGAAATTGGATGACAACCGGCGCTTTACGCTGCTGGCACGTTCCTCTGACACCGCCGGGAACCTGCAATCGCTTTTTGTACTTGGGGTCTCGTCGTTCTCGTTTATCATGGACAAATCGGCGCCTGTCTCATCGGTCGGGGCGCCGCCTTCACAAGGCGCTTCCTACAAGCCGGTCAATGTGGGCCGGTCTGCAACCTCGACGCTGCTTAAAGGCTCGGTGAGTGACCCCAACACTTTGGCTTCCGGCGTCAAGCGGGTGCAGCTGCGCTTGTCTTATCTGCTTTCCGGCAACACGCACTATTGGGACGGCGCGCAATTCTCATCATCCACGGTCGATGCAAACACGGCGTGGCAAAGCGTCACCAACCCGCCGGCCAGCTGGACGTACCCCATCGAAATCGCCTGGCCGTCGGATGCCAGCCATGCCATGACGCTGGAAACGCGCGGGGAAGACAAAGCCGCGCTGGGCGATGGCACCGGTTCAGGCAACGTCGGCGTACCGGCGACGCCGGGTACGGATGTGGTGTCGTTTAACATCGATATTACGAGCCCGACGGGTAGCATCACCGCGCCGTCGGCCAATGCCAAGTTAAATACGTTAAGCACGATCAGCGGCTCGGTGAGCGACGATTTGGCCGGAGTCTCCGCCATCGACATCGAGCTATCAAGCGGTACCGGTACGCCTTCTTACTGGGATGATTCGGGCCCTGGATGGACTTCGTCATCGCATTGGAATTCGGTCGCGCTGGCCGGCAGCTGGTCTTATAGCGCGCCTACCCTTCTGGGCGGGAAAGATTATTATCTGCGCCTGCGCGTAACGGATGCGGCCGGCAACATCTACACCACGACCCCCTCCACCTTTACGTTCGATACGACAAATCCCTCCGTGGCGATGAGCGTGCCCATACACAACGGTTTCTATTCGGCGATTCAAGTTTCTACGCCTTTTGCCGGAACGGCAAGCGATCCGGGTACGAATCCAACCGGTGTTTCAACGGTCACCGTGGCCATTACCGATTTGGATGGGGGCCCATCTTATTTTAATGGGACGACTTTCGCAGGCGGCGGGCCGTTCTACTTGGGGGCGCAAGGGTCGGTGGCCAACTGGACGTTTAATAACGCCGCGCTGGTCTTTAGTGACGACCATCGCTATGACGTCACGGCGCGCGCCACGGATGCTTCAGGCAACAATACTTCCGTCACACAGCGTTTTGTCTACGACGTGCGCAAACCGACCTCATCGGTCACTTCGCCCACGGGGCTTTACGTAACCTCTTGGAATACGGTCACGGGGGCCGCCTCCGACCGGGTCGGCAGCCCGTCTAACCCATCCAATCTTTCGACGTCGACGGTGGTGCTGGCGATTAAAGAAGTCGGCGCCAACTGGTGGAATGGACTGGCCTTCAGCGGGTCAGATCCGGACTACACCTTGTTTGCGGTTGCCAATACGACGACGACCAACCCGAACAGCTGGACGACCTCCCCGGACAATGCCTTCAAAAACGCGGTGATCACGGGCCGGTCGTATCGCCTCATTTCGCGCGCCACAGACCGCGTGAGCAATGCCGAATTTGGTCCGTTAAACAGCGATGTTCCTGCGGCGGTAGGGATGACCGTGCTTTATGACAGTGCGACGGTATCCATTGCCATTTCATCGCCGGCGTCGTCGTCTTATTATCAAGCGCTGAGCTCCTTTACAGGAACGGCCAACGACACGTCGGTCGGTTCCGGCGTGCAAAGCGTCCAGGTGGCCGTGCTTGATGCCTTGGATCAATACTGGGATGGCAGCGCATTTGGAGGCGACTGCTCCGGCCCCTGCAACCCTTGGCAGCCGGCCACATTTGTAGGCGCGTCGAGCGGTCCCTGGACGTACGGGACATTAAGCGGGGCGTTTAGTTCGAATTCGATTTATCGCATGTACGTGCGCAGTACCGACCGCGCGGGCAACGTGCCGGCCGACCCGGATTTCACCACGGGGGGAACCACGTTTAGGTACGACACGACGCTGCCTATTTCCTTGGTCACCTCCCCGCTGAGCAACGCGAAATTAAACGGGATGCCCACCACCGTTTCGGGGACAGGCAACGATGTCAGCCCGAACGCTTCCGGCATCGCGAGTATTAAATTGCGTATCCGCAATTCAAGCGGCAACTACTACAACCCAAACAACGCCTTGTTCGATGCCTCAGGCACCGCGCTTAACTTCCCGCTGTCAGGGTCTTTGACCCCGCTGGGCGGCAACACCTACACCTGGCAGCGAACGGGGCTTGTCCCGCTTCAGTTTGCGGACGATCAATACCAGGTGATGTCGCGCGCCATCGATAACGCGGGCAATACGGAAGTGGCCTACACGACCGTCACCTTTATCGTGGATACGAGTTCCCCTACGACCGCCGTGACCTCCCCGGCCGACAACAGCGCCTACTCGGATCTGCAGCCGCTGACTAATATCACCGGAAGCGCGACGGACCCCAATAGTTATCCCGCGGGGATCCGCCGAGTGGCGCTTTCCGTAGGCGAGTTCTCAGGCGGTGCGACAAATTACTTTAACGGCGCTTCGTTCTCAGCGACGACGGAATATTTTTTGGTGGCCACGGGAACGGGTCCTTGGTCTTACTGGGCGGCGGGGCTCGATGCGGGTAATTTAACCAATGGCGCCACCTACCGCATTCGTTCTTTTGCGGTCGACCATACCTCGAATACAGAAGTCATCAGCTCTACGACTACCTTTGTGTTCGATACGGACACGCCGTTGTCTGAGATTACCTCTCCGCAGGTCGAACAAGTGCTGACCAACCCGGTGAACATGGCCGGGTCTGCGGTGGATGTAGGCCCCGCGGGACTCCAAAAAGTTCAAATCTCCTTGCGCTTGGACAATGCGCCAACGAGTCAAACGACAGGCCCCGAGGACTATTACTTAGACCCTTCGAGTTTTACGGCGGTCAATAATTCCTCATTCTCCAGCACCAGCGAAGTGTGGCTCGATGCCACCGGGACGACGAATTGGAACTATGGCACGAGCGGCATCTGGATTTCAGGCAAACGGTACTGGGTGAAATCCAAAGCCTTCGACCGCGCGGGCAACATCGAGGGGGTGGCCGATATCAGCACGGGAACGCTCTTTATCGTGACGCTGCCTGCCGATCACTTGCAGGTGGTGGTGGATACGGCCACGTCGATTACGGCTGGAACCTCGCGTGACATCATTGTCCGAGCTCTCGATAACGCCAATGGCGTGGCCCTAGACTACAACGGCACCATCGGGTTCTCCATGGACGGCGGCGGTGGGCCTGAAACGGCAGGGGATGGCTTGCCGGCCAACTACACCTTTGTTTCTGCCATCGATCAGGGCGTGAAAACGTTCCCGCTCGGGTTAACCCTGCGCAAGGCAGGTGCGGCGCGTTCGCTCACCGTTCAGCGCGTGTCCGGGTTGTCGGTCACCGCGGGCAGTCAAAACAACATCACCGTGATTCCAAACACCACCGTTGGGCTGCAAGTACTGGTGCAAGGCGAATCCAACGCGGCTGGCAAAACGACAGCGCCGGCCGGTAAAAACACGGTGCCGCTTAATTTCACGGCGGGCAACGCGTTTACGGTCACCGTTAATTCGGTGGATACCTATTGGAACGTGACGACCTCGAGCAGCCCCGCCAATGTGAGCGTCGTCACAACCGATGCGTATGACAACGATCCGGGAGCGCGTAACTTAGCTTCCGGCACCACCACGTTTGCCGCGAGCCTCGTGACGGCAGGGGCGCACACGATCACGGCCTCGGGGGCCGGCACGCCGAACACGTCTACCTCCATTAATGTTGCCGCAGGTTTGGCCGACCGCTTGCTGGTGGTCCTGCCGGGGGAAACGCGCGTTCAAGGTAAATACCAAGCGGCGCCTTTGGGAAAAAGCGGCAGCGCCGACGCGATCCGCGCGGGCCAAACGCTGCTAGCAACCGTATATGGGGTCGATAGTTTCTACAACACCGATGCGAGCAACAACGACGGCGTATGGACGTCGCTTCCAAGCGACACTTACGACATTACGCCGGCCTCTCAAACCTTGGTTTCGGGGACCACCACCGTCATGCTGCTGCCGGTGACGGCCGGCTCGCAAGTCGTGCAGTCCACGAGTTCGATGGTAAACCCCAGCTACACGAGCCCGTCGTTCACCGTTTTAGCGGATACAGTCACCATTCCCGCGCGGCTGCAGCTTGTGGTTTCAGGTGAAACGGCGACGCCAGGCTTGCCTCCGTATGGAGCGACCAATGCCGGAAAGGTGGGCGCCCCAATCGACCACTACGCCGGCATCACGAGCACCGTGACGATCCGTTTGGTCGACCGCTTCTACAATTTAATTTCAGCGCATCTGCCGATGCCCACTGTGGATTTGACGATGAACGATCCCAATGTCCCAGGAGCTGATTCCCTAAGTTTAAGCAACGGGGTGGCCACGGCGAGCGTGACGTTCCATACGCAAAACAACCCCGCCTCCTCTAATGCCAACCCGGCGCGCAATCAATTGGGTTGGGTGTTGACGGTGACCGATCAATTGGGCGATTACACGACAGACGTTACCGGCAACATTCCCGTCTTCCCGGGTCCCATCGTCAAACTTCGGGTATTGACGGCCAATCAAACGCATGATGAAGGAACTAGCCCTGCCGGGTCCGGCAAAACAAATGCGGGTTCACCCGGAACGGCGACGGCCGGGGTGGCCTTCCCCGTCACCGTTCAAGCGGTCGACCAGTATTGGAACCGAAACCGCGGCATCAACACAGCGCAATACATTTCGAACACGGGAGACAGCGTCTATCTGGTGTCCAATGATGCCTACGTGCAGAACAATTCCACCGCGGCGATGGCCCAAGGACAAAAAGCCTTTGCCAGCTTTACGCCGCGCACCGCGCAAACCAACTGGACCTTCAGTGCGGTCGATACCTCGAGCCCAACGATCAGTTCTCAAACCATCAGCGGTGTCACCGTAAATCCGAACACGGCGGGCAGCCTTCACTTCCAAGTGATTGTGCCGGGAGAAACCGCGGCCCCAGGTTCGGGCCTCTATCCGACGGGCGGCAAGACGGGAAGCCCCAGCACGCAGACGGCCGGTGCAGCGCTTTCAAGCGTCGTCGTGTGGCTCGTCGATGATTATTGGAACCCCATCAAATCGGGCCCGAATCTTCCTTCGGTCACGTTGCTCGCGCCGGAATCGGTCGATCAATACGCGATTTTGCCTTCGAGCCGCCAAATGACGAACCCGGGCAGCACCGGCTACCGCGCGACCTTTACCAGCACGGTGACCCTCAACACCGCGGGGGCTGGTAGTCACCGGCTTCAAGCGCAGCATTCCAGCAGCTCGACGTATGCCTCAGAGTATTCGTCCTACTTCACGGTGGTCCCCAACAATTTAAGCCGACTTCAGGTGCTGGTGGCCGGCGAAACAGCGGCCGCCGGGAAACCCGCGGATTGGACCTCTCCTGGGGACCCTGCGGGTAAAACCGGAACGCCCAATAGCGGCACGTCGGTCACCGCAGGTCAGGCGTTGGCGGTCACGGTCAACGCCACGGATGACTATTTCAACATCATCTCGACTAATGCCGTGGTGAGCCTAGCCAGTGACGATGCCTATGGCACACCCAGCAATGGGGTTTCTTTATCTCAGGCGCTTGTCAGCGGGTCTACCGTGTTTGCTACAACGCTTCTATCCGCGCAGGACGCTTCGGGCAACGATATCACCCATCACTATTCCGCGTCCTGGAGTTTAGCCGGCGACCAGTCCCCCGATTTCCTGATGCAAGCCGCCACGCCGCCGTCTAAACTTCAACTCTTGCTGCCGGGGGAAACCGCCGTGCCCGGAAACGTCGCCGGAAACGGAAAATCGGGAAGTGTTACGGCCGCCGTTGCCGGAGAAGCGTATGTAATCACGGGTCGATTGACGGATAGTTATTTCAATGCGGTCGGCCACGCGAGTCAGTCCACGGGTTTGCGTTTGACCACCACGGACCCCTACGACCCTTCCGATCCGGATAACTCCCGGTCGTTCTCGGCTGGGGCGGGTAATTTCAGCGTGACGTTTGCGCATCCGTTCCAGCGTGCGAGCGCTGCCGGTTGGACAGTTTATTTAACGACGACCTCGGGTCTAGGATACACCCCGGCGTCGGCGGGACCTGTGGTGACGCTGCCGGACACCAATACCGGCGGCGGCCATACGCACACGATGGTGATTGTGCTCCCGGGACAAACCTATGACCCGGGCAACGTCGCGGGCGGCGGTCGAACCGGAACCCCTGATTTTACGGCGGCGGTGGGGAACAACCCGATTCAAGCCGGCCAAACGTTTACCGCCACGGTGCGTGCGGTGGACCGCTTCTACAACCAGATTACCGACACGGATAACCCGCTTGTGTTGATGGCCGCCCCCACGCTTCTCTACCCGGCCTACACGCCCACCTCGAACTTCCAATTGGCGGCAGGGTCAAGCACGGTGGGTTTATCGATCCAGCGGTCGACGACGACGGCGTATTTCACGGTCACACAGCAGGCGCCGATTGCAACGTACACCTATAGTCCTTCAACCAGCACGGTCTTCCCGGTGGCCACCGGCGCCGCGTCTCGACTCCAACTCTTAATCCAAGGCGAAACCGCCGACGCCGGTTCGCCCACAGGCAAAACCGGTACGCCCTCAACGCCTTTTATTGCCGGTGCGCTCTACTCGGCGACTGTAAACGCGACCGATTCAAACTTCAACATCGTTACCTCGGCGGCCGCTCGCGTGAAATTGACGAATAACGATCCCCACGCGCTTGTGAACAACGTGCAGCAGGATTTGCTGGCCGGCTCCACCGTATTTGCATTCCAGTTTATTACGGCGAGCGGCACCGGCTGGCGCCTGTCGGCATCAACGACGACCGGCGCCGGTCTGTCTGGCGAAGTCTCAGGACTCCTGCCGGTGAGCGCCAATGTGCCGGCGCGTGTCATGGTCTCTCTGCCGGGTGTGACGTTGGATGCGGGCAACACGCTGGCATTGGGTGTGGCGGGAACGCCGACGGGGGCGGTCGCCGGTGCGGTGTGGCGCGCTACAGCGACCATTACCGATGCGTATTACAACCCGGTAGGAGCTTCGGCCTTGGGGAATGTGTGGATGGTGAGCAGCGACCCCTACGATACGGACGGCACCACGCAAACGTTGGTGAGCGGCACCACGTCCTTTGTGCTGCAAATGTTCCAAGCGGGAAGCCAAAGCGTAACGATGGGCCACTCGGGCGCTTACGTCAGTGGGACCGTGAGCAGTATTCCGATTACGGCCGGCGGGGCGAATCGTCCTCTCGTCATTTTGCCCGGAGAAACTTATTTGCCTGGGAAGCCGCCGTATAGCCCGGCCGACAGCGGCGCCGGCGGAAAAGCCACCCCCGATTCGCCTTCGACGTGGACGGCCGGGGCTCAACAATTGATCAGCGTCTATGCCGTGGACAGCTATTGGAATCAAACCGCGTCTGTTTCATCGGTGACGCTGGCGGTGGCCGATGATGGGTTCGCTCAAGGCTTAGGGACTAAGAATTTGTTGGGAGGCACCACGACCTTCCCTGTGACGCTCTTCAAAGCAATTGATTTCAACGGGCTTTCTCAAAATGTGGAGGCCACCATTTCGGGTTTAAGCAACCCAACGTATACCTCTCCGGCTTTTACAGTGTATCCGGATCAAGGCTCGTCATCGCCGCGCTACTTGCGTTTGATGGTGAACGGCGAAACCGCCAACCCCGGGTCCACTGCGTTAAAACAAGGCGCCCCCTCCGGACCGGCGGGAGACAATCACTTTGTCGCGGGCTCCACAATTACCTTTACGTTGGATGCGACCGATACCTGGGGCAACATCATCTCAACTAACCCGACCGTGACGGTGCGAACCGATGATGTGAACGCAAAACCCGCGTCAACGCTAAACGTCACGCTGACACAAGGAACGACCACGTTCTTGTGGAACTGGGTGACTAAGCGCACGTCGGACAACGGCGGAACGTCGCCTGCGTTCACCTCCTCTACCGCTTCGGCCGCGGGCTACACCTCGGGCGTTGAGGCTTTAGTCGTGGACCCCGATGTCACTAAACGGCATTTGCAGATTTTAACGCTCGGAGAAACGGCGGCTCCAGGCACGGGCCATCGGCTGGCCGGGACGGGAGGTAAAACCGGCACACCAAATACCTTTACGGCAGGAGCGGCGATCCCCATCACCGTGCGCGTCGTAGATGATTACTGGAACTTAATTGAATCGCCTGCGCTTGGGCAAGTGGGCGTCTATGTGCAGGCCAACGATCCTTATGTCACCAACCCGCTCGTCACCAATGTGAACACGACCGCCGGCCAATTGCAGACGACCGTGACACTCCTTAAAAAGAATCTCTCTCCAGGATGGGTGTTGACGAGCTCTGGGTCGGCAAGCGGCACGCCGTTTACGGCGCATCAATCGACAAGCGTATTGGTTGATGCGGCGAGTTTCTCGAGACTTCAGATCTTGGCGCCAGGCGAAACAGAAGACCCGGGCAACGTGGCAGGCCTTGGAAAAACAGGAACCCCTACCGTACAAACGGCGGGCGTGGCCTTTACGGTCCCAAGCGGTAACATCCGCGCGGTGGATGCGTACTACAACACCGTTTCCACAAACGGTCCTGTGACCGTCACGGTGTCGGATATTTACGGAACCCCCGCTTCGCAATCGGTGAACCTCTCAGGAGGCCAAAGCGCGGGTACGTTTAATCTGACGCTGGCGCAGTCGACTCAAACGTTCTCCCCTCAGGTTATTTACGTTCAAGGCTTTAGCGTCGGCACGGGAACCTCCACGGCGATTCCCGTAAACGTGGGCGCACCGGCCAAACTGCAGCTTTTACTGCCCGGGGAAACGGCGGTGCCAGGGTCGGGATCCGGGAAAACGGGTTCCCCGCAAGCCACGAGCGCCGGCACGGCGTATGTGGCTACCGTCAACATGGTGGATGCGCGCTACAACAAAATCGCTCAAGCCACGCAGCCGCAAGTCGCCTTCACCACGGAAGATGCGTTTGGAACCTTTAGCGCCAACCCTGTGACCTTAGGCGTTTCCGGTCAGGCGACCGTTACGCTGACCTTTAAAACGGCCAATACCGCGGTGGGATGGAAAGTGGGGGTGTCGACCACCGCGAGCTCGACTGTGAGCATCAGTTCGGACACGTCGAATTACGTGGTCGTCACGGGAACAACGACCGACCGCTTGCTTTTGGTTCTGCCCGGGCAAACACCTCTGCCCGGTTCAAGCCGCGGCTTTAGTGGAACGGCAACCGACGCCACGGCCGGTATTCCTTATATCAGTACCGTGACTATCACCGACCGCTTCTATAACCCGCGCACCGATGTGTCGATTACTCCGCAAATTCAAATGATCACCTCGGACCCCTATGACGTGGATCCGGCCACCTTGACCGTGGCGGCAGCAACCGCCTTCCCGATTGTTTTCCACCGCGCGCCAGGGCCCTGGAGGGTGATGGTCTCCACGACGTCGTCGTACGGCGGGTCCGTCATCTTAAGCACCACGAGCGACCCTGTGACGGTGCATTCCGGTGCCGCCGTCAAACTTCAGGTTTTGGTGCCCGGCGAAACGGCTGATCCGGGTCGCGCGCCCTATGATGCGGGCCAAGTCGGCGGCAAGACGGGTGCGCCGGATGGCGATTTGGGGACGGGCGGCACTCAAGCGTTTACGGCGGGCGCCGTCTTCGATGTTACCGTCAATTTGGTCGATGCCTATTTCAACGTCTCGGAAACGGCCAACACGAATGTGCAGCTGACCACCGATGATCCTTACGCGCAAGCCGCGGTGCAAGCCCTGGGAAGCAAAACCACGTCGGCTGGGTCGGCGGTCTTTAATAATGCGGTTTTACAAACGCGCAATACGGCCGGGTGGCAAATCATTGCCTCAACCGCCGTGCCCGATCCGTATGCGGTGGGGTATTCGACCTCGATCCCGGTTCAATCCTCCGCGCTGCAGCGGCTGCTCGTGCTGGCCCCCGGGGAAGTAAGCCAGGAAGGCAATACGTCGGGAGGCGGCAAACAAAAAAGCACCACCGATTCCAATTACCCAACGACCCCGTCCACGTTTGATCCCTTCACGGTGGGGACCACTTATTTTGTAGAGGTGCGCGCGGTGGACGCCTATTACAACATCGTCACCACGACCGACACCGCCATCACCTTGACATCGGATGACGCTTACGCGGTCCCGCTTTCCAGTGACAACCCGAAGGCGATGACGAGCGGTGTCGCCTTTATCCCGTTCGTTCTTCGGACGTCGGAAGTCGTCGGCGTGAGTACCCGCAGTACAGTCCTGACGGCTTCTGCGGGCGGTTTATCGGCGGGTGGGCCTTATCTCTCCGGAGCTTTGACAATGGTTCCTGATGCAACCGATCGTGTGCAAATTTTGGTGCCTGGGGAAACCGCTGTTCCGGGAAGTGCGACCGGGAAATCGTCCGTGGGCATTTCCACGCAGGCCGCGGGTGTCTCGTTTGTAACGACCGTGCGCGTGGTCGACCGCTTCTACAACAAAACGCTCTCCACGCCGGCGGGCATGCAGTTAACGAGCACCGACCCCAACGACAACCGGACTGGCGAATACACCGCGGATCCCTTATCGATTTCTCTCTTAAGCGGCGCGACGAACATCAGCTGGACGTTTACCACCGCCAATGCGGGAGGGTGGACGCTGCGCGCGACCGCCCCAGGCCTTAACGTGTCGACCGCCACGTCACCGTCGATCCCCGTGACGCCTGGATCCGCGCGAACGCTGCAGGTGATCTTGCCGGGGGAGACGCCCACTCCCGGTGTGGGCACGTACAACTTAGGGGGAGCCGGGCGCACGGGTTCGGCCGGCAGCTGGATCAGCGGCGTTTCCAGTCCTGTGATTGTCAACGTGGTCGATAAGCACTTTAACGTGGTGCCGGCGGCCGGCATGCGAGCCGACGTGTCCAATAACACCGATGCCTTTGTGGCCCTGCAGTCGGTACTCTTCACCGGGACGACGACCTATGACTTCACCTTGCTGACGGCCACCGCGGCTACGTCTTTTACCGCGACAAGAAACTCCGGCACTTCGTTGGACCCAAGCTCTTCCACCGTCGTTTCCTCGACTTTCACGGTGAGCGCCAATACGCCGGTTAAACTTCAAATCTTAGTCCCTGGGGAATCGCCTCTTCCGGGTTCCTCAACCGGAAAATCATCGGTGGGCATTTCCACGCAGGCGGCGGGTGTGGCTTTCCCCGTGACGGTCAATGCGGTCGATGCGAACTGGAACAAAGTGCCGGCGAATGCCAAAGTACAGTTGGTGACCACGGACCCGCACGCGCCAAACGTTACGGCGCAAACGTTGGTCAATGGGGCTACGACCTTCCAGATGATTTTGGCCACCTCTCGCTTTGGCCCGAGCGGTTGGGTGGTTTACGCCTCCACCACTTCGGACTCGGCCACGTCGCTCTTCTCGGTCGTGTCGGCGACGGTTCCTGTGGCGCCGGGACCGGCGGCTAAGCTCCAGATGGTGTTCCCAGGTGAAACGATTGTCCAAGGCCTTACGGCCAACGGGTCTAAGGGAAAGATCAATGCGCCGACAGCGGCCACCGCCGGCGTTCAATACAACGTGACGGTTCGTCTCACCGACGCCTATTACAACCTGCAGACCACAGCGACGATCCCAAGCGTAGTGTTGCAGACCACGGATCCAAACGACAGCGAAGGCGCGTTCCTGGGCGGCAATCCGCAGTCGCTGGATTCAGCGAGCGGCATCGCCACCATCGGCGTCATTCCCGTAACAGCTGGAATCTGGACGTATACGACGACGGAGCAAACGAGCAACGGGTACCTGCTCGATCAAAGCACAGGAATTCAAACGGTTCCAGGCGCGGCGACTAAGTTGGTGACGGTCCTTCCGGGTCAAACGCTGCAGCCTGGATCGGTCGGGGGCGTAAGCGGCAGCGCGACCGATCAAATTGTGGGCACGGCTTTCGATGTCGATATTTTTGCCACCGACTTGTATTCCAACATCGTCTCCACGGGCCGAACCCCCGTTTTTGTTCACACCAACGACCCTTATGACACGAACCCAGGGTCATTTACGATCACGGTCGGCTCGATCACGATACACAACGCCAACCCGACACGTGCGGGCATCACCACGCTCTTTGCCGTGGACAACAGCACGTGGGCGCCCACGTTGGTCACGGCGCAGTCGAGCTTTACGGTTGTGGCGGCGTCGCCGTCTCGTCTGCAGCTTGTGCTGCCAGGCGAAACCCCCGTACCGGGCGATGGTTCTTTGGCGCGTGGTGTGACGGGCAGCCCTTCGACGCAATTGGCAGGGGCCCTCTTCCAGGCGACCGCGATTATTACCGATGCCTTCTGGAACCCGGTGTATACGGCGACTTCTACGGTGCGCATCACCACGACCGACCCCAATGACGCCTCGACTGGGCCTTGGACCTCGGATGGACGTGATCCGGTGACGCTTGTCATCACCACGGGTACGTACACCTTCCCCATGACGTTGGTGACCGCGAGCACGAGCGGCTGGCGCTTGAGCGCGAGCGATGTGGATAGCAACCCGTCGCCGCTGCCGCTTAACTTCACAACATTTACGTCGTCGTGGGTCGTGGTGCAGCCCAATGCGGGAGTCGGCGCGACGCGTAAACTACTCGCGCTTCTACCAGGAGAATCGGAAGACCCGGGAACAGCGACAGGAAAACGTGGAAGCGTAAGCGCCTATACCGTGGGGTCGGTCATCAACGTGCGCGCCAAAGTGACCGACCGGTTCTTTAATACCATCACCGTGGGTCCAGCGGGCGCAGGCGCCAATACCGCTGATGTGCAGATTTCAATTCAAAACAACGTCGATCCCTATGCGACGGGAACCAATGTGTCGCAGGCGATCACGCCGGCCACGGGTCAAACCACCTTCTTGCCAACGCTCTTCCGTTCGGGAACACTTTACTTCCAGATGGATGATGTGACCGTGGGACATGCTCCGCCGTGGACGACATCCGTCGCGTCGATGTTAACGGCCGCGCCTAAACCTGCAGAGAATCTTCTGCTCCTGCTGCCGGGCGAAACGGCAACGCCGGGTTCTGGGGCTCCGGGCAAATCCAATGTTCCCAATTCTTTTGTGGCGGGAACGTCCTTTACTGTGACGGCGCGAGTGGTGGATGAGTATTACAACCCCGTCCCCTCTCATAACCAAGAAGACATCAAGGTGCTAACCTCCGATCTCTACGATACGGAACCGGTCGCACAAACCTTCTTAAACGGCCAATCGGAAGGTGTCTTTGCTTTGACGCTGCGTACGGCGTCCTCGACCCATACGGCGGTGGCCATCGACAACAATGCAACCGATGCCGGCACGACTTGGACAGCCTCCACCTCCCCGGTCAGCGGCACCTTTACGGTGGCCCCCGGCGCGGCGGATCGCTTGCATGTGGTGGTTCCCGGTCAGGGGTATTTGCCCGGTTCTGCGACCGGCAAGAGTGGCTCCCCCACACAGCAGGTGGCCGGCACTAACTTTGTCGTGACGGTTTATCAAACGGATGCGCAGTACAACTTGGTGGCGACGGGCAACATGCCGGAAGTCCTCTTAGCCGGCAACGACCCCGGTGTGGTGTGGGTTTCGCCGGGGAATCCGATCTCGCTCCTCTCCGGTCAAGGGTTGATGAGCTATACAGTCAAACCAAGTTCTGCTCAACCCTCATTTGTGATTTATGCCGCCACGACGACGGCTACTCCGGCGGGAACGGAAAACATCCAGCCGGCGCAGTCGACGGCCATCCGCGTGTGGCCGGGCCCTAAACACCACCTGCATTTGACCTCGCTGCCCTCTTCCATCCAGGCGGGTCAAGTCTTCACGGGTTGTGTCGAGACGCACGACACTTACCACAACATCGTTTCCTCAGGTCCTCATACGGCTTATGGGACCGTCACATCGATAAGCTTCGAAGCGGAAACAACGTCCAACGGCGGTTTGACGGACTCCGTGCAAAACCCCTCGTGGCTACCCGGCACGACGACCTATAACCTCATTGGAGAAAACGGCCAAATTTGTTTAAGCAATTATTTCTCGCTCTTAAAAGCCGGAGACCGATGGCTAAAAGCGGTGGATGACGATGATTCGCTCAATATCACAAGCGAACGCGGTTGGGGACAAGGCGGTGTGGTCTATTCCACACGGCCCATTGTCACGGTGACCCCGGGAGAGCCGTCGCAGTTTGTGGTAAACCCGGCGGCCGATGTCAATGTGCCGGCGGGCGCAGGAGATTCATTTGGCAATCAAGTGATCTGGGCGAAATTGGCCGATGCGTATAACAACTACTCCTCGAGCGGGGGAATAACGGTTTATGTTTCGACCTCCGGGGTGATCGGATCGACGGGGACCATTTCAACCATGGTGACCGCCTCTTCTTCGACGCCGCCGACTTCAACCTGGAGCGTGGTGACGGATACGGCGGGGACGGTTGGAATTTCTTCCGGCTTGTATTACTACGTCTCCCATAGGGCGGGGGATTCGGCGGCGGTGCAATTTAACGCTCAAGTGGGAGCGGGCAGTATTTCACGTACCACTGGACGTATGACGACAAGCGGAGGCACCACGCGTAAATTGGTGATTGTCAGTACCGCCTCAGCCCAAACCGCCGGCCGTGCGGCGCAATTCCTGCCGGCCTGGACTCTGGAGCGGCGCGATGACTTTGACAACCCCACGAGCCTCTCCAACGTCGCGGTGGCGCTTAGTTATGCCGCCAATAGCCAGGTGGCCGTGCATACCGGTCGCGGTTTTTCGAGTGGAAATCATGACTTTGAATTCCAAACGTTGGCCGGAGTGCCCATTTCAGGCGTCAACTTTACCGGCGGAGAAGTGCAAAAGCAGTTCGTCTACTTCGACAAGATGAGCAGCACGCCGCTCGAAGACGGCCGGACGGGTTCGTGGCTGCTGCAGGCGTTCGTGGGGGCCGATTACGCGAACTCCAACATCAAGACGCAATTTAACCAGGTGGTCAACCCGGATATAACGGCGAAACTGGGCTTCCACAATTCCGTGCGGCAGCTTCAAGCCGGCATCCCGTTAAACCCATCCGGTGACCCGCAGTTGTCGGCTTTCAACATTCAGGTGCAGGACCAATTCAGCAACCCGACGCCCTTGGCCGCCTCTTCAGCGACGGTTTCACTTGAGTCTTACCGCGTTGCCTCATCAAGTTACGACGCCTACGGCTTCTCCACCTCCTCGGGTTTCTTGTCGATGCCGCCTCCCTCGCCCCCAGGATTCTTAGCGCCAACAACGACAGTCCAGATCAATACCAGTTTCTGGGGCACGACGTTCTATTATTTGGATACGACAGCCAGCGTAGGCTACACCGTGCCTACTTCAAGTCCCGTCGTGTTGGCTTGGGTCAATGGGCAAATTTGGAGCACAGGCACGCAGAGGGTCGATGTGATTCCAAACAGCATTTTCCGTGTCGGAATCCTGCAGGCCCCTCAGACGCTCACCGCCGGAACCACCTCGTCCATGTTCATTTTTGCGACACAAGATATTTTCGGCAATAACAGCCCCATTACAGTCGGCGATTCGGGAGGGTCGAATGCGGCCTTCCAATTGGCGACCACCTCCTCGGGTACGATCCACTTCGCTTCGCCGGACAGCTCCGCCACCTATACGGCGGGAGGCGGCATCGCACGCATGAACGTTGGCCAAAGCACGATGAGCTTCGTTTTGATGGATGACTTGGCGGGCTTTAAGACGGCCAGCGTAGGCAAAACCGGCTCCGGCTGGGTGACGGCCAACTCCACGTATAGTGTCACGCCCGCTCCCCCCTATAAGCTGGTGTTTGTCACTCCGACGCGCTATTTGGTCGCCGGCACGACGATCCAATATGAACCTAATTACACGGTCGGGTCGCCGACCCAAACGATTATCAGCGTCCAAACGCGCGACGTGTTTAACAACGTGTCTCCGGTGCTCTCGAACACCGTCGCGAACTTCTATACCGATTCCCCGGGTGCTCGAGGTTGGATCAATTCACTTGATTTAGCCAGTTTCATCACCCTTTCCGGCCCAGCGGCTTCAGCCAACGTCCTGCCGGTGCAAATCTTGGCCGGGAACTTCCAAGCGAATATGTATCACTTCGATATTACGCGCGGGACCCATTCCATGCATGTCTATGACAGCGGCAATACGCTGGTCCCGGCGGTAACGTCGTATTACATTTCGCCCGCCCCCGCCGCGTATTTAACGATAGAGCCCAATTACAACGCGCTCAACCCGCTGCCGGTGAACACCCTTCTGCCTTTAGGGTCGATTACGGCGCGTGACCAGTTTGGAAATGTGGCGAGCGGTGATGCGAAAAACGGCCAGTATTACACAGGGCAGATTCACTTTACGACCAGTGGGTCGACTAGCACGGTGCGAATTTACGACAGTTCCGACCTAGCGTTTACGGTGAGCTCCTACACCTACCGTGTGGCCGACGCCGGTGTTTATAGCGGACTCCTGATGACCGACAGCATTCAAGAAACCTTGCGGATTTCGGCGACAGATTTCGTGACGCCTGTCCCGGCATTGACGCCCGGCAATGCGTCCTTTGACCCGACGGAAACCATGATTCGTGGGTATACCGCAGACACGGCCCGCAGCGTTCCCGTCCATTCTCTGGCCCATTTGGTGACGGCCGGCGTGGTCATGTCGCCGGTGGATTTGTCTCCCGTGCCTCTCGGCGACTCCACGTATACAAACAAACAGCAATTATTGGCGGGTTCACCCTATGTGGGCCGCACGAGTTTGGCGCAAGGAAACGGGTCCCTTTCGGTTGATTTCCTGCCCGTGCCGATGATGCGCTTAGGCTTCCGCGTGCAGCCGACCACCTATTCGTCAAGTACGCTCATTTCGCAGATCAAAGTCACTAAACAAGTGATGGCCGACACGCTCGGAGACGTGGACGTGAAAGAAGTGGGCTTGTATTACGACTCCAACAACGATGGTGTGTTTCAGCCGGAGGCGTCTTTCGGCGCTTCCCCCATCGACCAACAGGTTTCCACCACCTCGTTGGTTTCAGGGGTCGCCACGTTCGCGAATTTGAGCTTAACTATTGTTCCTTCTCAAGTTCGCAATTACTTTGTCACGGTGCGCATTTCAAGCAGTACGCAATCCGTTTTGCCGGCGAATTTAGGGTTCCGTATTCCAGACCCGGCCCAGATCACCGTTCAAGGGTTGGGAATGGCCTCGAACAACTTCCCATTGGCGACCAGCACCTCCTCGGTCGTGCAGCAGCCGGCCACCATTCGTATTACGGGGACGGATATTTCGGCCTGGTGGAACGATGGCGGGGGTCTCGGGCAGAAAAATTTCGTCAGTCAGGGGGCGGACCAGGTCGGGATGCTGCGCTTAGGCTTCTGGACCGATGCCTTCCAAGGAGCTGTCACCACGCTGCGCTTAAATCGTTTGGGCGCTGGTTTGGATTCCGATATTTCGGACGTCAAAATTTATAAAGACGCCGATGCGGATGGGGTGTTTACGCCGTCGCTTGACAACATCGATATTTCCGATCCGGCTCAATTCGTGAACCAAGTGACCACGGTCACGATTAAAAACAATCTCGTGGTGACGCCGACCACCAGCTACATTTTTGTGGCGTTCCATATCAATCCCTCGGCCTCATTGAATTCGCAGGGTGTTACACTGCGCAGCCCATCGGACGTTTTCTTAGGGGATGGTCAAATGGCGTCCTTCGTTGAAATCAAGTCGTCGACCGTTCCTGTGACGGCCTCCATCGATGAGTTGGATGTGACGCTGGTCAATAGCTCGGTGGGCGGCTTTACGATTCCGTCTCTGGCCACACAAGCCGATACCAGTGTGCCGGTGATGAAGCTGACGGTGGCGGCTCGCAACCCCGCAGGAACGGGCCTCGTCAACAGCGTGATCTGGAACCACCTGCGCTTGGACCGCGGCAATCCAACCCCCATCAACCGAGCTTCCGACGTCAATGCCATCCGTATGTATTATGACGATGACCAAAACGGCCTCTTTGATGTCAGCGTCGATTCTCCCGTCACGAACACAAATAATATTTACACCTTCCCGCACGAGCTCCTGACCGCCGATGTGGACGTGTCGACGGATGTTTTGCATGTGGTAAACGCCAGCGTCTATCCGCCGCCGCCGGGACGCGTATTTGTGGGAAGCGAAATTATGACTTACACGAGCTACGACTTAACGCGTAACTGGCTGACGGGACTGCTGCGCGGCCAAGAAGGCACGACCGCGGCGACGCACGCTACGGGAACCGAGGTGGAGGGCCAAGCGTATCTGGGCTTGGTGGACCCCGAAGGATTGTTGAATGGCCAAGAAATCGTTCAAACGGCCAAGACGTATTTCTTAACCTTCGATATAAACGACCGGGCCTTGGTCAGCATTGTTTCCTCCTTGGGCGCGGAAATCCGGTCGACCAGTTACTTTGTGGTCGATTCGCCAGATACCGTGGGCAATCATTCCGGGAAAATCGGCATGCCAGTCACCGGAGGACAAACCGGGGGAACTTATGTCACCAATATTCGCGAATATGCGGATACCGTGGTGCTGCTTTCCACCAACGTCGCCTCAAGCGTGACGGGGGATTACCTGCAGCAAGCCGCGACCAATCAAGTGATTTTGCGCTTCGATATGCGGACGAATAAATCACGTGCGGCGCTGCAGCAAATGACCTTGACGCGCACCGGGGACGGAACCGATTCGGATGTGGGCACGGTGCGCATCTGGGCGGACAAAGTGGGCACCGGAATCTTTAATGCCGCGCTCGATGGGCCGCCGCTTGGCACAGGCGTCTTTGGAACGCCTGCTTCCGGTCTGGCCAGAATTATTATGGATACGACAACGTATAGCACGGATTTAAACGACCTGACCACGGGGCCGCTTAAAATCGATACCGCGTCCTATAAGTTAAACACCTATTTCATTACTTACGACATCGCCAACGCTGCGAACCCTCAATCCACGTTGGGCGTATCGGTTACCTCCGCGACGTTTGTGAGCGTGTCGCTGCCCAATACGATGTCCAATACCAACCTGCCCGCTTCTTCACGGCTGCGCACGATCATTCCGCGCCCGCAAACGCTGCACGTCGAAAAGGAGTATTACTTCTCGAATGCTTCGGGAAGTTACCCGCTGCCCTATCTCTTGTCGCCGATCCCGGCATCGACGGGCACTATCGGAGTGACGCTCAATACGACCACAGGCCTTCCGTCGGACGGTCAAATCCTGATCGATTCCGAGCGTCTTAGTTATAGCGGCATCACCGCCAATGTCTTAAATAACGTCACGCGCTGCGCGGCCTCGACCTGCGTGACTCCTCCGACGCACAGCACGTATACCGTCATCAACTCCAGCGAAGTTCCCAATTACATCGGCGTGCCTTATACCCAAGGGGACCGTAACGTGGCGATGATGAAATTAAGCCTGAACGTCGAAGTCGACTTTTTGATTCGCTGGTTTGCTTTAGACATCGGGCGATCGGTGCCAGGAGGCATGACGGGCGCGGACAGCGACATTTATCGCTTGCGCGTCTACGACGGAGATCCCTTTGTGCGTACGGCGGCAGGCGATGTAGGCTTAAGCAATACGCAGATGGGCGAGGGAACGATGCAGTTTGGAACAGCCCATATCACCTTAAACGATCCAAATGCCGGGTCCCCCGGGTTCGTCGCAATTACAACCAATACGCGCACCTTCTGGCTGACGGCCGATATTGATCAATCGGCCAAAGCGGACAACGTCTTTGCGTTGACGGGTTTAACCAAGGATTCCTTCGTGGTCGGGGCACTGACATCAGGGGATGGGATCCATTCCGTGAATCCGATCAGCTTCCCTGTCCAAACCGGCGCACATTTTGTGGAATCCACGGTCGACACGATGACCGTCACGTTTACGGATATTTTGCCGACCACCATTCAGCAAAACCAAAGCAATGTGTCCGTCGCCAAAATCAATGTAAAGGTAAATCAAAACACGGTGCTCTGGCAGAATGTGGCCATTCAGCGTGCGGGGGCCAACCCCGATGACGGCGATATCTTGCGTATCAACATGTGGAAAGACTTAAACGACAACGGCCTATTTGACGACGGCCTGCCTTCGCCTGTTTCGGCGCTTTCTTCCAACATCGGGGCCTCCGATGCCTCCTTGGTGGTCCACGTCTCGAGCCATTTCCCGACAGGCCCCGGCGTGCTGTTGGTGGGCAATGAGCTCATTCGCTATGGCAGCAACGATGGGTCAGGGAATTTTACGAGCCTTACGCGCGGATTCTTGGGGACGACGGCCGCCGCTCATAACTCGCCTGCCAATGTTCGCGGGGTGGTCAATGATACGCTGGTCAATGACTCCGGACTCCAGCCTGGGAAAACGACGACGGGAACGGATAATTTCACCAACAACCTACGGACACTGACTTTCCCCGTGGCGCAAATCATTCCCAATACTGTCGACAAGTTTACGGGGCTTAATTACTTTATCACCTACGACGTCAATCCCTTTGCGCCGGTTTATCGAGACTTAAACAACAACGGGGTTCAAGATTCCGGCGAGGCGGTGGGATTGGGTGGAGTGATCCTTTCGAGCGCGTCCTTTGGGGTTCTGACGCCCGACCGTGTGGTCTTGTCCAATACGCCGCCTCTGACGACCAAAACCGCCACGATAACGGAATATCCTGATACCGTGCTCTTTGTACCGGATGTGACGGTGGCGCCCAATGCTGCGGTCCAAGGGGATAAAGATGTGCCGGTGCTTAAATTCACCATGAGTTCTTCTATTGCCGATGCCCGCTGGGCGACGCTTAAAGTCTCACGCAAAGGTTTAGGCGCCACTCAAAGCCAGGGGTCAAACGATGACATATCACTCGTCAAAATTTATCGCGATACAAACTTTAATGGACTTCTGGAAGTGGGTACTGACCAGTTGATCAGCTCCGGCACGTTCCAGCAGCCCGACCCTGCGGGCACCAATAGTCGTACGTTGGACTTGGTTCTCTTAAGTTCCGAAACGATTAACCCGACAGTCAAAACGTACTTCTTGGCGTATGACATTGCGACGGGGGCCACCTCAAACAATACCGAAGGCTTGGTGATTCAAGATGCCGGTTGGTTTGGAGGGTCGTTTATCCCCTTTGGAGTAGATCAAATGTCGCCCAGTAACTTGCCGATGGAGTCGCGCCAGATCTCGATAAGCCCCTTGTTCCTCCGTGTGACGGGGGAAAGCCAAGCGCCGCCTTCAGCGCTTCAGGGAACAACCCAGGTGCCGCTGTTGTCCATTGGCGTGCGGCCGAGCATCAACACCGTCATTGTATCGACGGTAACCTTGACCCAGACCGGCACGATTTCGAGTTCTCTGGGCTCCTACCCGCGGCCGGGAGATGGTGATTTGACGGGTGTGGCGATTTACTTAGACGCCAACTCAAACGGCCGATTTGACAGTTTTGATACGCAAGTCGGCACGAAGACATGGGGCTTGGGCGGCGGACAATTCTCGAGCGGCACAATCGCCATTCCCTTGTCGGTGCCGCAGACGTTTAACACTTCGGGAGGCACGCTGCTTGTGGTCGGGGATGTCGGCGTCACCGACGGTTCCGGTGCTTCAACGGAAGGTCACAGCGTCGGCGTCGCTTTAGCTGGCGCAAGCGCTCTGGGCTTTACGCCGTCTTCAGCGCTTCAAGACCCCACCAATGTCTATCCCATTGCCTCGGCCAATGTGCCGATCTTTAACGTGCAAACCGTTCAAATTGCAACGATCACGATGCGTCCGGATCTGACGCTGGGTGACCATTCCCCACAAAAAGGCACGTACTTCCCCGATGCGTGGGTCAATAAACAAGACCAAGTGTCGGCGGCCTGGATCACCTCGCCGGATCTCACACTTCTGCCGGCCGCTTTCGATGTGTCCTATGAAGTCGGAGTGAGCTTATCTTCGAGTGCGACGACCGTCCCGACGCTAACCGGCTGGGTGCCCGTCAGTGAAGCCAAAGCTACCTTATCCGGTTTGGGATTAGCCGACGCCAGTATTTATTACTTCTTGGTGCGTACGCGCACGACCTACAACGGCGCCGCCTTGCCGCCGTCGCCGGCCAAAGTGGGCATTTTGCGTGTGGATATCACGACTCCTCAGTCGCCGCAGCGCTTCATCAACCTGCCGCGCAGCGCTCCAAGCGGTGTGCTGACGCTCCAGTGGCCGGTCGTCACCGATCTGGGCCCCTCCGGCATATACGCCTATAAAATTCGCCAATATGAGGGGACGAGCCCGGTGCCCGTCGAAATTATCCAGACGTCGACCCCCAGTTTTACCTTCGGCGCGAGCGCCAGCGCCGGTGCGGCCGCGCTCGCCTCCGGCGTGATTAAAACGGCCGTGGGAACAGGCCCCGCGGCTTCACCGCTTACCTATTTGAACGGCGAAACCGGCGCGGCTCGTCCGCTCGGCGGTTTCTATAGATACCAGATTCAGACCATTAACGGCGCCGGCACGGCGAGTGCGTGGTCGGAGATCTCCGATACCATCGACACGGGCCTGCCCGAAGAAATCATCAGCAAAGTCTCCAACTATCCCAACCCAGTCGATACGCGTAAAGGCGGAATTGAGGGGAAGACGTTCATTACCTATATACTAGCGGCGGACTCTCAGGTGGAGATCGTGGTCTACGACTTGCTGGGCTACCGTGTGACCGGCTGGAACTTTGGCGCGGGCGAGGAAGGCGGCAAGCAAGGGCCCAATACCGTTCCTTCTGGCGGCTGGGACGGCACCAACGATGCGGGTCAGAAAGTCGCCAAAGGCGGGTATCTCGCCCAGATCAAAGTGGGTGGTAGCAAGGGATCTACGACGGTCATTCGTAAGATCGGGGTTATCCACTAATGAACAGCATGAATGACCGGGATCGGTATCGGAATCGGGGAGGATGGAGCCTCGAGATCGAGAATCGTGTAATGCCCGATCTCGAAGCTCGATCTTCGATGCTCCCCGATTCCGATACCAATACCGGACTTTCCGCCGTTCTCAAACTTTTTACAACTCGTTGAGAAGCTCCTTTAAAAAACGCTTAACACATCCCTTAAAAAGCAGCTCCAAAAATCAGCCTGTTTTTAGTCCCTCCATCCCATCCCAAAACCAGGGAAACGCGTCTTAACGCATCGATTCATATCTAGCGCCGTTTCAGCAGCGGCGTAAACTCACTCTGTAGCAAGGGGCGTGTTATTCACGATAACGGCAAACCCGTCGTAAGGCGGGGACGCAAAGCCTCCGGGCCGACCAGAACAACGGGGTTAGCGGGGTTACCGAACGAATGAAAACGATAAAGGGCTTCATCATCGTGCTCTCGTTTATTTCTCCAGCTCTCGCCGGAAGCGGCGGACAGCCTGGGGAATTTCTCGCTTTTGGCGCGGGTGCGCGAAGCCTCGGAATGGGCGGTGCCTTTACGGGAATCGCCGATGATGCCAGCGCCAGCTACTGGAACCCCGCCGGGCTTTCGCAAGTGACCCGCAAAGAAATCAGCCTAATGAAAGCCACGCTGTTTGCCGACACCACCTACGATTTCTATTCCTTCGTTAAACCCTCCAAAAAAGGCGGCAGCGCCTGGGCTTTGTCGATGATCAAACTGGGGAGTGCGGGGTTTGAACGCGTGTCGACCAAGGTCAATGCTACAGGGACGGGTTTTGACAGCGTTGAAAAAACCGGCACGTTCGCCGTTGAAGAATCGGCAATGGGCTGGTCGTACGGCCGCAAAGTGGTCGACAAAGTGTCCATCGGGACGTCGCTTAGGCAAATCAAACGCTCGGTCGATACGTCCTCGGATTCCACGATGGCGGCGGATTTAGCCACTTTAATCGAACTTAAAGACGGCCGCCGCCGCTTAGGCATGACGCTGCGCAACGTTTACGCAAAGACCTCCGGCGATACCGAGGACAGCCTGCCGCTGACGTTTCGCATCGGCGTTTCCGATTTCTTCTTCAAAAAGCGCCTTTTGTTGGCGATGGATTTAGACAAAAACATCCGCAAAGAAATCGGTTTTCATTTTGGCGGTGAGTTCGCTTTTTCTAAGAACTTCAAAGGCCGCTTCGGCGTACAAGGTGAGCAAGGTGAAGGCTTGCGCGAGACGGACGTAGGCTTTGGGTATTCGATCAAAAGCTTTACGTTGGATTATTCGTTAGGCCTTCACAGCACCTTGGGCACCTCGACGCGCATGGGGGTGACCTGGAAATTCGGCCGGTCCGTGCTGGAACGCCGCGAAGAAAACGTCAACCAACTGGTTCAAAAAGCGTTCGCCTCGGCCCAGGGCGGCAACTTCCTCGTCGTGCAGGAACAATTGGCCGCGGCACTGGAATTGGACCCCTCGAACAAAAGCGTGCTGGCTCTGTCGGAGAAGATGCAGAAAGTGGTGGCCACAGTCCCCAGCGCCCAAGGCAACGATGAAACCGCGGCACTCGCCCGCAAGGGGATCTTGGCCTATGCCAATAACGATGTGAAGAGCGCGGTGGCGATGCTGCGACAGGCCTACTATAAGGACCCGCGAAATGAGAAACTGCTGTCTCTCCTTAATAGGCTGGAAACCGAAGCCAATATGGATAAGACCGAAAAGCCCAAAGGGCCGGAGCTTTTCACCCCGGTCGACCAAAAGATTTTCGACGCTCGCCAGGCTATCTTGGAAGGCAAATACGACATCGCTATCCGCAAATGCCAGGACATCCTGGACTTTAGCCCCAATGACATCACCTCGCTTAAGATCATGGGCTCGGCTTTCTTCCTGCTCGACGACCATGCGCGGGCGCGTAAACTCTGGGAAAAGGTGCTGGATGTGGACCCTTCCGATAAGGAAATTCCGGAGTTCTTAAAACAGCTGCGACCCGAAGAGTAGGCTTCAACAAATATGAAGCTAACGGCCAAGACAAAAACAACTCGTTTTTTAGGTGAAATACGCCTGTTGTGCCCTTCGGCCGTGGGGTGTAAATAAAAGCTTGAAACCGCGATTAATCACTCTAAACTCAAGCACGACACCATGGCTCTCTTTGATCGCTTCCGTCAGAAACCAGAGTCCGCACCGAAGCCTGAAATCCAGGCATCGGACCCAGCACCCGTTCAGCCGACGCCGACCCCCGCTTCCCCTACTTTAGAAGAAATCGATCGCCTTCTTTCATTGGAACGCGCCACCGGGGACGAAAAACTACGCGCGCTGCAAAAAGAAATTTCAGATGTTCGTACGGCTTTGGAACGCACCGAGCTCTCCTCCAAAAGCCGGCGGGATACTCAGGTGCAGTCGCTTAAGTTCCTGCAGCAAGAGGCCGAACGGGAAATTAAATTTTTAGAGCGCCGCTTGGAAGAAGATACCGCGGCGTGGGCCAAACAGCTGGCCGAGCGCGAAAAAGCGCTGGATGAAATTGCCCGCGCCGGGGAAAGCGGTCAAATGGAAGCGCGCGTCGCCTTCGATGAAAAATTTTCCGAGCAGGCCCAAGCAGTTCAACTCACCGAGCAGGCGCTTAAAGAGCAGGAAGCCAAGCTTTCGGAAGAACGCCGAAAATGGCGCGAACTTCTAAATGCCAAAGAAGAGGAACTGGCCAATGTCAAACAAGAACTGGCCAAGCGGGAAGCCGACCTAAAGCAAGAACTGGAAGCGCAGGAGGGCCAGCGCAAAGCTTCTCAAGAAGTGTTCCAAACGCGGCTCAAAGAATTGGAGCGGCAGTGGAGCGAAAAGCGGCGCGAATGGGAAAATGCGATGCGGGCCAAGGAAGAAGAGCGGGTCAAAACCCACGCCTCGATTCAAGAAAAACAGGCGTTGTGGCAGCTGGAGCAGGAACGCAAACTTCAAGACATGCGCCGCCGGCAGGAGCGCGCCGCGGAGAAGGTGTCCGCTCTAAAAGCCCACTGGGTGAAAGAAACGCAAACCTGGCAGAGCCTCTCGCAGTCCAGGGACGAAAACCTTCAGCAGCTTAAAGTAAAACTGCTTTTGTCCGAAACCGATGCCAAAGCTCAGCTCGACCAAGCTCAGAAAATTTTTCAAGACACGATGACGGCCGGGACCGCGCAGATCCAATCGCTTCAGCGGCAAATGCAAAGCGAGTCGGAGACTTGGAACGTCCAAATCGAGAAAAAAGACCAGGACATTGCGGCATTCAGGGACAAGGTTAAACAAGACCTGCGCCGCATTGAAGAGGATTACCGCGCGCGCATGGGAGCCCTCACCTCAGACAAAGAGCAGCTCACGGTGGATTTTGAAACGCTCCAGCGAAACTTTGAAGAGGAACAAAAGCGCGCGGAAGAATCCGCCCGCTTGGCCAAAACCGAGCAGGA
This sequence comes from uncultured Elusimicrobia bacterium, assembly GCA_964441955.1. Classification (GTDB taxonomy): domain Bacteria; phylum Elusimicrobiota; class Elusimicrobia; order 2-01-FULL-59-12; family 2-01-FULL-59-12; genus CAYTWA01. Next base: position 120,787 of record CAYTWA010000003.1, read on the forward strand.
GACGCTGGAGCGCACGCATCAAGAACACATCGGCGCGATTCAAAAGCGGCTCCAGGAAGAGTCCGCGACTCTTCAAGCCCAGATCCAAGAATTGGACCGTCAAAAACAAAAAGCCGAAGACGATTTAAAAACCGCGCAAACCCGCTGGCAGGAGGAGTTGGCGGCTCGCGAGCTTGCCGTAAAAGAAATTCAAACCACCTTGGTCCCTCAGGAAGAAGAACTGCGAAAACGCTACGCCGCGGAAGAAGAAACCCAAAAACGCCAGGTCGCGATGTTGGCGGCCCGGCTTCGCGCCTTGGAGCGGGAAGCCGTTCGCGCCAAAGAAACCATGGAGCGTCAAACGCAGGACCATGCGGCCCTGGTTGACCAATTGCGGCAGGACCATCAAGCCAAAGAAGAGGCCATGCAGAAACGCGCGGTGGAACAAGAGGCACGCTTGCGCGCCCGCTTGGATGAACGCCGGGCCGCACTCGACGCCTTTCTCTCGTCAAAAAAACAACAAGAAAAGGAAATTCAATCGGCGCTCGCCGCCAAAGAAAAAGAGCGATCGGAGCTGTCCAAACGTCTAAGCGATCTGCCGGCGGTAGTGGAACGGGAAGTGTCGGAGCGCCAAAAGGATTTTGCAAAAGAAACGGCTGCGCTTAAGGAACGCATTGCCGCACTGGAAAGCGACGTCCATCAGGCGCGCGAGCAGGCCAAAGCCGCGATGCAGCTAAAAGCCAATGAAATGGCGGCCCTTCGCCAGCAGCTGGAGCAAGACCACAAAGAAATGCAGTCCTCCCAAAAAGAGCATGAACAACTCTTGGAAAGCGAGCGCGCCGGCGTAGAAAAACAGCTGGCGCAGGCGCAAGCCGAGCTTGACCGCGTGCGCGCGCACTGGCAGGACGAAATCAACAAGAAAGAAAAAGAAATCCGCGTTTTAGAAGAGGAAATTGCCCGTCAAGAAACGGAGCGCTCCGCACGTTTGTCCCATGAAAATGCCCAATTGGAAGCCCAGCGCGCTCCCCTCGAATTTAAAAAAGAAGAGCTGGTCGCCGGTTTGGCGGCGCTTAAGGCGGAGCACGCCGACTCTCTGCGCAAGCTTGAAGGAGAACACCAGGCGGTCGTTTCCCAGCTTCAAGCGATCGCGGCGCACGCGGCCTCTGAACGGCCAAAGCGGGAGGCCGCTTTTCGGGAGGAACGTGCCCGTTGGCGCGCGCAGCTCGAAGGCTTAAAACAAGAGCAGGCAGCCATCGCGCAATCTTCTCAATCCGTGCTTGCGCAGCGAGCCCTTCAAATCGAGCAATTAGAAGATCAAATCAAGGAGCAGGCCGTCGCGTTTGAAGAACGCCGCCGCGACACGATTCACCAGGCCACCCTTAAAACCCGAACCCTTCAAGAGATCATTAAAAAGCTGGAATTTGATCTCAAGCAGTCGCAGGAACTTTTACCTCAAGACATGCGCCGCAAAGAAGAGCAGCTGGAGGCCATGAAACAAGCCATGGTCGCCGAGCAGTCGCAGCAGCAGCGGCTTTTGCAGCGCTTCGACCGTGCCATGAGCACTCTGGCGCGCCGCGGCCAGCATAAGGCGGAGGCGCTTCGCAGCGCCACAGCCCTCGAAAAAGAAGCCTGGGCTAAAAAGATCGCTGAAAAAGATGCCGAAGCCGCGGCACTCCAGTCCGACTTATTGGCCAAAGAAGCCGAACGTCAAGGCGAGCTCGACCGTTTGGCTAAACAATTTGCCGAAGAGCGTTTCCAGCTGGAAAAGGCCAAGGATGAGCTTAGTTGGAAACTTAAGGATCACAAAGAAGTATCCGAACGGCAGCTCAACGCCCGTCAAAAAGAAATTCAACAGGTGGAATCCGACCTGACGCGTCTGCGTGCCCAACACCAAGAGCAACTGACGCAGCGGGCGGCTGCTTTTGATGCCGAAAAGAAAAAGCTTCAGGCGCAGCTGCGCGACACGGAAAAAAACCTCGAAGCCGACCGTGCCAAACAAACGGGTGAGCTCGCCCAGAAAGACCAAGACCTTCAGGGCATTTTGGATCGTTCCAAAAAGCAGTTAAAAGTCTTGGGTGATGAATTTGCCCAAAAAACTCATTTGTGGCGCAGCACCAATGAGGCGCTGCGCGCCCAAATTGAGCAACTCAAAGCGCATTGGTCGCAAGCACAGGACCACTGGGATGCGCTTCGAAAAGAAAAAACCCAAGAATTAACGGCGCTTCGCACGCAGTTGACCGAATGGCAGCTTAAACTCAAAGAAGATGCGGAAGAAATGGATGCCGCGCATGCGCAGGAGCGCGAGGGACTTCAAAGCCAGGTCCGCCAGCGGGAAAAAGAGCTGGAGCAGCAACAAATCGAATTTGGACGATTACTGGCCTCCAAAGAAGACGAAATGGTTCGTGCTTCCGAAGAGATCCGCAGCCGGGAAGAAGCGGCTGAAGCAGGGTGGCGCTCCCAGCTGGAACGCTGGGAGGTCGAGAAGCAAACCCTTCAGAAAGAAAAAGCGCAGTTGGAGTATTCTTTAAGCGAACTCCAGGGCCGTGTGGAAAAGGAATTGCGGCAAATCGAAGACACCGGAGCGCGTTTGCGAATGGACGTCGCGTTTAAAGAAACGCAAGTAGCCAGTCAAAAAGAACGGTTGTCGCTGCAGTTCACCCAGGAGCTTAACCCCCTTTACGACCGTGTCGGCGAGATGCGTGCGGCCTTGGAGCAGGATAAGACGTTGTGGGAAGGCCGCCTGCGTGCCAAGGAGGACGATTTAAAAGTCCTTAAAACCCGCTTGGCGCAGCGTGAAAAACGCCTCCAGGAAGAAACGCGGCGGCGCGCGCATGAATTGGACGGGCTTAAAAATCAGTTGGCCGAGGAAGCAAAAGTCATTCGAGCCAAAAACCAGGCGGATGTCGCGCGTCTTGAAACCATGCTAACGATGAAGCGGGACGCGGTGAATGAATTGGCGGCACGCGAAAAAGAATTGTCCCTTGCACAGCAACAGGAAGCACATGACGTTCGTGCGCGCATGGCGGGTGAGCGGCGCCAGTTGGAAGAAGACCTGGCGGCCTTAACCGCTCAACGAGAAGAGGCCGTGGCGCACTATCAGGCGCTTTTGGCCGATATCGATGACGACATCGTTAAAGGTCAGGCGGAATTGACGGAGAAACAAAACGATTTGGAGACGCTGCGCGAAGAGGCTCGCCAGCGGGCTCAGACGCTGCGCCGCAAGCTCGACGGCATCCGTCAGGCTGACCTCAGCCGCAGCATGACGTCTCGGAAAATCGCCTCGCATACCGCGGCCTGGAAAGCCTTTGAGCGCGGAGTTGAGCACTATCAGCGCCGTGAATGGGCCGGCGCCATCCGGGCATTTGAAGAATGCATTGCACGCGATGCGCATTGGGGTGCGGCGTACCAATATGTGGCCTTGGCCTACCACGCGCAAGGCCAGGACACCCAAGCGCTCGCGTGGGCCGCACGCGCGCTGGAAATGGACCCGAGCAATTCGGAGCTCGGCTCTTGGATCGAGCGGATGAACCTGACGATTCGGAAAGCAAGCTAACAGCACCCGCACCCCGCGACGCTCGCGCGTCGTGGCTCTCTCCCTCAGGGAGAGGGAAGGGTGAGGGTTGCGTGAGATTAAGGAGATTGCCATGAGTGACCACCCAATGCCGCCTCCGCCACCGCCTTCATCCATGAGAGGGGGGAAGTCCACGCCGCCTCCGCCTCCTCCGGGGAAAGGGAATGCGCCGGCGCCGGTCACGCTGACGCCTTCGGCATCTCCTGCGCCTAGCGTATCGGTGCTTCCAACCGCGCCTCCTATGCCGGCCGCCCGTCCCCCGATGGCGGGTTTTCCAGGGATGCCGGGCATGGGCCCCTCTCCCATCGAGGCGCGCCTCCAAGAGATGGAAAAGCGTTTTCAAGAACAAGAATCGTCCAAGAAATCCTTGGAATCCCAGCTCAACGACGTTCAAAAGCAACTTAAAGAAGAGCATGAACGCTTGATTGTCCAGACGCTTAAAGCCAAAGAAGACGAAAATTTATCGGTTCGCGTGGACCAGCAGCTGCGCGAAATGCAGGAGAAGCTGCGCCGCGAAAAATACGAGCAAGAATTGCATGATTCTCGCGGCCGCGCAGAAACCCAGCTGCGTGAACTCGAACGCCGGCTCGCGGAAGAGCGTGAAACATGGATGGTGGCGCTTCGCAACCAACTCAAAGAGCGTGAAGGTGTGGAACGTCAAGTGGAGCAGGATTTGGGACACCGCCTTCAAGACGCCGAGCGGCGCTACCAGGAAGAGCGCAGTCATTGGACACAATCGATCCGCATGAAGGAAGAAGAAATGGCGCAGGCGCGCCGCCAGTTTGAGGTGGAAGTGGAACGCCTTGAAGAATTAGTCGAGGAAAAAACAGAACAAATGGACACGCTTCGGCGCACGATGACCGATGCGCAGCGTGCTTATGAACAGCAGACTCACCAGGATATCCGGGCCCTTCATGCCCAGGTGGACGCTCAAACGCGAGAAAGTTCGACGGCCAAAGCCCAAGCGGCCTTAGCGCAATCCCAACTTCAGCAGACGGAAGTCCGCTTCCAAGAGGAACTTCGCCGCTGGCAGGACCGTCAAGCGCAAGATCAGCTTGAGCTGGCCAAGTCGAAACGCGAGTGGGCCGCCGCTTTGGAGGAAGAACGCAGCCAAGGCCGCGAACGCATCGCTCAATTGGAGCGTCAGATGATCGAGATGCGCCGGCAATTGGAACACGAAGCCGCTGTGGGGGAAGAAAAAATGAAGCGCGAAATCATGCGCCGGGAGGAGATCGCGGCCCAGTTCCAAGTCGAACTTGCTCAAGCGCATCGCGTGCACGAAACCGAAAAGGCCCGGTGGGCCGCGGAAGCCGAGAAAATGAAGAAAGTGGTTCGCGAAGAAGTTCTAAGAGATATGCCGGATCAGTTTAAACTGCACATGGCCGCCGAGCGAAAGAAATGGGAAGAAATTCAAGGCACCTTGATTCGTCAGATGAAAGCGCAGCTTGCTCAGGCGCGCGAAGCCCAGCAGGCGGCTCAAATTCAAATTCAAATTGAGGCGCAGCGGTTTGAACAGGAAAAAGCCGGTTACGAAAAACGGTTCGTGGAAACGCAAACGCGCCTTCAGCAATTTGAAGACGCCCGAGACCAACTTCAGCAGGAGACCGTTCGTCTGGATGCCATCCGTGCTCAAGAGAAGATGGAATGGGAGGCGCAGTCGAAGGATTATCTCGAACGTCTGGCGCAGCTTCAACAAACGGCGGATCGGGCGGTTGAGAAAATGCAATCTCGCCTTCAAGAATGGACGGCGCGGGAAGCGGCGTGGGCCGACCGCGAAACTCATCTCACCGGCCAAATTGACGCCTTAAGCAGACAACTTCAAAATGGGTCGGCCGACCAAGCGGCCTGGATGGCCAAGCAAGAAGAAGCGGAACAGGTGATGGGACGTCTGCGTGAGGCCTATAGTCAAATTAAGGAACAACTCAGTCACATGGAAGAAGAACACAAGAAACAACAAACCATTTGGGCCGAAAAAGAAACCGTGTGGCAAACAGAAAAAGCCGCCCTAGAAAAAACCAGCGCGGAGGCGGCAAAAACGGCCGCCGCGGCTGCCGCAACGGCCGCGATGGCGCCCGCGGTAGGGCCGGAGGCCGCCAAAGCGCTGGCCACCATTCGTCAATCGATGCAGGAGATGTCCACACTTTTGTTGTGGCTAAAGCCGGTTAAAACCCCCGCGCCTAAAACGGCGATGCCGCAGAAAAAGGCCGCCTAATGCGCATTCTGTCGGCCACTCAACCTAAGGAGGACCGCTCCTTTTTGCAGGCGAGCGCGCCGTTCCCGGCGGCGGCTGTGCCCCCGGCTTTTGAGAAGCGGCTGGCGGATTTGGAAAATCAGATCCGTAAAGTGCGCGATGAGCTGAGGGTAACGCTGGACGAAGCCAAAAAAAACCTTCGCAAGGAGGTGGAGACGACCCTCGTTCCGGTTCAATTCGTGCTTGAAGAAATAAAAAGCCGACTCGCGGCATCACCTCGTTCTACCATCATTCAGGAAGGGGCCAGCCCGCAGGAGTTCCAAGCCCTTCAAACCCAACTGGCCGAGATGACGCAAAAGTTGCAAGAGCGCTTGGCGGCCCAAGAGGCCGCCCATCAAACCATGCGCCAAGACATCGAAGCCTTGACCGATGCGATGCAGGTGATAAAAAGCGCGTCTGTCAGCGTCCCTACTTTGCCGCCATCACTGCCTGACCGGCAGGCAAGCCCTAGTGCCCCTGCCAAGGATCCACCTTTCGGTTTGATGGATTCCCCGCCACTGACCTTGCCTTCCGATCCGCAGGTGCTCGGGAATGACGAATTAGAGAATTCGCCTTCCTTCCTTCGTCGCCTCTGGGCCTACCTGAATGAGCCCGCCTTAGGTTCCAGAAAATAAACGAGCTTTTCCTTCTCGTTTTCATCCGTCAAATCTAAAATAGGCCGAGAGGGCTACCATGAAAATCTTCTTTTTATTAAACCCAACCCACCGCAAGCGCCTTTGGGAATTGCGGGAAGAGGCGGGGAGGCAGGCGCGTGCGTTTGGGTGGACGGCGCAGTTTGGGGAAGTGGACCGATCGATACCGCGGTCTACGGAACGTCTTTTGGATCAAGCGGCGGAAGAAGGGTGTGCGCGCATCGTTTTGGTCGGAGGCGACGGGACCTACCACCGCGCGATTAATGCCTTACAGGATAAGAACCGCTTGGGAAATTTTGAGCTCGCGTTGGTGCCGGCCGGTACCTGCAACGATTTTTCGCGTTTTATCATTCATTCACCCAAACGGCAGTTTGAACTTTTAAAAGCCGCTTGTCGGGGGAAGCCGCGTGAAGTAGACCTGGGACTGGTTCGGCTGGGAACATCCAAAACAACGCGCCTTTTTTTAAACAACGCCGGGTTCGGACGCCGGGTGCCGGTTAAAGGCGGCGAGCGCGGGTCGGCTCGAAAAACCCTGAAAAGCCTTCGGGCGCATTCGCTTAAACTGTCTTGGGAAAAAGGCTCGATTGAAGGGCGTTTCCTGTTCGGAGTAATCTGCAACGCGCCTTTCTTTTCCAAGGGGCTTCATTTTTCGCGAGCTCCCCAAATCGATGACGGCCTTTTAGATGCCTACCTCGTCCCTGAATTCCCTCGCTGGAAATTAGCGGCGGCCTTGCTTCGCGGGCGTCTCGGCGGCACGCTGATGCTGCGCGGCGTGCTAACCGTTCGCGCGGCGCGTCTTGAAATCGAGACGCCCGGGGACCTCTGGCCCCAGGTGGACGGCGAGCCGCCGTCCGAAAAACCTGTCCATACAGTTGCCTTCGGCATTTCTCCTCAAAGAGCTATGATCGTTTTCCCGTGAGCCGCGCATTCCTCGATATCGAAACCTCGTGGCAAAAAACCATTACCGTGATCGGGATTTACCGCTCCGGAGATCGGACCATTCAATTAGTCGCCCCAGAGATTTCAAAAGCTAAGCTTTTAGAGGCCTTGGAAGGCGTCGAGCAGCTTTTCACGTACAACGGCAAAGCTTTTGACCTGCGGGTGATTGAGGCGCACCTTGGCGTGAATTTAGCCGAACGGTTTACGCATCGCGATTTGATGTTTGACTGTTGGAAGAAAAAGTTAAAAGGCGGGCTTAAAGGCGTGGAACGAACCCTGGGCATCCACCGCGACACCGAGGGCGTGGACGGCTACCAAGCCCTAAAAATGTGGGACGCCTGGCAGGCCGGCGATACGGCTGCACTCGAGCTTCTGCTGCGCTACAACCGCGAGGATTGTGAAAACCTGGAAATTCTGGCGTTTAAGCTTGGCATTGTGTCCGAAAGCCTTGGTGCACGGTCATGAAAATTTCAAATATGTTGATCGCGGGAAAACCGCTTTTTTCGTTCGAATTCTTTCCACCGAAAGATGAGGCGGCGTCAAAACAGCTGCTGGAGACGATTGCGCAGCTGACCCCTCTAAAGCCCGATTTCGTTTCCGTGACCTATGGTGCGGGAGGAAGTACCCGAGAAAAAACGCTGGATGTGGTGAGCACAATCAAGCGGGAAACCGGCATTGAGGCGATGGCGCATTTAACCTGCGTGGGGCATTCCAAAACGGAAATTCGTGGAATTCTTCAAGAGTTGGCGGACCGAGGCGTCGATAATGTGCTCGCCTTGCGCGGGGACCCGCCGCGCGGCCAAACGGGGTTTAGTCCGCATCCTGATGGGTTTGCTCATGCCAACGAGCTGGCCGGTGAAATTGCGCGTTTGGGCCGGTTTTGTTTAGGTGTGGCTGGCTACCCGGAAAAACATCCAGAGGCCCCAAACTTGGAGGCGGACTTGAACCATTTAAAACGGAAGGTGGATGCCGGCGCTTCGTTTGTGACGACGCAATTATTTTTTGACAACACCCGGTATTTTGAATTCGTCTCCAAAGCCAAAACGTTAGGAATTGGCATTCCGATTATCCCCGGCATTATGCCCATCACCAATTTCAGCCAGGTGCAGCGCTTTGCGCAGATGTGCGGGGCGACGCTTCCTTCGGCGCTGCTCGCCCAGCTTTCGCCTGTCCAGGCCGATTTGGAAGCCGTTGCTCGCATTGGCATTGGCTATGCGACCGAGCAGTGCCGCGCTCTTCTGGAAGGCGGCGCTCCCGGCATTCATTTTTATACGCTGAACCGCTCTCGCGCCACGCGCGAAATCTTGGAAGGGCTTAAAACATTCCGGTGACGGCAACCCTCATCGACGGGAAAAAAATCTCCGCTCAAATCCGGTCCGAAATTAAAGCCGGGGCGGCGCTTTTTGCGCAGAAGACCGGCCGTAAGCCCGGGTTGTCGACGGTGTTGGTGGGAGACAACCCAGCGTCTCACACGTATGTGGCCAATAAAATAAAAGGCTGTGCCGAAGCGGGAATCGAGTCGATCCACGTGCCGTTACCCGCTTCCACTTCGATGAACGATTTGCTGCGGCACATCGACAAGCTTAATCACGAGGAGCGCGTGGATGCCATTTTGCTGCAGCTGCCGCTTCCGGGTCATGCCGATTCCACTCCTGCTTTGGAGCATATGCGGCCTGATAAAGATGCAGATGGCCTTCATCCCTACAACCTAGGGCAGCTGTTCGAATACAAAAATTGGACGGAAATGGCTTCGGGTAAAAATCCGCTTTCTTGCACCCCGCATGGCGTCATTGAACTGCTGCTTCGCTCTGACATCCCCGTCGCCGGCAAGCGCGCCGTGGTGCTCGGCCGGTCAAAACTGGTCGGAAAGCCGATTGCCCTCATGCTGCAGGCTCTTGATGCCACGGTTACCATGGCGCATTCCCGCACCCAAAATTTAGAAGCGCTTTGCCAAGAAGCCGATATCCTCATTGCGGCCATCGGCCAACCGCGGTTTGTGAAGGCGCCCATGGTCAAAACGGGGGCGGTCGTCATGGATGTGGGGATCAACAAAAGCGCCGATGGAAAACTGTGCGGGGATGTGGATTTTGACGCTGTGAAGGAAAAAGCGTCTTTTATCACACCCGTGCCCGGTGGTGTGGGCCCCATGACGATCAGCATGCTTCTTCATAACACGTTGCAATTGGCAAACAAACGGGCTAAACAAGCCTAATGATGCGCCTTCCTTTATTAGGGTTTCTGGCCTGTCTGCCGGCGCTGGGGTATGCCTTTGATAGCGTTCATTTGCGCTCCACGCTAAGCGCGCCACCCACGATTCCAAAATTTAATCCTCAAGACCTTGCTGTAGACCCTTCCGGGCGTCTGTGGGTAGTCGAAGGCAGCCAACAGCAAGTCCTTTTGTTTCCTCCCGCCGGTCTAACGCCGACCGTGGTCGGCCGGCACGGGAAAGGTGCGGGGGAGGTGGAAGCACCCGCTGGCATCGGCTTAGATAGCGAGGGGTTTGCTTATGTAGCCGACAGCGCGAGTGGGCGCATACTCGTTTTTTCGGCCGAAGGACGCTTCCAATTATCGTTTGGAGAGCGCGGTAGTGAAGCGGGGCAGCTTAAATCCCCTACGCGTGTTGCGGTGAGCCAAGATGGCGTGGTGTTTGTCCTCGATAAGGGCGGTTCGCGCGTCCAGCTTTTCTCCAAAGACGGCGTTTTCTACCGCGCGCTGGAACTGGGGTATGACGCTGAAGGTCTTTCGGTGGATTTATCCGGCCGCTTTTACACCCTTAATTCCAAAACGAAACAAGTGGATGTGTGGTCTTCCGCGGGGCAATTGCTGAAATCTTTTTCCGGTATTGAGCCGGGGTTTAAAGCGTTTTCAAATCCGCGTGCCAGCACGGTCGATTCCTCCGGTCAAATTTGGGTGGGAGATCACGATACGCGTCAACTTCGGGTCTTAACGCCTGCTGGCAAAACCGCAGGGGTTTTTGGGCAAAAAGGAAGTTCCCCCGGACAGTTCAAGACAATCGATGCTGTGGCGGTCCTCAATGACGACGTGTATGTGGCCGATGCCTCCAACCACCGAATCACGGTTTTGTCGCTCCAGCAATCACAGCGGCTGGCTCCGCTCGCTCCGGCGCCGGCGCTGCGGCTTTCGGTGCGTCGAGGTGCCTCTGTGCCGGCTTTAGCCGACCGCCTGGCGTGGAATGCCGATGGGTCTCTCATGGCCCTTTCCGGTAACCACCTGGTCACCTTTGATCTGGTCGCGGGGGAGTCCACCACCCTAGCGTTGTCCGCGTTAGGGATTAAAAAACCCGGTGCGCTCGCCACCGCGCCCTCTTCTGGAAATTTATTTTTAAGCGACCTCTCGGATGGCCGCGTAATTAAGATCGATAAGCTGGGCAAACTGTTGTTGGAATACCCTAAAACGCCGAAACCGATTAGTCTCGCCTGCTCGCCGCAGGGCATGCTTTTTGTCGGAAGCGGGGCGAACAGCCAATTTCACGCCTACAACCATCAGGGGCTTTTCCAGTTTTCCGCGGGAGAGCGCGGGTCGCAAAGCGCTCAACTTAAAACGCCCGCCTCCGTTGCCTGGGATGTGGAGAGAATTTACGTGGCCGACCCGGATACCAAAAAAGTCGCCGCTTTTAGCTCCGCCGGGCGATTTGTCCGTGAGTTTGGTTCTTGGGGGCCTGAACCGCTTGAAGAACCGCGTGCGGTAACGGTGGACCGTGAAGGCCATGTCTTTGTCTTGGATGCGGCGCGTGGCCGCATTCAAGTCTACGATTCGCAAGGCGTGTACCTTGGCGGCTTCGGGTCGCCCGGAAAAACGGACGGCGCGCTTGAAAAACCACGCCATTTCGCGCTGAACGATCACGGGGATTTGTTTGTCGCCGACCAAACCGAGCTTCAGGCGTTTCATGTGGTCGTCTCGCCTCCCGCGCCGACTGGGCTTGCCGCCGCATCCGGCGAAGGCTATGTAAATTTAAAGTGGGACCCGGTTAAGACGCGCTACCCCGCACGCTACGCCGTTTACCGGCGCGCGCTCGCCGGCGACAACATTAAAATCAAAGAAACGGTCGAAACCTCCTGCGTGGATGATACGCTCACCCCAAACACCACCTACGCCTATACCGTTGCGGCCATTTCCGCCCAAGAGGCCGCCAGCGTGCCGTCTTCCCCGGCTTGGGGTCTGGCCAAAGAACTCTCCAGCGGGCCGCGTTTGGAGATCGTTTCCGCTGTCCTTGAAGATGTTTTTTCGGCGCACTATAAATATTACGGCCGCTCTCCCTTGGGGCGCGTGACCATTAAAAACAACAGCTTGCCGCCGGTACAAAAAATTAAGCTCAGCTTTGCCATCCAAGGTTTTATGGATTACCCAACAGAAGTTGAAATCACCGAACTTCGGTCCATGCAGGAAAAAGAAGTGCCGCTCCTGGCGACCTTTAATAATCGAATTCTCGAGGTGACCGAAACCACGCCCATTCAAGCGCAAGTAAAGCTCACCTTTTATGCCGGCGATCAAGACGTCTCTACGGTACGCAACCTTCCATTTAAGCTCTATTCCCGCAACACCATCCGCTGGGATAATAAGGAACGTTTTGCCGCCTTTGTCACGCCGAACGACCCGCCCGTGGTGGATTTCACGCGGTCCCTGGCGGTGCCGCTTATGGAGGCGCGCCGCGCAAGCCCCATTCCGCAGGAGCTGGTCACCGCGTGGTCCGTTTTTTCAGGGCTTGGCGCCTACGGCATCAGCTACCTGCCGCGCCCCAATAATCCCTACGACCGCGTCTCACTGGATTCTTCCACGGTGGATACGCTTCAATTCGCGCGAGAGACCTTGGCTCGTAAGAGCGGCGACTGTGCGGATGTGGTGGCGCTCCTCGCTTCAATGTTGGAAAGTTTGACGGTTACAACCGTTGCTTTGGACGCGCCCGGGCACTTATTTTTGATGTTCGATACGGGACAATCGCGCCGCGACCTTCTGGGATTTCCCGAATCGATGCTCGTGCCCTACGCGGGGACTTACTGGATTCCCATTGAAGCCACGATGGTGGGACAGCCTTTCATGGCGTCTTGGAAAGCGGCGGCGGAGTTGGCCCGGCGGCTCTTGGCGCAAAACAAACTTTCAATGATTGATATCCATAAAGCGTGGGGAACCTTTGAGCCGGCCACCTTGCCTACCCTGGCCTCCGGCGCCAAGGCGCCTGCGAAAGAAGAGGTCGAGGCGGCATTTTTAGCCGATTGGAAAGCGATCACCGATCTTCGTTGGCAGACAGCGACGGCCGAACGGAAAGACAACCCCCTTCAGATGGGCCTGCTGGCGGTGGAATTTCGCCGCTATGATGAAGCCAAAGAATACTTCATAAAAGCCAAACAAAACCCGGCCCTGCAGGCCGCGGCCTATAACAACCTGGGGAATTTAGCGATGATTCGAAGCGATATCGCTTCCGCGGAATCAAACTACACCCAAGCGCATCAAAAAGACCCGTCAGACCCTGAGATTTTGCTCAATTTGGTACGCGTGCATTTAAAAGCCGGCCGGACAAAAAAAGCGCAGGACGCCTATGACAAAGCCATCGCCTTGGATTCCAAACTGCGTGAGCAATACCCGGACGTGTCTTCGTTAACGCCGTGAAGAACGAAAACGCAAAGCCCAAAACTCAAAACTCAAGGCTCAAAACTGGGATTAAATTTTGCATTTTGAGTTTTGAGTTTTGGGCTTTGAGTTTTAGTTTCGCCAATGCGGCAAAGCATCGCCTTCCCCAAGGCGACCCGAAGCCGCCGATCCAACAGGATCTTCCCCCGCCGCTTAATTTGCAAATCCAGGTGGTCAAAAAAAGCGCGGTGGTTTCCTGGAAATGGGTGCCACCCGATCCGATGCCGGAGTTTTTGGATTTTGGGTTTGAGGTCGAACGCGAAGACGGACTTTCCTGGATCCTTTCGGAAAATTCGTTGACGGATTTTAATGTCGATGTCGGAACCTATACGTACCGGGTCCGGGTGAGGGGGACTTCCAAGGGGCGCGGTAGGCGCACATCGCATGTCAGCCGCTGGATCGGGCCGATTTTGGCGGAGATTGTGCCGGTGTGTCCGGACCCGCCTAAAGCCAGCATCAAAGTGGAGCCCGCAAACAGGGCGTACAGCCGCGCCCCATCGCTGCGTCTTAAAATTTCCGGAAATGTTCAAAACCCTGCGGATTGCCATGACTTGCGCGCGTTTTATACGGTCGACTCCGGCACGGGCTTACACCGCACCGGAGCGCTTAAAATCAGCCCTGCCGGCGTCATCAACGAGTTTGTTGATGCGGTGGATTCCGGCGAAGAAATCGTTTCTGGCGGCCTCACCTTCACCGTCACGGTGACCGCGGAGAACGAAGCCGGCCTGGTGACGCCCGGTGCTACGACGCTTTCCCTGCAAACCGAAAACCCTTACGCCCCAAAAGAAGCGTTCTGACGGCGGACGGCGAACATGGAGTAGGGCCGAACGGCGAAAATAGAGAAATGGACAGTCCCCATTTTCCATACTCGCCGTCTGCCGGTGCCCGCCGTTATTTTCGCCGTTCGCCGTATGAGTTATAGTACCCGCCATGATTTTGGCTCTTTCCCTTTTAGCGGCGGCATTGCCGGTTTCCATTGCCGGGTCTAGCCTTGTCTTTTTTCCTCTCCTCAGCGTATTTTTATTGGGCGCGCGATGGACCTTCCCAAAATTTCCCGTATCGTGGATGGCCATCGAACGGGTCTTCCTGGGATTCTTTTTTCTTGGTGCGCTGTCGGCGTTGGGTGGACTATCGCCGCTCGATAGCCGCCACTCTCTTTTTAAGGATCTTTATTTTCTTGTTTTTGTATTGACCGGGGCTTTGGCGCGCACCGCGGAAGAACGCTGGCAAGTGCTGCGGGTGTTTTTGTTGTGGAGCGTTTTAAGCGCGGCGCTTGGACTTTTGCAGTTTGCGCTCGGCATTATTCAAACGGACCATCACAGCCGTACATTCGAACGACTGCCCTCCGCCATGCGCCATTGGCCGCCGCTATTGCTGGAATATGTGTCCACCATCCAAGGCCGAGCCGTAGGGACGCGAAGCCATCCCATCACCTACGCCGAAGGCTTGCTGTTGGGGTTGGCGGCCGTCTTCGGAGCCTGGCGCGCTTTTCCAACGGAATGGCGGAGGTGGAATATTTACGCGGCATTTTTGATCGGCGGCATCATGGCGTCGCAAAGTCGCGGACCGTGGTTGGCGATGGGCCTCGTGCTGACGGCGGCTGTTTTTTTTACGGGACGTCGGTTTTGGTGGACTGGGGGGCTTCTTTTGGGAATCCCTTTGGCGATGTGGTTTATCTCGCCGGCCCTGCGCAACCGAACCGAAACCTTGTCCGACCCGCACTACCGGTCCAATTCGGAGCGCGTGCGAATGTGGAAGGCAGGCCTGGAAATGACCCGGGACCACCCGTGGCTGGGGGTCGGGCCGGGCAATGTGAAGCGCGCCGTGTCTTTTTACCAAGAAGACGCCGATAAGCGAGAAGGGCCTTGGGGGCATTTGCACAACACGTTTATTCATATCTTGGCGGAACGCGGCATTCCGTCGCTTTTGGCCTTTTTGACGTTGATGGGGGTTTTCTTGAGGTCCTGTTGGCGGGGCTTGCGGCAACCTCAAGACCAAATCCAAGGGTTGGCCATGACGGGAATTTTGGCCATCCTGGCGTTTTTAGCTTGCGGCTTTACGGAACGGGCCTATGGCGATACCGAAATCGTGATGATTTTCTATTTTCTCTTGGGCCTTGCCGTCCCTCGTTTTCGAGCATCTGGTTTTATTACAATACCGCCGCGCTGACAGCTCCGGGCGAACTAATCCAAATGAACATAAGCGGTATCTTAATCGGCTTGGCCGTCTTAGGCGGCCTCGCCATTTCGGCGGGTGCGGAAATTCCTGTGTCTACGGGAACGGTGGCCCTATCGACGTCGGCGGTGGTCGAGCCGTTTGTTTGGCCGGTGTCGCGCCAAATTCAAGGCAAAGCGGTGACGGTTGTTTCTAAGTTTGGCACACGGCATTCCCCGGCGGAGGCCAAGCCGGAAGTGCATGAAGGAATCGATTTTGCCGTGCCGGTGGGGGCATCGGTGCGAGCGTCGAAGTCCGGCAAAGTTCTTTTTGCAGGGTTTTCTAAAAGCTACGTGCAGCGGGCGGATAAAAAGCAGCAAAACCGCTTGATCATTGTTCGGCATTCGGATGGGATGAGCACGCGGTACGTACACCTGGGCCGTTTAAAGGTGCGCCCCCCGCAAGAGGTACAAGCCGGTGACGTCTTGGGCGTGACCGATGCCTCGGATGAATGGACCACCGCGGTGCTGCACTTTGAAATTCGAGACGCCGTGGGCAAAGCCCTTAACCCCCAAACGCTTTTGACGGTTGGCCCATGACGCTCTCGGTTTTGATTTTAGCCGCGGGACAAGGCACGCGGATGAAATCCGCCTTGCCCAAGGTGCTTCACCCCTTAGCGGGACGGCCGCTCATTGAACACGTTCTTTTAACCGTTGACCGTTTAAAGCCGCGCAACATCGGCCTCATTTTGGGCCATGGCCGCGCGCTGGTGGCCGATACGCTGTCTAAGCAGGGATGGAAAAATTTCTATGTGATCGTTCAGGCGCAGCCGAAAGGCAGCGGCCATGCGGTTAAAATGGCGACCTCCTGGCTTCGGCGCCAGAAGGGGTCGGTGTTGGTGGTCTACGGGGACACGCCTCTTTTAACGGCGGACACACTTCAGGCGCTCTGCCGTGCACATGCCCGCTCGAAAGACGCCGCGACTTTTTTGGCGATGGACGTGGCGCAGCCGGCGGGTTATGGCCGTATGGTGACGGCGGCCGGCCAGGTGTTGCTGCGCATCGTGGAGGACCAAGACGCCTCGCCGGCCGAAAAGAAGATTCGACTGGTTAATTCCGGCGTCGCCTGTTGGGATGTACGCAAACTCTTGGCGGTGCTGCCAAAAATTCGGCCCAACAACGCGAAGCGCGAATATTATTTGACGGACGCGGTGGGGCTTCTTCGCCAAGCCGGCCACCGGGTAGGCGTGATGACCGCCGCGGATTGGACCGAGACGCACGGCATCAACACGCGAGTGGATTTAGCCGAAGCCGAACGAATGCATCGGCGCCGCATTAATGAGCGTTGGATGAAAGCAGGCGTCACCATCGTGGACCCGCAGACGACCTACATTGATGACCGCGCCAAGATTGCGCCGGACACCCGGATTTGGCCCGGCTCAGTGATTCAAGGGGAATGCCGTATCGGGACCCATTGTGACATTGGGCCCTACACGGTCGTTGAGGATGCCGTCGTCGGCGATCACGTCAAGGCGGGTCCGTTTGCACGACTGCGCCCCGGGACGGTATTGATGGCCGGCGCGCGGGTGGGCAATTTCGTTGAAATCAAAAAATCCCGCGTCGGCCGAGGGTCCAAGGTGAACCATTTAACCTACATCGGTGACACGGTGATGGGTGAGGGCGTGAATGTAGGCGCCGGCACGATCACTTGTAACTACGACGGTTATAAGAAGTCGCCCACCGTGCTTGGGAACGGGGTGTTTGTCGGGTCCAACACCAATTTGGTGGCGCCGGTTAAGGTTGGGGCAGGGGCTTTCATTGCGGCGGGGTCCACCATTACTCGAGATGTCCCCGCGAATGCGCTTGGGATGGAGCGCAGCAAACAAATCAACCGCGACGGCTGGGCAAAAGCTTTTCGAAACCGAAATAAAGGACGCGCTCATGAATGACGAACGCTTGAAAGTTTTTTCAGGGAATGCCAACCCCGCGCTTACGCGAGAAATTTGCGACCACTTGGGGATACCTGTTGGAAAGGCGGATGTCGGCCACTTTTCAGACGGTGAACTTCAGGTGCGCATATCGGAAAACGTGCGTGGGGACGATGCCTACGTGATTCAGCCGACATGTCCGCCGGTCAATGACCATTTGATGGAGCTTTTGATCATGGTGGATGCTCTAAACCGCGCCTCGGCCCGGCGCATCACCGTGGTGATGCCGTATTACGGGTATGGTCGTCAAGACCGAAAAGCCGAGCCGCGCGTACCCATTACCGCCAAACTCGTCGCCAATTTGATTGTGGCCGCCGGCGCCGACCGCGTGCTCACCATGGACTTGCACGCGGGGCAGATTCAGGGCTTTTTTGATATTCCGGTCGATCATCTCTACGGCATGCCGGTGTTTTTAGAGCACATTCGCAAAAAGAATTTACAGGACCTGGTGATCGTCTCGCCTGATGCGGGCGGGGTGGAACGCGCGCGCGCCTTTGCTAAACGTTTGGACGCGGACTTAGCCATTGTCGACAAACGCCGGCCTAAAGCCAATGTTGCCGATGTCATGAACGTGATCGGTGAAGTGGAAGGGAAAACGGCAATTTTGCTCGATGACATGATTGATACCGCAGGCACGCTCTGCAAAGATGCCGAAGCCCTGGTTAAGTTTGGCGCCAAGCGAGTATTAGCGGCTTGTTCGCACGGCGTGCTGTCGGGCCCCGCGATGGACCGTTTAGCCGCTTCGCCCATTGAAGAGCTGATGATTTCCAATTCCATTCCGTTGAATGGAAAACGGCTGCCTAAAGTCACGGTGCTGTCGGTCGCGCCGCTTCTGGCGGAAGCGATCAAACGTATCCACGAGGATCAGTCGATCAGTCAATTGTTTGTCTAGTCGACCGCGATGGCCTCCCCCGCTTAAGACGCATGGGCGGGGAGAAAGGAAGTAGCAGCGACTTAAAATAAGGAGAAGGTCATGAATCCCATCACACTCGAAGCAGAAAAACGCGAAGTCTTGACGAAGGGGTCTACCCATAAAATCCGTGCCTCAGGCCGCGTGCCAGGGGTCACCTACGGGGACAATGCGAAACCCGTCAATTTGTCCGTGGATGCGAAGGCCTTAAATGCCGCAATCCATTCGGAGCTTGGACGCAATGCCTTGATCAACTTGAAAATCGGCGGTGACTCGCATGCCGTTTTGGTCAAAGAGATTCAGCGCCATCTCATCACGCGCGCCATCCGCCATGTGGATTTCTACCGCGTGTCGCTTAAGAAGAAAATTGAAGTCCGCGTGCCGGTCCACGTGAAGGGTGAAGCCCCCGGCGTGAAGCTAGGCGGCGGTGTGCTTGAGCATTTGATTCGCGAAATTCAGGTGCGCTGTTTGCCGGCCGAAATCCCGGCGTTTGTGGACGTGGATGTGTCGGGCCTTCAGCTGCACCAAGCGATCCGTGGGAAAGACTTAATTCTTCCCAAAGGCGCGGAGCTGCTCAACGACCCGGAAGGCGTTATCATTCACGTTCTGACGGTTCACGTGGTGGAAGAAACCCCGGCCCCTGGTGCGGTGGCGGCGGGTGCTACTTCGGCTGAGCCCGAAGTGATCAAGAAAGGCAAGGTTGAAGAAGGCGCCGAAGGCGCGCCGGCCGGCAAGGCTGGAGGCACGGCGGCGGCTTCCGCCTCCGGTAAAGCTTCGGCGGGCCAACCTGCAAAGGCCGACGCGAAGAAACCCGAAGGGAAGTGACGCGCAGCGCGTCATCCCCGAATGTCTTTGTCGGGGATCTATCGCTAAAGAATGGATTCCCGGCCAGTAGCTGCCGGGAATGACGACACCGATAAAACTCGTCGTCGGCCTTGGCAATCCCGGCAAGGCTTATACGTTTACCCGGCATAACATCGGCCGGCGGGTTCTCGAAAGGCTTGAGAGTGACCCGCCGGCGGGTGTCTTTCTTTTCATTCCGGATTCGTTTATGAACGTGTCCGGGCCGCCGACCGCGGAGCTCCTGCGCCGAAAGGGTTTAACGCCGCAGCAGCTCTTAGCCGTAGTCGATGACTTTGAATTGCCCTTAGGCATTTTGCGCCTGCGGCCCTCGGGGTCTTCCGGCGGGCACAATGGGCTTAAATCCATTTTTGAAGCGCTTGGGACGCAAGACGTGCCTCGTTTGCGTATTGGCGTGGGACCCGTGCCGGAGGGAATGGACCCGGCCGATTTCGTCTTGGGGTCCTTTAACGGAATTGAAAAAACTAGAATCAGCGAGGCCGTTTTGCCGCGTGCCGAGGCGTGTGTGCGCCGCATTATCGAATCGACCGTGGAGTCGGCCATGAACGAATTCAACAACAAACCTCTTCCATGAAAGCCAAAGACGTGATGACGAAATCGGTCGCCAGCCTCCCGCAAAACGCAACGTTGCGCGAGGTGATCGACCGCTTCGTAAAATACCATATCGATGCGCTGCCCATATTGGACGCCGCCGAGCGTGTCGTGGGGTTTATTACGGTGCAGCGTCTAGCCGATTTGTTTTTGCCGAAATTCGACGAGTTATTGCGTGATTTCTCCGCGCTCGAAGATAAAGGGCAGTTGGCCTCGCTTTTTGAGGGTTCGTTTAAAGGGTTTGACGATGCCGCCGACCGGTTGGTGCTGGCCGCCGACATCATGAACGCCGCGCTTCATTTTGTTGGCCAGGACGATTCGCTGCTGCGCTCCGCCTCGCTCTTGCGCGGTCAAGGGTACGCCTGTTTGCCTGTCGTGGACCGTGACCAAAAACTGATGGGCTTAATTTCCGATTTTGATGTCATCGTGGCGCTTTTAAAAGGAAGCGCTGTGATGTCCGCCCGCTCATGATTTAGACCACCATGGACAAACCGCAATTCGTGCATTTGCATTCCCATTCCGAGTATTCCCTCTTGGACGGGGCGGCCCGCTTGACGGATGAAAAAGGCAAGCCAGGCGAACTTCTTAAACTCATCAGCGAAATGAAGCAGCCGGCGATGGCGCTCACCGACCATGGCAACCTTTATGGGGCGGTGGAGTTCTATCAGGCGGCCAAGGCGGTGGGGGTCAAACCGATCATTGGTTGCGAAATGTATTTAGCGCCCAAATCCCGTTTCGATAAAGACTCGATGCGCGGACAGGAAGACGCGTTCTATCACTTTACGGTGCTCGCTCGGGACAACGAAGGGTATCAAAACTTAATTCAGTTAACCTCTTTGGCCTTTCTGGAAGGGTATTACTACAAGCCGCGCGTGGACAAGGAGCTCTTGGCCCGGTACGGCAAAGGGCTGATCGTTTTGTCGGGTTGTCTTAAAGGGGAACTGGCGCAAGCGCTTCTGGAAGACCGAAACACCCAGGCCATGCAAATTGTCGAGGCCTATCAACAATTATTCGGCAAAGAAAATTATTACTTGGAGCTGATGGACCATGGGTTGCCCGATCAGCGCCGGCAAAACGAACGGCTATTGGAGCTTGCGAAAAAAACCGGTGTTCCCTTAGTCGCCACCAACGACTGCCATTACTTAAAGAAAAGCGATGCGCCGGCCCATGACGCGCTGCTTTGTATTGGGACCGGCTCAACGTTGGTGGACCCCAATCGCCTGAAGTTTAGCGCGGAAGAGTTCTATTACAAATCGGCGTTGGAAATGGCCCAGCTTTTCCCCGCTTGTCCAGAGGCCGTAAAAAACACGGTCGACATTGCCGAGCGCTGCAACGTCACGATCGCGCTTGACCAAACGCTGCTGCCGCATTTCGATGTGCCGGCGGGAGAGACGGTGGACAGTTACCTGGAAAAGCTTTGCATCGAAGGTCTAAAGCGCCGCTACCAGCGAAGCGACGGGCCGCCGCGTGAAAGGCTGAACTACGAACTCTCCGTTATCCGCAAAATGGGGTTCTCGGCGTATTTTCTCATCGTGTGGGACTTTGTTCATTACGCCAAATCAAACGGTGTTTCCGTGGGACCAGGCCGCGGGTCGGGCGCGGGGGCGATCACCTCGTATGCGCTTGGGATCACCGACGTCTGTCCGCTTCGATACGGGCTTCTTTTTGAGCGGTTCTTAAACCCCGACCGCCGCAGCATGCCGGACTTGGATATCGATTTTTCCGACGAAGGACGCGAACGCGTCATCGCCTACGTGCGCAACAAATACGGCGAAAAGTCGGTCGCGCAAATCATCACGTTCGGGTCGATGTTGGCGCGTCTCGTGGTGCGGGACGTGGGGCGCGTCATGGGTTTCCCCGTTTCGGAAACCGACCGTATCGCCAAGCTTATTCCGCGGGAACTGGGCACCACGCTTGAGATGGCGATGAAAAATGTGCCCGAACTGGCGCAGGAGTGCAAGAAAAACCAAGAGGTCGATAAGCTCATTAAAACCGCGCAGCGCTTGGAGGGCCTCAAGCGCCATACCGGCGTTCATGCGGCGGGCATCGTGATTGCGAAAGGGGATTTAACGCAGTATGTGCCGCTGGCCAAAGGCGCTAAAGAGGTCGTCACCACTCAATTCAACGATGAGGCGCTGCTTAAACTTGGACTTCTTAAGATGGACTTTTTGGGTCTGCGCACGCTCACCGTCATTGAACACGCTCAGCGCCTCGTGCGCGAGCGGCACAACCCGGAATTCGATATCAAAACGATTCCGCTGGATGACGGCGCGACGTATCGGTTGCTTCAAGACGGCAAAGGCATCGGCGTGTTCCAACTGGAAAGCACGGGGATGCGGGACTTGCTGCGCAAACTAAAACCCTCGGTCTTCGAGGAAATTATCGCGCTGATCGCTTTGTACCGTCCAGGCCCTATGGGGGCGGGCATGCTGGAAGAGTTCGTAAAACGCAAGCACAACGCCGCCACGATTCGCTACGACCACCCCCTGTTGGAACCCATTTTAAAAGAAACCTATGGCGTCATCTTGTATCAAGAACAAGTCATGCGCATTTCAACGGATTTAGGCGGCTTTACGCCCGGAGAAGCCGACGGTCTGCGCAAAGCCATGGGGAAAAAGATTCCCGAAGAAATCGAAAAGCAGCGCGGCCATTTTATGGAAGGCGCCAAAGCCAAAGGCATCAAGGAAAAAGTGGCCCATGGCATCTTCGAACAAATTGTGACCTTCGGTGGTTATGGCTTCAACAAATCGCACAGCACGGCGTATGGGTTGGTTTCTTACCAGACGGCTTATTTGAAGGCGAATTTTCCAATTGAGTTTATGGCCGCTTCCCTAACAAGTGAAATCGGCCACAGCGCGATCGGCAAGGAAGAAGATTCGAAGCTGGTGATTTTCTTAAACGAGACGGAGTCGATGGGAATTCCCGTCCGGCCGCCGGATATTCGTCATTCCTTCTCCGAGTTCACCATTGAAGACCAGTCGATCCGTTTTGGCCTGCTTGCCGTTAAAAACGTGGGGGCCGGAGCGGTGGAGTCGATTGTCGCCTCGCGTAAAAAAGGCGGAGACTTTGAATCTTTGGAAGACCTCTGCGGCCGCATCGACCTTCGTTTAACCAATCGAAAGGTGTTGGAATCGCTGGCTCAAGCCGGGGCTTTGGACGCTTTATCCAAAGAGCCGCCCAACCGAGCACGACCTTACTTTTTACAGGCGCTTGATTCGGTGATGGTTCATTCCGCCAAAACCCGTGAAGACGAACAAAGCGGACAGGATTCGCTTTTTGAATTAAGAGACATGATCAAATCCAAGCCGACCGAGACCACTGCCCAAACGGCCGTCCTCTCGCGTTTTGGCTGGTCCGAGCAGGAGCTCTTGGCTTGTGAAAAAGACGTTTTGGGTTTTTATCTTTCTGGACATCCTTTAGCGCGCTTTAAAGGGGAGCTTCATTTATTTTCCACGCATCGATTGGACAAACTTCCCTCCAGCGGTTCCACGGTGCGCATTGCCGGAATGCTTTCCAACGTGCGTCGCTTAATGACCAAGGCCAAAAAAGAACCTTATGCCCGTTGTCGGTTGGAGGATTTGGACAGCGAAGTCGATTTGATCGTTTTCCCAAAGGCCTATGCCTCCGGTATCGCCCACTATTTGAAGCCTTCGGAAATGGTCGTGGTAACCGGCAAGGTCAACCGCCGCGCCGAAGACGGGGTGCCCGAGCTGCTGGCCGAAGACATGGTGCTTTTGACGGATGCTCGCGAAAAATATGTGCGCGAGTTATCGGTCAAAATGGACGCGCCTGGGATGGACGAAAAGGTGATGCAGGAGTTGCGCGACGTGCTGGGGCGCTTTCCAGGACTCTGCCGCGTGTGTTTGGAAGTGGCCACCCCTCAAAATGGAAACGTCGTGGTTGAAACCGACTTTACAGTAAAGCCTTCCGCGGCCCTTTTCCAAGAGATCGAGAAACACTTAGGCCACGAGAGCTGGAAAATCACTAAAATAGGCCGGTAAACTACCACTCAAGGAGAAACACCATGGAAGAACGCAAAAACGCCACAACTTTAAAAGGCAATTCATTTACGCTCATCGGGCCTGAAATCAAAGTGGGACAGAAAGCCCCCGAATTTACGGCTTTAGCCGGCGACCTTTCCCCTGTGACGCTGGCCTCCAGCAAGGGTAAAACCCGCCTCTTGGTTTCCGTGCCATCGCTCGACACCCCGGTTTGTGACGCCGAAACTCGCCGCTTTAACGAAGAGGCGTCCAAGTTCTCAGGCATGGAAACGCTCATCGTCAGCGTCGATCTCCCCTTCGCCCAAGGCCGCTTCTGCCAAACCGCCGGCATTAAGAACGTCAAGTGCCTCTCCGACCACCGCGATACCTCCTTCGGCCGAGCCTACGGGACGCTGATCAAGGAACTTCGCCTCCTTTCTCGCGCGATTTTCGTGGTAGGTGCAGATGACACGATCCAATACGTGGAATATGTGAAGGACATGGCCAGCCACCCCAATTACGATGCGGCCTTAAGCGCGCTCAAAGCAAAAGCCGCCGCGCACTAACCGCTCGAAAAACCAGGGACGTCCCATGGGCGCAATGAGTCGCTTCTTTTGGGCCGTCCCCCGGCCCCAGTTTAGGCGGAGGCTCGGATGTGAAGCGCTGGTTTGGTTTGGAAGGCCCAAGCTAGGGTATTAGCGAGGTCATCAAGGGGTATCGTGGGTCGTGAACCGTCAACAAACTTTAAAAACTCTTCCCATCCGATCGAAAGCTGAGGTCGCGTTTCGGCGGGCTTTTGGGTTTTGAGCTCATCACGAAGGCGAATACGAGCGTTTTCGACGGCCGTGTTTAGAAATTCCGCCGTGATTAACGTCTCGGGATAGTGACGTGAAATATGAGAGAGTATGGGAAATAAGAAGCGAATGGGCATCGATGCAGTTCCACTGAGATACTTGCGAATGACGACGGGGGTAATTTTCGGAATAGATAGCCGTTTCATATTGGAATCGTCTTCGACCCATTTTCTGATGGCTGAGGCAAGCAAGGCGTGTTGGTCCGCAGAAAGGAGCCCCAAATAATCGAATGGAGGTAACTGCGCCGTTTGCCCTTGAGTGCCGTACCTTACCAAACCATCGGGATTTAGCCCCGTGACGACCCCATTTCGAAAATACGAGTTTCGGAGAATTTGTCTAGGCGACAGTCGTTTTTGAAAAGAGGTGATGGAGTCCAGGGAAAGACGGTAAAGTTGGAAATTCCCTTTAGCGCTCGAGAGGATTACAACGTTGCCATCTTCCGAAAGATAAAGCTGGTAGGAATGCCGGGTGACGGCTTTAGTGAGAACATCAATACTTCGTGAGAGCACCCATCGGATTTGATCATTCTTTTGATCTAACCGGTAAATCGAAAGGCTATTGTTGGCATTATAAAGTGCAAGCGTGGACTCGTCTTCGCTGAGAGCCATCGCCAAAATCGCTGTATGCGATTTCGTGGGGACGACGGAGTGCGTTAACTTGTATTCATTCCCCGCCAGCACCCATTCACTTGCTTTGCCTGTGGTGGCATACGTAAGAAGGCGCGCCCCGTTTCTTAAGACAATTAAGCCTCTCTTAGGCAGGCCTGAAAGTGTGGCCTGAATTTCTCCGGTGGCGCTGTCCCATGCACAGACCGACGTCTTTGAGTTAAATGTGGGGCCATCGGACGGAGCGGCGATCACACGTTTTCCATCTGCAGTAAGGCGAAGAAGGGGCGGTTCCTGCCCAAAATGAAATGGGATTTTTACCGGTTCCTTTCCTTGCGGCAGAACGACCTCGATCCGTAAGCCTTCAGGGTGGGCCAAGGCTAACGTTTTTCCATCCGGACTCATGGCGGCGGCCGTGTATGAAATCGAATGTTTTGAAAAGGGATGAGTCCCTATCTCTCCATTGTTGGAATCTATAAACCGTATCTGACGAGCGGCTAAATCCACGATCGCCGACCCCCCGTCCTGAAGCGAAAAAATCAAAGCGGTCCTCGATAAGCCCGGTAGCTCCGCTTTGGATAAAAGTCTAAAGCTCATTTTTGAGTTCGAACCGGAAGCGGCAGTGGAGGGTGATGGTTGAGGCGGCAGGGGTGGAGGGGTAGAAAATGGCAAAGGCGACGGCATCACCGCGGGCTTTGATCTGAAAATAAATGTGGCCCATTCCTCTCCTTCTTCTCCGGAAGTCCACTCGAAAGTTGGTTTTGGGTTCACATTTGCAAATCGTTTTTGAATGGCCGTAGTCGTGGCCGGTCGTGGAGTGCGCCAAACAGGGCCGACTCTTACCGTGATGACGCCGGGGTTCGTTTCTTTAAGGTCAACGAAGACTTCTTCATTCATAGAGGTTGCTGTCAAAAGACTCTTTAAGTCGTCGACTATTGAAAGCCAAATTTCAAGAGGCATGAGCTCGCCTAGGCTTTTGTCGGTGGTATTTTTAACGCTAAGCGTAAATCCCTCGGGTATATGGGTCATGAGCAAAGCGCGGTCGGCCTGAACCTGACTGGAGATAGCATCTCCCCCCGGCAAGACCATCATCCATGCAAACGCCATCGCAGACCATAGATTAATTACCCATGAAAAGGAAAAATCAGAAGGATCCACGCTCCATCGATTTCCGATGACTCGAACGCTCGTGGCCAACGTGGGTTCGGGGCAAGTGAGCATCCAAAGCGCGAGCGGAGCCAGCGCTTCGGATTGGAAGGCCGAGGGGGGTATCGTAGGCCGTGAAACCGGCAGGGGCGTGGCTTCACGGAAAATTAAACAGGCGGTAAAAAAAACCACCGTAAGGCGTAGAGAGATGAGCGCCATGCCGGGATGCTAAAGGTTTTGAAGGGTTTGGAGAATAGGGCGGAGGTTTATTTTGTGATGGGCCTTCGGGCTTTGGAAAGGGCGGTCATGTCCCCAAGCCACTGGAAATAAGAGGGCGCTTGGTGAAGCAGCCTGCGCAGCGCTTGGTGATGAAAGCGGCCGTCGGGGTAGTAGAGGCCGTAGGTTTCAAGCCGCCAGTGAACGTAGGAAAACCAGCTTTTCCAAGCTTTTAACGACCAGGGGCGGGAAGGCAAAAAGCGCAGCAGGCGAGTCACAGGTCCCCGCAGGCGTTTTGGATGAGCGGTTCTGGGTCTCGAATGGGGTCCACGTGCCCAATCAAATTTTTAAGCGCCTCTTCCGTTTTTTCAATCGGGCCGCGGTAGCGAATAAAACCGCTTTCATCCACCAAGACCACCGTCGGCAGTTGCGTGACCATCAACGCTTTGGCGGCCAAGCCGCCCGGGTCGTGCGATAGCGGCCAATTAAGGCGCCGGCGTTTAAAGTCGGCTTGAAGCGGCGTGAGCGATTCCTGCGTCTTGGGGGTAACCGCCACAAATGCCACGCGCCATCCCGCATAGCGTTCTTCCAATCCTTTTAGGATGCGCCAGGGTTTTTCATCCGCCGGACAGTCCTGTGAAATAAAGGATACGACAAGGATTTCTAAAGCCGTTTTGTAGGACAGAAGCGTGCGTATTTGACCCTCACTATTTTTGACCAACACGTTCTCATTGTTGATGTGTCCGCCAACGGGCACCGGAGCGGATGAGCGTTCCACGGACACCGTGCGGCTGCTGCCGGCGGGCAAGAACCCTTGAGACCAGGCCGGTGCGCCAAGAAGGAGCAGAAATAAAAGTTTAGTGCCCATGCCACTTTTCCAGAAGCTTTTGGGCGGCGGCTTGGTCGGTTTTGGTTTCGGCAATGGCATCCTCCGGAGCTTTTAGAGCTAACACCGTTTGAAGTTCATGAATCGCCTCGGCCCTGCGGTCATAGTCCAACAGTACCTTGGCCAAGGTCAAGTGGTGGATGGCGTATTGCGGGGCGCATTCGACGGCCTTTTGGGCATGGAAGAGAGCTTTCTTTTTATCCCCTACCGAAATGCCGCGCGGGGCTTCGCGGTAAAAAGAGGCAAGCAGCATATGGGCATAGGCGTAGCGCGGGTTAAGGCGGAGGGCTTCTTGTAAATGAGTCACGGCCTCTTTGACGCGCTTTAAGCTCCCCAGGCCTTTGTGGATATTGGCCCATTGCCCCAGGGCTTCGGCATAATAGGCGTGGGCCTCAGGGCTTTGGGGCAATTTTTTGACGGCGAGCCGGGCCGCTTCCAGGGCTTCGTTGGCCGAGCGTTTTTGCTCGCGACCTTCGCTGCGGCGAACCTGGCTGTTTAGCGCTTTGACGTCGGCCAGAGGCTCGGCCAATAGCGGCGCGGCTAGAAATAGGAGAGCCCACCTCATTTGAGCACGTGCGCTAAATCACGGCGCAGCTGCGCGGCGCTTGTAAACTGATGGGCCTCAATTCCCAAGGCCCGCGCCGCGGTGATGTGCTCTTGAACGTCGTCAAAAAACATGGCTTTGTCTGCCGGGACGTTGCCGGCTAATTCCAATACCTTTTGGTAGATGGCTTTCTCAGGTTTACGCAGGCCAATGGCATAGGAGGCGATGGGGTGGTCGAACCATTTGAGGAATGCGTGATGTTTTTGCACATGAACCCAGTGCATGGGGTTGATGTTGGACAAAAGCGCCAAACGGTAGCGGCCTTTTAGGCTTTTTAAAATCGCCACCGATTCATGCATTTCCGTAAAGATGTCGTTCCAGAATACGGCAAACGTCTCAAAGGAGAGTTTTTTAAGCCCCAGCGCATGGGACAATTGGATGAAGAAATCCTCGGGGGCCACCGTGCCGCGTTCAAACGCATCCCAAAGCGGGGTGGTCTCAAAAAAGCGACGAATTTGTTTTTCATCCAAATGCGTATGGTTTTTTAGGTTTCGAATAACTTTTTTGAAATCGAAATCGATCAGCACACGGCCCAAGTCAAAAATAATCAATTCCGGTTTTGAACGGTTCATTTTTTTACCAGCGAGAGCGTTTGGGTGACGCCTTGGGTGATGAGGCTTCTAATCGACTTCACCAAATCTTCCGGCCATCGCCCTCTTTTTATGGCGTATTTAAGCATGGCGGCATTGACGGTGGAGACGTCTTCGAGCTTTCCCGCGTTTTTAAGCGTCGTGCGCAAAAGTTCCCAGGCGAATGGGTCTTCCCCTTTACGGGGCGCTTTAAATTCTTCTTCCGATTTGATCACAATCCGGTGGTCGGGCCCGTCAATGGCACTAACGCCTTCTTTTTCGGCAAAGGCTATGAGGGCGTCGGCCACTTTTTTCTGCTCGGCCTCCACCGATTTGATGGCGGCTTGGTGGTCGGCCTTTTGTTTTTCCAGTTCGGCGTAAGTGCGGACCAAGACCACTCCGGGGTCTTTTAAGTATTCATTGACCGGAAGTTCGTCCATTTGAACGGGGTGCTTCCAGGCCGGGCAAATCGGTTTATACTCGCACCAATCGCACAGGCGACTCGTACGGACCTCCCAGCGGCCTATTTTCATCTCGTTTTCAACCTGATGGATCGTCTCTACGATTTCTTGCTGCAAAGACTTAAGGTCGGCCGGGGCGCGGGTCGATACCAATTCTTTATCAAAGGCCAAGTAATGCCAAATCAACTTAAACTGTTTGGCATCCGGCCAGCGCTGCAAAAGTCCAAGCTGGTAGAGCGCCAATTGGCGATCGTCGTCCGCGTCCTCCTGCGTCGGCAGCGTTTGGCTCGTTTTATAGTCGTGGATCTCGTACATTTCGGTTTCGGGGATCCACGTGATGCGGTCGATGTAGCCTTGGAGAGTGTGAATACGAGGG
The DNA here is from genome assembly GCA_964441955.1 of uncultured Elusimicrobia bacterium. Taxonomy (GTDB): domain Bacteria; phylum Elusimicrobiota; class Elusimicrobia; order 2-01-FULL-59-12; family 2-01-FULL-59-12; genus CAYTWA01. The sequence continues at coordinate 150,005 of CAYTWA010000003.1, forward strand.
CCATCTGGAAACTTCATTTCGATCCGCTCTTCCAAGCCGATCGTTTTGCCCTGGGTAAAGGGATGGTAGTGCTTGTAATAGTCCCTCAGGCATTGACGTCCAAGTTCAAAATAATGGCCGGGGGTGAAATCCGCACGAGCGATGCGGAGGCCGCCATGCCAGTTTTTGCCCCATTCCTGCTCGTAGAAGCTTAAAATCTCCTCAAGGCTGCTTAGCTTCGTCAGTTTTAAATCCCGGTATAATTTTTCCAACGATTCATGCACGCGTTTTCCGACAAAGGCTTCCACCCCTTCGGTTTCGGTTTTAAGGCCATCGATATACCGGAACTTGTACTTGCGAGGGCACTGCTCAAAGGTGTCAAGGCGCGAATAAGAATACATTGAAGTGGATTATATCGGGTGTATTACAATCATGGCATGCAAAGGCCATTTTCTTTTCTAATTGCCCTGGCATTGGTCAGTTTTTTCGCAGGTTGCGCCACGGTGCCTTATACCAACCGCAAACAGCTTAATTTGATTTCCCAAGATGATGAAAACAACATGGGAGCGCAAGCCTACGCGGAGGTTAAAAAGCAAAACAAAATTTCGACGGATGTCGAAGCCAATGCCGTGGTGACCCGGGTCGGCAAGCGCATTGCTGCCGCTGCCGATAAACCGGACTGGGACTGGCAATTTACAGTAATCGATGACCCAAAAACTGTGAACGCGTTTTGTTTGCCGGGCGGCAAGATCGCGGTGTATACGGGCATTTTGCCGCTAACCCAAGACGATACGGGCTTGGCGGTGGTTATGGGACATGAAGTCGCCCATGCGTTAGCCCACCATGGCGCTGAGCGCATGAGTGACCAGCAATTGATGACCTTACCGTTGGCCGTTTTAATGCAGGGGAAAAGCGCAGGGGCTCAGCAGGCCATTCAAGCCGCTTTCGGTATTGGGGTAGCCCTTCCCTTTGGCCGTAAGCAGGAATCGGAGGCCGACCATATCGGCCTTATCTTGATGGCCAAAGCCGGTTATGACCCGCGAGTCGCTCCGACGTTTTGGGGGCGGATGAAGGCACTGGGAGGGCAAAAACCTCCGGAATTTTTATCGACTCACCCGTCCGATGACACTAGGATTCGAAAAATTCAAGAAGAACTACCCGAAGCGCTTACCTACTACAAACCTTAACTTAAAACTTGGCGGTTAGGACGAATCGAAGCGAGGGACCGGCGGCAGCTCCTCGGGAGAAGTAGGCGGTGTAATCGCCCAGGCGGCTCACCGTCCAGTCTTGCACGCGAGGGGTGATCGAGGTAACAAGAGGTAGATCGATGCGGGTGGTAAAGAAGCCGGCGACCGGGGTGGTATAGCTAAAGCCCACCATGCAATCGCGGGCATCTTTTCGGGTAGAGGAGCGATAACCCATATGGTCAATGCGCAAATTGTCGACCCCCAACTTCATTTTAAACCCATTCCCTAGTATGAAATGCCGAGGAATGCCGCTTAAAAAAGGAACCATATCCAAAAGATCTTCGGGGCGGCGAAATTTGGTTTCACCGGCTTTGGCCTCCGCGCCGAACTTGGTTTGGATGGGTGTTGGGACGGCTTGAGCCGCGCCAGCCAAGAAAACCAAGCCCATCAGCAGGTGACTTCGTTTGATCTTCATGGCTTAAGGCTATCCGAAATGTGTTAAGCCCCTATGACTGGAAGGTGAACATCCGGTTAACAGACACCAAAACGCGCAGCCAAACGACCAAAAGAACGCCCTTAAAACGCAAAAAACCCCTCGATTTCTCGAAGGGTTTTGTGCTTACAAAAACGACTCTTTATTTAGAGTGTTTTTAGTAGCGAGAGGAGCGTTCGTAACCACCGCGACCGCCGCCAAACCCTCCGCCGCTGTTGCCGCCCCGGTTTCCGCCAAATCCGCCTCGACCGCCACCGAAACCGCTGCTGCGGTTGCCGCCGAAGCCGCCCCGATTGCCACCGCCCGCCGCCGCACTGCTGCGCTCTTCGCGAGGTTTAGCCACATTCACCACGAGTTCGCGTTCGCCAACTTTGGCTTTGTTCATGTTGGTGATGGCGTTTTGGGCAGCTTCGGGAGTCTTCATTTCGACAAACCCGAATCCGCGTGAGCGGCCGGTGTTGAAATCCGTGATCAAGCGTGCGCTGGTCACTTCGCCGTGCGTGGAGAAAAGCTCGTGGAGCTGATCTTCCGAGATATCAAACGGTAGGTTTCCGACATAGAGTCTGTTTTCCATAGTAAGGTACGTCTCCTTTAATTCGAAACTGGGGCAAGGCCCCGTGATACCGATCAAATCGCAGCAGTGAAGGTAGGTAACTCAGGCTTGCGTTCGAAGCGGACTTGCAACGCAAGGATTGTAGCAGTTGTTTTCTCCCCTTCTGTGGAGGGGGTTGCCAAACAGAGCTTCCTTATATCGTCATTCCCCGCAGTCTTTGGCGGGGAATCCATCAAAGTTGTGGGAGGTAGATGGATCCCCGACAGGGGCATTCGGGGATGACGACAAGGTCTTTGGGGAAGTTTTGGTTGCCAAAATGAAAAATGGGATGTATATGTTTCGAGTCGCACAAAACATAAGGAGGAGCTTTTATGGGACTTGCTGAAAATAGGGCCAAGGAAGAATACAAAAAGCGCATTCCGGAAACATTGAAGGATTACGGCGGGCGGACCGATGGGGCGTTGTCGTCTGTATCGGTCGACATTGATTGGGCGAGTTTTGGCGGCAGTGCGGCGGCCTTGGACGGCTTGTGGTCGGTTTGGGAACAGCCTTTGCAGGGGGCGGAAGCCGTTTGCACGGACAAGGCTGGAAAAGAGGCTGTTAAAAAAGCGCTAAAAAAAATTGTCATTAAAAATGTGACCAAAAATGAGCAGGTGAAAGCGGAGTTTAAAAGCGGCGTTTTAACCGCCTACCTTAATGCCGCGGAGGGCGCGAGCGGGACCCCCGGCTATCCCGCCTTTCAAACAGAACTTGAGAAGGCGCTGTAATCGTGCAGCCGCTGGCCAAATTGAGCGCTCGAAGCCTCACGGAGGCGCTCGACGAGCTGCTTAAGCGCCGGCAAGCGTCGGATAAAAAGACGGGGCTAACACTGCCGCTGGCCACATTCATCTTAACCGGCGGACAATCGCTTTCGGGGTGGTTATTGGACGTTCGCACGCATGAAGGCCAGTCGACCTTGCTGGTCCATGTCCCTGGCCCCGAGCGCCGCCACCCGAATGCGGATGTCGCCTTCCTGGACCGCCAGACTCTCCAAGCCCTCGTCATCCACGAAGCCGACACGATGCTCTAGCGGCAAACGTTTAACGATATGTCCCAAGGGAAGCAAAATGATGGAGGCGGGGCGAGCCCTCCCTCCATCTTCACATCGCCGTGAGTCGACGGTTTGTCCTCGCGCTCCTGGTTGCCGGAGTGAGTGGGTTTTTGTGGGGCCACCAGAGCTCGGCCAACGAAACGAATACCCAACCGGCGAAGCGAAACCCGATTCGACTAAGCCAAATGAAATCGTTTTTTCCAGATACCTTTGTCGGGCTTGACCTATGGCGCATCCGAGGCTTTCGCAGCGGTATTCCTGGTGAGATCAGCACGCATATGGAGGCCACGTACGGCAAACCAAAAGGCCAACAGGTCCGCTTGGCGATCACCGACAACGCTTCGGCGGGAGAAGGGTCGACCTGGGCAAGTTGGGCCCAATCTCATTTTGAAAAAGAGGACGATGCCGTCGTCGAACGTGTGTATCGGTTGAACGGCCGCGTTATCAAAGAAAAGGTTGTCAAAAAAACCGGCGAAAATCACTGCCACGTCATCGTCGCTCAACGTTTTTTGGTCGCGGTCGAGAGCCGCGACAAAGATGAGGCAAGCTTACGGTCGGCGGTCGAAACCCTCGAACTGGACCGATTGGAATCCCTTAAACGGGCAAGCCCCTGGATAAGAAAGACAAGGGACGAGTTCGGCTTATGGAACAGCCAATGGACGGATTAACCCCGTCCGTGGGGTAAGAATGCGACAGGGCCTGGATGGCGCGAGTCAGCGAATTTTGATTCGTTGGGGGGGGATGCGAACGATTTTGTTCTTTTGGAGGATATAAATGGGGAGCTTTTTTTGTTTGTGGTCGATCATGACTTGCCGTACGGCAGCCTTCATAGCCTCTTCCGCTTTCTTAAGAAGTGGGGACATGGTTAACTTGGGCACTTTCACGGTATTTTTATTCCCTTAAGGAAGGTCTAAAACAAGCCCTTGTCCGAAGTTTCAAAAGAAAAGGGTGACCCGTGAGCAATCTTTTTCATTTGATTCGATGAATAATCGAAAATAATCCACTCATCGAGCAACAAACGATATTGATGCCAAAAGTTCTTGACTCCGCGATGATAGACGTGTTTGGCCATGGGTTAATGAGCCAGTTTTTTGACTAGGTTCTGATGAACCTGCTGTGGGTTGGCTTTGCCTTGGGATTTTTTCATGACGAGGCCCACGATGGAGCCGATGGCGCGCTCCTTGCCGGCTTTGTATTCGGCCACGGCTTTCGCGGATTCGGCAATCGCTTCGTCGCACCATTTGTTAATAGCCCCTTCGTCGCTTACGGCGGTGAGTCCCTTAGCTTCCACGATTTTTGCCGGGGCTTCGCTCGTTTCAAACATATGTCCGAACACCTCTTTAGCAGCCTTTCCGGTGATGGTCCCCTTTTGAATGAGGCCGATGAGCTCGCCTAAATGATCCGGAGATACGGGAGAGTCTTCAATCGAGCGCTTGGCCGCGTTTAGCCGACCCAGGAGTTCTGTTGTAATCCAGTTGGTGATCGGCTTGGCCGACTCGGCACCCACTTTGGAGACCGCTTTCTCAAAGTAGGCCGCCAACGCCTTCTCGCCCACCAGCACGCTCGCATCGTATTCCGATAGTTTTAAATCATTCATAAAGCGGATCTTTTTGGCGGTGGGCAGTTCCGGCAGCGTTTGGCGCACGCCATTTAAATAGTCTTCTTTCAAATCCACGGGGACTAAATCGGGTTCAGGGAAATAGCGGTAGTCGTGCGCCTGTTCTTTGGAGCGCATGCTGCGTGTGGCGCCGGCGTGTTCATCCCATAGCCGCGTTTCTTGGATGATGCGGCCGCCCCCGTCCAAAATCTCGGCCTGGCGCGTCACTTCATGTTCGATGGCCTCTTTAACAGCCTTAAACGAATTCAAATTTTTGATCTCGGCTCGCGTGCCGAATTCTTTTTGACCGACCGGCCGCAGCGAGACGTTGGCGTCGCAGCGAAGCGACCCTTTTTCCATGTCGCAATCGGAAATGTCCAAATATTGAAAGACGGCTTTGAGCGCTGACAGATAGGCATGGGCTTCTTCGGGGCTGCGCATGTCTGGTTCGGAGACGCATTCACCTAAGGGGATGCCGGCCCGATTTAAATCGACCAGGGAATAGTCCAATTCGCGGGCGCCAATGGCATGCATCAACTTGCCGGCGTCTTCTTCCAAATGAATGCGATGGATGCGGATTGTTTTCGTTTTACCATCCGGCGTCACGATGTCGAGTTTTCCGCTTAAAGCCAACGGCAGGTCGAATTGTGAAATTTGATAAGCCTTGGGAAGGTCGGGGTAAAAATATTGTTTCCGCGAGAAAACGGAATGTGGCGCAATCTGGCAGCCAAGCCCTAAACCGGCGCGGACGAGAAGCTCCACGGCCTTCTGGTTAAGGTAGGGTAAAACGCCCGGGTGACCACAGCATACCGGGCAGACGTGGGCGTTGGGGTCTGCGCCAAACGTCGTGGGGCAGCGGCAAAAGAGTTTGGAGTCGGTCTTAAGCTGCACATGCACTTCCAGCCCGATGACGGTTTCATAGACCATAGACGACCTCAATTCTTCCCTCTCCCTGCGGGAGGGGGCTGGGTGAGGGGAGGTTCCTCAAGATGCCAATGCGTCGTTTCCTGGTAGTGGTGCGAAACGGCCAACAGCGTTTGTTCGTCCAAAGGTCTGCCCAGCAGTTGAAGGCCAATGGGTAGCCTGCTTTTCGTAAAGCCGCAGGGAATGGAGATGCCCGGGATGCCCGCCAAGTTGCACGAGATCGTGAAGATGTCCGACAGGTACATCTGCAAGGGGTCCGCCGCTTTCTCGCCGGCTTTAAAGGCAGGCGAAGGGCTGGTGGGCGTGGCGATCATGTCGACGTCTTTAAAAGCGTTATCAAAATCCTGTTTGATCAGCGTGCGCGCTTTCTGGGCTTTGGCGTAGTAGGCGTCGTAGTAGCCGGAGGAAAGCGTGTATGTGCCCAACATAATGCGGCGCTTTACTTCCGGGCCAAACCCTTCGCCGCGGCTCTTTTCGAATAGCTCTAAAAGGTTGGCAGCGCCTGCGGCACGGTGGCCGTAGCGCACGCCGTCAAAACGTGAGAGGTTCGAGCTGGCTTCGGAAGGGGCTAGGATGTAATACACCGCCAGGCAGTACTCCGTATGGGGCAGCGAAATTTCTTTGATCATGGCCCCGGCTCTTTCCAGAACCTGAACCGCCGTTCGAACCGCGCTTTCGACCTCGGCGTCCATGCCTTTGATGAAGTATTCCTTGGGAAGACCGATGCGAAGGCCTTTTAAGTCTCTTTCAAGCCCCTCGAAGTAATTGGGCACGGCGTGGTTAAGGCTCGTGGAATCGCGGTCGTCGTGCCCGCTGATGACGTTCATTAAAAGGGCAGCGTCTTTGGCGGAGCGGGCAAACGGGCCGATTTGGTCCAACGAAGAGGCAAACGCGACCAAGCCAAAGCGCGAGACGCGGCCATACGTCGGTTTAAGGCCGACGATGCCGCAGAGCGCCGCCGGTTGGCGAATCGACCCGCCAGTGTCGCTTCCAAGCGAAAGCGGAGCCATCCCCGCGGCCACCGCCGCCGCACTGCCGCCGGAGGAGCCGCCGGGGATGCGTGCGGTATCCCAGGGATTTTTAGTCGTCTGGAAAGCGGAGTTTTCGGTGGAAGAGCCCATTGCGAATTCGTCAAGGTTCGTGTGGCCGATTAAAATGGCATCCGCTTCTTTGAGCCTGCGGATGACCGTTCCATCGTAAGAGGCTACGTAGTTTTTCAAAATTTTAGACGAGCACGTGCAGGGCAGCCCTTTGATCAGCATATTGTCTTTAATCGCGACCGGGACGCCGGCCAGGGCGCCGACCGTTTGACCCGCAGAAATCTTGGCATCTACAGAGCGTGCCTGCAGTAATGCTTCCTCTTCGTAAACGCGGTTAAACGCATTGACGGAGGGTTCGTGCTTTCGAATCGCCTCTAAGTAGCCTTGGGTGATCGTTTCCGCGCTGACGTCTTTTCGCCGGACTTTCTCCGCGATGTCGAGAGCCGAGAGGGTGGGCATTAGTCGATGACTTTCTTAACTTTAAAGAAGGGCCCTTCGCGTTCCGGCGCGTTCATGAGCAGTTCTTCCTGTGTGGCAAGAACGTGAACCTCTGGACTATCCTTTCGCCAAACGTTGGCCAGCGGCAGGGCATGAGTCGCCGGTGGCACGTGATCGGTTTTAAGCTGATTCAGCGTTTCAATGTAGGTGAGGATGGCGCCTAGCTGAGAGGTATAGCGCTCTTTTTCATCCTCCGTTAACGCCAAACGCGCCAAGCGCGCCACATGTTCAACATCTTTTTTAGAAATACTCATCGAGCGTATTCTAGCGATTTTTGCGGGGAATTCTATGGGGCCGCGCGGCACGGCATAACAAAAAGAAAAAATGATTTCTATGCCGATACATTTAACCACCGCGACCGAAAAACGGGGTCCTGAAATTTTTGAAGAAGGGATAAAGGAGGTTTCTTTAACTCTAGGGCTTGTGCGTACTTTTTATTATCCGGAATGGATGACAGAAGGTCATACACCTCGGGGTGAAGCGGGTCGGCCGATAAAATGAGAAACAAGATTTTCTGGGCACGCTGGTAGTGTTTCAAACCCAGATGAATTTTGGCCTTCCAAAGGGCCTCGTTTAAATTGAGATAATTCCAGTTGGTCGCAGGCAGCGCCCATTCGCGTGATTTTTTAAATTGGTTTGAACGAATCAAATAGTCAAGACCAATCCAAATTAATTCAAAATCTCCCGGGTTTGCTTGACGGGCGGCATCAAGCAATTCCAAGGTAAGCTCCGAAGGTTGACGACCGTACGTCGCGCGAACGCGTGTCCGGAGGGTTTCTGAATGTGCGGCTGCGCCAGGGCCTAAGGCATCTAGGGCTTGGATCGCCCAGTTGAAAAGACCAAGGTCCGCTAAAAGGCTTGCGCGGCGGATGGGCCAAATCAATTCTTGTGGGTGGCGTTCGATGTTGCGTTCCATATGACGGAAGTCGGCCTGCCTTGATTCAAATATGTTGAGCGCATCCAAAATTCGCCGCGACAAAATCTTAGCCGGCCAATCGTAGGACTCCAACTTCGGTACGCGCGCATAAGTGGCACGCGCCGTCTGGATGACGGCTTGCTGAAGGTCTAGGGGGAGCTCATGCAGCCAGCCAAGTCCCGTGCGTGTTGTGAAGGCCCCTTCTAACCTGGGCAAATTTTGACGTGTCGCTGCGTCAGGTTGCCTCAGCCAGGCCGGCGCCTGATCGGGGTGGGAGAGCCGTTCAATCAGCCAGGCAAAGTAATGCTGGCTGTTTGTAAACCTATAGGCCCAATTGGCTGGGGGAATCCATCGGCGGCTCAGGCGCCCTAAGACCCGCAGCGTCAGTGGCGTCACTGTGCCAAATAAGACGGTTTTATCCGACTCCGTCAAAACAAAAAGACTATAGAGCCCGGCAAAGCTCAATAAGGTGCCGCTGCGCGCGACAAGCAAACCGCGGGTGCCGCTTAAGTATGCCGGTGCTAAGGCCTGGTCTGCGACCCCTATTGAGCATGGGGCCGGCAAATTCCTTCTGTCAGGGGCCGCGACATTAAAAGAGATGGACCCCGCGCACAAGACGGTTAAAAGACCGGTTTTAATTTGACGAACACTGCGGTAGAGGGAGGTCATGATGGGAGATAGCGTACTCCGAGATAGGGTCGTTGAATTTGAGTCTTTTGGTCTGTTTTAAAAGGGAATAATGTTGAACTTCGTGGGTCCCGGACGAGCGGCTCCCATGCGGCACAGAATAACAAAATAAAAAAAGCGCCAGTGAGACAAAGCCCTAGAGGCAAAAAGCGCCGTCTTTATTCCTTTATCCTTTTTTAGGAGGGTGCTATTTTCTATTTGTTTTTCTGTTAGAAAAAATGACTTCAAGGTGACCCCGCCACTTCGCCCGAAACGCTAAATAAGCTCTGCTAAGCTCTGCCAGCTTTGGCAGAGCTCCCAGTTTTACCATCGGGTCGAGCTCTGCCAAAAAGCTTTGCCAATAAAACAAGTTCCTGTAGGCCATTTGGCAGAGCTACTAAGCCGCGCATCAGGGGGTAGCTGCATAACGCGGAACAAGCGAGACCATTTTGAAGATTATTTTTGACGAAGTTTTGCAGCGTAATAATTCGCGATGGCATCAGGGGTGTATCGTTCTTCCCCCGTAAGCGTTTTCGTTTTTGGCTGAAGATAATCGTAGTCTGCCAATCGACTCATCACAAAAACGCTTTCGGAAGAAAAACCCGAATACAAAAATCTACTCAAAAGAAAGAGCAGCACAAGACAGTCTTGCATGGGTTTCAATTTTGGGTTCACCAAACGAAACAACACGACGCATAACACCATAACAGCGGATGCCGTGGCTACTGCGAAGTACTGTGTTCCGGAAGAACGAAACAAAAAGCCCACAAAAATAACCGTCGAAACGATTAGAGGGAAAGAGATTTCGCGCCGAAACGTTATATCTCGCTCAGTATTTTTCCAATTCACAAAAACCAACGTCGCCAATGCCGTCAATAAAACAATTTGAAGAGTGATCAGAGTAAAATCAAAAATGGTCTGGGGAGCCCAAAAACCGGATAAATTGACGAGAGTGTTGACCGCGTTATTTTTAAAAGCGAGCACCCACTCATCCCGGCCAAACCCTCCAACCGATTTATCCGCCAACCGCCAAAATATTTCTTGATAATACCAAGTTCCCACATCCATCGCAGTCCATGCATAAAACGCTGTCGCCAAAATAAATAGGGGCACATGGAAAAACACCAAATCGATCCATCGTTTTCGAATCAACATTAAAACCGCGATATAGCCCCCAATCGCGAAATAAAGTGTCGCGATATGAGCAAATAAGCCCATCGCCACGCTAAACCCCATGAGCATTGTTAACCAAAGATGGGGACGAGACTGCCAAAGCATGAAAAATGATCCGCATGCGATTTCAACCGCGAGCGCTACTCCGAGAGCATTTCCTTGGATTCCCCAAAGCCAACATCCTTGAGCGGTAGCCATAAGAAACGCGCTTAGACACGCGTCTCTTGGCGGCCACCCGGTCCGAAGCAAGCACCAAAAAAGAAACAAAACGCTTAATGGAATAAGCAACCGAGAAGGCCACGTGGAAAGACGGTAAGCCTTTTCACGGAAAAAAGGATCGGATTTCCGCAAAGCACCCACTTTTTCCATTACCTTCACTATCTGTCCGGGGACCCAAGGGTAAACAAAATGCTGAGGGTTGTAGTACGCGGGCGTCTCCAAAGCGATGTTCATGTAAATGTAATTGTCGCCTAGCATCCCCCATAATCTTTTTGAATAAAAGGCTGGTGAGCGCAGATACCCCCAGCACAAAAAAATGATGAGAAGCAAAAACAATAATTTATTAGGGAAGAGATTTTTATCGCTAAGAGTATTATTGCGTGAGTATTTTTGTATGCATATACCAAGTGCAATACCTATAGCGACACCACATAAAACAAGAAGGTAGTATTCAAAAAGAAATTTCATTAATAGCGGCTAAAAACGAAGCTAATTTATAACGCAACAAATGACATCATAGCCACCGTCTTTATCCCTTTTTAGTATGACGCTTTTTTTACTTTTTCTATTAGAAAAATGACTTCCGAATGACACCAAACATGTTCTACATGTTAAACCCATAAAGAGCCATACGCGCATCTTCCGGGGGACCGTATAAAAGCTGAAGCTGCCCCTTATTTTCAAAAGTAAACAGCTGAGATCTCAAAACAGCATCCGCCCCATTGATCCATAAGTAATATCGGCCTACACCGGGTACCGGGGCTGGCATCTGGGAAATGTCATCCAGTAAGTGAAAGGTGGGGAGACGCTTAGATGAGGGAATGGAGTCGATCATCAGTTTTGACGAAGAAGGATAAAAAACTTGATCTGCAGGTTGAATCTCACCCACACGTATCGCCTGATAGGCATTCTCAGGAATCGTTGCCGAGCCCACGACCTTCAGAACAAGGGTCATTTGGGATAAAACTAACCACAAAAAACAAGACGAGAAAAAGTAGGCACCGACACGCGCAAATAAATATTTTTCATAACGAGAAATACAAATTCCTATTGCACCGACAAGAATTAAAATTGAGAACGGTAGTAAGTGCAAACAGAGTCGCATTGGCCCCAAAGGGTATAGTCGGAAGTAAGCCAACGCGCTTGCCACCAGAAATAAAACAAATGCCGCCTGGATAAATTGTGTGTCGTTTTGACGATTTCTAAAAGTTAGGAATAGGACATAAAGGACCAGCAGAAGTGCTGCATTTCGAACATCCGGTTTTCCCCATAAACCTTCGACATTAGGCAGACGTTGACTTTCCGGCAGCATGCGCTCGTTGATGACTCCAATGTCCGGCCGCCACCATTGTGTGACGGATCTTTTAAGCAAGACTTGCGTTGACGAAGCGCGCTCTCCGACGGTTTCACCCTTGGACATTAAATCGGCCCAATACAGGTGCAGCGTTCCCCCTCCTGCGGGCCGTTCGCCTTTGCGGACATCAATCCGCCAGACAAGAAATAGAGTCAAAAGAAATACACTCGTCAATAGACCAAAGGACTTCCACCTTCGCTGTCTCTGCGAAGAGTTTAATGTCGCATCAATTCCCAAGGTAAAGAGCAACGCAAACGACACGAAGATGGCCGCGTATGAAAATAGGCAGCCTGCAGCCATGAGCGTCGCCATTTGACGAAAATCCCCTAAGGGTAGGACCCATTTCAAATAGGCTAGGAATATGGCCCCCGAAAAAAATAAATCCGCCGAATAGGGCTTGAGTTCATAGCAGTAGTAAATGATGAGCCCGTTCCAGAGCAGTAAGGATGTCGCCAAAAAGACCAAAAGACCATTCAATTGTAAAGGCGCCAGCGTCCGCTTAAAAACATGGCGCCAGGCATACAGACCTAACACACCCAATACCAGGCTTGGCAACCGTAGCCAAAACGTCGAGTAGTTTGAAATTTTCCCTAGGCCGTCCAAGAACGCTAAATACAAGCGGGGGAATTTTTGAGAATGGGCGAGCGCTTCTCCGGATAAGATTTCTTGAAATGTTGAATGCTTTAAAATATCGATAATGAAACACTCATCGAGCCAGAAGCTTCGGTCTCTAAAAACAACAAACAGAAGCAATGCTGCAAATAACCCTATTGAAACACGATCAACGATTTGAATTGAGCGGTCTAGCCACCCTTTAGAGGGAAACACAAATTTGTGTGAATGGAAGGTCAATTTTTCTGACAGTAAACGACTTTTACATACGGAGGGATCGAAGACTCCATTGACGTGGGCGGGTTGGTTTGGCCTGCAGCTCCCTGGACCGTTAAATCAGTCGTGCCAGTTATTTTAGGGCCACTGACCGGGACATTGCCTGAATTTGTTCCTGTTGGAGCGGGGTGCCCCATGGCGTTCCCATAGCCATACCAGGAGCCTGCTGTAGTCGCAGAATAGCTTCCTACCCCTCCACCCGGCTGAATAACCAGAAAATTATCGTAATCCACATTGCGAATGCCAATCGCAATAGCCATTCCGTTATTCGAAACACCGTGGGCGTGCGGTGAAATAAGGTGGTAGTGGGTATTGGAACCTCCCAATCCTCCGGCCGAAGAAGCGCCCATAGGAAATCGATCGTCCAAGGAAGCAAATCTGGTCCAACCGTTGGGACAAGGACCCCCAAACATGGCGATCATGCCGGAAGGAATAAGTTTATCCTGAACACTGGAAGCCAACTTAGCGGATGTTACCACCCCATCCACAATATCGCTGCTCATCACAGCGTAAATGCTGGCATTTAACGGTTCTCGGGGCGTCAGCGTTTGGCCTTCGATTGCGACTTCGATATAGGGTGTGATCGCTTGCCAATTGACCCCGGTGGGGTCCAGTTCCTGGGAAAAAAGGCCGTTGGTCACTTTTATCGCGATATCGTTGCTGGACCAATATACTTGGGTTCCTTGCTGATTGGTAATACGGAAGCGCATGTTTTTCGTTGCATTAACCGGCAATGATTTTTCTTTCAGAGTTCCCTGGTAGGTGATTTTTGTGGGAATAGCATACGCCCTGGTTGAAAGTCCAAGAGCCAATAGACTGACCATAAAATACGACCACACCCAAGATGCTTTTTTTCTCATTTTTAAGTCCCTTTAATTTTTAATTTAAGCTTGCCCTGCTGGACTTAGAGGGATTATCTCAGTTTTTATTCCCGAGGCCGTCTGAAAAGTTACGCTTCGAGGGCTTTGAAGTGCAGCGCGTTGCGGAATAACAAAAAGAAAAAAGCACCAGAAAAGCGAAGTCCTACAGAAGCAAAAAGCGTCGTCTCTATTTCTTTATCTCTTTTTTTTCATTATGGCGCTATTTTCTACTTGTTTTTCCGTGAGGAAAATGACTTCAAAGTGACACCGCCCCCCGCGCGAAACGCTGGACGTGCTCTGCCAAGCTCTGCCAACTTTGGCAAAGCGCCCAACTTTACCGTCGGGCCGAGCTTTGCCAAAATGCTTTGCCAACAAAACATGCTTCTGTGGGTCGTTAGGCAGAGCTACGAAGCCAAAGGTGCCGAAGCCAAAGGTGCCTGGCACCTTTGATGGACACTAGGGAACAGCAATATCAAACTGCCTGTCTATTACTACTTTGATCGCCGTCCCAGCGGAAGGACTTACTTGAATAGCTTGGCCAATGTAGTCGTCATAGGCAAGTGTCAAATTTCCAAGGGGACCGACATATAACAGACCAGGGTCTCCCATCGAGCGCATATCGCCAACCAGAATGGCGCCAGCCATATTCCACCTGGGGCCCATAACAAATAAATTACCTTTAACGTACATAAATCCACGAAATTGAACCTTCCCACCGCCACTCGTATAGACTGGTAATGAGGGGAAAATCGGCGTAGCATCTGAATCGCAACTACCCCCCAACGAGGTATAGCAAGGCGTAATTTGAGAGTTAAGTCCGTATTCTCGTGAGGCGGCACGTGGGACATGAAGGGCGTTGGTGGCGCTTTTAACGCTTCCTCCGGCACTCAAAGAATCGCCTAAAGTCAGATCTCCCGTTACGATCAAGGTTACCCCATCCATATCGACAACGTCCAACTGGGCATCCCCATCCACCCAAATAACGGTTCCGGGGCTTGGAACCGTATATCCCGGTGCGGCACGTGAAAAAACGGCGCTGCTTGAAGGCACAAAGTACGAGCAATTCGGTGTACCGCTCCCACAGTCCGTGGGTGCCAGGGGTGGGCCGGCGATTCCATCGGTGGGCCAATACGCGTTTGTCATGGAGATGGTTTCAGTGGCCCGTTTCAAATAGTAAGCCTCATCAATGAGCGGAGGCATCAACATGGGCTGGAATGCCCAGTAACTACTATTATCTGTCATATACGAACCAGACGAAAAAATGGGAGCTCTTTTATCAAATATAGGTTGATCTGTTGTCAGCCCGCCCATGGAATATCTCCGAGGATGCACCTCAGTTCTCATGGTTCCGCGCAAGAGCCAGGCGTTGGCTCCCTGACCCGAATCAAGACATACAATTGGCCCCCAATGAACAGTCAATGGCGTATTGTTGGTCACGCTGGAACGACGAACGAGCTGTAAAGCTGCGGGCTCGTGAATTCCCGAGGCCGAGTCGATGCCCAATGTTCGCTGATTAATGTACGCCTTAATGGCGCGCGTGGGAACATTCGTTTGATTCTGATGGCGCATATACGAAACCGCAATGACCCCAACTTGGTAAGGCTCCAGCCCTGGGTTTGCTTCAGGGCCCGTCGTGCAAAAAATACGAAACGCCTCCTCGGAAGAAAGATCGACATTTATTCCCGTGTTGCAATCGCTTCCACTGAAGTTAGCCGCTAGCGCCCGGTTCCATGTGGTTGTTGAGGCGCTCAGTTGCTGGATGGCGTGCGAAATGCCCGCTTCCGCTAAAGCACGGCCTTTGTTTCGTTTTTGGGAATCCACTTGATGATGCGAGCTCGATTGCATAATTGAAACAATCGCCACTACGCTGATAATTAATACGGTGACAATTAACACGCCAAGAATTAAGGCCTGTCCGCGAACATTGTTTCTAAAAGATGATTTCGTTTGATCCTTCATTCGTTTGATAATTGAATAATTTGATTTGGCAATAAGACAGAATAGACGCTTTCTTCATGACCCGAAGCGTCCAATGGAATATCAATTTGAAGACTGACGGTCAGGACACTTGGGTCCAATGGTGTCATCGAAAACGATAACCCTGTGACATGTGTACCAAGGACTGTCCTATTCGTATTCCCTCCAGTGATTTTAAACATTTCAACCTTGTTTTCACCCATCCAGATGATTTGATAAGTGCTCGTATTATCCCTAGTGCTCATTGTGAAGTGAGAATTAGGCGGGGCTCCAGGGGACGTTTGAATCGCAAATGTTCTCGAATCACAATTGACGATTGTTTTTCGAATTGTGTCCAATATTCGGCGCGCTTCCATGTCGGCTGTTTGGCGAGCTCGAGTTTTTTGAAAAAACAAATTGATAGGCTGCACCAATTGAACCACTGCCATTATCACAACCCCCGCAATGGCCGCAGCCATGATTAACTCAATAACTGAATAACCACGCTGGTTGCCAGGAGGTTTATTAGCGTGAAACAAGCGTGCTTTGCTCAATATGAAGGGGGGTATTCCCCGATAACCAGGATACTCGGACACGTATATATTTATATCCCGTATCGGGGTCGCCGCAATGGGAAACCCAAGTTCCGGAAGCTGCGTAATTGACGCATGTTTTCCGCACGAAAGTGGTGCCGCTGGCAACATGCGTGCCGTCTGGGTCAACGGGAAAGGCGGAGGTCAGGCTCAAATCCTCCGCGGCGCAATTGCAATTGATGACGGAAAAACTGGATGCCGGAGTCAGCAAGATGTAAGGATAGGTGTGGCTCTTTTGTTCTTCAAGTGCGTTGGTCGCCTGGTTGGAGGCCAGAATACGCTGGTGGCCTTCGAGTGTGTTTCGCGTGGATATTGGAAAAATTAACGAAACTGTCGCCACAACGCTGCCGAGGATGACCACAGCCAACAACAATTCCACCAGACTAACCCCTCGGTTACGGTTTAACAAACGACCGGCGTTACGGACAAGCGATGATATCGTTGGTATCACCCGGTTCAATCATGGCATTAGCGGAACGTACAGGAGGGTTTGTGCTGGAGCGCTGATAACTGGTTGAACCGTTCGCCTGTTTGACAGGCTTCCAGCATGTGAGGTAGTAAGGTGAATGCCCTGGAACAGACATTTTCGTTTTCCCGCTTTGATCAAGAGTAGCCATCAAATATCTTTTTTTTAAGGCTGTGTTAGATAGGTTCACTTCAGTGTAGTCATAGCGTGGAGTGAGAGGATTTGTGTAAGCCTGTCCAGCTGAAAGCAAAACCGTACTTCCCGGTTTGCCTGTTACTGTGATGATGGCGGGCCAGCCGCGGATTTCGAAATCGTTGTCTCCGGACCCGGTGGCGGGCAGAGTGGGTAGGACGCGTTTGATGGGGTTGGGCGCTTGAAGGCGATCTGCGACGACGTTCACAATGTATTGACGCCCAGTCGGAACTCCCGTGAACCCGTAATAACCCGAAGCGTTGGTGTGGCGCGTTAACAAAAGTCCCCCGTCTTGATTGCGCAATTCAACAGGCACATTTTTCAAAACCACGGTGTTGCTTTCGGCCGACCGGACATACCCACAAACCATGTCACCGCCGGTGCAGGGGCTTGGGGGCGCTAGATTAAGGCGGATGACGATATCGTTAAAGTCCCCCGCCGCCTCATTGGCGTGGTCCCCAAACCAGTCTTCAAAGCCGATGTAGTAAATGGTCGGATCACTTTGGTAAGTAAACAGCGACCAGTGTTGGCGATAAAAAGGGATCGGATATCCCGGTTCGAAATCATTGGGTTGCGTTACATCGCTTGGATGGTTTGATAAAGCCGAATCACTGTAAAAAACATGACAGCCTGTCCCGGCAATTGGGTTCAAGCACGTCTTGGCATAGAAACCAAATGAAGGAACCGAACCTGTTAAGTTGGCGACACTGATGGTCCGAGTGGCTAAGCCGCCCGGAACCGCTAATGCAGGTGCTGCACCTACGTTGCTGTTGTACGTAAAATCTGACCCACCTGAAGCGTTCGCAAGCGAACCTGCAGTCCACAGGACGGTTTTATCGTTAGGGTTTGAGCGGTTATATACGCCAATTTCCGTTCCAAAAGGCCCATTATTTTGTCCAGCCGAAGCCAACAATAACTCAGCTGAAATTTGATTAACGATCTTGCGGAAGTAAAAATTTCTGGGCGGAGCCGCTGAGCACAGACCCGTATTCCCAGCCGCTAGATAGCGGTTTGCCAGATAAAACCCACCCGGTGCATTGGCCTGCTCGCCAGAATAAATGCCGCCATTTGGCGTATTAGAAGCCAAAAATTGCCCAATATTGCCCGCCGTTTGATAATTGTTCCAGTAGGGAGCCCCCTGCGTCCCATCCGGCGGAGGGATAAAGGCTTGAGGCATTACCTGAAAAGACGTTCCGTTAGGGACGTAGATGAAATTGTTTAGAGTTCTAAAACCTGGTTGAGTTGGGCAAATTGGAAAGCTGACAGGCGGCGGAGGGGGCGCTGGAGGGGGTGGCGTTGACCCGACACAGCAACAACGAACGACGTCATACACCCAGTTGCATTCGGTGCCAACACAAATGCAATTCGGGAACCCGTAAGTGCCGCTGCCACAATCCGTGCAAGTGAAGCTGGGGTCTGGAGCTAATGTTCCGCATTGATTTGAAAAACCCGGGGTAGTGGTTCCGCACGACGTAACAGGGCACCCTGTGTCAGGTGGGGCGCTCGCACCACACCCCGAGCCACAATCGTCACCTGTAGCGCATTGACCGCAAGAATTACAGGCTGAACATGAGGTGCATCCTGGCGGAGCAGGTGGTGGTGGAGGTGGTGGTGGAGGTGCTGGTGGACATGACACGCAAGCGTATGTTATTTGAAAACCAGTAAGGCAATTACCGTCAATACAACCTCCGGATTGGCACGTACTGCCAGAAACAAATTGAAAGCATGGACATGGAGGGATTACATCGTTACATTGAGGATCACAAGGATTGGGGTTGCAGCGATCGGAGATTGGTTCTGTGGCCCATAAGGAGCTGCATGAAACAATTGTGGTTGTCAGTAGAGTAATAAGTCGTAGTTTTTTAATTGCCATCTGGTTACTAGTATAACAACACAATTCCAAAAAAATATGGGCCAGAGGACCCTTTTGAACGTTGGATTCTGGATTATTCAGGTCTAATCATTCCAGGGATAGAAGAGTTGGTCTCTTTGTTTCTGATTTTACGGCATGTGTTTGTTTCAGTGAGCGATTTTTGTGGGGAAGAGGTGAAGTGTAGTTTTTATTAAGATGCCCCTCTCCAACATAAGCGTTTTCCAGTATCGAACCCATGGGCAATTCTTCAGAAAGTGTTTGGTTTTCGCGGTTGTGATCATTGGTGGGGGCTTTTGGAAATGGGCAACAGCATGATGCGTATTGGGGAACCCATTGATTGGCTATGCAATTACTGATTCCATTCTTAAGGCATTGGCCAGTAGTGCCTACCGCACATGTTCCAACGAAAGTGGGGCCTGCACAAAAACCAATCCCTCCTGTTGAATTGGAACAACCCAAGGGGCATGCAAACGATAGGTTTCCGCATGGTTCATGGAATTTTGAGGTGCAGCCGCCTATACAACTACTTGAGGAAGCTGACGGTATGGGAAAGTGTAAATCTGGTTCAGGAATATCTTGACAGTTGAAACAGTCCCAAATGCCCGTTTTGCATTTTGTTTTATCTGTTGGATTACATGTCCAACATTCAGCACCGTAATCGCCACTGCCATCGATCGCGCCACATCCCGCTGCAGGTGCTCTCAATGGGGTGTTTGTCGAACGTGTGCAATCTACTTGGCATTTGCCGTTCGGGCAGCATTGGGCGGGCGCAAAACAGTTGACAGCCCCTACACTGCTTTTCGCATCTTGGCATAGCGCGGCTGCCGCAGAGTATTTTTGGATTCCAACCGTCAAGGTGCCGAGTAGTAAGAAGAAAGGGGTTAGTTGAGAGACGCGCATAGCGTTGGTCCTCCGATGAGTAGCTGATTTAAAAACCATAACGGGAGTATAGATTGTCTTTTTAAACAAAACACGGGTCTTAGGGCCAAAAGGCGATTGGGCCCCCGCGACTCCGAAGCGAAACAAAGGCGAAGAAGGTGCCAGGCGCCTTTGTTGGGCATACGGCAACGCAGAGCGCAGAGCGCGCAGCGAATAACGAGCAGCTGATCGTTATTCGTTTTGCGCTGCTCGCTGTGCGCTGCCGTGGGATTCTCGTGAACGGCTCTGGAGCGTAAGCGGCGGCGGTGGGAAAAAGTGCCCGACGCGAGTCGTCGCCTCCAAGCTTGGAAGCCTGTGGTGAAATTGTCTCCGAAGCCAAGTGAATCAAGGGGCCAGGATACGAAGATCGGGAACGGCCCCTCGGGCATAAGCGGCGGCCATGGGAGCCAGTCTGCGGGTTGTGTCTCACACGGACCGTGCTCATTCGGTCCGAATCATCAACGCCCGCAAGGCGACACGAGCAGAAAGGGAAAATTATGAAGAACAAGCATAGGAAAAATGGCATCCGTAGCGAATACTACTTCCACGAACTCAAAGGCGCGGTACGAGGAAAGTACGCACGACAATGCCGCGAAGGAACCAATCTTGTTCATTTGGATCCCGATGTAGCCAAAGTATTCGCGAATGATCGCTCCGTTAATGTAACGTTACGTTCACTGATGCGTCTTGCCAAAGCCCGTGTGGCCCCCGGGCATTAATAGGACGAGGGGTCAGGATACGAAGATCGCAGGATACGAAGATCGAAGATGAAAGGCACGGCCGGGATCGGTGTCGGGGAGTACGGGGATCAAGAGCGGCGCATGGGCCCATCAATTTTTGGCCGAAAGACCCTTGGAACGAAAAATCGACAAGAATTACGATCAGCCCAGAATGAAATTGAACTTTTCGCGGCAAGCGGTGTTATTTTCCTCGATTTTCGTTCTTTCAATCTTTTTTGTCACCGGCTTAGCGGGTTCTACTGAGCCGGTGCCGGAATATCATGCGCAATCGATTTGCCAGGACATGAGCAGCAGCGTCGGAGCTGTGAATTGTTTTGCCCCAGCCCATTGCTGCCTCAGTGGAAAATGTCAGATCGATTGTTCAATCCAAACGGTCACTCCCACTAGCGCTCCCGTCAACGGGTGTGCCGCCGTTGGAGGTGGTGGTATTTACGGTGACGAGTGTTGGACGTGCCATCCACAGAACAAGTCCCTATGCAGCAGAGGGGTTTGGGATTGCTTCAACTGCCAAATGATTGATGTTTATGCGCTCTCTCCGGGTCGCGTCCCATCAAACTCCTATCAACTTGGTGAGCAAAATAAAAAAGACTCGGGCGATAGTGTGCTGGCGAATGGTGGATTCAGCGGAACACGCATGTTGCGCCGAAGCTTGGAATTCATGTCAGAAATATCGCCCGCCGCGTCGTATCGTTCTTTGTTGAGTGTAGCCCAAAGTATTCACCCGCCATTACGATCACCGCGTGATGCTATAGAATCTGGGACGGCTTCTCATAAGGTATGTTCCAGCGATCCTAACGAGTAACGTTATCTCAGGATACGAAGGTCGAAGATTGCTCAACAGGAGAGCTAAGAGAGCAAGGAGAGCAAGGACATCAGAAGTCAGAAAGGGCTATCTGTCTGCGATCTGATTCCCAATCCTCCGATAACTTTCAGTTTCACGGGATTGGTCCGTGGGCGATCCCTCGATCCCATTTTTTATGCGCACGGTCGCCGCGGCGACCGGCTTCTCGCCTCCGCCAGTGCCCTTGGCTGCCGTCGGATGCGGTTCGAGCCGCTGACTTGATCTGTTTTTTCGTTATTAGACGTTCTCCTGGCGTCCCAACGTTTTTGGGCCGACTTTTCTGACGTTATCCACAGGACCTTTGGCCCTTATATTTTCGCCGCGGCTCCCAGCACACCCCAACGCGCCTCTTCGAACATCGTCCTCAACGGGTAGTGTGTCGGGATCTTCAAAATGAGCGATCTCGCTCGCTTTTGCACAATCCCCACTTCAAATACCGAGGCCGCGCCGTCAGCACGCAGGACGTCGCGTTCATCCGTGACTCGATCGCACGCCATCCCGACGCCAGCCGTTTCCGGCTGTCCGTGCTTTTGTGTGAGGCCTGGAACTGGCGGCAGGCCAACGGCATTCCATCGGCCATGCTCGCCCGCGGATTCATGCTCGCGCTCGAGCGTGCCGGCCACATCACCCTTCCGCCGCCCCGCCGCGTGATGCCCAATAACGTCACCCGACGTAGGCCGCCCCAACCCTGGCTCTTGGACACCTCGATCATTGAGGGGAAGCTAAGAAAGTGCCAGGCACCTTTGTCAGTGCCATGGGTTCCAAGATTTACCCTCCTCGGTAAATTTATCGTGGCACTTATTTCTCGTCAGGCCATCCGGAAAAACTTATTTGATGGAGTACTCGCGAGCTGACCGGTCTACAGCTGGGCGACATGTTTATCCACATGGAATTTGTCACGCTTATGGCGCGATTCTAACCGTGCGCGGTGTCAGTCTCCGCACCATTCAAGAGAACCTAAGGGGCACAGCCAAATCGCCACGACACAGATTTATGCGCGCATCTCTCCTAATCACGTCCGCGCAGCACTTGAAACTTATCACCCAAAGGTCTGATTTTTTTTGAAAGGTTATGTATCGGCCCGGGTCACTTCCCCGCCGACTAAAGGCTTGAGGAGGACGACGCCGTTTTTGGAAAACGTTTTTAATCGATTCAATCCTTGTTGCCGTGGGGAAGCGGAGTCTTGTCTGTGCCTGACGCGTCGGCAGCTTTACGACTTCGATCAGCGAACAGGGACGCAACGACTCCGGCGCCAAGAATCAACAGCACCACGCCCAGCAGGTAGAAATTGAAGTGTTCGCCGAGCCACGCCTTAAGCTGCGTATGCGTCATCATCTTTACACCCACAACCACCAACACGACCGCAAGTGAGACCTTGAGGTAATGGAATTTATCCATCATTCCCGAGAGCGCAAAGTAGAGGCTTCTCAGCCCAAGGATGGCGAACACATTGCTCGTGAACACAAGAAACGGATCGGTCGTGATCGCGAAAATTGCTGGAATCGAATCGACGGCAAAGATTAAGTCTGTGAATTCGACGAGTAATAGCGCCAAGAACAGTGGCGTCATCATCCACGCGCCGGGGCGCAGCCGCTCCATACGATTTACGGCTTCATCATTCTCAACGGCCGCACCGGGGACTGGCGACGCGTGACTGGAGTTTGACCCGGCGCGAACTAAGAAATATTGGCCGTGGAATCGGTCGGTCACTGGCAATATTCGTCGAACGAGTCGGACAAGGATATTTTTCGACGGGTCTTGGTGCGCGGTAACGAAGAACATTTTGATCCCAGTGAGGATCAGGAATCCGCCGAAGACATAGATGATCCAACTGAATTCCCGAATGAGCTGCGCGCCGACGCCGATCATAACGCCACGCATGACCAGAGCGCCGAGAATGCCCCAGAAGAGAACGCGGTGCTGATATATAGCGGGCACCGCCAAAAACGAAAAGATCATGGCGATAACAAAGATGTTGTCTACGCTTAGTGACTTCTCGATCACGTAGCCGGTCAGGTACTTGATCGTCGCTTGTAGGCCGTGATTGATGCCTTGCGGGTTGTCTGCCGTGATCGCCATCAGATCGATAACCGTCGACGTGTCCCCAACAGGCGGCAGCCCCAAGCCGAGCCAGTGTCCCTCGTAGGCGAAGTACACGAAGACGCTGAAAGCTAGGCCCATTGTAATCCAGACCGCCGACCATCCCAGCGCTTCCTTTATATGCACGACGTGGGCTTTGCGATGAAAGACACCCAAATCGAGCGCCAGAATCAGCAAAACAAAAGCGATAAATCCAACCCAGAGCCAAATCATGAATTACTTCTAGAGTTAAACCACGCTGCTTTGCATAAGTATGGAAGAACCAGTGCGGAGGCAATCCACAAAGCAGAAATCAGTACTGCCGCCATTAATTTCTCAGATTGCCCATTCATGACAGCCGACCAACTAACCCACGCTCGCCAGGTGAATACTACAGTGATAAATCCGGTGGTTGCCACCGCCGCGTTTAGCGCCCAGAACATGCCCTTGCGTGTTAATGCTCCCCATAGGATCGAAAGCGAACCAAAGAATCCTCCAGACATCAGTGCGGTCTTGGCTTTCTCAGGGTTGGACAAATATCCAGCCACCCCTATCAAGAATAGCCAGGCGCCGTAATAAAACAGGGTCCTGGATATATTAAGGTTCATGGCCGCTGCGTTTCCTGGTGTTCCATCATCCGGTTGAAGGAGATCGGGTTCCCTTCGCTGAGTTCATCGAGCATGGAGGTGATTTTCCTTGTCTCGGCTGGCAAGAGGCTCTCAGTCCTGCTTAGCCAATACGGGAGCTGTTTGGAAACTCCATCCATATGCGGCAAATGTCTGCGTGTGACGTGGT
Source organism: uncultured Elusimicrobia bacterium (assembly GCA_964441955.1). Lineage (GTDB taxonomy): Bacteria > Elusimicrobiota > Elusimicrobia > 2-01-FULL-59-12 > 2-01-FULL-59-12 > CAYTWA01. The sequence goes on from CAYTWA010000003.1 coordinate 173,895, forward strand.
TCATGCCTCCGTAGATGCGCGAGTAAACGCTTCCCACCAGGTAAGCGTCATCCAAATAGCCGAATAGACCATCTTCTTCCTCCGGCAGAAAATCGACCGGATGGTAAAGGTAGGTCATCATGTAGCCGTGGAGTTCCTTCAGGGAGGCAGGCGTTTTCGGCTCGTCCATCCAAGCACGCAACTGCGCGATCATGTCGGGCATGACCATAATAAAGGCACGGAGTTCCTTCGTAATTTCCGGAAAATCCTCTTTTTCGCCGGACCTGTCGCGAACCCGATCGGCGAAATTATTGATCGGCAACGCCGCCAGTTCTTTCAGTCGTTCTTTGAGAGTTTCAAGCATTGGGATCTCCCGTTCGTTATTCCTTTTCGACGTCCCGTTCCCCTCAACTTAAACAGTCGGGACGTACCGGCTGCTGCTATATCAGAACCGGCACGGGACCTGCGGCGCATTAACTCAGGCGCCGCGGGTCCCTAAGAAATTATTCCAATTTGTTTTTGAGCCAGAGCTTCGAGCCGCTTCACGCGTTCTTTTGTCGGCGGGTGCGTGCTGAACAAACGCAGGAATTGCTCCCCGCGAAACGGATTGATGATGAACAGATGCGCCGTCGCCGGTGTCCCGTGATGCATCGGAATCCGCTTGCTGTAGGACTCGATCTTCTCCAAGGCGCTTGCCAAGGCGAGGGGATCGTTGGTCGTGCGCGCCCCGGCCTCATCAGCCAGGAACTCTCGTGACCGCGAGATCGCCGATTGAATGAGCGCTCCGGCCAGCGGCGCAACAATGAGGCCGATCAGGCCTACCAGGGGGTGGCCATGTCCATCATCGTTGCGTGAGCGACCGCCGGCCATTCCACTCCACATGGCCATATTGGCCAGCATGCTCAGCGCGCCCGCGAGCGTTGCCGCAATCGTCGAAATTAGCGTGTCGCGGTTTTTCACATGGCCGAGCTCATGGCCCAGAACGCCTTTTAACTCGCGTTTATCCAGTACTTCCATGATTCCTGCTGTCACCGCCACCGCGGCATTCTGCGGGTTGCGCCCCGTGGCGAAGGCGTTAGGCGTTTGTTCGGGAATGATGTACACCTTCGGCATCGGCATCTGGTTTTGCAGCGCCAGCTCCTGGACGATCCCGTAAAGCTCGGGGGCCTGGGACGAATCCACAGGCTTTGCGCCGTACATCTTGAGCACGATCTTGTCCGACCACCAGTAGGCCCCGACGTTCATGACGCCGGCGAACATCAGTGCCATCATCATGCCTCCCTGCCCTCCCAAGGCCTGCCCGATCCACAGAAACAGGCCGGTCAGAGCGGAAAGCAGCACAACCGTTTTTAATCCATTTGAGAATCCCATTTTGATGCCTCCTATCGATTTGCCGTGCGCGAGGCCCAAGAGTGACCCCTCGCATCCTTCATCAGGCGGATCCGCGCGATTTCGGCAACACTTTCTCCGTCTTGCTGATCCGCGGCTCCATCTGTGTGATCCAAATTCACTTTCCGGTCGCAATACTCCTCGCGTGAGGGACGAGACATTCGAAACAAAGGCTGGCGGTGTTTGCGCTTCATAGCTCGCCTCCATTGAAAGTCGCCTGTATTATGGCTGAGCCTGTGGTATTTGTATATTGGATATTATCTTGATTAGATATAGGATCTAACGATGCTTATAATCAACCATCATCATCTCTATTATTTCTGGGTTGCCGCCAAGGAAGGATCGATCGTTAAGGCCTGCGAAAAGCTTCATCTTGCGCAGCCAACCGTGAGTGCACAAATCATCAAATTGGAAAAGGAACTCGGGAAACCGTTGTTTGAGCGCCATCGGCGAGGGCTAAAATTGACGGAGGATGGCCGTATGGTTCTCGACTATGCGGATCGAATTTTCAATTACAGTCAGGAAATGGTTGACGCCTTGAAGGACTTGCCAGGCGGTCGACAGCTTCGGGTCCAGATAGGTATTGTGGACCAGGTTTCTAAGGAAATCGCACAATCGCTGTTAGCCGTGGTATTCAAAGAAACGCCGCATGTGATGACTACCGTGCTCGAAGGTCGCCTGCCACCGCTTTTGGTGGACCTAAAGAATCATGCCATTGATGTGTTGATTTCAAACGTCGACGTGCCGGTCGAGGATGCGGCGGACTACCTCAAGGTCGAAATTGGAAACTTGGCTGTAGATTTCACAGCGGCGCCGGCGCTGGCCAAGCAAATTAAACGATTCCCAGCTGATTTAGAGAAAATCCCGCTTCTGCTTCCGACCCGGGCCAGTCCGATTTGGTCGCAGGTAGAACGCTATCTGAACCATCACCAGGTGGAGCCACGGATCCTCGCCGAGATTCAGGACGCCGAGCTTTTGCGCCGGATGGCAGCTCAGGGCTACGGAGCGGCTCCGCTCGACCGCGCCGCCGCGCGAAAAGCAATCACCGATGGACGTCTCTCTCGTCTAAATCCCAAACCGACCGGCATCGAGGAGACATTCTGCCTCATTACCAAAAAACGACATCGGATCAATCCAGTGGCACAGCATCTCGTCGAACATTTTCGGATCTAAGGATGATCCGCTCCGGCAAAGTTGGTGCTAGTGAGTTGGCAGCCACCGATCTAGCCAGCGCGGAACCACACGCATCAGAGACGCGTTGAGCAGAATCGTCAATAGCGAAGCAGCCAGAACAGCGTTGTAAATATCGTCTCCGACGAGCTTGGTTTGCTGAGCGACCTGAACGAGCACAAATGAAAACTCTCCGATCTGCGTTAAGCCAATGCCTACGAGAACGGCGGTTCGGAGAGGATAGCGGAACAGCCTGACGAGAATCGTCCAGAGGACAAATTTGCCGATTACAATCAAGCCGATCAATACGGACAAGAGTAAGGGTGAACTAAAAAGGGTTTTCGGATCAATCAAGGCTCCTACCGTCACAAAGAAAAGCGCCACAAACGCATCACGAAGCGGCTGAAGGCGTTTCAGCGTTTCATGCGCGACGCCTGTTTCGCTAATGATCATGCCGCCGAGAAAGGCGCCCAATGCTAAAGACAAGCCAAGCGCTTGCGTAATCGCCGCCGTGGCAAACCCGAGGGAGAGAACAACCAGCACATAGAGTTCGGCATTTCGCATATTGGAAATCCGGGACATGAACTTTGGGACAACGGACATGGCCAGCGCTATGACGGGTACGAGTATTAAAAGCCCTTTGCCAATCTCCAGCGCAAAAGCGCCAATGCCTGCCCCTTGTGAAAGAGCGAGCACTGGAAGAATCACTGTCAGCATGACAACAGCGAGGTCTTCAATCAACGTAATGCCGACCATAACACGACCATGTTCAGAGGTCAGTTCCCCGCGATCAATGAGAAGTCTAGACATCACCATGGTGCTGGCGACACAGATGATCGAGCCGATGGCAACACCCCGCAGGACAGACCATCCCATAAAATATCCTGTCCCGATACTTAACAGAATCGTCAGCGCAATTCCTAAAGGCCCGCCTACCAGGGCCACCCATTTCACTTTAAGAAGTTCACGCGGAGAAAATTCGATCCCGATGGAATACATCAACAGAATAACACCCACCTCCGCGAGAACTTGCAATGTATGGCCGGAAGAGAGCTGAGGGCCTGGCGTGAAGGGTCCGACAAGAATTCCCGCTAAGACATAGCCGACAATGAGCGGTTGGCCCAATCGACGCGCCACAAGACCACCGATGAGCGCAGCGACGAAGATATAGGCGAGATCTAAATAAAACGGAGATGCATGAATCATCGAGAGATGAACGCCTCCGTTAAACGCCGTCGGCGGAGTTTGCGCACAATTACCCTTAAACCGCCTCTTTCGATAAACTCCGCTCTTTTTGGCGGTCGGCCAAGGACCTCGAGCGTGATCATGCCGAGGATCGCACGGTCTGTCGTCTCGACAAGAGCGATATGAATCTTCTCGTGTATCATCTTTTCAGCACCTTCGAGATCGCTAGTCTACTTAGTTTTGTTGACTTTAAACCGTTTAGAACGCGTAGTGCTTTCTGTATTCGCTTTAATAGCATCGAGCCGGCACCTTCCCTCGGCGTTTTTTGAGTTCCCCGCGAATCGTTTCGACTTTTTGCTGGTCTAAGTCATAGGTGGCTATTACCGCAATGGCTGAAGCGTAAGTGAGGGTGGAGATACGGTGATCCCGGTGGAATTAATGACTTTCTGCGGCTGAAAGACGGCATGGCCGTCGCTTAAGATCACCACAGAGCTTCGGTGACGGCAATATCGAATCGCCTCCAAAGCTCCGGGGTAGAGGAAATCAGCGAATGGATAATCGATCAAATAGGACGACATCCGCAGGAAGGACGGGTCGTGCGGGTGCTCCAGACGATCACGCTGAAGCGCGCCGAGATAATCCGCATAGCCTATTTCCGACCGAAGGCGTTCGAAGAAAGAGATCGTGCGGGTGTTGACGGTCCGTCAGAGGGGTACTTCCGTTTGCCGTTTCTCCCGTCTGCAGAAGCAAGGGATATCCCCCTTTTCCCGTTGTCGCAGGATCCAGCGAAAGCATGCTGCGTATTCCCAACGTCCCCAATCCCACTGTCCTCTGAGCCATGGTCATGAACATGCTGTTACCGAACCACTTCTCGTCTCCACGGTCCCCGCCGTACATTCCATTCATTTTCATCGGATCTGTTCCATGCGATCAACTCGTCATGTCGATACCAGAATGACCGCTATGCTTCCCTTCCGCTTGCGCCAGGGACGCTATAGCTAGCACGGCGCTCATCAATAGGATTCGTTTCAAACTAAGCCTTTAGTGCTGATGTGGGCTTCGCAACGCGTAGAAATAGCTCGTCAACAACGCATTCATCGACGTCAATCGCCTCTGTCATAAATTCCCTGAGCTGCTTCACCCGCTTTAGCTGCAAATAAAAAAACCCTAAGACCTTAATCGGCCTACCGCTTCGCGGACCGATTAATGTCTTGGGTTTCTCCCACCAAGAGATAACACCAGCTAACGGGATATTCTCAAGACACGCCGGTTCGACAAAGGGTTACTCGAATCGGAAGAAGAGAGAGGCACGGCGTTTAGAGCTCGAATTGCGTCATTTTCGGTTAATGCTTCAACAGAGTCCTTCGGGTAGCGCGTATTCACCGCAAACTCGGAAAGATCCAAATTATCGGGTTCCAATAGGCCTAAAGTTTTGGCATCCGTGAGGGGCTGCATCAATTTTTCGAGGTCATGGCGGGTCGATCATAGATTTCTTTAAGTTATTCGGCGACAGAGACATTCTTTAGCAGGGGGGTTTTGGGCGGGTTTTATTCCCGGGGAAATGCTTGGGCATACGGCAACGCAGAGCGCGCAGCGAATAACGAGCAGCTGATCGTTGATCGTTTTACGCTGCTCGTGGTGCGCTGCCGTGGAAGAGGGAGTTCGGGGCGGTGGGGGGGATTTACAATAATTCGGGCGATGGGCCGATTTTGAACCCATATCGTGTATAGTTGGAATCCGTTGCATCGCTGCTTTCATCGTGGCGCCGGGGCGTTGAACGGCGAATCATTCGAATCAATGAGGAGGTCTTAAAGCCGATGAAATTAATCCGTGCTGTTGGAATGGCATTTTTGGGGGGGTTGTTTTTTGCGGCGGGTCAAGCGGCGCAATGCGCTGCGCCGGCTCGTCAAATCGACGGGCAGGAAATCGAATTGGCTCGCTATGCAAAAGCTTTTATCGGCTCGGGTAATGTAACCGTGGAGGTGGCCCCCTACAAGCGAGGGTCAAAAGACGGGGCGATTCTTTTATTTCGGGGCATCGAAGGCGATTGGGACGGCAAAGCCCTCAACCACCAGGTAAAACCAGCTTCGAACGGCGGGCAAGATTATGTGACCTCCTACCAAGGCAAACCGTGGACGACCCTGGTCGTGCGCCGAAGCGGGGCGACAAAATTTAACTACGAGCTCTTTATTCCAGGCCTCAATGAAACCATCCTCCTGACGCCCTCCGACGGCGCCGCCCAGAGCGTCACGCCTGAGAAGATCTACGAACAGTACCGTCCGTAGAGCATTGGCCTTGGCCTTTTTTAGCCTGGCGGCCGTGGGCCTAAGCGCTGAACGTCCATCCGTTTGGAGGCTTAGCCGTTGGGATGGAGCGGGCGCCCGTCTCGAGGATTATCAAATCGAAAAAAATCAGCTCGTCCAACGCCTCCCGGCCTTCCATGCATCGGGCGGGCTTGTTTCGCTTCGGGTCCGTCGTTTGGTGATTTCTGCCGAGCAAAAAAAAACGCTGGTTGAAAATCTTCCTAAAGACCATCCGGAGGAGTGGCAGATCGCCCGAGACGTTCCGGCGTGGCTGCTCGAATGGACGGAAGAGGGGGCTTCGTATTTTCAGCGCGTCTCATCCCACTCGCCACCGAAGCGCTTGAAGCCCTTGTTCGAGCAAATCGCCGCACTAAAAAAAGAATTCAAAAAAATAAAACCCGAAAAGGAAGCTATTTCCGATCAAAACACCTGGGATTAGTCGAAAGGGGTGTCGTGTGAGGGCCGCTGCGCTGTGAGGAGCTGCAAGACGCATTCCAGGAATTGGGCGGTGTTCATGCTCCATTGAGCGGGCAGCACGCCGGGCGAGAAGCGTTTCACAAATTCGTCGTCTTCGCGGCCGCGGGAGGCCGCCAGAAATTCACGAATCTCGCGGCTAAGACCCTCCAGTTCTCTCTTGGAGGAAGCTCGCTCGTAGTGGCCAACAATGTCCCCAAGCGTTGACCCCGCTAAATCAAAATCCTGATGAAACCATCCGCCAACCAACCGGTCGATATGGCTAAAGTCAGGAGGCTTTGAATGAATATCGGGCACACCGCATCATAAATCTTTAGCGGGTTCGAAGCGCCGATTGCCCGGGCCTATAGAGAGCGAAGCTGGTCGCCTCACCAAAAGCTCACAAAAATCTCACAGTCTATTGCGAACGGCGCTAAAAATAAGGCTGTTTCCGCCCTCAAAAAATTTACAACTCGGTTACTTGAGAGGGGATGTATTCCCCTATATGAAGCGGACATGCTTCGCCGCTGGGCATACCCATTTCTTTTGCTCACCCTAGGACCCCTGGTGGCCGATGCGGCCTGGTACGGCAGTAACTGGGGATATCGCAAGCAAATCGTCATTGACTACAACCAAGTCTCCGGATCTGATCAAAGCAATTTTCCTGTCCTGGTCAGCACCATCAGCGTGGATTTGCGCAGCGTCGCCAACGGCGGCCACGTCAGCTTTTCATCCGCCACAGATGTTTTGTTCACGGCCGCTGATGGAACTACGAAATACGATCACGAAATCGAAACTTTTACAGCCACCACCGGTCGGCTCGTCGCCTGGGTGCGTGTGCCCGCCCTGTCGGCCTCCAACAACACCGTTGTTTACCTGTACTACGGCAACTCTGGCGCGGCGAACCAACAAAACGCGGCAGGCGTATGGGACCCTGACTATACGGCCGTTTGGCACATGCATACCGACCCCAACGCCTTATGCGAGGCCAGTGATAATCTTTGTGATTCAACCGTGAACAATCGAAATGCCACCTCCGCCGCGTTTCCCGCCGGCGCCTTGCAGTCCGGAAAAGTTGGTCCGGCGGTTAAATTTGATGGGGTCAATGACCTCTACACCGGCGGGGTCATGTCTCTTTTCATAACGACGACTTCGGGCACCATCAGCGCGTGGAGCAATTCGTCTGGAACAGTGAAAATCAATACGTCCCCTTGCGACGGGGGTTTTATGGTGGGGGATGCGGCGCGTAATGTGTGTTTAACCAGAACCAATACAGCCAGTTCTGATCAGTACTGGGCGCAAAATACGGATGGGAATACGGACCGCGCGGGGGTCACCTATTCGACCGGCGTTTGGGCGCATTTGACGTGGGTCCATTACGGGGGAACTCTAACGCTCTACAAAGACGGCGTCTCGGTAAGTTCCGTTTCGACGAGCGGGAATACGAGCACGCTGGCGTCGGCTCTTCGTATCGGCGGTTCCGCAAACTATTTTGAAGGGATGCTCGACGAAATTCGCACGTCAAGCGTTGCTCGTTCCAGCGATTGGATTCAAACCGAATACAACAATCAAAATTCGCCCGACGCCTTTTTTACCGCCTCGGCTGAAGTTGCGGAATGCGGTGTTTCAACCACCACCGCCTCGGGCGACTGGTCCAACCCCCTCACGTGGGTCGGCGGCCTCGTGCCCACGGCGTGCAACCGCGTCTATATTGCGCCGGGGCACACAGTCACTGTCAATATTAGTTCAGCCGTGGCATCGACCACCACGGTTCAGGGGGCATTAAGTTTTAGCCGCGTTTCCCATTCCACGTTAACGCTGGTGGGTGGCAGTATGTCGGTCATGGCCGGCGGAACGCTGGACCTTGGAACGCTGTCCAGTCCCATTCAAAACTCAAGCGCGACGCTGATCCTGGCTTACGGCGGGTCGGCCGGCCAGTACGGCCTGACCATTGAAAATGGCGGCAATTTCCTGACTCATGGAAACGCCGGCAATACGGACGTTTCCAAAAACGTCGTTGTTCGCTCGTCGGGGACGTCTGCGGCGGCCAATTCCGCTTTTCTTCAGACCCTGACTTCTTTTACGACCAGCTTCAATGCCAACTACACGGAATTCGCCTTTTTAGGGGCCAACCTTGCCGGTAAATCGGGCATCAGTTTCGAATCCACCGCGCTCGGGTCCATCTCCAGTTCAACGATCCGAAACGGCTATAACGGCCTCGTCGTCCGCGGACCTGATAATTTAACGTTTTTCAATGTGGCCAGTTATTCCAACAGCGTTTACGGATTACGGCTGGAGAATGGCTCCACGGGAATCACTTTCCAAAATGGGCATCTTGGGTATCAAGGGGCAGGGGCGGGCGCAGCGGATGGGACCAACGAAATATCGCTGGAAAGTTCCAGCGCCAATGGACTTGTTCTTAAAAATACGCGAGTCAATCCAAGTCCAGGCATCGAGCTGGCAGGACTCGTCTCCGGTTCTTCGATTTTGTCGTACAACCAAGATGGCGTCCTCGGGACCGTTCGCATTTATGGCGACCATGTTGTGACAGGTTCGACATTAACATTGCGCTATACGACGGAACTTTACAGCGGGTCCGGTGATGCGAATATGCAAAAACAGCTACGTTTTGGACCCGCAGCGCCGGGGTTCAATAACGGTCGTTCGCGTTTGGCTATTGCAGCAGGAAGTGGGTTTGAGGGCATTGGTCAGTCGTCCACAGCCAACCCAACGCTGATCGATCTGCTCGGGGGGTCCGGGACCTATTACAGCCTTGTGTCTTCGGGGGCTTTTACCGTGCAATACGCCAGTGTCACGAACATGGATGAAAACGGCGTCTGGTTAAGCGGCACGGGTCCTTTCAGTATTTCGAATTCCACTTTTGATTACGTGGGTGGCGGCGTGCTTTCCACGAGCACGTTGTTCACCTTAAACGCTGTCACCCAATCCACATTAACCTTGGTCGATGTCACCTACGGCAACAGCCGGACGAACACTCGAAACTACAATTACACGATCCGAGGCTCAAGCGTCGGGCTTTCATGGAGCAACGATTTGTATTCGGGATCTTTAGGGGGTCAGGCGGGCGAGGAAAATGACACGTCAAACTTGATTCAATGGAATGAGCCGCCGCCCCCTGTCACTTTTTATTGGACCGGGGTGACGAACAGTTCCTGGAGCGTCTCCAGCAATTGGAACCCCAATGGCATCCCGGGTGAATTCAATCCGGTGGTGATCGATACCGATTCCGTCAACCAACCGATTATTTGGCAATCGACATCGGTGTACGCCGTTTACGTGGCGACCTCGAGCGTATTCATTTCCACGTTAACCATCAACGCTCCGTTGACTATTTCCAGCGCCGTGGTGGTGGGAAGTTCCGGCGTCATCACGCATTCCGAAAATGCGGCTTCTGAAACGTTCATATCCAGCATCAGCGCTCATGTCATGACCCTTCACGGGGTGATCTCGGTCAAGGGAAAGGGCTACAGCGCCGGCTATGGGCCCGGTTACTGCGGCGTGGCCGGAGCGCACGGGGGGGAAGGGTCTTTCTGTACGGGTTTTACCTACGATTCGAGTACGGCCCCCATTCACATCGGCTCCGGCGGCCAAAATGTTTATGGCGGAGGCGCGGTCATTTTGACGGTAGCGACGAATTTAACCGTGAACGGAACGATCAATGCCGACGGCGTATCCAACAATGGCGGGGCGGGAGGAAGCATTTTTGTCACGGCCAATGCGTTAACGGGGGCGGGAACGCTTACGGCACAAGGCGGAGGCGGGGCGAGCGGCGGGGGCGGCGGAAGAATTGCCGTTGTGGCGTCCACCGCCAATTTCAGCGGGGTTTATCGCGCCAATGGCGGCAACGGCGGTACCGGGGCAGGTGCGGGAACCGTTTACATTAAAACGCCGGCCAACAACGGCATTTTGATTGTCGACAACACCGGCAACACCGCGGCCAACCCAATGGCCGTCGTGCCCGCCGCCGATTACACAAGCCTTATCGGTCAAATTCGTTTAACGAATGGCGGGCGGCTTAAAATGCTTTATCCTTCCACATTCACGATGACGACGGCCGGTGACTTAAGCGTCGATGGGATCAACAACCAATTCTGGCCGGATGGGATTTTAAACACTCCGTCAACGCTCACTATTTCCAGCTACACGTTGATCATTAGTTCCTACAGCCGTGTGCCCAGCATGGCCCGACTGGATTTGGGCTACGGGGGGACGTTCAGTTTAGGCGGCACGTCATCCGCTCCGGTTCCGCTTCTGTCCACAATCACTATTCAGCAACAAGGTGTTCTCAAACACTGGGCAAACAGCACCACGGTCCTGGGGGAAGTCCATAAACTCAATTTGTCGCTGAGCAGCATGACGATTTTTTCCCAAGGGCGCATAGACGTCTCCAGCCAAGGCTATGCCGCGGGCCACGGACCCGGCACATCGTGCGGTGGAAATACCGGCGGCAGCTACGGGGGAGAGGGAGCCGGTTGTACCGGTGCCACCTACGGCTCGTATTCCGCACCGAGCCATTTGGGTTCCGGAGGGGTGAACGGTTCGGCCGCGGGCGGCGGCGCCGTGATTTTAAACGTGTCGAACGCGCTCACGGTGGATGGAAGCATTTTGGCCAATGGCGCCTCCGACGCGGATACCGGCTCGGGCGGCAGCATCTATATCACCGCGGGCGCGCTTCAAGGCTCGGGCCTCCTGTCTGCCCGAGCCGGTGTGGCCTCAAGCGACGGCGGAGGCGGCGGGCGAATATCCGTCCTAGCCTCGACCGCGTCCTGGTCAGGGTCTTTTAGAGCCTATGGGTCAGGGACGACCTCTTTCGGCGCGGCAGGGACCGTTTTTGTGAAAACTCCCGGAACGTACGGGACGTTGATCGTTGATAACAACATGGCGGCCAGTGCGCGCGCCACATACCTTGGTGCGGCGAGCTCCTCCGGCAGCTTCACCTTCGATTCCATTTTTCTGCTGCAGAATTCCAGCGTGACCTTCGTTTCCTTCAGCACCGTGACCATCGCGGGCATCAATGTTTTCGGCGATGGTGACTTCACATCCACCATGACGGTTCGCGGGAATTTGTACGGCGGGCAGATCAGCAACGTGTTGGACACGCAGCTGACGGCTACATGGGGTTCATCACCCAACCCCTCCGAGCAATCGTATACCCTTGAAGCCTCGACAGCATCCGACTTCAGTGGGACACTTATCTCAAGCGCTACAGCCAAACGAAACGCCGTCCTTACGGGCTTAACGCGGGGGGCTACCTATTATTTGCGCGTGACCCCGGCGGGCTATGTGATGACTTACGGCGATCCCAATCCCTGGGCTTTGCTTGGAAGTACTGTCACAGCGTCCAGCGCGCTAAACACCTGCCAGACGGTGACAAGCGTCCAGACCAGTGCGTGGAGTGCTCCCGCAACGTGGGACACAGGCTTTGTTCCCACCGCCTGCAATGCTGTAACGGTGGCCGCCGGCACCACCGTCACCGTCGAATCCGGCCAAGCCACCGCAAGCACCACGACCATTCAAGGCGTCTTAAGTTTTAGCCGCGTCGCCCACAGTACGCTCACCATCGTCGGCGGAAATATGACCGTCTCAGCGGGTGGTTTTTTAGATATGGGAACGCCGATCAGCCCCATCGAAGCCTCGAGCGCCACCTTAATTCTTGCATCCGGAAGTTCGGCGGGGCAGTATGGTTTGACCGTCAATACCGGCGGCAATTTTTCCGTCTACGGCGCAACCAAGACGCCCGTGACGACACAAGTGGGTAATGTTTTTGCCGGGGCGACTTCGGTGACAATTGACACCACAGGCCTCGTGGGCTGGGCCGCGGGAGATGTGGTGACGTTTAGTCCAACCAATCGAGGGGGGGGAGTCCGCCAAACGGAAGCGCGTACGATTGCCTCCTTAAGCGGCAATACGCTGACATTGGGGGCCTACAGCGGCTCCGGGCCAGGCCTCACTTACGATCACCTGGGTTCCAGTTTTCCCGTTTATGTCTCCAACTTGTCTCGCAGTGTTTTGGTTCGCTCATCCGGAACGAACCCCAGCGCCAATACAGCCTTTGTGCTTGGGTTAACTCATTTCGCCACCAGTTTTTTATTAGTGAACGGAGAATTCGCTTATTTGGGCAAATCAGACCTAGGGCAGGGATCGGGTGTCGCTATAGGGTTTTCCGGATATCGTGGTTACGTGGTGGGTTCCACCTTCCATGACGGAGGAATTGGGTTGGTGTTGAATGGGTCCGATGGCGTCACCATTCAAAATAATTTGTTTTATCGAAACTTGTCCTTTGGAATTGCTTCTTACAACGGGACGGTGAATTCACCCATCCGGGGGAACCATGTTTATGCCACAACCAATGCCTCCGCGACGGGGATCAGTTCTAAGGGGGTTATTGAAAACAATGTGGCCTACGACATCTCAGGAAATTCCGCGATTTCCTCGGATTCGGGATGGATTAAAAATAACCGTGCATTTTCGAATGAAATCTCGGGTTTTAACCCATACGATGGCACAAACGTACGTTTAGAGTCCAACATCTCCTATTTAAACGGGATCAGTGGAATCACTTTGGGATACGGCCGCGGGATAACTGTTTTGAATAACACGACCTATGACAATACGCAGCACGGGATCAGCGTGCAATACAACTCCAATGCGCTGGTTTTTGGAAATCAAACGTCTTCGAACACGTTGTATGGAATCAATGTGTACGCCGCCCCAACCAATTATTTCGGGAGCAATACCCTTTGGGGAAATTCAGGAGCCGGTTTTTATATTTCAAGCTCCACCGGCATTGTGAGCTCGGAAAGCCATTTCGGGTACAACCCAGCCGGACACCCGATTCCAAATGGATCGAAAGAAGTCCTGTTCGATGGGTCCGCCCTTCAGACGGCCGTTTTGAAGCACCACCGTATCAACCCCGCCACCGGTATTGGAACGACGGGGTTTGCGCTACCGCAAAGTTGGCTGGTTTCTTATAACCAAGATTCTGCGACGGGCACGCTGAAGGTTTATGGGGACTACCGACTTGCAGGGTCCACCCTGGCTTTGGATTATGGAAGTGCGCTCTACGCTTCGTTTGCCACAGCTCCCAAACTCATTATCGGAAGCGGCCATTCGGCCGTTATCAACACCACCTATGATGACAACGCTCTCACGCAGGTGGTGACGCTAACCTACAACGGCGCCACGTGGGATATTACCGGCTCCAGCAGCGGTGTCATCTGCTCGGGCATCAGCGCGGGGGCCGCCACGGATTGCCCGAATTCGACCGCCAAACAATTCAACATCACGATTACAAACGGCGGTTCCGCGGCTGTAAACGATCTCATGGACTTTGCTCTCTTTGGCGCCGCTGGTGACGCTCACGTTCAAAAGAAGCTTCTCTTCGGCGTCAGTGCTTCGAGCCTTAATAACGGACGCGCCAAACTAACGCTGGATTCTTCCAGCGTCTTTCGCGCCGTAGGGGTATCGACCGCGCCGACCTTAATCGACTGGATCGATTCCTCGAGCACTTATTACACCTTTGTTTCCTCCGGGTTGTTCACCGTGCAGCATGCGAGCTTCACAAACATGGACGAATCGGGAATCCAGCTTTCCGGCAGCGGGCCGTTTTCGATTCAAAACTCGACGTTTGACTACGTCGCCAACGGCCCGACGAGCTCGACTTCGACGTTAGTGAGCCTCAATGCCGTCACAAACAGCACAATCACATTGGTGGATGTGACGTATGGCAACAGCCGACCCAACAGCCGCAACTACAACTACACGGTTTCCGGTTCAAGCGTAGGTTTATCCTGGAGCCACGTGCAATTTTCGGGGTCGCTTACGGGCGACGCCTATGAACGAAACGACGACGGAGACCACCTTCTTTGGAAACCCTTCCCGCCCGTGGCCGGCTCGCCGGCTATCGTTGCGGTGTATCAATCCAGCATCACCGCCCAGTGGTCCGCCAATGGGAATGACGCGGGGATCGTCTATACCCTAGAGGCCTCGAGCACGAACTTCACGGCAAGCGCCGCCTTGTCCTCCGGCACCTTCGCCGTTTTGGCTACCGTCCAAGGGCTGATCCCCAACACCACCTATTTCCTGCGCGTAAGCGCCACCCAAAGCGGAATCACGAGCTCCTACGCCGCCTTGGGGTCCACAAGCACCTTGGCCTCCTTCTTAGCGGGGTCCCAGGTCTACCAAGTCATGACCACCTCGGTGACTTTGAACTGGCTGCCCTTTAGCGTGGGAAGCGGAACCGATACGGCCACCAGCTACCTCGTTCAAACCGCCACCGATTCCACCTTTGGTTCCATCACGGCCTCGAGCCAAACCTTGGATTTGGCTTTAAGCACTTTGACGGTGACTGGCTTAACAACCAACACCGCCTATTATTTCCGCGTCGGGGGCCTTAACTGGAACAACCTCCCCAGTTTCGTGACCCCCGCAGGGTCGCCTGCGACCACCTCGGCCGGAGGCGCGCCCGGAAACCCTGTGATTGCCTCTGTCGCCCTTTCCAGCATTGCGGTGACCTGGGGGGATGTTGCCGACAACAGCGGATACACTTTAGAAGCGTCCACCTCGGCGACCTTCGTTCCTTTGGAGGCAAGCTCCACCACCAGCGACGTCAACGGCACGGGCCTTTGGGTCCTTGGACTGCAGCCCAACACCACTTACTTCCTCCGCGCGGGGGCTTTGTACGGCGGCACGACATCCTATGCCTTGACTACACCTGCTTCCACCAGCACGTGGACGAGCGCCTTAGACCCGCAGATCTTCGCGGTGGGGTATTCTTCGATTTCAGTTCATTGGCCGGCGTTTACGGCGGGACCGGGCATCAACACGGCGGCGGGGTACCGCTTAGTGGCTTCGACCGCTTCCGATTATTCCGGGGTTCTCATAAGTTCAGCTACTGCCGATGTGGCCTTAAGCACTTTAACGCTCACCGGGCTTACAAACGACACGACCTATTACTTAAAAGCCGGCGCCCTTAACTGGAACAACGTCGCCAATTTCGCCGAAGCCGGAAGCACGACCACTTACGCCGTCGGCTGCTCGACCATCACGAGTGTCGCCTCTTCCTCATGGAGTTTAACCAGCACCTGGGACGTTGGAACCGTGCCGGGCAGTTGCAACCCGGTGGTGATTGCCGCGGGAACAACGGTGACGTTTGAAAGCCCTTCGGCCGTTGCCAGCACCACGACCATCAGCGGCACCCTCCGGTATAGCCGTGCGGTGACTTCAGCCCTCACCTTGGTCGGCGGCAATATCACAGTGAATGCAGGAGGCACGCTCGACATGGGCACGGAGGCTAGCCCCATTGCGGCTTCTAGCGCCACGCTCATCCTTTCGTCGGGAACGTATGCCGCGCAGTATGGCCTTACGATCAAAAATGGCGGCACCTTGCTCGTCTATGGTTTAAACAAAACTCCTTCGGCAAGAGCGACTTCCGATGCGGGGCCTGGCGTAACAGGCTTTACCGTTGATGATGCCGCCGGGTGGGCGGTGGGAGACCTCATCACCATCGATACGGAGGCAGTGACGATTGCGGGACTCTCGGGCAATACGATTTCAAGTTACAGCCCGGGGCTGGGCTACACGCACTTTAGCACCCACAATGTCGTGGTCAACAACCTTTCCCGCACGGTGCTCATTCGATCTTCCGGGACAACGGTTGCGGCGGCCGGCGGAAACTCCGCTTATGTGCTTAATCTCGCCGAAAACACCACCAGTTTTAATGTCAATTACGGTGAATTCGCTTACCTCGGCAAGATGAGCTGCGCATTCGACTGCAGCATTTCTTTTGGTTTCGGTTCTAAAGGATCGATATCAAGCTCCACGGTGCGTAACGGGTCGACTGGCATCTATTTGTTGGGCGCTCCCGGAAATACCCTCCAGTTTAATGCCTTGTATGCCAATAGCGTCGGCATTACGCTGGGAGCTTCCTCAAACAGCACCTTACGCTCAAACCATTTGTACGCGTCTGCAAGTCATGGTCTTTCCATCAGCAACTCTTCGAATAACATCCTCACCTCGAACAATTCATACTCGAACTTAAACGGCTTTTATCTAACGACCTCAGCCAACAACAACACGTTGACAGGAAACAACGCATACTCTAACAGCAACTATGGCTTATACAGCCAAAGCTCTACTGGAAATTCCTTTTCCAATGGGCGTTTGGGCTACAGCGGAAATGGGGCTTTGGCGTCAGACGCGGTTGCGGAGATCTATTTTGATGTGAGTTCTTTCAACAACCTGACATTGAAAGAGACGCAAATCAATGCGTCTCCGGGCATTTCAACCGCTGGCTTTAGTCAGATAACAAGTTATCTTCTTTCTTATAACCAAAACTTCGACACAGGCACGGTCCGTCTCTGGGGAGACTACACGGTGTCCGGCTCGACGTTTACTCTTCGCTATTCCAGTGAAACCTATGCGGGTGCCGGTGACAGCAATATCCAAAAGACGCTCTATATTGGGCCGTCTGCAACCGCTTCATCTGGATGGAATAACAACTCCGGTCGATCTCGCTTTCGCGTTGCGGCGGGGGGCGGTTTCCAGGCGATTGGGGTGTCCACCGCTCCCACGGTAGTGACGATGCTTGCTTCTGGAGGAACGTATTACAATTTTGTTTCCTCCGGGTTGTTCACCGTGCAGCATGCGAGCTTCACAAACATGGACGAATCGGGAATCCAGCTTTCCGGCAGCGGGCCGTTTTCGATTCAAAACTCGACGTTTGACTACGTCGCCAACGGCCCGACGAGCTCGACTTCGACGTTAGTGAGCCTCAATGCCGTCACAAACAGCACAATCACATTGGTGGATGTGACGTATGGCAACAGCCGACCCAACAGCCGCAACTACAACTACACGGTTTCCGGTTCAAGCGTAGGTTTATCCTGGAGCCACGTGCAATTTTCGGGGTCGCTTACGGGCGACGCCTATGAACGAAACGACGACGGAGACCACCTTCTTTGGAAACCCTTCCCGCCCGTGGCCGGCTCGCCGGCTATCGTTGCGGTGTATCAATCCAGCATCACCGCCCAGTGGTCCGCCAATGGGAATGACGCGGGGATCGTCTATACCCTAGAGGCCTCGAGCACGAACTTCACGGCAAGCGCCGCCTTGTCCTCCGGCACCTTCGCCGTTTTGGCTACCGTCCAAGGGCTGATCCCCAACACCACCTATTTCCTGCGCGTAAGCGCCACCCAAAGCGGAATCACGAGCTCCTACGCCGCCTTGGGGTCCACAAGCACCTTGGCCTCCTTCTTAGCGGGGTCCCAGGTCTACCAAGTCATGACCACCTCGGTGACTTTGAACTGGCTGCCCTTTAGCGTGGGAAGCGGAACCGATACGGCCACCAGCTACCTCGTTCAAACCGCCACCGATTCCACCTTTGGTTCCATCACGGCCTCGAGCCAAACCTTGGATTTGGCTTTAAGCACTTTGACGGTGACTGGCTTAACAACCAACACCGCCTATTATTTCCGCGTCGGGGGCCTTAACTGGAACAACCTCCCCAGTTTCGTGACCCCCGCAGGGTCGCCTGCGACCACCTCGGCCGGAGGCGCGCCCAGCAACCCCACCATTACGGCTGTGGCGGTCAGCAGCGTCAGCGTCAGCTGGGGGGATGTGACAAGCAACGATGGCTACATGGTGGACGCTTCGACCTCGAGCGACTTCGTGCCGGTTGAAGCGAGCTCGGTGACCTATGACGGACAGCTGACCGCGCTCAGTGTTCAGGGGCTCCGTCCAAATACGACGTATTACATACGGGCGGGGGCTTTGTACAACGGAGCAACAAGTTACGCCAATGCTGTCCCGGCCTCGACTTCCACCTGGACGTCCTTGATCACGGGTGCCCAGATTTACCAGACGTTCGTGACATCGGTCACGGCGAACTGGCTGCCGCTGGGAAGCGCGGTCGGCTACCGCCTCGAGGCCTACAGTGATTCGGCTTACACGGCGTTGGCGGGATCAAGCGTGACGTTCAGCGGCGTGACCTTAAGCACGCTGACGGTCACGGGCTTAAGCGCCTACACGAGCTATTACTTCCGCGTAGGCGGCATCAACCACAACGGCTATGTGAATGACGCCGCCATCGGTGTGGGGATGACGACGGTGGGCAACGCCCCAAGTAACCCCGCGATTACGGCCGTGGCCGTTAGCAGCATCAGCGTCAGTTGGACCGATGTGGCTAGCAACGGCGGCTACGTCGTGGACGCTTCCACCTCAAGCGACTTCGTGCCGGTGGAAGGAAGCTCCGTGACCTATGACGGAGCGCTTTCAGCGCTCAGCGTTCAGGGGCTCAGTTCCAATACGACGTACTACCTCCGGGCGGGGGCGCTCTACAACGGGGCGACGGTGTATGCGAACACGGTTCCGGCTTCGACCAGCACATGGACTTCCTTAATAAGCGGAGCCCAGGTTTACCAAACGTTCGTGACATCGGTCACGGCCAACTGGCTGCCGCTGGGCAGCGCCGTAGGCTATCGTTTGGAAGCCTACAGCGACAGCGGGTACACAAGCCTCATCGGTTCAAGCGTGACCTTAAGCGGTGTAACGCCAAGTACGCTCACCATTACTGGGCTTTCAGCCCACACGAGCTATTACTTCCGCGTGGGCGGCATCAACCATAACGGCTATGTGAACTACACACCGATCGGTGTTGGTATGACGACCGTGGGCAACGCGCCGATCAATCCGACGATCACGGCTGTGGCCATCAGCAGCATCAACGTCAGCTGGGGGGATGTGGCGAGCAACGGCGGGTACTTGGTGGACGCTTCGACCTCAAGCGACTTCGTGCCGGTTGAAGCAAGCTCGGTGACGTATGACGGACAGCTGACCGCGCTCAGCGTTCAGGGGCTCAGTCCGAATACGACGTATTACCTGCGGGCTGGAGCGCTCTATAACGGCGCGACGGTGTATGCCTTAACCGCACCAGCCTCTACGAGCACATGGACTTCCCTCATCACCGGCGCCCAGGTGTACGAGACGTCCGTCACATCGGTGACGGCGAACTGGCTGCCGCTGGGGTCCGCGGTCGGTTACCGGTTAGAAGCCTTCAGCGACAGCAGCTACACCGCCTTGGTCGGTTCGAGTGTGACGCTGAGCGGGGTCACGCCGAGCACATTGACGGTCACGGGTTTAAGCGCCTACACGAGCTACTACTTCCGCGTGGGCGGCATCAACCATAACGGCTATGTGAACTACACACCGATCG
>CAYTWA010000003.1:193704-211093 GCA_964441955.1 uncultured Elusimicrobia bacterium
CCCAGGTGTACGAGACGTCCGTCACATCGGTGACGGCGAACTGGCTGCCGCTGGGCAGCGCCGTAGGCTATCGTTTGGAAGCCTACAGCGACAGCGGGTACACAAGCCTCATCGGTTCAAGCGTGACCTTAAGCGGTGTAACGCCAAGTACGCTCACCATTACTGGGCTTTCAGCCCACACGAGCTATTACTTCCGCGTGGGCGGCATCAACCACAACGGGGTGGTGAACTTCGCGACCATCGGCGTAGGCATGACGACCGTGGGCGATGCGCCGGTCAACCCCGCGATCACCGCGGTCCACTTAAGTTCAATAACGGTCGGCTGGACGGATGTGCTCAACAACAACGGTTATGTCCTCGAGGCGGACGACAACGCGGGCTTTGGCTCAGTCAATGCCAGCTCGACGACGTTTGACGGGCAGCTTACAGCGCTTAGCGTTCAGGGGCTTAACCCCAACACGACGTACTACGTGCGGGCAGGAGCGCTTTATAACGGCGCGACGGTGTATTCCGTCACGACACCAGTCTCCACGGCAACGCTTTCCTCCGTCTTAAGCGGGGCGCAAGTCTACGCCATTCACGCCTCGAGCCTTACGCTAAACTGGTTGCCCTTTACGTCGGGGTCCGGAGCCGGCACAGCCATTGGTTACCGGATCGAAGCCTCTTCAACGGGATTTGCCCCCGGGACCGTCATTTATAGTTCCACCACCTTTGATGTCGCGCAGTCCACGCTCCATGTGACGGGGTTGGACGTCGCCACGATTTACGATTTGCGCGTGGGCGCGCTGAATTGGAATGTTGTTCCAAATTTCATTGCACCGAGCGGCAGCCCCGCGACGACCGGCGTCGGATCGCCACCAGGCAACCCGACGATCACGATGGCGGCCATTTCCAGCATGACGGTCACCTGGGCGGATGTGGCAGACAACACGGGGTATGTGGTTCAAGCCTCTACCTGGAATGCTTTTAGCGGGACTCTTCTCTCAACAGCGACCGTTGATGCCGACGCCTTAAGCCTCAGCTTTGACACAGGACAGTTGACGGCCAACACAACGTACTACCTGCGTGCCGGGGCTCTCTATGGCCCGGCGACGGCGTATGCCCTGACAACCCCCACCTCAACGAGCACGCTAACGACTTTCTTGTCCGGTGCTCAGTTTGCATCCGTTGGTGTCACCTACGTTCGAGCCCATTGGCTTGCCTTTGCCGCCGGATCAGGCGCTGGAACGGCGGAAGGCTATTGGCTGCAAGCCTCCGCGGATTCAGCCTTTAGCAGCATTGCCGGCTCGAGCCGGACCTATGACGTGGCGCTTAGCACGCTGCAAATAGGCGGGCTCATCCCCGCGACGACCTATTACCTGCGCGTAGGCGCTCTCAACCACCACCAAGTGCCGAATTTTGTGACGCTCGCCGGCTCGACGGTCACGCTGCGCACGCCTACCCCGACAGGGCTTGCCGGGACGGCGGTCGATGTTTCCGCGATCAATTGGGCGTGGGGCGCGGTTTCAGGAGCCAGCGAATACCGGCTCTACTTGGCCACCTCCCCAACAACCATGGTCTACAGCGGTATCGCCAACAGTTACTTGGAAACGGGCCTTTCCACCAATACGGCTTATGGGCGAGTCGTCTCGGCTGTGCTGAGCGGCGTGGAAAGCGACCTTTCCGCGGGTGTCACAACGTACACGAAAGCGGCCACTCCGGGACAGCCGGCTTTCAGCAACGTCATGTTCACGTCGTTTACCGCCACGTGGCCGGTGAATGGAAATCCAGCCGGCACTCGTTATGAAATCAGTTCATCGACCGATTCCAATTTCTCCGGAGCGGTTTCCACACCCGTGGTCTTTGCGGACAACTTCACCACGAACAGCACCGATTTCCTCAGCCTGACGCCGGGGACGACCTATTACGTGCGGTTGCGAGCCATCAACGGGGACGATCAATTCACAACGGCCTTTAGCGTCACGGGTTCGACGGTCACGCGCGGCGTGCCCGTCCCGCAAAACTTAACAGCCACGGCGTTGGGCGTATCCTCCATGTCGTGGACGTGGACCGCCATCCCGCAGGCCACGTCGTATCGGCTCTACATGGCCACCTCGCCTACGACCCTCGTGACCACAGCCGCTTCAGCCGCTGTCGATGAGGTCGGCCTTTCAACCAATACGCTTTATAGCCGTGTCGTCTCGGCGGTCATTAGCGGCGTGGAAGGCGCCGTTTCCGCCTCCGCCAGCGCGTATACAAAAGCCGCGGTTCCAAGCGCGCCGGCGATCAGTGGGGTCAGCTACACCTCCTTTACGGTGACGTGGAGCGCGGGGGGAAACCCGGCGGGCACCCGCTTCGAAGTAAGCCGTTCCACGGATGATTTCACGGCGGACATCTCAACGCCGATCGCCTTTGCATCCAACTTCACCAATACGACCACGACCTTTACGGGGCTTGTGCCCAACACGACCTATTACGTTCGCTTGCGTGCCATAAACGGCGACGGCCTTTTTGTCACCGCCTTTACCGCCACAGCCAGCACACAAACCTGGAACACGCCCGCGCCGGTCGGCATGGCCGGAACGGCCCTGGGGGTTTCCAGCGTCAGTTGGACATGGAGTGCCATCCCGAATGCGTCCGAATACCGCGTGTACCAGGCCACATCGTCCCTGCTTTTGCAGAGTGTGGCCTCGCCCACTTGGGATGAAACGGGTTTGGCGATTAACACAGCTTATGGACGTCGCGTGAGCGCGGTTTTAAATACGGCCGAGGGTCCGCTCTCAGCGAGCGCCACCGTCTACACGTGGGCCGCCACCCCTGCAACCCCGGTGATAAGCCTTGTGGCTTATTCGTCGTTTAGTGTGGCGTGGGGTGCCAGCGGCAACCCCGCCGGCACGCGCTACGAAATTACACGATCGACGGATAACTTCGTCACGGCTTTCTCCACGGTTGTGGCCTTTAGCGATAGTTTCACTGGAAATTCCACAGATTTTGTCAGCTTAACGCCGGGCACCAGTTATTACGTTCGACTCCGTGCCATAAACGGGGACGATCAATTCACGACTGCCTTTAGCGCGACGGCTTCCACTCGAACATTGGCGCTTACGGCGCCCAGTGGCTTTACGGGTTCCGTGCTCGGCACCTCTTCGATCACCTGGAACTGGGGTGCTGTTCCGGGAGCAAGCACCTACCGGCTTTACTTGGCCACATCGCCCACAACGATTGTGGGCACGACGACGGGCCTTAGCTTTGATGAAACAGGTTTATCGACCAATACCGCGTATGGGCGAGGGGTGCGCTCCGTGCTCAACGGCGGCGAAAGCGCTCTGTCGACCATGGCGACCTATTACACGCACGCGGCCATTGCAGGTGCTATGACTTTCAGCAACGTACAGTCGAATCGGTTGACGGTGGCGTGGGACGCTCAAGGAAACCCCGGCACCACACCGTATGAGCTGAGCGTATCAAGCGATTCGTCGTTTGCCGTTTCCGTGTCGACACCGATTGGGTTCGTCGCCGGGTTTACCGCCAATACCACGAACGTCATGAATTTAAATGCTTCCACGACGTATTACCTTCGCCTGCGGGCGCGAAACGGCGACGGTGTCGTGACTTCCTTTAGTGTCGTGGGCAGTACGCGAACGCTGGACCCGACCTTGACGACGCCGACTGGGTTTACGGGAACGGCCATGGGCGTCTCCAGCATCAGTTGGACCTGGGATGCTGTGACGGGCGCCACCAGTTACCGCATCTATCAAGCGACCTCCACGGCCACGCTGCTCCAAATGGTTGCCAGCGAAAGCTGGAGTGAGACGGGATTATCAACCAATACGTCGTATGGCCGGGTGGTGATGGCCGTCGCCGGATCCGTGACGAGTTCCTTGTCTGATGCGGCGACAACCTACACCTGGGCCTCACCTCCCAGCAATTTTGCCTTTGCAACGAATGCCGTGAGCAGCATGAGCGTGCAATGGACCGCGAACGGTAATCCGCCCGGCACGACGTTCGAGGCCGATTTGTCGCTGAGTGCCAATTTTGCCTCGGCCACGACGTCGGCGACTTTGTCAACGACGGCGCTGTATACGTCCTTAAGCCCCAACGCGACGTATTATGCTCGCCTCCGCGCTCTTAACGGCGACGGTGTCGCGACGGTTTACAGCTCGGCGCTTTCCACCTACACCTGGCCGGCGGCGCCGGTAAGCGGCAGCTTCACGAGCGTAACCGATACGAGTGTCAGCTTCGCGTGGGCCTCAGGAGGGAATGCTAGCGGGAC
This sequence comes from uncultured Elusimicrobia bacterium, assembly GCA_964441955.1. Lineage (GTDB taxonomy): Bacteria > Elusimicrobiota > Elusimicrobia > 2-01-FULL-59-12 > 2-01-FULL-59-12 > CAYTWA01. The sequence continues at coordinate 197,957 of CAYTWA010000003.1, forward strand.
GCGCTATCAAGCGGAGATTTCTTCAATTTCCGCGGTCGGCGCGGCGTCTTCGACCGTAATAACGACGGCGCTCTCGCTCACTTTTTCGGGACTTCTCCCGGATACGACTTATTACGCGCGCGTCAAGGCGTTGGGGCTGATCGGCTTCGACAGCGCTTATTTGACGGTCGGCAGCACGATGACCTCGCTAACGCCGCCCACGAGTGTTCGCTTTTCGTCTGCAACGACCACCACGCTCCAAATGGACTGGCAATCTACCACCGGGCCCGACATCGAATTTATTTCGGAAGTAACCTCCGGGGGCGGTTTCGCCACGCCCGTGACGGCAACGACCACCGTGACGCTCTCAAGCTTCACCGGTCTGTCGGTTAACACGCAGTACTTTGGCCGCGTGCGCATCCACAACACGACGAGCGGAAATTTCTCCACCTGGTCCACGGTGGTCAGTACCTACACGTGGGCCAACGCGCCGACCACCCTCTCGACCACGAGTGTCGCGAACACGAGTGTGGCCCTCAGTTGGAACGGCAACGGCAACCCGGCAGGCACGCTTTACGGCATTGAACGGAGCACAAGCGGGGTCACCTGGAGTCAAGTGACCACGACCAACAACACGACCTACACCGATATCGGCTTAACCGCCGGTACGGTCTATCTCTACCGCGTCCGCGCCTTTAACGGAAATCTCATCCCCACGTCCTATGCCGGCCCGATCAGCGTGTTAACGACCGGCTCGCCCTCGAGCCCGAAGCGGCCGACGGGTCTTTGGGGAGAACGCAGTGAAGCGGGGGGCGGGAACGTGCAGCTGCGCTATCACTGGCGAGCGGTCAGTCTTTATGAAGACGGCAGTGTCATCAGCAACCTGGCCGGCTATCAGATTTACAGCTCATCGAGCCTTTTTACACCCAAGAGCGCCTGGACGCTCGTGACGGTGTCGCCGGATGAAGAGTGGGAAACCACCGTTGCCTCCGATCAGGTGACGTACTACAGCATTCGTGCGGTCGATGGAGGAGGTGCCGTGTCCGAATGGACCGAAATCATCGATGGCTCCGCCGATATCAACCATTACGTGGTTGGCAGCGACTATCTATCAAGAGCCATTGTTCCCCAATCCGCCGCTCATCTGCTAAGAGGTGCGCGAAACATCTATGGCGCGGATTTGCGCATGGAGTGGGATGAAGTCGCTTCCGAAGAAACAGGGCGAGTCGTTCGATCGGCGCGGTTTAAGCTTGTCAACGAAGACTCGGGCGACGATGTGGCCATCGCGTTTGATCCGCCCTTGGCGCGCATCGTCCTCGCCTATGAAGTGCTCAATGGCCAAATCGTCACGGGGATTCCAAGCGCCTCGCGATCCTCTCGAGTCAATGACACAATCGGCTCGTCCGCCTGGCTGAGCGCCGCCGGTCGATCTCCCGTCATCAGCGCGACCAACGCGGCGACCCAATTGTCGCTGTTCTGGTACAACGGCCGAGAATGGGTGAAAACAAACGGCGTGGTCAATACGGCCGATAACACCGTCAGCATCACCGGCGGGCGCACCGGCAGCTTCCAAATTCGGGCCGCCTCCCGGTCCCCGGGTGTGACGATGACGAAGGTGTACCCCAAGATTATTTCGCCCAACGGCGACGGGTGGAACGACAAAGCGGTGTTTGAATTCGATAACCCGCAGCTTCTGCCTCTGTCTGGAAAAGTCTATGACATCACGGGTGCTTTCGTCGCGGACATGGCCTTTGGGCGCGTCCCCGATTCGACCTTGGTGTGGGACGGCAAAGATTCCGCAGGCTCAACCGTACCCGGCGGCATTTACGTGTACCAAGTCGACACCGGCAATGGCGCCACGACCGGCACCGTCGTGGTCGCGCGATAAGTGCGTCTTTCGTAGCGGATTTTCGACTAGCACAGATTGGGGCATTACCCGACGGCCGGGCTATTTGGGACCGAAAATCGTGTCGTTCGGCCTATCCCCCCGATGAATAGACCTGAAGTATCCTCACGGTTATGCCAATCCATCGTTTAATACTAGCGGTCGCTCTAGTTTTGACGAGTCTGCCGGAACCGGGAAACTCTGCTGAGCCCCTGGGAGGCTCCTTTAGGCGACCTCAAACTGAAAGGCTCCGCGCCCAAGCCCTGGCGGAGCCGCTCTTTTCGGCCTGGAACGCCGGCGCGCCCCGGGTTCGTGTTATGGCGCTCCTAGGTCCGCGCCTGCCGATATTGTTTGGCTTGCATCCAGGGCAGGAAAATAATTTGTTTTCTAAGTTCGGGCTGTTTTTCATGGGAATATGCGCTGACCACTATGAAGGCAAAAACGACCTTTTTCAAGCGCTGGTCCAACTGGAAAACCATCCCTCCGTAAGTCGGATGAAAAGTGTTCATCCGCGCGGGTGGAGTTATACGGAGTGGAAAATGGCGACGGTGCAGAAAAAAGTGGATGGTCTCCAAGAGGTTTATCGCTTTTTGCATGGTGTTAAGGGAAATCGCCGAACCTCTACGCGAAACCAGGGCGGCCGGGCTAATTTCCTCTCTTGGGGTGTGACGGGGCTATTCGCAGCACTTGTCGTCTATGCCTATCCGACGATCGGACTGACGGTGTTAAGCGCCAGTCTCTTCCTTGCCGTTCAGAATGGTCCCTCCGATCCGTCCAAGACGAAAGCCCGGCAGTGGTTCGATCAAATAATTGGTGAGAAGTACGACACAATTATTCCGATATTGAGAAGAATCTTGTACTCGCGAGGAGTCGACGAAAATTATCTTAATGAGTTAATCCAAGAGACGCTTGTGAAAGCAATTCAAAATGTGGATCAACTTCGAAAACACGAGTTTAATGTATTGATCTCCTGGCTAACTTCAATCGCCTTGAATATTTTTCGAACAAATTTACGTAAAACCAGCCGACTTGACCCAATTTCCGAAGCAGTTGAAGCTGCCGACGATTTTCAAAATTTAATGAATGAGGAGATCGACAGGAGAAGAATTAACGAAATAATCGAGGGCATCATTGCCGAGAGTTGTCACTCAACTACCCTCGAAAAAATTGTGACCCTTAGATTAGATGGGTTCCGGTATACTCAGATAGCGAATAAATTGGGTATGCCTACGGCTGCAGCGACTCGGGTGAGATATTTTCGGTTGATGAAAAAATTGCGCGAAATATTTAAGCCCAAGTCGCCTTCCTCAAAAAAAACCAAAGGCCGCCGGTTAAAGAAAGCCGCATGAAAAATAGATTTGAGCCTGGCGCTCGCCCTCAAAAGAAGCCCACGGCGCATCATTTTAAGTTTTGGGTGGGGATGGCGGCGTTTGGCCTCTTGGGGTGCCACGCTTACCATCGGCCGGTGGTTAATGAAAAGCGAAACGTTTTAGGGGAGCGTGTGGCGGTCCAAGGGCCGGTTGCTTCCGGCGCGACGCGTTTACTGGCCGATGATATAGAACGAACGGGGTTATTTAACGAGGTGGTTTTTGCCGAAACGTCGGGCGCCCCAGCGGACTGGGTGGCGGCTCCAAGACCTTTCCAAGCAAAGGGAGGCTGCCCCGCTATACCGCTTTGGTCTGTCTTAAGCCTCGGCATTATCCCTACGGTGTGCCGTGAATATGCTGTGCAGTCCTTCGATCTGCAAAACCCCAACGGAAGCCGAAAAGCCAAGGTCGATGTGGAATGGGCGCAGACTCACGTCATTGGGTGGGGGGCGGCTTTCATGGCGTTATCGCCCCGGTGGACATTGGGGACGCCGAAACCGCCCCACGAGGATGAGGCGTACGGGCGATACTTGGCCGGAAAAATTATGGATTTGTTTAGAAATTCATTGTGAATCACCTGAAATTTCGCTAAAAAGACGCCATTCTTACGCCTAAGGGGTTTATATGCGCAAAAAATATTGGCTGGTTTTTTTCGTTGGGGGGATGTTCGGGGTCTTATCCAACGGTTGGGCCGAAGGCAAACTCTATTCGCTCAAAGACCTCCAGTCGCTCGAGACTCGTCAAAATTGGAGTGAGCTCATTGCGCACTTAAAGGACATTCCACCCAGTGAGCGTCAAAAGGATTGGAGCCGTTTGGTGGAACGGGTTTGTCTGCGCGAGGATTTGGATTCAGCTCTATGCGAAACGTGCTGGATGGAGCTTAAGTCGCTCCTCCAAGGGGAACCCTTGGACTTGTCGTTTGCCTGGCAAGCCGGCCTTTGGTCTAGGACGCACATGGCCGCCTGGGCGGCCGTTCCCTTTTTTGCAAAAGTGCTTGATAAGCCCGGCGACTCGCGCTGCGGGAACGAGGATGTGACGCTTTCCGTCGTTTCAGGGCTTGGATTGCCGCGCGACCGATATCCGGACATCGTGACCCAGAGCCAGCGCCTGGCTTTTGACACGTGCTGGCCGGCCGCGCGCGAGGGTGTGATGGCCGCCTTTTCTGGAAACGGGTACGTGCGCGACAATGCTTGCGCGGGGCTTAAGTCCAAAAAGGCTCTATCCAATTTACAATCGAAACGCTGCGATCAGTAACAATTTAAAGACGTCAAACAAAAAACAAGGAGACTCGCATGATCAATCGGTATTGGTTGTTAGGGGCAATGGGGTCCGCGCTTTTACTCGCCGGGGTAAACGCGGGGGCAGAGGAAAAAGTTTCTCTTAAAGAAAAAAAATATCGGGCCGAACAATTGGAATCGTTTAAGGAGGACGTGGATGCGACCAACACCGCCTGCGGGACGTCACTTACCGCCGACATTCAGTTCGCGGGTTTCTCAAAAGCGGAACCGGAGCACAATGCTCACAGCGTGAGTGGGTTTTGCGCAGCACCTCTAACGGCCCTTCGAACCCTTTGCGCCGATGCAACGGCCAAAGAGGCCATTCAAAAAGACATCAAGAAACTGGATTGCTCTTTCGGTGGTGCCGGCAAGCGAGCCATCTCGCTTAAAGGCGGGACGCTCGTGTACGTGGTGGATTGGGAAGCCGCCAACAGCGACGACTACGTCAAAGACTTTATTGAAAAGAGCCTGTAAACAACTGTGAAGGTTCATCGCGCGCTCGCCTGGCTTGCCCTGGCCTCCACGGCCTGGGCAGCCATGCAGCCGGATGAATTTGCACAGCGCCTGGTCGTCTTTCGCTACCGCCCAGAAGTTCTAGCCGATCAACGAATCCAAGTAGGCCTTCCTTGGGTCACTCCCGCTCCTCTCACCTCCATGCTTTGGTATGTCCGGATGGATGACACTGTGCGACAACTCTTCGGCATGGAGCCTTTGGGAGACTTTTTGACCCGTAGAGGCGTCCCTGGGGTCGATTTTTCGGGCCATTCGCGCTTCATCGATGCCGATTTGGAGCGCCTTTTCCAAATGGATTTCGCACGAAATGCCCGGGCCGGTTATCGCTTTCGATTGTTGAAATTGCAGGGCACCCAGGTGACGGACAGGGCCCTCGCGACCATTTCTAAGCTTCGCGATTTGCAGGTGCTTGAATTAAATGGGCAAATCACCGACCAAGGACTGCGCCACCTCGCAACGCTAGGCGACCTTCGGGCCATCACGCTTCCAAGCGTCGACGTCACCGATGCGAGCGCCCCCTTATGGGCGGCGTGGCCCAAGCTTGAAATTCTTCGCCTTAAAAATTCCTCCGTTTCCGATACCGGTCTCGCGGCTTTTAAGGGACAACGTCTTCGCCAATTGGAGACCGGACCGCAGGTGAGCGACCAGGGGCTGCGCACTTTGGCGGCTCAAAAGGCCCTGGAATTCCTCGATGTGTCGCAAAGCCGCGTGACCCGGTTGGGGCTTGCCCATGTGCCGCCTCACGCGCTCCACACGTTATTTTTGGGCCCCTCGTTTACTGACGACGATGTCGCCGTATTAGAGCGGTTCCGCCATTTGAAGCGATTGGACATGACGCAGGCAAAAACCTCAAACCAAGTCTTCGCCGTCCTGGAAAAAGCCCAGGGCCTTGAGGAATTGGCTTTGGGCGGAACTCGAATCACGAAAGAAACCGTCAACGCGTTAGGCAAACTTAAGGGGCTGCGTTATTTAGATGTCGCCCATACGCCCATCACGGCTGAGGATTTTAGTCCGGATAAAGGGTTTTCTTCCCTCGAGGCGTTATCGATCAGCAGCTCCCGCAAGCTGACGCTGACGGACCTGCAAAAACTAACCGCGCTGCCAAAACTCCACACTGTTTTAATCAATGGCATGCCGGTAGGGCGGGCCATGTTAGACCACCTGCGTCGAAAGCCCGCGGGGAAATCAGCGTGGCGCTGGAGATGGGTGCGGGAGGCCGAGGCGGCGGAGGTGGATGACCGGTCCATTGAGGATGCGTTAGAGTTAGCCAGTTTGCCGCCTAATCAAACAGAACGGCCATTTAGGGGACTCGGCGGGCTGCGCCAAATCCATGCCGCAGAATCCAGCTTAGATGAAATTGTCCCGGCCGCTGCGCCGACTGTGAAAGACCCGTTCGCTGAAAGCGCGGACAACTTTATGGGTGAATTTTCAGTGGGTGTTGGTTCAACGAAAAAAAAGCGTTAGGTTCGTTCCGGCGGGAATATTCACAAACATTGTGCCGCGAAGAACGCGGCATCGGACCGTGCCTGCGCTGGATCCGCCGGCAAGCCGGTCACATTCAATCGACAGCGGCCTTCGGCGAATACAGGGTATAAGTGCGCGTCGTAAATGAGCAGCGCCGCGTTTGCTTTTGCTTTCGGATTTCGAAAAAGCCCGGCATAGGAATCGGTGAATAGCGGTTCAATCGGCGTATCCTTCGCGTACCTTTGCCACGCTAGTTCAGCTTCCGCGCATCGCGCCAATGCCTGGGCATGTTCCGTTTCAAACCGAATTCGCTCGTGAACCATTCCTTTGACAAACGCTCGCGTGGAGGGATGCTCGAAAGACGACCCCCGGGCGCGAATTAAACCGTTTAATTTTAATTGCAGTCCTGCGGCTTGGTTGACGTCTGGGTGGTAGACGAGCAGCATACCGCAAGGACGCAGAGAAAACGTGACAAAAGCTTTGGTAGGGCTTAGTGCCAAAGCAAAAGGCACGGCGGCGTCTATAAATGGCTGAACTTGACGTCGAAAGCTTTCCGCCATAACTTTGGCATATCCCCAACTTTCTACTTGACGGGCATATTCAAACCCCGAGTAGGCCCGGTCCAATACGACCGGGGTTCCCGCTGATTTTGCCGCATGCGCGCGTTCCCTTACGTCGGTCACGCTCGGTACGCGGCCCGTGGTGTTCATCGGTCCTGCTTGATAAAGCGGCAAAACCCCTTCACCTCCGGCGACGCCGCCGGGTCCGAATTCCTGGAACCGCAGGCACAAAGAGGCTGAAATGGCTTTATAAGCGGGCCAGCCTAGTTCCTCCACAGCCAAGGTCGTAAACCCTTCCTTTAATAGACACGCCGCTTGGATGGCTGTTTGCACGGCGCCCGTTCCGGCATCGGAGGGAAGCAGCAGTTGAAAATTCGCCCAGTGCGATTTCGGGATGCCCTGCCACGCCAAAACGGCCGTGAGCATTTCCGACTTTAATGCATCCGAATTTAAATAAACTCCGTCTAAGGATTCGGTGAGCTCGCGCTTTAAATAGTCGAGAAGGGTTGGTGACGTCGGCATCGGCTTTCCATCGCGCCCCAGTAAAATGCCAATGCCGTAGTTGCGGCCTATGGGATCCTTTTTACAAAGAGTACCGGCAATTTGATTGGCATCTAAACCGCGGGCGCGTAAACATTCCGCTTCCTCTAATACGCCACGCCCAAAAGTTTCAGGTGAAGCCGTCACGGGCACGATTATCTCAAATCGTGCCCGTGACGAAACGGACCTTTATCGGCCGGTAGAAGAAGTTCCTGTGGTGCCGGAGGTGTTATTGCCCGTGGTCCCAGTCCCGCGCGTCGCCGGACCTCTCATCCCTGCTCCGGAGCCCATTCCATTTCCAATGGTCGAGCCGGCGCCATTGCCTAAGCCCACGCCGTCCATGCCTGTACCGGGGGTCGCGTTTGAACCAATTCCCCTATTTTGATTGTCGACTCCTGTCACCCCTGGATCAGTCGGTGTCGAGGTCGGCGAAGCGGGTCTGCGGGGATGACTGCGCCGAACGGAGCGATTGACGCCGCGCCGGTTTCCCGGGGTGCTAGGCGTGGTTTCGACCGACGTGTTCACTTCCGGTGGAGTAAAAGTGCTTGGTCCATCACTTTTCACGTTTCCACTGCCGGCCGTGTTTGAATTGACGTTGGTCCCAGCTCCTGTGCCCGCGCTCGATGTTCCTGTTTCTGCGAAACTGACCACAGCCAGGATTGGCAACGTAAGTAGCCATGACGTTCTTCGTATCATAAGACCTCCATATCGATTTGTGTCGTTTAGTAAAGAGACACACGGTGGCGCAGACTGGTTACCGCCAGTAGACTTGAAAAGCCACTCTGGAGGGTTGGTAAGATGCCCTTAGGGCGCGCTTAAGCGATGCCTTTACTATAAGGAAACAATCCGCCCATGGACCTAAAAAACTTATTTGATAACAACCGTGCTTGGTCAATAAAAATGACGCAGCAAGACAGCCGGTTTTTTGAGCGCCTGTCCGGGCAGCAAGCACCCCGATACCTTTGGATCGGTTGTTCAGACAGCCGGGTCCCGGCAAATGAAATCGTAGGGCTTTTGCCCGGAGAACTTTTTGTCCATCGAAATATCGCCAATTTAGTCATTCACACAGACTTAAATTGCTTGTCGGTGATCCAATTTGCCGTTGATGTTTTAAATGTCGAGCACATTATGGTCGTGGGCCATTACGGGTGCGGGGGCGTGCGAGCCACGCTGGAAAAACGGGATGTGGGTCTAGCCACGAATTGGCTGCGTCATTTGGCCGACGTGAGTGAAAAATATCAAACCGAGTTGGCCCGCATGCAAACGATAGAGGCTAAAGCCGATCATTTGTGCGAACTCAACATTGTCGAGCAAGTTCGTAATGTTTGTGAAGCCACCGTCATTCAAACGGCCTGGGCCGCCGGTAAAAAGCTGGCTGTTCACGGCTGGGCGTACGGCCTGCATGATGGGCTGTTGCGGGACCTCCTTGCAAAACCCATCACGTCGGCCGCTGACATGCTTCCCGACATCGCCCGTCGTCTTTCGCGATAACCTTAGGACCACCGCCAAAAACCTTCCCCCATCTGCGTTTCCATAACATCCGCGTAAAGCGTTAACGTTGGGATGGCCGATGGTTCAAAATTGCCTCGAAAGAAATAAAAACCCATCTAAATTTCAGTCCGTTTTTGTGCATTTTTAAAAATGATGTTTATCGTTGTCTTTTTTGATCGGCGGGGCCATAAACGTTACGGCAATACGGATGGATTCATCAAATAAAAGGCCTCTATATTATTTGCAACGTAGTTTTTACGCGTTCGTAATACGCCGGTAACACGTATCCGGCAAAAAGCTGATGTTTGTCATTGGAGTCGAGAGGAGTGCCTTGATGAAGAGCCCGTTATGGTTTATGGCCGTTTTCTCCTGGGCAGCCCTGATGTTAGGCGGGCGGCCTCTCTACGCAGCTCAAAGCGGCAGCTCGATTTCGCAATACGGGGTCACTTGGACCTTTGATAGAAACTACACTTACGGGACATACGCCAACGGCGATTACTGGGTGGTAGGGCCCGTCACTTTAGTCGCGCTGAGCCCCGCCTATTCCGGGGGTCTTAACGGGTGGGAAGTCAATCCAATTTCATCGGACCGTAAACAAGGGTTTGATTCGAGGGCCAACACGGACGTCAAGTTTGATGCCGCTTTGGTGCCCGCACTACCCTATACCGCGCAGCCTGGCCAATCCATTGTCAAGGCGGTCAGCAACGGCACGGCGCCTTGCGATACGCAGTGTCTACGAACAGCTGCTGTGTTAACGGTGGTCGCCTCCGTGCCGGGTGGGGACGGACAAACACTCTTTCGCCCTCCTTATATAGGGACAGACAAACGGTCGTTTTCAACCTCTCAACTGCGCACCGACCTTTTGCCGTCCTTATCTCCAGTAGGGTTTCCTCCAGCGTTAAGTGAGGTCGTAAGCAAAAATAATCGAGTACAGTTAGATCACGAGCTAGGGGATGTGGGCCGGCGTCTGCGCCCCATCGACAATTTGCCCGATTACGGGGCTCAAGTCGCCGTTCATATCAATGAAGGCATCGCTCGTCTCATGTTGAATGATTCTCCGGCTGCCAAGATGCCCGCTTTAATTGCAATGGTTCAAGGGGGAATTGATCGATACTATGCCATTCGATCCGGGCAAACCTGGCCGGATGGGGGAGGGTTTAATCCTGGACGAAAGCTTTCCATTTTATTTGCCGCCCTGATGTTAGATGACGCCACCATGAAATCCACTGCGGCGTCTTGGAATTTCTTTGAAGAAGATCAAGGCATTCAGTCGTCGCGAGATGGACGCGGCCTTTTCGGATTCTATTGGCCCATCACCAATGAGCCGTATGAAAAAACGTATTGGCAGTTTGTAGTGAACCCGCCTTCGTATCACATGGAATACATGGATCCGTATGGATACATTGACGGAGGGTCGGCCATTGATCGAGATATCGATGGGTATCAATTTTGCTGCTTATCCCAACCCTGGAAGGGCGCGGCCCTCATTCAAAACCTAATGCCCAACCTGAAGCAATTATGGAACAAACCTTACTTTTTGGACTATATCGACCGATACGTGTCGGCAGGAACCCGCTTTCAGCCGGATCCTTGTGCGCCGCCCGACCCGGTGGATATACGAAAAACCGCAGACCAATGGACGCGGTATGGAGTCACGTGGGGTTCCAATGGCCAGGGAGGGTGTATTCAAGACACCAACCCCAATGATGGGACTGGCCGCTTTCCCAGCTACCACGGCAAACACGTGAACGAGGGTTATCATGGTCTGGCGTTTATCGATGCCCTTTGGACAGCGTATAGGGGGAGTGCCCCTCCATCGCCGCCGCCTCCAACACCGGCAAGTCTGCAGCTGAGCCCCCTCACTTTAAATTTTAGCGCGACCGTTGGATCCGGCAATCCGGCATCCCAATTGGTGACGGTCACCAATGCAGGAGGGGGTACGCTGCAATGGTCAGCCTCAGAGGCTATTTCTTGGCTTTCGGTGTCCCCCACGTCCGGTTCTTCTGGAGGAACTGTCAGTGTGTCGGTGAATACGTCCGGGTTGAGCGCCGGCACCTATACAGGAATCATTTCAGTCAATGATCCCAATGCCAGCAGCAGTCCACAGTCGGTGAGCGTGATGCTGATCGTGGCCCCCACTGTTGTGGTTGGAAATGACTTGTATATTGCTCAAACCCAAAGTGGTACCGGCGACGGGTCTTCCTGTGCCCATGCACGCGCCTATACATTTTTCAACAATGCCGCCAATTGGGGAACGGGCTCCAATCAAATCGGCCCCGGAAAGCGTATCCACCTCTGCGGCACTTTCACGGCACCGGCTGGAACAAGTGGTCTCCTTCAGTTCCATGGCAGCGGCAGCGCAGGCAACCCGATCACGCTTCAAGCCGAGCCGGGAGCCGTCCTCCAGGCGCCCTATTGGGGAGTCGGAGGCGCCATCCAGGCGAGTGGGTTTAGCAACCTCGTCCTCGACGGCATGAATACCGGGGTTGTCCAAGCCACCCAAAACGGCACGAACTTGGCCTACCAAGCGCCGGCCTGTGGAGGTAATTTTTGCACCACCGGAATCTCTCTGACGAACTGCGACCAATGCACCGTCAGGAATTGGACGGTGCGCAATATTTACGTGAATGCGCCGCCCAATGATGTGAGTGCGGCCGGGCGCGGATCGGTGGGGATCTTTTATCTGGGGGGCAATAACGCCACGATATCGGGCAACACGATCCAAGACGCGAGGCAAGGAATTCTCTATGGTTTTAATGCCGCCCAAACCTCCCATGACGTCAATATTTTTGGAAACACCATTTCCCGCATCAGTGATGGTATTTACGTGGGAAGTAACAACAACGGAAACGCGGGGGCTTACACGTATTTAAATTGGCTAAAAATTTACGGGAATACCTTGCATGACGCCGCCAATTGGGACGATACCCCAAACAACAACCACCATGACGGCATTCAAGTCACGCCCGCTCATTCCTATTCACGGATTTCCAATGCGCAGATCTACAACAACTATATCTATGGAGACTGGGGGGCTCATTGCAACGCGCTCGTCTTCCTAGCCCCTAGTGCCTCCGATGCCTCCGAAACCATGGACACCACATTCGTATTTAACAATCTATTTGTTAACTCTTCTGCGAACCGTGCGTGTTGGAACGGTATGGTCAATGATTGGGGAACGCGCGGTACCTTGATTGCCAACAACACGTTTGTGGGCACGAGTCGTGTCTACCCCCCCGCGGCAGGCTACCACGAAGCGATTGTGCTGCAGGACATCCATGTCAACACGCCGACCCAGATCCGAAACAATATTTTCCAGACGTTTGCCTATGGCATCTCGTTGCGAACCGGAGCCTTCCCTATTGGAAACAACAATGTCTTTTCCGATGTGGGCACTATTGGTTATTCCGAAGGCGTCAGCAATTGCTGCACGACACTGACGGAGTGGCAAACGATTTCTGGATCCCGGGATCTTCAAAGCGTAACCACCAGTCCAAACCTTAATTCAAGTTATCTTCCGCAGGTTCCCTCTGCGGCTATCGGTCTGGGCGAAAACCTGACGAGTGGTGCCCCCTATGCCTTAACGTTTGACAAAACAGGGAATGCTCGGCCGGTGAGCGGTAGCTGGGATGCCGGGTTTTACCAAACAAATGCCGCCGTTGCCCCTCAGCCCCCCGTGATGTCGGTTAGTCCAACCAACCTGGTGTTTTATATGACCGCCGGGGGTGCGAGTCCTGCCAGTCAAACGATTACGGTGTCCAATACCGGTTCAGGAAGTATGAATTGGTCGGCCGCAAGCAACCAGCCCTGGTTGAGCGTGACGCCGGCCAGCGGAGGGACCTCGGGAACGGTGACGGTTTCCGTGGATGGACGAAGTTTAGGGGCTACGACGTACGCTGCCAACGTGACCTTGACCGGAAACGGCTCGAATGCTCCGATTGTGGTGAGCGTGTTAGTCATAGTGTCTCCGCCGGCCAACCCGATTCCTGTGATGTCTGTGACCCCGACCAACCTGGTGTTTTATATGACCGCCGGGGGTGCGAGTCCTGCCAGTCAAACGA
>CAYTWA010000003.1:211193-339914 GCA_964441955.1 uncultured Elusimicrobia bacterium
TGACCTTGACCGGAAACGGCTCGAATGCTCCGATTGTGGTGAGCGTGTTAGTCATTGTGTCTCCGCCGGCCAACCCGATCACCATAAGCGTCAGTCCCGCGAACGTGAGTTTAAGCGCCTTACAAACACAGATTTTTACGGCGACGGTGTCAAACGCGGCCAACCTGTCAGTGACATGGGTATGGCCTGCGCAAGGGCATTTGACAGATCTGCCAAACAACCAGGTGCTCTACACCGCCCCGGCCTCCTTGACGGGAACACAAACGATCCAGTTAAGAGCGATCAGCAATCAAGATACCCGCTTCGAGGCCAGCGCGGCGATCACACTGGTTTCACCTGCTGCGGCGCCGAGCCTTTCGCTTGATAAAACAACTCTTTCATTTGAAACGCAGCTGTCGGGCCCTAATCCGGCAAGCCAGTCGATTACGATATCCAATAGTGGCACGGGAACGTTGAATTGGACCGCATCCCATACACAACCCTGGCTCAGCCTTTCAGCTGCTTCGGGGAGTGCTCCGGGAAACATGGTCGTGACCGTGAATGCGAGCGGTTTGCAACCCAGTAAATATAACGATGTGATCACTGTCAGCGGCAATGCCGGGAACGCGCCGCTCACGGTTCCGGTGTCTCTCTCTGTGAGAGTGGCCGATGCGTGTCAGCAAAGCAGCGTGATGGGTTGGCAAAACACGCCTTTTCAAGAGCAAACAACGTCGTTTGAGGTTCGCTATGAGGCGACTCCCTTGGGGGCGAACATATCCGCTGTGACCGGTCTTTCCGCGACGCCAGCGGCGGCGATTTCCGACCTTGCGGTCATCACGCGTTTTGCTCCAGATGGAACAATTGATGCGATGAATGGGTCTTCTTATCAAAAAAATTCAGTTATTTGGTATCAGCCCGGCGTGACGTATCGTTTTCGTCTGGTCGTTTTCCCGGCCTACGGGACATATTATGTGTATGTGGCCCCACCCAATGAGGCGGAAGTGCCCGTGGCGCTAGGGTTTAACTTTAAATCCGGGCAGGCCAGTGTCACTCGTTTTTCCAATTGGGTCCTTTTTAGTGATGGGGGCTCGCATTCCGTTTGTAATTTTATTCTGATAGATTCTCGTAGTCGGCGGAAGGGCACCTTTTCGATTCCAAACGTAGAACTCACGATTTCCGACACGCTTCCTTTGGATGCCACCATCCAAGCCACCTATGAGGGAGACGATGTTTCCGCGGTGGCGTCCTGGAAATGGACCATCACGCAATCCGCCACCGGTTCCAGTCGTGCGGCAAAACGAACGGCGGTCGGGCAAGACGTTCATGCACAGACCACTTCGCGGGTCCCACAACTGTCATTGACAGGCTATGCGCTGGCCGCTGGTCCATGTACCATTAGGGTCGAAGCGCTGGACTCCTTTGGAAACGTATTGGATTTTGACCAGGCGGTGACCACGCTGGTCAGCGCGAATGGTTTGACTGGACATCAGGTTTATCCAAACCCGTGGCGCAAAGACAAACACACTGGACAAGACATCACGTTTAGTGGTTTAAACGCCGACACAACGCTTAAAATCTTTACGGTCTCAGGCTTCCTGGTTCGTGAAATCACGGGCGGCACGACGATGGCCTGGGATCTCAAAAACGATCGCGGCGACAAAGTCGTCAGCGGGCTTTATATTTATCTGCTCACCGATCGTCAGGGGAGTAAGGTGAAAGGAAAGGTTGTCGTGATTCGATAAGGATATGACGCATCGAATAATTGAATTCATAAAAGCGCTGGCCAGCGTGGCGAGTGCTTTGCTGTTTTTTGTTGCGCCGGTCCGCGCGGCGCAAAGTGGAAGCTCCATATCCCAATACGGCATCACGTGGACGTTCGACCGCGCTTATACGTACGGGACCTACGCCAACGGGGATTATTGGGTGGTGGGACCGGTGACCCTCGTATCGATCACGCCCGCCTATTCGGGTGGGCTAAACGGCTGGGAAGTCAATCCGCTTTCGGATCTCAAACAAGGATTTGACGCTCGTCCCGATTTGCAGACTCCCTACCCGCCTCCGGTTCAGTTTGACCCCACTTTAGTGCCGACATTGCCTTACACCGCGCAACCGGGGCAGTCCATTGTAAAGGTCATCAGCAACGGAACCGCTTTCTGTTCCGTGGACTGCCTTAAAACGGCTGCCGTTTTGACGGTCGTCGGTTCAATCCCCGCCAATGACGGGCAAACGCTTTTCCGCCCGCCCTATATGGGAACGGACAAGCGCTCTTTTTCAACCACGCAACTTCGGACGGACCTGTTGCCCTCTTTGGCGCCTCCGGGCGCTGCGATAACACTGGCCGAAGTGGTCACAAAAAACAACCGAGTCCAGTTTGACCACGAACAAGGCGACGTTGGCTGGAAATTTCGGCCCATCGACAATTTGCCGGGATACGGTGCGGCCGTGGCGGTGAATATCAATGATGGAATTGCGCGCCTCATGCTCAACGATTCCCTCACATCGAAAATGCCGGCGCTCGTCGCGATGGTTCAAGGAGGGATTGACCGGTATTTCGCCGTCTTAAACGGCCAAACCTGGCCGGAAGGCGGCGGTTATAACCCCGGCCGCAAGTTGTCGATCGCATTTGCGGCGGTGATGCTGGATGATACGGGGATGAAAAACTTTGTCACGACCACCCGTATCTTTGCGGAAGACCAAGGGGTTCAGCCCACGCAAGATGGGCATGCCGTGTTTGGTTTTAATTGGTTTACGACCGATGTCGAACGATCTTATTGGGATTTCGTCGTCAATCCGCCGAGCACGCAAATTGAAGTGAAAGACCCCTATGGCTACATTGACGGCGGCAGCGCGGTAGGCCGGGACATTAACGCGTACCAGCAATGCTGTTTGTCGCAGCCTTGGAAGGGAGCTGTGCTCGCCCAGCATTTGATGCCGAGCCTGCGCCAAGTATGGAACAACCCGCTGCTGATCGATTATGTGGACCGCTACGTCGCTAGCGGCGTCCGCGCGCAGCCCGACCCCTGCGCACCGCCCGATCCAATAGACATCGGAAAACCCTCCAACCAATGGACACGCTACGGAGTCACTTGGGGTTCCAACGGAAGCGGGGGGTGCATCCAAGATTTTAACGCAGCGAACGGAATCGGCCGGTTCCCGACGTACCATAATAAATACCCCGATGATCAGTACTACGTCAGTGCGCTGGTCAATGATCTTTGGCGAACCTATGTGGGCAACACCCCCACCCCCACGCAACCGCACATTTACATCGCCCAATCTCAAGCGGGAGCCGGGGACGGATCTTCGTGTGCCAATGCCCGCGCCTACAGCTTTTTCAATAACGCCGCCAATTGGGGTTCAGGAGGAGGCCAAATTGGCCCGGGAAAAACAGTGCATTTGTGTGGAACCTTTAATGCTCCAGCGGGAACGAGCGGTCTGCTTCAATTCCAAGGCAGTGGCAGCGCTGGAAACCCCATCACGCTTGAGGCGGAAGCAAACACCCTCTTGCAGGCCGATTATTGGGGTTTAGGCGGGGCGATCAGCGCGAACAACGTCCAACACATCGTGATCGATGGGAAAAATCAAGGCACCATCCAAGCCACCCGCAACGGCACGAATTTGACGTTCCAAGCGCCTAGCTGCGGCGGCAACTTCTGCACCACGGGCCTTTCGCTTTCCAATTGCAACTCCTGCACGGTCCGCAACTGGACTGTTCAAAACATCTACGTCAACGTGCCGCCGAATGACTTGAATGCCGCCGGGCGCGCTTCGGTTGGAATCCTTTACTTGGGTGGAAGCAACATCACCATTTCTGGAAACACCATTCGTGATGCACGGCAGGGAATCGTTTATGGCTTTGCCGCGGCGCAAACGTCGCAGAACGTCAGTATTTTTGGCAATACGATTTCCCGAACGAGCGACATGATCTATGTCGGCAGCAACAACAGCGGTAATGCTGGTGCGTTGACCGAGTTGGTCAACCTTTCTGTTTATGGCAACTCTCTGCGCGATGCGCTTAATTGGGATGATGTGAACAACAACAACCATCACGACGGGATGCAAATTACGCCCGCGCATCCTTACTCCCGCATTCGCTCCGCTTACCTCTACAACAATACCTTCACGGGCGATTGGGGAGCGCATTGCAACGCGCTCGTCTTTTTGGCGCCGAGCGCCGCGGACCCAACCGAAACCATGAGCAACACCTATGTTTTTAACAATCTTTTCGCGAACACCTCGGCCACGAACTCGTGTTGGAACGGCATGGTCAACGATTGGGGGACACAGAGCTCTCTTATCGCCAACAATACGTTCACAGGTGTCAGCAAGTCTTACGTGAATGGTTACCATGAGGCTATTGTTCTTCAGGATATTGCGAGCGGCACACCAACGGTAATCCGAAATAATATTTTTCAGACCTTTGCCTACGGAGTTTCCATTCGCGCAGGCGCTTTCCCCACCGGCAATCAAAACGTTTATTACAACGTTGACCATGTGGGGTATCACGAAAACGTTGCCAATTGCTGTGCCACACTCAGTCAGTGGCAATCCACGAACGGATCGCGCGATCTGCAAAGCGTCATCACAAGTCCTAATTTAAACGGTTCGTCGATCCCGCAGGCCCCCTCGTCAGCCATTGGGCTTGGCGCTAATCTAACAAGTCTCGGTATGTCCAGCCTAAATGCTGATAAAGCCTCCGTCGCGCGCCCTGGCTCCGGGGCGTGGGATGCAGGGGCTTATCAGTCCAGCGGTGGCGCCTCCCCACCAAATCGCTGCGATTTGGACAGCTCCGGTGGGGCGACCAATGTGCAAGACGTTCAGCAGTGCGTCAACCAGGCGATCGGTGTTTCAACTTGCACCAACGGGGATGTCAATTCAAGCAGTACCTGCGATGTCTTGGATGTTCAGCGCGTCGTTAACGGCGCCCTGGGCGGCCCTTGCCCATAAGCTAAACCGCTTGTAATTTCAGTCTGGTTTCACCTCAAGGGATTGTTACTTTACATTTTTTGATATGGAGGGTAGGGTCAGTTGTCCCGTTATGAAAAAACCAATCCGATGGACATGCTTTTTTTCGCTATTTGGGGCGCTTGCTTCCGGCGCGTGGGCAGCCCCTTCCATTACGGTGGGCAGCGTCTCCGGGCAAGCCGGAACGACGGTTTCGCTGCCGGTCACCTTTGACCCCACCTCTGCGGCGGTTTCTGGGATGCAGTTTCGTTTAACATTGCCGTCGGGACTAACGGCCGGTACGGTCAGTGCGGGGCCCATTCTAACAACGGCTGGAAAACAAGTCAGTGCCCACGTGTCGGGCAATACATGGACGTTCATTATTTTTGGGTTAAATCAGTCCTCGGTGGGGAGCGGGACGTTGCTCACGCTTCAGCTTGCCATAGCCCCAGGGGCGAGCCCAGGGCCTCTATCCCTTCCACTCAGTAATTCTGTGTTCTCCGATTTAAACGGAAATTCCATTGTGGCGGGCTCCAGCAGTGGTGGAAGTGTCACGGTGGTGCTGCCGCCTCCCGTCATTACCAGCGCCGCCTCCGCATCAGGAGGAGTGGGTGTTGCCTTCAGTTATCAAACGGTGGCGACGAATAGCCCAACGAACTATAATGCCACGAGCTTGCCGGCGGGTCTGGCCATCCATGCGACTACCGGTCTTATCACAGGAATCCCCACAACCGCCGGCACCTTTAGCGTTACGCTGAGCGCCACCAATGCCGGGGGGACAGGAACGAAGACGCTCTTAATCACCATCACACAATCGCCATGCGACCAAAACATCGATGGGCTCACGAATTCTCAGGACTTGCAGCTGAGCGTCAACCAAGCTGTTGGAATTACGGCGGTAACGCGCTGTGACATCAACGCTGACTCACTCTGCAATATTTTGGATGTGCAGCGCGTTGTCAATGCGGTGCTGGGAGGCGCTTGTGTCATTACGCCGTAAGAGCGGCGTCTACGCCCTATTTATTATCTTTTTTGCGTCTTTAGCGTATGGGGCGCCCTCGTTGACTCTTGGAAGCGCTTCCGGTGCGGCCGGAACCCAGGTTCAAATCCCCGTCACATTCGATTCAGGCGGGGCCTCCGTGACCACCTTCCAGTTTGATGTGACGCTGCCTCCATATATCTCGCCCATCTCTGCCTCCGCAGGGCCTATTTTGAATTCTTCCGGAAAGACGGTGGTGACGTCTCAAACGAACGGAGTATGGCGTTTTTTAATATTTGGTTTAAACAATAACACGATTGGAACTGGGTCTTTGCTGACCGCGCAAATTAGTATTGCGGGCATTGTGGCGGCCGGGTCCGTGACGATCCCCATTTCCAATGCGGTGTATTCTGATGCGCAGGGAAATCTGATCCCTGCCGGGACGCTCACGGGCGGCATCTTGACGATTCAAGATTCTTCCACGCCGAATATGACCTTGCCGACTCCAGATTTGTCATCGCTGGACAATAAGACGTTTACGACGCAAGACCAAATGAATTTAACCTATGACGCCGTGGTGACAGGGTTTGATTGGACCTTCTCTGAGCTCTCCAATACCGCGAGCGCATCGGCCGTGCCGGCCGCGTCGTCATCGGCTGGGGTTCCAGGGGCTCAGCAGATTTCCACCCCAAGCCCTGCTCTCCAACTCGCAGGCTTAAATCTCGCCCCCGGCCGCTACCATATCACGGTCATGGCTCGCCGTGGGGCCGCTACGTCTGCCCCCGCGCAAGCCACGGTCACCCTGGTTCAAGCCGATTTGGGAGCCGTCCGAGTTTATCCAAACCCCTGGCGAAACGACCGCCATAGCGGGGGGATCACCTTTGATAACCTCACGGGGAATGTCACAATCAAAATATTCACCGTTGCCGGTCACGTGGTGAACGACCTCTCAGGCAGCGGGTTTGTCACCTGGGATTTAAAAACAAAAACTGGCGATACAGCAGCCAGCGGAATCTACATCTACCTCATAACAGACAGCCAAGGACGTACCACGAAGGGAAAAATCGCCATCGCGCGATAGGCCCTCTATTTCCAATAACCTTACCCTGCCATCGTAATTGCATTGAAATATAGACTCGTTTTAATTTTGTTAGGCGACACATAGATTTAACCTTCCTGCCATTGGGCTGAAACATTCATCGGCTAAATACTGGCCATGAAGATTCAGCGAACGATTTCGATGTTAGCCGTGTGCGCGGGGTTGGCATTGCCGCTTCCTTCTTATGCTTCCGGAGCCGGGACAACCGGAGGGACGATTCTAAGCCTCCCAGTGGGCGCTCGTGCGATCGCAATGGGCGAGGCGTATACCGCGCAAGCCGATGACGCCAACAGCTTGTATTGGAATCCGGCCGGCCTTGCCATTTTAAACCAAAGCCAAGCCTCCTTCATGTACAACCAATACTTAGAAGATTTGACCTTAAGTCACCTGGCGGTCGGCACGCCTTTAGAATTTGGCGGATTAGGGGCCAGCTTGACGTACCTTGGGTATGGAAAAATTGCTGGGTACGACGAACAAGCCAACCCTACGGGCAATGTCGAAGCGCATAGTGCCGTAGCAACGGTGGGAGCGGGGCTGCTTCGAGAAAATTGGTCGGCGGGCGTAAACATAAAAGGGATTCAAGGAACACTGGCTGACGAAAAAGCCGTTGGGTTTGCTTCAGATTTTGGGCTTAACGTAGTCTATCCGCGCGAAGTCTTAGGCGGAACGCTTCGCGCCGCGGCGACCCTGCGAAATGTCGGGACCGGCTTAAAGTATCTGCGAGAGAAAGACCCTTTCCCGCGGGAATGGCGCCTTGGCGTTGCCGCGGTCCAAATGATGGACAGGCGGCTTAATGTATCTTTCGATTATGGGAAAGTCATCGATGACGATGCGGCCCTGTATGCAGGCTCCGAGTTGTGGTTGACTCGCTACATCGCGCTGCGAGCCGGATACGCCGGGGCCAGAGGGGAAAATAAAGGCCTTCGCGCGGGTGTTGGGTTGAAATTAAAGGACTTATCCTTCGACTATGCGTACAGCCACACGGCCGATTTTGGCATGGCCCACCGCTATGAGCTGACTTATCGGTTCGGGGTGATCCGCCCAACGCTTTCCCCTGAAGAACGACGCTTGCTGCGCCGCGGAAAACAAGCGATGCGTGAAACCCATTATGGTGAGGCGGTGATGCTGTTTGATAGCCTGCAAAACCTAGCCCCTAAATATAAACCCGTGAAACAGCTGCTGAGGACCGCTATGAAAGGGCTGCAGCGGCAGGAAGCCGCTGAGAGTGCCGCCGATCAATTTAAATTCACTCCCTCCATGGCAAGCCGCCAAGCGCATGATCCCTCGCCCATGGAGGCGGAAGAATTGGAACAATTGTTAAGCTTGGGCAATGATATGCAAGCTAAATCCACAAACGGTGGCGTGAAATGAAACGACAACAGATGACCCGAGGGCGCATGAAAAAATGGTTATGGGTAGCAGCCGTGCTGATTCTAGGAGCCAAACAAGCCAAAGCCCATGTGCTTCCTCCGCCGTCTCCGAATGAAACGTATGCCACGAGCGCGACCGTTCGAGGCGTCGGGGTGACGACGCCGGGCCTCCTGTGGACAATCGATTTGCGCAATGAACGGACCGGCGCTACCGTGTCCAGAACCATCCCTTATCCCTATGGGTTTAATCGGCGGGAGTTGACGTTGGTTGATTTTCCAAACCTGCAGCCCAACACACGTTTTACACTAGAGGGGCGTTTATCGAACGGCGTCCATGAAACCCACACGTTTTACACGCGGCCTATGGAACCAGGCGCTCAGAATTCTCCTCAGATTCTTAGTTGTTCCGCTGTCCAAGTCAGTTTCCGCAATTCTGCGGACAGCGGCGTTTCCAATCCCGTGGGTACGCAATATTTAATTGAAGTGGCCGAAGTTCTCCACCCCAGTACGCTTGTGACCGCGAGTGTAAGTTCTGCGCTTGGGCAAGCTTCGGAGGTAATAAATATTACCGTTTCCGGGTTGAAACCTTCTATGGCCTACACGGTTCGTGTTCGTGCGCTAAACGAAGGACGCGCCGTTGGTTGGTTGGACAGCGGCTCCTTGGCCATGGGCACTATCACCACGCCCGCGTGCTCCTCCGGGGCGCAAGTGCAATTTGAGCAGTCGCTTTATACTGTATCTGAAAATGCCGGTTCTGCGGTGGTTCGGGTCGTGCGCTCCGGAGATTTGGCTGTCATGGTGAGCGGATCGATGCGTTTGGTGAGTGCCAGCGCGCAGGCGGGGGTTGATACCGCCGCAGGGCCTTTCCCGTTTTCGATTTCTCCGGGGGCTTTCCAAGCCACGGTGTCGGTCGGTGTGATAAACGACGCTTTAGCGGAAGGCAACGAACAGCTCACTCTTCAACTTGAAAACCTTGTCAATACGATAGCGGGAATCCCCAATAACGCGACCTTGGCCATTTTGGACGATGAGTCTTCCGGCGGTCCTACTGATCCGCCGACGTGCGGAAACGGGATATGCAGCCCGACGGAGAGCTGTTCCTCCTGCGTCGCCGATTGCGGCATATGCCCGGGCCCTGGGCCAGGAAATCCGACCAAGCGGCTTATCATTTCACCGCGGCAAGCGACCCTGCATCCCGGTGACACATTGCCCTTTACCGCGGAATCAGAAACGATTGCAACGGGCGTGCGTGTCCCTGTGACGCCGCAATGGTCGGCCGAAGGCAGCGGAGTCATTAGCGGGGCGGGGCTGCTGACGGCCACGCAAGCGTCTCGAACGATTACGGTGAGTGCTGCCCTAGCAGGGCACGAATCCGACAGTGTCCAAGTGACCGTATTGGCCCCCGGCGCTTTTACCGATATCAGCCAAGCGGTGGCCTACCCAGTACCCTATAAGTCCACGATGGCCAGCCGGGTGATCACGTTTAAAAACCTGGCCCCGGACACGAAGGTTCGCATCTTTACCGCAGATTCGCGCGAAGTCCGGTCGCTTTCTTCGGTGATTGGTGAGAATATCGAATGGGACGTCAAAAACGACAACGGCGAACGTGTCGCCAGCGGCGTTTACTTCTATATCCTGGAAAATCCCACCACGGCTCAAACCAAAAAAGGCAAGCTCGTCATCATCCAATAAAACCACTGGGTGCCCCACTGGGTGCCCCCCACTGGGTGCCACCCCACTGGGTGCCAGGCTTGACATTGGAGTTTTTATCCCCAAATTGTGGACAAAATCTCAAATGTCAAGCCTGGCACCGGTTTGGCCTGGCACCGGTTTGGCACCGGTTTTGTTAAGCGCAATGCCGTAACCCATTGCGTTTGGAGAATTTTGCGGGTGAGCTGTTGGCTTGGACTAGGGCTTCCACGCGCATTTTCATTTGAGTTAGAAGTTTCGATAACATCGGTCTCTCCAGTCTGTCTACGATGGCGCCAAGGATTGCGGCTCGACCATCGTGGTCCACATCACCACAGGCGCTTTGCCAGTTCGAGATCAGAGCATATATGGTTGCTCTGACGCTGGAGTCCATTTCAACCTGGCGGTGGGCGTCTAACAGTTGCTTCAGCAGCCTGCTTAGGTGGGATATTCTTTTCTTGGAGGAATGGCTAGAAAGAGTTGCCTTACTATTCAGGAGTCCCAATAACTGTTCCTTAATGGCAATCGCCCGCGACGTTAACGCTGGTCTGATACCGAATGTCATGTGCGGGCCCTCAATAACAGGCGCCAATTGATCGATCAAACCCTGCAGGTTGGCTACTTCATGTGGTGTTGATGGGCCATCGGAGGAATCCGAGCGATGATTTTCAAAGGCATATTTCGGGTCAGGCATGCCGTATTCCAAGTCGATCTGAACATGCTCGCTCAGGGCGGCGTCATGAGCGGCATGCTCGGCCGCTGCAAAAGGTAACTGATGAACATCCCCGACGTGTGGACTTTTGAGCGTGGCCCAATATGAAAATAACATGGCCTCTATAATGCGTCCGTGCCATTCTTGCAGCATGGGAATATGCTTTTCCGGGACGATTGTATGCCAGACGCCGTGCTCCAAAATTTTTCCGTCGTAACTACCTTGAGAGTTTGGCTGAGCCCATGCGTGCCACCACTTGTCGAACCAATGCTCTACCAGTTCCCCCGCCAGAACTTGGAAATTTTCAAACGACGATGAAATTGCACCCGACGTTTTCTCGTTGAGGACCCTTCGTAATTCATCCAAAATAGGCTTAAAGTAATTGTGATATTCAAATTGAGGACCCCCGTTATGACCTAGGGTCTCGGCCATCCGGTCCCAATTCTCACGTTCCTCATCGCTGCCGGAGGCTGCCTTTTTCCACACACTCATCGCCTTATCGAACGCTACTGCTTCTTTTGATCCATGGATAAGCGCGGCGCCGTACGCGGGAGCCGCGGGTTTCCATAACCGGATAGACCACGTAGCACGGGCCGCAAAGGCCTGTTCGCAAAATTGGTCGAGGTTTGGATGCCGTTGGGACAAAACGAATGAAGGGTTTCCAAAAGCCGACCTCCAGAGGAGGCTGGCACCTAGGAAAATGGCGGATCTTTTTTTCATGGCAGGGAGCGTTTAGGCGGTTTCAAGCCCGGCGTATTTAACGATCAGTTTCTTCCACTGGCCCGAGTCAAAGAGGACCATGACCTTAAGGTTGTCGCCTGTGCCGGTTTTCTCGATGATTTTGCCTGCGCCGAACTGCGGGTGGCGTACGCGGCTGCCGACCGCAAACGCGGTGGTGGCGGCTTCTTCGTCGATATGGGGAGCTTCACTGGCTGGATGCGCGCGCCCTGGGTTAGAGGGTTTGGGCGCCGATGGGGATACTTGCCGGCTCACGTGCGTGGCCAGGCCTGCTTCTTCGATGAAACGACTCGGAGCATTCCAGCGGGAGTGGCCAAATAGCCGGCGGCTGGCCGCCCATGTTAAATGCAGCATGTGTTTGGCGCGCGTCATGCCCACGTAACACAGGCGGCGCTCCTCTTCGAGGTCCTCTTGCGAGAAATCGGATTCACCCATCGGAAAGAGGCCCTCTTCCATTCCGGTTAGAAACACCGAGGGAAATTCCAACCCTTTGGCCAAATGCACCGTCATAAGCGTCACGTAATTCGGCCCCGATTCGATTTCATCAGAGTCGGCCACGAGCGAGACCTGTTCTAAAAACCCCGCCGTGGATTTATCTTCTGAGCGTTCCAAATACTCTTCGGCGGCATTTACGAATTCTTTGACGTTTTGAACGCGGCTTTGTGCTTCTGGGTCGGGGTCCTCTTCGAGGGTTTTCATGTAACCCGTGGCTTCCAGCACTTGCTGTGTCATTTCTTTGGCATCCCAGGTGTCGCGGTTAGACATCAAGGTTGAAAGCAGCGTATGAAATTCCAGCGCCGCGGCTTTGGCGCGCGCGGTTAAACCCGTCACTTCGTGAGAGCGCTCCATCGCGTTAAAAAACGTCAGCTGGTTTTCGAAAGCAAAGCGTTCAAAAGCCTCTTGCGTGGCCTTGCTCAAGCCTCGGGTAGGCGTATTGAAAATGCGCTTTAGGCTTAAGGAGTCTGCAGGGTTCATGATCACGCGCAAATAGGCGATGACGTTTTTGACTTCGGCGCGGTCGTAGAACCGCACGGCTCCGATGATTTTGTAGGGGATTTCCATTCGGCGAAGCGCGTCTTCCAGGACGCGGGACTGCGCATTGATCCGGTAGAACACGGCAAAATCGGCATAACGCGAATCCGCGCCGCGCACCTTGTTGTAAAGGGTGGAAGCAATCGCCAAGGCTTCTTCCCGCTCATCGGCGAATTCATCCACAGTGACGGGGTCGCCTCCTTTACGCTGCGTCCAAAGCTTTTTATCTTTGCGAAATTGATTGTTTTGCACGACGCGCCAAGCCGTGTCTAGAATCGCTTCTGTCGAGCGGTAGTTTTGTTCGAGCTTGATGACTTTGGCTTCCGGGTATTCCTTTTCAAATTCCATGATGTTTCGAATGTCTGCGCCTCTCCATACATAGACGCACTGGTCGTCGTCTCCGACGACGCAAAGGTTGCGATGCTTGGCCGCTAAAATCTTGGTTAGCAAGTATTGGGCGCGGTTGGTGTCTTGATACTCATCCACCATAATGTAGCGGAAGCGGTTTTGAAATTTCTCGCGTATCTCCACTTTGTCGCGCAAGATTTCCACGGTTTTAACGATCAAATCGCCAAAATCCAAAGCCGAGGCGGCCACCAGCTTCTTTTGGTAAATCTTATAGATGCTGGCTACCATTTGGCGGAAGGGGTCGTTCGAGGTGATGGCATGAATCTCATACGACGCCGCATCGATGAGTTCATCTTTGGCCCGCGAAATGACCCCCACGAGGGTGCTGGGTTTAAATTTCTTTTCATCCAAATTAAGCTCCGACAAACATTCGCGCACCAGCGCTTTTTGATCTCCGTCGTCGTAGATCACAAAGTGGGGCGAGAGGTCGATGGCCTTCCCTTCTTGTCGTAAAAACATCGCACAAAACCGGTGGAAAGTGGACATGACCACTCCGCGCCCGCGCCCGCCGGTTAACTCGGTGACGCGCGTTTGCATTTCCTCGGAAGCTTTATTCGTAAAGGTGACCGCTAGGATGTGGTGCGGCGCCACGCCATTTTCAATTAAGTGGGCGATGCGAGTCGTGATGACGCGTGTCTTCCCCGATCCAGCGCCCGCCAAAATGAGAACGGGCCCTTCGGTTTGAAGAACCGCTTCCTGCTGCGGTGCATTTAAACGGTCGAGAAGCGCGGTCATAGGAAATCGATGGCACTTAAGATATCACGAAAGTCGTTCCAGCGGGCGCGATAAAGTTTTGAATCCCCTTCGATATTGATTAGCCAGCGCGATTGGCGGCCAAAAACCCAAATGTCGTGGCCTTTCAATAACCGGCTGCCCGGCGAGCCTTCATAAGAAAGTTCAAGGGCCGGCAGTCCGTGAAACGGTTCATGAGCGGCTTCCGTCACTCGAAAACCCTTCTTTTCGATCAATTCTTTGGCGAGGGGCATCGCAGCTTCCGCGGGCATGCCGGCGGGAAAGGCGCCGGGCTCCATGGACAAAGTGAAGGTGAGGTGGCGTTCCTCATGGGCGAAGGCGGCGCCCACCATGCGGTCATCGGCCACGCCGATCAGCCAATCCTCTGGGAAACGAACTCGAGCCCCACCGCCCACATGGGCCCAGACGCCGCCGTGGGAAGGCGAGTCCAAAGAGCCGCTGCCGCGCCGCGACAGCGAACGCGCACTCTCCAGCCACTTTTGAAATTCCGGCACCAGCCACGCAAAACTTTCGCGACGCGCCCGCAGGAGAAGGACAGCGAAGCGGTTTTCGGCGAAAACGTAGAGGGCTTGCGTTTGCTCTAGGCCCTCCGTTTTTGGGGTTTCCCACGTCATTTCATACGCGGGTCGTTCGGCGAAAAGGCGCGTTCCCTGCGTTAAGATTCGCCCCTTGCCTATTTGAGAAGCGGCATCGTTTATCGCGAAAGCCTTGAGCGCTTCAGGGTCGATCGTGCTTGAAAACGCCGCGGCGTCTCGAATTGGAAACAACCGAAACCCAATCATCGCCTCGGCGCCTTCGGGGGTTTCGCGTACGAAGAGCGGGTCAAGGTCCCCTGAGTCGACTGTCGTCCAGCCGGAGGGGATCTCTAAACTAAGCCGCGCATCGGAAAGAAACACACGTGACGGCAGCGGAGCTGCATGAAGGCATGCGGCCCAAATCAGCACTATTAGCGACGTTCGAGAAAACATAAGGTCTCCACATGCGGCGTGTTGGGAAACAAATCGACCGGCTGTACTTCCGCGATGCGGTAAAGCGGGGCTAATACTTTGAGGTCGCGAGCCAGCGATTCCGGGTTGCAGGACACATAGGCCACAAAAGGCGGTTTCATTTCCATGATGGCCTCAAGGGCCTTCGCATTTAAGCCCGGGCGCGGCGGGTCGACCACGAGCGACGTCAGCGGCGCCGCGAATTGGGAGGCTGGGTTCTTCGCCAGAAACTCTACGGCATCCTCGCAGACAAACTCCACATTGGATAACCCGTTGCGCGCCGCGTTGGCTTTGGCGTCTTCGATGGCCCCGCGATTTGTGTCGACGCCGATGACCTTGTCGAAAGACCCGGCCATGGCCAGGGTGATGCCGCCTGAACCGCAGTAGAGGTCGAGCAGTCCCCCGCTTTTCCCGCGGCCCCACTCGGCCAAGCGGCGATAGAGAATTTCCGTCGCCGCCGTATTGGTCTGAAAAAAGGAGTGGGGGGATATTTGGTAGGAAATGGCGTTCACCGACTCCTCGATATACCCCGGTCCCCACAATAGGCGCATATCCTCGGACCGCGCTACATCGCTTTGGGATTGGCTCACGCCGTGCCAGGCCGTGCTGGCAAGGGGTTCGATGGCTTTACGCCACTCTTCCAAGCGAGGAACTTCACCCTTAGAAAGCAAGAACGCCATCCGCTGTCTTGTTGTCCCTCCTTCCCGCAAAACCAAGTAACGCAAATCGCCCTCGTGGCGTTTGCGGTGGTACCCCCGGAGGTTATTTTCTTTGGCCCAGGCTCTCGTGCGACGCAAAATTTCGCTCATTTCATCCGACACCAGATGGCAGGTGTCCAAGTCGACCACGCGGCCGTATTGTTTGGCCTGGCGCAAGCCCAGCACCAAGTGGCACGGGCCGTCCCACCCAAAGGCGAACTCCATTTTATTTCGGTATTGCCAAGCCTCGGGAGAGGCCAGAATCGGCTTCCATTCCCCGATGTCGAATTCTTGAAGCCATTCCCGTACACGGCATTCTTTGCGCGACAGCTGAACTTCATAAGGCGGCGGGGTTGCCCCCTCCACCGCGCAGCCGCCGCAGACGCCAAAATGAGGACAAAGAGGGGGGGAACGCACGCGCTCAGAATAGTTTATTTCCCGTTGCTTTTTCGACCGAATTCGGTTAGAAGACTTCCATGGCTTTGCCCAGCACCAACCCGAACCAGGCGATGGACGATTATGGTCCGTTGACTCCGTATTTAAGCTCTCCAGATGTCTCCGAAATTATGGTGCAAGGCCCGAACAAAATTTTTATCGAGCAAAACGGCAAACTCATTCAAATTGAAAGAAAGTTTTCGGGAGAAAGCGAATTGCTGCGTGTCATCCGCCAGCTTCTCGCCTCCTCCGGAAAGACGCTGTCGCCGCAGCAGCCGATGGTCGACACGCGCCTGCCGGACGGCTCGCGCATGACCGTGACGGTGCCCCCGGTTACCCCCGCTGCGTCGTTGTCCATTCGCCGGCCGTCGTACCGGGCCCACAATTTAAACGAATTGGTGATGAAAGCCACGATGTCTCCAGGGATGGCGGAATTGCTGCGTGCGGCCGTGCATTTGCGCTTAAACCTTTTAATCTCCGGAGGCACCAGCTGCGGAAAGACGACGCTGCTTAATGCCTTGGCGGCCAATATCCCCCCCTACCACCGTATTGTGACGATCGAAGACACCTATGAGATCAGCCTTCCGCATCAAAACTGGGTACAGCTCGAAACCGTATTTCAAGGACGCGCTCAAGGCGATGTGCATATTGACATGCGCGACTTAGTGGCGCATGCGCTCCATCTGCGCCCCGACCGAATTCTGTTGGGTGAAGTGCGCGGCAGTGAAGCATTGGACCTTTTGCAGGCGATGAACTCAGGCCATGACGGCTGCATGGGCACGATCCATGCAAGCTCGGCGCGCGACGTCATTTCACGGCTCGAGACGCTCGTGCTTTTGGCGGGTTTTGAAATCCCGCTGCCTGCCATCCGTCAGCAAATTTCACGCGCGCTGCATCTGGTGATTCAAATGCGGCGTACGCCGGAAGGCCTTCGCCAAATCACCGGCATCACCGAGGTTACCGGTTTTCAGGACAATCATGTGATAATTCAAGACGTGTTTGTTCTCGCTCAAGACCGCACCAGCGGCCAAAGCGGCTTTTTCCCAACCGGCTATGTCCCCGGGTTCATGCAGCAAGCCGTCAATACGGGCTTCAAACTTTCCCCGACAACGTTCACCACTCCGCACATGATCAACACCCCACCTCATCAAGCCGTATAATAGTTGTCGATGCGAATTAATCACGATTTAATTTGGGACTACAAAATCCCTCCCCCGCAGAGAAGAGGCGCCTATTTCAAGCGTTGGTATATTGCCCGGGTGCTGATGCGCGGGGGGCCAAAAGATTTGCGTGCCATTGGCCAAGCCGCTATTCGTGCCTCTCTTCCCAAAGTGCACATTCCAAAACGGATTCGTGAGTTTTGGGAGTGGTACTTTAACGACGTAGCACGTGCTTAATCCAAGAAACGTTCTCACCTTTAGACAGACGCTTCTGCTGAAGCGTTTCAGTCAAGAAGTTCTTTTTCGTGATTTTTATCTAACCGGGGGAACAGCATTAGCCGCCTTTCATCTGGGGCGGCAGTTCGAAACGCTGTTTGAATGTACTTATACATTCCCTGAAGGAGATCGCGTCGAGATGGATTTTGCTTTGGATATGCCCGGCAGATTGTCCTCGACGCGACGGCTTAAAGCCTGGGTTTGCGGATAGACAATCTTCAGGACATGGCTTGCAATAAGATGTCTGCGCTATATGAGCGCTCTGAGCCTAAAGATTTTGTAGATATTTATGTGCTCGCTCAAAAAAAGACCACGTTGCCGCAATTGATTCGTCTGGCACAAAAGAAATACCCAGCGCTCGATGAGTACGGTTTTGCAATGGCGTTTCTTAAAGTAAAAGACATCACGCTTTGGCCGGTGCGCCTACAGGGATGGCGGCCAAAAGATGTCACCTCTTTTTTTGTCCAGCAAGCCGGACGTCTCACGAAAGGCCTGTTTAAGTAAGGGAAACTATGAATTGGAAACGGATTTGGACAGGCGCGATAGTTTCCGGGATATTATTGTGGTTGGTCTCTTATATTGAATTGCCAGATTTTCTCGGTTACCAGACCTCTCCTCTTGTCGGTTCTGTTCAGCGACAAAACCTGTTTGGTTCTTTGCTGGATGGATTTTTTTGCAGTTGGTTATATGCTGGCATGCGTCCTCGCTTGGGACGCGGACCCAAGACAGCGTGTATCGCTGGAACTGCTATATATTTCATAAAACATGGATTAGAAATCTTGTTTCTGGCCTATGTGCCGTCGATGTGGCAAACGGAGGGACTCTGGTCTTTATTTCCCTTGCTGAACTGGGCTAAATTCATGGCTGCCGCCTATCTCGCCGGATGGCAATACATCGAAAAAGCGCCGTCTTAATTCTGGGGATGTCCGCCTGGGTTGCGGCGGCAGAACCGGGGTCGATTCGCGGGCTGGTGCGGTTTCCTGGCGAAACCCCACCGAGCGCGATGATCATCAATGACAGCGATGAGCGCTGTCCAAGCGGCATCCCCCAAAATCATTTGATCGTTCGCCAAATGAACCGCGGGGTCAAAAACGTGCTCGTGATCTTGGAACACCCACCGTTTAGAGGCAAACCCTGGAAGCCCGTGTCGTTATCAAACCCCACCTGCTCTTTTGAACCGCGTATTTTGTGGATGCCTGTGAGCACCACCTTATTGTTGGAGAATCCCGGTATTGCCAGCCACCACGTACGAGCGACGCGCGACGCCTTTTCGGTTTTTGATGTGGAGCTCGACCCGGGAGCCCGCAACGTTCGCCGTCCGCTCGTCAATGCCGGTTTTTACCGGATCAACTGTGATTTGCATTTATGGGAGCGGTCGTGGGTCTATGTGTCGGAGCATCCGTTCGTGGCGTTAACCGATGATCAGGGCCGATTCGAAATCACCGACGTACCGCCGGGGACCTATACCCTACGCCTTTGGCACGAGGGCTGGACTGAAAAAGGCCAAGACAAAGACGGACGTCGAGAACGGCAGCCCCGAGAAGAAGTCCAGCGTGTGAAAGTCCGGCCGGGCCAATCCATCGAAGTCCTCTTTGAATCCCTAGAACCCACTTTCTAATGAAGCTGTCGTTTATAATGCGGCATGGCTTTAAAACGCTATAGCACGTTGGTCGCTTTGGCGACATTCTTCCTTATTATCGCAGGGGGGCTTGTGACCTCCACAGGGTCAGGGCTCTCGGTGCCGGATTGGCCGCTTTCCTTTGGACAGTGGATGCCGCCCATGGTGGGGGGCGTGTTTTTTGAACACGGCCACCGCATGATCGCTTCGGCGGTGGGTTTGCTGACGGTGATTTTGGCGGTGTGCGTGTGGCGTTCACGAGAAGCATCCGCGTTGGCAAAGAAACTCGCGTTGGCGTCGGTGCTGGCGGTGCTCTTTCAAGGCGTGCTGGGCGGCGTCACCGTGCTGCTTAAACTCCCTACGCTCGTATCGGTTTCGCACGCGGTTTTAGGTCAACTCTTTTTTACGCTAACCGTGAGCCTTTCCTCGGTGTTATGGGGCATAACCCCATTTGAAAATCCCCATGCCAAACGCCTGGCCTGGATGACGGCCGCGTTTATTCTAGCCCAGCTCATTTTGGGTGCGTTGTATCGGCATGGCGGCTCTGCGCACGCGTTATACACGCACATGGCCGTGGCCGCTTTGGTTTTGCTCCATCTCATTCTACTGCGGCGAAGAATGAAGACGCCTTTGACCCATGCGTTGTTGGCCCTGGTAGGTGTCCAGATTGTTTTGGGTGTTTTTTCCTGGCAACTGCCCTATGTCGCCGTCACCACCGCCCATGTGGGGGTGGGGGCTTTGCTATTGGCGGGGACAACGGTGGCCGCACTTAAAACGTTGTGCCGCTAAAACCTTACCTC
Organism: uncultured Elusimicrobia bacterium; assembly: GCA_964441955.1. GTDB lineage: Bacteria > Elusimicrobiota > Elusimicrobia > 2-01-FULL-59-12 > 2-01-FULL-59-12 > CAYTWA01. Next base: position 230,870 of record CAYTWA010000003.1, read on the forward strand.
GAACTTACGAAGCCGCGCCTCACCTCCTTGGTGCTCGTCACCACATGGGTAGGCTATTCCTTGGCTAGCCCTCCATCGAACCCCTGGCTCCTTTTTCATGCGTTATTTGGAACTTGGTGGGTGGCGGCCGGGGCCGCGGCGCTTAATCAATATGTGGAGCGCGACCGCGATGCGCTGATGATACGCACGCAGTCTCGGCCATTGCCTCAGCATCGATTGCAGCCCTGGCAGGCGCTTCGATTTGGACTTTTGATATCGATTGGGGGGGTTGCGGAGCTCTTAGCCTTTGTAAACCCTTTGACGGCGTTTTTGGCACTTATTTCCTTGGGAAGTTATGTGTTGTGGTATACGCCGCTTAAGACCCGCACCTCTTTGTCCACGTTAGTCGGGGCGATCCCAGGAGCCATTCCCCCGGTCATGGGCTGGACGGCGGCGACTAATCAGATTGATGTGCAAGCCTGGGTTCTCTTTGGCATTTTGTTTGTGTGGCAATTGCCGCACTTTTTGGCGATTGCGTGGATGTACCGCGACGATTACGCCCGCGCGGGTTTTCCCATGCTTCCTGTAATCGACCCCAGCGGGCGCATGACGGCGCGCATGATCATTCTCTACTGCGTGCTGATGGTGCCTATGAGCTTGTTGCCGCTTCAGGTGGGTTTAGCAGGCGGGTCATACCTTTTTGGGGCGCTGATGTTGGGGCTCGCGTTTTTAATCCTAGGCGCCCAAGCGGCCGGGCAGAAAACGACGGCCCAAGCACGCCGGCTGCTCTTGGGGTCTGTGGTTTACTTGCCGTCGCTTTTATCATGGATGGCGCTTAGTCGATAGGCATTTTTATGACATCGGCCATCTCGATTGAACATGTGTCGCATCTCTACCCTGCGCGTCGCCATTCCAGCGCCCGGCAAGCCTTAAAAAACGTCAGTTTCTCCGTCGAAAAAGGCGAACTTTTCGGCCTGCTTGGCCCCAACGGCGGCGGCAAATCCACCCTCTTCCACATTTTGTCGACGGTCTTTCGGCCCACGAGCGGCCGCGTATCGATTTTCGGGTTGGACGCGGCCACCCGTGCAGAGGCTGTCCGTCGCAAGATCGGTGTGGTATTCCAATCGCCCGCGCTTGATCCCATGCTGACGGTCGAAGAAAACCTCCGCCATCACGGCCATCTTTTCGGCTTGTCTGGTTCAGTGCTTTCAAGGCGGCTTGAGGAGTTAGCCGAGCGCTTCGCCGTGGCAGAACGGTTAAAGGACCGCGTTAGCGTTTTGTCCGGTGGTCTTAAGCGACGTGTGGAATTGGCCAAAGGCTTGCTGCCGTGCCCCGAGCTATTACTACTCGATGAACCCAGTAGCGGCCTTGATCCCATTGCCCGCCGCTCTTTACGCGAAACCCTGGAAGATTTGTGTGAGCAAGACGGTCTAACCGTCTTACTTACGACCCACTTCATGGAAGAAGCCGACGCCTGTCATCGTTTAGCGATTTTAGACCAAGGTCACCTGGTGGGGCTGGGCGAACCACGGGTGTTAAAGACGCAAGTGCCACGGGACGTCATCCAGAAACGCATCGCCGCCTCCTCTTTGCAGGAGGCTACACTGGAGGACGTCTTTGTGCAAAAGACGGGACATCCTTTTGAATAACGCTTTTTGGCTGGGCACCTGGACGCTTTGGCAGCGCGATGTCGTGCGATTTCTGCGCCAACGCAGCCGCATCATTGGGGCGCTGGTTCCGCCCGTCGTGTTTTGGTTTTTGATCGGATCGGGGCTGGGGGCTTCGTTTCGAGGGCCCAACTACCTGCAGTATTTCTTCCCCGGAACGATTCTTTTGATTGTTTTGTTTTCCTCGATTTTTTCCACGATTTCCGTGATCGAAGACCGGCATCAGGGTTTTTTGCAGGGCGTGCTGGTGGCTCCGCTTTCCCGAACAACCGTCGTTTTGGGCAAGATCCTTGGCGGAACCACGCTCGCGGTCGGGCAGGCCTCGTTGTTTCTGCTCGCGGCGCCTTGGGCGGGGTTGACCGTGTCGTCTTGGAGCCTCGTTTTGGCGGTTTTGTTTCTTTCGGCGATTGGGCTGACGGCATTGGGATTTCTTCTGGCGTGGTCGCTTGATTCCACCCAAGGCTTTCATGCCGTGATGAATCTTTTTTTGATTCCGATGTGGCTTCTTTCGGGGGCGTTGTTTCCAATTTCAGGAGCCGCCCCGTGGGTTGGAGGGATGATGCGCTTGAACCCCTTGCATTACGCCTTAGACACCCTGCAAAGTGCCTTCTGGGTGGCTGGAGAGCCGCTCGCTGTGGCGCCGGCCTGGCATGGTTTGGCCGTCAGCGCGCTCTTTAGCGTTTTGATGACCCTCGCTTGTTTGTGGCTTGTCCGTAGACGCGCATGACACCACCGCTTTGGCCTACGCTCAATGCGGTCTTAAATGGCGCAAGCGCTGTGCTGCTTGCGGCCGGCTATTTTTTTATTCGCCGCCAAGACGTGCTGCGCCACCGCATGAGCATGGGAAGTGCGTTCGTCATGTCCACGCTCTTTCTTCTTTCGTACTTGTCCTACCACTATCACGTGGGATCGGTTCGCTACACGGGCGGTGGCCTTTGGCGGAGCGTTTATTTCACCATCTTGTTGACCCACACCGTTTTGGCGGTGGCGATTGTCCCCATGATTTTGAGAACTTTCTATTTGGCCTTGAAAGGACGGTTTGAAGAGCATCGACGGGCGGCCCGTTGGACGCTGCCTCTATGGTTTTATGTATCGGTGACGGGTGTTGTGATTTACGCGATGCTTTATTTGGCCTAGGCGTTTCGTTTAAATTCTGTGACGGGAAGTTCTTGGTGGATGGCGCGCATCAGTTCTTGTTCCGCGTCGCGGATTTGCGCAAAAGTCGGGCTGCGGGACATGTTTAGTTCTTCACGAAAAAAGGCCATGGTAGGCTGGCTCATGCAGCGGGCCATGACGGTTAAAAGGTCGCGTCCGGCCGCGCGAGGGTAAGCGGCCACCAAGCGCGCCAGGGAGTGCGCGGAGACATTTGGAATCGCCCGTTGGAGCGACTCTTCGGGAAGCGTCAGGATTTCGAACAGGCACGGCTCGTTCATATGCCTCCCTCCCTGGCTCCAGTGTACGCGAATGAGAGTGGGGGTCAATGGTAAAATTGTCGTCGGAGTGGATCGATTGTGAGCTTTTGGTGACTCGTGTTTGAGTCGAAAACTAAACCTGTTTTGAGTTGAGAAAATGCTATGCCAAAACGTCTTTTACTGTTTGATCTCGATTGGACGTTGATCTATACCGGGGGGGCCGGCGTACGGGCGTTGAACCAGGCCTTCGAGAAACTTCATGAGGTTCCCCAGGCGATGAAAACTGTCAACCCAGACGGAAAAACCGACCCGGCCATCTGCCGAGAGATGATCAAAGTTCATTTGAAAAGAGACCCTGCCGAGCAAGAAGTGTCTCGTCTCTGCCGTTCTTATTTGGATTACTTGGCGCTTGAAATTCCGGAGGGGCCCGGTTACCGTATTCTTCCCGGCATCCCCCATCTGCTCGAAGCTCTTTTCCCTCGAACGGATATTCTGATGGGGCTTGGAACTGGGAATCTGGAAGAAGGTGCTCGCATCAAGCTCGCCCGGGCCGACTTCATGAAATATTTCCGTTTTGGCGGCTATGGGTCCGATGCCGAACACAGGCCCGACGTGCTGCGAATAGGGGTTAAGCGGGGAGAGGAGATGGCCGGTAAGCCATTTGCAGCCCGCGACGTGATCGTGATTGGCGACAACATTCGGGACGTCCAGGCCGGCCAAGCCATCGGGGCCACCACCGTGGCCGTGGCTTCCGGCCCGATGGGGATGGATGAGCTGGCCGCAACCCAGCCGGATCATCTCTTTCTTGATCTTTCCAAAACCGACGAGGTGCTGCGAGTGCTGCTGCCCTAATGTTTCTTAAATTCGAAGAAAACCCCAATTTGGGCTTTGTAGATGACCGCGTTTTCCAAGAACGCTCCGACCCCAAGATCGTCACACACATTCTGCGCGAGCGAAACGGTCAGGAGGTGTGGTGCCCCATCGTCGGTTTAACCGAAAAAGGAGAACGCATCCCAGCGCAAGCCTGCAAAGTGGAGGACTCCGGCGAGGGAACCTGTTATTTGGTTTACGGCGGCCTTTGGGGGCTTCGCTTCATTGACCCCGCTACGCAAACCACTTGGGATGAAGCCTTCTTGCTGCTCCCCCCCGACGCGCAAGACATTCGATTCCTATCCGCGTCCTAGGGCTTTCAGTCTTCTTTTTAGGCCCAGACGATCCATCCCCCTCTCTCATAAGATTGCATACACTTTAGGGCGTGATTTTTAAACGTGTTATTGCTTTTGCGTTATCCGTGCAGATGAGTGTGCCTTGTATTTCAGGGGAAGCTCAATCGGTTTCCTTTTGGCCAAACTTAGCGGCCCATTTGGTTGATCAACAAGCGCTGTCCCAGCGGGCTTTTTCAGACTGGAATGCGGGTAAACCTCGGGAGCAAGTAAGCGCTTTGGTGGGGCCTCATCTGCAGAAAATGTTCGGGTCTTTTCTCCAAAGCCCACGGAGAACAATAATTGGGGCTGACCTTCAAAGCGGAGACATTCGAAATTCGCTTTTTCGCGCGTTAGAGCTGCTGGAAAAACACCCCTCGGTTATTCGCTTAAAACAAGCAAGTCGTTGGGCCGAGCTGCATGTGAACGATATCGACATCGATTTTACCCTCGCCGATATAAATCTCCCTTGGCACGCGTTGGTGTATGGCGATAAAAAAAGCCATAGAGTCGTTATTCATCATGAATTTATCGTCTGGCTTCGCGAATACACGTATTTCCAGAGCACCCACTTAAAAAATGCAATGTTTTTCGAGTATTTGGCGGAGACGCTGGGTCATGAATGGCTAGAGCTTGCGGGGGCTACGCATGATGAAGCGCAACATGCTTTTCCATTGTCGCAAGATCTTGCGGCTCGCTTGATTGGGAATGTCCAACCCGTAAAACACGTTCAAGTGCGCAATAGTGCGTCGCAAGCTCGAGTGCTGCTATTGAAGTATCTTAAGAGTTTTTATGCAAAGGAGCGGTCGCCAAGCGAATACCCGTCAAATGATCAAAAATCCATTGATGGTCTTTTATCTACGGCCGCCTTGCGGTTTTTAGAACAATCGTCGCGAAATCCTCGAAAAATAAATTCCTCCGTACTCGCTGAAATGAATCAAGGGTTGATGCCTCTTTTTAGTCAGTTCAGAGTAGTCGCAGCAACCGTGTTGCCATGGATGGAAGATCGATTGGTGCGAGAAGCAATTCAGGGGGGTGATGAATCCTTGAAATCCAATGCAGAAGGCTTGGCCACAGTTTCTCCGCGAGCCTCTGCGTTGTTTTTCGGTATTTTAGGACCGCATCTGCGTTATCAATTCACCGAATTCGACACCGTTGATTTGAAAATTATGCCCATTCTTCTTTCCGGTTTCCTCCCGCGCTTGTGGTCTCTTCTTGATGAAATTGAAGCGGGGCATGCCGATGTGGCCCTGAAGGACGAAGCGCTTCACTATGTAGGCGCATTAATTAACGGACTCATGTTTGTCTCCGTCGATTTTCAAACAGGAAGGAATAATTATCAGCAGATGTTTCGAAGGATCATGGATAAGACCGATGCCAGAATGGGTCCCCCATGGAACTCTCGACGTGTTTTGCGGCGATCATTACAGATTTTTCGTGATTATTTTCCAGAGCATTTACCTCCCGAGGCATTGTTTTTTGCCGACTCCTATTCGGGTAGTAACGATTTAAATCGTCTTATTTCCTGGATGTCAATGCGTGTTCCCGGAGCTCGATTCGCGGCATGGGATGTGTTTTCGGTGCATCCTAGAGCGTGGCCTTATTTCCATGAGATAGCAAAGCCGGTTGAAAAGAAACGAGCCGATCTTCTCAGGGTTTATCAATTCCTTCATGGCGTCCGTAGTCGAAGAAAGGCGATTCCTCGAGCCGCGGAGGTTCGTGATACCCCTCCTTTGGCAGGGTTTCCAAGGTTTGGCTCTCCCACCTTGAATAAAGAAGGGCGAACGCCTGGACCCCCGAATTATTTGTCTGGGAGTGTGGCCCTCATAACTATGGTCTCGCGGGTTCGGCAACGATTGAGGGCAATTATTTCAGAGCGCCATTTTTCCTATGTGTCTAAGAGAACGGGTTTAAAGGGCGAGCGTCTTCGCCTGCTGCTTGCCCCTGGGCCGATGACACACGAGGATTACGAGTTTTTGGAGAATTTTGTGAAGCTGTATGACTTTGAAAAATCATCTTTTAGCGCGGATTTGGAAGCGTCTAAATATCTGCGCATTCAAGCGCGTCATTTGTATGGAAATTACGGAGCGGCGGGGCGAAACCTTTTTGTCCAATTTTTGAAAAAAATCGCAAACAACAAAACAAAAAATCCTCTGCAAAATTTTATAAATAGCGAAACAATTATTGACGCTGCGTTGCGATTTAAAATAGACACATTTTTTCAGGAGCTTGAAAATAAAGGTTTGAGTGGTGCCAAAAAATGGCTTTCCGCGGAAATAAAAGCCAAGCGGGCTCCCGCGCAAACGCCAGTAGTCAGGGCTTTGTGGGTGCTTTTGGCGCGGAACATGGGGTGGGAAGGTCGCTACTTTTTGGAGGGATGGTTTACGGCGGCTATGGAAGCGCTTGTTTGGTTTGCACCCATTGGCCTGGCAGTCATTTTAGCGTGGGATTCCCCGGACAACCTCTCATCGCTTGGAATCGTCCTGAACACATTCGTGGGAATGGGGTTGTTTCGATGGGCGCATCGTTGGACGCCGCCGTGGGTTAGGAAAATGGGGGCCACTTCTGACGAAAAGAACACATTTATTCTGGATAGTTTCTTGGCCGTTTGTTACGGAGGGGCCGGACTCTTGGTCGCTTGGGGTTTCGATCCTTTTTCCAGAATGATGGCTTCCTTACTTGTTTTGAATGGACTTTTCTTTCATGCGTTGATCGATCGTTATGCATTTGCTCAGCGTCAACCTTTGAAGCGGACTCCTCCTTTAGGACCAATTTTCACGCGTGGTCATTTGGCGGTGTGGGTGGCGATAATCGGCGCCGTTATCGCTGGCGTGATGGTCCCTCTTGAATTTCTTAAACAGCAGAGAATGAGTTCGGTCATTACGATTTTTTCGGGGGTTGTGGTTCTAGTGTTTCCCTTGGTGATGGGTTTGGATTACCTCGCAAAAAAACGTCGATGGGGGAAAGTCCATGTCGAGCCCGTGCCCCTTTTGAAAGTTTCTTTATCTGCCGGAATTACGGGGCTTGTGCTTCTCGTTTTGGCTCAGGGAGTGGGCCCCGATGGGGGAAACTGGATCGCCGCATTCACCTCCCTTTATGTGGTGGGATTGGCAGCAAATGTATTAGGCATACTACGCGAGGAAGAGCGTGGAGTGCGTGACTATATTCCCATTTGGCGTAATTTTAAGGCGAGCCCTGGGGATTTCCTGCAACTGCTGGGGTTGGGGCCGGCGTTGGCTGTCCTAAACTACGAGACCTTTATGTCGTATCGCGCGTATCCGAGTTTTTTGGGTGAATGGATCTCATTGTCCGTCGGAGCATTTTCGATGTGGGCTTGGGGTAAGCAGTTGCTTCTGATCGCCGCTTGACTTCCTGACCGCGTTCGCGGTATTACATTCGCATGATTGATGTTGCCAATTTGTCCAAACGGTATGGATCGATCCAGGCGCTTGAACGCCTCACGTTTTCTATTCAGCCGGGCGAAGTTGTCGGGCTTTTGGGGCCCAACGGGGCCGGCAAGAGTTCGATGATGAGGATTTTGACGGGGTATCTGCCGCCCAGCGAAGGCACGGTGAAGGTGGCGGGGATGGATGTGGTGGACCAATCGCTTGAAGTCCGCCGAAAAATCGGCTATCTGCCGGAATCAAATCCCCTTTATGAAGAATTGGCCGTTTTAGAATCTCTCGAGTGGACGGCGCGGCTGCGTGGCTTAAACGGGAATGCCTCGCGGCAGGCCGTGGCGCGAACGGTAGAGCTATGCGGATTAAACGCGGTGGTTGGGCAAGACATCGCTACGCTTTCGAAAGGCTACCGCCAGCGCGTGGGGCTCGCCCAGGCGATTTTGCACGACCCGGACATTTTAATTTTAGATGAACCGACCTCGGGCCTAGACCCTAATCAGCAGCAAGAGGTCCATGCGCTCATTGAAGCCATGCGCCAACGCAAAACGGTGCTCCTTTCAACCCACACCCTTTCGGAAGCCGCCAGCGTGTGCGGCCGTGTAATGATTTTGCATCAGGGGCGTATCGTGGCCGATGGCGCGCCCAATAGCCTCGGACGCCCCCTGCCGGAACTCTTCCGCGAATTGACCCAAGAGGTGAAACCCGCATGACCATGGCCCGCATCCTGGCGCTCAAAGAATTGTCCATGATGCTCGGCACCCCGGCCACGTACGTGATTTTTGTAGTCTTTTTGCTGCTTTCCGGCTGGCTGTTTGCGGGACCGCTTTTTATTTCTTCACTGAGTTCCTTGGTGAGCTTTGCGGGGCCCATGCCGCTTTTGTTTACCTTTTTGCTGCCTGCCCTCACCATGCGGTCCTTTTCGGAGGAATACCGCAGCGGCACCATCGAAGTGCTGGCCACCTTGCCGGTACGTGATTATGAAATTGTGCTGGGTAAATACGGCGCCGTGATGGGGGTGCTTGGGACTTGGTTGCTCTTTACGCTGGCTTATCCCCTGCTGCTTTGGATTATCGGCCGTCCTGATGTGGGGCATGTCGTGGGCACTTATGCCGCCATTGTGGGACTCGGCTCATTTTTTGGCGCGGTGGGGCTATGGGCGTCGACACTGTCGCGCAACGCCGTGGTGTCTTTCGTTATTGGGTTTTTCGTGTGTTTTTCATTTTTTCTAATCGACCGCTTGGCTACTTTTTTTCCGGAGTCGGTGGCTCTTTTTATTCGGGCTTTTGGTGTGCAGACGCATTTCGATGCGCTAAGCCGTGGGGTGTTGGACATCCGGGACGTGCTGTACTGGGCGGGGGGTACGCTTTTTTTCTTGGGCGCGGCACTTTCCGTGGTGCATGCGCGCCGGTGGAAATAGCGTGACTTCTTCCAAGCGGTATTTCTGGAGCAGTGCCGCCGGCGTGGCGCTTTTGGCCGTCATTGTTGTCATGATCAATATCTTAGCCCGCTGGGTGCCGCTTCGAATGGATTTGACCCAAGGGCAGCTTTATTCGCTTTCTAAGTCCAGCCGCCAGTTGGTGAAAACGTTGGACGAGCGAGTTCTCATTAAAGCGTACTTTTCGCAGGATCTGCCGCCGCCTTACAACACTTTTGAGCGATACACGCGCGATGTCTTAAGCGAATACGAGCGGGCCTCAGGCGGGCGCATTCGATACGAGTTTGTCCTTCCCTTCCCGGCAATTGATTTTGAGCGACGGGCGGAGCAGGCCAATTTGGCGCCGGTGCAATTTGAACACCAAGGCGGCGACCAACTCACCATTCGCCGGGCTTTCATGGGGCTTGTCTTGTTTCACCGTGATAGAAGTGAAACGCTGCCGCTTATTAAGAACCCGCAAACCCTGGAATACGAGATCACGAGCCGTCTAGCCAAAATGGTCGACCGGCCGAAGAAAACCATTGCCTTGACCCGCGGTCACGGGGAGCTTCCTTGGCAGGTGCACGCGAGTCCCCTGGCGCACGAGTTAGCCTCGCTTTTTAATTTCACCGAGGTCACGCTCCCGGCCGGGGCGACCGTGCCTTTGCAAGCCGACGCCGTGCTCGTGATGGGCCCACGACTTCCATTCGATGCGACCTCCCTTTCGGCGTTAGATCGCTGGACACAAAATGGAACACCGCTCGGTCTTTTTCTCGATGCCAAAACGTTTATGCCCGGAACGTTTGGTTTGGCGCCGCTGGAGACGGGTTTCAAACCGTTCCTGGCCGCGCGCGGGGTGGACTGGACGGGCCGTTTGGTGATCGATGCGCAGTCAGAGGCGGTTGCTATTTCGCAAAATGTCGCCGGTTTATCGTTGACAAGCAACGTTCGTTACCCCTTTGTTCCCTTGGTCAGTGACGTGGCGAAGGACCACCCCGTAACTCGCGGCCTTTCAGCGGTGGGAATGCCATTTGCAGTGCGACTCGAGCGCTCCAGTGCACCTCCAACCGGCGTTTCCTATACGCCGCTTCTTCGAAGCAGCGCGCGCAGCTGGTTGGCGCCCGAGGATGTGTTTGCCGCCTCCCCCGATAAAATTCCTGCGCCTATTCCTGGGCAGCCCTTGGGACCCTTCGTGCTGGGGGTGGCGGTGGAAGGGAAGGGGGCTGGGTCTTCTGAGCGTCTCGTGATACTGGGAAGTTCTTACATTTTAAACCCACAAATGCCCGAGTTCACCGGTACCGGGGCCCTCATGATGAATGTGTTGGCTTACCTTTCGCACGATGACACGTTGGCCGGGATTCGAGCCAAAGTCGATATGTGGCGCCCGCTTAAGCCTTTACGCCCTGCCTCACGAGAGCTCGTTAAAATCAGTTTGGTGTTGGGGGTCCCATTGTTGGCCGCGCTCTGGGGAGTGTGGCGCTGGCAAAGACGCCGAGCGTGGCGTACCCGCGCGAGCGAACAATATAAAAAATCATGAACAGGCTGCTTCGTGTGTTGGTGGCCGTTGCATGTGTGCTTTTGGTGTTGGGGATGGTTGGGGCCTATCGTTTAGTCCCGCGACAGAAAACGCCTTTCAAAAAAGCTGAGGACCGGGCCCAGCGTGTGGTCGTTGAAGCCCCTGCCACCGGTCAGCGCGTCGAGCTGGTCAAAAAGGCCGACATCTGGAACGTCGCCACCTCGTCTGGTTTTGTCCCCGCCGAATATGTCCGTGTGAAAGCGCTCTTGTCGAGCCTCAGCGACGTGGTCTTAGAGGACGTCATCAGTGACTCGGCCGTCCAGGCGTCTCGTTTTGAGGTCAACAAGGAGAGCGCCACGCACGTCACGCTTTGGGGAAGCGCATCCAACCCCCTGAGTGAGGGCTACTTTGGCAAACAAGCCCCCGATTACACGCACCTTTATTTCCGCTTCACCGATAAACCCGACGTTTACCTGGCCAGCGGCCTCTTCCGCGGGGAACTCAACCCCGGAAAAACAGAGGACTGGAAGAAAGTTGAAATCTCTTCCAGTCCCCTGCAGTCTAAAAACAACAAATCGCGACTTTAAGCGATCGTGACTTTTTTGTCGAGGTAAACGTCTTGAATGGCGTTTAAGATCTGCACGCCTTCCTTCATCGGGCGTTGGAACGCCTTGCGGCCTGAAATCAAACCCATGCCGCCCGCGCGTTTGTTGATGACCGCGGTTTTGACGGCCTCGGCCAAGTCCGTGGCGCCTGCGGAGGCGCCGCCGGAGTTAATCAGGCCCGCGCGGCCCATGTAGCAGTTCGCGATTTGATAGCGCGTTAAGTCGATCGGGTTGTCGCTGGAGAGCTTTTCATACACCAGCTTATGCGTCTTCCCGAAATTTAGGGCCGTGTAGCCGCCGTTATTTTCGGGGAGCTTTTGCTTGATGATGTCTGCTTCAATGGTCACGCCCAAGTGATTGGCTTGGCCGGTTAAATCGGCCGACACGTGATAGTCTTTTTCTTTCGTCTTGAAGGCGCTCGAGCGCGTATAACACCAAAGAATGGTGGCCATGCCGAGTTTGTGAGCTTGGCTAAACATCTGGCTTACTTCCCATATCTGCCGGCGCGATTCCGGCGAACCGAAATAAATGGTGGCTCCCACGGCCACACACCCTTGGTCGTAGGCCTGTTGGATGTCTCCATAGAGCGTTTCATCGTAGGTGTTGGGATACGAGAGGGTTTCGTTGTGGTTGAACTTAAGAATGAAGGGAATCTTGTGGGCGTATTTGCGTGCGACAGACCCCAGCACCCCCAGCGTGGATGCCACCGCATTGGCGCCGCCTTCGATGGCCAGCTTCACGATGTTTTCCCCGTCGAAGTAGATCGGGTTTGGGGCGAAGGATGCACCGGCCGAATGTTCGATCCCTTGGTCCACGGGCAGAATGGAGACATAGCCGGTATTGCCCAAACGGCCATGGTTTAGAAGCTGCTGGAGGCTTCGCAATACCGGAATTGGACGGTCTGAATGAGAATAAATCCGTTCCACGTAATCGGGCCCAGGCAAATGGATCGATTCTTTGGGAATGGTGGTGCATTTATGTTCCAGGAGCTTCTTCCCTTCGGCTCCAAGCAGTCCTTCAATATCAACAGTCATGGTGGTGTGTCTCCTTTATGAGTGATAGGCGAGATTATAGGAGATCGCTATAATCCTTCCATGAATAAACCTATCGTTTTTCTAGACAAGAGCACCATCCAGGTTCCGCTTCGGCCACCCGCTTTTCCTCATCAGTGGGTGGATTTTAGCCACACAAGGCCCGATCAAACCGTCGCACGTCTTCAAGACGCTGTGATCGTGGTGACCAATAAAGTCCGCTTGCACGAGGCGGAGCTTTCCAAGCTGCCGCGTGTGCAATTTATTGCCATCACGGCCACGGGGTACGACAACGTGGACTTGACCTGGTGTCGAAAACACGGCATTGGCGTGGCCAATGTTCCAGGGTACGCCCGCGACTCTGTCCCCGAGCATGTTTTGATGATGATTCTGGCTCTGCGGCGAAATCTCATGGGATTTCAACGGTCGGTCGCCGAAGGTCACTGGCAAACCTCACCGATTGCGGCTCTCTTGGACTATCCGGTTTACGATTTAAAGGGGGCAACGCTTGGGCTTATTGGATATGGCGATTTGGCCAAAAGTGTTGAACGATTAGCCAAGGCATTTGGCATGAAAGTTTTAATCGCGGGCCGTAAATTTGTGGCCCCCAACCCCGGCCGCACCGCGTTTGACGATGTCCTTCGACAAGCCGATGTGCTCAGCGTGCATGCGCCCTTGGTCCCCGAAACCAAGGATCTCATTGGGGCGGCGGAATTGGGGCTTATGAAAAAGGGGGCAATCGTCATTAATACGGCTCGGGGAGGGATCGTCAACGAAGAAGCGTTGGCGGCGGCGCTTAAGTCTGGGCATTTAGGGGGCGCCGGGGTGGATGTGCTTTCCCAAGAACCGCCGCGCCAAGGGAATCCTTTGCTGGATTCGTCTTTGCCAAATACGATTGTCACCCCGCATGTGGCTTGGACCAGTCAATCCGCGCTTCAAACCTTAGCGGAAGAAGTGATTTTGAATATCGAGGCATTTATGGCCGGAAAACGCCGTAACCGTGTCGATTAAAGCTTCCTGGGAGGTCATGGCTTACCCGGATTTTCGAAACCAAATCCTCTCGCGCTTCCTGGGTAACTTTGCGATTCAAATGCAGATGCTGACCCTGTCGTGGTGGGTGTGGCAGCTGACGCGCAGTCCTTTGGCGTTAGGGTTCATTGGCCTGGCCGAAATTCTTCCTTTTGCGGCATTTTCATTTTGGGGTGGGCGCGCCGCGGACGAACAGGACAAGCGCCGCATGATTATCCAGGGGCAAAGCGGATTGCTTCTTTTGACCCTGACGTTGGTTTTTTTGTCGGCTTTTGCGCAATACCCGTTGCCTGGCATTTACGTTGTTTTGGCCCTGTTGGGGTTCGTGCGCAGTTTTTTGTGGTCTGCGACGCACGCCTATTCCCAGATGGCGGTCCCCTCCGCCGTTTATGGCCGTGCGGCGGCTTGGAACTCGAGCGCTTGGGAAATGAGCACGGTGCTGGGGCCTTCCTGTGCGGGCGTTCTCTATACGTATTGGGGATCTACCGGTGTTTTGAAGTTAGGCGCAGCGCTTATGGCCGTTGCGGTGTGTTTTTCAATGCGTTTAAGCCCTAAACCGCCCCTTGCGTCCGTGGCCCAGGAGGCGCGCCCGGATCTTCTTTCTGGAATGCGTTTCGTCTTTTCCAGGCAACCTTTGTGGGGAGCGCTGACGCTCGATATGTTCGCCGTTCTTTTTGGGGGAGTCGTGGCCCTGCTGCCTGTTTTTGCCGATCGCTTGGGGGTCGGTTCTGTGGGGCTTGGATGGTTGCGCGCCTCGCCGGCTCTGGGAGCCATCACCATGGCGCTTTATCAAACGACCCGAGGGCCCTACACGCAACCTGGGAGAATGCTGCTGCTCGCGGTCAGTGTTTTTGGGTTGCTGACCATTGCGTTTGCGTTTTCCCATACGTTTTGGCTGTCCGTGGGGCTTCTGATGCTCTCTGGGATGGCGGATAATGTGAGTGTGGTCATCCGCCACAGCCTCGTGCAAGCCTTCACCCCCGATGCGTGGCGGGGCCGGGTGTCGGCCATTAACGGGATCTTCATTGGCTGTTCCAACGAACTGGGGACGTTTGAATCGGGTGTGGCGGCCCATTTCTTGGGTTTGGTTCCTTCAGTCGTGGCGGGAGGCCTCTTGACGTTGGCGACAGTCGCCTTCATCGTTTGGAAAGCCCCTGACTTAAGGCGGTTGCGTTGGTTGCAGGACTACCAGCGCTGAGGTACAATTCAGGCTCACCCATATGAAAAAAGCCGTTTTATTCGTTATTTCAACCTCGTTTTGTTCGGTCGTGCCCGCTGCGTTTGCCGACATTTCAAGCCGTACGGTGAAAAAGCCGCTTGTGCGTTCCCCGCACGTTAAAGTGTCCACGGGAACACTTCAATCACCTCCGCGCGTTTCCAAGGTTCCTCCCGAACTCTTAAAGCGGCGAAACGAAATTTATAACTTGGCATCAAAAATGACGCCGGACAATGCCTCCAAACTTCAATCCGCGCTTTCGGATTCCGATGCCCTCATCCGTGAGATGGCCGCACGCGCTCTTGGGGAGATGCCTTGGGCGCCGGCAAGACCCGCGCTGGAATCATTGATGTTGACCGATTCCGATTCTCATATTCGCGAAACCGCCGCCGTCGCTTTGCGTCAAATGCGTGACCCACACGCTCTCCCGTCGCTGCTTCGCGCGGCGAAAGATCCTCACGAAAATATCCGCATGGTGGCTATTGATGCTTTGAAAATGACCAAAAGTTCGGCTACGGTGAGCGCCGTTCAGGAGGCATTAAAAGATTCCTCCCCAGGCGTACGGCGCACAGCGGTGATGACTCTCCAGCAACTAAACGATGCGGATAGTAATCGCGCGCTGATATCGGCTTTGAAGGATCCCGACAAATATGTCCGCTTCAATGCCATTGAAGCGCTAAGCGGCGCGGGGCATCGCCCCCTATCGCCGGAAATTAATAACGCTTTGAAAGACTCTGAGCCCTTGGTCCAAGCCGCTGCCGCACGCGCATTGGCGCAGTCCGGCGATAATTCGGGGCTTAAAATGATGGAGCCTCTGGTTCACCACGCGGATCGCATGGTGCAGATGGCGGCCATCGAGGCGTTGGGGTGGTCCAAGGAGACTTCAGTTAAAACACTTTTAAAGGGGCTGGTCGCATATCCCGATGCCGGTGTTGGGCAAGCCGCCGCTTCCTCACTCCAACGAATAGAAGGGCGGGAAAAACATGAAAAGAAATAACCTTTTGGTCGTTCTCCTAATGGCTTCACTTCGCTTGGCTCATGCGGAAGACGCTGTGGATCAAACCGATTCGACGACGGGCGGAGGGCTGGACTCGCCGATGATTGAAATGGTGGATGTCCCAATGGCGGAGGTGCTTGATGCGGGGACCTACGCGGCCACTTTTCGTTTTTACAGTCAAGGGGGTTTGGTGTCGCGCTTGTTGATTGCCCCCTTGCGCCGCGTCACGATGGGACTTAGTTTCGATGCGCAGCGTGTGATCGGCGGGGGGGATCCCAATGCGGTGACACCGGACATTTACTTTAAATTGCGCGCTTTTGATGGGAACGATTATTTGCCGGCGCTGGCCATCGGGTATGACAGCCAGGGTATGCTCTACCAGCGGCCTGCAAAAGAGTTTATGCATGCGGAAAAAGGGGTTTATATCGTCGGCGGACATGAAATTTTTCTTCCCAACATGGAGATCCATGCCGGGATGAACGTTCCCGTTCCGCATGCCGATGACACCAATCTTTATGGATTTATGGGATTGTCTTGGAGGTTTGTTCCAAATTTTTCCTACCTCATGGAATACGACAACATTCGTAACGGCCCCACGAACCGCTTCAACATTGGGGGGCGCTTCTTTGTGACACCGTTTTTCAACATCGATGTGGCGGCCCGCAACATCGGGCGCAAGTCAGACCGCGGCGCCGAACGCATTGTGCGTTTAAATTACGTCGCGCGTTTCCCTTTTTAACCGGCAAACATCCCATGCCCGATTCCCTAATCGTTCTCGAATTTGAAAAGCCCATTGCGGAACTGGAAAAGAAAATCCAGGAGCTGCAGTCCTGCGAAGCCGGGGAGCACTTAGATTTCAGTAAAGAGATTCGTGTTTTGCAGGGAAAACTCGAGCAGCTGAAAGATCAAATTTATGGGGCCATTACCCCTTGGCAACGCGTGATGATCGCGCGTCATCCGCAAAGGCCCTACACCCTCGATTACATCCAGGCGATTTTCACGAATTTTATTGAGCTTCACGGCGACCGGACGTTTTCGGAAGATTCGGCGTTAATTGGCGGGTTGGCCTTCTTCGAAGGAATGCCGGTGGTCGTCATGGGGCACCAGAAGGGCCGCACTGTTCAAGAGTCCATGAAGCGCAACTTCGGCATGCCCCACCCGGAAGGCTACCGCAAAGCGCTTCGGCTGATGAAATTGGCGGAAAAATTTAACCGACCCGTCATTACCTTGATCGATACGCCAGGCGCCTATCCCGGCGTAGGCGCGGAAGAGCGCGGACAAGCCCGGGCGATAGCCGTTAATTTGCTGGAGATGGCGGGTCTTAAAACCCCCATGGTCAACATTGTGATCGGTGAAGGCGGTTCGGGAGGAGCGCTGGCCATTGGGATGGGCGACCGGTTGCTCATGTGCGAAAACGCCTGGTACTCTGTGATTTCCCCTGAAGGCTGTGCGGCAATATTGTTTCGCGATGCGGCCCGCGCTCAAGAAGCGGCCACGGCTCTTAAATTGACGGCTCCCGAACTTAAAAACCTAAACGTAGTGGACGACATCTTGCCCGAAGCCCGCGGCGGCATGCACCGGGACCCGTCATTCACATTTGAAGCCTTGAAAGGCGCGCTTCGGCGTCATCTCCAGGAAATCAGCGCCCTTTCCCTCGACCAACTTTTAGAAACTCGGTATCAAAAGTTCCGTACCTTGGGGGCTTGGCGTGATGCCGCTGAAGAATTAAGCGCAAGTCCGAAGAAAAAAAGGAGCGTTCATTTATGAGTAAGAAGATTGCGATTTTAACGGGGGGCGGCGACTGCCCAGGCCTTAACCCCGCCATCCGCGGCTGTGTCATGGCGGGGCTGGACAAGGGTTTTGAATTTATCGGTCTTCAAGAAGGCTGGCGCGGGTTTATCGAAGGGAAAACCCAACCCTTAAGTCTCGTGGACGTAAAAGAAATCGTCGGAAAAGGCGGCACGATCTTGGGGACTTCCCGTACGAACCCCTTTAAAATGGAAGGCGCAGTTCCTAAATGTTTGGAGACGTTTAAAAGATTAAGCCTCCACGCGTTGGTCGCTTTGGGCGGCGAAGACACGCTGGGTGTAGCGGCACGGTTCCACAAAGACCATAAACTTCCCGTGGTGGGCGTGCCCAAAACCATGGACAACGATTTGTCGGCCACCGATTACACCTTCGGTTTTGATACCGCCACGACCGTTTCGCTGGACGCCTTGGAGCGGCTGCGAGATACAGGCCGCAGCCACCGCCGCATCATGGTGCTTGAGGTCATGGGTCGCCACGCCGGATGGGTGGCGCTTTTTACCTCAATGGCGGGCGCCGCCGATTGGGTTTTGCTGCCCGAACGGCCGGCCGATATCCCGTCGATGTGTGCGCATCTTAAAAAAGTTCATGCCCGGGACCATGTTGCTCTTGTGGTCACCTCGGAAGCCGCTGAACTCCCCGGGATGAACACCGCAGGGGAAGAGCTCGACGCTTTTGGGCATATGCTGCTTAAAAACCGCGGATTAGGCGAAAAAGTGGCCGGCATCATCGAAAAGCAAACCGGCATCGAAACCCGTTCGGCTACCATTGGCCATATTCAGCGTGGAGGCGCTCCAACTCTTTTTGACCGGATACTTGGAACTCGCGTGGGAGCGAAGGCGGCCGATTTGGTGGAAAAAGGCCACTTTGGGCAGATGGTGGCCTTGCGCGGAAACGATGTGGTCGGCGTTTCTTTAGAAGAAGCCACCGCTCAATTAAAGACCGTCCCGACGGAGTGGCTTAAACTGGCGGATACTTTTTTTAAGTGACGACGACCGATAAAAACCCCTTTCTTTTTCAGCCTTTTACTGCTACTTCCTTCCCTATATGAGTATTCAGGTTTTTGACGTGATGCGGCAGGCGGCCAGGCTCGGCGCTTCGGATATACACATTGTTCCAGAACACGTCATCATGGTGCGCGTCGCCGGCCAGCTGATTCCCTATCCCGATTCATCCTCCATCTCAGCACAAGAGTGCGGGACGCTAATCTATCAGCTGCTCAATGATAACCAACGACAACGTTTCGAGCGGGAAGGGATGTTAGATTTTTCAATTGAGCTTGACACCATCCGCTACCGCGGAAGTATTTTTTCTCAGCGCAGCGGCCTTGAAGCTGTTTTGCGCGTGATCCCCAACGAAATTCCCTACCCCGAAAAGTTAGAACTGCCGCCCATCGTCACGGGGCTTGCCGAGCGCATGAGTGGGCTCGTGCTGATGACGGGGCCCACGGGGTCAGGGAAAACGACCACACTCGCGTGTTTGATCAACCTGATCAACGAAAAACGCCGGGCCAATGTGATCACGATCGAAGACCCCATCGAATTTGTCCACAAAAATAAAAACTCGGTGATTAGCCAGCGCGAAGTGGGACTTAACACCCCCAGTTTTTACGCGGCTCTTAAATACGTTTTACGACAGGATCCCGATATCGTGATGATTGGCGAAATGCGCGACCACGAAACCATCGCCTCAGCGCTTACCATTGCCGAAACCGGGCATTTGGTTTTTGGAACGCTTCATACGGTGGATGCGGCCCAGTCCATCGACCGCATCATCGATGTGTTTCCTGCCAATCAGCATCAGCAGGTCCGTTCGCAATTAGCTGGGACTCTTGAAGCGGTCATCGCGCAGCAATTGGTGCCGACCAAGGAGGGCAAGGGCCGCGTGGCGGCGCGTGAAGTGATGGTGGTGACCCCCGGCATATCGAATTTGATCCGTCAGGGCAAAACGCATGAAATCTACTCCGCCATCGAGATGGGCGCCAATGCCGGGATGATTTCGATGGACCGGTCCTTGGCTGACCTCGTGCGCCGCGGCCTGATCAGTGAGCACGAGGCCATGAAGCGCGTGACGAACCCCGAAGGCCCGTTGGCTCGCCTTTTCCGCGTGGTGTAATTCCCATGGGAACGCTTCGCGATGCGCTTCGGTCGCTCCAAGCCTTCTCCTTACTTCCTGATTCTGCACTCGAATCCTTTTTGCCGTTTTCGCGTATGCGCCGTCTTCGGGCCGGTGAGACGGTCTTTTGCCAAGGGGAGCCTTCACCCTATTGTTTCGGTGTTGTGAGCGGCGAGGTTCTCATTTCCTGGGTGGCCAAAGACGGCCTTCAACCCCCCGTTGAAATCGGTATCTTAAAGCCGGGGGAGTTGTTCGGAGAATCGGCCATGTTAAGCGACAGTCCAAGGGCCGCTATGGCATCGGCACGGCTGGATGGGGAGCTCGTGGTGATTCAAGGCCCGGCGTTACGAACCTGGGTGGAAAGCCATCCCAAAGAAGGGCTCGAATTCATGATGACGATGATGTCAACGATTCTCTTTCGCTTTCGCACCGCTCTTCCGCAGTTGTGTTTAAGACAGAAGTAGGCTCTTAGGCCTAACCATTTCCGAGTCTTCCGGTTCATAGCCTCTTAAAAGATACATTCCTATAGTCAGGGTGTGAGTATTCTTTCCTTTTTTCTCTGGGGCATTTTTGCATTCCTTTCCTTATCCGCCCGCGCCACAGGGTTTGAAGAACTTCAGGTGCGTTTAGGAGTCCCGCCGCTTCAAGCCACAGTGGCCGACGCCTGGCCCGGCTCCTCCGATACCCTGCCAGATTTTATAGTGATTCAAGACGCTCACCGCAACCAAGAGGTGCAATCTCGCGTGGCCTGGATTATTTTGCATGGATACGCCCATTGGGGGGCGAGAAAAGTATTTGTGGAAGGGGCTTTTAAACCGATCGACTTGACGGTGTTTCATGTGTTGACCGACCGCGAACAGCAGGATGTTTCGGATCATTTAATTCGTGAGGGCTCGCTATCGGGGCCAGAGCGTGCTGGAATTCAGATTATGGAAAGGGAATGGCGCAACCCGCCCATATCGCCTTTTCAAGTGATTGGAATGGAAGACCCACCTCTGTATGTCGCAAGCCTCAACGCCTATAAAGATGTTTTGTCCTCTCGCGCGCAAGCCCAAAAACAAATTCATGAACTTCGCCGGCTGCACGACACGTTGGGACTTCCGCAAGGACACGCGCTTCGCCGGCAGCTTCGTTTGATCAGCAAGATGATCGATTTGCGAATAACGCCCAGCGAGTTTGAACTTTTCCAAATGAACCGACAGGCGATGCCCGCCTCATCCGCTCTTGCTCCCGCACTTTCGGCCGCGGAACGATTTTATTCGTTGGCCGATCGCCGAAGCGTCAATTTTGCCGAAGAAGTCCAACGAAAAATGCCGGCCGCGCCCGGTCCCCGCATGATGGTGACCGGCGGCTTTCATACAGCGCTCCTGGCGCAGATCCTGCGCGGACAAAATCACAGTTACGTGGTGTTTAAGCCCAACGCCACCGAGCCCACCTCCGACGATTTGTATGAGAGGCGCTTGCTTGAGACCAGCTGCTTTTTCTAGCGTAGCTTTGTGGTGACGTCTCCTATTCTTGTTTGGTTCCGGCGCGATTTGCGTCTGAAGGACAATCCGGCGATCTCTCAAGCGGCGGCGCTTAGGCGTCCAGTCATTCCCGTTTTTATTTGGGCGCCAGAGGAAGAAAAACCATGGTCCATGGGCGCGGCCAGCCGGTGGTGGCTGCATCACTCCCTCGAGGCCCTCGATCAAGATCTCCGAAAGGTCGGTTCTCGGCTTCTTCTGCGCTCAGGTCCTTCGCTGGCCGTCTTGCAAGCACTTGTGAAAGAAACGGGCGCCACATCCGTTTTTTGGAACCGGGTGTATGACCCGGCGCTTATCGCACGCGACACCCTGATCAAAGACTCCCTTCGGCATGACGATCTTCACGTTGAAAGCGGGAATAGTCTTTTGTTGTTTGAGCCCTGGACGGTAAAAACGCAAACCGGACAACCCTACCAAGTCTTTACCCCGTATTGGCGTGCCTGCCTGGCTCAACCAGAGCCGGCGCGCCCTCTGGAGGCACCCACTCGATTTCTTGCTCCTTCGTTTTGGCCTAACTCTGAGCTTTTAGAGAGTTGGTGTCTTAAGCCAACGGTCCATTGGACGGCCGGATTAGAAAAGTTCTGGACGCCGGGCGAGCGCGGCGCGCAGGCCCGGTTAAAACAATTTCTCCCAAAGGCCGCGGCGTATCACGACGAGCGTAACCGTCCGGACCACTCAGGCACCTCTAGGCTCTCACCCCATCTTCATTTTGGAGAAATTGGCCCCCGGCAGATTTGGCATGCGCTCCATCGTGCGATCACCCAAGGAAAGCAGCCTGGGCTATTTCGTGGAGGGGAGACATTTTTAAAGGAAATCGGCTGGCGTGAGTTTGCGCATCATTTACTATTTCATTTTCCAAAAACGTCTGAGGAGCCCTTAAACGCGCGATTTGAAAACTTCCCCTGGCGCGCGGACAAAAAAGACCTTCAGGCCTGGCAACGAGGAAAAACCGGTTTTCCAATGGTGGATGCAGGCATGCGTGAGGTGTGGGCCACCGGGTGGATGCACAACCGTGTGCGAATGATCGCTGCCTCCTTTTTGGTCAAAGATTTGGGCATCCATTGGCTGGAAGGAGCCCGCTGGTTTTGGGACACTTTGGTGGATGCCGACTTAGCCAACAATACGTTGGGGTGGCAGTGGGTCGCAGGGTGCGGGGCCGATGCGGCCCCGTATTACCGAGTTTTTAACCCGGCCTTACAGGCCGAGCGTTTTGACCCCGATGAGGCGTACATAAAAAAATGGGGGCCTCATGAAGAGGCCCCCATCGTGGATCACAACGAAGCGCGCCAGCGCGCGCTCATGCTCTTTGAGAAGATTAAAAAACGCTGACCGTTTGAATCCTGTTAATAATTGACTATTAACCCCGCCATCACTTTGGTGTCGTCTCGCACGGTCCCAGGTACGGGTTGGCCCACGCGGTTCCAGATGAACGACGTTTTAAGCGACAAGTGCGAGGACAACGCGGCGGTCAACGCCGTTTCCGTGTTGAGGCGATAACCGTCGGAGTCTTTGAAGTTGTGTAAATACTCCGCGTCCTGCGTGAAGTTCGCTGTTTCACTGAAGAGGTGCGTGTATTTGGAATACGCGCGTCCAGAGGCGAAGTCGTTTCGCGCAGCATTGATGCGTTCTTCGTTGATGTAGCCTCCGCCCAATTCCCCGATCAGTTTGTCTTTCGGGAGGTCAAACAGCAATCGCCCAAGACCCGCCGATCCATCCCAACGATTTCTAATTCCGGCGAAACGGTTTTTGTCCCAGCCGAATTTTTCGTAGAGGTAGTTCTTCTCCGTGAAGTTGTAAGTCATTTTTTCGCTCGCGAAGTATTGTTCGGCTGTGACCTTTCCCGCGTTCGATGAGCCCAAACCTCCAGCGATCACTTCAAGGCCCGTTTTAGACCATTTGTACCCGAAGGTATTTTTAGCGCTGGTGGTAGTGGTTTTGCTGTTTCCGTTGGTGCTGACCAGCGAGGCTTCGGTTGCATTCTTCCACGGTTTGGTGTCCTCGGCCCGGGCCTGCCCCGCGCAAAGCGCGAGAGCAGCCAGGACGACGGATGAAGTTCCCGTTTTAAGTGATCTCATGATTTTTTAACCGCCTCAAGGGATGCGACCACGCGGCGGTTTTTATTGCGACCGTCTGCCGTGGTGTTGTCCGCGATGGGTTTGGCTTCGCCGTAGCCAACCGCTGTAACGCGGGAGGCCTCGACGCTGAATTCTTTCATCAAGAAGGCGCGCACGGCGTCCGCGCGGCGCTGCGACAAGCGCTGGTTCGCGCCGTCATCGCCGACGTTGTCCGTGTGGCCTTCGATCTCAGCGTTAACGGTCGGGTAAGCTTTAAGAAAGTTGGCCACCCGTTCGATTTCGCCGCGGTATTCTGGCTTCACAGCGGCTTTTCCGGTATCGAAGAGCACTTTAAGCTCGATGGACACTTTTTCTTCCATCTTTCGAGGGCATCCTTCGGCGTCGACAGGAATACCATTTGGAGTTCCGGGGCATTTGTCCAAAGAATCGATCACGCCATCACCGTCCGTATCCACGGGAGGTACGGCCGCCACCGCAGGGGCTGGAGGCTGCACGGGGGTGGGGACGGGCTTGGGCGCTTCCGCCACTTTCGGGGCGGGTGCAGAGTCGCCTCCGAAAAAGTAATTGGCGGCAAGGCCTGCGGCGACGGAATTTAAGTGCCGGCCAGAGTCATCTTTATCCGACACATGGTGATACGTGATTTGCGGACCAATGGCGAAGTTCGGGTTGGCAAAATAATCAAGGCCAAGCCCCACTTTCCCCGCGATATGGTTGAAGTTTTTGACGTCCACGCCGCGAGAAGCCCCGGCGCCAAGCGTGAGCGTTGGCGTCCACGTGTTTTCCGGAAGGAAGCGATAGATGCCTTGTAGCACCACCGGTTCCACGCGAAGACCGCCATCGACCTCTAAGTTTTCATAAGAGGCGCCTAGGGACAGATGGTCTGAAAGGCCGTACTGAACCAAGCCACCCAAAAGAGGGCCGGCATCAGACACTTGGTCTCGCACGGATTTTTGTCCGACTGGGAAGCCGCCCTGCGCGATGCCGCCAACGCCGAGACGACCCTTTAAATTTTCAGCGCTTACGGCGCCGCCCATTAAAAAAAACGCAACAACCAGCCATAACTTTCGTGATTGCATGAATATAGTTCCTTTATTAGTTATTAGTTTATTTTTGTTAGATGGACGACGTGCAGTGGCCGCACTTTTTGGCCGCCACGGGGACCGACATAAGACACTGGGGGCAGCTTTTTTCTGTTGGTGCTGCGATGGGAGCCGGTTTCTTTAGGCTGCTCAAGGCTTTCACCATCATGAAGATCGCAAACGCGACGATCGTAAAATTCACCACTTCGTTGATAAAAACGCCATACTTCACCAGAACCGGCTTCGCATCACCAATGGGAGAACTCAACTGGAAAGCCAATTCGCTAAAATCGACGTTGCCTACTAACAAACCGATGGGCGGCATGATGACATCATTGACCAGCGAGGAAACGATTTTTCCAAATGCCCCTCCGATGATGACACCGATCGCCATATCGACGACGTTGCCTTTCATGGCAAATTCCTTGAATTCTTTCAGCATAATAACTCCCCCTGAATTAATTTGGACGACTTTGTCCTTGAAGCGCTAGAATCTTACCATGGGATTGGTGGAATTTTTACTGGTCGGTTTGGCGGCGGGCTGGATTCTAGGCAAACTGCGCCGTGGAAAAGGGTACGGCCTGATCGGCAATGTACTGGTAGGGATGCTGGGCGCTTTGATTGGCGGGTTTATAGGCGGATTTATGGGGGTTGCCACCACCAACTTCCTGGGGTCGATTGCCATGGCTGTTTTAGGGGCGATTGTTTTTTTCCTCATTGTGGATGCGCTGCGTCCTAAGAAAAAGAAAAACGCCGTTGATGGGGAGGAAGAATGAAATTCATTTTGGCGCTTTTGATCGCCGGTGTCGCGGCGTTGTGGTTTTTAGGGGAACCGGCTGTGAACGACCCCTCCCCACTGAAACCCATTTCGGATATCGAACGAGAGCTCAGAGAAATGAATCGCACCGTCACGTCTCTCCAGGCGAAATCGCAAAAGACCGGAGCCCAAACCCGCGCTGAAGTCGAGCGAGTCGTTAAAACGCTGCAGGATCAAATCAATGCGACCCAAAGAAGGTTGTCGGATCTCCAAAGCGCCACGCGCCGCTCCAATGCCCGTGGACGAATTGTGGCGGCCTTGCGAAAGATTAAAAGGTGGATCTTGGATCAAAAGGAAGAAAAAAAATGATCAATTATATTCGCTTGAGTCTGGCGGTCGTGCTTGGAAGTTCGTGGGCTTATGCCGCCTCGGCGACGGCCACCCTGAAGGCCACCGCACCGGGGTCTTCTATGCAAGGCGTCGCCACTTTAACGGACGTCATGGATGGCGTCCGCCTCGTTTTTCAGGCGTCCGGTTTACCTCCTGGGCTGCACGCCTTCCATATCCATGAATTTGGCAGCTGCGCAGACAGCGCCATGGCGGCTGGAAGTCACTACAACCCCAAAGGCACCCTTCATGGCAACGTTCTAGAGGCGGGCTCCGATAAGGCTCATGGTGGAGACATGGGAAATTTGAAAGCCGATGCGAAAGGTTTCGCTCAAGTCGATGTCACCTTGCCGGGCGTGGTTCTTTCAGGAAAAGAAGCGAGCCTCGCCGGAAGAGCGCTTGTCATCCATGAAAAAGAGGACGATTTCAGCCAACCCGCGGGGAATGCCGGCGGCCGCATCGCCTGCGGCCCGATCGTATTGGTTGCCCCTCCCAGCCCATCCAAATAGAACACACTTCCTTCTAAAAGGGGTGACCCAACGGTGAAACGAGGGTAGGTGGCTATGCAAGGGAAACAACGGGTTTTTGTTTTGCTCCTCCTGGTTGGCGCCAGTCGTGTCTGTTTTGCGGCGGCCACCTCCGTGAGTGTAAGCGGCCGGCAATTGTTAGTCTCTGGGCAGGCCTTTACCGTGAAGGGGGTCAGTTATTCTCCGACTCCTGTAGGAAGTACCCTCACCGGTGGCGGGGGAGGGTGCATCGGCGGCTACCAGTGGTGGACGGACCGGCCGACTTACGTCGCGGATTTCCCGCTCATCCAACGCTTAGGCGCCAATACGATTCGTACGTATGACCTCATGAACAGCGCTTCAACCCGGTCTCAGGTGTTGGCGGCTTTGGATGAGGCGCAGGCACGCGGGCTTTACGTCATCATGGGCTATTACGTCCAATCCAGCGCGGACGTAACCAACGCGGGTACGCGCACGTCTCTTCGAAACGAGTTTTTGGCGTCTGTCCAAGCGTACAAAGACCACCCCGCCGTTTTAATGTGGGCCGTCGGCAACGAGCAAAACTTGCTTTCCAACGGAAACAACCAGCCGGCCTGGTATACCCTGCTGAATCTCATGGCGGGGGATGCGAAGTCGGTGGATTCGAATCACCCGGTCATGTCGGTCGAAGGCGAATGTTTAACGCCCGATTGCACGCCCGCCAATGAAATGCAAATCGGGGACGCCGCGCTTTCAGCCAATGACGCAAGCCTGACGCAGCTCGACATCTGGGGTGTGAACGTTTACCGCGGCACTTCGTTTGGTAATTTTTTCAGCTTGTTGGCTTCAAGCACCTCCAAACCCGTGCTGCTCACCGAATTTGGCAAGGATGCCTACCGTGACTCCCTCAATCAAGAAAGCCAAGCCTTGCAAGCTTCCTACTTAACCAGCCAATGGACTGAAATTGCGGCCAACTTAAGCGCTAGCAACCCTGCCAAAATTTTAACCGGCGGCGTGGTGTTTGAATGGACCGATGAGTGGTGGAAAGACGGCGGGGGAACCAGCTGTAATGCCCACAACACGACCGTCTTATTTACGCGTCCCTCCGATACCACGGACCCCGGATATAACGACGAATGGTTTGGTTTGGCTTCGGTGAGTGCCATCGATGCCGTGTCCAACCCAGCGGGTACGGCGCGTACGCTGCGGTCCGGCTACACGTCACTTCAAACGTTTTGGAATCCTTCCGCGGTGGCGGCGACGAGCGGAAGTGCTTCCTTGCTCGATGGACCCGTGCGCAATTTTCCAAATCCTTTTCGTGTCGGTGCCGAGAACACGACATTTGTGGTGATTCTAAACACGGCCGCCATTGTGGACATTCGGATTTATGACGCCGGCGGTCAGTTTGTGGCCTCGCTTCATCGCGCCGCCGCGGGGGCTGGGCGCGTGGAACTTCGCTGGGATGGGCGCAACCGGCAGGGGGAACAGGTAAGTTCTGCGCTATACATCGCTAAGATTCAAGCGAAGAGCGCGGATAGGGAAGAAGAACAGTTTCGTCGAGTGGTGGCGGTTAAATGATGACGGCAGCGCACAGCGAGCAGCGCAGAGCGATCCGATGGCAGCTGTTCGCTGTTCTCTGCTCGTTGTTCGCTCTGCGCTGCCTTTGTTTTGCCTCCGGAGAGCCCGATGCCTGGACGCTCTCGGGTGTGGGCGCGCGTCCGTTAGGGATGGGCGGTGCTTTCGTGGGACTAGCGGATGATATTGAGGCGATTTACTTTAACTCCGCAGGCCTTGCCAATCTCGAAACATGGACCGCCTCCGCCATGGCGCAGCCGCCCTCACTCGAAACGTCCCGTGGCTTTATCAGCATGGGTAAAAATTGGGCGTGGGAACCTCTGCCGGGAGCTGCGGCGTTTGGCTGGCACCGCCTCGCGAGCCGCCGCATCGAAATCACGAGCCGCGATGAGCGGGTTTTAGGGGAAGACGATTTGGCGAATGATCTTTTGTTGGTGGGCGCCGGGGTTCGGCCCTTGAAAAATTGGGCGTTTGGGGCGGCCGTTAAGTATCACCGATTTTCGTTTCACGGGTTTTCGGAATCGGGGATCGGGGCTGACGTGGGGGCACAGGGAATCTACGGCGGTTTCCGTTTTGGCGCCGTTTTATCGGACGTTGGCGGCACGATGCTTTCGGGGGATTCCATCGTGTCGGGCGGCGGCACCGTAAAAGACAAAATTCCTGCGCGGCTTCGTCTTGGAGTAGCCTCCAAAACGAAAGCGCCTTTTCGTTGGCCTATTACTTTAAATGCGGCGCTCGATGGCTACGTCAAACTGCAGGGTCCCGATGAAACGCGCATCCACACCGGGGGTGAAATATGGGGCTTTAAAGACCGCGCCGCCCTTCGTTTGGGCTTTCAGCAATTTAACGGCCCCACCTTCGGCGCGGGCGCACGCATCGGCCGCATTCAAATGGACTATGCTTTCCTTTTGAGCCTCAATCTAACCGACGAACATCGTCTTGGGACAACATTAAGGTTCTAAAAAAGCGTGACGGAGAGGGGTGGTTCTTATTGAAAATGAAGCACGTTCCGCGTACACTGCGTTCATGACAAAACTTAGAAATTCAGCCGAGTCCGATGGTTTTGATGCCTGGAACCCGAAAATCCAAAAGCAAATCGATGAGTTGATTGCTTTGGCGGCGCCCGTTGAGCGAGAAGAAGATAACCGCGACTTGATCCGGCAAATCATCGTGACGGCCTTAAAAACGGAGTCTTCTCAAATTGGGCGAGGGGATGTCAAAATTCTCTCACGGGCCCTGCGTGAACTGCGTTATGGGTTTCGTATTTTTAAGAATTACCGCGACAAGCGTAAAGTGACTATCTTTGGCTCCGCGCGGACGCCCAAAACGCACCCGGAATATAAACAGACGCTCCATTTCGCCAAACAAATGGCCAAGGCCGGTTTTATGACGATCACAGGCGCAGGCCCCGGCATCATGCAGGCGGGCAATGAGGGGGCGGGCAAGGGCAACAGCTTCGGGATCAACATCAAACTTCCCTTCGAGCAGTCCGCGAACGAATTTATTTCAAAAGACCCGCTTTTTATCGACTGTCGTTTCTTTTTCACGCGAAAGCTAATGTTCCTCAAAGAAACCAGCGCCGTGACGTTTTTTCCGGGCGGGTTTGGAACCTTCGACGAAGCCATGGAAACGCTCACGCTGGTACAAACTGGCAAGGCCGATATGATGCCGCTCGTGTTTGTGGATGCGCCGGGAGGGTCATTTTGGTCGGACTGGAGCAAGTACATGGAAAAACACCTGCTTAAGACAGGAAAGATTTCAGCCGACGATATCCATCTCTACCGGATCACAGACAACGTCGAGGAAGCGGTCAAAGAAATCACTCAGTTCTATAAAAATTTCCATTCCATGCGATATGTGAAGGATAGGCTCGTCATCCGCGTTCATAAAACGCCGACTGAAGCACTGTTGGTCAAATTGAACGCGAATTTTAAAGACATCATTGTGAAGGGCACAGTCGTGACGAGCCCCGTTCTCCCCGAAGAAACCGACCATGTGAACCTGCCGCGCCTGGCCTTCCAGTTCGACCGCATGAAATACGGTCGTCTTCGCCGGTTCATCGACGCCTTAAACCAAGATTAGCGGTAGGCGGTTATGGGAGATGGGAGAGCCATCGAGAGGCGGAAATCACAGCCATATCCAATGCTCCATTTTTTAGGGTTTTGTGGATGCCGGGCGTCCCCACGAGTTGAAGGGCTGGGACGTTGAGCATTTGTTGTAATTTGAAAAGGCTTTTGTCGGGTTGGAGATCAGACAGCTTGGCTTCAACCATCACGATGGGTTTGCCATCTCGGCTCATCACAAAATCCACCTCTTGTTGCTCTTTGGTGCGCGCATAGTGAAGCGCCCATTTTCCAAGGCCCATATCATTCCAGCAGGAAACAGCCCGCCATAGTTCTAGCGCTACGTGGTTTTCAAACCGTGTCCCAGGGTCGGACAAACGAGCGTAATCGAAGAAATAAAGCTTTTTAGATTTTTGGAGTGAACGGCTAATGGAGCGGCTCCATGGTGAAAGGCGAAACACCATGTAAAAGGATTCGAACACGTTTAACCAGTCATCCACGCTATTGAAGGCCACGCGCAAATCTTTGGCCAGCGAATCGATGGATAGAGGGCTGGCCACTCGTGAGGGAAGCAACGAATACAGCATTTCAACCTGATCGATATGCTTGATGCCGGTGAGGTCGCGGATGTCTTGGCGAATCAGCTGTTGGTCATAACTGCGGACCCACCGTTCATAGCTAGTACGCTTCCCCAGCGCGTAAGGTTCTGGGAAGCCGCTGGTGGCTTCCAAATGGTTCCAAATCGGTTGAGCCTCGGATGCGGCGGGCGGCGCCGCCAAAGGGTTCTTTTCGAAAGAATCCATCGAGCGCGGAGATTTGACGAGTTCGGAAAGCGTCAAAGGCCATAGGGAAAAAAGACGGTATCGTCCCGCCAACGAATCGCCGCCTCTTTGATAGGTTTGCAGTCTCCCGCTCCCCAGGACTAAAAAATGAAATCGGTCGGCGAAGCCGTCGTAAACCCCTTTAAGATAGTCTTTCCAGCGGTTGTACTTATGAATTTCATCCAGAATAACCAGGGGGATGGAGTCATCCCTTCTTTGGATGTCTTGGAAAAAATAGGGCGAAGTGGCCAGGCGCTTCCGGTCGTCTTGAATATCCCAATTGAAATAACTTGAGGTCGTATACGACCGGGCCAATTTCTTCGCCAGTGTTGTTTTTCCGGTTTGGCGGGGTCCCGCCAGAAAGACCATGGCTTTTTCCGCGGATAAATCCGTCCATATTTTTTCGTAATAGGGGCGGTCGATCATGTGTCCATTTTAGCCCAGAGGCTAAAATAGTCAAGACTTTTTTAGCCTTTGGGCTAAAAAAGACATATTTTAGTTCAGAAGGTCGTAACCGAAGGCGGTGTATGGCTTTATTGTTGGGCGTTCGTAGTCAATGACCGCTAACGCTAAGGCGGCATACCGTCGCACATCATCGGAAGGATCAAACAACAGAGGTTCTAAACAAGGATGCAGCGCACTTGCCTGCGGCCCCATGCCGCCGGCCACATCCACGGCGCTTCTGCGGACGGTCGCATCCGGGTCTTGCAGGGCTTGAGCAATGGCCTTAAATGTAGTGCGCCGGTCTAAGTTCCAGCGTGGTAATGAAACCACGACCACATCGCGAATGGCGGGGTTAGCCTCCGCCATTAGGCCCATCACAAAGACGTCTAAATCTGCCCGTCCAGGGGCTTTTTTAGAAAGCGATTCCACCGCCGAAAACCGATCAAACCAGGACGGGCTAGAGAGTTGTTCCACCACGGTAGATGACCACGCGGCGGATGCCAGAAAAAGACCCAGTGCCGTCAAAGAAAGCCTAGGATTCACGCCCCATAGCTATATCCAGTAGAGATTGTTTTCAATACAAATTTATGAAGGGGGGGCGTTCATGGGAAAACGGCGTTCAAGAGAAATAGTGACGTTCGCAGGCACATAGGCGTTCAAGGGCATAACGTCGTTAATCGTTGAACGCCGTAATGTCGCTGAACGCCGTCTTGTCGTTGAACGTCGTTTAGGCCGTTTGTGCTGTTTCTTCCGCGTGGTGCCGGATGTCTTTGCCGGCGACGACGAAGACCACGTCTTCGGCGATGTTTGTAGCGTGGTCGGCGATTCTTTCTAAGTTTCGGGAGATGAGGATTAAGTCGAGAGCGCGTTTGATCGTGGAGGAATCCGAGATCATGTAAGTTAACAGTTCGCGGAACACCTGGCTTTTAAGCTCGTCGACTTGGTCGTCTCGTACCAGCACCGAGCGGGCTAAATTTTCGTCACGGTTGACGAAAGAGTCCAAGGCGTCTTTGAGCATTTTGCTGGAGATCTGCGCCATGCGCGGGACATCGATCAAAGGTTTTAAGGGGGGTTCTTCCAGAAGGTATTCTGTGGTCTGGGAAATGTTAACGGCTTGGTCGCCAATCCGTTCTAAATCCGAATTGATTTTCATGGCGGCGGTGATGAAGCGCAGATCGGTCGCCGTGGGTTGGTGCAAGGCGATCATTTTGATGCAGCGGTCATCGATTTCGATGTGGAGCCTGTTGACGTCTTTTTCCTGACGAAACACGTCTTTGGTCAGCTCTCGTTTACGGTCGACCAGAGCTTTGATGGCGATGTGGATCATCGTTTCGCATAGGCTTCCCATATAAAGAATGCGTTCCTTAAGCTCCTGCAAATCCTGATCGAAATGGCGTTCCATGGTTAACCAAACCTCCCCGTCACGTAATCTTCCGTCAATTTGTTCGACGGGTTGGTAAACATCTTGTCCGTTTTATCGAACTCCACGAGTTCGCCCAAATACATAAACCCGGTGTAATCCGAGATACGGGCGGCTTGCTGCATGTTGTGGGTCACAATCAAAATGGTGACCTGTTTTTTTAGGACGCCCACCAATTCTTCAATGCGAGAGGTGGCAATGGGGTCTAGGGCCGACGTCGGCTCGTCAAAAAGCACGATTTCAGGGTCGGTGGCCAAGGCCCGGGCAATGCAGAGGCGCTGCTGTTGGCCGCCCGATAAGGCGGAGGCTAAATCGGGCAAGCGGTTTTTGACTTCCTCCCAAAGAGCCGCATTTTTGAGCGCTTGTTCGACGCGGCCATCGAGCTCGCTTTTGGGGATCGACTCGCGGATGCGCAGGCCGTAGGCCACGTTTTCGTAAATCGATTTGGGGAACGGATTCGGTTTTTGAAACACCATGTTGATGCGCATGCGCACTTCCAAGGGGTCGACTTTCAAATCGACGATGTTCATGTCCCCCGGCTGAAGACGAATTTCGCCTTCGTACTTATTGCCGGGGTAAAGGTCGTGCATGCGATTAAAACAGCGAAGGAACGTGGTTTTCCCGCAGCCGGAAGGGCCAATGAGGGCGGTCACTTTCTTGTCCTCTATGCGAACGTTGAGCCCTTTCAGGGCTTTAAACGATCCATAGTAAAAACTAAAGTTTCGCGCCTCGGCTTTAAGGGCACCGGGAGTGGCGGTTTTGGGTTCCAAGACGGCTGACTCTACCATTTGATTTTCCTCCGAAAGTGATAGCGAATCCAAATGGCCGCGCCATTCATACAAAGCGTCATAAACATGACGACCATGCCGGCTGCCGCGGCGTTTAAGTGAAATTCCTGTTGAGGCCGAGACACCCAATTAAAAAGTTGAATAGGCAGAACGGTGAACGGGGAGAAAAGCCATTCCAACGAAACAAAAGGAAAGTGGGACATAAGCGGGGAGGGCGGCAAAAAGGCGATAAAGGTGAGCGCGCCGATGGTAATTAAGGGTGCGCTCTCACCGATGGCGCGCGACATGCCGATGATCACGCCCGTCAAAATGCCTCCGGTGGAATAGGGCAGCACGTGGTGGCGGATGGTCTGCCATTTAGTCGCCCCCAGCGCGTAGGCCGCTTCCCGGATGCTAGAGGGGATCGCCCGTATGGATTCGCGCGTGCTGATGATGACGATCGGCAGAATCAAAAGAGCCAGCGTAAGGCCCGCCGTTAAGATGCTTTGCCCGAAGCCGAATTGGTATACAAACAACCCTAGCGCCATCAGCCCATAGACGATGGAGGGCACACCCGCTAGGTTGGCGATGTTGATTTCAATTAAATTGGTAAACCAGTGTTTGCGCGCATATTCTTCCAGGTAAATCCCTGCGGCCACGCCGAGCGGCACGGCAGCCAAGGCGGTAACAAACATAACCACCAGGGTTCCCACCCAAGCGGAGAGAATTCCGGCTTTCTGCGGGAAGCGAGAGGGGAAGTTGGAGAAAAAAGAAGGAGACAAGCGCGAGAGTCCATCCAGTGTTAAATCCACCAGAAGCGCTAAAAGCGTGACGACGGCGATCAACAAGCACACCAGCCCGACAACCGAAAAAATCTTGTCTCGCAGCTTCCGTTGGGCGATAGAGGCTTTGGCTCGCGGGGTCATAGAAGGTTAATACACTTCTCGGAATCTTTTTTTAAGGTAAAAACCGGCGATGTTAAATACAAGCGTCATGAGCATCAGCGTTAACCCCGCTGCAAAAATAGTTTGGTAGCCCACGCTGCCATGCGGCAGGTCGCCCAGGGCCACTTGGACGATGTAGGCGGTAATCGTGGCGGCCTGCTCGGTGGGGTTTAAGGTCAAGTTGGGCTGCATGCCGGCGGCAATGGCCACCACCATGGTTTCCCCGATGGCGCGTGAGAAGGCCAGCACATAGGCGGAAGATATGCCGGATATGGCGGAAGGCACCACCACGCGCACAGCAGTTTGAAATTTGGTTGCCCCCACCGCGTACGAGGCTTCGCGCAAATGCATCGGTACGGCTTTCATGGCGTCTTCGCTAATCGAGCTGATGTAGGGGATCACCATGATGCCGATCACCAGACCCGCCGACAACATATTGAAGGTAGGCAAGCTCGGTATCAGATTCTGCAGCAGCGGCGTGATGAACAGCAATGCGAAGTAGCCAAACACCACGGTTGGAACAGCGCTTAAAAGCTCTAAAAACGGTTTGGCGATTTCACGCACTTTATGGGGTGCGTATTCGCTTAAGTAAATTGAGATGATGGTGCCCACCGGAATCGCAAATCCTAGTGCAATAGCCGAGGTCACCAAAGTTCCCGAAACCAACGGCAGGATGCCGTAATGGGCGTTCTCAAACAGCGGTGTCCATTGGGTGTCGGTCAAAAAATTGAGGAGCGGCACATGCTTAAAGAACTGCAGCGATTCATAGAGCAAAACACCCACAATGCCCACGGTGATGAAAATCGACGAAGCGGCGGCCAGCATCAAAATGAGCTGAATCAACCGGTCCTGCGCGCGGCGCCGAAACACCTGATGCGGTGATAAAGGAGGAATCGGATTAAAGACCAAAGCAGCGGTCGTTTGGGCGACCGCTGCTTTGGGAGTTGGAATGGAAGGTCGTTCGATCGTAATCACCAGTTAAAAATGTCAGCTGGCCAACTTTCTGGCCAAAACTTCCTGAATGCTTAAGCCTACTACGTTTTTTCCGCCGAAGGCCGTTCCGGTTTTCCCCGCGGCGAAGCGATCTTTGCCGGCTTTATAAGCATCCGCCGGTAGCGGAACGTATTTTACCTCTTTGACCAGCTTTGCGGCATGGTCTAGGTAAAACTCCACAAACTGCTTCACTTCAGTGCGTTTCATGGCCTTTTTACTGACGTAGATGAAGATCGGCCGTGAAAGCGGGTTGTAGGTTCCGTCTTCTACGGTCGTATCCATGGGAGCTACGGGGCCTTTGCCGCCGTCAACTTTAAGGGCTTTTAGTTTGTCTTTATTTTCCGCGTAGTAGGCATAACCAAAATACCCGATGGCATGGGGGTCTTTAGCAACCCCCTGCACGAGGACATTGTCATCTTCGCTGGCCGTGTAATCGCCCCGGCTGGCTTTGGCTTTGCCATTGATGGCTTCGGTGAAGTAGTCAAACGTTCCGGAGTCAGACCCTGCTCCGAAGAGCGTGATGGGTTCGTTCGGCCATGCGCTGTTGACTTGGTTCCACTTGGTAATGGAGTTTTGCGCCGCCGGTTCCCATATTTTTTTAAGTTCCGCCACCGTGATGGAGGTTAAAAACTTATTTGAAGGGCTGGCGACAACGGTCAGCGCGTCATAAGCGACAGGCAGCTCGATATACTGAACCCCGGCCTCCCAGCAAGCGTCCATTTCTTTTTTAAGAATGGGACGCGAGGCATTGGAGATGTCGGTTTCGCCGCGGCAAAACTTCTTAAACCCGCCCCCCGTGCCCGAGATGCCCACTGTGGCGCGCAGGCCTTTGTTGGCTTTCTGGAATTCTTCGGCCACCGCTTCCGTGATCGGGAATACGGTGCTGGACCCGTCGATTTTGACAAGCCCGTTTTCCGCGCGCGCCATCGGCGTTAAAGACGCCAGCAGGCTTGCGCAGAGGAGGGTTTTTATCTGTTGGTGAAGTGTCATAGATGTCTCCTTTAAGTTAGAACTTAATGACCGCGTCCAGCTGGAAGCGGTTGATATCGCGGTATGTGGCCGTTTGATTGGCGGAATAAGGGCTATTGACGCCGATCGTCGGATTGGCACGTTTGGTCATGAAATACTTGCCCTGGAGCGTCAGGAAGTCGGTGGGGCAGTAAGCCAACCAAATAATATGGCCTTTGCGGTTCGTCCCGCCGTTGCCCCAGTCGGAATCGGCCAAGTCGGAAAGCGTGGCGTTGGCTTGCACGTACTTATTAAAGTAGCCGAATTCCCAGCTCTTCGCCGTTTTGGCACTCCCTAAGATGAAGCCGGCTTGATAGCCCATGTTCTCGTTGTTGACTCGGTTGCTGGCCACATTGCGCACCAAGTCGGCCTGCAAGCGGATAGGGACGATGAGCTGGAAACCCACTTCGGTCGTGAGGTTAAACATATGGTAGCCGCCGACCAACTGTGCGGACCCAGCGGAGCGCCGGTTGTCCCCTTGAATCACGGGCTGATCCGTCGAGGGGTCGTTACTGAAGGCTGTGGTCGACACCAACACGCTAGATTCTTCATAGGTGGCATGATAGCTGGCCACGGCAAAGTTCCACCGGACACCACCGCCCAATTTGGTTTGCACTCCGATTTGGTGGCCGTACAACCAGGGATCGCGATAGTTCGCGCTTTGTTCGTAAAGCGGCATTTGGCCGAAGTTGGCAAACACGTTGACGTTATCCATCGCATCGTAGGAAAACTGCTCTGCAAAACCTTCCGGGTTCACATCGCCGTCAAAGATTAAATCGCCGCTGTAGACGCGCCAGAACGGGTTGTTCATTTTTCCACCGTGCACTTTGACCCAATCCCAAGGCTTATACGTGGCGAAGGCTTGGTCGATGTAGACGCCCTTTTGGCTGAAGCTGTTGGTGAAGGACTGGTTGGTAGAGGTCTGTTCCCCTGTGCCAGATGCCAAGCGCAGCGCCGCTTCCCACTTGTCCATCTCCGCTTTCACACCGAAGCGAAGCCGCATGCGTTCCCGGTGTCGGTCGGCTTGAAGTTGGGTTTTGTTGTAGAACGATTCGTGGCGCAGCCGAAAATCGCCCCCAAACGTCAATTTGTTGGTGGTGCTGGCCCCACTTTCCATCGTGGTGGCGGCCGATGCCACGGATCCCACTAAAGCCATCCCAAAAAGCGCCAATGCGACGCTCATTCCCCTTTTAACCTTGTGTGCGAACTTGTCCATGATTCCTCCCTAGTTTTTTATGTAAGTATGAAACGCAAAAACGAAACGGACGGCACCCGCGAAAAGGGGTAAAGGGCGCCGCCCGTTAAAGTGTGAAGACGCTAAAGTGCCGAAGTCCCCTTTTCGCATGTCAAATCGGTGGGGTGGTAGCCCCTATGCCGCCTCGCGTAAGCGACGCAAGCCCAGTTCCACGGCGCGAAGCCGCCAGGCCAGCGTGTCTTTTTCTAGCTTTTCATTTTCGATCGATGCCATCACGTCATTGAGCGTTTGAATTTGCTCTCGCAAACCCGCCGCCACGTACTCTTGTTTGGATTGGGTCACCGCGGTGACCTCCTTGTGTTTGTCTTCATGGCCGCTATCTTAAGCGGCGACCGTTACCGGACCTATAGCGGGGTGGTTAATGCTGTGTGACAGAGGTGTGACGGCCTTAGCTAAATTGGGGACCAACGTCCGGGCTTTTTTGAAGGCCGCTAACGCTCGCAAAATGTCGTCGGGTGTGTGGGTCGCCATCACGGAAACGCGTACACGTGCTTGGCCTTTTTTGACAGCTGGCCAGGCTACGGGGCTGACATAAATTCCTTGCGCATGCAGCGCACGGCAGAGTTGATACGCCGTCAAATCTTCACCCACAATCACGGGAATAACCGCGGAGACGCTAGGGCCTGTTTGAAAACCCAGCTCTTTTAAGCCGGTTCGCAATAAAAGGGCATTTTCTTTCAAGCGAATCAGCCAGTAGGGTTCTTCATCAATGACGTCCATGGCTGCAATGAGACCAGCACACGTGGACGGAGGCAACGCGGCGCTAAATACAAAGCCGCGAGCCGTATGTTTAAGGAAATCAATTAGTTCTGCGGGGCCCGCCGCAAACCCGCCAATACCGCCCAAGCCTTTGCTCAGCGTTCCCATCACGATATCCATTTGGCCATGGAGCCCAAAATGCTCAGGGGTGCCCCGGCCGCGCGAGCCCATGACGCCGCTGCCATGGGCGTCATCCACAATCACGATGGCATGGTGCTCTTCAGCCAAGCGCCGAATGGCAGGCAAATCGGCCACGTCCCCGTCCATGCTGTAAACGCCGTCGACGATCACGGCTAAATGGCCTTTTCCTTGGCTGACGCTTAGTTTGGCCTTCAGGTCCTGCATGTCATTGTGATGGAATACTCGAAAGGGAATTTGCGCAAAGCGCAACCCGTCCACGAGGCTGGCGTGAATTTTTTCATCAATGATGGCGATATCTGTGTTTTTGGACAAAAGGGTGGATAGCGTGGCCAAATTGGACACATAGCCAGAACTGTAAGCGATGGCGGCTTCCGTTCCTTTGAAAAGGGCAATACGACGCTCCAATTCTTCGTGAATGCCAAAAGTTCCCCCTAAAAGCCGCACCGACCCAGCGCCCACCCCGAACTTTTCCATGGCCTGAAGGGCCGCGGCTTTTACTTTGGGGTGGGTGGTGAGCCCCAAATAATTGTTCGAGGCAAACATCAGGAGCTCTTGGCCGTTCACAATGACGCGAGATTCGGAGGAAGATTCCAGCTTTCTCATGTACAGGTACAACCCGCCATCGCGCAAATGCTGAGCGTCTTTGTAGGCGCGCACTTTATCGTAAATCGGAGATTTCATGACACAAATGTAGGGAAAAACGTGGGAATAGGCCATGCGAAGAGCGTCAATTGTGTTTGACGGTTGAGTGAAGATTTAGGCGGCGGCGCCGTTGGACCTTGGGGAAATCTGAATTCTTTCCTTTCGAAGTTGAATTTCGGAGGCGACCCCCAAAAGGAGCAATCCTGATAGTAAAACCAGCGCCACTACGCCGCTGAATTCGGGGGGCCAATAGAAGGCTTCATAGGCATGGCGTATCCAGAGTGCCACTGGGGCCACGGAAACCAACGCAAGCGCGAATTCCCACGAGATCATCCCGCGTTGGCCAGGCTTGAGGCGCTCATGAATTGATTTTTCGATCGTTGAGACCGCTTTTTCGATACGTTCGGCATCCGTGCTTTTTTCATCGCTGGTGATGCGTAGGGTTTCAGGGCGCGTTTTGTTGAGCTCTTCAAGAGTGGAGCGCAAGCGATCACCCGATGAGCTTTCTGGGAAAAGTTTCTGCATGCGCCACGCGAGCCCAAATGATTGCGTTAATAATTCCAATCGTTTATTGGGTCTGGCTTCTGTTCCAATGCCAGAGAGCGCTGAGACCCATTCGATCGTTGGTGCCAAAAGGGTGGCGTGACGTTCGGCTATTTCTCCTCGTAATCCTTCATAGACGCTCGTATTCACCTCTCCGCGGTAGCGCTCTTGCATGAACGGCTCGGCTTCGGAATAAAAACGTTGGATGCGCGAAAGGGCTTCTTCTTCGTCGGCTTTCGTCAGGGGGACAGCCTTTCCCGTCCGATCAAACAAGGTCAGCCGGCCGTCGGCCGGTCGGTCAGGGCGGCGTTCTTCTTTGAAGGCGCGAATGGGTTCAGCGAGTTTTGTTGGAGGTGCAGGGAGTTCTGGAAAGGTAAAGGTCCTGCTTTCAAAAGGGGATGCGAAGGGTCTCGGGAAGCTCCCTTGGGCGATCGTTTCCGGCGGAAGCAGGGTAGTGACAGCTACGGATGCCCTTGTGGGCTTGTTCGTGCGGCCCATCACCTCTTTTTCAATGGAGGCTAATTCCTCGCGGCTTAGGGAAGGCATGGCTGGTAAGCGAAGGGCGCGCCCTTTTACAGCCCACTCGGTACGGAGGATGGCTTCTTGTTTAAGAACGTACAGCAATTCGGCGCGCTCCTGGGGGAAAAGCACGCGTAAATCAAACCCTGTATTTCGTGCGAGGCGCGCACGGGCCAGCCAATTCGCTTCCATGGTTGGCAGGGTGGCTAAATCGTCTGGCGCTTCCATGGTCCGCAAGCCGCGGTGAAATCGATAAACGGCAGACCCTTTGGGCAGAATTTTATTTTCTTGAGCCACGCGCAACGCTTCATGTTCGGCGGCCTCCGCCTCCTCGGGCATGCCCAAGTACCGTAAGTGCTGAGCAAAGGACATCCCGATTTGAATACCCAAGGCCACTCCCTCGCGCTGGCCTTCGGCGATTTCCAAAATCTTTTGCGCCGCTTCGGCGGAGCGCTGCGCCAATACTCTCTTTTGTTGTGCAGACAATTTTTCCGTCCCTGCGGTGGACAGGGGGGTGACAAGCGCCTCTTGGCGAATAGTGGCCACTTCTTTTTCTAATTGAGACGTCCCCGCCACGACGGCTTCCCACAGGCTGGAAGTATGAAAAACATTTTCGAAGCGCTTTTCCGTGGCCAAGTTGGGAACGTCTTGAGGCTCGGTTAAGGCCAAACGAAGTGCCGTGGCCTCTGTGGCGGCACGTTCCATGCGGCTTCGGTCTTTGGATTGTTCCGCCAACGCCACGTTGCGCTTGGCGGTGCGAATTAAGTCTTCGACCTCTGCTTTGAGGATTTGAACTTCCGTGTCGAAAACGGGCTCCGGCGCTTGCCCAGCCCAAATGGCTTTTTCGAGGGGCTTAGTCGCCGGTTTAAATAGGGCTATGAAAAAGCGTCCCACTTTTTGGCCAACACTCCGCTTTTCCGTGATATCCGCGACGGGGAGCCGCGTCTTTTTGGAAAGCAACTCGGCTTGCCGTTCGGCAAGAACAGCCAAATAGTCCAGCCGCAGTCGTTCCGCTTGCGCTTCCAGCGAAGAATCCGTTATCGTCTGGGCGCTGCTGCGGCGTGCTTGGGCGTAATCAATCCACGCCTGTGCCGCCGACGGTTTGGGGGGATCATTGCGGGTACGCAAAGGAGGCACTACTCCGCCTTGTAGCGCAAGCCCCACCATCAAAAAGGCCGTGGCTCGACGGTTCCACAACCATACCAAACCGCCTACGACGGCGAGCACCGCCCCCATTCCAACGAGCTCTACCCCGATTGTCCCTAACCCACCCCACCACGCCATGAAAGGTTCCAAGGAGATCTCATGCATGGGCGGAATGGGTGCTTGGGGCGAGTGAAAAAAGAAACCGGGAATGTGCACCATGTCTCCGGGATGAATTAAAAACGGAAGCCCTGCCTTGGCCCCGGCATGAACCCAATCCGGATTCGCGTTTAAAAGTTCGTGGTAGCGTGCGCCATCGCCCAAGATCCGTTGGGCAAGCGACCACGGGCTGTCTCCCGCTTGAACCACCCAGCGAATCGCCTCTTCGGCGGAGTTAGCCAGCGGACGAGCGAGAGGCGCTGCCGCGGCGCCCGACGTGCTTAATCCCAACAATGCCCAAAGCCCCAAGAAGGGAGCGGCCATCCAACCCAAATTATTCCGGTAATCGACAAACGTGGGTTTTCTCGATAGATTCGCTGGTTTTTTGTCTTCCCGTTTCACGCTTTGGATGATCCGGCGCGTATCCTCGTCAAAGCCATAGGCATACACATCCACCTGGGTGTCTTGAATTATGTTCAGAAAACCCGTCGGGCCAAATGCGCCGGCCTTTTGAAGATCCCGATACACCGGCCCTGCTTTATCAAAAAACCCCCAAGCCGCGTTGACTCGATTCGATGCCATGGCCGCTTCGATGAGTTGAACGGCGCGGCGGGCTTGGCCGGGGGCGTAGGCAATATTGCCTAACATGAGCGAATGAAGATCGCCTAAATTAAAGAGCTTTCGTGTGAGGTAAACCTTGCCCAATAAAGGCGTTAAGAACGCGGGAAGCCATTTTTTAAGTCGGCGGAAAGGCCAGCGGGTTTTTTTCGCGTTGATCACGGCTTGCACGGTTCCATTTTCTTCCCACACATAAAAGTGGTCATCGGGGTCTAAGGCACCGGCATCAAAAAGGGCTAACTCATAGGGCGAGTGCGTCTGTCGCAAAAGTTCAAGCATGCGTGCGCGGTCCTCGGTCTTGGCGCGGCGCATATGGGAAGATG
Source organism: uncultured Elusimicrobia bacterium (assembly GCA_964441955.1). GTDB lineage: Bacteria > Elusimicrobiota > Elusimicrobia > 2-01-FULL-59-12 > 2-01-FULL-59-12 > CAYTWA01. Next base: position 272,703 of record CAYTWA010000003.1, read on the forward strand.
CTTTCGGGTTTAGCCGCGACAAATACCCGGAATGGGTTTCGCCGATGCGTACATAGCCTCGTTTTTGAATGTTGGTCTTGGAAACGGTGTTATCCGCCTCAATTTTGCAGTAGGCCATGCCACGGCCTCCCAGCAAGAGTTTCATTTCTTCCATTGTTTTTTGAGCCAGGTGCTTAGCCGCCCCTTGGCTGCGGGCTTCTTTGGCCACGGTGGTAAGGCTGTGATACATGGCGGGAACGCTCTGGCCTCCCAGTACAACATCATTGCGTTGCATGAACCGAAACGCCAAAAGCCTTTTTTCCGGGTCACGCAATTCGCGGAAATAGCGCTGGGTTCCAGGCGCAAACATTTCGCCGCTGTCTTTCACCGTGTATTCGGCCCCTTCGCCGCCTTCGCCCCAGAGGGTTCGTTCCAAAAGTTCAGCCGCTGAACGTGTGAGGTGCGTCGGTGTTTCAATGGTGGAACTGGCGGGGTCAAAGGTCAGCTTCTCCTCGGGACGTATCTGAGGCGGCCTTACGTGAGGAAGAATGATCAAAATAGTGTTAAAGCTGTTGGCCGCCTCCTCTGAAGGAACGTCTTTTTCCAAAATAGTGGCATCCCATTCTCTTACCACTTTGGCTTGAATATTCATGCGTTCCAGATAAGGGCGAATGTCATCAAGCTGGGCTTGGATGGCCGCGCGGGTTTCTTCGGGAAGGCTTTGCAGTAAGGCCTCTTTTCCCGGGAACGCTTCGTTGAAATAAATAAGCCGCGCAGCATATTTCAAATACAGGTTGGGAGGACAGAGGATGGTGAGCCCTCCATGAACCAGATGCGTATTCATCGCATTGCGAAAATGCGGTGGTTGCGGCGACAACTCTAAAATGGAGCCCGGGTGCTTGGCTCCCGCAGTGGGAAGGAGCGGCTCGGCTTGGTCTGATATTCGAACGCGAATTCGGCCCGCTGCTTTTTCCTCTACACGGGTGGGCATGCGAAGCCCTAAAAGCGTGGCAAAACCATCGGAGGGTTCACTTAGGGCTAAGAGATTTACAGCTCCATTGACCATGCGGGCATCCAGGCCTGCATCTTGACCGCCGCTGCGGGGGTTTACTTCGAGGGCCAAATCCCCAAACCAATCGATGGGGCCAAACAACGTCCCTGTATGGTCCACAATCGTTTCAAGCAGACGCCGGTAGCGGAGTTCAGCAATCAGCAAATCGGCCTTGCTAGTGACGCCATGGCCTTCTCGGTCCATGAGGGGCGCTGGGTCTGAAAGGTGACGGATGTCAAAGGGATCTCGGTTGCGAGTGCTGCTTAAATGCGACAACAGAAGCGGGAATTGGTCTGGGGCACTCTTTTGGATGAGGCGGGCCGTGTTCCACCCCATGTAGGCATGAAGAATCAGTCGGTCGAGCTCGTCTTTCATCCCCTTTACTTTGGCGGTGGCCTCGGCGGCAGGGTAGCCTAAGCGGGAGGTCAGCGCGCGTTTGAGGTCCATGGCTAAGAATTCTGGCCACTGGCCCGTGAGGTAGTATTCAAATGCCACCGCTTCAAATGTGGGAACGCCCTTGTCGGTTCGCTCACGAATCACACGCTTTTGGGAATGGGTGTCCACTAAAAATCGGTCAATCTCGCGGGCCCAATCCAGGTTCAGCAAATTATTGTTTTCGGGCGCTGCTTGCCCTGCGGGTAAGAGGCGCGTATCTGGATCAGGAACGCCAAAAGCGATTTCCAGGTAGCGGATGGTTCGAAGAAGGTTCATGTCGCGACGGTATTTTTCGCGCAGTTGCGCGGCTTGCGGTAAAAGGGTGTGAATGCGTTCGCCTAGTTTATCGAGGACGAGTTCAATTTTCCCGCGAACAGCAACAAAAGAAGAATCGGCGGCGGCATCGCCCGTTTTTTGGAACGGCAACCCCATGAGGTCGTAGACGTATAGAAGAAGGGCCGTGGTTTGTGGGCGCTTTTGCATTTCTTCGTATGCCCAAAACACCAAGGCGCGATCCACGTACTCATTCCGGATGCGGTTTACGCGACGATCGATCTCCGCTTGGCGCTCTTTTGGTGTTTTGCCATCTATTGTGACACGGCATGCCACTGTACTTTGGATCTGCTCCAGGTTCATTTGAAGCGTATGGTTCGCAATCCAATCGATGTATTTGGGGTCGAACTGAACACGCTGTTGAAGCGAATCCAGAGGAGAGTCTTTCGGGATAAAGGCATGGGGTGTTTTTTTTGCCAGTGCCGCATCACGCATAATTTCTGCCCAGAGCCGAGAGGCGGCGGCGTGGCGCCGGTGTTCTGTATAAAAGTGGCCTGCTCTATCCAACTCCACAGGGTCTTCATTTAAATAGGGTTCGGCGATTTTCCAGAGATTGCACGCGGCGCGGGCCGTGATCATTAACCCAAAGGGCTTTAACGCATCCACTAAATAGGTCGGGTCTTGTTCACGCAACCGAAGATCATCTTGAAGCGCTTTGGGGCCTGTGCTCAAACGGCGAATTTCGTGGTCGGGAATCGATTCTAGGCCGTCGGGATGCCATTCTTTCCCGGCGCGCGCAAAATCTTCCACGACCGTTTGTGCCCCTTGAAGCCGAGTAACCGTTTGGCGGGTCATGAGCACGACGGCGGGCCCGTACTGCCCTGCGAGCGTGGCGCCACCAAAAATCAATACTCCTCCCACCAGAGCTAATGTCATGAGTGGAGCGACGACGGCTAACAACTCATAGGGGTCCATCCAATGTCTCTGGATTAATTCAATGAGGTCTACATCCGCCACAGGGGCGCGAATGATGTCAATCATAGGCTGCCCCGCAAAAATGCCTCGAAGAATTCGGTTTAGCCCTTCAGGAGATCCCAAAATCATGAAAGAGACAAAGGTGCCAATGGCCAATATCCAACGCGCTTGCCGGATGCGGGAATTTGGCCCGTGCTCGTCTTGTCTTAATTCCCAATCATGAACCATGAGCGCGGCATCCTCTGGCAACAGGATGCCCAGACCAAAACGTTTGACCAAGCGTTGGGCCGTGTTCAGCGGGCGTCCTTGTGAATCTTGATATTCATATGCCACGTAGCTGGACCCCAGGGTTCTGGCCAATTCATCCAGACGATGCCCATCCACCGTTTCAGGATTGGGGACGGTTCGTTTGGCAAAGGAGTCGGGATAATCAGGGTGAAAGCGAGATTGTCTCGTGGACGCTTGAGGAAGCAGTGTCTTGGAAGATCGATGTTTAAAGAGAAGGGCGCCGCTTCCTCCCAATATGGCCAGTGCTAAACCGACGGGTGCTAGGGGTGGGAAAGGGGACGGTGTAGGTTCTTGAGGCCTCGGTAGCGTTTCATCCGATACATCCGTGGCGGGGGGCTGTAGGCGTACCGGTACGATCGAGCCCGGCAGCGGAATAAGCGCTCGAGCTTCGTTTAAAGAAAATTTTCCATAGATGATCGCACTGCTTAACCCCTGAAGGCTGTCACTGATATGCGAGTCCGTTACATTGAAAAGCGAAACCGGCTGTGGCTGAGAGGGGAAAAAAACCAACCACCGATGGGTGCTGGCTTCTCGAATGTCACGTAAAGGGGTCGTGATGTTGATATAGGTTGCTCCTTCTTGGATTTGGCTTAGTGCTTGAGGGGTCCATGAAAGGATGCCAGGGGGCAGTGTCCCTCCCACGGAAGAGGCCGTCGGGTTTTGCTGAGTGTTGGGGTTGAGCAGTCGCGCAATCGGAGCGTCGGCAAAAATGAGCCGATCGCCAAGGCGTGTGAGAATGTCTCGAGGGCCAATGGCAATGCCTGTGGCTGCCGTCATCCGGATGCTTGGGGCGGCATGGGTAAGTTCTTCACTGGCAGCGTTTTTTTGGCCATCCAGTTCGGCCAATTGCTGGTCCAGCGTCAGGCGACGTTGGAAGCCTGAATCGCTTTGCGGAAGAGAGCTTTGCTGCTTTTTTATTTCATTTATGGCGGCTTCCAGTTGGGCGATTTTGGCGCGAATGGAGCTCGTATCAATCTGGGCCGTTTGTGTGGGCGCACTCGTGCGGGGCATTTGAGCCGGGCTGGCGCGAAGCATGGCATGGGCAACCAGCTCTCCGCTTTTTAAGGGAGCGGCCGCGAAGGGCGCCCAGCGCCCTTCTTCCCATGCGTCAAACCGAAGGGATTCCAAAACAGGCAAAGAGCCCGATTCTTCGCTATTGGCTCTGGCGATAAAGGCGAGAGTAGATGCAGGAACTAAGGATCGCGGGGCTTGGCCTTGGTCCATAGTCTCCGGGATATAAACATCGGCTTCATAGGGAATCAGGGGAATTCCGCCGCGTGCCACATCGGTGGTTCGAGCGTTGCTGCGTCGCTCTTCGGCCAAGCGGAGTTTTCGAATGGTGCTGGTAGGGATCACGATCTCGGGAGTAAAAAGATCCCCGGTTTTAAAGCACAAGCGAATGTGTTTTTCTGGATGGGCCATGCCTTCCCCCAATGCCAACGCTTCTTGAGGAGAAAGCGTAAGTTCCAGGCGAAGGGCGCGAGAAGATTTTTGATACGCCAGGGTCATCGCTACGCCTGCGCTGACCGAGCGGCCGGCAGAATCGGGGACGACGGTGGAATCCAGTTCCAGCGTAAGCCCCTCTGCCATGGGTTCATTCCGGGTTAAACCTTTTGATGAATCCGCGCGTAGCTGTGTCTTCGCGTTTTCGAGCTCGGCTTCGGCCACCGTAACCGCGGAGGGTTTTCCCGTGTTGCGTGCCACGTTCAATCGAGCGTGGGCGCGTGTGAGCGTTTGTTGGGCTTGGGACACCGCATCTTCAACGGCGCCCGTGCCGGGGAGTGATTGAAAAACAAATAAAGCATCATGAATGCTCTCGGCGCTTTCGTTGGGCCCTATCCAGCGAACAAAGTAAGGTTTTTCTCGGCGGGTGTATTTACCCGCAGGGCTGGCTTTGACTAGGCGGCCGCTTTGGGTAGGAGTGTAAATCAAAGGCCAGCGTGGAGCGATGGTGGTTGTGGCGTTGGTGGTCACTGGGCGTGAGGAAATAATGCGCACAAAACCAACGAGAGATTGCATCAACAGCTGAGCGGAAGGGAACATCAGCCATAGGATAAAGATCGGGCGCAGGCCCCAGCGTTTAAGCGAACGAAGAATGTGCGGGTGCTGGTGAAAGCTGTGGGTCACATGATCAAAAAATGAGCCGGGGGTATGTCGTGTGAGCGACTCGGGAGACCATTTCCATCCAGCCCATGCCGCGGCACTGCCCACCAAAAGCCCAGCGACACCACCGAACGGAAAATAGAACCCTTGCAGAAGGGTAAGTGAAATCCAAAATTTGTACCACCGGGCAGGTTGTTGAGAATAACGCTGTCGCATGAAGTGGGGCATCAACACGCTGCTCACTACAAGCGCTAGGCTGACTCCCCACTCCACAGCCGCGTGGGCTGGAAACACCGGATGCACGACCGAATACGACGCGGCAGATGCATAGGAGGGAACTATCAACCCCAGAAGCACCAAAGGAAGTATTTTGGGCAACCCCCATTCTTCGCGTTGTTTGGCTGGGCGTGTTGGGGGTGCAGGGCTTTGTTTTGAGCCGTGGCGCAAGGCATTTACGCGTTCGGAAATGAGCCGATCTAGTTCCGCTCGGCCTTCTAAATAATAGCGCAGGCGTTGATGCGCGGCCTCGAGGGCAAGCGCTTTTTCTTCGACGTTGTAAAGCGATTGTTCGAGCCGATAGCCTGGATCCTGCCACATGGCGAGCCGGGGCGCGGGCGAGAGTATAGAGCTCGCGCTCTTGTTGGACGAAGGGACTCGAAAGTCTACGTAAGTCGGCGTCTGGCCCAACCACGTCATGCTTTGCTTTGCGGCTTCCTGAAGTTCTTTCCACGCATTTTCCAATGTCTGGCCCGCTTTTAAAATGGCGGTATCGTTGTTTTGATTGGATACATCCAGCATGGCCTGGATGGCCTGCCCCAATTGGTGTTGCTGTTCAATGAGGAGTTGGCTTTTGGTGCTGTCTACGCGCCGCGTTTGTGTCATGGCGGTTTGCAAAGGCAAATCCATGCCCAATTTGATGTAGAGGCGAATGGACCACTGGCGCAACTGCTCGAACGTGTGCAGCTTGGCCAGCTCTAATGTTCGGCGTAGCTTGACGGCAAGGGTGCGCTGATCCGGAGGGGCTAAGGCCGCCCTTCGCCAACCTTCGGCGCCCACCTCGAGAAGCTCCAGAGAAGAATTTAAATCGAAAGCGTAATGCATGTCTCTATCCGTGTCGGGGGCTACGATGGTTTCATTGGCGCCAGGAATCTGCCACACGCGGTCAAACAAAAGGTGCCGGCTCTCCAGGGAAAAAGGATCTTGCGGAAGGCGGTTCTCCCCAAGCTCTAAACGTTTGGCCAGTTCGCTCCGGAAGCGCAGAATGGCCTTTTGGTCGTTCTCAAGCGCTTCAGCCCCGCCCGAAGCCAGGCGAATCGCGGCGATCATGTTGGCGGTAGGCGCTGTTTGAGGTAGAAGCGGACTGTAAGGATGGTTTTCCTGTAAATCGCGCGTGGCCACATGCGAGGCTAATTCTTGTTGTCGGCTCTTAAGTGAAAGTATGGCCGCTTGGTGGGTATCAATTTCCTTCGTCCAGTTTAAAACGGCCCGTTGTTGTACCAGCCGATCATCCACTTGAAAAAGGTCTAAGAGATGTTGGGCATCGGCGCGCATTTTGGCGGCATAGCGCCGTTCCATTTCATGGCGTCGGATCTGGATATCGATGTTCGCCAGTTCAAACCATTCGTCTTGAAGATGCAGCCAGCGAGGTTCCAGAACGCTTAAAGGCTTGGCGGCGGCTTCTTCGGCATCGATTTCGGCGAGGAAGCCTTCTTCGGCGCTCAGCGCTTCGGTGGATTTGGAATTAAAGGTGTAGCCCCCTCGCAACGCCAACGTGCGCAAACGATCCAGCCAACGCTTCCAAATGGTATTGGGGGTATGACTTAAGGCTTCCAGTGTGCGAATGGGGCCTTCAATGCCCTCATTCGTTCGGCCCGCGGTATCCTCAATGGCCGGTTTGCCTGAGCCGGGGGTGGCACTCGAATTTCCTAAAGGAATACGGGGGGAGCGGGTAAGATCTTCTTGCGATAGCGTGATGGAGACATTTCTGGATGCGGCTGCCCGGGCCGCTGTTTCAGCCGCGTCAATCTCTCTCGCATTTAGAACCAATTCCGGGGCCACATTTACAAACCGCGGCATGAGCTGATCGAAATGCCTGGCTTCCTCAATACCGGGGCTTAACGACTGTTCTTGAGCCTGTATAAAAAATGGCCAAACGGCGAGAGTTGCGCTGACTAAAAGAGAGCTTTTCCAAAAAGGATTTTGCCTTGGACGAATGCGATACCCCGGCGCGACACCACGCGGATTTAACGCCTGTTGCCCAACCACTCTAGCGAGGGGCCGATCATGAATGAGCTCAATTCGCCTTTTAAAGCCTTGACCCCAGTCGGAGGCCGAAGTTTGAAGGGTGGAAAGCGCTAAAAGTAGCGCGATGGTTTGCTTGAAATCCATGCCTTCATCCTAAGGAAATAGCCTTACAGAGAGGTTATAAGCACGTGACGGTGAAGTAAAAAAAAGGCCTACAAATGAAAACTCCCGGGCTTCTTACGCCGCTTGCAGTACAGAAGCGTCGGCCGCGGGGTTCAATAATGGCATGCCCAGCCGGGGCGAGGGTTTTTTGCGGTGGTATCGAGGCAAATCATGCGGAACTCGAGCCATTTTATGTTCGAATTTGTTGTTGAGACTTAACACAAGCTTCAGTAATTTGTTCCACGCCTCTCCATGCGTGCGTTGGGCCAGGCGCTCGATTTCTTCCTTCCCGGCATATGCGACAGGGCGATGAGCTAAAAAGTGCACGACCTCCTCTAAAATCTCCCTGGGTGATAGACGTACGATTTCGTCTTTGCGCAACAACGTATCTAGGAAGGTGTGAAACGAAAAGAACCCCGGCTGTTCCAGGGTTTTGAGCTGTTTAAGAAGGCATTGCAGAAGAAGGGGACGGCGCGTGTGATGAAAGGTTCGAAGGGATGTCTCGTCAAAAGGATATTGCTCAGGACGCCGCTGAATGTCCAACAGGTGAAGGAGATCCCGAAAAACCGCCACAATTTCCTGAAGAAAATAAGGCCGTTTGATGAGCAGCGCATGCACGAGTTCATGCGGGATGGCCAAATGGCGTAAGACGATCTCGGAACTAAAAATTCGGATGTCGAATCCAAAAATGCCCCGATGGTGGGACGTCCAATCGCTATCGCGCGGTTGGAAATGAGCGGCTACCCCATTTCCTACAAAAATGCCTATGTCATAGTGGTTTAGAAATTCAACCGCTTTAGGCATTGAAGTCCCCAGCACATCGGCAAATAAGCGCCGAAGGGTTCCCAGCCATTCATAAATGCGCAGGTCGCGTTCGTATTCGTTGTAGTGTGGGCCGGGCGTAAAGGTCCACCCATGCCTGTTTGGATGCAGCAACACCAATGCGTCCGCGTTTTTCGGTTGGGCCATATCCACCGGTAATCCTAAAGGGGGCGCTTCGGCTGTCCCAAAATGCTCGAGGTCCACAGTAACCCGCTCGACGGTGCACAAGGTGTTGTGATTTTCGAATTCGCGGGTGAGCCATTTGGCGGTCCGTTGTAAGGCCTTTTTTTCTCTCAGGCTTAAGCGTTGGAGGGACGCATGGCTCGGAAAAGGCCGTGATGGGCGTGGGGTTAACGCGTGGACAAGCGTATCGAAATGGTCCAGTTTCCAGCGTCCCATATAGGTTAGAGCAGCCAAGTACAAGTGAAGAAGAATGTCCTCAGGAAGTCCTTGTATTAAAAGGGCGAACTCTTCGGATGAAAGTTCCCCTACCCATTGAATCAACCGAGCGGTATAGGGCCTCAGCGGGTCCGCTAGGCGTTCGCGCAATACGGGGAGTGCCCCTCCCGCAGTCAAGGCAGCGCGGTTGACGGCGTCTTGCGATTGGCCTTGGAACGTCATCACGACAAAGGGATAAACACTGCCCGCGCCATGCTTGGCCAAAAAAGCGGCCATCGCACGTTGGGTTTCGCCCGATTCTACGCCGTCATCGATCAAGATAATTTTTCGGCCTCGAATGCGTAACGCGTCCAGCGGGTCGTCGAAGGCGGGGCGAACCAGATCACCCCGTTGGTCCATAGGCACGCAAGTATAGGGATCGCTTGAGCCATGGGCGCGTTCGGACGTTAAAAAAAGAATCGGTAGTGCTTTTTCCGTCAGTCCTAAATGCGCCGGTGTTCGGCTGGCCACATATCGGGCCAATTCGGAAGACGCCGACCGTAAGGCGCGATGCTCGATACCTACCACCACCCATTCTTCAGGGTTTTCAAGGATTTCCGGTTGAAGGCGCTGCCGAATGCTTTCGATGAGGCGATCGCCAAAATAGGTTAATTCTTGGAGGCGGCCCAGTTTCATCCAGGAATAGGCGATGGCGTCTTGGTTTTTAGCCGTAATTTCCTTCACAACCATCAATGGAACGAAGGGCTTAATGACGCCTTCTCGTTTGAGCCACGCAGGGAAAAAGAAAGCAAAGAGTGTGTGGGAAAATCGCAATTTCGGTTTAGGAGGTGTTTGGGACCTGATGCTATTCCAAAAGCCCAATTCCATATGGCCATCGAATGACTCCGACCAGTAAGAGTTGGCGCTCACAAAATCACCCGTGTCGTAAAGCGTTACCGTTTTCTTTTCTCCATCGATGTCGACCTCCATTTCTCGCTTGCCGGGGGTGTGGTCATGTCCATGAATTTGCTGGGCGTATCCCCGTCGTGCTGCCGCGTGAGCCACATGTACATCAAAGCCTGTCACATCGCGAATCACATTTTTCACCCATTGTTTGACAACTCCATCCAAGGACCAATAAGGGAGTTGCCAATGGTGGCGGATGCGGTGGTTCAAGTCGCTTAGGCCGCGCAAGACGTTGTAAAGTAGCGATCCCAAATGCGCGGCGGGGCCGACCAGCGACACGTCTTCCTCATCTCCATGCCTTACCAGAGTGATCGTCCCATCGTTTGGCACGTATTCCAACTCGCGAACGATGTGGATTTTTCCTTGAAATAAGGGGAGATACTTTTTGATGACCTCGTCATGGTTGCCGGCGATCCAATAAATGTCCACGCCGCGCTCGGCCCGGCGCAGCAGTTCGGCGAGAACCTCGGCATGAAGCTCACCCGCTCCTTCCGCTTCCTGAAAATCAATAAAGTCGCCGACGATATAAATGGCGTTGGCTTCATTGTGGGCCAAGAAATCCAAAAAATACTGGGCTTTAAACGCTTTGGTAAACATATGCAGATCGGAAATAAACAAGGATCGGTGGTAGTGAACGTTGGGTTTGAGCTCTCCTGTCCATGTTTTTGGGGGGTTGGAGCGAAGTATGTCGCCTTGCGGGGGTGGCGGTGGCGAACGCCAATAAAACCATTGGGTGACACTCCAAGCCGGCGGAAAGAGGGCGGTGGCTAAAATCACTTTCGCGATTAGAGTTGTCAGAATCAGCGGGGCATTTTGAGCGGCGTTGGCCAACAGGATGAGCGCTTGGTGCCCTGCCGCAGCCAAATAAAGACCCCAGGAACTTAAAACGAGCAGCCGTGTATAGCCCACCGCTTGCCGGTCCGTGACTTCAGAGGCCGGATGAGAGCGGGAAAAAGTGTCAAGCCACTGCTGCAAATCCGCTCCTCTCAGAAATGGATTCATGTTGAGAAGCAGTGAGGCCAATACCCAGTAGGCGGCAGGAAACGTCGGAAGGCCCGTTACCCCACTAATCAAAATTACAAGGGCTACCGAGGAGCCCATAAGAGGTAACGTAAAACTCCAGCGAAGATGACGAATAGGAGGTGGGGATGAAAATGCGGCAAAGCGGAGAATGTTCCACCAGGCGGGCCCCTTCAGCTTCGTAAATGGAAGATGCAGCAATTCATGGCCGTATTCAATAGCCAAAAAGATAAAAAAGGTGAGCCACGATACCCATTCGGAAAACAGCGCAGCAATTAAGAAGGGAGTAAGCAGTTTAGCGCCTAAGTTATTAGCCGATTTGTTAACCGGTTTCAGTTGGTCCCCAATGGAGTGGTGTCGGGTTTCAGTGAGGATCTCCTGCAGTTTGGCTTTAAGTTCTGGATTAGGCCGAAGGGCAAGGGCCGGGTGTCGAGCATTCAGCGAGGGAGCACTGAGAGCCGTCCAGCGAGTAATGTTGGCCCACGGGCTAGGGCGGGCGCTCCGCGGGCTTGGCCTTTCCGAAAAGGATTTTACCCAGGGGATTGTCACAAGTGTGACGGCCATTAAGAGTCTCGTGAAACGCATTAAAAAATAGTACTGGAAACGTTTGAGGGGCCCATGCTGCGGAAGTGACAAAACGGTAAAAAAAAGACCCTATTGAGGCGAGGCTCTTTGGGTCAAAATGTGGGCTATTTTGAATTAAGAATAGCGCGCGTATCCAATTAAAAGAATGCTTAGAAGAATAAACCCCCAATGATCCGCGGGGATGCCCAAAAACTATTTGCGGTGCCATTCCACTTTTTGGGTGCTGTAGGCTTTCCAGCCGAAGCGGGGGTTAATGAGGAACCAGAAAAAATCCTCCAGCAGGCAAAAGAGCGCGATACAGCCCAAAGCAAAACATTCCCGCTCCACCGTCCAATGGGTTTGCCAGAAGAAAGGCCAATGAAAGACGAAGAACAGGAATGTGAACGCCCAGGCGTGATACCCGGTCAGCGCGCGGCCGCCCATGAAAATGTCTATAAGGAAATGCTTCTCAATTCGCCAGCTGGGCAGGTTTTTGGCCCAGCCATCTTTGCCTTCGATTTCCACTTTGAGTTTTGCCCAAATGAACGCGCCGATGACAACGGCCAATAACGCTCCCATGATGCGGCGAGGGCCATGCATTGGCGCATGTTTTGATCGCGCAGAAGGTGCGACGCCAGCACCGGAAATTGATCGGCTGTGTGCGCCAAAATGCCCGCACCGTGGCGCATGATAAATTCGGCATTGGCCTCTTCTTGCCCCGGTATGGGATCAAAAAAATCATGGGCTTTTTCTTAACTCGACACTCCGTCACCGTCAGTCCGCCCGGTTTGGTGATGACGACAATGGCGACGCTTAAATGGTCGTGTATGCTTTGGACATACCCTAAGTGCAGGACACGCATCAGTCTTGGGATGGGCAGCCGACCCAACTGGAGGCGCAGCCCTTCGTTTTTCCCGAAAACGGTGACCAATTGCACGCGGGGCATGGTGATTAAGACTTTCATGGTCCGTCGCCCCCGCGGACCCGCGCTTCCTTAATTTTTTCCTGCGCGCAGGTCCCGCGGGTCGCAAATGGGATTGTTGGCGGGGGCCCACCGGCGTTGAGCAAAGACACTGGATCCTCGCTAACGATCCGCGCGGATGACGGCAAAACAGAGGTTTGCTGTTTTTGCATTTCTTCCGTCCACTGCAAAATTTCCATTCGCCCGTCCAGATGTAATAGTGTGTGTAAGAGGTGTGACGAGTCCATCTGAAGGGGCCGGTGTCCCCGATTCCGGTTGTTTTATGCCGCTGCCTTCACTTCTTTGCTGGGAGGACTTATCGCTATGACAGGAAACTTCCCAATGGCATGGGCCGCCAGGGCGGGCGCCATCAAAAAAGGAATCGTCCAGAGCACACGAGGAATCCATGCAGGCCAATGAGCATGAAGCAGCCACAAAACTCGCGAAATCAAGAAGCTTCCAAAAATGATGGTCTGCGTGAACGCGGAGAACCCAAAATCACTAGCCAGGGAGGATAGGTCTGCCGCGTAAACAAAAAACACCAAATTCTTGAGCATTTCAATGTAGGAGGAATGAGAGTGAACGACATGAATCCCCTTAAGAACGGGATAAAGAACCCATCGTGTACGAGGGTGTCGATGAGCCCAATCGAGAACCATCTTAGAATCAGGGTACTTCTCGTATTCAAAGGCCACATTCCAGAGTAAAATTCCCGCCTGAATAAAGGTGAAGCTGATGATGGGATTTTTTTCATAATAAAGCGACAGCCCTAAGGCAATCCCCCAAAACCCGCCATACTTGATGTAGAAACCCAGCAGTTTGTCACGGATTTCTTCGCGTGCGTGGCTTTCCTCTCTGGGATGCAGGTATTTGCCATACACTAAAAACGCGGCGGGGTCTGAAAAAAACAAGGAAATAAGCCCCAGATCCAGTGCGAGGCGAGCCCCATTCGACAAGGGAATTTCCTCTAACCAATGGCCGTAGACGCGAACTTCTACAAAAGTGGAATAAAAAATATTTAAGGCGAGGAGAAAAAGGAGGGGTTTTAATTCCCAATGGTCTTGTTTCCCTGTTTTTAATCGTAGCCATTGAGCGGTTAATCCACCGCTTAACGCGCCGAAAAAGGTCAAGACAACAAAGGAAAGTCTCTCGTATAACGGATTTCGTTCAGCGGCTTCATGCAGGAAGTGATAATCGACCGCTGACGCCGCCGCAAATAAGCTCAAGAATGCCGCCGTGGGCGCATGGTCACGAAATGCAAACGTTCGCCAGCCCTGAACCGCTCGGCCCGCCAAGGTTTGGGTGGGGGAATAACGGGACGACAGCGAGGCGGCGAGCGGCAAGAGAGCGCCTGTATGGGCCACGTACGCGGCTGCAGGTTCTTGAAGTAGACACGGAGCTAAAAGAAGCGCGGCCAAACGCGAACCATACATGACGGGGCGATCCTATCAATGGCATGTGACAGTGATATGAGGAAAAACCTTGGCTGGTTCGGTATCGGTATCGGAATAGGGGGGAATCGAGCTTGAAGTATCGAGATACAGTAATGCGCTTTTCTCGATATCGATCCTCGAGACTCGATTCTCCCCGATACCGATTCCGATTCCGATCCCGATAGTTGATTGTTTCGTGTACGTTTTACCGCTTAGTCACTGGCACGTCATTTGGGGGTGGTTCAATTCGCGTGAAAAGGGGCACTAACGATAAAGGAGACCCACGCATGTACTTCCCTTGGGATGACTTGGAAGGCTCCGTCGGATCGACCACTCGAAAAACCACCGAACTTCTCGCCGTGGCTACGTCTCGTTTAAAAGAGTTTGTAGGGCAATGGAATATTCATCGTAAAAATGAGCTGCGATCCTTTCGGCCTCATGTGCGCCTTTTTTTCGAAAAAGAATCATTTGCAATCAAAACGGTAGAAAGCAGCTGGGAATTGGAGGCAGCCTTAAAGCTTCGTCATGATGTGTTTTACGAAGAAATGCAGCAGCGTCGTTCGCCCCTGGGTTTTGATGTTGATGCGTTTGACCTTCGCTGTGATCACCTGGTGATCGTTGAAATCAAAACCAATCGGATTGTGGGAACTTACCGACTGAATGCGACGGCTTATTCGCGTGATTTTTACTCCAATAAAGAGTTTGATCTGGGGGATTTTCTGCGAACGCCCGGCCCCAAGCTGGAATTGGGGCGCGCTTGCATTCATAAAAACTTCAGAAACGGAGCGGTGTTGTCGCTTCTTTGGAAGGGGATCTTGCAGTATGCCGAATGTGTGGGGGCTGAGACGATGTTTGGCTGTTCCAGCATCCAGACGGTTCAGCGGCTCGATGCCTTAACGGTCAGCCTTTATTTTGAGCGGCAAGGCTATGCGCTTCCAGGCATCGAAATGCCGCCGCGTGCCGGCTACCGGTTTCCTCATTGGGATGAATACCGCATTCAGTATGCGCCGCAAAATCCCGAGGCCATTTCGAACGGGCGCCGATTGGTCCCGGCATTGCTGCTGGGGTATTTACGAATCGGGGCTCGTGTGGGGACACAACCCGCGCTCGACAGGGCTTTTCAGTGTGTAGACTTTATGACCGTTCTAGAAACCAAAAGGATCGCTGCGTCATACGAGAAAAAATTCAGTCGCTGCTGAGTCGTTTGAGAGGGTTGGCGAAGCTCGTCGCATTCGGCATCCGAATAGGCCTTTTCGTGGTGGGGTTGGGGGCAGGCAGTCTTTTCTATCGCGATTCCATCAAGCGCCGCTGGTTTAGGATCAGAGCCAGCGGCGTTTTTAATCGGTGGCTGCTGCGCGGGTTTGGGGTGCGTATTCGCTGGAAGGGCCTTGAAAAGCGGCCGCCACTCGATACACCCGCTCTTTATGTCGGCAATCACGTGTCCGATTTGGACGCCCTCCTTATTAACTCGTCTATCCCGGCTATTTTTGTGACCTCAGTCGAGATTGCTCAAACCCCAGTGTTGGGCATGCTCGCTCGGCTGGGTGGGGGAATGTACGTCGAAAGGCGTCAACGTTTCACGCTTTTGCGGGAACTTAACGAGATGGTGGACTTCTATCACCAAGGGTTTTCGATCGCTTTATTTCCTGAGGGAACAAGCACGGACGGCTCTCAGCTTTATCCGTTTAAAAATGCGCTGTTTCGTGCGGCCATCGCCGCGGAAGTTCCGGTCGTTCCTTTGTGCCTGCAGTACATGGCAGTTGATGGCCAGCCGCTAAGCCCTTCCAACCGAGACTCCATTTTTTACTATGGAAAGATGACTTTTTGGAGCCACCTAGTGCGCCTCTGCCGCGTGCGCACAATAGACGTGGAAGTATCGGTATTAGATCCGATTCCTCTGCGGGATACGGACTCCCGAAAAAGCGTGTGCCATCAAGCGCGTGAAGCGATCGCGCGAGCGTATCGTCCTGTGATGTGAGTTTGAAGAATTAGTGCCACCGCCTCAGGCTGCAGCAGAATATGCGGGAGAGCGGCTACTCGTACAAACCATTTCACATGTTCTTGAAATTTGGGTTTAAGAATTTCAGTTTTAAGTGATTCCGATAAAGGGAAGTCCTTGGTGAGCGTTCGGGTCAAGCGCTTTAGCGATGACGTCTACTTTTTTTAATCGACGCGGCCAATGTAGGCTAGGGCCGACAAATACAATCGAAGCAAAGACGTCGAGGGGGCATCACTTAAAAGGGTCTCCAGTTCACTGTGGTTGAGCTCTCCGACATACTCCACAAAGCGTGCGGTCAGAAGAGGCATAAGCGGGTCGACCAGGGAGAATGTGACTCCCCTCAACACGAAGTGCAAGTGTGATAGAAATCCAGCGCGACGCTTGGTGCATCGCCGAATTTTACGGGTGGCGTCTGAAAGGGAAATTTAAGAGGTGTGACGGTCGGGTAAAAAAAAGGCCTAAGAGCGGCTAAAGCTACGACGTCTGCGAAACCGCAAAACGGACGCCGTAAAGTGTCCGGTTGTTTTTATTCTGGGACCAGACCACACGGGCCAGGCGTTCGACTGGGATCGGAGGAATGCTCATTCGAATGATGAAATTTCTCCCTTTTGTCAGCGCGCCCGAATAGGCAAGGCAGGCGCCGGTCGCGGATACGTTTACCAGTTCGCCCCATTCGGAGTTGGGACGACCGTAATTGCCAAGAATTTCAAACGGATTATTGCTGGTAGAACGTGGGTATAGGCGTTTCTCCGAAGGCATGGCGCCCAATGAGGAGCTAGTCGTTAGGCGAAATCGGGTCCTCCCCCATAGAAGTGCTACCGCGCTCAAAAAAGCGATCAGCGCGATCCACCACGACCCCCACTGCAAATAGGGAATGGCTCTCTCGAAAGTTTCGTACGAAGTCATGGGAAAAGTCTACCCCCTCTGTGTGTCGGACGAGTTACGTGGGGCCTGGGCCTCACGTCCCAAAAAAGTTCTGGGCCGCTTTTTCATGTGTCTTAGGACTGGCGCTCAAAACGGACGCCGCAGAGCGTGCCGTTTTGAGTTTCGTTTGCCCACATGATGCGGGCGATAAAACGCGAGGGTTGCGCCGTATGAAAGCGCAGTACGATAGCTTCTCCTTTGGTGAGAAGCGAGCGGGTGAGTAAACAAGCACCGGTTTGGGACAAATTAACGAGTCTGGCCCTATCGGCCGCTCCGCTTTCCTGACTGAGAATATCAAGCGGTGCGGCGTGATGGCGCCGATCCGCCCGGCGCCGTTCATGGCTTTGGTGCTGGCCCTGAAAGCTGGTGTGATGCTCCATCAAATAGTGGCCGCTTTTCCACCATCCGATCACTACGGCTAAAATCAGAGCGGCTGAAAAGACCCACAAGGCCGCTTGGACGTGACCCAAAACAAACATAAACCCTTCCATGAGATCAAGCGTGGCGGATGAATATGAACGGCATATTACCGGAACATGAATTTCTCATGAACTCGCCAATGGCAGAATCACTCTAAAAATAGACCCTTTTTCGAGCACACTCTCCACTTGAACGCTGCCCTGCTGGGCTTCCGTCAAATGCTTCACAATGGCGAGGCCCAAACCGGTCCCTTTTATTTCATGGGAGTGGGCCCGATCTCCCCTAAAAAACCGTTCGAAAACCCTCGGCAAGTCGCGCGGGTCAATGCCGGGACCGGTATCGGCTACGGCCACGGTCAGATGCCCGGCCGGCTGATAAAGGGCTGATATTTCAATTTGACCGTCTATACGATTAAATTTAATCGCATTGTCGATCAAATTCATGAAAATTTGAGCCAATTTGTTGCGGTCCGCTAGGACGTGGGGAAGGCCATTGGTTAAGGTACTTTTAATCAGCACTTTTTTAGCTTTGGCCAAAGGCTCGAGGGCTTTGATGATGCGAGTGACGACATCGTCCACCTGAACCGGTCCCAAACGGTAGTCCATGCGCTTCGCTTCAATACGAGAAAGGTCGAGCAAGTCATCGATGAGCACAGTAAGGTTTTCGACGTGCTGTTGGATGGTTTCTAGAAATTCACGCCCCAGTTTTTTATCGTCGAGGGCCCCGTCTAGAAGCGTCTCCACGAACCCTTTGATCGAAGTAAGGGGCGTCTTAAGCTCATGCGAAACATTCGCGACAAACTCCTGGCGAAGCGTGGCCAGACGCCGGAGTTCCGTGATGTCTCGTATCGCCATCAGGATACCTGGGCGCTCTTCGCCGAACTCCAGCGGACGCGCATGCACGGTCAGCGTGCGTTCGGTGGGCGCATAAAGCGTCATTTCACGGTTAAGCGCCTCCCCACGTCGCAGCGTTTCGGAGAGCATATCGACCAAGCCGCTGTGTCGAAGCACTTCTAAAAACGACTTTCCCTTCACGTTTTTGGAATGGACGTCGAAGAGACGCTCGGCGGAGGGGTTTAGCAGCAAAATGCGCCCTGAATCGTCGGTAGCCACCACGCTCTCCATGGACGCCGAGAGGATGGCATCGGCCAGTTTTTTCTCGTTCATCCGCCTTCGCCTAACCTTTGGCTTCGGCGGGTGATCCGCCATGGCGCCCTGCGCGGCGGTGGATCATTCCGTATCGAAGCGATAGCCGATGTTTTTAACGGTAATGACGCGTTCAGCTTCCGGGCCCAGTTTATCGCGTAGGCGTGCGATGTGCTGGTCGATGGTGCGCGTATCAATTTCCATCGAGGGCTCGTGCCCCCAGACTTTTTCCAGAAGCTGGTCGCGCGTGAGGGCTTTGCCGTTGGATTGAATGAGGATTTTAAGGAATTCAAATTCTTTCGCGCTTAACGAGACCGGCTTTCCCTTGACTTGCACGGTGTAGCGGGCAAAGTCTACGGCAATTTGTCCGACATGAAACGCCTTTTCACGTTCTTCTATCGGCCGCGTGCGGCGTAAAATGGTTTTGACGCGCGCCAAGAGCTCCCGAACGCTAAATGGCTTTAGAACATAGTCGTCAGCGCCAAGCTCCAACCCCACAATCCGGTCGATTTCTTCTTTTTTGGCGGTGAGCATAATGATGGGGACTTGGGATTCTTGACGAATCGCCCGGCACACCTGCATGCCGTCAAGTTTGGGCAGCATCAAGTCGAGCAAAATTAAATCGGGTTTTTCTTTTTTAGCGAGGGCTAACCCTGCTTCCCCATCATGGGCCGAAAGGACGGTATAACCTTCTTTTTCAAGGTTGTACTTAAGGAGGCGGACGATGTCTTTTTCGTCCTCAATAATTAAAACGCGTGAGCTCACCGTGCGCATGATTCTATATCGTAGGCATGAACGATGACAGGAATATGACAGCGGCGTATGGAACGAATTACGCGGCGAGCTGGTCTGGCGCCGCTATTCCGGTGGGCCGTAAGCCGGGTCCGGCGTTAAGGCTTGTCGAGGCGACGCTTTTCGAAGGGCCAACGCTTTTAATTTGCATGACCAGGCGTCCGATGGAGTTGACGAAGAGGCTCACGAAAACGATGAATGTGGCATGCAGTGAGGCCATGCCCCAGCCGACCGAACCTGTAAGACCGCGGGCGGCATAAATGCCAAGTAATGCCCCGGCTGAAATCAAGGAGATCATGAAGGTTTTCCCGAAGCTCGCATGGAGCGCGGTGGCCACAGGCGTCAAGGCAAAGAGCAGCCACATCGGTCCCCAAAACGTTCCTAAGAGATAAACCAAAACCACATTTGCGGCGAAATTGGTGACCATTCGAGTATTGCCGATTTTAACGGCCCATTCCGTGCGGTGTTTGGCGAGATACGCGGTCGTTTCGTTAAAAACCGCCATGACCGACACCAAAATGAGTGCAAGCGTTTTTGTTTTGGGCTCGGCAAACCCAAAGAGCAACGCCGAGGCGATCAATAGCAGCGCAAAAGGGGTAAAAAACCGATCAACCACTTGGATGAACTCGGCTTTAAGCGGCAAGGGGATGAAGCGGGTGATGTCCTGGAAGGTTAGACCAACGCCAATCGGTTCATTCTTGGCGTTTCGCAAAATGAGGGTACCGTAACCAAGCGTCATTTTCTCACCACCCGAGCGGCGGGTGACCATTTCTTTACGGTTGACGGCATTTAAGCTTTCGCAAGTGCTTAGAAGCGTTTTGTAAATCCCCGGATGGGCGGCAAAGGCTTTATGGCAAGGGGTGCCCGTCTGTGGGTCTTCCGTCATTTCAAGCAAGCGCATCGCATTTTGGTTGACCCCCCGGACACGGCCCTGCAAATCGACAAACACCAAGCCGCCGGGGAGGTTTTTTAAGGCGATGTCTAAAAAGCGGTGTGAGTCCATGAGAGGGATCATCCGGGTGATATCTTGAAAGGTCAACCCTATCCCTAACGTTTCGTTGCGCGGCCCGCGCAAAATGAGAATACCGTAGCCCAAAACCATTTTTTCGCCGTCGATCCCATTCGTGGTCACTTCCTGCCGGTTCATTTCCTGGCGGTGGGCGCAGGCGTCGTGGACGATTTTTAAAAGCTTAGGGTGGTGCGACAGCAGAACGCCGCTTTCCATGCCCGAGGGGACGGGGCCCGATAGGCCCAACAGCGTTTCCGCGGTTTTATTGACCGCTCGGATACGGCCCTGCAAGTCGAGCAGGATGAGCCCCCCCGGCAGGTGGGAGACGGCCGTTCGCAAAAATTCGGTATCGTTCATGCGCGGTCAGTCTAACGCGCGACGGGTCGTCCTGCAAGGCCCGCTTTTTAAGTGTTAACACTTCTTTCCCCTTGTGAAGAGTCCTTTTGACCCCTACACTTTTACCGTCCATGGAAATCGCTTTGGATCGACGATGGATGCGTTGGGGGTTTGGCGTTGCCTTGACGCTCCTCCTCCTCATCGCCATCGGCTCGAACTGGACCACGAGCCGTTTGATCCGAACGTTTGATTGGGTCGCGCATTCCCACCACGTGATTGAAACCGTCCAACACTTAAGCCTTTTAGAGGAAGCCGTCGGAGCATCGGTGCGGGGGTATGTCATTACGGGACAGCGAGATTCTTTGGAGCCATATGACACCTATCGGCTGCTCATCGCCCAGGACCTTCAAAAGGTCCGCACCTTGACTGAAAACCAAAGCAATCATCAAAAACGGTTGGACGATTTAGAGGCCCTCTTTAAGGACTACTTAAAACTCCTGTCTCGAGTGGTGGATACGCGCTCGGCATCGGGGTTTGAGGCGGCTTCCGCGTTGATTGGCAGCGGCCGTTGGGCTGCCTTAAGCGATCGGGTGGAGCGACAGCTTTCCGCGATTGAAATGGATGAACGGCGGCTGCTTAAAGACCGCAGCCAGGAGCGCAGCCGAAAGGCGCGTTGGACCAAGACCATTCTGCTTCTAGGCAGTATTTTAACGGTCGGCTTTTTGTTTTGGATGATGAACCGACTGCGCCGCGAAATCGACGTGCGCGAGCAAGCCGAACGACGACGCGGCGCACAATACGCGGTCACGCGCGTGCTGGCGGAAGGGGAAGATTTGGACGTGGCCCTTTTGGAAGTGATCCAAGCCATCTGTGGGCATCTCGATTGGGCCTGGGGAGCGCTATGGAAAGTCGATGAGGGGGTCGGAGTGCTTCGCTGTGGGCAAATTTGGCGGCATGGCCGGCAGCCGCTCACCGAATTTGAATCCATGAGCCGTCGGCTGCATTTCCGTAAAGGCGAGGGCCTTCCGGGGCGGATCTGGGGGATGAAGCGCGCGGTCTGGGTTTCTCACGTACAGGAGGACCCTAGTGGCCCGCGTGCTGGACTGGCGGAGAGCGCTGGCCTTACGAGCGGGGTCGGCTTTCCGCTCATTATGGACGACCGTTTAGTCGGCGTGATGGAATTTTTCTGCGCGGAGTCGCGCCCGGCTGACCGCGATTTGCTGGAGTTGCTCGACTCCTTGGGGATGCAAGTCGGGCAGTTCATCAAACGCAAACGCGGGGAGGAGGAGCTGCGTTTGGCCAAAGAAGCGGCGGAAAGTGCAGCGCGGCTTAAGTCGGAATTTATGGCCAATATGTCGCATGAGATTCGTACACCCATGAATGCGGTCATTGGGATGACGAGCCTCTTATTGGATACGAACTTAAACGCCCGGCAGCAGCATTTTGCGGAAGTCGTGCGAAATGCCGGCCATTCGCTGCTGCAATTGATCAACGATATTTTGGATTTTTCCAAAATCGAGGCGGGGAAATTTTCGATTGAAAGCATTGAAACCGATGTTCGCGAAATCAGCGAAGACGTCGTTCAAATGTTGGCGCCGCAAGCCCATTCCAAGGGGGTGGAGCTGGCATGCTGGGTGGAGTCCGGAGTTCCAGATCACGTCCTTGCGGACCCGCACCGTCTGCGCCAGGTGCTCACCAATTTAATTGGAAATGCCGTGAAATTCACCCAGCAGGGGGAAGTGATCGTGCGGGTTAAGCGACTGACGGTTGGAACGGATACGGCTTGGCTACATTTTTCAGTGGCCGACACCGGGATCGGCATAGGCCCGGAAAACCAAGAGCGCCTCTTTCAAGCGTTTACGCAGGCCGATGGCTCAACAACCCGTCGTTTTGGGGGGACGGGGCTTGGCTTGGCCATCTCCAAACGCCTCATCGAGCTAATGGGGGGCACGATCGGCGTCGAAAGCCAGATTAGCAAAGGGTCCACTTTTTGGTTTCAAATCCCGGCCAAAGCCAGCACGCAAAAACGGGTCTCGGCTGAGGTGCCCGCTTTGGATAAGACCCGCGTACTCATTGTGGACGACAACGAAACCAACCGTCTCATTTTAGAGCATCAGCTCGCGTCGTTTGGAATGATTAGTATTTCCACCACACATGCTGCTGAAGCGCTGCTGATGATTCAAAAGGAGCGCCAGGCGGCACGTCCCTTTCAGCTGGCCATTTTAGACATGCAAATGCCCGACATGGATGGACTGGCCTTAGCCAAGATGATTAAAACCCATCCCGACCTGACAACCTTGCCGCTCATCTTGATGACGTCCCTTGGAAATAAGCTGGATTCCAAGATTTTAAAGGACGCCGGAATCGCGGAGTGTCTAAGCAAGCCGGCGCGTCAGTCGGACCTGTTTAACGCCATTGCCAGTGCTTTGCTGCTAAACGTTCCAAAGATGGGCCGAGCCGCAGAGCCGGCCGAAACCGTGGTTCCGGTTAAAAACGGCAAATATATCCGCCTCCTCTTAGCTGAAGACAATAAAGTCAATCAGCAAGTCGCGCTTTTAATGTTTGAAAAATTGGGTTTTAGTCCCCAAGTGGTTTCGACGGGACGAGAGGCATTCGAGGCCGTGCAGCAGCGCAAATACGATGTGGTGTTTATGGACTGCCAAATGCCCGATATGGACGGCTATGAGGCCACCGCGGCCATTCGCAAAAAAGAAACCGGGGCCCACCGCACACCCATTGTCGCCATGACCGCCAATGCATTAGAGGGGGACCGTAAAAAATGTTTGGATGCGGGGATGGACGACTACATCACCAAGCCAGTGACCGCGGAAGCGCTGGCCAAGGTTTTGGCGACGTGGATTAAAATAGAGGGAGAGGGAGTGGGAGTTGAGGAATTTTTTATTAAGAAAAATAATACCTCGACTCCCTCTCCCTCTGCTTCAGCTCTTGTCGATTTAGTTCACCTTCGTACCATTACGGACAACGATGAAAGTTCGATGCGTCGCTTAGTGGGGCTGTATTTAAAAGACACTGTCGAAACGTTTGCGAAACTGGAGCGGGCCATCCAAGCCGGTGAGGCTAAAGATGTGCAGCGTCTCTCCCACGGGTGCGCGGGGGCCAGCACGACCTACGGCGTCCGCGCGCTATGCGACATTCTTCGTGACATCGAGCACCAAGCCGAAAAAGGCCGCCTGGCCGAAGTCCCCGCCTTATTTGAACGTGCCCAAAGCGTATTCCAGCAAGCCCGTCAAATTCTAGAACCCCTCCTGCATGACCGCGCTGCTTGACTTCGATCTTCTGTTACGGAAGATTGGCCAGCCAGCGGTCGGCGGAGACTACCCAGCGTGTGGAAGGGCCGTCGGTGGTCTTTCGACATACGCCGGGGGAATCCACCAATTGTACGGCCGTAGGGATCTTTAGACGTTTTTGAAAGTAAAGCAAGGACGCGTCGAGTGCGGTGTCACGCCATTTGGCTTCGATAACGAGAACCGGGTCTTTGCCTCGCACAAGAATAAAATCTGTCTCTCTTTTTTCCTTATCCCGTAGATAATGCAGGGACACGGCGGGCTCCCCGGAGGCCTGCCAGGTGCGAACGGCTTTCAAAAGATGAAGCGCGATAACATTTTCGAAGCGCGCACCTTCTTCTGCAATTTCGGCCCAATCGTAGAGGTAGACCTTCGTTTCTTTTCGCAGCGAACGCGCGAGACCTTTTGTAAACGTTTTGATGGGGAAGAGGTAAAAGAACTGATCGAGCAGCGATATCCAATCCCGAACGGTTTCATGAGCGACGCCCACATCGACTCGCAAACTGTTAAGTGACAAGGGGCTTCCCACGCGCTCGGGAATCAGATGGGAGAGCATTTCCATTTGAGAGATCTCGCGAATGGCACTGGCATTTCGGATATCTTCACGGATCAACCTCTGCTTACGTTCCGTCGACCAGAGCCGATAAAACGCGTCTTCCCCGCGTAGGAACGGTTCAGGAAAACCGCTAAAACGGCAGAGCAACTCATACCCCTGCCGGATGGCGGCAGAGGCGGGAGGAAGATCTTGCATGGCTTGTAGGAAGTCGGCGCACGAGGGCCTTTTTCCCTCCAATTCTCCGACACTGAGCGGGAATAGCGGCAGTGAAAAATAGCGTCCCAAAAGGCTGTCCCCGCCTTTTTTAAACAAATCTAGACGGCCGCTTCCGGTGATGAGAAAACGAAAGTCTCGGTGAACTCGGTCGTAAGCGCCTTTGAGGTAATTTTTCCAGCGCGCATACTTATGAATTTCATCCAGCACGACCAAAAACAGCTTGGCAGGGTCACGGTTTTCTTCTTCAAAAAAATAGGGATTTCGCAGGAGTTTTTTTTGATCCGATACAATATCCCAATTGAAATAAAGGCTTTGCTCAAATTTCTTTCGATAGTCTTGCGCAAGCGTTGTTTTCCCGACTTGTCGCGGACCACTTAAAAACGCCATTTTCCCGTACTTCTCTACGATTTGCGCCAAAAGTACATCGGCGGTCCTGTTCATCATGTGACTATTTTAGACTCTATTCGAAAGTAGTCAAGACTTTTTTAGACTTTGGTCGAAAATTGACTTATGGTTGCGGGAGGGGGGAACCATTCCCCTTACCGTTCCAAAAGGGTCAGGAGTTGGGTTTTGGTTAACTGGTAATCGCGCCGGATTTCTGCGTAGCGGCGTTCGAGCTCTACATAGTTCTGGAAGGCGTTTAAAACGTCGGGAGAGTTTTTGACACCGCGGCTGTATTCCGAGCGGGTGCGCTTCAGGTACAAACGGCCTTGCTCGGCGCCTTCTTCCGCGGAGTGGATCAGATCATGCAGGGTTCGAAGGTCTTCTTGAAAAGAAACAAACTCACTACGAAGCTTTTTTATGGTCTGCTCACGCTCTTTGGCCCGGGCTTGGGACTGAAGGGCGAGGGTGCGCGCCTGCCTACGGCCTGCGCCCCGGTCAAAAAACGCCATCGATAATTTGGCTCCAGCCACCCGTTCATCGCGGTCACGCCGGGCCGCGTAGTCTCTTTCGCGAAACGTGTAAAGGGAATAATCGCCGAAAAGATCGAGTGAGGGCCTCCACCAAAGGCGGTGCTGATGGCTTTCCAGTTCCAAAGCCTGCCGCAGGCCGGATATCGCGCGGACGTCGCGGTGGGTGGGTGGGTCAAACCGGGCCGTTAAGAGTTCATCGGTGTGAGCATGCGGAATAGTCGTCGGAATTTCAAAAGTCTCGGATTCCTCGACCGCAAGAATCACGTGAAGTCGCCTTTCGGCGCGCCGGCCGTCTAACCTGAGGCGTGCCACATCTTGCTCGAGTTGGGTTTGGTTCATTTCAAATTCCAACCGGTCCGTCTCCGTGGCCAATCCTCCTTGAATGCGCTGCTTAGCGGAGGCGAGCATGGCCTTATTCGTTTCAGACGCGGTTTGTAGAAAACCCAACATTTCTTGTTGAAACACCACGACCCAGAAAAGTTTGCGCGCTTCTTCCAGGGAGTCAAAATAAACCCGGTCAAAGTCTGCTTGCGCGCTTTCGAGATTCGCTTGCCTGCGTTCTTCTTCCGCTTGATCCCGGCCGCCCCGGTAGAGATTAACCGTGGCATCGATCCGCCCGAAGGGCTGCTGCTGAGACTTAAAAGGGCCGCTCTCAAACGTTTCGCCGCCAACTTGCGCGGTTACTTCGGGGAGGTAGGACCGGCCCCAATGCCCCCTTTGGCTTTTGACAGAAGCTAAAAAATCTTCGGCCGCGCGGACGGCGCCGTTGTGTTGGCGGATGCGTTCTGGGAGGTGCTCTTCCGTAAGCGTGAAAGAGCCGCCTTGCGCGAACGCGGCCAAAAATAAGAGCGTTGAAAAAAGAACCCGGCGCGGCATGATCAAACCGTACTAGTGGATGTTGTCAACGCCGAAATCCGCCAGCACAGTTTGATCGCCGATTTTAAGGTCAATGTGCAGGTCATAGCGGTGCACGTTGCTGATGCCTTTCAATTTTGTCTCATAGTATGCCCCCGATGAGGCGCGCTTAAGCGTCACGATGGTTTCCTTGGTTTGCCGGGGGAATTTCAATTGACCCTTCAATTCAGCGTGATCCAATACGACAGGCTTAAGCTGTTTGTCGTAGATGTAGACCTTGGCATCATCGCCGTTTAAAATAAGCT
The DNA here is from genome assembly GCA_964441955.1 of uncultured Elusimicrobia bacterium. Taxonomy (GTDB): domain Bacteria; phylum Elusimicrobiota; class Elusimicrobia; order 2-01-FULL-59-12; family 2-01-FULL-59-12; genus CAYTWA01. The sequence goes on from CAYTWA010000003.1 coordinate 299,133, forward strand.
CAGCTTTAAAGGGCATCGCGTCACGCAATATGCCGCCGTGTGGGGCGGCTTCCACGGCCGCTTCATGACTGTGCCTATGGCCTTCCCCCGCGTACGCCGTTGAAGCAAGAAAGGCGACCATAAGACTTAGAAAGAAGTGTTTTTTCATGAGGCCTCCGGTGTTGGAATTTCGCCAAGAGGGTCGTCCTTGGCTTTGGTTTGGCGTATCAGACGTTCAGCTGCCTTGCGTCCAAATCGGTAGAACAAAGCGGGAGTCACAAAAATGTCGAGCAGGGTGGATGACAAAAGCCCGCCCACAATCACGACGGCGACAGGGTGGAGAATTTCTTTGCCGGGTTGGTCCTTTGCGAAGAGAAGTGGGGAGAGCGCCAGAATGGCAGAAAAAGCGGTCATGAGGACGGGAACCAGCCGTTCGAGTGAACCGCGGATCACCATTTCTTTGGAGAATGATTCCCCTTCGTACTTCATGAGATGAAGATAATGGCTAATCATAAGGATCCCGTTTCGACTACTGATGCCGCAAAGCGTGATAAAAGCGATAAGGCTGGCGGCCGAAAGAGTCTGGTCCGTCAAAAAGATGGCCAACACCGACCCCACGAGCGCTAGCGGCACATTGACCATAATCTGGAGCGCCACGCGCGCAGAAAGAAAGTTCATATAAAGCACCAGAAAGATGCCCGCTAGGGAGACAAGGCTTAAGAGCGTGATCATGCGCATGGCTTGCTGCTGGCTTTCGTATTGGCCGCTGAACTCCAAAAAGTAGCCTTCCGGCTTTTTTACTTTTTCTTGGATCCGTCGTTTGACATCGTTGACAACCGAATTCATATCACGGCCGGCGATGTTGAAGGCCAAGGCCAGGCGGCGCTGCAGGTTTTCGCGCTCGATCGTGTTGGGGCCGCTCGTTTCAAAAATGTCGGTAATGGCACCCAGGGGGACAACCTCGCCGGTGGGGCGCACATGCACCGGGATCTTTTTAATGGATTCGATATCTTTGCGCGACGACTCGTCGAGGCGCACAAAAACATCCAAAAACCGCTTCTGTTCAATAATGCGCGACACGGGCACCCCTTGGAGCATCACTTCCAGCGCTTCCATGAGGTCCCCTGGTAATATGCCGTAGCGGGCCAAGTCCGGCCGCATCGCATAGATCTTGTATTGCGGAAACAAGACCTGGTTTTCAACCTGTAAATCAATGAGACCTGGAACATCTTGAATCGCATTCCGGATGTCGGCCGCCTGCTGTCGAAGGATACGCAAATCAGGCCCAAAGACTTTGACAGCTACCTGCGACTTAAGGCCGGAAAGCACATGGTCGATGCGGTGCGAAATGGGTTGGCTCACGCCGATGAAGGCTTCTGCGGGGAGGAGGGATTGGGTATTCTCGCGGATGGAGGCGAAAACAGCGGCGCGTGTGCGTTTTGACGGTTTTAGTGCGATCTCGAACTCCGACACGTTCACGCCGAGCGCGTGGTCGTCCTCCTCCGCCCGGCCCGTCCGCCGTCCAACGGAGACAACTTCCGGTATGTCCATAAGCGCTTTTTCAATTTGCGTGGCCAGGGCGCTCGAGGCGCTAAGCGATAAACCGGGTTTTAAATGGACTTCCATCATCGCACTGCCTTCGTTAAAAGGCGGCAAAAAGGTGCGCCCCAAAAAAGGAAGCGCGGACGCCGCCAGCACCACCGCCAACCCCGCAGCAGCGACGACCCGGGTTGGGTATTCCAACGTTCGTTCCAGTATCGCCCGGTCCCAGGTTTTTAGTTGACGCACGAGCCGATTGTCTTTTTCTGCCTGAGGGTTGGCTGAGGTTAGTAAGTAAGAACACAACACCGGGGTCAGCGTCAAAGAGACAGCTAAGGAGGCCAGGAGGGAGACTACATAAGCAATCCCCATGGGGATGAAAAGCCGGCCCTCAACCCCTGAGAGCGCAAATAAAGGCACAAAGACCAGAATGACAATGACCGTGGCCAGGACTATTGAGTTTCGAACTTCACGCGAGGCGTTGTAAACCACCCGTAAAACGGGTTTGGGGGAGTCCGACAGGCGGTTTTCTCGCAGCCGGCGAAACACATTTTCCACGTCCACAATCGCATCATCCACCAATTCCCCCATGGCGATGGCCAGCCCGCCTAGAGTCATCGTGTTCACCCCGATACCCGCCACGTGAAAAACGATGGCGGTAATTAAAAGCGATACAGGAATCGCCGTTAAGGTGACGAAGGTGGCGCGAATGTTGAGCAAAAAAAGCACGAGCACCAGCGCGACCATCACGGAGCCGTCGCGAAGCGCTTCCTGAACGTTTCCAATAGCGGTTTGAATGAAATCGGCTTGCTTGAAAAGGGCGGGGTGTGCCAGCACGTCCGCCGGAAGCGCACCGGCCAGTTCCTTTAGCGCCGCGTCAACGTTTCGGGTGACGGCCAACGTGTCGGCGGTGGGCTGTTTGTTGATCATCAGCACCACACCGCCCTGGCCTGAAACAGAGGCGTCTGCGCGTTTGGGCGCCGGCGCAAACTCTACTTGGGCGACGTCTTTGAGCAATACCGGGAAACCAAAATGCAGGCCAATCGGCGTGGTGGCAATTTCATCATGGTTTAAAATGCGGCCGAAATTGCGGATCAGCCATTCCTGAGGCCCTGTCACCAAAAAACCGCCGCCGGAGGCGCCGGCCATCTTGGAGAGGCGTTCTTTAAATTCCAAAATGCTGAGCTGTTTTTTGCGCAGTTTTTCGGTGTTGACCAGCACCTGCACCTGCCGCTGGTCGCCGCCCATGACCAACACCTGAGAGACGCCCGGAACCGTGAGAAGCCGCGGACGCACGGTCCAGTCGGCCAAGGCGCGCAGTTCCGCGCCGCTCGTTTTTCCACCGGAGGTGAGCCCGATCATCTGTATTTCGCCCATAATGGAGGAGGTGGGAGAAAGAAATGGGCGGGCCTCCGGCGGCATTTGCGCTTTGGCGAGCGGCAGACGCTCGGCCACCGCCAAACGCGCAAAGCGCAGGTCCGTTCCCCATTCGAATTGGATCCGGATCACCGAGAGGCCGCTTGCGGAGGATGAATAAAGGCGGGTGACGCCCGTCGTTCCGTTGATCGCATTTTCAAGAGGACGCGTGATCATCAACTCCACTTCTTCGGGTGCCATCCCTTGGGCATCGGTGATGACATTGACGGTGGGGCGGCTGAGGTCGGGAAAAACATCGATGGGGAGTTGGCGCAGCGCCAGCCCTCCGTAGACGATCAGAAACGCCGTTAAGGCCAGAACCACGCGGCGATGGCGAAGCGAAAACCGAATGACAGCGTCAACCATAAACGAACCCGCCCAACGAGCGTCTCTACTTTTTAACGGGTTGGAGCTCGCTTAAGGAGTAATTGGCGCCCATCCCCATTTCATCCGCCTTGGCTTTAAGCGCGGCCTGCAATGCGCTGACTTTCACCTGAGCATTGGGTTTGATCGTGAAGGCCACCGTTTTGGTCTTAGGGTCAACTGCGATGTTTTCAACGTTACGGTTGGTTTTTAGAGCCTGCGTGATAAAGTCCGCGCAGCCTTCGCAAACCATGGCGTTAACCTTGGCGGTGTACGCGCCGCCTTTAAGGGTGGCGTCGGCTATGGCGGCTTTGGGCGCATTGGCGGCCAAGAAAGGAACGGCGATCCACAAGCTTAAGGCAGGGATAAGTTTTTTGGTGTTCATGATGTTTCTCCTGTTAGGGTAAGTGTTTTGATTTCCATATTAAATAGGTCGCTGGGTAAACCAGCAGCTCCAACAAAAACGAGGTGGCCAAGCCTCCGACCATCGGGGCGGCGACGCGCTTCATCATATCTGCGCCAATGCCGCTCGACCAAAGTATGGGCAAGAGGCCCATCATGGCCGCGCAAACAGTCATCATTTTGGGGCGCACGCGCTTGACGGCTCCGTGAACGATGGCTTCCTTTAAATCGCTGAGGCTGCTCATCCGTCCTTCACGCACGGCTTGAGCGTACGATAAATCCAAGAAGAGCAGCATGAAGACGCCGGTTTCGGCATCTAAGCCCGCCAACGCAATCATCCCCACCCAAACGGCGATGGAGATATTGTAGTCAAGAAGGTAAAGAAACCACACCGCGCCCAAAACCGAGAAAGGAACCGCCAGCATAACGATCGAGGCTTTCACGGCAGACCGGGTGTTCAACCAAAGCAGCGTAAAGATCAGGAACAAGGTGATGGGAACGACGACTTTAAGGCGTTCCCGGACCCGAAGCATGTTCTCGTATTGGCCGCTCCAAAGAAGCGAGGTGTCCGGCGGCAGCACGAGGCGTTCTTCCACGGCTTTCTTGGCGGAGGCGACATAGCCGCCCACATCCGTTCCGGAAATGTCGATATAGACATACCCGGCCAACATGCCGTTTTCGTTGCGAATCATGCCAGGGCCGGTTTTCAGTTCAATGTCGGCCAGCTCGGCCATGGGCACATGCGCCCCAGAGGCAGTGGGGACCAGCACCCGCCGCAGCTTCGGCAAGTCGTCGCGCAGTTCGCGGGCGTAGCGCACACTCACTGTGTAGCGGGCGCGGCCTTCCACCGTGGTGGTCAGTGGTTCTCCTCCCACGGCAGACATCAAGATCATTTCCACGTCTTGAATGGAAAGCCCGTAGCGCGCCAAGCGCTCGCGTTTAAGGGTGAAGTCCAGAAAGTAGCCACCCACGGTGCGTTCGGCGAATACGCTCCTCGTGCCGGGGACGTCTTGGAGAATCGTTTCAATTTGAGAGCCTAGTTTTTCCATGACTCCCAAATCGGACCCCAGAATTTTGATGCCCACGGGCGTGCGGATTCCTGTGGAGAGCATGTCGATCCGGTTTTTGATCGGCATCGTCCATGCGTTGGTGACGCCGGGGATTTGGAGTGCCGTGTTTAATTCCTGCACCAGAGCTTCTTTCGTGAGCCCTTTCCGCCATTCTTTCTGGGGTTTAAGCAGCACCGTTGTTTCCATCATGGAAAACGGCGCGGGGTCGGTGGCGGTGTCAGCGCGCCCGGCTTTGCCGTAGACGCGGTCCACTTCGGGGAAGCGCTTGAGAATTTGATCCTGTGTTTGCATGAGGCGCTGCGTTTCGGCCACTGAGATGCCGGGGAGCGTGGTGGGCATAAACAACAAACTGCCTTCATAAAGCGGCGGCATAAACTCCGAGCCCAGCTTAAGATATATCGGCACGCTGAGCAGCACCAAAGCGATGGCGCTGCCAATGACGGCTTTGGGGTAGCGCAGCGTCCAGCGGCAGATGGGATCGTAGATTTGAAACAGCCGTCGGCTGACCGGGTGCTGTTCTTCCGGGTAATAGCGTCCTACGGTCAACGTGGTGGCCACGGAGGCGAGCCAGGCCGGCTTGAATCGATATGGATCCATGCGCGCGAAAAGCATGCGCAGCGCTGGGTCGAGCGTTACCGCGAGGAAAGCGGCGATGGCCATGGCGAATGTTTTGGTGTAGGCGAGCGGTTTAAACATACGCCCTTCTTGATCCACCAAAGTGAAAATCGGAAGAAAGGCGACGGCGATAACCAGCAGCGAAAAGAAGACCGAAGGGCCCACTTCTTTCAGCGCTTGTAAACGGATTGCATGGAAATCCCCTTTTCGCCCGCCCACGCTCCATTCCTCCAGCCGCTTGTAGGCGTTCTCCACTTCCACAATAGCGCCGTCCACCAGCACGCCAATGGAAATAGCGATGCCGGCCAAGGACATGATGTTGACGGTCAGCCCCATGAGCTGCATCGGAATAAAGGAGAGGACGACGGCAATGGGAATTGTGGCAATGGGAACAATCGCTGAGGGGAAATGCCAAAGGAAAAACAAAATCACGAGACTCACGATGAGAATTTCCATGATCAGCTCGTGCCGCAGGGTGTGAATCGACCCGCGAATCAGTTCGGAACGGTCGTAGGTGGTAACCAGTTCCACGCCGGGCGGCAGCGACCCGCGTAGGTCATGGAGTTTTGTTTTGACTCGGTCGATGACCTGCAGCGCGTTTTCCCCTTGCCGCATGATCACAATGCCGCCCACGGCGTCGCCGATGCCGTCTAAATCCGCTACGCCTCGCCGGATGTCCGGGCCGATCACGACACGCGCCACATTTTTGACCAGCACAGGCGTACCAGAGCGCGTCCGATCGACCACGATGTTTTCGATGTCGGAGGTGTTTTGGATATAGCCGCGGCCGCGGACCATGTATTCGGCGCCAGAGAGTTCCACCAAGCGCCCTCCCACGTCGTTGTTGCCTTGGCGCACAGCGTCGATGACTTTGGTGAGCGGTACGTTGTAAGCGGCTAAGGCCGTGGGGTCGACGTTCACTTGATATTGCTTTTGATAGCCACCGATCGAGGCCACTTCGGCGACACCTGGTACCGACTGCAACAAATAGCGAAGCGTCCAGTCTTGGAAACTGCGCAGCTCGGCCAAATCATGCTGCCCGGTTTTGTCGACTAACGCATACTGAAATACCCAGCCCACCCCCGTGGCATCGGGCCCCAGTTCGGTGCGGACTCCTTCCGGAAGCCGTGCCTGAATTTTGGACAGATATTCCAGCACTCGGCTGCGCGCCCAGTAGAGATCGGTGCCATCTTGGAAAATCACATAAACGTAGGAAAACCCAAAATCCGAAAAACCGCGAATGGCTTTCACCTTGGGTGCGCCTAAGAGAGCCGTCACAATGGGATAGGTGACTTGGTCTTCCAAAATGTCCGGGCTGCGGTCCCAGCGAGAGTAGATGATCACTTGGGTGTCGGAGAGATCGGGAATGGCATCCAGGGGAATCGTCCGCATTGCGTGAACGGAGGCCAGCACCCCCATCGCCGCCAAAGCGATGACGATGAATTTGTGGCGGGCCGACCAGTCGATGAGGCGTTCGATCATCCTTACTTCCCTTGCGCGGAGGCGCGAATTTTGGATTCTGAATCGATCAAGAAATTGGCCGTGGCGGCAATGGTGGCGCCTTCGCTTAAACCGTCCAGCACTTCCACGTAGTCGCCAGCGCGTGGGCCCGTGCGCACCACGCGCGGTTCAAAGACGCCGGGCGACTTTTCTTCATAGACCAGTTGCCGGGCGCCCGTGTCCATCAACGCGTCAGCGGGAATGGCCAGGCGTTTACCGAGCGGGGCGCGCAGCGTGGCGCTTAAGTACATCTCCGGTTTTAAATTTCCATTCGGGTTGGGGGTTTCGATACGTACCCGAAGCGTGCGCGTTTCGGGGTTCATCACGGTGTCGATCGAGCGCACCAGGCCCGTCAACGTTTGGCCGGGAAAGGCGGGAGACGTCAGCTCCACACGCTGGCCGGCTTTGATGAGCGGCGATTCGTAATCGTAAACGTCGGCGTACACCCACACGGCTCGGCCGGGTTTGCCCATCAAAAAGGCCGAGGCATCAAAGCTGCGGTTGGAAACGCGGTCGATCAATTCATCGGATAGCCCCATCTGGCGAAGGCGTAAGCGTGAGGAGCGCACGGTGGATTGCGCTTGTTCCTGATAAGAACTTCCGGCTTGGCTGTCGCGCGCGGCGTTTACGGCTTCTTGATGTTCCAAGATCGCGCTGTAAAGGGTGGGATCGTAGGCGACGCGGGCGGAGGCTTGAATCAGTACCTCCAGATCCCTTCGCTCCACTTTTCCCAATTTAACGCCAATGAGCTGCTGTTGATTGGTTGAAAGTGAAACGGACGCCTGACCGGAAGCACCTTCTTTCGATGCTTCCGATGTGAAGGAGACCAGTGTCATACCGCAGATCGGGCAAGTTCCCGGGGCATCGCGAATGATTTGCGGGTGCATCGGACAGCGGTAAAGCGTCTTAGCCCCCACCGGTTTGGCGGTTTCGGGTGCGGCGCGTTTACATGCGGGAACCGTGAAAATCAGAAAGCTGCCCACTATGAGAGAGAAAAGTTTTAAGTTCATTGAGTTGCCTCGTTTAAGTCCGATCCCACCCAGCGTTCCAGTTCGCTCCAGCTTTCACCCACTTTGTAGAGCTGTTGTTCATACTCCAAATGCGCGTTCACCCAGCCGCGGAAGGCTTCGAGGAAGCGCAAGAAATCGGCCCGGCCGCTGGCGTATTGCTGCCGGGTGACGTTCAGTGAGCTTTGCGACGCGGGCAAGATGCCTTGGGTGTAGTTGCGCGTCATCGTGAGGTGTGTGGTGGTTTCCACCCAACTCTGGTAGATCCCTCGTTCCACTCTTCGCGCACGGCTGTTGCCCATCGCTTCCGCTTCGGCTTCGTGGGCGGCGGCCGCTTTAAGATCTCCCCAAGGTTTTTGCAGCCAGAGCGGAAATGTCATCGCCACTCCGATTAAGCGGCCGTCGGGGCCCGCATTCATGGTTTCGCGCTCGGCCGTGACGGTGAAATCCGGAGCAAAGGCCAGCCGTTCTCGGGCGCGCATGGTTTTGCCGTGATGCTTTTCTTCGTGGCTTTCCGCCAGGAGCGGGCTTTGTTGGCGCGCCATGGCCTGCAGTTCAGCTAGAGAATAGGGAAGGTCCCGCAGGATGGGCGCCGAGGCGTTCCCCAGGGGAGTGTCCGCAGCTTGGTTCAGCAAGGCGTTTAATTCCGCTTGAATTTTCAAACGTTCCTGACGCTGTTCGAAAAGCATGTTTTCCATCCGGCGAAGTTCCGTCTGTGCCATGAACACATCCGAGGCCGATGTTTGGTTGGACGCCAAGCGCGCTTGGGAGGTGCCCAGCACACTTTTTAAGATCGCCGCACTTTGTTCGGCCAGGCCGATGGATTGTTCGGTAAGATAGAGCTGGTAATAGGTTCGGCGAACATCCCGCGTGAGGGTCAAGAGCGCATCGTGGTATCGGGCTTGGGCCGCCGCCGCGTCATGCTGTTTAAGGCGCATCTCGTAGGTTAATTTTCCTGGGAAGGGGATCATTTGCTCCGCGCCCAATATCCGCATGGGTACGCCCTCCATGCCGGGAATGCCGGTGGGGCGGCGCTCTTCCGCCCAGCGGAACGTCGGCGACGGCCAGGTGCCCGCCGGGCGTGCGGCAGCTTTGGCGCTACGCCAGCTGGCCGCCGCTGCGATCACGTCAGGATTATGGGTTCGGGCTTTCGCCAACAGCCCCTCCAAGGAAAGCGTCTCCGCCCCCCAGGCCGGGTAGATGGCAATCCCCACGCTCAGCAGAAAAAATAGACGGTGCATAAATAAACCTCAAACAACGAACCAAAGAAAAGGAAGTCGATGCCTTATGGCTTAGGCGAACAGCAGATGGATGTCGGCAGGCGGACCGCGGGTGAGGATCTTTGCGGGGAGAAATAAGATCTTTAGTTGCTGAGTCAGAAAAAGCAGCTGATGTTTCAGTGTATGGCCAACATGGAACGTATCAGTGCAAAGCACCATGATGACTTTTTGAGCCGAAAAATCAGGGAGAGCTGAGAGGCTTAAAATAAAGTCACGCGGTGCCTGGACTTTCATGGCGCATTTGGGAATCGGCGACTTCTTACAGCAGGGCATCGGGCAGACCGCCGATACGGGGCTGATCATCATTTGGCAAAACCCCGCTAAAGGCGTCTGGACCATCGACCCGACGAACATAGCTCCGATTACAATCGCGCGCATGGGCTTCATCTAAAGCCAGTATAGGCCTGGTTTAGAAGTGCGTCAAGGGGGCGAATTGAGCTGAAATGCCGGTATCGGTATCGGAATGGGGGGGAATTAAGCCTGGAGCATCGAGATGGAGTTGGACATGGTGGCTCGATCTCAAAGCTCGAGTCTCGAAACTCCCCAATTCCGATACCGACACCGGCCCCTTCAGCTGTCCCTCCCTGCCACAGACGCGATAAGCCCCTGAATCATCTGCGCAATACGATCCAGCAGCCCAAGCCATCGCTCATATCGCGAATCATCCAACAGCCCCTTCGTTACAGCCGACGTAATCAATGAGGCACATTCCGTCGTTGATCCCAAGGCGATCACATAAAACCGATTTTTATCTTTACTGTGCCACCGGCCATACCCTTCGGCAATATTGGTCGGAATAGATAAAGAGGCTCTTTTAAGCTGATCGATGAGTTCCGCTTCATTGGATCCAAGTTCTTTCGTGAAGCGCGAAAGTTCTCCCACCAAATGATTGGCTTGTTGATAGACATCGAGTTTAAGGAATAGAAAGGGCATGGGACTTAGAGGCGAAAACAGAGATTTTATTCCCGGAATGAAGAGATTTTGTACTGAAAAGCCGGTATCGGTATCGGAATGGGGGGGAATTAAGCCTGGAGCATCGAGATGGAGTTGGACATGGTGGCTCGATCTCAAAGCTCGAGTCTCGAAACTCCCAATTCCGATACCGATACCGGCCCCTTCAGCTTCATTGGATCCAATAAGGCTGGTTGGGAGAAAAGAGTTGGGTCTAAAGGACGCAGTCGGCGGGGAACGTCATGACGAAGCGGCTGCCGCGGCCGGGGTCGGATTCGCAGCGGATGCTGCCGCCGTGAAGTTCAAGCACGCGTTTGGAAATCCATAGACCTAAACCCGTGCCTAATTTACGGTCATTTAAGACGTTGGCTTGACCGAATTTCTCGAAGATCGTGTCGAGTTTGTCGGGTGAAATACCGCAGCCGGTGTCTTGCACGGCCACTTCGATCGCGCTTCCTTTATGGGTCACTTGAAGGCTCACGTTCCCGTTTTCGGGGGTGTATTTGTAGGCATTCCAAATCAGGTTGTGAAGGACGCGCTTCACCCAAAATACGTCCGCATTTAGCCGAACGCCGACCGTATTGCCATCCCGGAATATGCGCAGATGTCTTTGCTGAAACGGCGTCTCATAAAATTCAATGGTTTCGGCAATCAGACGGTCTAAATCCATGGGGCGGCGTTCGATGGAAACCTGTTGGTCTTCCAGTTTCGAGGCCTGCAGCATGTTGTCGGTCATCTGCAGCATCTCTTCGATGGGGCCCATCGAGCGCTCGAGTAACATCTTTTGATCGGCCGGCAGTTGGCCCATCATGCCGCTTAAGAGGATCATGAGGTTGCCTTTGATCACCGCAATGGGGGTACGCAGGTCATGCACCATGGACTGGAGCATTTCTTGTTTGAGGAGATCGGTCAAAGGGCCTAGGGAAGCGGTGGCGTTCATGCTCAAAGGATAACGGATGAATGTTACAGTTCTATGGCTTTTCCGTTAACGCTGTGTAAATAGATATGAACCCGCCTTCACTTATAGGCTATGGAGGGCCAGCACAGTTTGGACGGATTAGTGGATAACGGCGATTTTGCGAAGCACGGTGGCGACGGTCTGAGGGGTGGACACTTCAATTTGCGCGAGGTAGCCGCCTTTGGAGACTTTCTGTCCGGCATCGTTGGTTCCATCCCAGAAAAATTGGTTGGCGCCAAGTTTCCCGCCTTCTTGACCGGCGCCAAAATGCCAGCGGCGAACTCGGTGACCCAGAAGGTCATAAAGCGTAACGTCGACTGGGTAGTCGGCCTGCAGCACATAGGAAATCTGAGTTTGACCTTCAATTCCCGCTTTGCGCGCATCAAATGGGTTGGGAGCATTGGACACATCCGAAATAATTTCGGCTGGCAAAGCGCGCATACCCGGCAGATTCAAAAGGGGGCTCGGCACCATCGCGACCCGGTCCACATCAGCCCAAGCTTGCCTGCCGGTCAAGCAGGTAAGACACGGCGCCAACAATAGGATAGCCATTGCTTTTTTCACGGTGTTAGTTTAGCCTATGAGTGTTAAAAATGGATGTCAAAATTGACAGGCCCTAAGTTTAACCCGTAAAATCGCACCGGTTTTAACGCCCGTGTTTCACGTTTGGCCGGGGGGGACACCGTATGTCAGCAGACGTCCTGGTTTTAAACCGCAGCTTTTACGCGATTCATATCGCGGACTGGAAACGCGCCCTCTCGCTCGTCTACCTCGACCATGCCCGTGTCGTCGATCAGGAATACAACACCTACACCTTTGACGATTGGCGGGAGCTTTCGGCGGAAATGAAAGAGCACCCTTCCGGCTTTGTCTCGAGCCCTTCATGCCGGATTGCGGTCCCCGAAGTCATTGCCTTAAGATCTTATGACCGTATGCCGGTTGGGGATGTGAAATTTACCCGGCGCAACATTTACGAACACTATGGCCACCGCTGCTGTTACTGCGGCACCAAATTTTCCACATCGGAATTAAACCTGGAGCATGTGATGCCTCGCTCTCGGGGTGGAAAGACAGACTGGTCCAACATCGTCACCTCTTGCATACCCTGCAACCTCCGGAAGGCCGATAAAACTCCGATGGAGGCGGGTATGAAACTGCTGATCAAACCCAACAAGCCGAAATGGCGCGGCTCGGCGTCCCTCGTTTTTAAGGCGCCCTTCAAAATCAAAGCCGCGTGGCAGCGCTTCATCGACAACGTCTATTGGAACACCGAGCTCGACCCTGAATAGTTATTTTTTACTGACGGCCTTTGGCAAAGACCGCCCCGGAATGGTCGCCGGGGTGACGCGCGTTCTGTTGGACTTAGGCGCCAATCTGGAAGATGCCAGCATGACCCGCTTGGGCGGCGAGTTCTCCATGATGCTGGTGGTCTCGCTGCCCAAAATCTCGGATGCAAAACTTAAGAAAACGCTGGCTCCGCTTAAGAAACTGGGGCTTGAAGCGTCTGCCAAGCACATCCCTTCCACATTGGCGTTGGTTAAAAAACAAAATGCGCCCGACGCGTTGATATCGGTGTATGGAACCGACCATCCGGGAATCGTTTATGAAGTCGCCAAACGTTTGGCCAAACGCAAAGTAAATATCACCGATTTAAACACCAAAGTGGTACAGGGCAAAGACGCCAACGTTTACATCATGATGTTGGAAGTTCGATTGCCCAAAGGGCTTTCGCTTGACGTTTTAGGGCAAGACCTCCATTCTCTCAAGCAGTCTTTGGGTGTGGAGATAACCCTTAACGGTTTAGACTCTGTTGAACTGTGATCCTTCCGGTTGTTCTCCTTCCCGATCCGCTTCTTAAGACACCCTGCCAAAGCGTTCATCACGACCAAGTCGGCCTCGCCTCCTTTTTAGACGCTATGGTGGAAACACTCTACCACCACCCGCGCTGTGTGGGTTTGGCGGCCAACCAGGTCGGTAAACCTTGGCAAGTTTTGGTGGTCGATGCCGCGCGCACCCACAAACCGGGGTCCCATCATGGACTGGTGGTTCTGCTTAACCCAAGCATCGTGCATCAAGAGGGCCAAAAGCTGCTGCGAGAAGGCTGCTTGAGCGTTCCAGATTACACCGGGAATGTGGTACGTTCAACAAAGCTCGTGGTGGAAGGCTTAGACCGTCATGGTAAATCCCAGCGTCTCCAAGCCGAAGGGTTCGAAGCGGTCGTTTTCCAGCACGAACTCGACCACTTAGCCGGAAAACTCTTCTTGGACCGTGTTGCGTCGGTGACGACCGATGTTTATCGCCGGCAAAACTACGCTTAAGAGGAACGAATTCGAATCGTTTAAAGGCCTGTAGGCCATTCAATTAGGGACATTTCGCCCATATTCTGACGTGCCCGATTCAACTAAGATGGGCGCCATGTGTCGAACGCCTCTACGCTTTCCCTTAAGTGTTCTATTGTCTTTGGCTCTGCTACAACCATTCGTGTTCTTGCTGACTATCGACGACCCTCGAGAAAAAACGGAGGTTGTGAGCAATAATTTAGCGGCCGAAGCTTTGGCCCTCAACCCCCTTTCTCACCGGTTCAATCGACTTGTTTGGCGTGCCAAAGTTCGCGCGTTCCATTATTCGCGGGATGCCCATCCAATCCCTGAACTTCGCCTTTTCGCGTTCGTAAAAGCGCGTCTATTTATAATTTGTGTTAGTGGGTGGATTAGTTTCCAATTCGGCCATTGGATTCCCTTAATCCCTCATTCAATGGTAAATGCGGACTCCTGGATGCAATGGCCCATCTTTCGCGGCGGAGCGGCCTGGACTGCCGTTTCCATTGCCGTGGCGGGGATGAAGCAGTCGAAATTCAAGTTCGATCAGTGGCGCGTTGAACGATCGTTACAGAAATATCCAAGACCAAAAGATTTAATCTCAATAGCCCGTCAACGCGGGATAACGGGAGAGAATCTGCTCCAATTCCTCAAAAACCAAAATAATATTGAAACGACATTTGATGTTTTGAAAGACCGAGGTTTGGTTCCAGATGTCCTTAAAAGTCAAAGGGTCGCGCAGTTGTATTTTTTGCGAAAGCTTTTTTATGAGTTAACGCTGCCCCCGGCTTGGAAGGCATCGCCATTGCTGGCTCTCGTGAGCATCGACGGGCCCCTAATTGCGACCGAAGGACGTCGTTTCCATTTGGCGGGGGTTACGCATGGTCTGGAGGTTTGGCCGCTGGATTACGGCAAAGTGCGTAAACTCATAAGGGTCGTCGTTCGCCGGGGTTATGCACTGTTTAGCGAACAGAGACTTCAAGAGCTTTACGGGTTCGATTATGGGATTGAATCGCAGGATCATCGTTTTTTGGAGGAGGGAAGCGGCCAAGTGGAGGAACTCATGGCCGCTGGCGGCCTGATTCGAGTGGTGCATCGATATGTCGAGATAATCATTGACATTCCACGTCTTATGGCAATTTCGTTGTGGCTCCAAATGACAGGGCAATCCATAACCAAAAAGGCGGCTTGGTTTCATTCCACAATCCCTCGTTATATGCGAACAAAGGAAGAAGAGGAGTACATCAAACGAAACTGGGAGATGGCTCTCGATGCGTGGTGGAACTCAGAGCGGATTCCTGACACTGTCTTGTTGCACGGCGCTGCCCATACGCCGGGCATCTACCTCGCATTGCAGGATCTCGTGAGCCGAAGGCTTAAAAAAGCGGCCTAATGATCTTTTGGACGGTGGGCTGCTTTGAGGTAATCGCGTAAGCCGGCTTTAGCGAAGGGGTTGGGGAGGTCTCGGGCGGCTTGGCGGACGTTCATCCAGGTGATGGTTTCGATCTCTTCGGGATGGGGTTTTAGGGTTTTGCTGAGGCGCTTGGCTAAGTAAACAAAACTGATCATGAAGCCGCCCGTGCGGGTGAAGGTATCCGCGTAAACGCCGAGCAGCCGCTCCAGTCGGATTTTAATCCCCAGCTCTTCTTCCACTTCCCGTTGGGCTGTTTCTTCCGGGTGTTCGCCGTATCCGATGAAGCCGCCCGGCAGGTTCCAGATGCCGGCGGTCAAGCCGCGCGCGGCTTTGACCAGGAGCACCTTTCCTTTTTCGATGATCGCCACTTTCGCGGCGCCGCGAGGGTGCGAGCGGTTCACGGCTTGCTGGACGATTGGGTCGATGTCGTGGCGGCCAATGATCTCGTCTTTATGATGCCAGTGATGCGGATGGTTGGTGAGGGTGGGTTTGGCGTAGAGCACGGTCCCGCCCTTTAACGTCATGACGAACACCGGTGTATAACGGCAGTGAATTTCCTTGTCGCTTTTGGGAAACCGCCAAAGCCCTTTTTGTTTGATCAAAAAAACCTGGCCGTCCGATTCGAGGTAAATGAAGTCAGGCTTCACAAATCGTTGGCGTGGTAGGTGATGATAAGGTCCGCCCCTGCACGGCGGATGCCGGTTAAAATTTCGCGCACCGTCTTCTTTTCGTCTAGCCACCCGTTGGCCGTTGCGGCTTTAACCATGCTGTATTCCCCTGAAACGTTATACGCGGCTACAGGGATGCCGAATTTGTCCTTTACGCGCCGAATGATGTCTAGGTACGCCAAGGCGGGTTTGACCATAACGATATCGGCGCCTTCGAGGATATCCAATTCCACTTCACGCAAAGCCTCTTCGGCATTGGAGGGGTCCATTTGATATCCCCGCCGGTCTCCTTTTTTGGGAGCGCATTCGGCCGCTTCTCGAAACGGGCCGTAAAAGGCCGAGGCGTATTTGGCCGCATAACTCATGATCAGCGTTTTTTGAAATCCGCTTTCGTCGAGCGCTTGGCGGATGGTACGGACCATCCCGTCGACCATGCCGCTTGGAGCAATGATGTCAGACCCCGCCCGGGCTTGGGCGACGGCTGTTTTGGCGATGTTTTTAAGCGTCGCGTCATTGTCCAAGCGGCCGCCGCGTATAATGCCGCAGTGGCCGTGCGAGGTGTATTCGCAAAAACAAAGGTCTGTAATCACCACTAAGCCTGGAAGCGCCTTTTTGATCTGTCGCGTGGCCTGCTGAATAAGGCCGTGCGGCGCCCAGGCCTCAGAGCCCTGCGCGTCTTTTCGGGACGGCACGCCGAAGAGTAAAACGGAGGAAAAGCCATTGCGCAAAACGGCCTTCGCCTTAAGAAGCGCGCGATCAACAGACCACTGTGCCTGGCCCGGCATGGAGGGAATGGGCCGCGACACATTTTTCCCTGGGCGGATAAAAAGCGGCACGATTAAGCGGCGCGGCGACAAGTCGGTTTCCTGCAGCGCCCGACGAATGAGCGGGTTTTGACGCGGTCGTCTTAGACGGATAGAGGGGAATCCCATGCGGTCATTTTACACGTCTTTTACATCCTCAAAACCTGGTCTTTACAGGGCCCCGATACACTCGATTAGATGACTTTCCGACTAAAAGCATGGCTGTGGATGGCTTTCTTTGGGGCGGCCGTGGCGGGGCTAACCTTCTGGAATTTTGTCCAGATTCGCGCCACGGCGAAAACCAGCCACGCGCGTTGGGTGGGGCGGCTTGAGCCCATGGTTATGGCGGAATGGCACAAATACCTTCGCTGGGCTGAAAGCCTTTCCGGTCGCGTCGATGCTCCGTCGGTTGCCGCCCGCGCGCCTTTTAAAGTTGTCGCGCAGTACCTGGCGGATACCGGTGCGCATCGCTCCGGCCGCTGGACCTCAGCCGATGCACCGAAAGCTCTTCGACTGGCGGACCCCCGTTTGGTCGAAATGCAGCTTCAGGCGTTAAACGCACGCCGCACGCTGCCCGGGCCCTTGCTCTTCATCAACCAAGTCCCCTATGTGACCGTTGTGCGGCCGCTCAGCCGCGTTCGCGCGTTGGCCTTGGTCATAGAGGCGCCCGAAATTCGCCGGATTTTAGACGATGAGACGCGTTTGTGGGGACGCCGCATTTCAATTCTGACCGACCAAGGCGTATCCCTCATCAAAGGTCAGCATGATTCGCGCGATGTCCCGCGACTCTTTTTCATTACGACAACCCATCCCTTGCCCTCGCTGGGATGGGAGGTCACCATCACCGAGCCGCTCGTAAATGTTTTCCTTCCGTTGGCCGCCTTTTTAGGAAGCTTCATTCTTCTCTTGGTATTAGCCGGCGTTCCTTGGCGGGCGCGCGATGAGATGCGCAGCCGAAAAATCATTTCGGACTTGCAATTCTTCGGCGCCAAAGTGGATCGATATATTCGAGGGAAAGAGGCCGTGCCGCCGGACCCGCCGGTCCCCTATGGGCGCGAATTGGGCATCATCGTCCAGGCCCTTAAATGGATGATGCCTCAGTGGAAAAAGGCCGAGGCGTTTCCGGAAGAATTGGGCGTTGAAAAAATGCTGCTGTCGCTTTTGGTTGAATCGCTCCCCGAAGGCATTATCTTTTTTAATGCGCAAGGCCACGTGCAGCTTTCCAATGAGGCGGGGCGTGTGTTTTTGTCGCACGAAGCCGAAAAAGGGAAGGAATTCAAAATGGTGGCGGGCAAAAAAATCCCGCAGGGCTTTTTGCTTCCATTCGTGGAACCTGTTTTTCAAGGCGAACAGCGTACGATGGGAAAAGAAGTGGAAGTTAAGTGGGGCGACGGCAAACATCTCTACCGAATTTGGGTAGAGGCCGTGGAAGCCGTGGAGGGCCGGGTGGAAGGCTACATGGTGGTCGTGCGCGACATCACCTTCCGCAAGCAGTGGGACTATGTTCAAGAGCAAGTGCTTTCTGGCATCACCCACGATCTGCGTGGGCCTTTGTCGGCGGTCATGGGATATTTGGATTTGATTAAACGACAACTCGGCGCTGCCAACGTTCCTCCAAAAACGCAGGAATATGTGAAGCTGGCCAAAGACGGCGCCATTCGTTTAAACCAAATGGTCAGCGACATGCTCGACGTCGTTCGTTTCGAGCAGGGAAAAATCGATCTCGCGCCGGAAGCCATCCCCATAGGCAAAATCTTTGAACGGCTCAAAAATACCTTTACCGTGACCGCGGAACAAAAAGGTGTGCGTTTGGCTTTAAAGAGCGAGTGCCCCGCCTCAGCCGTGACGTGGGGCGACCCCAAACTTTTCGAGCGCGTGTTCGACAACCTCGTGACCAATGCCATCAAATTCACCCCGGCCGGAGGCACGATTACGGTGACAGCGAAAGCCGACAATGGCCGAAAGGTTTTTAAAGTGGAGGATACGGGCCGCGGTATCCCCAAAGAAGCCCAGTCGCGCATTTTTGACAAATTCCAACAGGTCCGCCCGGGGGACCGGTCGGCCGGTTATGGGTTAGGGTTGGCCGTGGTGAAATTTATTTTGGAAGCGCACAAAGGGGAAATTCGCGTGGAGTCGGAGGTCGGCCAAGGCAGCCAGTTTACGTTTTGGGTGCCGGACGCCGCGGCCGGCCAAGCGGCGCGCCCTTCCGGTCCAGCGAACGCATCACCCTCAGCATCTCCAGGTGGATCTTCCCATTCGTAGCCAAGGTGTGTTGCCCGTAAATCGAATACGGTCTTCCTGAAAAATCGCTCAGGCGACCGCCCGCTTCCTCAACAATTATTTTTCCCGCCGCACAGTCCCAGGGTTTTAGCCGCCACTCCCAATACCCATCGACACGACCGCAGGCGACCCAACACAAGTCGAGTGCGGCTGCCCCTTCGCGACGGATGCCCTGGATACGCTGCATAAAGGCTTTGACGTAGCTTAGGTAAAGGTCGGCATTTTCTCTGCGGTCGTAGGGGAAGCCGGTCAGGAGAAGCGCGTGGGCGAGTGAGCGAGTGGGTGAAACGCGAAGGCGTTTGTTTTTGCCGTTTTTTCGCATGAAGGCGCCGCGGCCTTTTTGCGCCCAAAACAACTCGTCGCGGAAAGGGTCGTAGACGCCGCCTAAGAAGATATCCCCCTCTTTCTCAAGGCCAATAGAGACGGCCACGTGCGGGTAGTAATGGGCGAAATTGGTAGTGCCGTCTAAAGGGTCCACAATCCATTTATAGGCAGAGCCAAGGTTCGTGGGGACCGATTCTTCGGTTAAAAAGTCGTGTGTGGGGAAACGTTTTCCAATGAGCCGCCGAATCAAGCGGTCCGCGGCGCGGTCGACGGACGTCACGAGGTTTATGGGGCTGCCGTTTTTGTAGGAAATGGTTCGCGGTTTGTGGAAGTTCCGCCGGATCAGTGATCCGGCCGCGTACAGCGCCTGAAAAAGGGTCTTCTTCATAGGCCGAAATCCCCCCCAACCCCCCTTTGACAAAGGGGGGTGATGCATAAGATGAAAATCAGGTGGGGGATTTGTCGTTGGTCTTTCATGCGTAGTGCTTCACGAGCGCTTTGGCTAGGGACTCGATGGTGTAGCGCGGGGCTCGAATGGCTGGGCGCACTCCGTAGCTTTTGAGCGTTTGGGCTGTGATGGGGCCGATGACCGCGGTTCGTGTCTGTTCAAAAAGGCGGTGGCGCTCGCGGGCCGAGAAGTGGAGCATGAAGCCGTCCACCGTGGACGACGACGTAAACGTGACCGCATCGATTTCTCCCTGGAGTAAACGGCGCTTGAGATCCGCCGGTACGCGACGAACCTTCACGGTGCGGTAAACGGGTGCTATGGTCACTGAGGCCCCACGGCTTTCCAACGTTTTAGGGAGCACATCCCGTGCTTCCAGCGCCCGGGCCAAAAGAATTTTCTGCTTTTTTACATCGCCCAGCACGTCGGCTAGGGCCTCCGCGCGGTATTCCTCCGGGAAAATATCTACCCGCAGTCCCAAAGCTTCAAGACGCCCGCGCGTTTTGGGGCCGATCGCGCCGATGCGCAGTCCCTTTAAATCGCGGATATCCCCGCCCAGAGTTTTGAGGCGTTCGAAAAAAGAAGAGACGCCATTGACGCTCGTAAACAACAGCCAATCATAGAGCGCCAGATTTCGGATGGCGGCGTCCACGCTTTCCCAGGATGGCGGCGGAACGATTTGAATGGTCGGAAACGAGAAAACCTCCGCGCCGGCTTCTTCTAAAAGCCAGGCAAATTCCTGGGCCTGTTCGGCTGCGCGGGTAATGACGATCTTTTTCCCAAATAAGGGTTTGCGGTCAAACCAGCGCAGCGTTTTGCGTAAGGCGACAACCCGCCCGATGACGACCAACACAGGCGACATCAGGGCAGCTTTCTTCGCCAGCTCGGCGATGGTGCCTAAGGTTCCCTCTACGGTTGTTTGAAACGACGTGCTGGCCCAGCGGACGATGACGGCGGGAGTTTTTTCATCCCAGTTGAGGTGCAGCAGCCGGTCGGCGATGAGCGGCAGCTGCGTATGACCCATATAGATCACTAAAGTCGATTTGCGCGAGATGCGCGACCATTCCACCGCGCCTTCATCTTTGCCGGATTCGTGGCCGGTGACGAACGTCACCATCGAACTCAAACGGCGGTCGGTTAAAGGGATGCCGGCATAGGCCGAGGCGCCCGAAGCGGCAGTTATGCCGGGAATCACTTCGAAAGGGATACGGTGTTGGGCCAAATACTGAGCTTCTTCGCTGCCCCGACCAAAGAGGAACGGGTCGCCGCCTTTTAAACGGGCCACGCGCTTGCCGTGTTCGGCCAAACGTCGCAGCAAGGCGTTGATATCGGTCTGTTTGGCACCCTGTCGTCCCGCGCATTTGCCTGCAAATATCTTCGTGGCGCCGGGACGCGCCCAATCGAGGATGCGCGTATTGATGAGGGCATCGTGAATAATCACGTCAGCCCGTGAAAGGGCTTCACGCCCTTTCAGCGTCAAAAGTCCAGGGTCTCCGGGACCTGCACCGATGAGATACACTTTGCCGCGCGTCATGATTCGGCAGAATATCAAAATCGTCGTTCTTCTGGGACTGCTGGGGCGTCCTGCCGCCGCACGTCCATTTCCCACCTGCACAATTGAACATATCCAGGAGCTCGACCGCGCCGGTGAATGTTGGAATCGGCAAGACGTCGGGTGCACCAAATTAATTCTTGAAAAAGTGCTCGCACGCCAACCGGGGTGTGCCCAGGGGCTTTACCTGCGGTCCTTTGTATGGGAAAGTGAAGGGCGTCTCGAAGAGGCCCAGGCCTTGCGCCAGCGAGCCGAAACGCTGGACCCCAAACTGGAAGAGTTCTGGCGCGAACGGGGCAAGTTCATTGAAGACACTCAGCTTAGCGGCCAGGAGTTTTCCAATTTCAAAATTCGTTTTCACGGCGGGGAAAACCGCGACAAAGCCTGGCGTGCCGTCAGTTATTTAAACGAAGCGTATAACGAAATGGGGTCGGCCTTTGGTTTCTTTCCTGAAAAAAAGATCGAGGTCATCGTGTATTCCGGGCAGGATTTTGTGGCGACGTGGCGCAACCCCTATGTGGGGGGCTTTTTCGATTTGCTCGACGGTAAAGTTCGCGTTCGCGTCGATGAGGAGTTTCCAGGCGGCGAGAAAGAATATCGCCGTACCTGCCGACACGAGTTTACGCATGCCTTTGTTTTCCCTTTGATGCCTAAAAAGGGAGTGCCGCTTTGGTTTACGGAGGGGATCGCCGAATTTTACGCTTATCGGGATACGGCCGACAGCCTCTGGAAAGAAAAGAAACTAAAGGAATGGCGCGATGGGCTCAAAAGTTTTCCCTCTCTGTCGCTTGCTCAAATTCATGAGGCGATTGAAAAAAAGCGCGACGTTCGAAAAGCGGTGCTAGGCTATTACTATGCCGCCATGTTTTGCATCCAAGTGGCGCGCGAACGCGGCGATTCGTGGATTCCTCGCATGGTCGAGTCGATGCGCGCCGGTCGAACGTTCGATCAGGCCTTCTTGGAGGTGGTCGGGGTAGAACCTGGCCTCATGTATCAGCGGTTCTGGGACAGGTGGGAATAAAGCACTTGGGCCAGGTGCTGCGCGTCTTTCCCCGTTAAGCGTCGAATTTGTTCGCGGCATGAAAATCCATCGGCTAGGATGGGGCCTGTCGTTTCTCGCACCGCCGGGGCCAAGGCCCGTTCACCCAGTGCTTTTGACAGTGCGTCATGCTCGAGCCCAAAGGCCCCCGCCATCCCGCAGCAGCCGCTCTCCGGCAGTGCGACGTCATAACCCAAGCTTTGCAGAAGTGCTGGTTCCGCCTTTGGATTTAAGACCGATTTTTCGTGGCAATGGGTTTGAAGAATCATTTTTGTCGGCACCCCCGCATGGCTTTGTCGGGGGGGCGTGGCGGGAATAAATTGGCTGAACAACACAACCTGTTCACTTAATTTCGCGGCGAGCCAATCATTGGGAAATAAGTTCAGGAGTTCGTCCTTAAACACCGACGCACACCCCGGCTCCAAGACAATGATGGGAATTCCCGCCTCAATTTCTGGCTTCATCGAGTCCAAAATCCGCCGCAAGTACCGTTTGGCCTCATCCAAGAAACCGTGGTCGTAAAGGGGGCGTCCACAGCAAAGGCCTGGGGGCGAAAGGCGAACGGAGTGACCCGCATGCGACAGCACATGAACGGCGGCAACACCCACTTGCGGCGACAAATAATTCGTAAACGTGTCTGCCCAGAGCACCACCGGCTTAACAGCTTGCTTTAGATCCGATTTTGAAGCAATTTGCTTGAAAATCGGATCTAACTCCGGTTTTAAGCAAAGGTGGTGGAGGGTTTGGGGGGCGAGTTTTGGGCCGGGGCTAAAAAGGTTGGCTAGGCGCGGGGCCTTCGAACCCAGCCTGAGCCAGCGGTTGATGTAGCCGTAAAGGTACGCCTTAAGGGGGCGCAGGCGCCCTTCGTAGTAATGCGACAAAAATTCGGCTTTCCAGCTGGCCATGTCCACATTGGTCGGGCATTCGTTTTTGCAGGCTTTACAGGACAGGCACAGATCCAGAGCGTCTTTCACTTCTTTGCTCTTCCAGCCGCCCGTGATCGTCTCGCCTCTAAGCATTTCAAACAGGAGCCGCGCTCGGCCGCGAGTCGAATGCGCTTCATCGCGCGTGACTTGGTAGCTGGGGCACATCATGCCGCCTTCTTCGTTGCGGCATTTGCCCACGCCCACGCAGCGCAGCACGGCGCGGAAGAAACTGGATTCTTGTTTCGGGTAATGAAAGTGGGTTTTGGGTGTTTCGGGATGGACGTTTTCCCCGACACGTAAATTTTCGAGAATACCGTAGGGTTCTATCAGTTTTCCTGGGTTCATTCGGTTTCCAGGATCCCAAATGCGCTTGAATTCCCGAAACGCCTCCATCAATTCAGGCCCATACATTTTGGGAAGAAGCTCGCCGCGTGCTTGGCCATCGCCGTGCTCTCCGGAAAGGGAACCGCCATAACGCACGACAAGATCGGCAGCTTCATCTAGGAATTTTCGCGTGGCCTGGCGGCCGGAAGCACTGCTCAGATCAAAATCGATGCGCGTATGCAGACACCCATCACCAAAGTGGCCGTAAAACGCGCCCTTATACTCGTAGCGGTCATAAAGGACGCGCAGCTCTCGTAAATAAGCGCCTAGCTTTTCCGGAGCCACGGCGGAATCTTCCCAGCCTTCATGCCGGTCACGCTTTCCGGGTACAAAGGCCGTAGCCGCCAGTACTGATTCGCGAATGGACCACAGGGCTATCGCTTGGTCGGCAGTGGCCAGCCGGTGCGGGCGTCCTTGGATCACCGCCTTGGCCTTTGTGTCCGCTTCTTCGAATGTTTGCGCGCCAAACTCTAGAAGCAGCCAAGCCTCCCCCGTGGGCAACAACTGAATTTTTTCTGGAAAACCTTGGTAGCGCCCAATATTGGAAACCAAATCGCGGTCCATGCCTTCAAGCCCAATGGGTTGGCTTTCCAGAAGGGCCGGCACGGCATCGGCGGCGGCGTAAACGCTTGGAAAACCTAAGACTACAAGGCGTCGAACGGGGGGGCTTGGGATCAAGCGCAGCGTCGCCTGCAATACGGACACGCAGGTGCCCTCCGTGCCGACCAACGCCCGCGCGACATTAAACTCGTTTTCCGGCAGGAGTTCGTCTAAGTTATAGCCGGAAACGCGCCGCGGGATTTTAGGGAAGCGGGCGCGAATGAGGTCGATGTATTTATCGCGAAGCGCTTCAAGCTTTGCGTAAATTTCCCCGCGGCGGCCCCCTTGTCGGATGATCGAAGCCAGGTGCTCGGGCGTCGTGCGGCCAACTTCGAGTGTGGTTCCATCGTAAGTTAGCACCTTAAGGGCTTCCACGTTGTCGACCGTCTTGCCCCAGGCGACCGCATGCACGCCGCAGGAATTATTCCCGATCATCCCGCCCAGCGTGCAGCGGGAATGGGTGGCTGGATCCGGCCCAAACGTAAGGCTGTATTTTTCGGCTTGATGCCGGAGGTGGTCTAATATCACTCCCGGTTCAACCACCGCTTGCCGCGCCGCCGCATTGATCGACAAAATCCGGTTCATGTGTTTCGAAAAATCAAGGATCACGGCTTCATTGCAGCCTTGCCCGGCCAGGCTCGTCCCGGCTCCGCGCGATAAAAGAGGCGCGTTGTAAGTTCGGCACTGGGTTAACGCCGCTTTAACATCGCCTTCGTCTTTGGGAAAAACAACACCGATGGGGACCTGCCGGTAATTGGAGGCGTCGGTGGCATAAAGGGCTTTGGTTTGGGCATCAAAACGAACGTCGCCTCGCACGGCGGCGGTAAGAGCTTTTTCAAGCATCAGGAAATAAGCACCGGGGTTGGACTAAATAAACGGGTTTTGAACGTTGAGATTTTCAAAGGTACGAAAATCTTTTGTGTTTTGGGTCAAAAGAGTTCGAACCCCGTTATCCAGCAAGGTTTGCGCATAGAGGATATCGAACAATTGAGCGGAACGAATTCCGTGCTGGGCACAGTGCTCCACCGAGCGCTTAAGAGTGGAACGTTTGGGGTGAATTTTTTTGAGTATTCGGCTCTGATTGAGAAAGAGTATGCGCCCTTTGGCTTCTTCGGGAGAAAGCGGTGAACGCACACGTTTGGGGCTTGTGATTACGGAGTAATACTCGGCCAACACCTGCGGGCTTAAGCAGGCTTTTGTTTCCCCTAAAAAAACCGCTTCCAAAACGTGTTTGGCCGCGGCGTGGTAAGTGTTCGAAGCATCATCGGCGAAGACCAAAATATTGGTATCAAGCCCTCGGTATTCAGAGGTGTTCATAAAACGTCGCGCGGGAGAGCGTGGGAGCAGCCCCGAGTGGTTTTGTGCCCAGTGGCCCCAAGGGGGGCTTTTCCCGCTTTTTCCAGGGTTGATGTTTTTGAATCACTTCACGCATGCGCCATTTGTGGTTGTAATATTTGTCTGGATTGCAAAACCGGAGGCGGCCATTGCGTTGGCGTAAGATCAGCAAGCGCCCCTCTCGATTGAGGCGGCTGACGATACAATCTCGCTCGTGTTTCGAAATGTCGTTGAGGGGAGCCATAAAATTAGTGTGGACTTAACATAACACGATAAAAAACATTAGTCAATCGTTGATCGAATGCTTTCGTTCAGTAGGTTGCCTGAAAGAGAGGCGTCGTCAACGTGAGGGGTTTGGGTCGTTTGGGCCCATGGTTTGGTCCTTTGGATGGGTCCACAAATAGCGAAAATTCCACTAAGCTTTTGATCACGGTGAATTATTTTTGGCGACATGCTTTTCGGCGGTTATGTGCAGTTGTGTTGTTCCTCAATCAGCCTCTCACGGCTGGAGGCTGGACCTTCCATTTAAGCCGGTTTCCTTTCTCGGAAGGCAGAGGCCCAATGCAAGATCTGATCCCATGCCCCGAGATGTTGTTTTATTTTGAAGCCCTGTCCTTGCGAAATCTGTTTAGGCTTCACCCTCCGACACAACCCGCTGTAGGAGTCATCGAGTCTTTGAGGCAACCAACCAACCAACCAACCAGCCGAAACGGCCATGACCAAGCGTTTGGGTTGCAGCCGAGTAAAATCGGACTTTTTGGGGAATTTTTGCAGAGCGAAATCGCGGCCCTTCGAAACGCGGCTGCTATGGTGAATGAGTTTCTTCGAAATAATGCTCCTGTTTCACCGGAAAACGTGAATCGACTTCATGCTATGGCCAGTGAAGGGTTGGTATTCCCGTCTATCGAAGATTCGCGACCGAAGGCGAAATTTCCCGAATCATTCCGGGGACAATGGCGTGATGGCAGACATCCGCTAGTTTCGCTACAAATGCTTTTAGGCCCTAAAAAAGAGGCCGTGATTGTTCGCGATATTTGTCCTCCGGATGAGTGGAAAGAATTCCCTTCAGGGTTTCATGTGGAAGCCAAGATGGCAGAGTTTTTCAACTGGATGCATAACAGCCATATTTCTGATCAATTCGATTTCGCCTCGGAAGTCTATGCGCATCTCGTCAAAATTCACCCCTATATGGATGCAAATGACCGAACAGCGTGGCTTTTGCTCAACTGGATCCGATTGCGAGCAAATCTTCCTCCGTTCTATGTTTCACAAGAAAACAGATTGTCCTATCGCTCGTTGGGGGATTGCGTGATGGGTCATCCACTTGTCGATGCCATCGAGTTGGCTAAGGATGGCT
This sequence comes from uncultured Elusimicrobia bacterium, assembly GCA_964441955.1. Classification (GTDB taxonomy): domain Bacteria; phylum Elusimicrobiota; class Elusimicrobia; order 2-01-FULL-59-12; family 2-01-FULL-59-12; genus CAYTWA01. The sequence continues at coordinate 325,658 of CAYTWA010000003.1, forward strand.
TTCGCCTGTTTATCGAAATGGATCAAGAACGGCGTCTCAAAACAACCATTTATGATAGCTGGCCAATATGGGTAAGCGCCGAGACGCCTCTCGCCGTTAAGCAAGGACTTAGACGCCGCGTTCGCGAAAATATGTCGTCCATCGAATTTAATGAAATGACCGGAACTCCCGATGTCAGCGCATTTTCTGAGTCGTTTCACAGACGATTGCATAAAGTCGTTCGCCACTGGCTTGTGTACGTAGAAGGAGTCTTTGATCCAAAAGGGGCCGCTACTTTCATTGTCTTAAGCGCATCGCTGAATTTTGTGATGAATGAGCTTTTGAAGAACGCCATGGACGCTGTAATTTCAAGTTGTAAGGGTTTTGGATGGGTGCGACTTCGGATCACCGAAGAGCCAGACCAAATAGTCATCGCAATAACAAACACGGAAAACGCTATTCGAGGTTTAGATGAATTTGGGCATCCGCTCTCTGAGCGAATCGTTACTGGCAATAAGTTTAGAGAAGGTGGATCGGGGATTGGGGTCGTATGGGCGAGTGTTATCGTCGAATATTACGGCGGTTGGCTCCGATATTTTCCTGATGGATCGCAGCTAACGGTCGTCATCAGTCTCCCGCGAACGGCTTTGGCATCGAGGTCGCCCCAAAGCCTGCTTCGAAAAGCTGCCTGAAGTCCATTTGGGCCGAGATGCTTCAGCCAAGTGGCCTAGCCGGAGTCTGCGCCGTCTATATGTCAATGGTTATCTAAATTGATCCACCCGGTGACAGCCCCATTTTCCATGTTCGCCGTCTGCCTGAACACGCAACAGTTAAAATTAAGCAAATTGACGTGTTTACTTGGCCAACCTACTGAGCCAAATGGCCAAGTAGGTCCGTTTATTTCGTCGAAGATTACTTGGCCAAATTACTGGGCCAAAAAAATACTAAGTAAGTGCTTGGCTCAGTAGCGCAGCAGTTTGGGGGGAAGCAGCCATTCGAGGGTGGCGCAGGAGGCGTAGGTGAGGGAGGCAGCAGAGAGTTTGGCTAGGCCTGCTTTTTTCATTTCAAGGGCGCCCCCGCCGATCAGTGTGCTGATCAAACCACTCAAATACGGTTCGTGACCTACCAGCAAAACAGCTTCCCAGCTTCGATAGTCCAACGCCAAGCGTTTGACCAGGGGTTTGGGGTCGCCCTCGGGCTGGAGCAACTTTGAAATTTTGAGTCTCTTCTCCAGGTGGAGCGCTTTAGCGGCGATCACGGCCGTGTCATACGCGCGGCGATAGGGGCTGGTCAGAATCCAGTCGATGCGTAAGTCCATTTTCTTTAAGGTTTTAGCCACGTCTTTCATCTTTCGGATGCCGCCTTTAGTCAGCGGGCGCTCGGCGTCAGCGCCTTTCCAGTCGGTCCGGTCAAGGGCGATCGCGTGGCGCAAGACGTAGAGGTTCACGAGGGTTTGGACTCTTTGGGGCGTTGGGGTTTTAAATCCGTGGGCATGGCTTTGCGCACGATGTCTTCGGCGGTTTCGGCGCGTTCGCAAAGAATTTCCTGGGCGCGAATCTTTTTGTTCTTTCCGGCTTCGAGGCGCTGCCAGCTTCCGTCGGCCTGAAGCGCCCAGGCATGGGTGTTGTCGCGGAAATAAAGGTCTAAGGTATCGATGAGGCGCTTTTTGTTGTCGGCATCCTCCACGGGGAATAGAAGTTCCAGCCGTCGGTCCAGGTTTCGAGGCATCCAGTCGGCGCTGGAGAGATAAAGCTCAGGCTCGCCGCCGTTTTCGAAATAAAAAATTCGGCTGTGTTCCAGGAACATGTCCACGAGGCTCACCACGCGGATGTTCTCCGATAAGCGGGGGACGCCCGGGCGCAGCGCACACAGGCCGCGGACGTTGAGGTCAATTTTAATGCCCGCGTTAGAGGCCTGGTAGAGCGCTTCGATGAGATCGTGGTCCACTAGGGAATTTAATTTGGCCCGAATCAGACCGGGTTTTCCCGGCGCGCTTTTAAGCGTTTCACGGCGGATCATGCGCAGGAGCCTGCGGCGCATGCCGTAGGGCGCCACGTCAATTTTGGCCCATGTGGGGGGTTGGGAAAACCCCGTAATCATGTTAAAAAACCCAGAGACGTCCCCCGTCAGTAAGTCGTCGCTCGTAAAATAGCCGATATCGGAATAGAGGCGCGCCGTTTTTTGGTTGTAATTGCCGGTGGAGAGGTGCGCATAGCGCTTAATGCCCTCCGGTTCGCGGCGAATCACGAGGCACACTTTGGCGTGTGTTTTAAGGCCGGCGACCCCGTAGAGAACGGTGGCCCCCGCGTTAATCAAACGCTTGGCCCATTCGATGTTGTTTTCTTCGTCAAAGCGGGCTTTAAGCTCGACGAGCGCGGTGACGCGTTTACCTTTAAGAGCGGCGCGTTCCAATAGATGCAGAACCGGCGAATCGGAATCGGTGCGGTACAGCGTTTGTTTGATGGCCAGCACGTCGGGGTCATCGGCCGCGGCTTCCATAAAACGAACCACGGCGTCGAAGGATTCATAAGGATGAAGCGCCATCACATTTTTGGATTTAAGTAATTTCCATACGTCGTCTTCCCGTTCAAAGTCGGGGACGGCGCGCGGTTCCCAGGCGGGACGCTTCAAGTTTTCAAAACCCGGCTGGAAAGCCAGGTGCGATATGGCTTTAAGGTCGATCCACCCGGGGTTGGGCGTCACATCGTCTTCTTTAAGGCTGAGCCGCTGGCGGAGCGCCTGCGCCCAGGGCGCGTCGGCGGAGACTTCCATGCGCACGATGTCGCCCGTTAAGCGTTCGCGCAGCGCCTCGGTCATGACGCGCATAAAGTCCTCGTCTTTTTCTTCATCGAAACTAAGCTCCGCCCCGCGAGTCAAGCGCATCACGCCTTTTTCTGTGACGCTGTAGCCGGGGAAAAGTTCACCGGCCCAGGCCAGCACCAAATCTTCTACGAGAACAAAAGGGTGCCACTTTTCACTCGGCAAAAAAATCATCCGCGGCACAATTTTGGGGGGGATCTCAATGACGGCGTGGCGGCTTTTCCCGGGGGATTTGGCGTCGCTTAAGCCGACGACGACATGCAAGTGCAAGTTGGCAAGCGCCGGGAGGGGTCGTTCCGGCGTTAAAGCGATGGGCGTTAAAATGGGGAAGAGCTCTTTGTCAAAGTATTGACGTAAAAAGGCGAGCTGGTCTGGGCTGCAGGATGTCGGCGCCAAACGAACAAAACCAGCAGCGGCCAACTCCGGCGCCAATGTTTTTAGAAAATAGTCGTTTCGTTGACTGAGCAGGGCTTGCGCGCGCGCCCGGACGACGGAGGTGTCCGCCCCCGAAGCTTTAAGGCTTGCCACGCGCACCATGAAGAACTCATCTAAGTTGCCGCTCACGATGCCTAAAAACTTAAGCCGTTCAAACAGCGGGTTGGCCGGGTCCATCGCCTCGGCCAGCACACGTGCGTTAAATTCCAGCGCCGACAGTTCGCGGTCGAAAAATTTATCCATTAGGCAGCGACCTGGCTTGGGAGGCCTTGTTTAAGAGACATGACCAAACCCAAGACGTCTGTCATCATGTCCGATTTCCTCTGAAGCGCTTGGCGTTCAAGAGAAATGTCTCCGGCCGTTTCCGGTACCCATAGCGCCAGAGCATCCCCGCTTCGGGTCAAGGAAAACTCTCGGCATTTTTGCTGATGGCTTGCATCCAAGGCCTCTGCCACGCGCAAGAGTGCCGAGAGTTTCGACACGATGGCCCGTTCCGGCTTCGGCAGCGCGATATAGGGAAGATGCGTGGATTTGGGCGCCGAACGGCGGTGGTAGCGCACCAAATTAGCCACGACGTCTTTGTCGATCTTTCGCAGCCCAAAAATTTCGGCCGCGCTGATTAAGTAATACCCGTGCTTGTGATGGCTCGAAGGCGAAATGAACGAGCCGATATCGTGCAGGATCCCCGCAATTTCAAGCAAAAGCCGCTCGCGCGAGCCTAAACCGTGGTCTTCCTTTAAAGAGTCAAACAGCTTGAGCGCGATGTGGGTGACGGTCGAGGCATGCGCTTCGTCGTATTTGTATTTTTTGGCCAGATTGCGCGCGGAGTGCAGCACTTGACGGGACAAATCGGTGCGCTTGTATCCCGAAACGAGTTGGGCTAGTTCCAGCAAAAGACCGTCGCGAATGCTGACCATCGGCACCAAGACGCTTTCGACTTTGGTTTCGCCTAAGAAGCTCGAATAAATAAGGAGACAGGCATGGAGCGATTCGGCATCGGCATAAGGCATGCCGTATTTGTCGGACATTTCTTCGGCTTCCATTTTGCTGACCATTTTAACGGCGTCGTGAAAATCTTTGACCGTTAGGGTGGAGAGCGTTTCGTCCTTTTTGTCATGAAGCTGCCGGCAGACGAAGCGCATCGAAGCCCCCATGGCGATAAACGTATCGATTTCAGATACGTTCGCCTCCCGGCTAAACTCATCGGCGATGGCATGGATGCGCCGCTTCAGTAAACGGGCCAGGGTGGTCGGGTCGGTTTGGTTGGGCTGCGTTTGATCGGGCAGGCGCAGCGGGCCTATGGCCAGGGTGCGAGTCAAGGTGACCTCGCCTTTGGTCGTCAAGATGATTTCGGTGCTGCCGGTGCCCACCTCGATGATGAGCGCATTTTTCTTTTGAAATTCCACGCGGCCTTCCAGGGCGGATTCCACCGCGATCAATTCGAGGCGGTTTTCTTCGGCCCCTTCGATGATTTCGATGTCAATGCCGGTGCGGACAAAGGCCTGGTCGATAAAATTGTCTTTGTTGGCGGCTTCGCGTACGGCGCTTGTGGCAATGGCTTGAATGCGGCGCACCCCATAACTTTCTAAGACCGATTCGAAATTGTCCAAAATTTCAATCGCTTGACGAATGGCGACGTGGGATAGCCGTCCGGTCGTAAACACATCTTTGCCGAAGGAAATGGGTTTCTGGAGGTTTTCAAGGGTGCGAATCGCCAGTTTGGCGCCGACTTCGGCAATCACCATGCGGATTGCCGAAGAGCCGACTTCGATGACCCCAATCAATTCTTTGGAGACTTGAATGTCAGCCATGTTTGGAGAACACATCCCAGGCGCGTTTGGCCGCACCCATCACGATGGAATAATCCTTCAGTTTGGCCGCCACGACTTTGGCATGACGGCTGGAAGGCCCGAGCGAGCGTTCACGCATCGCGCCTTCGGCTTCCCGCAAAATAAGGGGTCCCATGGCTTCGACCACGCCGCCCCCTAAGACGACCACATCGGGGTTAATAATGTTGACGAGGTTAGCCATCACTTGCCCCACCAGGCGGGCTTTGCGTCGCACAAGGTCTTCGATGGCTTTGTCTCCGGCTTCAATGGCTTTGGCCATCGAGCCGCTTTTAATGAGGCGAATGTCGCTGCCGGCTTTATCCGCCAGGTTCGGGGCTTTTTGACGCGCCACAGCCAACGCGGCTTCGGCCGCTATGGCCATGCGTCCCGCCAAAGCCTCCAGGCAGCCGCGATGGCCGCACCCGCACATCGGCCCGTTGGGGTCAATCATGATGTGCCCCACTTCGCCGGCACTTCCCGTAGAGCCGCGAAACAGTTGACCGTTTAAAATGAGCGCCCCTCCTATCCCCGTTCCCATGAATATGCCTACCGCGTTCTCATACCCCTTCGCGGCGCCGAATTGATGTTCACCGTAGAGCCCCGTTTGAACGTCGTTGCCCAATGTGACCGGCAGGTCTAAATATTTGGAAAGCTCGCGTCCAAAATGCACATTTTTAAGGAACGGGATGTTGGGGGAGGCGGCGATATAGCCGCGATGGGCATCGATAAGCCCTGGGCAACCCACCCCCACGCCCAGGAGTTGCGAGCGCCGGGCGCCCCCTTCGGCCACCACCTGGCGGACGGCATCTTCAATATCGGCTAAAAAGCGCTTAAAACCTTTTTCGGGCCTAGTTTTCAGCTTGTTTTCAGCCAGGATTTCAAATTTTTCGTTTAAAAGCGCGGCCAAAATCTTGGTTCCGCCGATATCTATGCCTATGGTGTATTTTTTTGATTTCTTGCCCACAGCGGCCCCCTCGAGGTAAGTAGACATGATGATATCATGGGATTATTCGATGCAATCCCCTTCACAACAGCATCATGTGGTCATTATTGGCGGTGGTTTTGCGGGGCTTTATGCGGCGCGCAAGTTAGGCCGCGCGCCCGTGCGGGTCACCCTCATCGACCGGCGGAACTTTCATTTGTTTCAGCCTCTGCTCTACCAGGTGGCCACGGCGGAATTGTCCCCTGCCAACATCGCTTCGCCGCTTCGCTACATTTTAAAGCGTCAAAAAAATACGCGTGTGCTCTTGGCCGAGGCCACCGGTTTTGACCCGGCGAAGAACCGCGTGCTGTTAAAAGAGGGTGAAATTACCTACGACTCCCTTATTGTGGCCACGGGGTCCGAAAGCAATTACTTCGGCCATCCGGAGTGGATGAAATGCGCCCCTCCGCTAAAGAGCTTGGAAGACGCCACCGAGATGCGCCGCAAAATTCTGCTGGCCTTTGAAAAAGCCGAATGCGAACCCAACCCCGAAAAACGTCGAGCGCTTTTAACCTTTGTGATTGTGGGCGCGGGCCCAACCGGCGTGGAATTGGCGGGTTCCCTGGCGGAAATTGCGCGTGACACCCTGCGGTTTGAATTTCGCGACATCGAGCCCGGCAGCGCAAAAATTTATTTGGTAGATGCCACCGAACGAATGTTAACGACCTACCCTCCGGAACTTTCGGCCAAGGCGCAAAAAGCTTTGGCGCGGCTTGGGGTGGTGTTCCATCCAAAAACGATGGTCACCGAAATTTCCGACGACCATGTTCGTTTTAAGCGAAATGGCGTAGAAGAAACCCTTCCGACGTACACGGTGTTGTGGGCGGCCGGCGTTCAGGCATCACCCTTGGGCCAACTGCTGACCAAGGCGACAGGGGCTGTGCTTCAGCGCGGAGGACGCGTGGAAGTATCGGCGGATCTTTCGGTTCCGCACCACCCCTCCATTTTTGTCATTGGTGATTTGGCTTACGCTCTCGACCAAGGGCAGCCGCTTCCAGGTATTGCCCCAGTGGCCATTCAAGAAGGCCATTATGTGGCGCGGCTCATTCGTGCCAGAGTTGAGCAAAAAACGCTGCCTCCTTTTAAATATCACCACAAAGGGGACATGGCGACCATCGGACGCGCGGCGGGGGTCGCGAACTTTAAATGGGGACGCTTCAACGGCGTGTCGGCATGGCTTGCATGGCTTTTTATCCATTTGTGGTACATCCTGGAATTCGAAGACCGCCTTTTGGTGTTCATGCAGTGGGCTTGGAATTACTTCACCCGCAACCGCAGCGCGCGCCTTATCACAGGCGAAGGCTACAAAACGAAACTATAATCCGGTCCGTGGCCTTGTGGCGGAATGGTAGACGCAGCAGACTTAAAATCTGCCCGCTGGTAACGGCGGTGCCGGTTCGAGTCCGGCCAAGGCCACCACTTTAATTTTTTGGATTAAAACTTGTAGGCAATGGCCGCCACCGCGCGGACTTGGCCGTTGTAGACGTTGAGGATGGGCTGAAATTCCGTTCGGGGTTCCGGCCCTTGGTTGTGAGAAAAAAGGTGTCGCATGACTTTTTGCGGGGTGATGGTTTTATCCGCGCTAGCCTCCCAGCGCAGCGCCCGTTCCATCGTGCGGTCTCGTTCAAACGAGGTCGTGGCCGAATAACCCAGGGTCGTTACGGTCAACAAAGAGACCATCAGCCGCACGTTCATGAGTTCAGGCTATCCCTATGACCTTCCAGGCGCAACCTAAAAGTTAATCTTCGTTAACGGTTTATTTGACTTGGCTCTATTTATCAGCCCATTTTAAACATGTAACGTTATTTACTTTGTAGAGGGCTATGTCTTGCTGCGTATGGAGGGGGATTAAAGAAAGGCTTTTTTGAAGGTCTTGCCAAGCCTCTCCTGGGGTCGCTTGAGGGTAAACCAAAACGTAAGTAATTCCTAGACGGGAAATCGATTGGCAGACTTGCTGGGGTGTGGGGGGAGGAGAGTAAGGGGGGTTTTTTTCTTCCAGGGTTATTAAACGGTTGATGAGGGGGTCTTCCTTATAGTTTTTGATCAGACGCCTCGGGATTCGGCCGATATAGCCCCCGAGGACCGGCTTTTCATAGAACGTTTGTGCCCATAGGTGGTCCCAGGGAAAGGCAAGGCGTGCGGCTTGAGTATTTCCCGCGCCGATACTGGAATCGCCCACGTAAAACGGAAGCGTTAGAACAGCCCCCGGCCCCTGGGCGCGTAGGGTGTCGTAAACCGCTTCCCGGGGCGGCGGAGGGACGGCACGGACCCCGGGCCAGTTTTCGGCTAAAACGAAAAGGAAAACGCCGGCTGCTATCCATCGGCCAAACCGCGGATATCGTTTCGCTAAAACGGTTAGCCCTAAAGCCAAGACAACGCCCCAAGCAACCGACCCCACCGCCATCCAGCGTTCCGGGACGCGCACATTGCCCATCACCGGAAGGAGCCGCCACACATAAAACGGCAGCGGCATCCACGTGTTGAGGGAGCCGATATGCAGGTAAGTCCCCATTGCCAAAACAGTGGAGCTTACGGCTAGGAAAAGCCAGCGCCGTGCCCGCGCGTCGCTACGCCAGAGCCGACTTAAAAAAATCACCGTTAAAGCGACCCATCCAATGGCGGCGGCTTGTTCCTGCGGGTGAATGTCGCGCGCGGCTAGCCAGCGGCTCAAGGGCTCTCCCCACACGGCGTGAAGCGCATTGGGTGAAAAAAGCGCGAAGAGGTTTGCGCCGCTTAAATGCGTCTTCCATAGGATGTGTTGTTTTGGGTAATCGCCATGGAGGATGGTCTCGAGCGTCGCGACCAAAAGGGGCAGCAGGAAAAAGGCGGCGCTTAGCGCAAGCACCCCTTGTTGAACCCAATCGTCGAAACCAAAACGGGGGGGCTGGCGAACATGCCGAAAGGGCACATATGAAAAAGCCAGGGCGGCAAGCCCGGCCCACATCACGAGCAGCGCATTGACGGGCGTGGTGAGGCTCACGGATTGGCCAAAGAGCGTGACCGGCCCAGGGTGTGTGAGCAAAATCCAGGCGGCAGCGACGCCGCCTAAAATAAAGAGAATAAAACCAATCAACCTCATGCGAGGGCGGTGTCCCTTTTGCGGCGCACACGTGATAGGAAACGCATTCATCAAAACCCACCCACCCCAAATGGCGGCACTGTAGATTAAAAAGTAATAGTGACACGCGGCATTAAAGGCGAGTGCGGCGCCTGCAAGGACCGCATCGGGCAAGGTCTTGGTTCGCCGAAGCCGCGCGAGCGCGAAAAGAAAAAGAGGAATGCAGAATAAGTTGAACTGCCCCCAGTTTTGAACCATCCGCGCTTGGGTGTAGCTGTGCGTCATCACATAAACTCCCGCTACCCCGGCGGCCCACAGGGGGCCTTGGGAGCGCTTTAAAACCTCCCGGGCCAGAAGAAAACTGCAAAACCCGTTGAGCGTCCATGTGACGGCGAAGGTCAGGTTGGTGGCCAACGGTATGCCAAAGTTTAATTTTTGAAAAAGCCACCCCCAGAGGTTATTCCAAAGCGGGTAGTCGTGGCTAAGCAGCGAGACGCCATAAGGATGGAAAAGCACGTCGGTGTGAAAAGGGTTTGCGTTTTGGGCGAGGGCTGTTTTAAACCACCATAGGTTCCACAAGAAAAGACGCGTATCTTGCGCGCCGCCAACGATGTAGGTGGTCCATTGGGGGAGCGCAAGCCCTAGAAACAAAATGGAAAGCGCGGCATAAAAAAAGAAAGCGGGAATCACCTAATGCGCGGAAGAAACGTTGGACAATTGGATTTTGGGATAACGTTCCACAAAGTGTCTTAAGGGCCATTCCCCAGCGAAGAAAAAAACATTTTGACCATCCGCATCTTTTCCTTGGCGGACACCGGAGGGTAGCAAATCGTCATCGATGTGTTGCGCCTCGCCCCAGCGCACCATCGACCAGGGCTGCGGTTCAAGGCGGGTTTCGACACCGTACTCACTTTCCAGCCGATAGCGAGCCACTTCAAATTGAAGCGGGCCCACGGCCCCCAGAACCATCGTTTGGCTTCCGGCGCGCTCCGTGGTGAAGGATTGCAAAATGCCTTCGTCTAAGAGCTGCTGCAAACCTTTGCGGTAGGGTTTAAATTTGGAGGTGTTGAGGTTTTGAAGGCAGGCGAAGGTTTCCGGCGGAAAACGCGGGATTTCGTGATAGATAATCGCCGGGTCCTGCGACAGCGTGTCTCCGATGCGAAATTCCGGGTGCCCCACGAGCCCCACGATATCACCGGGGTAGGCCGCGTCCACCGTTTCCCGATCGCGGCCGAAGAGTTTGTGTGAGTAATTAAGTTTAACCGGCTCGGAGGAGCGGCTGTGGCGGACCCACATATCCCGCTTAAAGACGCCTGAACACACTCGCATGAAGACCAGGCAATCGCGATGACGCGGGTCCATATTGGCCTGGATTTTAAAAATAAAGGCCGAAAAGCGTGGATCTTCCGGCGCGATGATGCCTGCTTCACATAAGTGGGGGGCGGGGGGCGCGGCGTAGTCGAGGAAACCTTTTAACAAGCGCTCCACGCCGAAGTTATTGGTCGCGCTTCCAAAAAAGACAGGGGTTTGTTTGCCGGAGAGCACCGCGTGGGGGTCAAAGGCGGGGCCTAACCCGTCCAAAATATCCGTTTCATCGGCAAAACGACGAAACACATCCGGCACGACCGCGGCGGATAACTCCGGGTCTTTTACGCCGCGTACGTGGACGGGAGCGCGATAGACGCCGCCGGGGGTTCGCTCAAAGAGATGAATTTCCTGGGAAAGGCGGTCGTAAACGCCGCGAAAATCAACCCCGCTGCCCAACGGCCAATTCATCGCATAGGGTTTAAGCCCCAGTTTGTGCTCCAGTTCATCCAGCAGGGCCAGCGGTTCGCGAATGGGACGGTCTAATTTGTTGATGAAGGTAAATAGAGGAATGCCGCGACGTTTGCACACTTCAAACAGCTTGAACGTCTGGCTTTCCAACCCCTTGGCGCCATCGATCACCATGATGGCCGCATCGACAGCGGTTAGAACGCGGTAAGTATCTTCGGAAAAATCGTTGTGACCAGGCGTATCCAGGAGATTGATGATGCGACGGTCGTATTCAAACTGCAAAACCGTCGAACTGATTGAAATGCCGCGCTTCTTTTCGAGTTCCATCCAGTCCGAGGCGGTCGCCCGCTGTTTGCTGCGCGCGGTGACGGCCCCGGCGAGCTGGATGGCACCGCCATACAAAAGCAGTTTTTCGGTCAGCGTGGTTTTGCCGGCGTCTGGATGCGAAATAATCGCAAACGTGCGCCGTCGCGCAATTTCTTTTTCTAACGTGGGGTTTGTTGAAACGGCCATGGGAGCGAAATCGTAGCACGGCTTAAGGCGCGCTCGGTATGCTGTAAGGGTGCAAAGGGAGATCGTCCGCTTTTAGGTTTTTGGTAGGATGGGACGGTGAACGGAAAGCCCCTCTATGTTTTAGCCACTGTCCAAGCCAAGGCCGGAATGGAGGCCGCGACCGAAAAAATGCTGATAGGCCTTTTGTCTCCTACGCATGCGGAAGCAGGCTGTGTCACGTATGCCCTGCATAAACGCATCGACCGCCCTGGAACCTTCTATTTCGTGGAACAGTGGGAAAGCCAGCAGGCCTTGGACGCCCATTTAGGCTCTGCCCACATATCCGCGGCCCTCAACCGTCAGGCTGAACTTCTCTCCGTCCTCGACATTGCTGTCATCGACCCGATTCGAGCCGGCCAACCCGCCAAAAACTTCATCTACCAATAAAGCTCGTTCGCAAGGGGCCAAATGCCGGAGGCAAAGTCGTTATGTACCGGGGGGCTCTGTCTCGAATGGGAGCGCTTTCTGATTAAGAACTTCCCTGACTTTCTTGACCAACGTCGCTGCGGAGAAGGATTTTTCGATAAACGAAATACCTTTTTCAAGGAATCCGCGGCGCACAATCACTTCCCGGGTATACCCCGACATATAAAGGATGGCCATGTCCGGTTTCAAGAGTCGAAGCTTCTCAGCCAATTCCCGCCCATCCATGCCCGGCATGATCACGTCGGTCAGAAGTAAATGGATCGGATCTGCTGTGGTTTTTACGAGATTAATCGCTTCTTTTCCGTTCTTTGCTGAAAGGATTTTATAGCCGCATTTGCGCAGCGCTTTTGTAGCAACGCGCCGAACAATGTCTTCATCCTCCACCACGAGAATGGTTTCCGTACCCACGCATGTTGCATTCTTTAATGAAGGCTGCTCTTCGCGTTTGTCTGTCCCTGCCACGCGCGGAAAGTAGATCTTAAATGTCGTGCCATGGTCGAGCTCGCTATAAACGGAAATGTCTCCCTCATGTTGCTTAACAATTCCGTAAGTTGTCGCCAAACCCAGACCCGTCCCTTTTCCTTGCTCTTTCGTCGTAAAGAAGGGTTCAAAGATTCGATGCAGGGTTTCGACGTCCATACCCAAGCCCGTATCAGAAACGGCCAGTTGCACATACAATCCGGGCTTAAGATTAAAATGCCCCGGGATCATCTCTTGTGGCAACTCGAAGTTCGAGGTTTCCATAGTCACTTTACCACCGCGCGGCATGGCGTCGCGAGAGTTCACGATGAGATTAAGCATCACCTGCTCCAGCTGACTTTGATCCGCGCTTATTGGCCATAGGTCAGCGGCTAACAGAGTGGTGAATTCTGTATTCTCTCCGATGAACCGCTGAAAAAGCGCCTTCATTTCAGTAATAACAACGTTTAAATCCAAGACACGCGGCGTAAACAACTGTCGACGCCCAAAAGCCAAGAGCTGCTTGGTCAATGCGCATGCTTTATTTGCCGCCTGAATAATCTCTGCTAAATTTTCGTAAGAACTCCCTGTCTTCGGGAGTTCTTCCTGCAGATCTTCAGCCATTCCCAATATTCCGGTCATGAGATTATTGAAATCGTGCGCAACGCCTCCCGCCAATCGCCCAATGGCTTCTAGCTGCCTTGCCTGATGCAACGCTTCCTGGGAGGCAGCGAGCTCGCGGGAGCGGTCATCAACGCGCGTCTCGAGGCTTTGGCTTAGTTGCTGTAAATCTCGGTTCTTTACGGCCATCTTTTCCTGGTTTTCCCGACGCTCGGTGATATCCTCCATGGAGAGAAGAATCCTGTCGGGTGAACCATCGGCCCGCAACACTTGGCGCGCATTTAGCAGCATCGTTCGCGATCCGATATCTTGGAAATCGCGGCTCACTTCAAAGTCTTTTACCGCGTGATGCCGGGGGAGAACATTTTCTAAAAGCACACGGAGTTTGGGAATGTTCCACTGCCCATTGCGAAGATCATAAAAGAGCTGGTTCTCGGTGGCGGCAGCTGACATCTTGTATGTTTCCAAAAACGTTTGATTGGCTTGTAAAATCCGCAGGCTAGGATCTAAAACTAAAAGAGGTTGCCTGACGGTATCAATGATCCTCTGGCTGCGGTCACGCGCCTGGTAGGCCTCGTCAGCGCTACTTTTAAGCTCGCTGTTTAAGGTCGTCAACTCCTCATTGGTCGACTGAAGCTCTTCTTTCGTGGTTTCGAGTTCTTCGTTGCCCGCTTGCAATTCTTCGTTCGTCGAAAGAATTTCCTCATTGGCGGAAAGCAGTTCTTCATTCAGCGCATCGCTTTTTTCGATCGTTGACTGTAAATGGGCCTCTAGCGCAAACAGTTGCTGCTTAAGCTGAGCGTTTTCTAAGACGGCCACTTCCACCGGCATAGGTTTTGCGCGCCGTTCAGGACCTTTGTGAGGTTCCCAGCTGGGAGAAACTTGTGACCGCTCCTCAAAAAAGATCAGAAAAACGAATTCTGCTGATGACGGACTTTTAATCGGAAATACGCGTACCGTGACAGGCTTCCACGTCCCATGGATTTCGACTTGGATGTCTTTCTTTTGCACTCCGGCACCATTTGCTCGCGCTTCATCGATGAGGACCGACAACTCCTGACCCAAAGCCCTGGGGACCATATGGAGTAATTTGAGAGTGGCTTTCCCCGGGACAGAGCCGATGTAGGGACTTACAAGGCCCCGGAATTGGATAATCTCCAATTCATTATTGATCAATAATGCCGGAGGACTATAAAGTCTCCGAGTTATATTATCCGCCTCTTGGAGCGCATCAAATGGTGCCGGCTGACGCGATGAGAAGGGTTTGTAATGCTCCCCATTTAGTCAACGGTCACGAGCTGAGCCGTGTGGCTGTTTAAA
>CAYTWA010000004.1:0-216522 GCA_964441955.1 uncultured Elusimicrobia bacterium
CCGTTGTCTATTGGGCTGTGACACTTGTCTCCGTCGGACTCCTTGGACTTGCGGGGTATCTCGGTGCCCATGTAATGGACTAATTGATGAAGAATTTGCGGCCTTCCTTTAGTCTCTTTCCTGTTCAATACACACAAGAAATCTGGATTCCTACGACAGCCATCACATTGGCATTTATCGCCCTTGAGTTCTTTGGTCACGCGCTCCACACAGATCCGCATACACTCGACCATTTCGCGAATTCCCTTCTGGACAGGACACTGGCGCTTCCGATCTGGGATCTTATCAACCGAGTCGGTTATCTTTTTTATTTTGCCCCGTTTATTTTGCCTTCACTACGCCTGGAAAAGGGTGTTTTAAGAAGAATCCTGACTGGGTTTTCAATCCAAATTGCAATTGGAATACTCCTGATCCTAAGCGTTTCAGCCGATGTCTTTTCGGCGGATATTCTTCCTTGCTTGCATGTCGCCAACGTGCTTTTTGTGACGTTGACGCTATTTAGGCTCCGGAAGGCGCTATGGATTGTCATCGGTCCTTTAGTGGCGACCGGGATCATTTTTTCGGCCATCCTTACGCGCCGTCATGATTGGACTGAAATCGCCCTTGCTCTGGTGTTGGGATACGGTGCTTATCGAGCGGCTTTTTCTAGAAGTTTGGGGTTTCTCGAACAGCTGAATCCGTCTTATGGCGTTCAGCGCCATCTGAGAAATTTCTGGAATTTGCTGGTTCACAACAGTGCATCCAACTGGGAAGAAACCTATCGGACAGGGCAATGGGAGTTTCTGACAACGCCCGACCAGCGTCCTCGTCACTACGTCATCGCCGGCTTTATCCGCGACCATTTCCCCCAAGGAGCGGCTATTTTGGATGTGGGATGCGGCTATGGCGATCTTTTTGCATTGTCCAACCAACTCAAAGACAAGTACCACGGGATCGATCTTTCAGAGACCGTCATACAAAAGTGTCGAGAGCGATTCTCTGCCGCGGAGGGAGTTCTGTTTCGAAGCACTGCTTTCGAGCAATTTGTATCAGACGGAAAATACGATGTGATCGTGCTCAATGAGGTGCTTTATTACTTCCCGGTCAAAGAGATTAAGCAGGTTCTTTCCCATGCTGAACAGCTTCTGCGGGATGAGAATAGCTTGCTGATCATTTCAATGAACAGCAATTGGAAGGCGACATTTATGTGGTGGCTGCTCGCTCGCCAGTGCATTCCCTATCAAAGCATCCGCACTGTAAATTCGGAAACCGGCAGCTATTGGAACGTGCGGGCTTATCATCTGCGCCGAAGATCATCTGCAGTTTCGGCGTATCACCCCACTTTGCGGGACCGTTTGGCGCTTTGGGCTTCCGATCTCAACAATCGCATCAATATGGAAGCTTTATTTCTTCGGCGGCGCGATCCTTGGAAATACGGTGTCTCGGTTTATGAGAAAAACCGCTTGGACGCCATGTGGCACCCCCTACAGAATACGCGTTTCCGGCAGACCTTAGAGATTGGAACGGGCGAGGGACATTTTTCCGTTCGATTGGCTTCTATCAGCGACCGTCTGACGTGTTTGGATCTCTCCCGAGTTGCTCTTGCTCGAACAAAACAGAGGATCGAGATGACACCAGGTTATTCCGGCAATGTCGATTTCATCCAGGGAAATATGCGCGGCTGGCATGCTAAAGCTGAAACATATGACTTATTGGTTTTAGGGGATGTCTTGTATTACCTCGAGGCGCCACGGAAGATCGGTCGATGGGTAGGAGCTGCGGTTACAGAGCAACTTCCGCGAGCGATTGCCCAAATGACTTCTTGGGTAAAACCAGGGGGCTCTATCCTCTTATGTCACGGCTATGGCCTCCCTCACGAATTAGACCGTCTGTATCGATACCGGGACTTGTTTCGGCAATACGGGGCAACGTTGGTTAATGAACATATCAGTGAACCAGCCGACAAAGGGCAAACGCGCTTTATTTTGACTCGTTTAAAAAAAGAATTGTGAGATGTCAAAGAATAATTCATTTTCTAATTCTGGTGATTATCAGCTGGTCAAAAGTCTCCTCAAACTAGAAGTTTTATGGATTGGGTTTCTTATGTGCATAGTCAGCCCGAGGGCGATTGCTTCGGAACATGCGCCCAGAGCCAAAAACATCGCCTCCAATGTCTGGCACGACCAGCGAGCCATTGCGACCTCCCCTCTACGCATGGATATGAAAGACAAGTGGCTCTGGGGGACAACGGGTGTATCCCTTTTGGCATTGATGCCGACGTATAACAGCCGGCAATCCTTGGATGAGCGATTGCTTCGAGGAATCGAACGAGAAAATCAAACATATGGAACGTTTTTCAAACGATTGACATATTTGGGAGATGGGAGGGTTTTGTTCGGCGCGTCATTAACGACCTACGGAATCAGCGCATTGGGCGATTACGAGGGAGCGCAACGTTTTTCGGCAAACTGGACCGAAGCATTAATCGATACCGCTCTCTGGGCAACCGCCATCAAAATATTAGCAGGTCGTAATCGTCCACAAAACGGCGAACCGGACAGCGAATTCCATGGGCCTGTAGGCTATTTCCGGAACCAAGGGGTTAACTCTTCCTTCCCATCGGGCCACACCGCCATGGCATTTGCCACGGCGGCCGTTTTCACACGCGAATCGGATAACAACCCCTGGGTGGGTGTCCCGGCGTATCTTGTCGCAGGTGGCGTCGGGTTTTCCAGGATGTATGTTGAAAAGCATTGGCTAAGCGACATCTTGTTCGGCGCTGTGCTAGGACATAGCATCGGCACTCTGGTAGAAAACCGGCATCATCGGTCTGGCAAGACCGCCTTCCGTTTTGAGCCGGTGCTCAACGCGGAGGAACCGGGCATTGCTCTTGTTTGTCAGTGGTAGAAAAAAGTTTCCGAAGTGCATGGCAGGTCTACGCCTTTTCGGAGCGATTGGTATGTTGTTAATCAACTCGCTCGAGTTGTCCTGGACAACAGAATTATCGGCTGATCCACCCAAAGAACAACCACTTGATATACAGCCCTACGGAGAGTATTTCTATAGCCGGCCCGGCGTTTTAGATTTCGTCAAACATATTCCATCGAACCAAGTTTTATTCTTTAAAAATACTTTTAGAAAGGAAAATACATTCCCTATTCTGCTTGTGGCCGGAAGTACTGCACTGCTCATTTGGAAGGATCAAGACATTTTGGATGAGGCTAAACGTTTCGGCCGCCGCAATGGCATTTCACAAAACTCTGATCAATCCAGTCGACATGGGTTTAAAGTGGGCTCTCAAAAGTTTGAGATTGGTCTTCCTTCCAACTGGGGAGAGGCCATGTACTTCATAGGAGATGGATGGTTGCAGCTCGGCATTGCAGGCGGATTTCTTGGGACAGGATTAGTCGCAAAGGATAATCGCGCTTTGCAAACATCCAGTCAGATTGCCGAAGCTATTTTCTCAAGCGGATTAGTGGTTCAGGTCGTAAAACATGTAACGGGTCGCGAAAGCCCTTTCACCACTAGCACACCAGGGGGTGTGTGGCGTTTTTTTCCGAATCAGATCGACTACCATAAAAATGTTGCGCGGTATGATGCGATGCCTTCCGGCCATTTGGCGGCTGCTACGGCGACAGGCACCGTCATTATTCTGAATTATCCCGAATATCCGGTTTTAAAACCCATTTGTTTTGGTCTTCTCGGCGCTCTGAGTTACCAAATGATGAACAACGGAGTCCATTGGGCTGGTGATTATCCGCTGGCAATCGCTCTAGGGTATTCCTTTGGAAAAATTGCTGTGAGTCGAGGACGGACTAAAAATCAAGACAAGGAACAAGAGGTGACGTTTTCCACAGAACCTCAAATGTTACCGGGCGGAGGTGGCGTGCAAATCTCTTGGAGGTTCAAGTGAAAACTTCGGGATCAATTGCAATTGATCCGGTTTGTGGAATGGATGTCGACCCGGAGGATGCCGGCGGCGGTAGCTATTCCTACAAAAACAGGACTTTTTACTTTTGCAGCCCGAGCTGCCGTGAGAAGTTCAAGAGGGACCCGGTAAAGTACGTTGCTGGTTCAAAGCCTTCGGCACCCGCTACCTCAGACACCGCGATCTATACCTGTCCCATGCACCCAGAAGTCCGCCAACAGGGACCCGGCTCCTGTCCGATTTGTGGGATGGCGCTTGAACCGGTAAACGTTACAGCAGAAGAGCAACCGAACCATGAGCTCATCGGTATGACGCGGCGCTTTTGGACGAGCGCGGTTTTGTCGGCCCCGTTGTTTGCGATGGCTATGGCCGAGATGTTTATGGGACATGGCTCCGATCGCTTCTTCTCTAGCGCATGGACGAGTTGGGCCCAACTTGCTTTGGCAACGCCGGTTGTGTTGTGGGGCGGCTGGCCGTTCTTTGAGCGCGGGTGGGCTTCTGTCATCAACCGCAGCCCGAACATGTTCACCTTGATTGCGCTGGGGACTGGAGCCGCCTACCTTTATAGTCTCATGGCGATCTTGTTTCCCGGGTTGTTTCCGGAATCATTTCGAGGGCATGGCGGTCGGATCGGGCTCTATTTTGAGGCTGCCGCCGTGATCACGACATTGGTGTTATTAGGACAGGTTCTCGAACTTCGCGCCCGGCAGCAGACCTCAGGCGCAATCAAAGCGCTTCTCGGCTTATCTCCCAAGACGGCGCGTCGTGTAAATCCTGATGGATCGGAAGAAGAGATTTCCTTAGAACAGGTTCACGTCGGCGATATCTTGAGAATCCGTCCCGGCGAAAAGATCCCGGTCGATGGCGTCGTAACAGAAGGTTCGAGCTCCGTTGATGAATCCATGATCAGCGGCGAGCCCATCCCCGTAGAGAAGAAGGCCGAGGACCGAGTGACGGGCGCGACAATGAATGGGACGGGCAGTCTTTTGATGAGAGCACAACGCGTAGGCCAAGAAACGCTCCTGGCGCAAATCGTCCAAATGGTCAGCCAGGCGCAACGGAGCCGCGCACCCATCCAGAGGGTCGTTGATGTTGTTTCTTCCTATTTTGTACTGGCTGTGCTCGCTGTGGCCGTTCTTACCTTCGCTGTCTGGGCTCTATGGGGTCCTGAGCCGAGAATGGCACACGCCCTGGTCAATGCGGTGGCAGTTCTTATCATCGCCTGCCCTTGTGCTCTCGGCCTAGCCACTCCAATGTCGATCATGGTTGGTACCGGCAAGGGTGCTACAGCCGGTGTTTTGATCAAAAATGCCGAAGCTCTGGAGATCATGGCGAAGGTCGATACGCTGGTCGTGGATAAGACAGGAACGCTCACAGAAGGTAAACCTCGCGTCATGGAAATCCAAACCTTGCCCGCCTGGGAGCCCGAGATGATTCTGCATATGGCCGCCAGTTTGGAACAGAGCAGTGAACATCCATTAGCAACCGCCATTTTGGACGAGGCCCGACGAAAAAATATCAGCTTGGCTCCCGTGAAATCTTTCAGCTCCATTACAGGCAAAGGAATTCGCGGCACACTGTATGGAAAAACACTGGCTCTGGGAAATCTGGCCATGGTTCAAGAAGGAAAACCACCGACAAAAGATCAGATAGAGCAAGCTGATGCCTTACGCCGCCAAGGGCATACCGTCCTCTTTTTGCAGGTGAATGAGGAAACGGTGGGGCTCTTAAGTGTGGCGGATCCGATTAAATCATCTGCCGCCGAGGCTGTGAGCTCCTTACGACAGGAAGGTGTTCATATTGTCATGCTAACGGGTGATCATCGCATCACTGCGGAAGCCGTAGCGCACAAACTGGGGATTCAAGACATACTTGCAGAAGTGTTGCCGGAGCAAAAAAGTCTGTCTGTCCAAAAACTGCAAAGTGAAAGTCGTATGGTCGCGATGGCGGGAGACGGTATTAATGACGCCCCGGCGTTGGCGCAGGCCCAAGTCGGTATCGCTATGGGAACCGGCACCGATGTCGCGATGGAGAGTGCCGGTGTGACGCTTGTGAAAGGAGACCTGCGCGGTATTGTTAAAGCGCTTCGTTTGAGCCGTGCCACCATGCGAAACATCCGCCAAAACCTGTTCTTCGCATTCATCTATAACATCCTCGGCATTCCCATAGCAGCGGGTATTCTCTACCCCTTCTTCGGTCTGCTTTTGAGCCCGATGATCGCCAGCGCTGCAATGAGTTTGAGTTCGGTTTCGGTGATTGGCAATGCGCTTCGACTTCGTAAATTAGCCCTATAACGGATGGAATCACGAAAGCCTTGCAGTCGCATAGGTGTGATGGTATAAAGGTGACTGATGCGTAAGTGGATTTTTCTAGCTTTGACGTTTTTTGTGCTTTCCGATGTGTGGGCCGATGCCCGCGAAGCGGGCTGTATGGACCATGCCTGTCCTCAAGCTTGTCACAGCGTCTGCCAGACGCATCTCACAGCTGATAAAACTCCGGTTGTCGCTGTTGTTATGCCTTCTGTACACGGAATCGTCGTGAGTGACGTGCAAATGCCGCGACAGCTTTTCGTGAAATTCCTCTTCCGTCCTCCTAAAACCTCCGTCTAACTTCCTTCAGCATTTAATACTCGCTGTTTAGGTCTTAGATAGTTTCTTGTCCCGCAAAAGGCGTGATGAGAAAGGAGAGTCCATGAATCAATCTATTGCATTGCTATTCCTTTTCGTTTCCAGTAGTTCCATTGTTTACGCGGAGAGCGGGACATATACATTGGCCGACTTAGTGGCTCGGGCAAAACGTAACGCTCCGCTGGTCTCCGCACAACAGTCTCGGGTTGAAGAAAAACGGCTTTCCGCTATGCAGGCGCGAACCTGGCCCGGTCTGTCCGTAGACGTTGCCGGTGGGCAACGCAAACAAGGCGATGAATCGGGTCCCCGATTCGAAGCCGCCATCCGACAACCTTTGCCGCTTTTAGGAAAAGAACGATTAAGCGGTGCTTTGCTCGGGCTGGAATCGGAGCTCTGGCAGCGGCGCGTATCGCTTTCCGAAGCCGCGCTGACACAGCAGGTGATTGAGTTAGCCTATGCCTATACGACCGACAAACGAAAAGCCGATTTCACACAGGACCGCCGCAAGCGCTTTGAGCTGCTGGAGGCTTACATGGCGGGACGGGTATTTGCTTCGCCGCAGCGTAAAACAGAAATTCGTATTGTTCGTAATCGTCTGAATAATCTGAAGGCGGATGCCATACAGACCGCTGCTGATAAGAAAGCCGCCTTCGACGCGTTGCAGGTTTTCGTGCCATTGGATGCCCCCGGCGAACCTGTTATTGAAACCCCATGGCTAAAAGGAACGTCTCCACTTCTTCCGGAACCGTTACTGGCTAAGGCCAACGAACGAAACGCTGATCTTCTTGCTCAGAATTCTGCGGTAGAAGCGTCTCAAATCGAACAAACGCTCGCCCGGAGAAACCGGTGGCCGGATCCTTCTTTGATTGCCTCCTACGATCAGGCCAAGACAGCCGATACGGAAAAGAATTACGGACTTGGCCTTGGTCTGGCGTTTCCAGCTTGGAACGGAAATCGCGCCACGATCAAGAGCCTGGAGATGAAAAAAACAGCGGAAGAACGGCTTCTCGCGTACCAGAAGCAGCAGGTTTCTGCTGAGCTGGCTAGGGCGCTGAACGCCTATGAGGCCGCACGACAGAAGGTCCAGACATACTCCCCGAAAACCATCGAAGAGTTATCCGCCCAACTTCAAGAGACCGAAGCAGGATTTCGCAAAGGCCAGGTGGATCTATTGACGTTCCTCGAGTTGGATGGATCGGCGGCAGATTTATTTGCCCAGGTTGTCGATGCGCAGTTGGCGCTCGTCAGCGCTTTAAACGAAATATGGCGTTTGAGTGGTGAGCAGAATGTGCTTGATCAGCTCGGATCTTATTAGGAGACCTTTATGAACCGATTAATGCAGTGGACGCTGAAAAACCGACTCACCGTCATTCTCTTTTTCGCGCTGGCCTCAGGTCTTGGCTTTTATTCCATGGGTCATCTCGCGATTGATGCAGTCCCCGAGATCACGCCGGTGCAGGTCATGGTCAATACAAAAACAGGGGCGCTGGATCCGGAGCAGATCGAAAAGACCGTTACGTTCCCGATTGAGACGGACATGAGCGGTATTGCGCATGTCAAAGAAGTTCGGTCACTTTCTAAATACGGATTGTCCCAGGTCATAGTCATCTTCATGGACGGCACGGATATTTATTGGGCAAGACAGCAAATCTCTGAAAGGTTGCAAGGCATCCGTGGCGAAATTCCGGAAGGTCTCACACCAACGCTTGCTCCGATTTCTACAGGCTTAAGCGAAATCGTCATGTACACCGTGCTTCCTAAGAAAGGAAGTAACCTGGCGGCAAAACCAGAAAAGGATCGGTTGCTCTATCTCCGAACACTGCAGGATTTTGTCGTCGCTCCCTACCTTAAACGGTCAGTCAAAAATGTGGCCGAAGTCGATACAACAGGCGGTTTCAAGAAAGAAATCCATATCGAAATCCACCCTGAGCGATTGGATAACTACGGTCTAAGCATGGAGCAAGTCGCTGAGCGTCTTGAAGGGCTGGGAGAAAACGTGGGTGGGGGCTACATTCAGCCCAAGGGCCGACAAATTATTGTCCGTGCTTCAGGTCGCTTGATGAACTTAGACGAAATACGCAACTTGCCCGTGAAGCTGGATGTCGGTGGGCGCGCGGTTCCTCTGTCGCGCATCGCAGATGTGCGGGACGATTACACGCCGCGCATGGGTGGCGCGACCGTTGACGGCGAAGAAGCCGTGCTTGGGACGGTTTTGATGCTCTCAGGCGCAAATTCGCGTGAGGTAGCGCTGGATGCTGAGGCCGCTCTTAAAGAGGCACCTCTACCAGCCGACGTCGAAATCCAGCTTCTTTACACTCGAAGCTATCTCGTCAATGCGACGCTTAAAACGGTTTCAAAGAGCCTCTTAGAAGGTGCAGCGCTTGTGATCGTGGTTCTACTTCTCATTCTAGGGAACGTCCGCGCAGCGTTCCTCGTCTCTCTGGCCATTCCGCTTTCGATGCTATTTGGAGCGATCGGAATGAAATGGTTCGGCCTATCCGCCAGCCTCATGAGCCTTGGAGCCATCGACTTCGGCCTCTTGGTGGATGGTGCTGTCGTGATGATCGAGAACTCGCTTCGCCGCATGGAAGAGCATCGAGGTGAGTTGAAGAAAGAGGCGAAGCTCGCGCTGATTTTAGATGCTGCTCAAGAAGTGGTAAAGCCGGTGACGCTGGGACTCGCCATCATCATGCTGGTCTACGTTCCTATTCTGTCTTTAGAGGGCATCGAGGGAAAGTTGTATCACCCCATGGCGATGACCGTCATTATGGCGCTCGGCGCTTCGCTCTTGGTTGCCGTGCTCTTAATGCCTGTGGTGGCGTATCTCTACCTCAAAGCTCCCTCGACGGGACATGCCAAGGAAACACGATTCTTTTTGTTCCTCAAGAAGGTGTATACCCCGGTGTTGGATTGGGGCTTACACCATCGGGCACTCACCATTACGCCCACAGTTCTTTTGTTCATCGGCGCGTTATGGGTGTTTCACAGGATGGGCGCTGATTTTATGCCGCCTTTGGATGAAGGTGATTTAGTCGTCAATCTGACTCGGGCCTCCGATATCGGTGTTGACGCGTCGCTTGCTATGCAGCGCACGAGCGACCGCATCCTGGCCGAATTCCCGGAAGTGGAGCGAGTGTTTTCTCGGATCGGAACGCCTGAGTCGGCCACGGATCCCATGGGAGTCCATTTATCCGACACCTTCGTGATGCTGAAAAAGGACCGGTCCGCTTGGCCTGTTGCACCGGACGGCAAAAAAAGAACAAAAGCCGATCTTTATGAAGCGATGAAAAAGGCTCTTGAGGAAAAGACGCCTGAGCAGGAGATAAATGAAAATCAGCCGATCGAAATGCGCTTCAGTGAGATCCTCGAAGGAAGTCGCGCCGATGTGACGCTGCGAATCTACGGCAAGGACCTAGATACTCTGATAGGACTTCTAAACCAGTCCATTGCCGTTTTGAAAGAGATTTCGGGTGTTGATGAGGTGGAAATGGATGCTCTGACGGCATTGCGAAAAAGCCCGGTTCTTACCGCACGGCCCAACTATGCAGCCATCGCGCGTTATGGACTCGATATCCACCGCGTGACACGGCTCTTGGAAGTCGCCATGGGCGGCAAAGAAGTCGGCAGCTTTTATGAAGAGCAATGGCGTTTCCCGATTGTGATGCGCGTAGAAGAGGAACATCGTGAAAACATCGACACGATTAAATCGCTCCCGGTAGGATTACCGGACGGTGGAACAATTCCACTGAAGGATGTGGTGGACTTCAAGCTGCAGGATGAGGTCACCACGATCGCGCATGATTATTCTCAACGCTATGCGGCGATTGCCATATTTCTGAAAGGGCGCGATATCAGCAGCTTTGTAAAGGATGCCCGCGAAGCCATTGATGCCAAGCTGAAAGTTCCGGATGGCTACCGCATCAGTTGGGGTGGCCAGTTTAAAAATCTTGAACGTGCGAAGCGTCGGCTGGCACTCATTGTGCCGGTCATTCTCATCGCCATCTTCTTAATTCTATGGAAAGCCTTCGGCGTCATGCGCCAAGCGGTTCTTGTCTTCACGACAATCCCATTAGCCATGACAGGCGGTATTTTTGCTTTGGCGCTGCGCGACATCCCGATGAGCGTATCGGCTTCCGTTGGTTTCATTGCCCTTATGGGTATCGCGATCTTAAATGGCATGGTGCTCGTCACATTCTTCAACCAGCTTCGGCAAAAGGGAATGGATGCCACCCAGTCAGCTCGTGAAGGAGCACTCGTTCGTTTGCGGCCTGTGGCCATGACGGCGCTCGTTGCCAGCCTGGGATTTGTGCCGATGGCGCTGAATACGGGCATCGGGGCCGAAGTCCAGCGGCCGCTGGCAACGGTCGTCATCGGAGGATTAATCACTTCGACTTTGCTGACGCTGGTCGTCCTTCCGGTGGTTTACCCGTGGCTTGGGAAAAAGTGGAAAGAGGAAGAAGAGGAGGTCGAGTTATGAAAGAGATTAAAGCGATCATTCAGCCCCAAGTGTTGGATCAGGTATTGGAGGCCCTCCACGCTGTGCCCGGCATTCCCGGCTGCACGGTATCCCGTGTTGAGGGCTATGCTCGGAGTTCCAACAAGGAAGGAGATGGACGTATGGCCACATCAGCCGAGCGAGTGAAACTTGAGCTGGTCGTTCCCAATAAAATGGTCGAGAAAATAGTTGAACTGATTCATGTCAATGCCAAAACGGGACATAAAGGAGATGGCAAGATTTTCATCATCGAAACAAAAGATGCGCTGGCAATTCGGACCGGTGAACGAGGTGAGAAAGCTTTGTAGGGGCTCCCTAGGCGAGGAAAACTTGTGTCGCAGATTGTCGATGAGACAAAGCAGCTTTACCCGAACGCGCTGAGGAAGACTCTTCAAGACGTTATGGCACACCTGCCGCAGGGACTCATGAAAGGTGTCCATCTGATCGTTGTCCAGGATGAGATTCAGGATCCTACGGCGCTGCGACAAATGCCCGACGCCCTATCGCAATACATCCCGAAAGGACGAGAATCTGTTGTTCGTCTCTTCATGGGCAATATCTACCGTTGCTATCAAAGGAAATTGCTGATCCGTTGGAGGCCTACGACTCGAGCTCGGTTAATTGCAAAGGCTCTCTCCCACGCGCTGGTTTATCACAAGCATGGAGGCGCTCAGCGGCCAGCTCCCGTCATCGCACAGGAAGCTAAAGAGTTTCAATTGGTGATTTTCAAGCACTGGCTGGATGCTTATCCCTTTGAACCATGGATGAAGGTGTTTATTTTTGAGCGAATGCGCAGACGGTTGGAGAAAAAGGAGAAGAACAGATCATGAACAAGATGATTCTCATGGTGCTTGGATTGGCGTTCGGCGGACTTGCTGTTGCAGGCGCTCAAGGTCCTGTAAAGAATGCCCCCCTATCGGTAGAGGGAGAAGTCGTTGACGTTGGCTGCTACATGGGACATCGTGTTCCCACTCCTCAACATCCTAAATGCACCAAATCGTGCCTCATGGATGGAACTCCCATCGGACTTCTCGTAAAAGGGAAGGGGCTTTACCTTTTGTTGGAAGATCCAGGGGCACGCCAAGCCTATCAAGCGATTAAACTAGCGGCCGCCGAGCGAGTCAAAGTTACCGGAAAAATCACAAGACGTGACGGCATTCAAACGTTGATTGTGCAGGAAGCGGTTGTCCTGCGGGGTGATCCCTCGGCTTGCTCGGAGGAGCCCGCTAGCAACGCAACGAGCGCGGGATATTGCGGCGAACCGATGCCTTCCCCATCTTCTCATGCCCCCTAGTATGCTGGAGTGATATGGACTGTGTAAACGAATACGTTCTACTTGGTCTGGTCATTGGAATTCTGCTGATCCTCTATGGTCTGTGGCATTCGAAGCACTGCGGTAACGATTCTGGGAGAACTAAATAACGGAAGGATTAAAATAGAGCAACATGGACCGACTCACCTTTTTTGGCTTGTTCGCAGTTTCGGCGATGCTGGTGTGTTACGCGTTGGAAGATCGAAGCCGTTGGTTTGTTTTGGGCTTTTCGGGAGCCTGCTTACTCGGGTCTGTGTATGGTTTTCTTCAGGGGGCTTGGCCGTTTGGCGTCGTGGAAGCGATATGGTCAATAGTGGCATTGCGTCGATGGTGGCAAAGAAAATAAAGGACAACTAAGCGATGGGTGTGCATACACATTTTAAAGTAGGAGAAACTTCGAAAACGGCTAAGCGTAGCCTTTGGGGTGTTCTTGTTATCACGGTTCTATTCATGGGGGTGGAGATCGCCGCCGGTCTGTGGACCGGGAGTCTCGCGCTTCTGGCGGATGCCGCTCACATGGCCACCGACGCTGGTGCGCTGGCCTTCAGCCTTTTCGCTTTCTGGATCGGCGAGCGGCCGCCGTCACTCAAAAGCACCTTCGGATATCGCCGGCTTGAGATTCTTTCGGCTTTAGGCAATGGATTAGTGTTATGGGTGACCGTCGGCGTCATTGTCCATGAGGCCTACGTGCGGTTTAGGAATCCGACGATGATTCTTGCCGGACCGATGTTCTGGGTGGCGCTTGCCGGGCTTGTCGCCAATATCGGCAGTGCCCTCGTGCTTCGATCCTCCCAGCGTATGAATTTGAACGTCCGCGGAGCGTACTTGAACGTGATGGGTGATATGTGGGGATCAATTGGCGTCATCGGGGCGGCGGTCGTGATTTACAAAACAGGGTGGCGATGGGTCGATCCCGTCGCGTCCGTCGTTGTGTGTCTCGCTGTGCTCCATGGTTCATGGAACTTGATCAAGGACGCGTTAACGATCCTTATGGAAGCGGCGCCCAAACATCTTGATACGACCCAGATTCGTATTGCGTTGGAGTCCATGGATGGGGTCAAAGGCGTTCACGACTTGCATGTTTGGACTGTGACTTCCGGTTACGATCTTCTCAGCGGACACCTTCTGGTGGAAAATATCGAAAGGAGTCCGGAGATCTTAAAACGAGCTCAAGATCTTCTCCATGAACGATTTGAACTTCATCACGTGACCCTGCAGATAGAAAAATATGACAAACAGATTTCTTATGAGGATGGTTGCCATGGCTGATCGGGCTCATTGGGACGACATCTACCGGGAAAAATCGCCTGAAGGTGTTAGCTGGTATCAGGATCACCCTTCGTTATCTCTGCGACTCATTCGGGAATCCGCGCCGGATCGTTCCTCCAATATTATTGATATCGGCGGTGGTGCATCAAAACTAGTCGATCATCTCATTGCAAGTTATGCGCATGTTGGTGTTGTTGATATTTCCGCTCACGCTTTGAACGTAAGCAAGAAACGGCTAGGGCCGAAAGCGGATCATGTGACATGGTTTTCCGGCGATCTGTTCGAAGTCGTTTTACCTGGAGGATTTTATGACGTTTGGCACGATCGAGCATTGTTTCATTTCTTGACGCGCGCCGAGGACCGTCTGAAGTACATGAACGTGATGGCCGACACCCTCAAGCCGGGCGGTAATGTGATTATCGCCACGTTTGCTTTGAATGGGCCGCCTAAGTGCAGCGGCGTGGACGTCATTCGCTATTCTCCTGAAACTCTTGCCAAGGAATTGGGGCAAGGGTTCAGTCTTACACAAACTCTTAATGAAGATCACAGCACTCCGGCGGGCATATGCCAACACTTTGTTTATTGCAAATTTCAGAAGAATCGATAGTGCGGCCGCAAGGCAGCGAGCGCCGTTATCTGGCAATTCTGGTTGGTCAAATAACAGGGATATGGTTTAATTTTTTCGCATCCGAAGGCGATGGGGTTCGCCGATAACCGCCTGGAAGCCCTTCCCGGCTGATAACTCCTACCAATCCACCATGGTAGGAGCCTTTATGTCCAATTACATGCATCTTGCAGTCGGAACTCTCGCCGGCGGATTTTGCCGCTACTGGTTGGCGGGAGCTGTCTACAGTCTTTTTGGAGTCCAGTTTCCTCACGGAACGCTGGCCGTGAACCTGTCCGGCTGTTTTGCTGTCGGACTATTGAACGCTTTAGCTGAGGCAAAGTTGCTTCTTGGTCCGGAAGCCCGCATTCTTCTTATGACCGGCTTCTGCGGGGCCTTCACGACGTTCTCCGCGTTTATGCTCGAGACCTCGAATCTCATCAAAGACGGAGAAGCGATCCGGGCATCGGTTAACGTCGCCGGAAGTTTGATCGGTGGTTTTATCCTGTTCCGGTTTGGCGAGTGGTTGGCAGGTTCAATTTAGAGCGAGGCATGGCTATGCGAAATCCAATGGAAAAATCAGACCTGCATCGAATTATTCAGATCGTAGCTCTCCTAAACTTAGCCTACTTCGGTGTCGAGTATGCCGTCGCAAGGGCTATCGGGTCGGTTTCTCTTTTCGCCGACAGCATTGATTTTCTGGAAGACGCCTCGGTGAACTTTCTCATTCTGTTGGCTTTGGGATGGAGCGTGCGTCGGCGGGCGAAAGTCGGCATGCTCTTGGCGGGCATTCTTCTGGTTCCAGGTCTATCCGCTTTATGGACAGCATGGCAGAAATTCAATAATCCTATTGCGCCAGAGGCGATCAGTCTTTCGGTAACGGGCATGGGAGCTCTGGTCGTAAACTTCACCTGTGCACTCCTGCTTTCCCGGCACAGGCATCACGGCGGAAGCCTGATGCGTGCCGCATTTCTTTCAGCCCGAAATGATGTCTGGGCGAATATTGCGATCATAGGGGCAGGCCTTGTAACAGCGGCGACCCTATCCGCCTGGCCGGATCTGTTTGTAGGACTTGGGATCGCGATTATGAATGCGGGCGCCGCAAAGGAAGTGTGGGAGGCCGCGCGAGAAGAGCATTCCGCATCGATGGACGAACGTGCCTAGGTTTGCGAGTTGCAGCTTCTTCCTCAGAAAGGCACTAGACTAAGCTCTTGGATGAGCGCGGCGGTGCGCCTGGATCAGATGTTTTGTCGTGGGATGAAGGTAGATAGACGTCGTGGCCAGGTTCTTGTGTCCCAGCATTTCCTGGAGAGCTTTCAAATCACAACCACGGTTAAGCATGTCTGTAGCAAAGCCGTGTCGTAAGAGATGCGGATAGAGGCGCTTCCTGATCCCCGCACGGCGGGCAAGGACTTTCAGGCGTAGCCAGAATGCCGTTCTGGTAAGTGGTTTGCCCCTATAAGAGGCAAAAAAGTTGGGCAAATGGGCTGGGAATCGCGCCTCTCTGGCCTCCGTGTACCGGCCAAATGATTCGACGGCTCTACTACCCACGGGAACCACCCGTTCGTGGCCGCCCTTCGCCGACGTAACCCGTACATACCCTTCTTCCATATTGATGTCTGCCTTCGTAATGGCCAGCGCTTCAGTGATTCGCAAGCCAGAATAAAGCAATTCCAGTATGGCGCGGTCCCGGACGTCGTTAAATTTGGTAGCAGGGAATGAAAACAACCTTTCTGTTTCCTCTTCGGTCAACGGCTCCGGCTTGCGAGATTTGATCCTGGGCAGCTTTATGCCCGCCGTGAGATCGTTCGGAACCACCTCGGTGCTTACAAGAAATTGGTAGTAGTGGTGGAGCGCGATCGTTGCGCCGAACAGCGACGCGCTGCGGCAGCCCCGCCTCTTACAGTCTTCCAAATAAGTCAGAACGTCTTCGCGCGTAGAGGCCGCCAGCGTACAGCCGCGGTCCCGTAGAAAAGCCAGATATTGGGCGATGTGCTGGCAGTAGGTTTTGACAGAGTTCACCGCCAAATGGAGTCCGGACTCCAAGTGGCGGCGAAACTCGGCGAACTCGATCAGTTCTTCATCGCGCATGGGCGAGCTTTTTGTTCTTTGGCAGCACCAGGGTGATCCGCTTCTTCGCATCTTTTTCGATGGTTGCGCCTTTTCTCCGCCAGCCGACGCAGCGAGCGCGGACGCAAGCGGCCAAGTCGCCCGTTTGCTTGGCCAGCTCCGGTGCTTCTTTCTTCAACTTGGCCACGATCTCCTTCAGGGTGAATTTCCCGTTGAGCAGAGGATCAATGGCGGCCGATATACTTCCTTCCCGTGGTTCCCGCGCAGTCTTCGGCCCTTTGGCTTTACCGTTTGCCTTGAGGAGCGCCTTGGCATCCTTGCTGACCTTGTCGGGACTGAACGCCTGGAGCGTGTAGTCTTTTTCGACCTTGGTCTCGTTGCCGGTTGTTTCTACACGAAGCACCAGCTTGTCACCATCACGCCGCGTGGCAACAACTGGAATGCCTGTTTTGGTTAGGTATTTCTCGCCAACTTTCGCTTCGGCTGCCGTCATTTATGTAAACCTCCTTTTCTGATGTTTTGGCCCTGCTGGTACTCTGCCAGGCCGTGGCCCATTCCTCGCAGGACGCCAGCCTCCACTTCCTTGGGCGACCAACCCAGCTCCAAGGCCCTGCGGACTTGATCCGCCACGACGTCCACCAACATGGCGTTGAATAGATCATCACGCGATTGCTTCATGATTCCGTCCTTTCTTCCCTGTTGGATTCCTGCCCTAAACGCTCGTACAGAGTGACCGCGGTTAAAAAACTCGCCTCAGGGATCAATGTGATATCAATGCGGCCAAGCAACTGGCGTAGAAACCGCGTCTCACTTTCGTTCAATTTCATGGTCGCCTCCGATCGCGACAACATGCTTCCTTTTGGCCAGGAAGAACTTGGCGCGAGTTCGCTAGGGAAGCAAGTCCTTCCGAAGCTAATTTCCGTTGGAAATCGCAACACGTTGCACCGTTCGGGCGATCTGCGGCCTTCCCATGAAAAGATCTGGAACAGGACTACCTTCTATGAGGCGACGAGATCAAGCGATTTGTTCGAGAATTCCAGGGATGAAATGGCTTGGAGCCTTTTGATACTATATCTGCATAAGCAGATATATGGCGTCGCCAAAACCTGATCGGATGTTTCGAGCTTTCGCCGATGAGACCCGTCTGCGGGTCCTACATTTGTTGAGCCGCGGTGAGCTGTGCGTCTGCGACATCATGGAGACGCTCAAGCTGCCGCAGTCTAAAGTTTCCAGGCATTTGGGCTACTTGAAAAAAGCGGGCCTTGTAGAGGACCGCAAGGAAGGGCTGTGGCGATATTATTTCCTCACCCCGCCAAAGAGCCGCTTTCATAAGGGGCTCGTGAAGTGCCTGAAGGGATGTTTTGATGAAGTCGAAATTTTGCGTCGCGATCTCTTGAGGTTGAAAAAGACAAGCAAGTTCTGCTGAGGGAAATGGAGGTTGTTATGAAACGAGTTCTTTTTCTATGCACTGGCAACTCATGCCGCAGCCAAATGGCCGAAGCGATTCTTAATCAACTCGGGAAAGGCCAGGTCCAAGCTTTTAGCGCTGGTGCCAAACCAGCCGGATATGTGCACCCGCTAGCGATGGAAACGCTCAAGCAATTCAATATGTCTGTTGAAGGTTTGCGCTCGAAGTCGTGGGAAGAATTCAAGGATCAACCTTTTGACGCCGTAATAACTGTCTGCGACAAAGCCAATGAGAGCTGTCCCATATTCCCTAATGACGTCCAAAGAATTCATTGGAGTATCCAAGACCCTGCTGCAGTCAGCGGAACCGATCCCGAAAAGAGAGCCGTTTTTCAGAAGGTCTTCACTGAGCTCCAACAGCGGATCCGCCTATTCCTAGCCGTCACTACATCTAAAGTCACCCGGTAAAAAGGAGATTACAGTGATAACAACAGAAGTCATGGATGTTCTTCGATCCCACCAAGATGCTGAACTCCGGTTTATTTTCCCAAGCGGGACGAAAATTGCTGAAGGCTATCACATCACTGAAGTTAAAAATCTGCATATCGAAGCTGTTGATTGCGGCGGTGCTCCAGACGCATGGAGAGAGACCATAATCCAGTTGTGGGTTCCAGCCACTCCCGATCCGGCGCATCGGATGCCAGCGGGCAAAGCTCTTAAAATCCTAGATAAGGCTCACAGCCTCCGTCCGATGGCAATGGATTCCGAGTGCCTATTTGAAGTCGAAGAGGAAGCAGGCACGGCTGTTGTTTATAGTTTGGTTAGCGTTGAACCAGATCGAGACGACTTAGTGATGCACCTTATGCCGAGGAAAACACAATGCAAAGCTAATGACCGAGCGCCCGAGCCAGTCGCGGCCGGCTGCTGTGGCGGAAGCAAGCGCTGCGGGTAAAGGATCGACAGGCCGCTCGGGCGATTGAAGATTCGGTCGGAGTCGAATAAAATGGTGATTCCTTATGGCCCATATTCGTAAGCCTCTCGCAGTGGCCGTTGCCGTTAACACGGCGATTTTTACAGTCGAAGCCTTTGTCGGGCTCCGGTCAAACAGCATCAGTCTGCTCATGGATGCGGTTCATAATTTTTCCGATGAGTTGGCACTCGTCTGTCTTTATCTCGCCTATGCGCTTACTGTTCGAATGTCCCGAGGGCTTCAACGATCAGCAAATCTTTTGAATTCTGTTGGCCTCATTCTCGTTTGTATCGTAATGTTGTTCCAGGCTTACGAACGGCTTCTGGCTCCACAGGTTATTATCGGCTGGCAACCTGTTGCTGTTGGATTGCTTGCTGCCGCAGGTAATTGGGCTGTAGCACGCGTTTTGCGTCCCTGGCAAATTTACAACCCAGCGATCCGTTTGGCCTATCTCCATAACCTGGGTGACGTCTATGTATCGCTGCTGCCTGTGCTCGCGGGTGTTCTAGTGGTTGCGACTGGCCGCCCCTTCTTTGACCCTCTTCTAGCGGCCGGCGTGGCTGTCTGGATTATGTGGGGAACAATCAAGGAGATACGACAATCTGGAAACGAGCTCCTGTGGCCGGAAGATGCCATCTGCCCTCATCCAGAAAGCCAAGGGATAGAAGCAGCGCATTAATCGCAAGGTCGTCAGTGTTTTGCATCGCAAAATTGGTCTTGTGTGGGCGAGGAGTTCCCTATCTGCGGACGTTATTCCATTGCGCTTGAACC
Organism: uncultured Elusimicrobia bacterium; assembly: GCA_964441955.1. Lineage (GTDB taxonomy): Bacteria > Elusimicrobiota > Elusimicrobia > 2-01-FULL-59-12 > 2-01-FULL-59-12 > CAYTWA01. Next base: position 19,433 of record CAYTWA010000004.1, read on the forward strand.
TAGCGAGCTGGCCGAAATCCTAGAATGTGCCCCGCCCGACTTTGCTTTTAGGCCGCGTTACAACGTCGCGCCCACTCAAGAAGTCCCTGTGGTCGTCATGGAGGATGGCAAGCGCTGGCTGCGGCTGATGAAATGGGGTCTGGTGCCCAGCTGGGCCAAGGATCCGGCCATCGGCAACCAGATGATCAACGCTCGCGCAGAAACCGTAGCCGAGAAGCCCAGCTACCGGAAGCCTTTTCAGCGGCAGCGATGTCTCGTTCCTGTGACCGGCTTCTATGAATGGCGAAAAGTGGACGGGGCGCGCGCCAAAATCCCAATGCATATCGCACTCAAAAGGAGAAAACTCTTCGCCTTCGCGGGACTGTGGGATCTATGGAAAGCGCCGGATGGCCGGGAGCAGCGCACCTTCGCAATCATCACGACTGCCGCCGGCGATTTGATGCGCCCAATCCACGACCGCCAGCCTCTGATTCTCGACCGGAAGGACTGGGACGCCTGGCTGGACTCGAATTTGACGAACGTGGCCAAGCTCGCGCCGCTGCTCACATCCACCACAATTGCCGATATGGAGGCCTACGAGGTGTCGGTGACGGTAAACAATCCACGGAATGATGTGCCGGAGTGTATTGCCTTGTTGACAAATGAGAGCCGAGGAATTTCGACTTAATTCATGATGGAATAGAAAACTCTTTATGAACAAATCAAAAAGCGGTATCGTTTCTCTATGGCAACTTCGGAACAAATCAAATCGTTGATCCGCTCCCACTGGAGCGAGGATCAAGAGCAATTTTTTACCACCGCTTTACAGGTTGCTGCTCACGAAGCTGAGCGGGGACACGGAGCCTTGGCGCTCGAAATTAGGGGCATCATAGACCAAGCCCGTAATACAAAAGCTCCTCGCATGCTCACAGATGTCCTCCCAGAACTCCAGGGACTGGTCAACACTGAAGAATCCAAGACGCCAATCTCTGCTCTCGTTCTTCCTGATGCGTTGCTTACGCGTATTCGCCGGATACTCCATGAGTATGTGCAGAGCCACAAACTGAAACAGCATGCTTTAGCCCCTCGTAGCAAAATCTTGCTGACAGGCCCCCCAGGCACAGGGAAAACCATGACAGCTCGCGTTTTTGCGCACGAGTTGCGCTTGCCGTTGCACACCGTCCAGGTGGATCGGTTGGTGACTAAATACATGGGCGAAACCAGCGCCAAGCTGCGACAGATATTCGATCTCATTGGCCGCCAGAAGGGTATTTATCTATTTGATGAGTTCGATGCGATAGGCGGAGGTCGGTCACTGGATAACGATGTGGGGGAGATGCGTAGAGTGCTCAACGCATTGCTGCAATTTATCGAACGAGACACTTTCGATAGCATGGTGGTAGCGGCTACCAATAGCCCGGAGCTTCTTGACCGTGCTTTATTCCGCCGTTTCGACGATGTTTTGATTTATGCCCTTCCTGAACAAAATGACCGAAAGCGATTAATTGAAAACGCATTGACCAGCTTCCTGCCCGAAACATTTGATTGGAAGGGCGTAGTTTCAGCGAGCAAGGGGTTGAGTAGCGGGGAGATTTACCAGGCCTGTTGCGATTCACTGAAAGATGCCATTCTGCGTGATCGAACTTATGTTTCATCGGAAAGTTTGAAGCTTTCAATTAGCGAACGCCAGAATACCCACAGCCGTTAACCTGTCATGGCTAACGACCATTTCCGAAACATTTTTCTCAAGGAAAAGTACGAGCCTCAAAAGTTTAAAAGCAATCGGTCCTTTTCCAAACCTCCACCTCTTCCCCTCGTTGAGCGAGTAAGCCATGCCAAAAAATTGATCGCTCAATTTGACGCCATCTGGACACAATCAACAGCGAAGAAGGCAGTTTCGATAGCGGGGCGTGACGGCATGTACATCGAATTCATAGGTTTCCCCGGGTACGAATTGAAAATTCAGAGCCTGGAAAATATTAAGAGTCGAATACGTCTGCTAAACGTCCGCACCATCGATAGAGACGGCAAGTCACAAACGTTGGCTACCGTTTTCGTCCCTTCGGGTAAAGAGAAGCTTTTTCTAAAGACATTCCAAGACTACGCCACTAAAGAAACTTCGAAAAAGGGTACCCCCAGACATAAGTCCCTTGTTGAGAGCATTAATGATTTTCATATTGCCGCCCTCGCCAGTCTTTGGACTGATAAGAAGGTTCGTCCTCCAGAAGAGCATCCTGCTTGGGTAGAGGTCTGGTTGGCCACTGGCGACCAAAAGCTTATCGATGAATTTCGGACAACGCTTAGAGAATTGCAAATCGTAGAACACGAAGATCGACCGGAGATTCAGTTCCCTGAGCGGACCGTGGTCCTAATTTTTGCCAACCAGAAACAATTAATGTTGCTGATCGAATCGACCGGTTTATTGGCTGAATTGAGGCCTGCCCAGGCGACGGCAGCTTTTGTGCTTAAGCTCTCGAATCAAGTCCAAGCAACGGTTGCACAATCTATTCTCAAGAGGGCGACCATCGCCAAGAATTCAAAGATTTCAGTGTGCATCCTTGATCATGGGGTCAATCGGGGGCATCCGATGTTGTCGCCCATTCTGCCGGATGATGATTTACATACCGTGAATGAAAAATGGGGAAGCAACGACACCGACGGTCATGGAACTTTGATGGCAGGGACTGCCGCCTATGGCGATATTCTTAAGATCATGAGCACCAGCGAGCCAATTCAGATTCCCCATAAGATTGAATCGGCGAAGATCCTGCCTCCGGGGAAATCCCAAAACGAGAGAAATCTTTGGGGTCACATGACACAGCAGGGAATTTCGAGGGCTGAGATTCATGCTCCTCATAGACAACGCATTGTTTGTATGGCGGTTACAACGACTGAGACGAGCGATCGTGGGACACCGTCATCCTGGTCGGGAGCCATCGATCAACTTGCCGCGGGCGTAGACGACCCAACGAAAAAGCGTCTTTTGCTTATTAGCGCGGGCAACGCAAGTGACAAGGAATACTCAAGTTATCCGGAAAGTAATAAAACCAGCGATGTCGAAGATCCGGGCCAAGCATGGAATGCGTTGACCGTTGGCGCATATACAGAAAAGACGAAAATTGGCGAATCTGACTGGAAGGATTATGCCCCATTGGCAAGTGCGGGCCAACTATCGCCGTTTAGCACGACTTCCGTCGCTTGGGATTCGTCAAAGTGGCCGATTAAGCCCGAGGTTGTGTGCGAGGGTGGCAATGTCGCCCGGGGTCCGAATGGAGGGATGGTCGAAGCTGATGAGCTCCAGTTAATCTCCACATCGCACGATACCACCATAAAACACTTCGCAATTTTTAACGCCACGAGTGCCGCCACGGCACTCGCAGCTCGCATGACGGCAATCATACAAGCCGAATATCCGGAAGCTTGGCCGGAAACTGTTCGTGGGCTGATGGTGCATTCTGCGCAGTGGACCGAGGCTATGGAAAAGCAATTTAAGGGGGCCGATAACAAAACCTCATATAAAACGCTTCTTCGAGCGTGTGGGTACGGTGTTCCAAACTTAGAACGAGCGATTTATTGTTTAAGAAATAGGCTAACCCTTGTTAGCCAGGCTGAAATTCAACCCTTCAAAAAAGAAGGCAATGATTATGGTAGTAATGAAATGCATCTTTATCCGCTCCCTTGGCCGAGAGATGTGCTGCGTTCCCTGGGCGAAACAAAGGTAGAGATGCGAATTACCCTTTCTTATTTTGTCGAGCCAGGTCCTGGGGAGATCGGATGGGAAAACAAATATAGATATGCGTCGCACGGCCTCCGTTTTAAAATAAACGCTCCAGAAGAAAATAGACAGCAATTTGTTGCACGAATCAACCGCGAGGCGCGTGAATCCGACGATGGTCATCCGGGGACGGCATCGCCCAACGATCATTGGGTTTTGGGACAACAACAGCGTGATATAGGGTCTGTTCATTCGGACATTTGGAAGGGAAATGCGGTGCAGCTATCCGCATCCAATTTCATCGCGGTCCACCCAAGTATCGGGTGGTGGCGCGAGCGTCGCAACTTGGATTGCTGTAACAAAAAAAGCCGGTACTCTTTGATCGTATCGATTCATTCGCCACGAGAAGATGTTGATATCTATACGCCTGTTGCAACCCAAGTTGGGATCAAGACGCCTGTACCTGTTCCTGTGGTGGTCGGGTGGTGAGCACCTCCGTCAAACGGCCACCACTTCACGTTTCCCGGAAGCAATCGCGTTGGGGTGATGCAGTAACCCTTCAAACGCTTTAATCTGCTCGAGGGGATCACGTAGTCGGGATAGCCGGTTCCAATCGCGGTCGCTGATGACTGGGTGGTGGACCGTAGGTGGCAGGGTTCGGATGTAGTCTTGAATCCGGGGTGCGAGCTTCAAAAGATTCAGAATTTGGCTGACGCGGGTGGGGTCGACCCTCATGCGCTTGGCCAGAGCAAAACGGGTCAGGCCGGGCGTCGAGGCCAAGGTTTTTTGTAGGTCGTAAGCTTTGGCGAGGAGCGTTTGGATCGCCGGCGGCTTGAGGATGGGGGCGTTGGAGGCGCGGATGATTTGGTGCGCTTCAAAGGCTTTTCGGCGCACAAGGCGCACCCGGCCGCGGGATTCGAAAATGGACCCAAAATCAAATTTATCCCATAAACACAATGCGTTCAGGGCATTCGGGGTATTTTGAAGAGAGTTGGATCCGGGGAGGTTACTTTACGCAGATGCAAAACAACCCCGCACCTCCATCGGACAGTTGCGGGGTTACTCAGCAGGGAGGTTAGAGATTGGTTCGACTGTGCAAGCCAGTTTTGGTATCTGCGGGATGCATCATTGGGTTCAGTTTGGTTATCTGGCTTAGCGTGATTCAGTTTTTTGGGCCACGGGGCGACGCTGAGACTAAAGCACCGACGCTCCAACCCTCCTCAACGTCAAAACTCGCCAGCTATATCCCTGAGTTTAAGGCGGTGAAATGGAATGAGAGGTCGACTGCATCATGCCTCTCGGATGCGACGAAGCAGCTCGAAGGAACCGTTTTTTCGAAGTCACAAAGTCAGAATGGTTCGTTGTGCGTTGCTTTGCTCCATCGCGGAAAACATTGGGGAGATGATCAGCAGCTCATTCTTCAGTCCAATGCGGGCCTGAATCGCTTACCGTTGCCGAAGGATTTCACCGCTTCATCTGTACTCCTGGTTCCTGCAAGTCCAAAAATTAAGATTCTTTTAGGGCGATGGAATTCTTGGTACTACACGCGCTTTAAAATTTTTCGTTGGCTCAAATCAATTGCGCGTCCTGAGCTCCGGCCTGAATACGGAATTTACGACTATGACCTCCGGGACAATTCTCCGAGATTTCTTGAGTCGGGGGTCCTCGGAGAGATATCAACCAATGGACGCTGGTTGGCGTTCGAAAGACAAGGATCTTCCAATAACGGCTTTGCGAGCCTGCACATTCGCGATATGACTAATGGGACGACAAGAACCGTATTATCCGCTTTATACATTGACCCCGGTTCTGGCTGGCCCCTGTCATATCGATGGTCAGGAGATTCGAACGCAATATTCGTTGCCATCTCGGGAACTCCAACAGGAAGCGGCGCCTCTAACACAAGGTTTATCTGCCAGGCAGATAAGGACATTTGTATCGCCGTTTCTGATGAGGTAGTGAAATGACGGGGAGTAACGAACCCTCTGTGAAGTCCCAGATCCTCATTTATCAGGCCGACGATAACAAAACCCGTCTTGAGGTAAAGCTTCAGGACGAAACGGTCTGGCTGACCCAGAAGCAGATGGCGGACCTCTTCCAAAAAGATGTTCGGACCATCAATGAGCACATTCAGAACGTTTTTGAAGAGGCAGAGCTGTCAGAGAAGTCAGTTATCCGGAAATTCCGGATAACTGCGGCGGACGGCAAGTCCTACGATACCCAGCATTACAATCTTGACGTCATCATCTCGGTCGGGTATAGGGTCAAGTCCCAGCGTGGCACACAGTCCCGCATTTGGGCGACCCAGCGATTGCGGGACTATCTAGTAAAGGGTTTCGCGATGGACGATGCTCGGCTGGCCGAGGGCGGAGTCCAAAACCGCTACTTTGATGAATTGCTCGAGCGCATCCGCGCGATCCGAGCCTCTGAGCGGAATTTCTACCGAAAAGTCCTCGACATCTTTTCGACCAGCATTGATTATGACCCCAAGGCGGAGATCTCCCAGACATTCTTCGCCACCGTTCAGAACAAAATGCATTGGGCTCATCCAGTGATGGTCACCGATCAAGTTACGGTGTTTAGTGGGCGGTAGACTGCGGATATAGGCCTGGATCTGCGGAGCCAGGTTCAAAAGATTTAGGAGTTGGCTGATTCGAGAAGGATCGAGTCCGAGGCTTTTAGCCAAGGCGAAGCGAGTGAGCCCGGGTGTTGTATCCAAACGTTCTTTCAGTTCAAGAGCACGTTGGAGGAGTCGTTGGATGGCGGGTAGTCGGGGCGGTTTGTGGCGGCGCTGGTGGTTTTTGATCTTTTCAGCATCACTTGGGAACAGAATACATTCGGCTCCCTTGGCGCCAGTGACGTTATCGAAGATTGACAGATCAAGCAGGGCCGGAAATCCGCTTAAAGTGACTTTTAGGTCCGAAAGTGCGTTTAAACTGGGGAAATCTGTTCGGTTAGCGTTAGACCCGGGGAGCGTTCTTTACTCAGATGCAAAACATCCCCGCACGTCCATGCTCGATATGCCGGCATAGAAAGCTACACAGAAAGGTGAGAAGAGATCGAATGCGAATCCTTTTGGCTTCCCTAATAGTTGCGATCGGAGCGAGCTCGTGTTTTGCCAATTGTGAAGCAGGGGGCTATACCATTCATACGACGGCAACCTACAAGCCGACCGACAAAAAGAAAATCTTTCTGCTTTACGAGTTGAAGGAAGCCAATCGAATCTTTGCACAGCTGAATGGAATTGATGGGTCCGAAGTGGTCGAATTGATGGCTTCAGGAAAGGCGCCATTGACTGTAAGGTTGGGAAGCTCTTCTTGCGTAGTAAAGGATGGATGGCAGATTGATCCAAACTATAAATCTGACGACCCATACTCGTCCGAGTTCCCCTATCGAATACCGCTTAATTCTTGTTCGCATATTCAAGCCAGGATTCCAAAAGCAGGGTATTTATTGTTTGACGCTGTTCATCATGTGATCACGTTGCCTGCGGAATTAGCCATTGAGCCCGGCGCCAACCTTTCAGAGGATCTCACTGCGAAGATTTTTAAGGACCTTAATTCTCGGGAGCTTTATCTCTTGACCTTCCCGCAATGGGGAAGCAATGGGGTGGAGGACCGCAAGGGACGGGTAGCCTCTGAAATGATCCTGGGCCGAACGATTCAATCGACACAGGTGGGACGAGGAGCATCTGTATTTAAGATTGTCATTGTCTCTTTATCCCTAAAAGGTGTTTCGCAGACATATCCCAAGGAAATGCTTCCGGATCAGCTCAAGGATAATCCGAATGCACCCATCGAATTTCCTGTCATCTATTTTGTCCCGCAGAGCCAAGTCCCGCGCTTTATTGGAGATGGTTCAGCGTGTTCTTACGTCAAACTTCAGCAAGACCAAGGGAATGCAAGTTTCGACCGCTTTCGAGTGACGAAAGCTTTTGACCTGAATCTTGATGGGGCAGCGGATCTCCTTGAAATCAACGGAAGTTTTACATATTGGATCACTACCACCGGAGATCCATTGGTCATTCATTATGGCTCGGGGTGCTGACCTCAATGGAGATCCGATCTTTCGAAGTGTATAGAAGAAATTCGATTTCTTGGATTTGAAGAGCGTGATCGCAGATACGCGCTAATCGATGCCAATCCCGATCCTTTATACGACTCCGATGGATTGTGGGCTTTAGTCCCCAGATGTAGGTCTGAATCTTTGGGGCCAGATTTAAAAAGTTTAGAAGTCAGGTGAGTTGGGAGTGATCCATACCCAATTCGCGCGCAAGCGTCAGCCGGCTTAATGCGGGGTTAAAGTCCAATTGTTCTTTCAATTGGTATGCCCTGGGGAACAGATCTTGGATCGCAGGCGGCTTCGGCTTGGGCGCCTTCGAAACCCGAAGCCGCTGGTGAGCTTCCCACTCTTCGGTAGTTACAAACCGCTTTCGGCCGCGGCGCTCTAACATTTGACCGAACGGAGCCCGATGCCAGACCCAATCGGCGCAATTAACCGCAGAACCGTGCGGGCTCTGTTTTGCATTTGGGTCAGATACCGGGAGCGTTTTAGTACTCTCTTGACCGGAGTTCCGCTTGTCTGGCATCCCTTAGACCCACGAACGAGGAGACTTCATGATTAAAAATATCGCAATTGCATCGGCTGTCGTGATCGGTTTATTTTTGGGGTGAGTGGGGGCCAAAACGTCCTGGGCGAGTAGAGAGGGCGGATGGGTGTTGGAAGCGCCACGATTTCTGAAAGCGTTCCGTTTGAGCGCGTGGTCACCGATCTGGCTTACGTGAAGCCCATGTCCATGACCCAGGCGGCACAAATATCGCTGACGCCCTTGGGATCTGTGATTGTCGTGCGATGGTCAGTGAGCGGGAAAAATAATTTTATCGGACGGTGTTTTGGGGTATTCTGTAATATGGACAAAATGGTCGGCGGCATATTTGAGAGCGGGCTTTTGAAATTAAAGACGCTTATTGAACCGAACCCCTCAAGCGCACGAAAATAAGGAGGACCTATGACTTACGTCGATGGATTCGTGATCCCTGTCCCTAAGAAAAAGATCGCGGCCTATAAAAAGATGGCCGCGATAGGCAAAAACACCTGGCTTAAATGCGGCGCGATCGATTACAAAGAGTGCGTGGGAGAGGACCTTAAATCCAAATGGGGAACGCCGTTTTCCAAGATGATGAAGTTAAAGCCAGGGGAGACGGTTGTCTTCGCTTACATCGTCTACCGCTCACGCCAACACCGCGACCAGGTCAACGCCAAAGTCATGAAAGAAATGGAGGCGGACAGCGCTTCGCACGAGATGCCGTTTGACATAAAGCGCATGGTCTATGGGGGGTTTAAGACGCTGGTGGAATAAGAATAATTCGAAATCGGAAAGGATGTTGACGCTCTCCATATTAGCGCGCCCCCCCGTCACCGCAAAAATTGAGGCGGTGCGTCGAACCTGAAATACTTTATTAACCGATATGGAACCGTTTAAAAATTGGTTGGGATTTAAGGCCGCGGAGCGTATTGCGCAAGCCTTACACCGCAGCAAACCCTCTTTTTCTAAACGTGACTTTCTCGCTGGACTCGAAAAAGAGCTCGCCCCTTTAGAACTCAAAGGTCGCATGAGGCTGCTTAAATCACGCCTAAAAGCATTGCTCCCAAGCGATCCCCGGCAAAGCATCCCCCATTTAATGGAAGCGCTCCGACAATCCCCGGAAGACAAGGTGGGGCTTGCGCAATTTGAAGTGTGGCCGCTTACGCAGTATGTGGCTGACGAGGGACAAGCGCACTTTGAACTATCGATGGAAGCGCTTAAGGCGATGACGAAGGTGTTTTCCTCCGAATTTGCAATCCGTTCATTTCTTATTCAACAAGAGTCCAAAACACTCGCCCAACTCCAGGCGTGGACAGAAGAGTCCAATGAGCATGTCCGCCGTTTGGTGTCGGAGGGATCACGCCCGCTGCTTCCCTGGGGCGAGAAGCTGCCAGGTTTCGTGAAGGATCCTTCCAAAACCTGGCAGCTTCTTGAACAGTTACGCATGGATCCTTCACGTTATGTGCGCAAATCCGTCGCTAATCATATTAACGACCACACAAAGCATCACGCCGATTGGGTCATTCACCGCTTATCACGCTGGCGAAAAGACCATTCCCAATCGGAAGAAATTGACTGGATCATCCGCCATGGAACGCGCACGTTGGTCAAGAAAGGACATTCAGCGGCCTTGCGCTTGCAAGGTGTTTTTCCATCCGCCATCGTTTTAAACCGATGGCGAGTTCTTACGCCCAAGGTTCGTTTAGGAAGATCTCTTGGCCTCGAAGCGATACTCCATAACCCCGGGAAAAAAAGCGCCAAGGCCATCGTGGACATAGAGCTGCAATTGCGGGGTTCACGGGATCAAACACGTTCGAAGGTCTTTAAGGGCATCCATCGAATAATCGAGGCGTCACAAATGGCGACGTTCCGGATGAACATCCCGCTCAAAGCAGTGACCACGCGTCGATATTATTCAGGAGATCAAGGGTGCCGATTGCTTGTAAACGGCTGCTTGTCGGCGGCGCTTTCATTTCGTTTGCTGGTTCCAGGAAGGGCTCTTCACTATAATAAGCCCCATGAATTCCATTCAAAACGTCACCGTTCCGCTTAAAGCCAACATCTACTTTGACGGCAAGGTCGTAAGCCACACCTTGCTGGCCGCGGACGGAACAAAAAAGACACTTGGGCTTATCTTCCCCGGCGCTTTCCTATTTAATACCAATACTCCTGAGCGCATGGATATCTTAAGCGGGTCGTGCCGGGTTAAAGTAAAAGGGCAAACCGATTGGACTTCTTACCACGCCGGAACTTTTTTCCGCATTCCTGGAAACTCTTCGTTTGAAATCACCGTAGAATCAGGGATTACCGAATACCTTTGCACGTTTGAATAAAAGTCGCCTGTAACCGTCTCTCTTCTTTTTTGTCCTATCTTTCACACAAGGGGGATTACCTATGAAAAACAAAACAGGCTTGATGGTTGTATTAATGGCGACGGCAATGACGAATGCTTCCGCTTTCGATTGGTTTGGTGGACGCTTGTCGATCGGCGGCGGGTATGGATATTCAAAACCAAAGCTGCCTTACAGCTTCCAAAACACCTATGACGCAGGTCCCATGTGGACAACGCATCTCCAGTACTACCTGAATAATGATTTGGCTTTGGTCGCTTCCTATGCCGACCTGCGGGCGCGAAGCCGAACCACGCCGGATGATATTCACTTTCGTCCGCTCGTAGGGAGCGTTCGATATAACATTTTTCATCACCTCCCAATTACGCCTTACGTAACGGCCGGCGCAGGCGTTGGCTTCAATAAAATGGAGCTGCCGAATGGAGCGACCGCGCGTTGGAACAAGCTAACAGCCCAAGGGGGGCTGGGATTTGAGTTTTTTCTCAATGAAAATACGTCCATTGGCGCCGAAGCGCTTTATCACCATTTTGAAGCGCCGAGCGGTGTGCGCCCCTACCGGCCGATTTCGGCGGTCGGCATGATGAACTTATACTTTGGCGATGGCCCGAATACGCGTCGCGTTAAAGATGAGGCGGCTCGTTCCAAATCTCAGGCAGAAGAGGCACAGCGCCAGACCGCCGCCGCACAACAGCAAGCCTCATCCGCCCAAGAGCAAGCGCTTAACTCGCAGCAGGCCCAAGCGGCATCGCAACAGCAATTAACCGCCGCGCAACAAGCCACGGCCACCGCAGAAGCCGCCCGACTGGCCGCCGAACGTCGTGCGCAAGAGATGCAAGCCCAAGTTGAACAAGCGCAAGCCGAGATGAATGCCATCAAAGACATGGTGGCTCGTAAAGATATCCAACCGGTGACGTTCGAATCGGGTAAAGCGATACTTCTGCCCAGTTCTAACGCGACTTTGAATAAAGTGGCGGAGATTGCGAAGAAGTACCCTAACCTTAAGCTTCGCGTCGAAGGCCATACGGACAGTCAAGGAAGCGATTCCTTAAATCAGGAACTCTCTCAAAAACGCGCCGAAGCGGTAAGAGCTTATCTGGCTGGCCCGGGCGGGGTTGCGAACAGCCCAGTGGATGCTGTGGGGTTAGGTGAATCGCATCCCATCGCGTCTAATGAGACGTCGGACGGCCGTGCTAAGAATAGACGGGTGGAGTTCATCTTCTCCATCTAATAGTGGGTATTTGATCGCACCTTTCATTGCTAAGAGAAGCGGGCCTGTGACCATCGTTCTAATCTATTAAGGAACGATGACTCTACCTTCAAAGAAAACAGGAAGGTATGGTACCATAGGCCCGCTTCTACCTTTTCTGAAGGAAAATCCCCATGACGGTGTCTTCAACTTCACGTACGGTTGACCTTTCCGAATTGATCCGTTTGGAGGCAGAGCGCTTGCGTCTGCTTGATTTAAAGGCTTTGAACAAAGCCGGCTCTGGCCACCCGGGCGGTACCCTTTCCTTAGCCGATGTGATATCAGTGCTCTATTTTGGCGGCGTGTTGCGATATGACCCGAAAGATCCCACTTGGATTAACCGCGATCGTTTGGTTTTAAGTGAAGGCCATTGTGGCCCCATCCTTTACGCGGCGCTTACCGAAGCCGGTTATGCCGGCTGGTCTGAAAATGAGCTTATGGATTTGCGTAAAAACCCCGACGTGATTGCCCAAGGCCACGTCACGCGCGGATTGGCGCCGGGTGTTGATTGTTCAACGGGGGCGCTTGGCATGGGGGGCTCTAAAGCCCTAGGGATGGCGCTGGCTGCCCGATACAAAGGCCAGGATTACCATACGTTTTGTATTTTAGGCGACGGCGAATCGCAGGAAGGCCAAGTCTATGAAGCGGCCGCCAATGCCGCGCTCGTGGGCGCTGACAACATGACTTGGATTTTAAATCGCAACAAAGCCCAACAAACGGCTGGCATCCACGATTTGACATCGGTGCATTATCACGACTTTTTTCGTTCCTTAGGCTGGAACGTGGTGGAGTTAAACGGCGAATCCGCCGAGCCGGCGAAAAACCGCGAATTCATCACCGCGCTTCGCCAAGCGCTTCTAGAGGCTAAAGCCGCGGCGCACAAAGCCGGCAAACCCACCGTGATCATCGCCGACACGATCAAAGGCAAAGGCGTCGACTTTATGGAATTTCGCAGCCAAAAGCCCGGCGAATATAAATTTCACGGTGTCGCACCGACGAACGAGGAGTTGGCTCGCGCGCTCCCCATCATCGAAGCCCGCTTAAGCGCGTACGATGAAGCCGAAGTGCGCGCCCAAGTCCGAGCAAGCGCCGTCACCGCTGAGGCCAAAGGCCAAATCGACCACCGCAATGCGCAAGCCATGAAAGATCGCCGCCAAATGCAGTTGAACTTGCGCCAAGCCGCCAAAGCGCCGGCATTCCCTGATTACAAGCCGTCGGACAAACCGATCGGCACGCGCGTAGGGTTTGGCGCCGCCTTGACGAGCTTAGCCGCCCAATACCCGGAAGTGGTCGCCACCTCCCCTGATCTGCAGGATTCCGTACATATGTTTGATTTGGAAAAACTGGCCGGCCGTCATTCCAAGACGAACCCTATGGGCGCCTACTTTCCCGAAGGCATCGCCGAATGCAACGCCTGCGGCAAATGCGCAGGGTTAGGATTTGAAGGCCTTATTCCCTTTATCGGGACATTTGACAATTTTCTCTTAGAAGCAGCCGATGAGCTGCAACACGCCGCCGCTTACGGGTCGTTTTATGTGGCGGTAGGCACGCACTCCGGCTGTGGTGTAGGCCCCGATGGGAAAAGCCAAATGGGCGTGGCCGGCCCCGGGATGGTGGACGATTATTCCGGCCCGGACGGCGACCTGTTTGAAATGTATGAGCCCTGCGATGCTCAGGAAGCCGCCGAAATCACTCGGCAGATTGTTCAGCGCTCGCTTAAGAATACCCCTAGCCGACCGGTTTATTTACGCTGCACGCGTCACAACTTGCCGCATTTGGACCGCTCGGGCATCTCCAACTACCTTAAGAAGCTTGAACAAGGCTGCTACGTTGTTCCCACAAAAGCCGCAGGGAAACCCAAATTGATCGTCGTGGCTACGGGCGCTACGGTTCACTCCGCCGTTCAAGCCGCCCATGAATTGGCGGGTTCGGGAATTTCGGTGAAAGTCATTAACGTGGTCAGCTTAAACACCATCCAACGAACCGGCAGCCCGTTCATCCAGGAATTGGAAGACAATACACCCATCCTCACGGCGCATGATGCGCAGCCTCATGCGCTTGGACACCGCGTTATGGAGGCCCTCAATACCGCGCGCCGCGTCGGTAAAAACCCCGGCACGGTCGTTCAAATGCTGGGAGCGGACGTGTCGCCGCTACGGACCTCGGTAGGGTCTGGTACCACTGAAGAAAATTACCGCCGCAACAAGCTAGACGCCGCCGGCGTTTTATTGTCCATCCGAGATATTCTTAAGCTCTAGAGAGTAGAAGAGGAAGGGAGTAAGAAAGTAAGCGGAGTTCAACTCTCTCACTCTCTTAATCGCTTAATTTCGGCCGTTTAGGCCCAAACGGGTTCGTCGTGCGCCGCAACGGTGGCTTTTTTGGTCGGGTATAAATCGCCGACGATTTCGCCGGGCTTAAACCACAACTTGATCTCGCGCTCGGCATCTTCGGCCGAAGAGGACGCGTGGATCACGTTTTCAAACACGCCTTTCGTCGTAATGCGGCCATAGGCACCGCGTATGCTGGTGGGGTCGGCTTCTTCCGGGTTGGTGGCGCCTGCAATGTCGCGGACTTTTTTGATCGCGTCCGTCCCGCGGTACACCATCGCCAGAACGCGGCGGTAATCTTCGCCGTACATCTTGCCCTGGAAGTAATCGACAAGTTCCTGGAAGAAAGGCTTCGCTTTCAAATGGATGTAATGCTGGGTGGCCAATTCCTCTGATACCGACACCACGCGGGCCGCGACAATGAGTAATTTGGTTTCCGCCAATTTGGTCAAAATGTTACCGGTCAGCGACTTTTTCAAGCCATCGGGCTTAATCAAAACCAGCGTATTTTGAAGAGGGGTAGAAGTCATGAAGGCGGCCTTTATACACGAAATTTTCGTCTTAAGTCAATTTAAGTAGAATCTTGCGTGCCGCTCTTTTTAGTCCCTACTCCGCTAGGAAACCTTCGCGACATTACCCAGCGCGCCGTTGATGTGTTAAAAGAAGCCGATGTGGTCGCCTGCGAAGACACGCGCCGTACCTTGGGGCTTATGAATCACTTGGGGATTTCGAAACCGTTAGTCAGCTACCATGGTCACAGCGCTTTTTCCAAGACGCGGAGCCTAGTCAGTCAGCTTCAAAGCGGAAAACGTATCGCCTTGGCAAGCGATGCGGGCACGCCCGCGCTTTCGGACCCAGGGGAACGCCTTGTCCGTGATGCCATTGACGCCGGCGTTGATGTCATCAGCTTACCCGGCCCCTGTGCCGCCATCACCGCGCTGGTGGCTTCCGGTCTGCCGACCGACCGCTTCTTTTTTATAGGATTTCTACCTCGGCGCCCGATCAGGGCCCGTCGCGCCTTGGAACAAGCGGCCCAAACCGGGGCCACCGTCGTGGTGTACGAGTCGCCCTTCCGCACCCGCGATACCCTCGAGCAGATTGAAGCGATAGGCCCAGAGATTTCCGTCGTGGTCGCCCGCGAGCTGACGAAAGTGCATGAAGAGTTCATTCGCGGCACCGTGCAAGAGGTTCGAGCAACGCTGGAAGGCCGTGACATCAAAGGCGAAATTGTGATTTTGTTCCGTAAGAAAAAGGAAGACGAATGATTCGAGTGTCCATCATCGGTTCCACAGGTTACACCGGCGGCGAACTGCTGCGCTGGCTCGTCGGCCACCCGGAAGCCCGGGTGACCCACGTGACCTCTGAAAGCTTCGTGGGGAAACCTATTCATACCATTCATAAATTTTTGAAGGGTCGATTGAGCCTCGTGTGCGAAAAAGCGGACCTGGCCACCATTAGCAAAGACTCGGACGTGGTGTTCCTCGGTCTGCCTCATGGCACCGCCGCTAAGACGGCCGCTGGGCTGTTGTCCAAAGGCGTGAAGGTCATCGATTTATCCGCGGATTTTCGGATTAAGAATTTGTCCGTCTATGAGAAGTGGTACGGCAAACACCCCGTACCCAAGCGGATCAAGGAAGCCGTTTATGGTCTCCCAGAAGTCTACCGCGAGGACATTCGAAACGCACAGCTTATCGCGAATCCCGGCTGCTATACCACGACGGCCATCCTGGCGGGGTTGCCTCTCGTCGAAAACAAGCTCCTCGCGAACCATGGCCCCATCATCGTAGACGCCAAAAGCGGCGTCTCGGGTGCCGGGCGGAAACTGGAAAACGCCTATCTTTTCTCGGAAGCCGATGAGAGCATGATGGCTTACGGACTCCAAGGTCATCGGCACCACCCGGAGATCGCCCAGGAACTTTCGCTTCCCAGCAATCGCCTCATTTTTACTCCGCACCTAGCGCCCATGAACCGCGGCATTTTCTCTTGTCTATACGCGCCGCTTAAAAAGAAGATGAGCGCCGAAGCGCTGCGCGAACTCTATCTGGCACGCTACATCAAAGAACCGTTTGTAAATGTGTTGGCGGTTCACGAATCGCCGGAGGTCAAAGCCGTGACCTACACCAACACTTGCCAAATCGGCGTGGCCGTATCAGCCGACGGCCGAACGGCGATCATTCTCTCTGCGCTCGACAACCTCGTCAAAGGCGCCAGCGGCCAAGCGATCCAAAATATGAACCTGATGTTTGGGTTAGAGGAAACAAAAGGACTTCTATGAGCGCTATCCCTTTAGGTTTTCGAGCCGCAGGATTACCCCGGCACGATCGGCCCCGGCCCAGCCGGCACGGGTTGGCCATTTTTTATTCCGAAAAACCGGCGGCGGCCACGGCGTGTTTTACGACCAACATCGTCAAGTGTGTGCATATCCCGATTGACCAAGAAATTTTAAAGCAGGAAAGCGCTCAGGCGATTTTAATTAACTCCGGCTGCGCCAACTGCTGTACGGGCGAACGGGGCGTCAAGGAAGCGCGGCAAACGATGGTGTGGGCTTCCGAAGCGATGGGCATCCCAGCCGGGCGAATCTTAATTGCCTCCACCGGCGTCATCGGGGATTTCATGCCGATGGACCTGTTATCCGAAGAGATCCCGATGCTCTCCAAGAAGACCCTGAGCGAGGACGGGCTTCTGGCACAAAGCTTTCATAAAGCCGCCGAAGCGATCAAAACCACCGACACCACGGTCAAAATTTCTCATGCGACGGTCCTCGTGGGCGGGCGCGAAGTTCGCATTTGGGGCTGCGCTAAGGGCGCCGGGATGATTCATCCCAAAGTAACACCTAGCGGCAAACCGCATGCCACCATGCTGGCGTTTATTTTGACGGACGTCCAAGCCAAACAAAAAGAACTCACGGGAATGCTCGAGCAAGCCAGCGATGAAAGCTTTAACTGCGTCACCGTGGATGGCGATATGTCCACCAACGATTCCGTGTTTCTGCTGGCCAATGGCGCCTCGGGTGCCACTCTCAAGACCGCCAAAGACCGGGCCGCCTTTCAGAAAGCCCTGACTGAGGTCTGCATCGATTTGTCGAAGAAGATCGCCAAAGACGGCGAAGGCGCCAGCAAGTTTTTAGAAATCCGCGTCTGGGGCGCCAAGAACCCTAAAGAAGCGCGGCGCATGGCCGAAGTGGTCGCGACCTCACCGCTGGTCAAAACGGCGGCTTACGGCGAAGACTCCAACTGGGGGCGAATCTTGGCCTCGATGGGTCGCTCGGGCGTGGCATTCAATCCCGAAAGAGTCGATATCGCTTTCGGTGAACTGTTCGTCTTCAAGCAGGGCGCTCCCACGCATGTTTCAGCGGAAAAAGCCCGCGAGCCTCTCAAAGCCAAGGAAGTCACGCTCAACATTTATTTGCATTCGGGATCGGGGTCGGGGCTCTACTGGACTTGCGATTTTACTGGGCAATATGTCGACATCAACGCCCGCTACCGCACGTAAAACGATCGTTCGTATTGCACAGGACCTGCGCGCTGGCGCGTTGGTGATCTTTCCCACCGAAACCGTCTACGGCCTAGGCGCTAATGTGTTCGACCGGGGCGCTGTTGCACGCATCTACAAATTGAAAGGCCGCGCGTGGCGAAAACCTTTGGCAGTCCTCATCAGTGATTTAAAGTTAGCCGCCCCCTTACTTGAAAGCATTCCACCGGAAGCCCAGCATTTAGCTAAAAAATTCTGCCCTGGCCCCCTCACGCTGGTGCTCAAAGCCTCGCCCTTGGGACAAATGGTGATGGGGGGGCTTCCCACCATCGGCGTGCGCATTCCTGATCATCCGATCGCATTGGCGCTGCTTAAAAACTTTGGAATGCCGCTCGCAACCACAAGCGTAAATCGATCCGGTCAAGAACCCGCGACCACCGCCTCCGGTTGTCGGAAGTTATTCGGAAAGTATGTGGAACATCTTCTGGATGGCGGCGCCTGCCGCGTGAAGGAACCCTCTTCGGTGGTCGACTTTTCGCATTATCCCTTCACTGTGATTCGTGAAGGGGCGCTTTCCCGTAAACAACTGGAAAAGCATTTAGGCTAAATCAAGCCGGGACGCGGGGTATTGCGAATTTTGGCGGCGCGGGCACGCCGCTCGGCTTCCAAGCGGTGATGCTTTTGTTCTTCCAGCTTATCCAGGCGCCACTGTTCGTATTCATCCTTAAGTGATACATCGACATCCATCTCACCAACACGAACCACGTTCCCGGATTTCTCCGGTTTAGGGCCAAATTTTGGGTTTTCGCTGCGCCATTTATTGGGGCCGCGGGCAATGGGCTTGGGGGCAACCCGAATCTTGCCGCCTTTCATCAATTTGGTGAGCTTTAAAAGCTGCTCGAACGGATTGTCATCCTCTGCCGCTTTCGCCTTTTTGACATCCTTCGCTTTTTTCTTCATAGACCCTCCCAGGAAACACGCCCTGAACACATTATAATCGCGCTTCATGGTTGAAACCGTAGGAATGATCAGCGCCGTCCTTCTGCCGTTCTTCGACATCCCTTTGATTTGGCGCATCATGAAACGCCAATCCTCCGAAGACATTAGTCTCGTCTGGACCTTTGGCATTTGGGCGTGTACGGTCGGCATGCTTCCGGCCAGCCTTCGTTCGGCGGACCACGTCCTCAAAGCCTTTGGCATCGTCAATTTAGTCCTTTTTACGGGAGTCGTCGTCGCCGTGGTGAGGTATCACCCGGTCTTTCGGCGGCGGAAGTTATAATGACTCGGCGTGGCTAAAACCCAGTCCATCCGAACGGTCGTTTTTGTCTGCACCGCCAACACCTGCCGTAGCCCGATGGCGGAATATTTGTTTAAGCGCATGGCGATCAAAGAGGGGTTAGACGTAGAGATTTTTTCACGCGGCGTCGGCGCTTGGAATGGGTCCCCTATTTCAGGAGGTTCGAAGGAAGCGCTTAAAGAAGTTGGGATTGATGCGTCGCAGCATCAATCCGGACTGCTCACCGCCGCCGACGTCCAGCGCGCCGATTTGATTTTAGTCATGGAAGAAGGCCACCGTGCCGCCATCTTGGGCGATTACCCCGAGGCGATCCGTAAGACATTTCGGCTGAAAGATTACGCCGGTGATGAGGGCGGAGACATCCGTGATCCGATTGGAAGCGGGTTCAATTACTATGAAGGCATCCGCAAAGAAATCGAAGACGCGCTTCTTGGACTTTTGAAAAAACTAAAAAACCCCTCTGGAAAGGACAAACCGTGAAAAGCATCTTAAAGAAACTAGATCCCGACGTGTACAAAGCCATTAAAGGTGAAACCGAGCGACAAGCTTATTCCCTCGAACTCATTGCCTCTGAAAATATGGTTTCGGAAGCGGTCCTCGAAGCCCAAGGCAGCGTCCTCACCAATAAATATGCCGAAGGCTACCCCGGCAAACGCTATTACGGTGGCTGCGGCATGGTGGACGTGGCCGAAAACCTGGCTATTGAACGCGCAAAAAAACTTTTCGGCGCTGAACACGCCAATGTTCAACC
This sequence comes from uncultured Elusimicrobia bacterium, assembly GCA_964441955.1. Classification (GTDB taxonomy): domain Bacteria; phylum Elusimicrobiota; class Elusimicrobia; order 2-01-FULL-59-12; family 2-01-FULL-59-12; genus CAYTWA01. The sequence continues at coordinate 39,155 of CAYTWA010000004.1, forward strand.
GCATTCCGGCAGCTCAGCCAACTTGGCGGTTTATTTGGCCGCGCTCACCATTGGCGACACCGTGATGGGTTTAAACCTCGCGCATGGAGGCCACTTAACCCATGGTCATCCCCTCAATTTTTCCGGTAAATATTTCAAAATCGTCGGCTTCAACGTAAAAAAAGACACCGAGCTGATCGATTACGAGGAAGCCGAACGTCTAGCCATGGAACATAAACCTAAAATGATGGTGGTCGGCGCCTCCGCCTACTCCCGTGTGTTCGATTGGGCGCGCTTCCGCGCGATGTGCGACAAAGTAGGGGCCCTTCTCATGTGCGACATCGCCCATTACGCGGGCTTAATCGCCGCGGGCCTCTACCCCTCGCCGGTCCCTTATGCCGATTTTGTGACCACCACCACGCATAAAACGCTGCGCGGCCCCCGAAGCGGCTTAATTCTTTGCAAAACGCAGCATGCCGCCTCCATCGACAAGATGGTGTTTCCGGGCGCGCAAGGAGGGCCGCTCATGCATGTGATCGCGGCCAAAGCGGTGGCTTTTGGGGAAGCCTTAAAACCCTCATTTAAGAAATACCAACAGCAAGTCATGACGAATGCCAAGCGCTTAGCACAGGAATTAACGAAGCGCGGCTTCCGTATTGTAACGGGAGGCACCGACAGCCACATGTTCCTCTTAGATCTTCGCCCCAAACAGGTGACCGGCAAAGACGCTGAACACACGCTGGATGAAGCGGGCATCACCGTTAATAAAAACGCGATTCCCTTCGATCCCGAAAAACCGTTTATCGCCAGCGGCATCCGCATCGGCACACCGGCCATCACCACGCGCGGCCTAAAAGAAAAAGACATGGTCAAGCTCGCCGAGTGGATCGACCGTGCCCTCACGCAGCGCGCCAACGCGGCAGAACTCAAAAACATCCGCAAAGAAGTCAAAACCCTGTGCCTTAAATACCCGATGTATAAGGAAAGACTGAAGGCCTAATGGCCGGAATCTACATTGTCGGGTTTTTAATCGCGCTGGCGGTTAGCTACGCGGCTACGCCGCTTTCTATTTGGCTGGCGCGGCGCAAAGGCGTATTGGACCAGCCTGACCCGCGTAAAGTTCACCGCGAGCCGATTCCGCGCTGGGGGGGCTTGGCCATCTTCTTGGGAGTGCTGGCCGGCCTGCTTGGCGTTTGGTTATTTTTTCCGCGATTCCAAACCTTGCTCGATTTCCGCCAGTCCATATACCACCAAGGCCGCTTGATCGATATCGTCAGTCTGGATGCTCAACTGGCGGGCATTGTGGTGGGTTTAAGCATGGTGGTCTTCCTGGGCATGCGCGACGACATGAAGAGCGTGCCCTCGCTGGTCAAACTTCTGGTTCAAATCATTGCGGCGCTCGTCGTGATCAACTACGGCATGCGCATCTCCGGCCTTCGCTTGCCCTGGATGGGGTATGTGCAGTTTCCGATCTTGCTCTGCCAGGTGCTCACCGTTTTCTGGATCATCGGGTTCATGAATGCGATCAACTTGGCGGATGGGTTGGACGGGCTTGCGGCCGGTTTAGCGGCTATTGCCTCCGCCACGTTCTTGTTGGTGGCCGTGATTCAAAGCGGCACGGATACGGTCTTCATTTCCAAGCAGCTTAAGCTTGCCGCGGTTTTATCCGCCCTGTTGGCCGGGGCCTGTTTGGGCTTCCTTCCTTATAACTTTGCTCCAGCTCGCGTATTTATGGGAGACGGTGGCGCATTGGGCATTGGTTTTCTCTTGGGCGCGATCACGGTCGTCGGCACGCTTAAAACCACGGCGGTGTTATCCATTATGATTCCAGTGATTGTGGTGGCGCTGCCGGTCCTCGATGTGGCACTCGCCATGGTCCGCCGCTGGCGAAAAAAATCGCGCATTATGGAACCGGATAAAGAACACCTGCATCACCGGCTCATGAACCGCGGGTGGACACCTAGAGAAGTGGTGCTATTGGTTTATGTTTTGACGTTGATCCTGTCGATCACTGCCATTTTCTTGGCGATTGTCAAAGAAGGCTAAGCATGGCCGCTCAACCGCTTCATGTGATGTGTGTGTTCGGAACACGCCCGGAAGCCATTAAGATGGCGCCGCTTTGCCGCTCGCTAAAAAAACGCCCGGCGGATTTCGTCAGCACCGTGGTGCTGACCGCGCAGCATCGGACGATGCTCGACCAAGTCATGAAGCTCTTTGATCTGACCTCCGACAGCGATTTAAATATCATGCAGCAGGACCAAAGCCTTGATTACATCGTCTCTAAAGTGGTAACCAAGCTCACCCCCATCTTAATCGAGAAGAAGCCAGACATCGTGCTCGTGCATGGGGATACGCTCACGACGTTTGCGGCGGCACTTGCCGCGTTCTACCAGAGAATTCCTGTGGGACACGTGGAAGCGGGTTTGCGTTCGCATGACATGGCCAACCCTTTCCCTGAAGAATCCAACCGCGTCCTCACCGACCATTTATGCGCTCTGCATTTTGCGCCCACGCACCAGGCCAAAGAAAACTTGCTTCAAGAAGGTATTCCCAAAGAGCGCATCTTTGTCACCGGGAACACCGTGACAGACGCCTTGTTCATCGCGATGCGCGAAAAGCATACATGGCGGGATGCAGTCCTAAAAACCCTTTTCGGCACTCCGTCCACGCCGGGCGAGCGGCTTATTTTGCTGACCGCACATCGCCGGGAAAACCACGGCGCGCCCCTGGATCATGTGTTTCGCGCCCTCCGGCGGATTGTGGATGATCACGCGGGTGTCTCTATTGTGTACCCCGTGCATTTAAATCCAAACGTACAGAAATCGGCCCAAGCGGTGTTGGGCAACCATCCCCGTATTCACTTGATTTCACCCGTCGATTATTTAGATATGGTGCATCTGATGGAAAAAAGTCACCTCGTGGTGACCGATTCCGGCGGCATCCAAGAAGAGGCGCCGGCGTTGGGGAAACCCGTGTTAGTCCTGCGCAAAGTCACTGAACGGCCTGAGGCCGTTTCGGCTGGCACGGCTAAAGTGATCGGCGTGGATGAAGCCCATGTCTACCAAGCAATCCACGAATTGCTTTCGAATCAACATTCGTACGATCAGATGGCCAATGCGGTCAATCCTTACGGGGACGGGAAGGCTACCTTACGCATCCTGGATGCCATCCGCTTCCATTTCAAACTCTGGTCGCAGCGCCCTGCGGAATTCCTAGGCGATGTCACAGGCGCGGCACCCTGGAAATTCACCAACCCTCTCCATGACTGATTTATCCCCTTTTGTCTGGGCGGTTCTAGCGGCCATCTGCTGGGGCTTAGCGCCTATCACCGAAAAATTGGGACTGCGCGGCGCCACGGATCCCGTGGTAGGCGTCTTTGTACGCAGCGTAGGCGTCTTTTTGGGAACGCTTGTTCTGGCGGCCTTCACACCGCAGGTGCTAATGCGGGCTCAAGCGCTAAGCCTCCGAACTTGGGGGTATTTAATTTCGGGCGGAATATTGGCCAGTATCTTGGGGCAGGTATGTTTTTATCGGGCTTTAAAATTGGGAGAGGTGTCCCGCGTGGTCCCCATCGGCGCGGCTTACCCGGTGCTCGCTTTCTTGTTGGGCGTTCTATTTTTCAATGAATCCATTACAGCCATTAAAATACTCGGCATCGTCCTTGTCATGGCCGGTGTCTATTTATTGCGATAGGAGACCTTTATGGCGGAAGAATTCTCGTTTGATGTCGTGTCCAAGCTGGACCTGCAAGAAGTAGAAAACGCCTACAACCAGGCAAACAAGGAAATTCAAACGCGCTTTGATTTTAAAGGCAGTGTCTCGCGAATAGAATGGGACAAAAAGGAAAAACTGACCCTTCATTCCGATGATGAATACAAGCTTAAAGCCCTCACCGATGTTCTTCAAGGCAAGTTGATTAAACGAGGGGTATCGCTGAAAGCCTTAGACTACAAGCCGGTTCAACAAGCCCTGGGGGCCACCGTGCGCCAAGAGGTGATCGTCAAGCAAGGCATCGAGTCGGACAAAGCCAAGGACATTGTGCGTGCGGTTAAAGATGCGAAGCTTAAAGCCCACGCCAGCATCCAAGGCGACCAGCTCCGTGTTACTAGCAAATCCAAAGATGAACTCCAAAACGTCATGGCGCTCTTGCGCGGACAAGATTTTGGGCTGCCGCTTCAGTTCACCAATTACCGGTGACCCTTCACACCTTTTCCGATGGTGGCGCTCGCGGCAACCCCGGTCCTTCGGCTATTGGGGTTGTTTTAGCGGATGAAATGGGAAATGTGCTCCAAGAACATGCCGAGCGCATCGGGCATGGCACCAATAACGAAGCGGAGTACCGTGCCATGTATAAAGCTCTCGAGCTCGCCAAGGCCAAAGGGGCTACCCAATTACTTTGCCATGCCGATAGTCAGCTCATCATTTTCCAACTGACGGGGGTTTACCGTATTAAAGATGCCCGAATGGCCGCTTTGGCGCAAAAGGTACAATCGCTGGCCAAGGGATTTGAGTCGATCTCTTGGAAGCAAATTCCCCGCGAGCACCCCATGATTACGCTTGCGGACAAGCTTCTAAACCACGCGTTGGATAAGGCGATATGAAAGTTTTCCTGGTTCGTTGGGGCTGCAACATGGCGGCGCTATTGATCGCGGCGGCGGTATTGCCGGGGGTTTGGTTCAAAAATTGGCCGGATGCGCTACTCGCTTCACTGGTTTTGGGACTTTTAAACGCCTTTGTTCGTCCGGTCATCCTATTTTTAACATTACCGCTCAACATCTTGACGCTGGGCATTTTCACCATCTTTTTAAACGCCGCGATCTTCTTCAGTGTGGGCTATATTATTCCCGGCCTTATGATTCGCAGTTACGGCTGGGCGATTTTAGGCTCTCTCGTTTTCTCCGCTTTCTCCACCCTCTTAAGCTGGCTTTTCCACGAACGCCGTGAAATCAATGTCGGTTTTCATCTCTGGCGTTACTAGAGTCCTCCCGCTTCTCCTCGTCGCATGGACATTAACGGGGTGCCGCCGGGACGAAATCCAAACCTACCGCGTTCCTAAAGAAGCCTCGGCGCCGGACACCCCCATGCAAGCGATGCCGGGCATGACTCCCGCCGGAAGCACTCAAGACATCACCTGGAAAGCACCTTCCGGCTGGGAAGAAAAACCCGCTTCTTCCATGCGAGTGGGAAGCTTTCTTATTAAAGGACCCGGGGGCGAATCAGTCGACATCTCCGTTATTCCTTTGGCCGGTGACGTAGGGGGACTATTGGCCAACCTCAACCGTTGGCGCGGCCAAATTGGTTTAAAACCGATTGCCGCCTCCGAACTGGGAAAAAACATTACCCATACCTCGATGGGGGGACGCGCCATGACGTGGGTTGATTTCGTCAACGCGGGGCAGCGTTTAACTATAGCGATTTACAATAAGGACGGTCGCCAATGGTTCTTCAAAATGTCCGGGCCCGATGCGTTGGTCCGTGCGACTCAGCCCGCGTTTAAACAATTTCTCTCCAGCCTTCGTTTTACGAACCATGAATAAAGCCCGCCGCATCGTCCAGACGTTGGCCTTAAATGAAGTCGCGCTTTTTTCCATTGGCCTTTTGATGCTGCTCGTTCTAATCGGAACGCTGGCGCAGGCCCGGCTGGGAACCTATGCGGCGCAAAAAGAATTTTTTGATCGTTGGTGGGTCACGGTATCGGTGGGTGATGCGCGTTTGCCGCTTTTTCCGGGGGGCTTAACGGTGGGGGCGCTATGGGCCGCATCGCTTCTGGCCGCATTCATCACGCGTTTCCGGTGGGTTCGCAAAGACGCGGGCATGCTGATTTCCCATGCCGGGCTGTTGGTGCTTCTACTTGGGCAATTCGTGACCCAGCGACTGGCCCTGGAAAGTCAGATGGCCATCGAAGAGGGGCAAACGCTTGCTTATTCCGTGGACCACCGCCAAGCGGAACTTGTGCTGATTCGAGATGCTGAAGCCGGCCAATCAGATGTGACCAGCATCCCCCAATCTTTTTTAAGCCAACGCCGTCCTATTAAAGTGCCTGGCACTTCGCTTAGGCTGCTGGTTCGCGCGTACTATCCCAATGCGGCGCTTCATATGGCGCAAGATCCAGCGATGTCGCTGGCTACCCAAGGCATCGGCGCCATGATCCGCGTAGAACCGGCACCTCCCGTGACTTCGGATGAAGACACCAACGCGGTAACAGCCTATGTGGACGTTTTAGACGGCACAAAAAGCCTGGGAATCTGGCTTCTCTCAAGCGTCTTGGGTGCCCCTCAAGGATTTACGACGGAAGGCAAAACCTGGCAGCTTGGCATTCGACCCCTGCGTCGCTACCATCCTTTTACCCTCACGCTCAAAGACTTTACGCATGACGTATATCCGGGAACACAAATCCCCAAAAACTTCTCGAGCCTCGTGCATTTAACCGATCCGGGTCGCCACCAAGATCGCGACGTGCTGATTTCCATGAACCAACCGTTGCGTTACGCCGGGCGCACGTTTTACCAAGCCAGTTTTGGAGAAGGCGACCGGTTGTCGGTGCTGCAGGTGGTAGAAAACCCCGCCGCTCCCATGCCCTATATCGGCTGTGCGATGGTGCTGTTGGGGTTAGGCCTTCAGTTTATGTCGCATTTGCTGGCCTACAGGAAGAAAAAAGCGTCATGAATGAAAAACGCTTAAAAGGATTGCCGTGGGCCTTGGCGTTTTTCAGCTTGGCATGGCTTGTGATGGGATTTCAAACGCCCAAAGCGAAAGAGGGTTTCGACATCGCCGGTTTTTCGCGTTTACCCATCCTGCATGGTGGCCGCTTAAAACCGATCGACACCCTCGCACGCTCTTCGCTATTGATGCTGCGTGGAAAACAAACTATTCGTTGGGAAAAGAAGTCCATTTCGGCGAACGAATGGGTTCTGGATATGTTTTATCGCCCTGAAGAGGCAGACCGTTACCCCGTTTTTGAAATCAATGACCCGGATGTAACAGGTCTTCTCGGACTCGCCTCTGAAAACCAGCGCCACTTCGCCATGATGCAACTCAAAGATCAATTTCCCCTGATCGCCGCCCAGGCGCAGCAGGCGCAAGCGCAACCTGCCAATCAACGTGACCGCTTCCAGTCGGCGATCCTGACGCTGCGTGACCGCATCACTCTTTACGCCGAACTCCAAGGTTCTTATGTGCTGGCCGCCGATCCTGTGTTGCGTCATGCCTGGCAAACGCACGAACCCGCACCCTTCAATGAACGGGTGGCCATGCTGACGAAATCCGTTCAAGAGGTGCAGCCGGAGGCGGCGCGGCATGGTCGATCGGAATTTTTATTCAACCAAGGCGCGCTTTTCTACCGCAGCCTCGTTCTTTATGTATGCGCCTTCGTATTGGCTTCTTTCTTCTGGCTTACGAACCGAGACATCCTTCGCCGCTCGGCCGATTCATTGCTATGGATGGGGTACGTCGCGCATACGATAGGTCTCCTCTGGCGGATGATCATTCAAGGTCGACCTCCGGTCACTAACCTGTATTCCTCTGCCATCTTCGTGGGGTGGGTCGCAGCGGGAATGGGACTTCTCTTGGAAAGGCGCAGGCGCGACGGAATTGCTGGGGCAGTGGCCGCCGCCATCGGCTTTGCCACGCTCATCATCGCCCATCATTTGGCGACCCAAGGCGACACGCTCGAGATGATGCGCGCGGTGCTCGATTCCAATTTCTGGCTGGCCACCCATGTGACCACGATTACAATCGGCTACGCCTCCACGTTTGTCACCGGGCTCTTCGGGATTGTTTTTCTAATCCGGCGTTTGGTGGATTCTAGGTGGTCCGACAAGACAGCCGAGGATCTGGAGCGAACGATCTTTGGTGTCGCCTGCTTCAGTTTGTTTTTTAGCTTCCTAGGAACGATTTTAGGCGGGATCTGGGCCGACCAATCGTGGGGCCGCTTCTGGGGCTGGGACCCGAAAGAAAACGGCGCACTCATGATTGTGCTCTGGAACGCGTTTCTCCTTCATGCGCGCGTCGGCCGCACCGCCGGCCCTCGTGGCATGGCGCTTATGGCCGTCTTCGGCAACATCGTCACCGCCTTCTCGTGGTTTGGCGTGAACATGCTGGGGATCGGCTTGCATTCTTATGGGTTTATGGACAAAGCTTTTGTGTGGCTGGTTATTTTTACGTTCAGTCAACTGGCCATCATGACCCTAGCCCCGATCCGGAGACGCACATGACGAATCACAAAGCGCTTTTGGCGTGGGTCGAGGAATGCGCGCGTCTTTGTCAGCCGGACCGGGTTTATTGGTGCGATGGGTCCGCGGAAGAAAAAGCCCGGCTGATCCAAGAAGCCCTCCAAACAGGGGAACTCGAGTCGCTTAACGCGAAATGGCCGAATTGTTATTACCACCGCTCTAACCCCAACGATGTCGCGCGCACCGAACAACTAACCTTTATTTGCACGCGCGCCAAAGACGATGCGGGCGTGACCAATCATTGGATGGCGCCGGCGGATGCGTACAAAAAGCTAGGAGACATTTTTAAAGGGTCAATGAAAGGGCGGACGATGTACGTGGTGCCGTTTGTGATGGGCGTCCCGGGTTCGGCCTTTCAGAAAATCGGCGTTCAGCTTACGGACAGCCGCTATGTCGTTTTGTCGATGGGCATCATGACGCGCATGGGTCGCGTGGCTCTTGAGGCATTGGGGACAACCAGCGAATTCACGCGCTGTTTGCACGGCATGGCGGATGTCAACCCCAATCGTCGATTCATTTGTCATTTTCCAGAAGACAACGCCATCTGGAGCGTGGGGTCGGCTTATGGCGGCAATGCGCTGCTTGGCAAAAAATGTCTCGCCCTTCGGATCGGCTCTTACCTGGGCAAAACGCAGGGCTGGATGGCAGAACACATGATGGTCGTGGGCATCGAAGACCCGCAAGGAGAAATTCGCTACATCGCCGCCGCTTTTCCAAGCCAATGCGGCAAAACTAATTTGGCCATGCTTCGCCCGCCCAAAGGAATGGAGGGCTACAAACTCTGGACAGTGGGGGATGACATCGCCTGGCTCCGTATCGGCGCGGATGGCCGCTTGTGGGCCAGCAACCCCGAGAACGGCTACTTTGGCGTGGCGCCGGGAACGAGTATCAAGACAAACCCGGTTGCCATGGAGATGATCCACAAAAATACGATCTTTACGAACGTCTTACGCACCGATGAGGGCGACCTTTGGTGGGAAGGGATGAACGATACGCCGCCGATGCACGGCATCAACTGGGAAGGCAAAAAGTGGACCCCCGACTCCACCGATTATGCCGCCCATCCCAATTCGCGCTTTACATCACCGGCCGCGGGGTGCCCAAGTGTTTCGGCGGAATGGGAAAACCCGCAGGGCGTTCCTTTAACCGCCATCTTTTTTGGCGCGCGGCGCTCGCGTGTAGCGCCGCTCGTGGTGGAAAGCCGGTCCTGGCCGCACGGAGTTTATTTGGGAGCGACACTGGCCTCCGAAACCACGGCTGCGGCGACCGGTAAAACGGGCGTCGTGCGGCGCGACCCGATGGCGATGCTACCCTTCATCGGCTATGACGTAGGGGAATACTTTGCGCATTGGCTAGCGATGGGAAAGAAACTAGGGGAAAAAGCCCCAAAGATTTTTCACGTGAATTGGTTCCGCAGGGATGTGAAAACCAATGAATTTTTGTGGCCCGGCTTTGGCGACAACTTACGGCCGATCCTTTGGGCGCTTGACCGCTGCGAAGGGCGGGATGCTGCCGTGGAAACGCCCATGGGGTATGTTCCCACGCCGGAGGCGCTTTCAATGGCCGGCCTTTCAATGGCCCCGCAAGCCTTAAAAAGCGTTCTGGAATTTAACCCGGGCGACTGGGCTGAAGACCTGGCGGACCAACGCGCTTTTTTCGCCAAAATTGGCGCTCGCCTCCCCCCCGAACTTCAAGCAGAACAAAACGAGTTCGCCCGTCGCTTAAAGTTGAATTGACGTTTTCCCGTCTGAATTGTTCAATGCAGGCATGCGCATTTCTCGTTTGCATGTGTTATTGATTTTGGTGGCCACGGGTGTGGTGGGATACGTCGCTTATAAACAAAAAGAGATGGCCGAAAGCCAAACAACGTTCACGAAACCGTCACCCCTGCCTGGCCGTCAGGCAGGCCCGAGTGCTCCTGTCGGGGGTCCAGCCGTGGACCTGCCTGCCCGCAGGCAAGCTTCACCACCGGCTTCAGCTCCCGCTCCTGCCGCTTCACCCGCCATCGATCATTACACCGTTTCTAAAGGCGATACGCTATGGGCGATTGCGCGCGACCATTCGCCGGCTCAAGCGGGTGCAGCATGGGTCGGTATTTGGAAAGCCAATAAGAAGCTCATTAAAGATTTTGACAACTTAGAGGATGGGATTGAATTGCTGATCCCTCAAACACGCCAAGCGTATGTGACGATGTTTTGGAAGCCGAAGCGCTTCCAATTGGCGCGTGAGCGGCAAGACGTGGACTTGGCCGAAGTGTTTCAGCATGTGCCCACGGTGGATGTCGCGGAATTACCCGTTCCCTGGTCGGATCTTGAAGTGGATGTGGCTGAGCTTCCGCTCCCAGAGGGCACGGCCGAGTTGGAATTTGCCGTCACGGCGTTTCGTTCACCCGTACCGCCGCTTATTCCCTACCGCTAATTACAAGGAGTCTTTCATGCTTTCGCTTAATTTCCGTAATTGTTTATCCGATGCCATTGGCCTATCCCATGGCGTAATGGAGCCGGAGCTCTTCGGCCTCCAAAGCCGTCTTCAGGAAGCCCATGCGGCGGTAGCTTCTCAGGCGCAAACCGGAAAGCTTGGATTCATCGATTTACCTGACCACATCGAAGACGCCAAAAAGATCGTGACGTGGTCTAAAAAAGCTCGCGCCCAATTCGATACGTTTGTGGTGTTGGGCATCGGGGGCTCGGCGCTGGGCAATATGGCCATTCAGCAAGCGCTTAAGCCCCTTTATTGGAACATGCAAGACCGCAAAACACGCAAAGGGAACGCTCGGCTATTCGTCTATGACAACGTGGACCCCCGTTGGGCGGGGGATTTATTGGCCGTTTTGGATTTAAAAAAGACGCTGTTTAACGTGGTCTCTAAGTCAGGCACAACCGCCGAATCCTTGGCGGCCTATTTCATATTTAGGAAAGCAGTCGAGAAAGCCGTTGGCGAAAAAAAAGCGGCGAAGCATTTTGTGTTTACGACGGATGCACAGAAAGGGTATTTACGCGAGATCGTCAATCGCGACAAAAGCGATGCCTTTGTCATCCCTGGCAACGTCGGAGGGCGATTTTCCGTGTTAACGCCCGTGGGCCTTCTTTCAGCCGCCATGACCGGCATCGACATCGGCCAATTGCTGGCAGGAGCACGAGCGATGAAAACCCGCTGTAAAAGCGGTTCGCTTAAAGACAACCCCGCCGCGCTTTTCGCCGCAATTCAATTTCTTTATTATCAAAAAGGCGTGAAACTATCCGTCTTGATGCCCTATTCGCAAAATTTCTGGAGCCTCGCCGATTGGTTTCGCCAACTCTGGGCCGAGAGTCTGGGCAAACGCCTTGACCGCGCAGGCAAAGTGGTTAACGCCGGGCCCACGCCGATCAATGCATTAGGGGTGACCGATCAGCACTCCCAAGCCCAACTCTATATGGAGGGCCCTTACGACAAAATCATCACCTTTTTGTCCGTGGACGACTTTGGAACGACAACCAAAATCCCGGCGGTCGACAAAAATCATTATTTGTCGAATCGAACGCTTAATGAACTGCTCAAAGCCGAAGAACAAGGCACACGCGCCGCCCTGACCAAAGCCGAGCGGCCAAACGTAACGCTTAGCGTCTCCGACATTTCGGCGTTTACGCTGGGGGAATTGTTTTTCTTCTTTGAAATGGCGACAGCCTATATGGGCGAACTGATGAATATCAATGCCTTCGATCAGCCCGGCGTGGAATTAGCCAAGGTGTACACACATGCGCTGATGGGCCGCGCCGGTTATGAAACCCAGCGCGCCGAACTCAATGCCCTTATTTGACGTTGTTGCTTCAACTCTGGCCTTAACGATTCTTCACCCGCTGGAAGGCGCGAAACTGCCGGCACAACCGCACGTTTTCGCCTATGGCGCCGCCGTTCCCGGCTCGACGCTGACCATTAACGGTTTGCCCGTCCCCCTTCACACAACCGGGGGCTATTTGACGATGGTACCGCTCTCAAGCGGCGATGTGGTGCTCAACGTTGAAGCGGTCGCGCCTTCTGGAGAAATACTTAAAACCGAACGGCGTTTTAGCGTTGCCGCGGCTCCTGTCACGCTTGCGGAAACGCCTTTGGTGTTGGACCGCGCAAGCGTAACCCCCGCATCGGACTTGTCTTTAATGCCGGGGGATACCCTGTCCGTTTCGGCCACGGGTTCTCCTAACGCCACGGCGGAATTTTCAATTGAGACGTTGGCTCGACATGTGCCGATGTCCGAGGTGGTTAGTTCCTCAGGCATGCGGCGAGGAATTTATCAGGGTCACTATATCGTTCAGCCTGGCGATGCTTTGGACCGGGGAACAATTGACATTGCGCTTAAGCAAAAATTTAACACGGTTCATGCGAAAGCCCCAGGGCGGCTCACGATTGAAAAAACGACCACCTACCGTGTGGGACAGATCAGTGAAGACACCGTGGCCGCACGAACGGCCCCTGATGGGGGGTATGACTTCTTTCTTTTTAAAGGCATGCGTGTGGTCTTAACCGGAAAACAAAACGGGCATTGGCGTACGCGTCTATCTTCAACCCAAAGCGGATGGGTTCGTGAAAACGCTATCCAAGAACTTCCCCGCGGCACCCCACCTCCCAGCGCGCTTTTCACCAACATGGTGGTCACGCATTTGGGCGATAGCTCTTTAGTTCGCCTGTTTCTTTCGGACATGGTTCCCTACCGCATCGAACAGCGCCTGGAACCCACGCAACTGACCATCACGCTCTTTGGCGCTGCGGCAAAAACTGATTTGATCCGCTTTGATCCAACAGACCCGCTCATCAAACACATTCGCTGGCGGCAAACGGCGCCGGATGTGGTGCAAGTCACCATCGACACCACGTTTAAACGATGGTGGGGCTACGATGTTCGTTATGAAGGCAATGCCCTCCTCGTGGAAATACGCACGCCTTGGACCGGCCGGGATATTCGCGGGTTGGTCGTGGCCGTGGATGCCGGTCACGGCGGGGCGGATAGCGGCGCCACGGGGCCACGGGGCTTCCTTGAAAAGGAGGCGAACCTTCAAATGGCGCGCGTGCTCGTAGACACGCTGGTTAAAGCGGGCGCTAAAGCGTTTCTTACGCGAGACCGCGATACGGATGTTCCACTTTACGAACGGCCGCGTATCGCCTGGAAAGGCGGCGCTCACGTGTTTGTCAGTATGCATTCCAATTCATCCGGGTTGGGAGAAAATCCGCTTGTCACCAACGGCTCGAGCGTTTATTTTTATCATCCGCAAAGCCAAGCGTTAGCGAAGGCGATCCATGCCGGCTACCGCAAGCATGTCGGCGCGTTACCGGACCGCGGCCTCTTTTATGCCGATTTTGCCGTGTGCCGCATGACGCAAATGCCCGCCGTGCTGACCGAAAACGCCTATATCATCGTGCCCGACCAAGAGGAAAAACTCTTCGACCCTAAGTTTCAGAAAAATTTCGCAAACGCCATTGTCTCGGGCATTAAGACGTACCTGCAAGAACCCTAATGCGCCTTTTGTTTCTTCTGTCTTCGCTTGAGCCCGCCGGCTCAGAAACGTATTGCGTCTCCTTAGCGAAGGCGTGGGCGAATAAACACGATATTTTTTGGATCTCCGACCGGCTTCATTTTAATCAGCGCTATACGTCGCTGCCCATTTCCGCCAAGATTTTTCCTCGCGGCATTGGGAACGTTTTCAACGTGGCCCGGTTCATACGCGCAAACAACATTCAACTCGTGCATTCCCACTCGCGGCGCGCCCATTGGGTGGCCTCGCACGCCGCCAAGCTAACCGGCATTGTTCATGTAACAACCGTCCATCAGCCGCCCCCCATTCATCTTTTTTCACGGCTTCAGCCCTGTTTGGGAGATGCCACCATCGCGGTTAGCGAAGAAGCGCGGGACCGCGCGGTGCATGGCTTCGCAGTACCTGCGTCGCACGTTCATCTCATTCGTAACGGGATTACCATCCCTCCTTCGCCCGCGCCCCGTCCACCCTCCTCCTTGTCGACCATTCTCCTTTTGGGTCGTCTGACGGGCGGTCGCTGGCAGGCTTATCAATTTTTCTTAGATGTCTTAAAGCGCCTCGCACCTCAGCTGCCCGCCGCGCATTACCAAGTGGCCGGCCGTATTCCCGAGGAGCAGCGGGCATTTATCCATCATCAAGTGCTGGAAGCCAACTCACGCATCCGACCGTCTTCCCTTGAGGTTGTGGATTGGACACCCGACTTGCCCTCGCTTATTAACAACGCGGATGTGGTCATCGGCGCGGGCCGTTCGGCTTTAGAAAGCATGGCGGTGGAAAAACCGGTCATAGTCCTAGGCGAACGCGGCGTTTTAGGTTTATGTCAGCCCGACCTTTGGCGACGCTGCCAACAAACTAATTTTTCGGACCATCAAGAGCAGAAAGAATTTTACCCGGCACGCCTCGAGCTGGCTCTACGCCAAGTGTTGGACCCAAAAGCTGACTGGGCCGCCTGGGGGAAATGGGGAAGGCAACAGGTGATTCGCGATTACAATATAGACGATATCGCGCCGCACGTGGAGGCCGTCTACAACGCATGTATCTGCCGGTCTTAACCTACCACCGTATTTTGTCCGAAGCGCCCACCGTGGCGCGCGACCCCAAACGGATCGCCGTAAGCGCCCATCAATTTCGCTCGCATTTAAAATGGCTGAGCCGTTTGGGCTACAAAAGCGTCGATGCGACGCATTACGCGCGAAACATCCGCTATGGGGGGACGGTCGCGCGGAAAACGTTTGCGATCACATTCGATGATGGGTACAAAGAAGTCTTTACCTTGGGGCTGCCGATTTTGCGGGAATTTGGTTTTACCGCAACTGTGTTTGCGGTCGCGGAAGAATTAGGCGGCACCAATTCCTGGGACGACGGACAAGCCCGCCTGATGACCGTTGACCAATACAACGACTGGGCGCGCGCCGGGATGGCCATTGGCGCCCATTCCTGCCGCCATAAACATCTCCCGGAAATAAAAGACGACGACTTGCTTCACGAAATACATGAGTCGAAAAAACTCTTGGAAACGCGTCTAAACCGGCCGGTTCCCACGTTTGCTTACCCCTACGGCGAATCCGATGAACGTGTCGAGGCTTTTGTAAAAGAAGCGGGCTTTGAAGCCGCCTTCGCCACCGACCGCGCCCCCCGCAACCACGCCGCCAGTCCTTACCGCATCCGCCGAGTCGTCGTCTTCCCCAAAAACTCAGCGTGGGACATCTGGAAAAAAATCCAACCCTGGTACCCGGCGTATCAAGATCGAAGACGCCGTGATTAAAATTCTGCGGCTATGGGCACCCGTCGCATTATGGTGTGTGTTGATTTTTTATTTATCCCACCAGCCCCATTTGCGGATTACCGAAGAATGGTGGGATTTTTATCTTCGAAAGGTCGCTCACATCGGAGAGTACGCGGTGTTGTCGTGGCTTAGCGCTCGGGCATTCAATGGCTCGACCCCCTGGACGTCTCGCCAAATCATAAGGTATGCGTTGGGTATTAGCGTCTTATACGCCGCAAGCGATGAATGGCATCAACATTTTGTTCAAGGGCGAGTAGGGTCAGTGGCGGATGTAGGCATTGATTTTTTAGGAATCCTCTTAGGCGCTTGGATCTGGAACAAACGAAAATCTTCTACCGGCGCCCTGGACCACGTATAAGGAAACGCCCCCCAGCTGGAAGAGTACCAGCCCGCACTATCCGGAATCGAAAACGTACGCCAGGGGGATGAAATATAGTAGCGCTTAAATCCTGCGGGTTTGAGTCTTTCTAGCCATTCTGGTGGAAGAGCGCCCTGAACGTTCATGCGCATGGGCATTACCAGCCAGTCGCCTGATTGGCCGTCACGGATGTCAAAAGCTCGCCAACCCATTTTTTTAAAGTAGTAAAGAGTTCCGCTAAATTCATTTCCCCATATGAACCGTCGTCCCTCCAATCGCAACTCTTGTGCCGCTCGAGGCGCCACACGAGCAGCTTGCGCATCCCCCTGAGCCAATACGAAGGACAACGCCGCCATGAGACTTAGAAAAATAGGCGCCAACCACAGGGGCCAACCCTTACGATAACACCAGCGTGCCGCGAGAAGAACAGCCGGAGATAGAACCGGCAAAAGGTGATGGCCAGCCGTATACGTTAAAAAATATTGGACGAAAACAAATTCGATCCCAAACCACAGGGCTAAAAGCCTATCGGTTTCATCGCCGTTCACAGCTTCAAAAAGGACCGCCGCCGCAAACGCAGCACCGATACCAAAAAAAAGACCGACTTGAATACCTTGAAGTGTCGGAAATCCTCCGGCGGAGGAAGCAAATACGAAACCCAAAACGGCCGACAAAACGCTGATGGCCCCCAACGTGATTTTTGAAGAACGATAAAGCGCTGCAAGCCCCAACGCCGCTAACGGCCATCCGCCCCCCCAAAAGAGGAGCGGAAGCACGAAAGCCCAGGAAGGCGTCGCTGCAGAAGCCGTTCGAACTTGAAATGAATTCCAAAACTGCGGTGCACCGTACACATGCCTTTCCCACATCATCCAACCACCGTAGACCAAAAGAAAAAGAAATAGCCCTCCAGTTAGCGTCGCCCAAGCGGCGCGGCTTCGGCCTCTACACGCATAAAGGACTATTAACAAAAACACCAGGAGAGGCCATTGATGAAGGCTAAGCGCGGCAGCCGATAATCCGAATCCGATTCCAAAAGCGCCCTGCACAGAAGGGCGTTTTAAATTGTTCCACGCATAAAAAAGGGTGGCAACGTACGCAACCCAATAAAAGACGTGCGGGTATAGCGTAAGCGATGAAAGAAAAAAGATGGGAGAAAAGGCAGCGGCCCCCACAGCTATTGAAGCGGGGATGTTAAACGATAAAGCCAACCGCGCCAAAAAAAATAATCCCATGGCGCTTACCACCATCATGACGACATGGAAAGGCTGCTCTGGTGCGTCCCAACCCCATAGGCACCCAACACCGCCCAGTACCCACGCCGAAAGAGGGGGATGTGTATTGGCAGGCCGCCCGCCACGCGGCCACATCGCTTCCCCTGGATAGCGCAAGTCCATCGCATAGTCGTAGGGATGAAGTGGGTGGTTAGCCGCGGCTTTCGCGGAGAGTGCCACTACAGGGTCATCAAAGAAAAAAGGGCGCGACACAAAAGGAATACACAAAACTCCCCATAAACCGATGATCCCGAAAAGACCTTTCATCGTGGATGAGATGGCTCTGGCCTAAACCGTAGGAGGAGAACCGCGTCTCCATATGCCGCACCGGTGGCAGCCATGAGAAGAATTTCATGCGGCCACGGAAAGAGATGGGTAGGCTCCAGCATGCGGGGCGCTCCGGGCAAGCGAGCGTAGGTGGCCAACCGTTTCGCCAGCGGCTGATCTACCATCACGTACTCCGGCATCCAGCGGTCAAATGCCTTCCACACATTGCTTTCGCCCAGCAGCATACGATGCCACAAAACGACTCCGACATCACGGTAATCCCGATCCGGCAGGGCTAACCAGAATTCTTGGGGGCCCGCCACTCGTGCACCGGCAGGAATTATCGCTTGAAGGCGCGATTGCAATCGATTCCAATGGGGCTGATAAAGGCTGGCGCGCGCCGTTTGGGCGGCTCCAGCGCAGATCCAAATCGCTATAAAACCCATCACGACAAAAGCCCGTTTTGATTGACGAGGCCCGATGTCGATCAAAACGCCCGCCAAAGCAAGTGAAAAAAAGGGAATTAAAACGGTGAGGTAATTAGCTGCTTTTTGGCCGATTAAAAGTGCATAGACCACTACCAATAGGAGAGCTGTGGTGGCTGCAGAAATAGAACGCCGCTCTGTCCCACGCGCCGCGCCCCAAAAAACAGCAGCCAGCCAGACCAGGCATTGAAGTAAATGCACGGCGCGAAGCGCCGCCGCGGAAGGCCATTGATGAAAAATCCACCCGCCGGCATACCGCTCACGCTCCAAAAGAAACACACGAAAGAAGTTCCCGGATTCTTGGAACAACGGCGGGGTCGTAAATTCTTTAAAAAAAAGTGCCTGCTGCCCTGGCAAAAACCGTTCCCAATCTGCGGAGACCGAAAAAAGAATCGTGCCCGTCAACCAGCCCGCAAACCACGCATATTTTCCGTGGACTTTACCGATGAAAAGCCATAAAACCCAAAAAACCGGGGTGAGCGCCAACCCATTCGTATGAATGCCAGGGGCCATTCCACATAGAAAACCGGCCAGGACAAACGCCCAAAGCAATTGGTCTTCGACGGCTTTCACCCACAATCCATAGCTTGCAATGGCCAAGACGGCAAGCAACATCTCCGGTCGAATCGTATGCGCACTATAAAGGAATAGAAAACTGCTTCCAGCCAAAAGAGCCGCGTAAAGACCGCGACGCGCGCCGCCTAAGCGAACACCCACCACATACAAAAAGGCCAACGCCAAAGCGCCGGCCATCACGTTAAACGCGCGCGCCTTAAATAAACTAAATCCCATCGCTTTCACCCAAAGCGCCAATGGGTAAACAAAAAACGGACGGATCACAGGCGGCCAGGCTTCCCGTAAAAAAGCCAATGTCCGGGGATAGACTTCGTCGTAAAGCGAAAACCGACAAACTCCTGCATGCGCCAAGTTCCACGCATGGTTGGCGTTCTCCGCTTCATCAATAAAAACGGTTGGAAAGCGAGTAAGCGTTAAAAAATTTAGAGTTAGCCAAAACACCAGGAGGGCAATGGGAACAAAGCGCGACATGGCCAGCGGATCATAGGACATTCCAACGGATTTGCTATAAAACTGAACCCTTGTGACCCGATACCTTTGGACGCTGGCCGCCCTGACATTTGCCGTACGCTTGCTTTTAATCCTCTTTAACCCCTCGCCTGCGATTTCGGCCGACCTCCACGGATGGCTCGAAGTGGTCAAAGTTTTGGGCGCGGCTCAGAACCCGTACCATGAAACCACTTACCTGAACTGGCCACCTTTTTGGCTGCTGGCGCTTACCGCCTTACAGTATTTAGCGCATGCCCTGTCGCTTCCGTTGACCTTCCTTATCAAGCTTTTCTTGGCACTGGCCGATGCGGGAGTTTGTGTTTTGCTCATGCACTTGCTTAAAACAAACCACACGGCCTCGCAGACGCTGGGACTTGCGGCCCTGGCCGTAACGTTTCAACCGTTGCTGATTATGGTTTCCGCTGTGCAAGGGAATTTCGATAGCTGGCTTCTGCTCTTTATCCTGGCTGGTCTTGTGGCGCTTAATGCCCGAAGGTGGCGGACAGCTTGCTTTTGTTTTGGCGTGGCAACGCTCGTAAAAACGGTGGGCATCGCTGCGGTCCCATTGCTTTTCTTCCATCTTCCGCGCGAATGGAAGGACCGAGCCATTGGGTCAGTGCTTTATCTGCTTCCATGGCTATTGCCGACAGGGGTGCTGACCATTTTATATCCAACGGATATGTTCACAAAAGTTTGGCTTTACCAATCGGCGGTAGGTTGGTCGGGCATGACGGGACTTTTGGCCATCGTAGGGCTTCAAGAATGGGCCGCTTTTTACGGAAGATTGTTCACTATCCTTTACATGGTCATCCTCGTGAGACTATGCTACTGGGCTGCCAAAGCCTCCGCCTCCCTTTCATTTGCACGACAGTTAATTTTTCTGGGATTACTTTTTTTAGCTGCGCCTTTATGGGGACCGGCGTATGGCCCTCAGCACCTCGTATGGTCTCTGCCTTTGTTTTTTTCCACGTATTGTTTAGGAGATGCCGCATGGAAAAAAATTCTCATACTGACTTGGATTTTGGTTAGTTTGACCTGTCTTGTTGAATACAGTCTTATGCCATCCCATGGAATTTTGCTGTTCTCCTGGGTGAATCAGTCCGCATGGCTAACGCATGTCGCGGTCGCTTTGACCGCGCCGGCTGTTCAGACAGGACTGCGTCTTCCTCTATTTGTGGTCTTGGTTGTTTTGTTTGTCATGGGATGCAGGCGTTTGAGTTTTAGGTCGTGAACGATATCCAACGATGGGAGAGGTGGGGAGTAGCCGGGCTTAGCCTCTGTTTTATTTTTTTGACTGTTGCTTCTGCTTGGAATGAATCTCCAACGGTAGATGAGCCGACGCACGTGACTTCGGGATATGCGTATTGGGATACTGGCCGGTACTTTTTAGACCCTGTCAGCCCACCGCTTGGGCGGCTTTGGCTTGCTGCGCCGCTCCGCGCACTTTCACTAAAACCGTTTTATCCTCCGCCTCATTGGGTTATCGAAAGACGCTGGCCGCTGTCCGATTGGCTTCTAACCGGTAATACGTTGTCCCGTCACACCTTGGTTCTGTATGCACGTGGAATGGTAATCATCTTAGGAATAGGGCTTGGGGTTTTAATCTGGGTTTGGACGCGCACGGTATTTGGAGCCGAATCCGGAATGGCCGCACTTTTTTTATATACGTTTTGTCCGACCTTGTTGTCCTATTCTCATCTGGCGACGCTCGATTTCCCTTCCGCGGCTGCTTCGGTTTTAGCGCTTTATTTATTATGGCGGGTCAGCCACCATCCCACGTGGGCAGCTGCGGCATTAGCCGGCGCCGGAATGGGCATCAACTTGGGCACCAAATGGACGGGAATTCTTTTGGCCCCCGCATTACTTGTGAATTCTATCGTAGGCCATGTCCGTTGGGCTCCGTATGCCGGGGTCGTTTATTTGGGAGCTTGTCTCGGAATATTCGGCATTATTTATAAAACACAAGCAATCCCATCTCTCTTTGCAGGGTATTTAGACTTGCAATCAGTGATGCACCATGCCAGCCAGTGGTTTGCCGGCCGCTGGAACGATGTAGCCGTATGGCCTTGGTTTCTATCTGCCTGTTTCTTCCTAAAAATTCCGCTGCAACATTTGGTTTTGATGAGCTCTTCTTTTTTACCCGGAGTTCTGTCTGGTTCAGCCCGCCGTTTTGCCTTGCAGTGGCTGGCGTTTCCAGCACTGAGCTATTTGGTTCTCGCTTCGTTTTCCAACAGTCAGTTCGGTGTCCGACGCATTTTGTTTGTATTTGTTTTGGCCTGCATCGCCGCTGGCTCCGCGGTGGGGGCTATTTGGAAAAAAAGCCGTGTCGCTCAGATTTCCCTGTGTGTTTTAGCTTGTCTTTTGACCGCGGAAGTGACGGCTCTTTTTCCACGATATCTATCCTATTTTAGTCCGATGGTCGGCGGCCCCAGTCAAGGCCATCGCTATCTGCTCGACTGCAACCTCGACTGGGGACAAGGCCTCAAAGCATTGGGCGATTACGTACGCCGGGAAAAAATTGACGGGCTATATTTATGCTACTTCGGCGGAGGCGCACCGAAAGATTATGCCATTCGCTATGTTCTCATTGATTTAGACCATCCCCCGTCCGCCTATTTACGTGATTCGCAAGACCCTCGGCTTGACCTCCGCCTAGCCCCGCGGGTTTATCTGGCGATTTCTGCCACGGCGCTGATGGGAGGAAACTCGGGAGGAAAAGACCCATGGGCTTGGCTGCGAAAACTGCCGCCGGCGGCGTGTTTAATGGATTCCATCTGGGTGTATGACCTCACCAGACAACCGGAGGCGCGCCGATGGCTGGAAGCGCATGCGAAACACCAGCACATCGATCTGCTATAGTCATACCAGCGTATGACTCAGGCGGAATGGATCCACCTTTTTTTTCTGGGACTCGCCTTGGCGCTTGCGGTAACCTATTTTTGGACTCGCGCAAGCGCTTCCAGGCCAGTCGATCTCCTTCAAGATCAAATTGACGCGCTTCGTAATCAAGTGTCTCGGAGCTTAGAAAGCAATGCGCTTCTTTTGCAGCGCCAACTTGAGTCCGTCACTCAAAATCTTCAAAGTTCCTCCGGCGACATCAACCAGCGCTTGGACAGTGCTGCCAAGCTATATGGAGAACTGCGCAACCAGTTAGGGCAGCTGGCCCAAACCAATGTGCAGATCCAGTCGATGGTCAAAGACGTGGCGACGCTGCAGGATATCCTGCGTCCACCTAAGCTGCGCGGCGGCATGGGCGAGGTGATGCTTGAAAACCTTCTGCGCGAAATTCTCCCGCCCGAACACCATTCTTTCCAATTTCGTTTTGCTGGAGGGCAGGTTGTGGACGCCGTTATTCGCCTGGGCGACGGCCTCGTGCCGGTGGACGCCAAGTTTCCGCTGGAAAACTTCCGAAAAATGTTGGAAGCCAAAACTGATGACGATCGCCGCGCCGCTCGCCGGGAGTTCTCGCGCAACGTCAAAAAGCACATCGACGATATCCATGAAAAATACATCCGCCCCCAGGAGGGCACATTCCCCTTTGCCTTAATGTATATCCCGGCCGAAAACGTGTATTACGAGACCATTATTAAGGGGGAAGAAGAGGACGGGGAAAAAGCGCTCTACGCCTATGCCACCTCCCAACAGGTGATGCCCGTTTCTCCCAACTCGTTTTACGCGTATTTGTTAACGCTGGCGCAGGGCTTTCGCGGCATGCGCATCGAGGAAAAAGCAAAGGAAATTTTGGCTGATTTAAACCGCTTGCGGCAGGAACTGGGCAAATTCACGGACGACTTCCGTATGGTCGGCCGCCACCTGGGGAATGCTCAAACCAAATTTGAAGACGCGGATAAACGCCTCACCCGTTTCGAAGAAAAACTCTTAGCCGCCGGGGACGCCCCAGCCGCAGAGGAGCTGTCCATCCCGGCCCTTCCCCCCAAACAGATATAATTCACCTCCGGCCGTAATCATTCTCTCACCCCCTCATCGTCCAGCGGTTAGGACGCCGCCCTCTCAAGGCAGAGATGGGGGGTAGTGGCGGGAAAATTTAATCGGCTGTTTGTGCCCTCATCGTCTAGCGGTTTAGGACGTTGCCCTCTCAAGGCAAAGATCACGGGTTCGAATCCCGTTGGGGGCACTGACAGCCGGGTTTCTTTTGAGCGATTCGCTTCTAATTCTGCGTTCGATTTCGTTTCGCCGTAAACATCCGATTCTGTTACGGCGTCAGCGATGGGTTCATCAAAAATCCTTCCCAAACTCGGGAGGGATTTTTCCTTTTCGGCCTGCTTGGGGGTCATAGCAGGCGAAGGCTTTTGGATGTCGATTGTAGTGAGAATTGTAGCGTTACTCTCGGCCTTCTTAGGCGCAGCCAGCTCTATCGCGGCCTTCCGGTGAGCATCGGACAAATGCGCGTAGCGCTCTGTCATGCGGGTGGATTTGTGACCAAGGATGTCGGCCAGCGTTTTCAAATTCACTCCACGCATAGCGGCATGGCTGGCGAACGTGTGCCGGAGATCGTGAAAACGGAAATTGGCCAGTCCTGCGACTTGCACGGCTTTGACGAACTTCCATTTGAGGAATCCACCCCGGTTCATCGGTTTTCCTCGATACTTGAAAACGAAACCCATTCGTTCGCTTAAGGGAACGCCTCCCAACATTTTTACTACTTCGGAGGTGAGCGGAACGGGGCGGCCTTCTCCTGATTTTGAACGACTGACAAATAACCACCCACGCTTCAGATCCACGTTCTGCCAATCCAATTCGAGTATTTCGCCCTGCCTCATGCCCGTATGTCGCGCCACGATGAGCACAGGCGAAATAGCAGGATGCGCGGCATTGAGCAAGCGTTCAAATTCCACATCTTCGATATATCGCTGCCGTTGAATATCCGCTTTCGGAAGTTTGTAGCCGGCCATGGGGTCTTGCGCGATCCACTGCCACTCGATCGCCTTCCGCACCGCTGCCCTTAAGACAACAAGCTCTCTTTTGATTGAAGCCTCAGAGACCCCATTAGCTTTACGGCTGGCCAAATAGGTATCGAGCATCGGACGGATTTTGGTGATTCGCGTTTCGCTGCCGAAATGTCTGAGCAAAGTCGTCACTCGGTATTTACCCTGCCACCCGTGGCGGCTCTTGGGTATGAGATGCACCTGAAGATATTTATTGAGGACTTCGGAAACGGTTGGGATTGGACCCATGGGCGCGAAAGGATCTACCGCACCTTTGCGGCATTGGGTTTTGTATTCGTCTGCCCAAGCTGCCGCAGTCGTCTTATCCGTCAGTTTTGTGGACTTTGAAACCCGTCGCCCTTCAAGGGCGAAGGTTACCCACCATATCCTGCCGCGCTTGTAGAGCCCCATCATTCCTCGCTTTATCAACGGAGATCAACTTCACCCGTTCAATCAGCTCGTCCAAATCCGTTCTATCAAACCGAATCGCCTTACGTTTTAACCTGACTACGGGAACCTCGCGCCTTGCGACCCAATGGTATAGCGTCGTGGGTGCAACAGCCAAATATGCCGCGGCTTCTTTAACGGTAAATAAGCGCTTACTTATCATTCCGTTGGATCGCATTTTTGGCCAAATAGGCATCAACATCGGATAAACGAAATCGGAAGCTGCCGCCTATTCTGATACCCTGAAGCTCGCCTCGAGCCATAATTCGATGAAGCGTACGTCGAGAAATCGAAAACTGGGCACAAACCTCTATGGGCGTTAAAAGTTTTCTATCTGGAATTTGCGGTTGCTTTTGGCGCTTCATTTCCATCTTTCTCCCATTTTGTCCACTTCTGTCCCGTAAGCCGCTTGCGTCTTTTCCTTCTGGGTAGTTGTAGAAGGGAATTATCAGATCGTTATGTCCTGAAGATGTTATGGGCATACCCAGGGGCTGGTCGTCAGAGCAAGCGGTCAAGCAGGACGGAGCCAGCCCGATTACTGAATCTGACCACAACTCTTCAATCAACTTCATCGGCTTCTCTTCTTGTTTAACGAGGTTACGAGAACGGTTAGCTGACCTCGGCGACTTAGGAGTCGCGGTGAATCAAATCCTTAATCCGACGTTGAGCATCAACAAATTCACGGATGTTGCCGGTTAGATCGCCACTCCAATAGGCTTCTGAAAGCTGAGAAGCACGGTCAGGGAATTTAAATTGGAAATAGCAGGAGCCCTTTCGCTTTACCGACACAAGGGGCAGCTTGTTAGCTAGTAAAAGGCTGGCTTCGTTAAAGTCTTTTGTTTGGTAAATCGTTTCCATTGTCATCGCATCCACCAAACGATATGCGATAGGGAGGGATTGGGAGTATTACGATTTCAAACCTGTCAGCTTTGATTAGGCTTTTAAGCGGTCGGCGCGGTTCGAAGGAAATTGCGTGCAATTCCAATGCGGGATTTAGCGAATAGGTGCGCCGGATAATATGACGTTTCTTTTGCGGGATTCAGAATGAGGTCTTGCCGGGAAAACCCAAACTTCGTCAGCCCACACCTTTTTAAAACGCTTTGTAAGTCACCGTTTGACGGAAAGCCTTTTTTACGGTGCAATTGTTTGGCTGCGCTCAGTAGAGCCTGATAAGCCATTTGAAGTCGATGGTTCTGCTTTGACGTCAAAGGCCTAAGGCCAGAGCCTTTTCTAGCACCCCCCTTCAATAAACTGGGATTAAGCGCCTTGGTTATTCGCAGATGAGAATAAATTACGTCAGCATATTTTCGCGCTTCTTCCTTTGTGTGAATGAAATCCCAGGCGTATTGATCTCTCAGATCCTCTAGTGGCGAGGTCGCTTTTATAACGCGCATGACGCCGGCCTGTCGTTTAAACGTTTCGTTATATTCGGCAAAGTATTTATCCGATCCTATTTTGCGAATTTCTCGTTGTAGCTTGTAGAGTCGCTCGAAATCTCTCCGGGCAGTTTCGAGCACTTCCCAGTTCATTCGCTTCTCATAAAAAGGATTCGAAATTATGGATAAGGCTTTTTGGTCAGCCTGCTCATCTGTAAGTTTCCCCATTTCATCTCCATGAACGTTAAGAAATTATCAACTGCGACGTAATTTTATCTGTTGCGAGTGACGGTTGTTCCCCTCATACTCCATGCAAGAGTTTCTGGAGGATGAAGATGTTGGTGAGATGCCCTGCTTGTAGAAAATCTGTCGATAAACTTTTCAATCTGCTGGCGCCAGTTGCAACCACAACTGGAACCAACCAAGCGGTTACGGAATCACTTTGTGCCGGTTGTGTGCTCGGACGGCTTGGAATAACAGATCCGCCTCTCTATCCAGACGTTATTCTGAATCGCCGGAGTGATCTTTCAACATTTGTCGTTCACCTTTGCCGTGAGCAAGAAACGAAAACCGCAAGAGAGGCGATAAAAGAGATCTTGGGAGCTGCCCAACCCGTCATAAAAGCGGGAAAAGGTTCTGGCATATTTGCTTCCAACGATTGGGATGGACACACAAAAGCAGTGTGTTTTACGGAAATGCCTTTAGAACACATTTATTCGTTTGCAAGTCCGATGAGGGGGCGTCAATACAACTTCAAGCGCTATGGCGTAATGTTTTCAAAAGACTTTGCACTGAAAAAGGGGGTTGGCCCCATTTGGTACATGAACGGATTTGCAGACCAACCGAAACTTATTCCTGCCCTATATCAATTAGCTAACACGTTAAATGATGAACAAAAAAAGCTGTTCCAGGAGATACTGCCGTTTTTAGATCAGTGGGATCCTGCGCGTAATTTTTATTGGGAGCGCGAGTGGCGCCATAAAGGGGATTTTTATTTCTCCCGACAAGATGTAGTTCTTGGAATTTGCCCTTCAAACGACATCAATTTCTTTGAGCAGGATTTTCCACCTATTCGTTTCTTTGACCCAGCCGAAGGATTGGATAAGGTTATCGCCAAACTGGCATCTCGTTAAGATGTCCCGAAAACATTTGATTTCGGGCCAGCCCGATTTAACCGACAGCTTCGACGGTAGGGTTTACGAGATTTGAAGGGGTTTTCGGGACAGCAGCCGCTCTACAGTAGTTTTGCCCACTGCAAGCCTAGACGCTATTTCTCGCAAAGATCGCCCATCCTGGCGCAACCTGTGCGCTTCTGTGGGGTCCACAGCGGCTCTCGGCCTACCTAGTTGCTTACCCTGGGCACGTGCTCTTTTTAGGCCCAGACCGACTCTTTCGCGAATCAGTTCACGTTCAAACTCTGCAAGACTCGCGAAAATCCCGAAAACCAGTCGCCCATTAGCGGTGCTTGTATCAATACCCTCACGCAAGGAAATGAACGAGATGTTCCAGGAACGAAAAAGATCCATTGCTTCAACCAACCGCCTCATTGATCGGGCGAATCGAGAGAAATCCCAAACGATAACAGCGTCAATTTTTCGCGTTCTGGCCGAATCCATCATGGCTTTGAGCGCCGGCCTTTGATCTTCAGAAAGTGCGCCAGATAATCCGTTATCGACAAATTCGACGTTCTTCCATCCTCTTGCCGCTGCGTAGCGTCTCAGTTCAAGTAGCTGATTTTGAACTTCCTGTTGGTTTGTGCTTACGCGGGCGTAGATCGCCACCTGTTTGATTTCCATATCCATCTCCGCTTGTAGTTGACGGCTTAATACGTGAGGGGAGGCTTAAACTTTGGGTATTTGCCAGTTCGTTCCATCCGCTTAAAGTTCGCAATTTCCTCATCGTATTTGCCATTTCGTACGGCATTGCCACAGATCACTTGTGCTGCTTGAACCAAATCAATTCTCGATGTGGCTGGATGGCCGAGGGTCTGGGAATGTGCCAAAAATCCCCATGTGCATGACGCCTGGATTTCCTCGTCATCACTTAATTGAGCCCGTTTATCGAACATCGTGTTATTCGCGTAGTGACATTTCCAAAAGGCAACGTAAGCCGCATTTTCGTCCGCAAACAAAGACTCACTTGTCCATTGGACAGCGGCAACATCACTTCCACCGAGACACGAGGAATCACTCAATTTCATGTTAGTGGCGGAACAAACCGTCGTCATCCAAAGAAAGACGGCTGAGAAGGCTAGGGAGCGCTTCATTGTCCTTGAATGGTCCATCCGTTTCCATACGGATTGTTAGGACTGTCCGACTTATATCGACTTCCTGCGCCGTAGGGGTTATTGATGCTGTCTGGAGAGTATTTGCTGCCATACCGTCCATAAGGATTTGATGTCGAATTGGGATCGTACGGATTCGAACTTAAATTGCCGCAATAGTTCCCTTGCGAATCGTATAGCTTTGGTGCGTTTGTAGCGTATGGGTTTGAAACGCTCGTATTGCTGTAAGGATTTCCGTACTGACCGTACGGGTTGTTGATGCTATTGGAGTTGTATTGATTCCCGCCACCATAGGGATTGCTCGTGGAATTTGGGGCGTATGGGTTGGAGCTTAAATTGCCCAAATCCTTGGCAAAGGTGGTCGATAAAACACTGATCACAAGGACGGCACTCAAAAATAGCTTCTTCATAATCTCTCCCTTTCTGGCTCACGCTATTATCTAAAGTGCTACTCATAGTATGTAGACCTAAAAGCGGAGTAAGTCAACAATCAATATGTGCCTAAAAACCGCGCAGAATGTGTCCAGTTTGGGAAAACCGTTCGAGGGCTACGAGAAAAGAAGGGATTTTCTCAGGAATCGTTTGCCGACGAAGTCGGCATCCATAGGACTTATATTGGCGGCATCGAGCGTGGCGAACGAAATCCTTCATTGACCATGATCTACAGAATCGCGCGATCGCTTCGAGTACCCCCCGGCACCCTTCTTACTTACCGCTAAAGGCGAATCCTCGAGCCTATTTCGGCCTGGTCGATTTTCTGTTCACCGAGCAAAGATCCATAGCGTTTAATTAGAGACTTAACTTTGTTTGATTTGTAAGGGGAAATTACAAAGCGTTCTGATTGCGCCACACATCGTCTGTTTAAGTCGATTATCCGCCAACCCCCTGTGCCATATATTGGAGGATGGCGCTTTTTGTTAATGCAGAGAGCCTTTGACGGACAGAGAGGGAATGTCACCTCAACTTGCGGCAACCCAAATCCAGCCCCGAACAGCGCTTTCTTTTCGCTGGCCATTGCAAAGACGTTTACCGGCGCGTCACCTGTGATAAAGAAAATCCCTTCTGGGGCCTCACAGATGGACCAGTTCATCGATAAGAGTTCCCGATAAATCGGTTCAATCTGCGCGAAAGTAGTAAGCAGAGCGTACTGACGGTCCATGCGCAACTTGTAGTTCTTTTCGGGCTCCAGAATAAATTGACGAATTTGTTCAGCCGGGATGTCATCCTTTGAACCCGTATCCTTCAAGAAACGTTGATAGTTTTCGTTGAATTTATCAGCGTCCTGGGCTTGTTTCTTGAAATACTCCACGGTGAATTTTTCTCCCGCTTCTTTCATTGCGGCAAGGTTCCGGGGGACTCGTAAGTGCATGAGAGCAAGAAACTCGCTGATTGGACCCTTTTCCTGTTCCGTTATGGCTACCCGTTTTGTGATCCAGCGGTTAAGGATTGGGCGTGCTTGGCTTTCAACAACCGAAAACATCTTTTCAAGCTCGTCGTTTTCCTGGCCATTTTTATCGACGAGCGTGTAGAGGTCAACTTCAACAGCGGTGGCCTTAGGGGATTGCAATCTAGGTTCCGGTTGGCGTTTGTCATACACCCATAAAAGATCTTTTTCTTCGGTCGCGAAAAAACGCAGGTAGAACTGCGGCAGATAGTGGTTTCGCCGGGACAACTCCGGCTTACGGTCAGCGGATTCGGCCATTGCGGGGATTATATCGCCTGGTCTAACCGCGCCTTATTTGTTTTCCAGATGACGGCCCCATCCCATTCGATTCGCTCTACATCTTCCATGCAGCGCGCGAGATTCCGCTTAAACGACACAAACCACCGACGAGATTCCTTCGCTTCTTTGGTGAATTTGCCTGTTTTCCAATGAGCATCTCGGATTCTCTCGAGACCTTCCGGTGTGCGCGGTCCGGTACTTAGGCCCCCGTGCATCTTGCATCGCCCGTTCTTCATCCCAGGCCCGCGGCAGGACGATTTCTTTCGCGTCTGGGCCCCGCATCGCGGTGCGCTACGAGGATCACCTACAGGATTTCCGTTTTTCAGCCAGGCACCGTTGCTCATCTAGTTAATTCGATAGATTTTGTCGGGTTGTATGGGGTCATAGTCAAAAAGGGGTTACCGGGCCTTCCGTGCTCATCCAGAAAAGGGTGCGAGCCTAACGCTTTCCGCCTTCTTAGCGCCTTTCTTCTGCCCGCCCCATATCGACCCGCACATGAGGCAGAACAGAAGTATCCGCGCCCGTGATTGACATCCGTAGTTCTTGCTGCGAACGGTCGCTGACATAGCCAGCAGTATTTGATCTGTCTTCGATGTTGATTCAACCTATACCTTCCTACTAATCGTTTCGGATCACCCCTATGGAATGTTAAATGCGTCTTGAGCTGGTTCTCCAAAGTTAATTTCCTGACATTCCCGGACAAATTTGACCGAATTGTCCTCCCCTTTTCTTTGCTCTTCCTTGAGGAGAATCCTCGTTTCTTTATCTAGCCAGCGTCGAAAAATCGTATTGCTGATGGGTTCTTTCTCTTCGTACAGAATCGTTTCTCTTCCCACAACAGGCTCCCCGACGCTGCCCGCGACTTGAGGAGTCCAACCGGGGATACGCCAAAAGCGCATGTAGCTAACGGAGTGTTCTGTCGCAGATTCCGTAGAACCATTTTCACCTCCCAGGCCGCCTTTTTGAAAAAATTTCTGGCCGTCATAAATCCTGATCTCATTCTCGACACCTTGGCTAACTTGAACAATTTTGAAAAAGTTGTTGCTTGCAGTTACTTTTTTGATGAGCTGCGCTCCTTGCGGGCTAGGAGGTGAATCAGCAGCAAAGGTTTCTTGCCATGTGGCGGTAAATTGCAGGGATTTCGAGGATTTTTTTGCTGAACATCCATTTAGCAGTACAAGGGTTAGGACGGCAACACTAAGTAGCCTTTTGTTCATTGCAAATATCCTCCGTAAGGTAAGAGATCATGCTGGCAAGAGCCAAGACCTCAAGAAATAAGCCTCGATACAAAAAATGATCATGAAAACAACAAAACCCCATTGAACACCCCTATCTGGATCATTGGCTGCGAAAAAATCGCTGGGGAACGTGGTCAGCCATCGCCATGACCACCGATCCATGTTTTCCTCCGTCGAATTTCTGTCGGTATAAAACAGCCGAACGATTAGCCAAAAGATGGGGTAATTCAAAATGGCAAGTAAAAACCATCGCCACGCCCATTTGTTTGTAATCGCGTCAAGCCAAAGACTCATGTTTGTTCAAAAGCCATAAAGTATTCGGATCTGATTGAACTATTTCCAATAACACCGGCCAAGACAAGGAGTCGTGGTTGCGTTGTAGTGTTTTTGTAGCGTTGGCTTAGGAGAAGTGGGCAAAAACTGGCAAACATGGACAAAAGCTCAGTTCGCATTGGGATCATATTCCCGTCGGGAAATGGGTTTTACGGGGTTTTCAGGCGGTTTTTCGGAAGCCCTCTCAAGGCGGAAACACGAGTTCGATTCTCGTTGGGGGGACCATTTTTTTCGAAAACGATTATGGGCCCTTCGGGCCCGCAAAATGTGGTCCTCCGCTCCATAGGTGTGCGGGCTTACCCATCGCATGATGGGCTCAGTCGCATCCCTTGGGAGGGGGAATGACACCTGAGGCCACTATTGATTCGCTGATCGACCGGTTCGTTGCCAAAATCAACGACCAGCCCCGCCGTCGCATTCGTGCCGAAGACCTTCCTCCGGAGCTCCGCCAAGGCGCTCCCGAATTTGGGCTGTATTACCACTGGCGCATCCAGCCTTTTGCCAACACCCAATGGATCCGGGCGGTGGAAGCCATATTGGAGCGGCCGTTGCCGGCCGCGTACCGTTCGCTCGTCACCCGCTACGTTTTTCCTGCTTTTGAATGCGGGCCTTTACTGCTCCTGGCCAATACCGGTCAAAGTCTCTACCACGAAATGAGCGCGGTGCTGCTGCGAAACCAAGCCACCTTTCGAAGCCTGCAAGAATCCGGTTACGTTCAATTCGCCCGCCTGCTCACGGGCGACGCCGACCCGGTTTGTTTCGCTTACGACCCGCACAATGCCGCCACGGACCCGCGCATCGTGCGCGTGCATCAAACGGCCCTGCTGAATGGCTCCGGGGTCGAGGTGGTGGAACACATGGCCGACTCGTTTGGCGCCTTGATTGAAAGAACTCTGCAAAACGACCCGCAACCGACCTGGGCCCTATAGTCCGCTTTTCTAGCCGGCGGCTCCATGGCAGTGCATAGGCTTCCGCTGTACATTCACAAAAGATAGTATCGCTGAACCTTTTGAGACGGAAACGGGAATAAAAATGCGCTTCAGTGCCTCTAACGTTCGCTTATGCGAAACTTTGTAATCCTTTTGTCTGGACTTTTAGGGGTAACCCTGCCCGTTTGGGCCGGGGACCCGGGGACGACCTCGGCGAACTTCCTTAAACTGGCCATCGGTCCTCGCGCCATCAGCATGGGCGAAGCCCAAGCGGGTCTGGCCGATGACGTCTATGCGACGTATTGGAACCCTGCCGGGCTTTCCCAGCTCCATGTTCAACAAGCCGGCTTCGTGCATACCCAGTACCTCGAAGACATATCCGCTCAATACGCCGCCTACGCCTACCCGCATGAAACATGGGGGACTTTTGCCGGCAGTTTTAACCACTTAGACGTAAAGAAATTTGCGGCGTACGATGCGACGGGCCAATCCAACGGGAACGTCGGTGCGGGAGATGCCGCTTACGCCCTGCACTATGCTCGGCCTTTTTACCAAGATACACGCATGGGAACGCAGTTGTCGGCCGGCCTCACGGGGAAATTCATCCAACAAAAATTGGGCGATGTCAGCGCCAACGCTTATGCCGCGGATTTGGGCGTTTTGTGGGCTCCGGGCCGCTTATGGGCGCCCTGGATGCGTGGGTGGCGCCTGGGAGCTTCGATCCGAAATCTAGGGAGCGCCGTGAAATTTGACCGCGAATCCTTTCCGCTGCCGCGCTCTTTTAACGCAGGGCTCTCCTGGACGGGAGAATTTTTCGGCGAATCGATCACCACGGCTTTTGATGCGACGCAGCCCAATGATGGGGGAATGTCTTACGGCGGAGGACTTGAAGTATGGACTCTTAAGACCGTGGTCTTACGCGGCGGATATACCTCCCGGAATGATTTAGGAAACGGCTTGCGCGCGGGCGCCGGTATCCGATTCAAAACGATTCAAGTCGATTACGCCTTTGCCGGTTACGCCGATTTTGGGAACGCGCACCGCATCGGCCTCACCGTGGAATTTGGTCGAACACCCGTCGATATGGAATCGATTGCGCAGGATTGGTATGAGAAAGGCGTCAAGAGCTTCCGTCGCGGCCGTTACACCGAAGCCATGGTGCAATTCAACAAAGCACTGGAGCTTGACCCTAACCATCCCAAAGCGCTGGAAATGATGAAGAAAACCCATGAAGCCCTTAAAAATCAGAATCCTCTATAGCCTCGCCGCCGCTTTTTTTGCCGCCGTCCCGGCGCACGCGCTGCGCATGGATGGCGGGGACTACGAAATCACCAAAACCTTGATCAATGGCTCCGGCTCGTCCCAGGTAAGTGGGGGAAATACTCAGACCTCCTACGAATTGGGCTATGCGGTGGGTGAACCGGCCGCGGGGTATGCCTTGGAGAAAGATTCTTATGTCGTCATCTCGGGTTATTTTGGCGGCCGTTTCGGGTTGGCGACCGGCCTTACGTTAACGGGCCATAAAATCGGCGCCCGTGCGTTCTATCAGCATAAACTTCAGGTGGGCGTTCCTTATGACGCGTCCATTACGCTGATGTTTTCCGACCCCATCAACCCGGCAACGGCTGCGGAGGGCATTCTCGTTCGTATGGCGTACGACCATTTGGGCCAAGCCCGCAATAGCCAAGTCGCCGTCGACGCCGAAAGCGATGCCGCCACGCGGAGTCTAATTCTTAAACCCCAAACCCCTTGGCTGGGCAATACGCTTTATGAAGTCCTGATCACTCAAAATGTGCAAAGCGTGGATGGTTTTACGGTCGACACCGTGAGCCAAATTCCCTTCGCGACTCTTTTAGACCCCTCGCTCGACAACGTCGTTTTGCATCCGCTCGCTGAAGGCTCCAGCGCTTCGGCCGGAGCGGGCGGTGTTTTCTCTTCGGGTGGGGGGCTGCAAGTGCGCATTCCGCCTGGCGCGCTGCCGGAACAGGCCATGGTGCTTTTTAATGATGACCCGCTTCATGATCCCATTCATGTGGACCCCAAATCGCTAGAAGAAGCGACTCGGAAAGCCCAGCAAACGGCCGGCTCCTACCGAACCCCCGTTTCGCTCCAAGAAATTCAAGCTTTAAACGCGACCGGAGAACGCTTGCCGACACTAGCCCAATCCGCGGAGGTATCGCTTGCCTTTGATGTGAAAGATGGAATGGTGAAAGGCCCTTCCACCCCCGTGCGCCCGGAAACACTCTCCCTTTGGACGCTGGATGAAAAGCACCAGCTTTGGGTAAAACTACCGGCCAGTCAGCTGACGCCCGATGGCCGAGCCATGAGGGCCGCCGTCCCACACTTCTCGGTTTATGCCTTGATGGGCGGCCCCTCGGGCAGCACCGCGGATGTGTTCGCCTTTCCTGTTCCCTGGCGTCCTTTTGGTCCAAATGCGGGGGAGGCCGCCGGCCAAACCGGCAGTCTCAGCGGGGGCATCACTTTTTCCAACCTGCCCTCCGAATGCACGATCCGTATTTACACCTTAAGCGGCGATCTTGTGCGCACCCTGCAACACTCGGACACCGGCGGCTCTGTCGCCCAAGAGCGCTGGGACGGCCGCACGGATGGAGGAGATGTGGTGGCGAGCGGTGTTTATTTATGGCGGGCGCAGTCCCATGTGGATGGTAAAAATGGGAAGCTCATGGTGATCCGATGAGCTCCGCACAGAAGCTCAAAACACAAAATGGACGACGTTTGATAAAAGGTCTTCTCGTTTTGAGTTTTAAGTTTTGGGTTTTGAGTTTTGAGCTTCCGTGCCGCGTTTTGGCGGACATGCCGCATGCGATGACAGCTCTCGAAGAACGCCGCTGGAGCGCCGCGATGGAACAACTTATCGAGGTTTTGGAGAAAGACCCCAAAAACGCCGAAGCCAAAGCCTATGTGACCTTGGTCGCCCGGCAAATGGAAAACGAAGCGCGTTCATCCACGCGCGAAAAACGCCTCGCTTATTTATCCGACACTGCCCAGCGGCTGGATGAAAACCGCCAAGACAGCTCCTCGATTCAAAACGCATTGGTCCACACCACGCAAGCAGAATCGCGCGCTCGCGAGGAGCATTGGCGCCTCCTGTGTGAAGAGGCGCGCATGAAACGCGAAGGCGGCCAGCTGCTGGCCGCCAACGATTTGATATTGCAGGTGATCGCCGAAAATCCGTCCTACGGCGAAGCCCAACGCGAGCTGTCGGAATTACAAAGCGCGCTGCGTTCAGCCTTGGATAGCGGCCGCATTAGTTCGATTCCCGAACGATATACCCTGGAAGGTTTTTACGCCTACGGCCAATCGGACTACGACGGCGCGCTGACCGCTTGGAAAAAAGCCCGCGCGATCCTCGAACCGGGGGTAAGCGCTGCCGACTTAACAGCTCGTCTGGCCCCTTTGCGCTTTGCCCCCTATGAGCGCATCGCTCAGCAGCGCGCGGACGATCAAAACCGCCTGGCGCGGCTGCGCCGGCTCTTTGAACAAGGCATCGAACAATACCGAAAATCCCAATTCGCTCTAGCCCTCGACACCTTCCGCCAGGTGGCCATTAAAGACCCTGAATATCCGCTTTTGGGTCATTACCTGGTTCAATCCGAAGCCGGTGCCGAAACGGAACGAGCCGCCCGGCTCGGCGAAGCGCGTCGAAAAGACCTCCAGGACGCCCTCGAAAAAGGCACTGCCGCTCTGTTTGAGGAAAAGTATTCGCAGGCGGTTCGCCTTTTCGAAAAAGCTTTATCTTTGGACCCTTCGCATGCGCAAGCGCGGTCTTATCTTGCGACCGCCCGCAGCGAAATGGAACGGTCGCATGACCCCAAAGCGGCTCAGGCACGCTACGAGTCCGGTTTGGTCGCCTACGCGAGCGGTAAATTGGAAGATGCCGCCCGAGAATGGCGCACCACGCTTAAACTAAACTCAGAACACGAAAAAGCCCGCATCGCCTTGGCCAAGGTGCAAAAAGAATTGGCGATGAGCCGGAACCTTCCATGAAGCTTTTCCCGAAATTAGCATTAACCATTGCCGCGCTTTTGTTGATCACGACTTTGGGCTTAAGCGCGTCCTATTATTTCCTTGAACAACGCAGCATCCGCCAGCAGGCCGAACTGGAACGTCAGGCGGTGCTTCGAAATTTAGCGCACATCGCTCGGGAGGCGCTCCTGGCCAACGACGATTTACTGATGGTCAAATACACGGGCTGGATTCACAAATGGACGCCCGGCCTTCTAAGTGCAAGCGTGACAAACCCCTCCGGGCAAATCATGGCCCATTCCGAGCCGGCCCGTATTGGGCGCGGCGAAAGTGCCGAGGAACAATCCCGCACGGAAGTCTTGGTGCTCACCGACCCGATCAAGCTGGGACCTCGCTGGGCGGCCACGGCCTCCGTCGCGTTTTCACAGCGCTATTTTGAAGACCGCCTTTCCGACCAACTCTCCTATTTAAAGCGCCGCGTCGCCTGGATCGCCGGGGCCGCACTCACGGCCGGGCTCTTGATGGCCTTCTTAATGGCCTTTTCCTGGTCCCGTATTATTGCCCGCCTGGCCAAAGCCGCCCAACGTGTGGGGGAAGGCCGCTACGACGTTGCGATGGGTGATACTGAAAAGCGCGGGGACGAGTTGGGTTTTTTGGCGCGCGCTTTCCGGGCGATGGCCGAGCGCCTCCAGGAGCTCGACACGCTTAAAGAAGACTTCGTGAGCGCGGTCACCCATGAACTGCGTTCACCGCTTGGGGCCACCGAGTCGTATTTGAATTTGATGCAAGATGAAGCCGCGCAGGGATTGCCCCAAACGGCGTGGCCGGAGTATTTGGAGAGGATGCGAGCCAACACGCGGCGTCTCACACGGTTCATCAACGATCTTTTGGACGTGGCGGCCTTGGAACGCGGCAAAGTGGAGTTAAACCCAGGGCCCGTCGCGCTCGAGACGCTCGCGCGCGAGGTGTTGGAATTTTTCTCCGCCCAATTTCATGAAAAGAAGCTGGTGTCGTATTTGCGCTCGCCCGGGGTTTTACCACGGGTCACAGCCGACGGTGAAAAAATTCGCCAAATTCTAACGAACCTTGTTTCCAATGCCATCAAGTTCACGCCCGCCGGCGGGCGTATTGAAATTATTTTAGAGCCCGCCTCCAATAACCAAGTGAGCATTTCTGTAAAAGATTCGGGGATCGGCATTGCTCCAGCCGACCAAACCAAAATTTTCAATAAGTTCGAACAAGTTCACAGCGCCCGCAAAACCGTTAAAGGCCCCAAAGGAACGGGGCTCGGTTTGGCCATTTGCCGGACGTTGGTGGAATTGCATGGAAGTCATTTAAGCCTCAGCAGTCAGCCAGGCGCTGGGTCTGCTTTTTTCTTTTCACTGCCGGTTCAAGACAGACATCAACAGGGGATCCGCCATGAACGAACGGGACATCTTATACATTGAAGACGAAGACGATTTTCAGCTCCTCGTCAGAAAAGTACTAGAGCGCGCTGGCCTGGGTGTCCGCGTGGCCTCGACGGGAGCAGAAGGCTTAGCGGCACTGCGTGAAAAACGCCCAGACCTCTTAATCTTAGACATCAACCTGCCCGACACCGACGGCTACGCCATATGCCGCCAGCTGCGTGAAGATTGCGCTTATGAAGATTTGCCCATCCTCATGCTCACCGTTCGCCGGCGCCCCGAAGAATGGCTGCGCGGATTTTCCTGCGGCGCCACCGATTATATTTCCAAGCCGATCAACCCGCCGGAATTGGTGGAGCGTGTGGTTTCCTGTCTGACGCCGCCTAACGTCGACCCCTCGCGCGAAGGGACGGCCGAGTTTAAACTGATTCAAGCCGCGGTCGCCGGGAATCGGTCCGCTTTTCAAGTCATGATCGAGCAATACCGCACGCGCCTTAAACACAATGTCCGGTCCATGCTGCGGGATGATTCGGAAACGGAAGAAGTGGTCTCGCGCGCGTTTATCGCCGCTTATGAAAAAATGGCGCAGTTTCGCGGGGAAGCTTCATTTTTCACTTGGCTTTACCGCATCGCGATGCACGAAATCACGGCCCTTCGGCGTGAAACGGCGTCTCTCTCCCTCGATGCCCACGTCAGCGGCTCCGAAAAGTCGCCTTTATCGACGATGGGAATGATTGATGCGAATCTCGAACGCTGGGCCGACCAAGAGTTGATCGAAAAAGCCCGCGTGGTGCTCGCCGAAGTCCCCCGGCCATCCCGTAAACTTTTGGAATTGTATTTCCTGAGAGACTATTCTTACGAAGACATCGCTAAATCTCTCAAAATGCCCATTGGCACGGTCATGTCCCGCCTTTTCCGCGCCCGCCACCACATGCGCGTCGCTTGGGATAAACGCCACCCCGTCGCCCGCTAATTCCCTGTATACTTTCGCGGCCATGCCCCATCGCCGCGCCTTGGCGCTCATCTTAATTGCCTGGAGCCTGCTCGTGCATGTCCCAGGCCTCTTGTCGCCTTTATTGGACCACCATGCCCACCGGCAATGCCAGACGGCGTCGATGTCGCGCAATTTCTACCGGCACGGCATGAACTTGTTTCATCCTGAGCTAGACACCCTGGGCCCGCCCACGCGCGCGGGGACGGAATTTCCAATTTACAGCTATATCGTCGCCCTCCTCTATAAGCTATTTGGTATTCACGAAGTGCTGGGACGTCTTTTTAGTGTGTTTCTTACGGCCTGGTCGGCTCTGTTCCTTTTCCGGTTTGTCTCCAGGCGGTTGGGGGAAACGACGGCTTTTTGGAGCAGCCTCGTGATGTGTTCCATTCCCGTCCATATCTATTTCACACGCACGTTTCAGCCCGAACCGATGGCCCTTTGGGGAGTTTTGGGATTCCTGGATTACACCGACCGTTGGCTGCGTACGGGGCAGCGCAGGGATTGGCTCCTAGCGCTTTTTTTGGGGGCCACCGGGCCGCTTTTAAAGCTGCCGTACTTGTATTTGATTATTGGACTAGCGTGGGCGCTAGGGGTGCATCGCCAAAAAGGGCCGATGCGCGCACTCGGAGGGTTTTTGCTACTTAGTATTTTAGCCTTTACCGTGGCTTGGTATGCCTGGGCTAAAAGTGCGCCCATGCAGGTGCTTCCCATGGGATTGGCCTATCACGTGGAAAATTTGGCGCCTGTTTTCACATTCAAATTCTGGCTGCGTCAGTTCGTCTCCCGGTTTCCAGAAATCGGCGCAACCTATGCAGGTGTCGTGCTGGGCGTGCTGGGATGGCAAGCCATCAGGAACCCCTTCTTTAAAAAATGGTGGGCCGCCACTTTCCTTTATACGCTTCTTTGTGGCCAATACGGATTTATTCATCAATACACGGCTATTCCTTGGGCGCCTGCCAATGCGGTTTTGATCGCGGTGGGGTTGGTGGCTCTGTGGAAGAAGGGCCAAAACGCAGTGGCACTTCGGCTGCTCGCCGTGCTGCTGGTCCTAGCCATTCCCAGTCATGCGGCTCTGCGGATTCGGCATTGGTACACCGTGGAGCGCACCTATCTATTCCGGGCTCGCGAGGTGGTCGCGCAGATCAGCCAACCGCAGGATTTATTTTTTACCAATACGGACGAACACCCGGTATTGCTGTATTACATCGACCGCTATGGGTATGTGGGACGCATGAATTCGATGACCCGTGAACAACAGGTCGATGCGCTGTCTAAGGTGCGCTTTGCATTAACCCCCGTAGACGATCTGTGGAAAGAAAACTCGGACTGGGCCGCTTTCCTTAACCGCCAAGGCAAGCTGATTCACGCCGATACCGATTACCTTATTTACGAAATTCGCTGATGGTTTTACGCACGGTCCGATGGCTACATCGTTTTTTCTGGACGCTTGTGCTCTTGGCCAGCGCGGGGGCCCTGGCCTATTTGCTGCGCTTGCCCGACGTGCGAATTCTGCAAACCGAAAACCCAACGCATACCTCGCTCATGTCCCTTCGAGAAGAACAGGCTAAAACCGCTGGAAAAAAACTGAAGTCGCGCTTAACGTGGATGCCGCTTTCGCAAATGTCGCCGCATTTGGCGCATGCGGCACTCATCTCAGAAGACGACACGTTTTACAAGCACAAGGGGATCGATTGGGTTCAAATGAAGGAAGCCGTGCGCATCAACTGGGAACGGCGCAAGTTCGCTTATGGCGGCAGCACGATCACCCAGCAACTCGCGCGGACGTTGTATTTGTCTCCGCGAAAAAACCTGTTGCGAAAAGCCAAAGAAGCGTTGATTACGCTACAACTAGAGCGGTCTTTATCCAAGGAGCGGATTTTGGAGCTTTATTTAAATGTGGTCGAGTGGGGCAAAGGGATTTACGGGGCCGAAGCCGCCTCTCAAGCCTATTTTCAAAAAAGCGCCGCCGACTTGACCCCCGATGAGGCCGTGTCCTTGGTTTCAGTCCTGCCCAGTCCGCGGCGGTGGAACCCCTTGTCCGAGAAGTCGTTTATGGCGCGCCGCCGCACTCAGTTGTTAGAGCGAATGCGCCGGGAAGGGTATCTGCCTGAAAATGAAACCAACGAGACAGCGGTTTTTGACTTAGACGAGCTTCAGGGGGGCACGTTCATCACACCAGTGGACCCCCCATAATCCTCACTCCGTTGTAAATTTTTTTCCGTTCAATGACTTTCCATTGAAATCTCGACGAAGGGGACTTAAGCTCCAAACACAATGATGCGTTTGGAACCCAACGACGTCATGTTCGCCGGCGCTGGCATTCTGTGGGGTGTGGTAACGATGGTGCGGAGCGCCCGCGCATGGCCCTCGCGCATCGTAGCCGCCAGTGTGATGGCGGCGCTCGCTGGCGTGGTTTACTTGTTACTCTGCGTCAACGTCCGCGCTGAATCAGCAAAACTGGACTCCAAAACGTATATCGAAACGCTGCAAACGAAACTTGACCATGCCGCGCGCCGCGCCAATCAGCCGGTGGCGGGGTCTTCCAGCGTCATTGGCCTGCGTGGTTCCAAACAAGAGCCTCTTTCAAAACAGTTGTACTGGAAGGGAAAACAAGGTCCAGAGCCTGTTTCGCCAGAGGAAATCAAAGAACTGCGCGCCGCCCTCGAAATGGCCAAAGCCGGCCAGACGTTAGAAGCAAGCGCGGCTCTTAAAACATTTTTAAACGCGCATCCTCAAACCCCCCTAAAAATCGACGCCGAAGAAACACTCAAAATTCTAAACCCCGCTTCCTAAACACCTCAAGGGTGTTCGTTCGTACAATCCATCCATGCAAGTGAGTGACAAAACAGAGGTGATCATTGATCGCTTGTCGTTGGGGGGGGAAGGGGTGGCGCGCTCGGACGGTCGCGTCGTTTTTGTCTCAGGGGCGGTTCCGGGGGACCGCGTGGAAGTTGAAATCACGGAATTTAAAGATCGTTTTGCCAAAGCCCGCTTGATACGCGTTTTGGAGCCTTCCTCCGCCCGCATCACCCCGCTTTGCCCTTATCACCCTCGACCCGGCTTACCCTTCGCTTGCGGGGGATGCGGGTGGCAGCAAATGGCCTACGAAAGCCAACTTCGTATCAAAACCGATTTAGTGAAAGAAACTCTGGAGCGGCTGGGGGGATTTCAAGGGATTGCGGTAAACCCCACCCTTGGCATGAAGGACCCTTGGCGTTACCGAAACAAAGTGCAGCAGCCGGTGGGCTGGGACCCTGTGCAGCGCCGGCTGATTTCCGGCTTCTACGCTTCCGGCTCGCATACGATTGTGCCGATTGAGGATTGCTTAGTCCAACCCGAACTTTCGGTTCGAATTCTTAACCGGGCTAAAGCGCTGCTCGAAAAACAGGGAGCGCGCACCTATGACTCCCAAAAACGAACGGGGTGGATTCGCCATTTGTTGATCCGTACGGCAGGGGAAGACGTTAAAAAAGCGCTGCTCACTTTTGTCACGCGCACGCCGGATTTTCCCCGCGAAGCCGCCATTGTCCCCACATTAATCAAAGATTTTCCGGTGTTAGTCGGCATCCATCAAAACGTGAACCAAGCCCACACCAACGTGATCTTGGGACGCGCCTGGCGACGTATCGCCGGGCAAGACCATATTGAAGAACGCCTGGGGCGCTTTCGCTTTCTTCTATCGCCCGCCTCCTTTTTTCAAATCAATACCCGCCAAACCGAAGTCCTTTATGATGTGGCCAAACGGTTCGCGGGCCGAAACCGTCGGTTGTTGGACCTCTATACGGGCGTCGGCACGATCGCTATATGGCTGGCCGACCACTTTCAAGAAGTCGGGGGCGTGGAAGAAAACCGGAAGGCGGTTCGTGACGCGCAAAACAATGCTCGCTTAAATGGTGTTCACAATGTCCACTTCGAAGCGATGCCGGTAGAAGAGTTTATGGATGGTTTGCCGCATGAGGCAGGAGGAAAGGAATTAACGGTCGTTTTAGACCCTCCGCGCGCCGGATGCACGCCGGGCGTTTTGCGTGCGCTGCTTGGTTTACGGGCCAAAACCGTGGTGTACGTTTCCTGCGACCCGGGCACTCTCGCGCGGGATTTGAAAGTCCTTTCCCAGGGCGGCTACCACGTCACCGAGGTTCAGCCGGTGGATTTGTTTCCGCAAACCCCGCACATCGAAACCGTCGTCAAGTTAGAGGGAGGACGCTAATGGAGTGCGAGTTTCCCAAAGAAAATGCCGCCGCGGCCGAAATTGAAGAGATCTTGCGATCCTCCAAAACCATCGCCGTGGTGGGCCTAAGCCCCAAACCCGAGCGCCCCAGCTATGGCGTGGCGGTCTACATGAAATCCCAAGGTTACACAATCATCCCGGTAAACCCTGGCCAAAAAGAAATTTTGGGAGAAACGTGTTATCCGAATTTAGCCGACGTCCCCGGCCCTATCGATATCGTCAACATCTTCCGCGATCCTAGCGCCG
This sequence comes from uncultured Elusimicrobia bacterium, assembly GCA_964441955.1. Lineage (GTDB taxonomy): Bacteria > Elusimicrobiota > Elusimicrobia > 2-01-FULL-59-12 > 2-01-FULL-59-12 > CAYTWA01. Next base: position 82,238 of record CAYTWA010000004.1, read on the forward strand.
TCCCCGAAATCGTCGACCAGGCCATAGCGAAAAAAGCCAAGGTCATCTGGATGCAAGAAGGCATCGTCCATAATGATGCCGCCGCCAAAGCCCGAGAAGCGGGCCTTAAAGTCGTGATGAATAAATGTCTATATAAGGAGCATGCGGCGCGCATCGTCTAACGAAACCGCTTCTCCCATACGGGCTTAGCGTCGATAAATGCCTTCAGTTTAGGGTTCGGCTTAACGGGATGGCGCTGCCTCTCTTCCGTTTTTACTGGATCTACTGCTTTACCACTTTCAAAACCTTAAAGCCGTCATCGCAAACAAATTCCAACGCAGAAAGAGCCAGGAGCACCAGCGGAGGGCAAACCAAAAGAGAAATCTTTTTACGCCAGCGTAAACCGGAAGGTGATGACACCCCAGGCGGTTTGCTCATCGGAGGCGGAGCGGGTGGCGGAGAAGCGCCATTTGAGCAGGGCTTCTTTGGCGAGTTGGTCGAGTTCGGGGTAGCCGGAGCTGCGGTCCACGCGCATGTTGGTGCGAATCGAGCCGTCAGGGCGAACCGTAAAGAATATTTGGACGATGGCCGAAATGCCTTTTTCTTCGGCCCAGTCGGGGTATTCAGGCAAGCGGCGCGCCAGGATTTTTCGGTCGCCGATGGGGCCCCCAATTTCAAACCCTTGACCGGACACCACTTTGCTTCCCTTGCCCGAGGCGCCGCTCATTTCGCCTTCGACCATGATCGGCGCCTTGCTTACACCGAAATACCCGTTCTTATTTTTCCCAACTAAATCGCCGGACCCCGACCCGTCCCCCGGTTTTGAGCGATAACCCTGAACGGTGCGAATCCCTTTGGGCGCCTCTTTTAACATCGTGGCGGCTGGCAAATAGGGTGTTTCTCCTCGTTCTTGACCGATGGGAATGGCCACGAGACGCCCACCCGGAATCAACGTACCTTTATCTTCCAATTTGAAATTAATATCGGCCGCACGAATGCCGCGAGACTTTCCCTTCAAGGGTGCCACAGGCGCTTGAACCATTTTCTGTCGCGCGGGAACGGAAAGCCCAGGCGTCGGTGAAGCAGCAATGATGTCTTCGCTAGTACGCGGGACAAACTTCGGAATCGAAATTTTGGAAATAAAGGGTTTGGGCTGCGGTGGCGCCACTTTTTTCGTGATCGTCATCGGCTTCGGTTTTTGCGTCACGGTGAGGCCGGATTTTTTGGCTTTCTTCGCCACTTCTTTCTTTTTGACTTCGGGCTTTTTTACTTCGGGTTTTGGAATCACCGGCATCGCGTCTTGGTACTTCACCTGCAAAAATTCTTCTTGGGGTTTAAGGTCGCTTTTCATGATGATCGGGTTCCAAACAAACAGGGACATGTGAAACAAGAGGGCCAGGGTGAAGGGCCCCTTCTTGCTGGAGATGAAGGCTTCGTCCCAACTGCGCAGGCGTGCCTGCCTTATGGGGCGGGCGGCATTCATGAAGCGGCTTCCGGGTTCCAACGCACCATGGTGAGGGTTTTGACGCCGTTTCGCTTGATTAAATCCATAATCCAAACCACTTTGCCGTGCACCACAGCGGGGGAAGCCGTCAAGAGCAGCGACTTATCCTTGCGCTTGGACATAATGTCGCGTAGGCGAGACGTAAATTCGATGTCGGAACCCATGACGGTGCCGTTTAATTTAAGGGCGCCAGGCTCGAAGCTTACGATGACGGGGGTTTCGGGGACGTCTTGAACTTCTTCTCGGGTATGCGCGTCGGTCGCCTGGGCGGCTTGAATTTGAATCAGAGCCTGGCTCACCATGGGGCTTATGACCATCATGACGATCAAAAGCACCAACGACACATCCGCTAAAGGGATGACGTTGACTTCGTTTAACGCTTCTTCGTTTGAACTTGTCGGATGAGACATAAGCCCCCCCAAAATGGATCTCCAACTTTATACCTGTTTTGGGTTACGGGAGGATGTCGCCCAGGTAAAAAGAAGGTTACTCGTCAACTTCATGTTCTTATCAAGACTTCCGTCGGAAGTAAAGAGGAAATTTAACACGAATTAACAACACGTTTAGTTAAAATGGCTGCGCATGGCCGGCACGATTCACCACGAACTAAAACGCCTCGTCAAAGAAGGGTTATTGCCCAAAGGACAGGTCCTTTTGATTGGCACTGGCGAGGGCCTGGAAGCCGTTCATTTGCTGGAGCATGGCTACGATGTGGTTGGCGTAGACCCGGACAAAGCCACGGTGCTCGCCACGCGAGAAACCGTCTCCAGTCAGGGGTTTTTTGGGTATTTTCAAACTGGCGACCCGGCGCAACTTCCGGTGGAGGACCATTATTTTGATGCGGTTTGTGATTTTTTGGGTGCCCCGGAGTCGGAAGTCCGGCGGGTCCTTAAGCGCGGGGGGCTCTCGGTGAGGCTTATTCGATGAAAGCGCTTGGGTGTTTACTATTTTTAGCCGTACCGCTTTTCGCCGCACGCGTCGAGATCCGCGAAGGGCAGTTCTATGTTGACCATTCGCTTTTTTATGTTCGCGGCGTAGGGTACTCGCCGCTTCGGCCGCATCAAGCGCCGGGCGGGTCTTACACCGGCATTAATTTCGCGCTGATTGATAAAGATTTTGAACGCATCCGCGCCGCGCGCTTTAACACGCTTCGCACCTGGGAGCCGCTGTCGCGCGAGGAATTGGCGTTGGCTAAAAAACATGGGCTCATGGTGATCCAAGGGTTGCGTCTGGATGGGCGGCAGGATTTCGGCAAACCCGCCAACCGGGAAAATGCCCTCGCCCAAGCCCGAGTGGCGGCCGAAACCTCGAAAGAATTCGACAACGTATTGGGCTATTTGATCCTGTCAAAACCGCACCCATCGGCTATCGTGGACTCCGGCGTCGAACCCACCCTTTCTTTTTTCCGCGACGTCAAAAAAGAGATCCAAACCATTGACCCGCGCCCCGTGTCCATGGACAGCTGGCTGCCCGCGGCGTTTATGGACCACCGCGAATTCGATTTCGTCAGTTTCACGTCGTTTGATTTTTGGCCGCGTTCCATTCAAGAAAGCCTGACCTTTCCAGGAACTTTGCAGTGGCTTAAAAACCGCTTCGCCCCCGACCGTCCCTTTCTGGTGTCGGCCACAGGCGGCTATGCCGTCTCCGAAGCCTCACGAACCGCCAACGGCGGCTGGGGCGGCTTAACCGAAGACGAACAAAGCAGCCGCAACCAAGCCATTTTGCGCCAGGCCGTGGAAGGCCATGCCTCAGGCAGTGTTTTGGTGTCTTGGATCGATTCCTGGGCCGCGGCGGGCGACCCGAATACGCATGACAACGACCCCTGGGAATGGACTGGCGTTCTGGGAATTGAAACCGACAGCAAGCGCGATAAAACCGGTGTGCCCCGGAAAATTTATGGCGATCTTACGCAGGCCAATGCGGCGGTAGTCTTAGAACCCAAAGACAACCATTTGTACGCCACCCAAGAACCGCTGCCCATCCGGGCCGTCTCCGCATTGGATGTGATGTCGGCCCGCTACAGCGTAAACGGGGGGGACTGGATGGCCTTAAACGGCTCGGCTGCAACCGGGTGGTACGGTTTTACCAAGCTTCCTAAAACCGCCAAACGCCGCCAACGCGTTTCGGTGCAGGTCATGGACAAAGACCAAACCGTCATCACGCAGCGTGAAGTGTCTTTCGTGGCCGCCATGCTGCCTGAACGCGTGGCCCTTTTAACCGAACGTACCAAAACGGCCGCCGGTTTCTTTCAATTCACCGCGGATGTCAAAGACGGTCAAGGCCGCGCCTTAGCCAAACGCCCCGTGCAGTTCGGCTGCTTCTTTCCCATAAGCCTCAAAGAATCCAAAGGCACCGTCCTAACCGACGCGAGCGGCCTCGCCCGATGGACCTGTGCGACCCTCCCCGCAAAAGATGACCGCTACATGTACATCGCCGCCGGCACTGACTCCCCGGATAAAATCCGCACAGGCGATATGCGTATCTTTGAGCTAACCCCCTAAAACCTTTCAGACGGTTTTTAACAGGCGATGTGTTTGGCTTGCTTAAGCCTATTGAACGGTAGGCCCATTGCCGATCCCTTTGGTCGAAGGACATCTTTAAGGCCTGATCCATCTCGGGCAGAATAGGACTACGATGCTTGCCTTGCTCGATTTACGGCGTTCTCTCGCTGGCGTTCTAGCCGGCCTCTTATGTTGACCGTTGTCCACGAATTGGGCATCGTCTTTTGGCCCTCTTTCGCACTCGTGTATTCCTCGGACTTATAGTGAGCAAGCCCTCATAGCGGCCCTGGGCCAATTTCTTCGGCCATTTTCAAAAAACGGAATTCGCCTTCGGCAGCAAGCAAGCGCGGCAGGAACCCATTTTGGAACACGCGCAACGTACGCCAACGAACCCGATTTTTCATTGCCGGATGGCCAAAGAGTCACTTGGGACGAGGCGCATAAATTAATCACGGAGGGTCTTATCCATGACCCCTCAACGCTCATTTTTGAATGGGCCGCTTCACAACTGGAGATCAAGCAGCCCTCGTCATTAACAGCGACGCAAACCAAGATACGGGACAAGCTCGAGCGCGCCTTAAAAGAACTCGACCTCGAACGCGATGTTCCGATTCGTATTGTCCTTTTGGACGGAAAGACTAAAACGCAACGCTTTCCAACCTTGGGCGACTCCGTGTGGGCGTTATCCAATACCGCGGATGACGCTCATTATTTGGAAGCCGGCGCCATCGGACATGCCTACCCGTCGGTCTACATGACCCGCGAGCTGCTCCGCGACATCTCGCACAAAACGCTCGCCGATCGGCTTAAGGAAGAAATCGGTCATGCGTTGGAGAAAGCGAATGGCGTCCGAAAGGAGGAACACTGGGAAGATGACCCGAGTCGTTCAAATCATCTCTCCGAGATGAGAGGAGACATCCAACAAGCGGAGCGGTACCGCGAGGGGATATTGGTGGAGTTGGGTCGCGAATCCCAAGCTCCTATCGTATTGTCCAACAGTGTGGAGCAGCACCTTCGCAATCTGCCCCATGAAGACCTTCAGGCGATCTTCGCGCGACGATTGAACCTACGGTTTGAGGCCTATCGGCAACTCTTTTTATCGCTCTGGTCAACGAACCCGATCGCAGCGTTTGAATACCTTGGGGCCGGAGTTCTAACCGATCAAGATGTCGTTGGCTCGATTCGCGAGTTGAGGGTTGTGCAAGTCCCAGACTGGATGAAAGCCTGCGTCCCTGCAGCTATTCTTAAGGGACGTTTCATGGTTCAATATCGCTACGCCAAATCACCAACAATACGAATCGAGTGGGCCTATTTTCCCGATTTAAATCAATGGTTACCGGTATCGGCTGTCACGGTCCAAAACGATAAGCCCGTCTCAGAGAGAAGGCGAATTCGCAGCGTTTTTGTCATGCGAGATGGTTTTCCGGTTTTTCTGAAGTTTTTTCTAACAGGATTAACGCAAAAGACTTGGCCGAAATTAGCGGCCGCGGGAAATGAATTCCGTATTTATGGCCAAACACCTGCCTCGGGAGCCGTTTCATTGGTTTCGTCATCGCAAGTTTCGAATGAGAGCAATATGGAAGCACGAACGGCGGGGGTATATGAATTTGCACGCAACCTACTGGAACTCTACGGCGCCACAATCGACTCCGAAGGGTTCGCCCATCGACTCGATTGGGAAGGTACCGGAGAAGGCGTGCTTTTTATGCATGCGGTAAGTCGCAGCGCCAACGAGCCAGACAAAATCCTGGCAGCCGTCATCATGAGGAACCAGTCACTTCTGGAATCGTTATCTACAAAATTTGAAACCTACTGGATAAAAGCAAGGCTACCCCAGGATCATTCCTCGACAGGTCCCTTTAGCATGAAACTCGGCACATTTAAGAATTTGGGCACGCACACAGCCTTGCCATTTGAAATCCATCTAAATCGCAAGTGGGCCGGTCGTCCAATAGAGATCCAGTTGAGGCGAGGAATTCCAGTTTATATTCGAATATTGGATCAGGACACCGGATTTCCCCTGAAACAACATTTCCTGAAGCTTTTAGAGGTTCGAAGCCGAGATGGTGAAGTGCTTAAGACGATCAGGCCCTACTATTCCTCCACCTATTCCTCTGATTCCGAGCCCGTAAAAACCGCCCTAGCAATAGCTCAAGCAAGGGGTGGTTACGTCGTAGTGACAAATTTAAACCTTCGTAAAAGTCCCTATTACATTATTGCTCGAGCTTTTGAACAAACAACGAGAATCCCGCGTCGCAACGTCCCAGATGATCAGCAAGCCAATGCTGCAGAAATTGTCTTTTCTCCCTCTATTATTTCGGGTCAGCCTGCGCTTAAATTAAACAAATTGCGTGTTGGCCGCTATAACCATGATGATCCTTTGTCTGCAGATCCGAGATACCTGGTAAACGTGACGGAATGCAAATTAGATATCCCAAGTCGGAAGATCCCTAATGACGCTATAAAATTATTTGTTGGTTTTCCTATGAATGTGCGCCGCGCGTTTTCGTCGAAAGTAAATCAAAGAAATTGGTCGATATTTATAAACGAATTGCTTTTCGAATGGCTTCAAACACCACAAGGTTCGACTTTTCTGCCCATTCAAAAAATGACAGAGATACCCAATCATGTGGGTTTTCGTTTCAGAATTCCTCGCGAACTATATGCGGCTGTTGAAGATCGTCTTTTGGATTCGCCGTTGGGCGTTACCGATATCATCCGCACTCTGGTGAAAAATTATGTTAACCGACGGCAGCAACCGGATCCCTCGTGCCTAACCGCTGCGTAGCACGAAACTTAACCCTGGGGACGCCCCCCCTTACTTTTTGTCCATGGGGGTTCCATAATGAGGCGCAAAATGGAAACGATGTCGAAAATGGTGCGACTAATCGATGGGATACCTCGTACCTTTATTTTCAGAAAGGGAAACGGGGTTAAGCTTCGTAAATGCGGGATACATCTTGCCATGGGAGCGCGGTCACGTGGTCGGCTAAACGCATGGCGCGCGGCGCACGACAAATAATAAAAGCCTCCGTGGCTTGAGGATATTCCTTCAGAAACGTGATGAGGTGCCGCGCATCCTGCAACGTCACAGACTCTGACCATTTCACTTCGACTGGGATGAGCTTCTCCGAATGACGCAACACCCAGTCGACCTCCGCTCCAGAGGTATCCTTCCAAAAATGAAGCGTGGTTCGAGGCAAAAAGCGCCGCGTGCTTCGAATCAGTTCCAGTCCTACCCACTGCTCGAACCAGTGACCCCAGATCGAAAGCGCCGGTCGAACGCCTTCTTTCGCGGCGAAGCGACGTACACCCAAATCAAAAAAAAGATAACGCTGCGACCGAATGAGTTTTTTACGCGTGGCGCTTTGCGTCCAAGGCTCCACACGTTCAGTAATTAAGCAATCTTCCAAAATTTGGTAGTAGTCCATGATCGTGGAATGTGAAACACCGATGGTCTGGGATAATTTCTTAAAGTTCACGATGAGACCCGATTCGGCGGCCGCCAATTCCAAAAAGCGGCCAAAGGTGCCGACGTTTCTAACAATCGCTTCAGATCGAATTTCTTCCTCTAGGTAACTGGTCACGTAGGAATCCAACTCAGCGTCTTTTTGCGATTTCTCCGGCGTAAGCATGATCTGCGGAAGCGCTCCATAACGCAGGTGATCTTCGATGCGCGCGTGGGGGTATTCCGCGTGTGTCAGCGGATCCATTCGAAACGAAAGCACCCGTCCTGGGAGCAAATTGACCTGGCCGCGTTTTAGTTTTCGTGCCGACGAGCCGGTAAGAATAAATCGTGCTTTTTTGTTATCGATGAGATGCTGAACGACGTCCATGATCTGCGGAACTTTTTGGACTTCATCCAGAATCACGAGAGGGGGTTTGGCCTGTTTGCGCGAAGGTAATGCCGCAATTTCTCCTACAAGCGCTGAGGGGTTCATTTCGTACTTCTGTCGGATTTTTGGCAAAAGAAACGACAACGAGAGATCGGCTGACAATGTCCCTAAAAAGGTGGACTTCCCTGTTTGACGAGGCCCTAGGAGTAGAACGCTTTTTCCCTTTGAGAGCGCTTCGTTTAAATAAGGGTCGATAGCTCGTTTGATTAACATCAGGATCAATTTTCAAGGAAATTTGATCCTTTGTCAACAATATTCTATTGGTTATCGAGGTTCGAGGTCTTTAACGCGGTAGGTGGCGGCGGGGTCGTTGACGGTTGGCTCGCTTGGGCCTATTGAACGGTAGGCACATTGCGCGGTGGCTTTGGTCGAAGGACATCTTTAAGGCCTGATCCATCTCGGGCAGAATAGGACTACGATGCTTGCCTTGCTCGATTTACGGCGTTCCCTCGCTGGCTTTCTAGCCGGCCTCTTATGTTTACCATTGTCCGTGAATGGGGCATCGTTTTTTGACCCTCTTTCTCACCCGCACATTCCTCCAATTTACAGTGAACAAGCTCTCGCCGCCGCCCTGGGTCAGTTTCTTCAGCCATTTTCAAAAAACGGAATTCGTCTCCGGCAGCAAGAAAGCGCGGCAGGAACCCATTTTGGAACACGCGCAACGTACGCCAACGAAGCCGATTTATCGTTACCGGATGGTCAAAGAGTCACGTGGGACGAGACACATAAATTAATCACGGAGGGTCTTATCCATGACCCCTCAACGCTCATTTTTGAATGGGCCGCTTCACAACTGGAGATCAAGCAGCCCTCGTCATTAACAGCGACGCAAACCAAGATACGGGACAAGCTCGAGCGCGCCTTAAAAGAACTCGACCTCGAACGCGATGTTCCGATTCGTATTGTCCTTTTGGACGGAAAGACTAAAACGCAACGCTTTCCAACCTTGGGCGATTCGGTGTGGGCGTTATCCAATACCGTGGACGACGCTCATTATTTGGAAGCCGGTGCTATCGGACATTCCTACCCGTCCGTTTACATGACCCGCGAGCTGCTCTGCGACATCGCGGACAAGACGCTCGCTGATCGGCTTCAAGAAGAAATCCGTCATGCGCTGGAGAAGGCGAATGGCGTCCGAAAGGCGGAACACTGGGAAGATGACCCGAATCGGTCAGAGCATCTCTTTACTTTAAGAGGAGACATCCAACAAGCTGAGCGGTACCGAAAGGGAATTTTGGAAGAGTTGGCTCGTCTATCCCAATCCCCTATCGTATTGTCCGACAGCGTGGAGCAGCAGATTCGCGATCTACCCTATCAAGACCTTCAGGCGATCTTCGCGCGACGCTTGAACCTACGGTTTGAGGACTATCGGCAACTCTTTTTATCGCTCTGGTCAACGAACCCGATCGCAGCGTTTGAATACCTTGGGGCCGGAGTTCTAACCGATCAAGATGTCGTTGGCTCGATTCGCGAGTTGCGAGACGTGCATGTTCCTTCCTGGATGAGAAACAACGTGCCTCCACCTATTCTCAAGGGGCGTTTCATGTTTCAATACCAACAGGCCAAATCACAGACAATCCGAATCGAGTGGGGTTATTTTCCCGATTTAAATCACTGGTTGCCTGTATCGGCTGCCACGGTCCAAAGCGATAAACTCATTACTACGATAAATCAAATTCGCAGCGTTTTTGTCATGCGAGACGGTTCTCCGGTTTATCTAAAATATTTTCTAAGAGGCCTAACAAAAAAAGCTTGGTCCAAATTGGCAGCCTCGGGGAACAATTACCGTATTTACGGTCAGGTATCGCCCTCGGGGACCGTTTCGCTCGTTACATCGCCGCGACCTGTGGCTGAGGGCAACAAGCAGGCAAGAGTGACTGGGGGATACATGTTCTCTCGCAACCCACTTGAACTCTATAGCGGTGAAATCGACCCTGAAGGGTTCGCCCACCGACTCGATTGGGAAGGTACGGGCGAAAGCGTGCCTTTTATGCATGCGATAAAGCGTGTCGTCAACCGGCCCGACCAAATCCTTGCGGCCGCGGTCACCCAGTGGGCCCAACAGACGCTTGAGACTCTAACTGAAAAGCACGAGACCTTTTGGATAAGAACACGGCTACCATTAAAGGCCGTTTCGCAGCGTTCATCTATTTCCATGCAACTTGGGATCTTTAAGAGTTTTGGCATTGATTGGGGATTTCCGCTTGATATCAATGTCCATAATAAATGGGCAAATCATTCAATAGAAGTCAAAATTAAAAATGGCTTTCCCGTTTGCATTCAGATTTTGCATTGCGATACGGGAAAAATGCTTGGTTTGTGGTTTTTTAAAATTTTAGAGGTCCGGGACCGCGAAGGAAAAGTGCTTGCCATGATAAGACCCTATAATTCCGATCTTCAGCCAGAAACGGAGGCTGTTAATATCGCCTCTAAATTGGCTCACGAACTTGGAGCTGAGGTCGTGGTAACCAATCTGGAACTTTATCGAGAACAAACACATTACAGGGCAGCGGCTTTGGGGCAGACGGCGAAGGTCGGGTTGGACCACGCCCAGTATCACAAGAAAGCCAAGGACGCAGAATTCGTTTTTGCTCCTATTCGTATAGCCAGACGTTTTGCGCTGAAGCCAATACGTCTGCGTGTCGGCCAATACAACCACCATGACCCCCTCTCCAATAACAAAAGGGAACTGCTTGGCGTGACGGAATATCCGTTGGATTTTTCAGAACTTCCCCTTCCGTCCGATCTCATAACAAAAACTGTAAGATTTCCTGGCGCTCTATTAGATCGGTTTAGGGAAATAATGCCGGTGGGAAAAAGGATGTCGATTGTGATTAACACATTGCTTGCCCAATGGCTTGCAACGTCACCTGGCGTGGCAATCAATAAATATGGGTCAACGCCATCGAATCAAAGGTCGACTAGTTTTAAAATTTCCCTCGCACTGCTTCGGGGGGTCGAAAACCAAATTCAGGGCTTACCTTATTCCGTTGAAGTTATTATTCGCACGCTGGTGCAAAATTACGTTGACCAACATGGGCAATCCAATCGCGATTGCCTTACAGCCTCCTAATCCGAACCTCGCAAGCGGCCTACGAAAATGGGGACGGTCCAAAAAAACGCTGACGTTACTTGTTTAGGACTGAGCGTCCCCATTTACTCTTGATTTATGACCCTATCGGTTCCATAATGAGGCGCAAAATGGAAACGATAAGGCGATTTTTAAAAACCCCTCTTCGATCCGCCCATGACTGGCTTTTGCACCTTAAACCGAACCAACCCCTTTAACGCCGTAGGTAGCAGCGGGGTCGCTGGGGGAGGATCCACTGCGAACGAGCTCCCCTTCTTCTAACAATTCAGCCAGCAAGCGCGTCACGCTGCGGCGGGGAAGCGTTAAGGCTTCTCGAATCGTTTTGGGGGTTGAAGGGCCGTTTTGGCGCAGATAGGCGAGCACGTTTTCTCGTTCATCTCCGGAGGCGTTCCCGCGCGCTTTTCCACCCACGCGCTTGCGGTATTGGCGCAGGGCATAGGTGCCTAAAAAGAGGGCAATCACCTGCATGGTAATCCGGGGAAGTTCGGGCGGCATGGGAATGGTGGGATCAGCAATTCGCCAGGTGACGGCCACCGCCCATAGAAGAAACCACGAGGTGATAAACGGCCCGCCTTTGCGCAGGCGCTCCGGCCAACCCTCGGGGTCCGGGTCCGCCGGGGCAATCGTTAACCGCTTGATCTCGGGGGCCCCCGCGTAGGCGCCCAGCACAAAGAGGTACATCTCCGCTAAAGGGTCCTGCGCTTTAAAGTTGCCGCGTGTAAGGATAAAGAGCAGGTTGTAAGCCAGCAAGTAAGCCGTCATTCCAAAGGCAAAAGGGCGCATGAAGAGGCTGCCGTCCTTCGGGGAGGGGACGCTAGGTTCGTGGGCTTCTGCGGGGTGCGCCATGCGGTGGACTATAGTATTTTTTGGCTCAGTTAACTGGCTCACTTAAATATCGACGAATGATAGAAACAGTGAGCCACTATGGCCCAGCATACTATAAATAGAATTATATACCCATTCGGGTATAAATCGATTAAAATAAATAATTTAGTCGCTTAAATTAAATATTATCAATTGAATATACCCAATCGGGTATATAATGATGCCGCATGAATCCCATTGCTAAATTTATCAAGGTCCAAAGAAATCTATCTCGGTTGACACAAGTCCAACTCGCCACAAAAGCGGGTGTTGGTTTGCGTTTTATCCGCGATCTAGAACAGGGCAAAGAATCACTCCGGTCAGATATCTTAAACAAACTCCTTCGCTTTTTTGGGAAACAGCTAGGGCCCGTTGATTTGCCGAGAGATGAAGAATGAAAGCCGGCGTGTTTTATGGCGATATTTCTGCTGGAATTCTAACGAAGCATGACGGCTCCTATACCTTCTGTTATGAAAAGGCGTATTTAGACCGTCCGGACGCCCAACCCATCAGTTTTTCACTTCCGCTTCAAATAGAGCCCTTTGAATGGAAAGAGTTTCCACCTTTCTTCGATGGTTTACTGCCTGAGGGATGGTTGTTGGAGTTGAGTGCTTCGAAATTCAAAATCGACCCCAAAGATAAGTTTTCAATGTTGTTGGCGATGGGTCATGATGGGATTGGTGCCGTAAGCGTTCAGGCATTGGAGGGCCCGGGTGCCGGCTAACTGTCTGAGCTGTCATCGTCCGATACAGGGAGAAGCCTACCATTCCGCTTGTTTAATGAACCTTTTCGGAGTCGCCCGAGCGCCGAAGGTGTCCTTTGCGATTCCCGACATCCCCATCAAACTACGAGAGCCCACAGAAAAGATTTCACCCATTTCGGGAGTGCAGATCAAAACCTTTGTGCGACTATACCCGCAGACACTTTCGTTGGATATCGCGCCTTCAGGGGGGACACACATTTTAAAACCCGATCCGCCTCAATACCCCGAACTATCGACCCTTGAAAATGTATGCATGGCGATGGCAGCTGAATTGGAAATGGACGTTCCGCCGCACGGGTTATTCCCCATGCCAAACGGGATGCTTTGTTACGTGGTACGTCGATTTGACCGAGAGGCCGATGGCCGAAAAATTTCAAAAGAAGACTTGGCCCAAATCATCGGGGTTCCCTCAGACTCCAAATACCGAAGCTCGCTCGAATCGATCGGAAAGGCCATCCGGAAACTGGCCACGACGCCAGGGCTTGAGGCGTTGCGTTTTTGGGAACGGGTTTTGTTTTGCTACATGATCGGCAATGGGGACATGCATCTTAAAAATTGGTCGTTGTTGAAAACATCGGACGGGCGCGTCCAATTATCACCCTGCTACGACTTCGTTTCTTCGGAAGTTTACTTTCGTGATGAGGAATCCGCTCTCACCTTAAACGGCAAGAAGGCTCGCTTAAAACGGCTGGATTTCGATATCCTGGCCGCCTATCTCAAGATTGACCCCAAGGCGGCCTCCAAGGTGATTCAGATGTTTGAAGCGAAACATCCTGCCCTCATCGAAATGGTTATGGGTTCGCCTTTAACGTTGGACAAGAAAGAGAAGTTACTCGAAACGATGCAAGCTCGCCTGGCTGTTTTGTCCAAATCATCGTGAAGCTTGCGGACCTTCCGGGAGGCAGCAAAGGGTATTTTTTGGCCAATTTGGCTTTGCGCGAAACGCGGCCGCTCGTAGTAATGGCAGGTGAGGACTTGGAAGCTGAGGGCCTATCCGCGGATGTGGAAGCATGGCTTGGTCTAAAGCCCTCTGCTCAAAACCCTCAACTCATCGTGTATCCGGAGTTCGATGCGCCGGGCCGCCTGGCGGCGCTTGGGCAAATGAAACAGGCCCGGCGGTTCATCGTTTTTGCCTCCAAAGCGGCCTCGCAATTGCCCACGACATCGCCCGCCCAATTACAAACACAGACCTTAGAACTTCGTCCGGGGCAGCTTTATCCGCGCACCGCCCTATTGGAAACGCTCGCGCAGGGCGGCTTTGACCGCACCGACATCGTCCAGATGGAAGGGGAAGTGGCCATCCGCGGGGAGGTCATCGACATTTGGCCGGCGGATGCGCAGAAACCCTGGCGGCTCGTCTTCGACGGCGATACGCTGGAAACCCTGCGCGATTTTGAGTCCGGCACGCAGCGCTCCGGCGCCTACTTGGAACCGCAGAAGCTTTTACCGATGAAAGAAACGAAATCCGACGCGACCCTAAAAGATCACGTTCCAACGGATGCAGTGTGGTTTGAAGATGATCCGCTCGCCGCCGAGACACTGAATCCCGGCTTACGACCTGCCGGGGTGACGATAGAGAGTACCGTCGGTTTAACCGGCAGCCTTTCGCGCGCCGCCGAAGCGGCCGGGCGCGCCAAAGCCGAAGGGAAGAAAGTGATTTTCTTTAGCCACAACGCCGGCGAAAGCGAACGCCTGCAGGAACTATTGGATGAACACATGGGCTCCCGCGGCACAGAAGGGATGAATTTTGTGGTGGGGCCGCTGCGTTCGGGGTTCCTGACGTCGTCGCCCCTGCCCACCGGTCAGGCAGGCCCGAATGTCTCTGTCGGGGGCCCATCGATGGATCCCCGCCTACGACCTGCGGGGAAAACGGAACAAGGAATGCTCGTCCTCACCAACGCCGAGATCTTTAACCGCGCCCGGCATCGTCCGCGGCTGCCTAAGTTTAAAGGCGGCGGAGCCATCCAAGAAGTGCATGACGTCAAGCCCGGCGACTACGTGGTGCATGAGCATTACGGCGTTGGGCGCTATAAGGGCCTAGACTTGCTTCGCGCCGCGGGCCAGGAAGCGGAATATTTAAAACTCGAGTACGCCAAGGGCGATAAGCTCTATGTCCCCTTGTTTGATTTTAAACAGGTCCAGCGTTATTCGGGGTCGGAAGGGGCGCACCCGCGCTTGTCCTCCCTAGACACCTCCGCCTGGGAGCGCGTGAAAGCGCGCGTCAAAGAAAGCGTTCAAGAGCTGGCGAAGGATTTACTAAAAGTGCATGCCGCGCGCGCGGCACTCCCCGGACACGCGTTTTCCGCCGACTCCCATTTGGAACAAGAATTTGCGGCTTCATTCCTCTATGAAGAAACGAGCGACCAGCTTCGCACGATCGAAGAAATTAAACGCGACATGATGTCCACCAAACCGATGGACCGCCTGCTGCTGGGAGACGTTGGATACGGCAAAACCGAAGTGGCCATGCGCGCCGCCATGAAAGCGATTGCGGATTCCAAGCAAGTTGCGGTGCTTGTTCCCACCACGATCCTAGCGGAACAGCACTTCCGCACGTTCTGTGAACGTTTCGCGGACTACCCCGCCAAAATCGGCATGCTCTCGCGTTTCCAGACCGCCAAAGAAGAAAAAGAGGTGCTCGTGGGTGCGGCGAGTGGAACACTCGACATGGTGATCGGTACGCACCGGCTGCTGCAAAAAGACGTCCACTTCCACAATTTAGGGCTTTTGGTCATCGATGAAGAACACCGTTTCGGCGTCAAAAACAAAGAGCAAATAAAAAAAATGCGCCAACACACAGATGTGCTCACGATGACGGCCACGCCGATCCCTCGAACCCTTTCGTTTGCATTAGCCGGGATGCGAGACCTTTCCGTCATCGAAACCCCGCCCACGGGCCGATTGCCCATCACCACCCATGTGGGCCCTTACGATGACGCCGTGATCAAAGAGGCGATCCAAAAAGAACTGGCCCGCCACGGGCAAGTGTTTTACGTGCATAACCGCGTGCAGTCGCTGCCCACCCGGCTTAAATTTCTTCAGATGCTCATGCCCGGTATTTCCGTGGGCGTCGTGCATGGCCAAATGTCCGGCCCGGCAATTGAAAAAGTGATGTGGGAATTCGTCCACCAAAAACACCAAATTCTTTTGGCCACCACCATCATTGAATCGGGCATCGACATTCCAACGGCCAATACGCTCATCGTTGATGAGGCCGAAGAGTTTGGTTTAGCGCAGCTCTATCAACTGCGCGGCCGGGTGGGGCGTGAGCGAACCAAGGCCTATTGCTACCTCTTTTTTTCACCCGGGGTGCCGCTGTCGGGGGACGCGCGCGCGCGCCTTGAAGCGCTTCGGGAATTTACGGCCTTAGGGTCCGGTCAGCGCTTGGCCATGCGGGATATGGAAATTCGAGGAGCGGGAAATCTTTTAGGCCAACAGCAGCACGGCCATATCGCGGCGGTGGGGTTGGACCTCTACTCCCAAATGCTGCAGGATGAAATCAGCGCCTTACGAGGTGAACCCCCTGCCACGAGCGTCCGTTTCCCCAGCATGGATTTGTCGCTTCATGCCTATCTTCCGGCGGACTACCTGCCGAGCGAAGAGCTGCGAATTCTTTTCTACAAAAAACTGGTCTCTGCGGAAACTCAGCAGGCCTTGGAGACCGTCCAAAACGAGCTGAGCGACCGCTTCGGAGCGCTGCCTCCCGAAGCCCAAACCTTGATGCGCGTCTCCCGCTTACGCATCATCGCCCGTGATTTAGGGATCGACGGTCTCGTCCAAAAACCATCTTCCTTAGAAATCCGCTTCCTGCAAAACACACCCATCCAGCCCGCCACCATCTTGGAGCTCGCCCACACCCGCACCGGGGTTCGCTTCAAACCAGGCCCACCCTTTACGCTAATCATCGAAAAACTCGCCTACGAATCCACCGGAACGCTGCATTACCTCGAGTCCCTCTTCACCACCTTAACCGCCTGACCCTGGCGCTTAGTCTTCTGGCCGCGGGGCCCAAGGATGAAACTCACCCGGCCTATATCAATTGGGACCGCCGGGAGCAAAGAACCTTGCTTTTGAGGCACCAGGTCCCAGACGACAAACCCCTCGTCATCTTGGATGAAATTCATAAATACGCCAAGTGGCGCGGGTTGATTAAAGGACTGCACGATACTCGAAAATCCAAGCAGCGTTTTCTGGTCTCGGGTTCAGCGCGCCTGGACTACTACCGTAAGGGAGGAGATTCGCTTCAGGGTCGCTACCATTATTACCGGCTACATCCGTTTAGTCTTCGGGAGTTAGACCCTTGCGCATCTTCGTCATCGCTTGCATCGCTTCTGCGGTTCGGTGGATTTCCCGTACCAGTCTTGGCGGGAAGCGACCGAGACCACCGCCGCTGGCAAAAAGAACATACGGAACGAATCCTGAACGAAGACCTAAGAGATCTCGAGCGAGTGCGCGAAATTTCCCTTATCGAACTTTCGATACCTTGGTGCCAGGCACCCGATTCCCCATTCCAATTCGCTCCGCCGAATGGTTTGTTTCATGCGTGTCTAAAAAATTTGACACCATTTTCAACGAGTTCTGCGGCCAATGGATTCCGTGACCATAAATAAAAAAGATGTCAAAAACTTCAAGGACGCTAAAAGTGCGATACCCGGCGTATCAAAAAAGAAGGTGTGAAACGGTGCCTGGCACCAGGGTTGCCGCTTGTCACGTTTGACAAAGACCTCCTTAAAAACTTCCCCGACCTCGCAGTTTCGATGAAGACATACCTCGAAAGCACCTGACGACCCCTACTCATCGATTTGATATAGTCGGCGCCGTGAAACGAATGGCGATCGCCGGGTGGTCTGTCGTTTTGGCGTGCGGTGTTTTTGGCTGCAAGCGCCAAGTGGGGCCGGTTGTGGCCCGGGTGGGGGGGGAAACCATCACTCTGTCGGACATAAACGAACGCCTCAAGGCCACTCCGCCTGCTTACCAACCCTACGCGCAAAGCGAACAAGGGCGCAAAGAGTTTGTCGACCTCCTGGTCCGTGAAAAAGTCCTACTAGAGGAAGCCCGCAAGGCCGGGTTTGCGCGTGAGGCGGCTTACCGGCAGGCTGTGCGGGAGTTTAAAGCGCAGCAGGTACGCCGCTTAAAGGAATTTGAAGATACCCTCCTCATCGAAAGCTATCTTCGCAAGCTTCGCACCACCGAACTTTCCGCCACCGATACCGACGTGCAGGCTTATTTCGATGCCCACCGGGCCGACTTTGACATCCCGCTTGAAATCCAAGTCGCCCACATCCTGGTGGGGTCCCAGGAAGATGCGGGCCGAGCCATGGATCGGGTCAAAAAAGGCGAAGCTTTCGAAAAAGTAGCCGCAGAAATGTCTAAAGATGCCGCTTCCGCCGCCAAGGGGGGTAAACTTTCGCCTTTTCGCCATGGCATGCTGATGCCCGAATTTGAAGCGGCTGCCTTTCCCTTGAGCTTAGGGCAGGTTTCGGCCCCCATTCAGACCCAATTTGGATTTCATATCATCAAGAAACTCTCCGAGCGAAAGCTGCCCGCCCGGAAATTAGCCGATGCCAAAGAAGACATCCGGCGTCGCCTCGAACGAGCGAAGTTTGATGCGTGGGTGAGCAGCAAGGAAAAGGCGGCCGGCGTCAAAATCGACGAGAAAGCTTTATCGCAGTTGTCAGTGAAAGCAGCGGAGGAAACGCAATGAAACGATTCTTGATTTTGATGCTTACCCTAGCCGGCACCGCGTCTGCCCGTGTGATGGACCGCACGCTGGCGATGGTCAATAGCGAAGCTATTTTGCTTTCTGAATTCAGCAAAAACGCCGACCCCATTTTGGACCAATTCAAAAAAGCTAGCCCGCCGGCCGAACAAACGCCGGAACGCGTGAACGACATCAAAAAGCGCATTCTAGACCAAATGATCGACGACCGCCTTTTATCCCAGGAAGCTAAGAAAAAGAACATTAAAATCAGTCAAATTGAAGTCGATGACGGCATTAAGAAAGTGCGCACGCGCTTTCCCACCGAAGATGAATTTAACAAGGAAATGAAAGACCAGGGGATGACGCTTCAAGAATTTCGTGAGCACATCCAAAAACAATTGGCCACCATTAAATTAATCGACACCGAAGTCAAAGCCAAAGTCACGCCCCCCACCGACAAAGAAATTGAAGAGCTCTACGGTAAAGTGGAAGCCATCGTTAAGGACAAGCCGCTACCAAGCGGGCTGACGGCGAGCGAAGTCGATGAACTAAAAGCACTCTCCCGCGCCATTCAGGGGCGTTTTGGGGAGCGCGCCCGCGCCCGTCATATTTTGATCCGAGTCGCCCCCAGTGCCTCCACGGCGGACAAAGACGCAGCCATCAAAAAAATCAAAGACATTCAAGCCCGCCTTAAAAAAGGCGACGAATTCGCAGAGCTTGCCCGCAAAAATTCGGAAGATCCCGGGAGCCGCGACCGCGGGGGAGATTTGGGTTATTTCTCTCGGGGGGACATGGTGCCCTCGTTCGACAAAGTGGCGTTTTCGCTCAACGTAGGCGAGACGTCGGACATCGTGACCACGGACTTTGGTTACCACATCATTAAAGTGGAAGAGCGTAAGGCCGCCACTAAGATGTCACTCGATGACGTCAAAGACGACATGGCCGAATACCTTTACCAACAACGCGGTGCCAAAAAGTTCGAATCGTTCGTCAAAGAGCTGCGCAGCAAAGCCGAAATTAAAATCAACAACTTCAACTAAGGTGTGTGAAACTCTCACTCGCCATCACCCGGGGCGACCCAGCCGGCATAGGACCCGAAATTGTCGCCAAAGCCTTAAAAGACCCGCGGGTTAGGCGGGTCTGCGAGCCCATCGTTTTGGGCGCGACGCAGGGTGTGGCGCCTGGCAAACCCTCGCGGGCGGGCGGGCAATCCGCTATCGCGGCTCTTCATAAAGGCCTCGCACTTCTGCGTGCGGGCCACGTTCGTGCGCTCGTCACAGCCCCGGTGTCCAAAGAATCGTTTTCCCGCGCCGATTACGGTTTCCCTGGCCACACTGAATTTTTAGCCCACGCCGCCCGCGTGAAGGACGTCGGCATGCTCATGGTGGCAGGCCGCATGCGAGCACTCCTCATGACACGCCACATACCGCTTAAAGACGTCTCCAGACACCTGACTCCCGCTTTGATTGTTCGGTCCTCCGAGCTGGCTTATCGGTTTCTTAAAGGTCATATTCGCAAGAATCCCCGTATGGTCCTTTGTGGGATCAACCCGCATGCGGGCGACAACGGTCTCATTGGCCGGGAAGAAAAAACGGTTTTTCGCTCTGCTTTGCGTCTGCTAAAGCCGCAAAGAAGATCGGTATCGGTGTCGGGGCCTATCGCATCGGACGCGGCGTTTCGCGAAATGGCCCAAGGTCGTTGGGACTTGGCTCTGGCCGCCTACCATGACCAGGGGATGATTCCGCTAAAAGTTTATGCGGGGCACCGCTTGGTCAACATCACGCTGGGTCTTCCTTATATAAGAACTTCTCCCGGTCACGGCACCGCCTACGACATCGCGGGGAAAAACAAAGCCGACCCTCGTCCCATGATTGAAGCAATCCTTTTAGCCGCCCGGTACGCCCGTGTCCGCTGGAGTGGAGCGTAGGCGGATGCGCCAGCGCCTGGGTCAGCATTTCTTAAACGATCACGCGGTCATCCAAACGATCCTTTCGGCCTCGGAGCTCTCCGCGGATGACACCGCCCTCGAAATTGGGCCGGGGAAAGGGGCCTTGACCCGAGAGCTAAAGCCCCGCGTGAAGCGACTCTTGGCCATTGAACTCGATGACGGCCTGGCGCAGTACCTACGAAAGTCCGGATTTGAGATCGTTCATGACGATTTCCTCAAAACAAACCTTGATGCGTTAATTTCAAGGGACTTGTGGCCGATTAAAGTTTTGGGGAACTTACCGTATTCCATCACCTCGCCTATTTTTGAGAAGCTGCTGGCCTGGCCGGGCTGGCGAACGGGTGTTTTTTTAATTCAAAAGGAAGTGGCCGAGCGGATGGTAGCGCCCCATGGGTCGCGGACCTTCGGCATTTTGTCACTGGCGGTCCAATTGTTCGCGCATGCAGAAATTATCCGGCGCGTCCCGCCGGGTGCGTTCACCCCGCCCCCCGACGTTGAGTCAGCCGTCATTCGACTCCGGCGCCGCGAAACGCTTCCACTCAAGGAAACAGCCATTACTTCCTACTTTGATTTGGCTCACGCCGCTTTTGCGCACCGGCGAAAAACCTTAAGCAACAGCATGGCCCTTTATACCGGGATTTCGCGGCCTCTTGTGGTGGATTTTCTAGCTACACAAGGGGTAGATTCGGGCTTTCGAGCCGAAAATTTGGGTTCTGCCGATTACGCGAAAATGGCCGAACCCTGGTCAATTTTCCGTCGGGAAACAAAGTTGACACCCTAAAGGGCAACGTCTAGAATACTGGCCGCTTCAAAAATTTTCCCCAACTTTTTTTATCCGCTGGAGTGATGTGATGAATGCAGCCGTTGAGTCCGTTTGGGAAGACGTTTTATCAATTCTAAGACCCCAGATGAACGATGAATCGTTCGACCTGTGGCTGCGCCCCATCAAAGCCCTCACCTTCGATTCCCAGCGCCTGACACTTCAAGTCCCCAATGCTTTTTTTGCCGATTGGCTGCGCGACCACTATCAGCCGAAAATTGAACTCATTCTTCGCGAACGCCACGGCGAGCCCATCGGCCTTTCGTTCAACGTGCTTCGGCCGGTGGAAGACCTTTTGCGAACCCACGAACCCGCCCCCGCGTTGGCCCCAAGGCCCCTGCCGCCTCCTCCACCGGCGAGTGAAACGTTTTTAAACCCGCGCTACACGTTTGACAGCTTTGTGGTCGGTCATTCCAACCGGTTTGCTCAGGCCGCGTCTTATGCGGTCGCCAAAGATCCGGGGAAGGCGTATAACCCCTTGTTTCTATATGGCGGCGTGGGCTTAGGCAAAACCCATTTGATGCATGCCATCGGCAACCATATGCTTCAGTCCAACCCGCGGGCACGCGTGCTTTATACGAGTTCTGAAAAATTCATCAATGAATTCATCGATTCGCTGCGTCACGAGAAAATGAACCAGTTCCGTCAAAAATACCGGAACTTAGACTGCCTGTTAATCGACGACATCCAATTTTTGGTGAACAAAGAAAGCTCGCAAGAGGAATTCTTTTATACCTTTAACACCCTCTACGATTCCCGAAAACAGATCATCATCTGCAGCGACCGTCCGCCGAAAGAAATCCCGACTCTGCAGGAGCGTTTAATCACCCGTTTCGAGTGGGGTGTGGTCGCCGACATTCAGGCGCCGGAACTGGAAATGCGAATCGCCATCTTGAGGGAAAAAGCCGAGCAGGAAAAGCTCTTTGTGCCCGATGACGTCATTTTGTTTCTGGCCAGCCACGTCCGTAAGAATATTCGAGAGCTCGAAGGCGCGCTGATTCGCGTGGTGGCGCATTCCTCGCTCACCCACGTGCCGTTAACCGTGGATTCGACCCAGGTGGTCATGCGCGATTTAATTGCCCGGGAAGAGGCCGCCGCGCCCGTTTCAGTGGACCGGATTCAAGAAATCGTGGCCAAGCATTACCATGTCGACCTTCAGGACATGAAATCCAAGCGCCGGACCGATGCTATCGCTTTTCCAAGGCAAATTGCCATGTACCTTGTCCGGACGCTGACCGATATGTCGACCACGCAAATCGGCGAATCGTTTGGCGGAAAAGACCACACTACCGTAATGCATGCGTCCAACAAGATTAAAAACAAACTTGAAACAGACCCATTCTTTACCGCCCTCATCAACAAAATCATCCAAGAAATTCGTCAGGGCTCGCCGACCGGACGGCAGGGATAAAACCGGCATAACCGCCCCGCCTTGTGGGTAAGCCCGCGGCCTGGGGATAGGTGGGATAACCTCAACATGTTATTCAGGTTCTGTCCCGATGATGAGAGATGGGAAAAGATGTTGAAATTAAAAGTCTTTGATTGCTCCAAAAATGTTGTGCCTGTTTTCCAATGCTCTACTACGACTACGGCTGGTTTCTTTATATAGAGAGTTAAATTAGATAGACTGGATAACCTTCATGCAAATCGTTTGTTCGAAGTCTGAACTTCAAAAAGGCATACAAATTGTTCAGTCGGCCGTGTCGACCAAAAGCACGCTGCCGGTCTTGTCTAACATTTTATTGGAAACGAAATCCAATCAACTAAAGCTGGCCGCGACGGATTTAGAAGTGGGGGTGCGCTGTCTAATTAAAGCGGAAGTGGTCAAAGAAGGCGCTTTAACGATTCCAGCTAAAACCTTCAGCGATTTCGTAAAAACCCTTCCGGACAATCAAGAAATTCACTTAAAGGCCGAAGATTCTTCAAAGATTGAAATTCGCGGAGGGAAGGCGCGCTGCGTTCTCTTGGGGTTGCCGAAAGAGGACTTTCCCGTTTTACCGGATTTTAAAGAAGAAAATGCGTTGGATATCGATTCTAAATTGTTAGTCGAGATGATTAAGAAAACGTCCTTTTCCGTATCGACCGATGAAACTCGCTACATTTTAAACGGAATTTGCCTAAAGCTGGAAAAGGGAGTCGCGCGAATGGTGGCGACCGACGGCCGCCGTTTGGCTTATGTGGCGCGTACGATCAGCGATAAAAAAACGTCCGTATCTGTCATTATTCCTTCCAAAGCCGTACGTGAAATTGAACGGCTGCTAACAGTGGAAGGAAATGAAAAGCCCGTCAAATTAAGCATCACAGAAAATCAAGTGGCATTTAAGATCGGCGAAACGGTCATTATTTCTCGCTTAATTGAAGGTAGTTTTCCAAACTACGAGCAGGTGATCCCTAAAGCAAGCGACGTGAAAGTCCAAATTTCCACAAAAGATTTCTTGACGATGACGCAGCGCACCGCCTTGGGAAGTGGGGAACGCGGCGGCGCCGTTCGGTTTATGCTGGAAAAAGGCAAACTAAAAGCCATGGGAACGGCGCAAGGACGCGTGGAAGTGGAAGATGAGCTCCCTGTAGATTTTTCTGGAAGCAACATTGAAATTGCCTTTAACCCGCAGTTCGTTTTGGATGTGTTGAAAAATACCGATTCGAACCACGTGATGTTGGAGCTGTCAACCGCCTTAAACCCCGGTGTGATCCGTCCTGTGGGCGATGACCAAATGCTCTCGGTGATCATGCCGATGAGAACCTGATGGCCTTAGCCGCTTTATCGCCGTTAGTGGAACGTCTTCAGTCCAAGTTTGGCTTGGAAGGGTCGTTGCCTGTGTTAGAAATGGCCTGGCAGCAAGAAACCGGAACCTGGGGGTCGTCCGTGGAAATGGCCGCCGTGGATAACGGCGTCTTGGTCGTCGAGGCCAAAAGTGCGGCGGCGATGCAGGAACTATCGTTTCGCCGCAAAGAATTGCTGCGCCGTCTGAATAAGCATTTTCCTAAACCCTGGATCCATAACGTTACGGTCCGTTTGGCTGCTTATGGTAATGGCCGCTAAGCCTCCCGCCACCCAATACGACGCATCCAACATTACCGTCCTGGAGGGACTCGAGCCTGTACGCCTTCGACCCGGGATGTACATTGGCTCTACCGGACCCGCCGGGCTTCACCACCTCGTGTATGAGGCCGTTGATAACTCGATAGACGAAATTTTAGCCGGACACGCCAAAACGGTGGATGTGACAATTCACACGGATAATTCCGTCACCGTTCAAGACGACGGTCGCGGCATTCCGGTCGATCCTAAAAACGACGTCAAAGACCCCAAGCTTAAAGGCAAATCCGCGTTAGAAATCGTCATGACTGTGCTGCATGCCGGTGGGAAATTCGACAAAGACACATATAAGGTTTCAGGCGGTCTGCATGGTGTGGGAATTTCTGTCACCAACGCCTTATCGGAATGGTTGGAAGTGGAAGTCTGCCGCGGCGGAAAAATTCACACCCAGCGCTACGAACGCGGCAAACCGCAAACGCCGGTTAAAGTCAAAGGCACGACGGACGAAACGGGGACCAAGGTCACGTTTAAGCCCGACCCTCAAATTTTCGGCGAAATCCTTTATTCGTTCGATACGCTCTCTCATCGCCTGCGCGAATTGGCGTTTTTAAACCCCGGCGCCACCATTACGATCATCGATGAGCGCGATGACAAGGAGCACACCTTCAATTATGAAGGCGGCATCGTCTCGTTTGTGAAATTTTTGAACGCGAACAAATCGGTGCTTCACCCAGAACCCATTTATTTCAAGAAGGAACGCGACACCGTGGTGGTGGAAGCGGCCGTCCAATACAACGACAGCTACAACGAAAACGTTTATTCCTTCGTCAACAACATCAATACGCATGAAGGCGGCACGCACTTAACCGGTTTCCGTTCGGCCCTGACGCGCGTATTAAACGATTACATCAAGCGCAAGGAGCTTCTGAAAGACAAGTCCATCAGTTTAAGCGGGGATGACGCGCGCGAAGGGCTTTGCGCGGTCATCTCGGTTAAAGTGCAAAACCCCCAATTCGAAGGACAAACGAAAACCAAACTGGGAAATAGCGAGGTCGAAGGCTTAACCAAGTCGGTGGCCGGAGATGCCTTAACCGCGTTTTTTGAAGAACACCCGCAGGTGGCGGGGAAAATTTGCGAAAAAATTATTGTTGCCGCCGAAGCCCGTGAAGCGGCCCGCAAAGCGCGCGAACTGACCCGGCGCAAGGGCGCTCTTGACTCCGCATCGCTGCCCGGCAAGCTCGCCGATTGTTCCGACCGCGACCCGGAGCGCTCCGAGCTCTACATCGTGGAAGGTGATTCCGCCGGCGGCAGCGCCAAACAGGGGCGCGATCGCAGCTTTCAGGCGATCCTGCCGCTTCGCGGCAAAATCATCAACGTGGAAAAATCGCGTTTGGCCAAGGTGCTTGCCAACGAAGAAATTCGCACCGTGATTACGGCGATCGGCACGGGCATCGGGGATGAGGAATTTAAGCTGGATAAGGCCCGCTACAAGCGCATCATCATCATGACCGACGCCGACGTGGACGGCGCGCACATCCGCACGCTTTTGTTGACCTTTTTCTACCGCCAAATGCGGCCCTTAATCGACAGCGGATACATTTACATCGCCCAGCCGCCCCTTTACAAAATTAAAAAAGATAAAAAAGAAATGTACTTGGATTCCGATGAGATCCTCGACCAATGGCTGTTGGGGGAGGGGCTCGAGCATGTGGAACTTTTCACCTTAAGCAAAGGAAAGCAAGGCAAGGCCATCGAGGCGTCGCAGCTTAAACAGGCGCTTAAGTGGATGACCGAACTCGAAAGCTTGCTGCGAAAACTCGGCCGCAAAGGGTTGACGCTGGCGGACTATACGGCGTTTAAGAAAAACGAAAAACTGCCCCTTTACCGCATCCAGGAAGTCGCCGGGCCGCGCTACATCTACACCGAGAAAGAATGGAAAAAATTTAAAGAAGAAGCGCTGGCTGTCAAAAAGAGCAAGGCCAAACAGGAGGTCAAAGCGGAAGGCGACGAGGCGCCAGCGGACGATATCAGCGAAGATTTGGGCGCGGACGTGAAAGATTTGTGGGAGCTTCCTAAAATTGATCAGCTGGTGGATAAACTTTCGACATCCGGTTTCGAAGTGACGAATGCGCCGGCGGGCAAGGAAGATGAGCGCCAACCCATTTACCGCCTTAAATCCGGCGGCGAAGAAAAAGATTTAATCGATGTGCCCGAGCTCTTAGCCGGCATTAAAGATTTCGGCCGCAAAGGCGCTTATATCCAGCGCTATAAAGGCTTGGGGGAAATGAACCCCGCGCAGCTCTGGGAAACCACGATGGACCCCAAAAACCGCCGTCTGCTGCAGGTCACCCTCGACGACGCCGTGCAGGCCGATCAAATATTCAATACGCTAATGGGCGACCGCGTGGAGCCGCGCCGCCTCTTTATTGAAGGTCATGCGCTCGACGTCAGGAACTTGGACATCTAATGGCCGATACAAAACTACCCATCCCCGAAGAACCCAACGACCGCATCATCGCTCGAAACATCGAGGATGAAATGAAAACCTCGTACATCGACTACGCGATGAGCGTGATCGTAGGCCGCGCGCTGCCCGATGTCCGGGATGGTTTTAAGCCCGTCCACCGCCGCATTCTTTTTGCCATGAAAGAAATGGGGCTTACCCACCGCTCGGCCTATAAAAAATCGGCACGCGTCGTCGGGGACGTTCTGGGTAAATTCCACCCGCACGGCGACTTGTCGGTCTACGACGCCATGGTGCGCATGGTGCAGGAATTTTCGCTGCGCTACCCCATGATCGACGGCCAGGGGAATTTTGGATCCATCGACGGCGACTCCCCCGCCGCCATGCGCTACACCGAAGTTCGCTTAGGGGCCATTGCCGACGAGGTGCTGGGCGACATCGATAAAGAAACCGTCGACTTTGGCCCCAACTATGATGGCTCGATGGTGGAACCGCTGGTCCTACCCGCGAAGCTCCCGAATCTTTTAGTCAACGGGTCTTCGGGAATCGCCGTGGGCATGGCGACCAACATGCCGCCGCACAATTTGTCCGAAGTCTGCGATGCGATCATCGCCTACATTGAAAATCCCAACCTCACGACAGCCGAAATCATGAAGATCATGAAAGGGCCCGATTTTCCAACCGCCGGCTTTGTTTTGGGCCGCGGCGGAATTAAAGACTATTTCGAAACGGGCCGAGGGTCGGTGGCGGTTCGCGCCAAGACAGAAATCGAGGATATCCGAAGCGGAAAGCAAGCCATCATCGTGACTGAGATCCCATATCAGGTGAACAAAACCACCCTGATTGAATCCATCGCCGATTTGGTTCGCGATAAACGAATCGAGGACATTTCCGACATCCGCGACGAATCCGACCGCGACGGCATCCGCCTCGTCATTGAAATCAAGCGCGAAGGCAACGCCCAAATCGTTTTAAACCAGCTTTATAAACACACCTCGCTTCAAACCACCTTCGGCGTCATCATGCTGGCTTTAGTCGGCGGCCGGCCGAAAGTGATCCCGATGCGAGACATGCTGAAATATTACGTCGAACACCGCCGCGAGGTGGTGATCCGCCGCACGCGTTTCGAGCTCGCCAAGGCCGAAGCCCGCGCTCATATTTTGGAAGGGTTAAAAATCGCGCTCGACAATTTAGACAAGATCATCAAAACGATCCGCGAATCCAAAGACACCGATACGGCCCGCATGAAGTTGATCGAGAACTTTAAGCTCTCGCGCATTCAGGCCCAAGCCATTCTAGACATGCGCCTGCAGCAGCTCACCGGGCTAGAGCGCAAAAAAATTGAAGACGAGTACGAAGAGCTCTTGAAGACGATTGCCCGATTAAAAGGGATCTTAGCGGACCCCCGGCAGGTGCTTAACATCATTGAAACCGAGCTCTCCGAACTTAAGGAAAAATACGGCGATGAACGCCGCACCAAAATTACGGCTCCCGCGGAAGATTTGGCCATTGAAGATTTGATCGTGGAAGAAGACGTGGTGGTGACTTTCTCTCACGCCGGCTATGTGAAGCGACTGCCGGTCACCGCCTACAAAGCGCAAAAGCGCGGCGGCAAGGGCGTGACCGGGATGACCACGCGCGATGAAGATTTTGTCGAACAGTTGTTTGTGACCAACACCCATGCTTACTTGCTGGTTTTCACCAATAAAGGCCGCGTGCACTGGACGCGCGTGTTTGAGCTTCCCGAAGCGGGGCGCGCCGCAAAAGGCAAATCGATCGCCAATTTCATTCAACTCTCCGGTCAGGATGAAAAGATAACCGCGGCGATCCCAGTCCGGTCTTTTGAAGAAGAAGCCGCGAAAGAAACCCATCTGTTTATGTGCACCAAAGAAGGCACCGTCAAAAAGACGCCCTTGGCCGAATTCGCCAACCCGCGCCGCGGCGGCATCATTGCCATCAAGCTGGAAGACGGCGATAGTTTGATCGGCGTCAAACAAACCGACAAAAAAGCCGAAATCATTTTAAGCACCCGTGAAGGCTTGGCCATACGCTTTAAGGGAGAGGATGTGCGCCCGATTGGCCGTGCGGGCATGGGCGTACGCGGCATTCGGTTGGATAAAGGCGACGTGGTAGTCGGGATGGAAGTAGTGGATAAAAAAGACGTGCTCTTGGCCGCCACGGAAAACGGTTACGGCAAGCGCACGGAAGTCGAAGAGTACCGCTTGCAGTCCAGAGGCGGCCACGGCGTCATCAACATTAAAACGAGCGACCGCAACGGTCCCGTAATCGGCGTGCGCAAAGCCAACGATGGCGATGACATCATGCTCATGACCCAAAAAGGCATGTCGATTCGTCTGCCCGCCACGGGCGTTTCGATCATTGGCCGCAATGCTCAAGGGGTGCGTCTGGTTCGCTTGGAAGAGGGCGATAAACTCTCCGCCGTTACCCCGATGGCCAAAGAAGACGAAGAAGGCGACGACAAACAAGACGAATTACCGCTTAAGAGGTAGTCGCTTAAGTTCACCCCGTTTCGATACAAAAATTTCGCTTAAGAAAACCTTTTTGAAGTGCCTCGTGGCATTCTGGGCAGTCAAGGATCATGTCTAAGTAGGCGCGTTTTAGGTCCTCAGGACAATCGGGGTTGATCCAAACCGGATGGCCTGCCGTTTGCAGAGTCAGAACAACTTGGCTGAACGTTTCGTTGAAAGTCGACATGGGTTTACTCCTCCTTAATGCGCCTTAGAGGAAAACCCCGAGAATTTATTCCCTTTGGGAAGGAATTAGCGTCGGGTAAAGCGGGCCGCGCGGGTGTAGCCTAACGCCACAAACCCGATGCCGATCCACATGCCGATGAGTGCGAAGAGAGTCATTTGCCAAAGAATAGCCGGACCCTGTTACGGCGCGGTGAACGCAATGTAAACTATGCGTGAACTGACATGAGTCAAGCGACCTATGAATGACCAGCCTGATCTAAAGCGCGCCCTCGGGCTTTTTTCATGCACGATGTTAGTGGTCGGCAACATGATTGGCGTGGGCATCTTCACCACCCCGGGCCGTATCGCCAACCTCCTTCCAGATGCCACATGGATGATTACGGCTTGGTTGCTGGGTGCACTGCTAGCCATTGCGGGGGCGTTGTCTTACGCGGAGCTGGGTGCCATGTATCCACGTGCGGGCGGCAACTACGAGTTCCTTCGCGAATCCTACGGGCGCTTCTGGGGTTTCCTGTATGGCTGGTCGGCGGCCTTCATCACACAATCGGGAACGGTCGCTATCTTGGCCGTGGGCTTTACGAAGTATGCCGGGATCAGCGACCCCCTATGGGTGCAAATCACGGCGGTTGGTTTGATTCTTTTCTTCGGCGGACTCAATTATTTAGGGGTGAAAGTCGGCGCCGGAGTGGTGGATGCAATTACCTCGTTGAAGGTGGCCGCCATCGTGGGGTTCGCTTTTTTGGCGACTTTCTTCGGCCAAGGCAGCTGGGCGAATTTTTTGGAACCCGGAACCACTAACGCCGAGATGGGGCGCTTCACCGCTTTGGCCATGGCTCTTATCCCGATCATGTACACCTATAGTGGATGGAACGCGACGGTGTACGTGGGCAGCGAAGTCAAAAACCCCTCGCGCGTCATCCCGTTATCGCTCTTAGGGGGTGTGCTCCTGACGGCCTCGCTCTACATTTTGCTGAATGTCATGTATCTCTACGCAATGCCTGTCTCCGAAATGCGCGGCGTGATTGCCATTGCCCGCGAGGCGGCGGGGCGGCTGTTTCTTCCCACCACGGCTCAGCTGGTGACCTTTTTTATCGCATTTTCGGTTTTAGGTTGTTTAAACGCCACACTCCTTACGGCCCCGCGAATTCCGTACGCTATGGCCCAGCGCGGCGACCTCTTTCCGATTTTCGGGCGCGTCCATCCGCGCTTCCAAACACCGTCGACGTCCATACTCTTTATCGTTCTGTGGGCCGTTGTGTTGGCGATTTGGGGGGGGCTGGATCACAAACATTTCTACCGTTTGCTCGATGATTATGTGACGGTGCCAAGCCTTTTAATGAACGCCTTAACGGTAAGCGCCCTTTTCTATCTGCGGAAATCCAAGCCCGACCTCCCGCGTCCCTATAAAGCGTGGGGTTATCCCGTTTTGCCTTTGGCCTTTATCGCCGTCGTTCTTTTTATGGTTACGCGTGAATTAACCCATGACCCTATCGCCGCCGCCAGCGGCATCACCATGGTGGCCGCCGGGGCCTTTTTCTATCCGCTTTTTAGGTCCTCAAGCGGATTGGATCCCCATCGGAAATCCACGCAAGATCGCAGCGACTGACACCAAGGACAAAATGCTCTGTCCCTTTTGAGCCCCTTCGTTTCTCCGCTGGGTCAGACCCCAATTTCCAATCGCTATAATTCAGTTCGGTGATCCAACTCCCCTTTCATTCGTACGAGAAAATCGCAGAACGAACCGAAGAATGGAAACTAGACGAAGCAGGATATCGTCTTTTGCATTCTGTCGACTGGGTCGTTACAGAAAAAATTCACGGGGCAAATTTTGTCGTTGCAACGGACGGCAAAAGCGTGCGTTTCGCAAAACGAAAAGCGTGGCTTGAAAACGAGGAAGAGTTCTTTGGTTATCAACTCTTAAGACCCACCTTGACACCACGAGCGTTGCGCTTGTTTTCTGATATCCAAAAACAAGATACCGCCGTTCAGGCCGTTTTCATATACGGAGAGTTGTTCGGTGGGTCCTATCCACATCCCGATGTGCCTGCCGACCCACGAGTGGAAGCCATTCAAACCG
Organism: uncultured Elusimicrobia bacterium; assembly: GCA_964441955.1. Classification (GTDB taxonomy): domain Bacteria; phylum Elusimicrobiota; class Elusimicrobia; order 2-01-FULL-59-12; family 2-01-FULL-59-12; genus CAYTWA01. The sequence continues at coordinate 113,600 of CAYTWA010000004.1, forward strand.
GTGTTTATTATAGTCCCACCATACAGTATGCCGTTTTCGATTTGGCGACACTCTCCATTTCCGTTCAGCGTCGATATTTGGCTTATGAAGAGGTTCGGCGCTGCGCGCAAGAATCTGACTTATTTGTTTTGCCGCCTCTGTACGTTGGGGCTTATTCCAAAGCGATTTCCTACCCGCTGGGGTTTGAATCGAAGATTCCCTTATGTTTAGGGTATCCTGCGCTCAGAGGACCGAACAAAGCGGAAGGCGTCGTGATCAAGCCCGTCCAGTCGCTGGTGTTGCCTTCAGGGGAGCGCATCCGTCCGATTTTGAAGCGAAAAATTCCGGAATTTAAAGAAGACACACGGTTCATGGAGGCGCGCAAATGGAAAGCCGTTGCGAAAACGATTCTCGATGAACAGGCCGCCGCCGGGTTGTTGTTCGATGAACTCGAAGCGTTATTGACACCACAGCGTTTTGCCAATGCGCTTTCAAAAGTCGGCAGACTCGATCAAAGTGCCGCCCATCGACAACAACTCCAGGACGTGGTGTGGGAGGATGTGTTGAGTGTTTTTAACAGCAACCATGGAGATCTCTGGAACATGATGAGCAGCCCAGCGCGAAGAGAATTGGAATGTTCAGCACGCAAGAAAATTGCTTTCTGGATTTCTCTCACCGATGGGCAAAATGCACCATCTAGAGAATTTCGAAGTCCACAGTAATACAAAGCCAGCGTCATGGAAAATGGATTGGGATAACCCTAGTACTCCGTCAAATAAGTTTTTCGGGCCTTCGATTTATTGAACCACCACTGGATCGTCGTCTTCTTTTGATTCGTTCTTCGGTTCCACACCCGCGTCTGCTCAAACAGATTTTTGCGATCCCCAATGCGGCCGTCCCCTAAGCACTGATGCGAATACATCCCGATGGCGCTGACGGACCAGGACGACCCATCTGACGTGCGGCCAACTCTGCGCCTGGCATAGCGTTTCGGCTACCGTAATCCCGGGTTCGAGTGTTCCAGTGACTGTCACCAGGGAGGCAGGGCAATTTTCTGCTTTTGCTGTAGTTCATCGGATTTTTTCAAACCGGCTGAAGAGATTCTTTACTTTTCGATGATCGGCTTAGAGCAATGAAATGGAATCTGCTTCTTTGCAATGGAATGTTTGATATAGAGTCCTCGTAAACACATTGTGTTTTGACCTCAGGCGGCTAACACGTGCATTGGTTCTTCATTTTGCCGCATTCGCTACATTTTTCTTTCGATTGCTTTTTCTTTTTCATGATGATCCTCCTCTTAACCGGCTGTACCGTTTTTGGTGATTCGATGTCGTTCAACTAACGTATTCTTCAGATTTACTGTCGACCTTTGCTTCTCCTGCTGAAGCGACATCTTTGGCTCCCGTGTTTTTGAGCAAGTCTTTGGCTCGCATCACCCATTCTGAGTTATCACAATGGACGGAGACGAGAACGTGGCCTTCACGAACCCTGCCCTCATAACGCTTGGCCTCGTATTCCGGTATCCCGGCTCCAACGAGCGCGCCGACCAAACCGCCTGCCGCTCCTCCTACACCCACACCAGCCAGGGCCGCCATGATGGGCCCAGCCGCGATGAAGGGCCCGACACCGGGAATGGCCAATATTCCAATCCCCGCCAGCCAGCCCAATGCGCCGCCAATGACGGCTCCAGAGGCGACGCCTGTGGTCGCGCCCTCGGGTGCTTTGGTGTTTTTCTCGTGTGCGAAGTCTTTGGTGCCTGCCTTGTCCTGGAGCAATACGGAAATGTCGGAATTCCTAAACCCGGCTGATTTCATCTGATCTACTGCAGATTCAGCGCCGGAACGATCGGAATAAAGCCCGAATACAGCGATGTTTTTTCTTGGCATATAAGCCTCCTTAATTAATTTGTTTGTCATTATTAATTTCACTGCGTTTTTCTTTGATCGTCATTCGGTCATTCACATGATCCACGCCAGCAATGGCAACCGCCTTAGACAAGACCGCCTGTTTTTCATCCATTGTTTTGACAGGTCCCTTAAGCGTGACGACGCCATGTCGTGCGATGATTTTTACATTGTGTGCATAGGTAGACAGATTGCCATCTTGAACGATGGCCTTGCGAATCTGACTCATGAGCTCACGGTCAGGGGCGTTTTGTTTGGCGTGATCGGCAGTAACGGCCCGATTGTTTTGGTCGCCTCGGTTCATTTTTGTGTTATCCGCAGACGTACCCGCCGAATACGATTCGGCCAGGCTGCATGGCACCTTGCCGACCGTAAAGAATAAGAATGCGCCTACCGTTATCCAAAGATGCTTCATCAATCTCTTCATAGAACCTCCGCTCGAACCCTCTCATGGATGCTGGTGTGTAAGATGCTCGGTGGATAGATAAGGTTACAGATGGTCTACGGGCCATGCCGGCGGCCGGCGAGAATAAAATCATTTCCACAGAGTCCGCACAGCATGACTTGCCAGCACAGCCTGTAATTTCCGGTAATCTGTTAGGTGCAGGTCTCGGTGATGGTCTTGCGCTTGAGCGACGAGAAGCAGTAGTCTCTTCTTGTTGTTGAGGTTTTTTATTCAGCGGTAGGGTGGGGTCAGAATTAAGAATGTTTTTATGGCATACATAACAATCCCGCCATTAACTTTAAATCACGAACAAAAAAGATCACGCCAATGCGGATTAATTCACGAAGACTTCATCCTAAAGGCCCAATAGGGAGAAAGAATATTTTTAAAGTCAACGTATCCTGTTGATATATCTCTCCGATATCTTTCTCCCAGCGTTTTAGTGCCCGGCTTAGCCGTTTGAAGGGTTGAAATTGTTTTCTTGATTCCTTTCCATGTCTGCTCGCTTTTTTTCATATGACCTCCATCCGCACAGTAGCGCGATTACTTGTTGACTCGCGTCGAGGGTGAGACTCGGGGAGAGCGATCAAGGTTACAGGCTTAACCTCCAATACGCGCTTATGTTTCCCTTAAATTCTAAGGAACCCCAAGTTGGCGTGGAGCCGTTTATACTGGAAGATCCGGCGGCTCGCGGGTTTAGCCTAAAGCAGGTTGCGCGTCTTGAAAATGAAGAGGCCCCCGTTAATCGCATCATTTTTAAAATACCTGATCAGATTACTCGTCAGTTAATCGGACCGTTAGGACACGGGTATGCCACTGGCACTCTCATTCATCAAATGTTGACGGTGTATCGTTATCGACCACCGCCCGACAGCACAAGCCGCCGGACCAACAGCGCCGCCTGAGGGGTCCGGATCGTATGAACTAGATTAAATGGGACGCTCGGTATCTTGGTAAGTTCTCTTCCACTTGGCACCCCAGCAAGGTTTGGGGGGCCGTTCATGCTCTTGATCCCGATATCGAGTCTCGAAGCTTCCTCGATTCCCAGCCCGACACCGGTATCGTACGCGCGGTAGTTTCTTCCAGGTTACTTAGGCGGCGGAAAGGACGTTTGGCCTAGCCCGAATCCGCTTTTCCGTCGTCCGACCGTCTAGATAAACCTTGAAAACAGAGCAAACGCCCCCTATACCCTGGGGGGCATGGCGCGCATCCTTTTAATCGAAGACGACCCCAATGCGCGCGGCATGCTGCGTTTTCGCCTGGAAAAAGAACAGCATGAAATATGGGAAGCGGCGGACGGTGAAGAGGGGTGGGACAAAGCGCTCCGCCGTCCCGATCTCATCATCATGGATGTTCGAATCCCTAAAATCGACGGCTGGCAGTTGTGCAAATTGCTTCGCGACGATGATCGGACAACGCGTATTCCCATTTTGATGTTAACTGGCTGCAGCCAAAGTGTCCAAGCCGACTACGGCCGCCGGTGCGGTGCGGACGCCTACCTTACCAAACCCTGGGACCCTAACCAATTTATGGAAATCACCCGAAATCTTTTAAAACACCCCCATTCCAATGACGCTGCCGCTTGAAACCATGGCTCGGCTCTTCCGTTTCTCCACGGACCAGGCGCTGGATCCGATGCTTTGGATGGATGCCGGTGGCACCTTGTACTACGCCAACGAGGCGGCAGGGCGTGTCTTGGGATATGAGCCTCGGGCGATTATGGCGCGCCGTTTCAGTGATTTGGCGGTCGAGATGAGCCCTGATTTGTGGCGAGAGTTATGGAAGGAAATTCGTTCCCATGGCCATTTTTCATTTGAATTTGCCCTGCGCGCCGAAGGCAGCCGGAGTATCGATGTGGACATGACTATTCATCACACCGAAGCGGAAGGCTGCGAATACGCTTGCGTGTTTTTTCGAGACGTCGGGGAAAAACAGCGTCTTAAACATTTAGAACAGGAATTTGTCAGCACGGTATCCCACGAACTGCGTACCCCACTTACCGTTATCCGGGAAGGGGTCTCGCAGGTGGCTGAAGGCCTGCGCGGCGAGATCAACGACTTGCAGCGCCGCGCGCTCGATTTGGCGCTGATGGGCATTGAACGGCTGGGCCGCATCATTGACGAACTTTTGGACCTTTCCAAGATCGAAGCCGGCAAAGTGTCGCTCAACCGTGAGCGCATGGATGCCGCGGTTGTCGCGCGTGAAGTTGTGGCCGAATTTCAGGCAGTGGCCGAAGACCGGCAAATTGATTTGCGGGTGAGCACCCCCGCAGGGCCTGTGGTTCTTTTTGCCGATCGGGATCGCCTGATTCAAGTGCTTTCCAATCTGCTTCACAATGCCTTCAAATTTACGGAGAAAGGCCGCATTGAGTTGAGGATCGAAGCGCAAGAAAACGCGGTCTCCTGTTCGGTGACGGACACGGGTGTGGGAATGGGCGCTGAAGAGACGGAACGCATTTTTGACAAATTCGAGCAGCTGGGCCGTACCACCGTGACCGGTGAAAAAGGGACCGGGCTAGGCCTTTCGATCACACGGGCTTTGGTTGAACTTCACAAGGGCCGCATCCGCGCTGAAAGCGCAGGGCCGGGCCAGGGGAGTCGGTTTGTAGTCGAATTGCCGCGACTGGGCGCCCAAGAAGTTTTCCGAGAAAAGATAGCGCGCTCGCTTCAAGAAGTCGCGGTTCGTGGAGGAAGCCTGTCGGTTGTAATTTTCGATATTGAAGTGCTGGGGCGTGAGCCTTTGGAAGAAGCATGTATCGCCTCCGCCTTGGATGGCCTTGAAGACATGGTGCGAAAAAACAGCGGACGCCGCACCGACATCTTGGTGAAAGGCAAACGGACGGTGTATGTGGCGCTTCCCAGCACGGTCAAGCGCGAAGCCAACCGTGTGGTGGAGCGAATTCTGCGAACGTTTGACGAGAACATCGTGCGTATGCGGTTATCCGGCCGGCTGCGGATGCACTACACGCTGACCGGATATCCCGATGATGCGGCAGACGATGAATTGTTCTTAGAAAAAACGTTTCCTGCGGAGGCCGCCTAATGTGGAAAATCCTCGTGGTCGATGACGACGCGTTGATTGTGGAGCTGCTGAGCCTGCGGTTAAAAGCGCAGGGGTATGAGGTCGCTACGGCGACCGATGGCGGCAAGGCCTACGATGTGTTCAAAACGTTTTCGCCGCATGCGGTGCTCTGCGATGTGGTGATGCCGCACGTGGACGGCCCCACATTTTGCCGGCGCCTTCGCGCCGAAAAAAATAAGGTGCCCTTTTTATTCCTTACCGCCAAAGGCCAGGCCCGCGACAAAGTAGAAGCGCTCTCCGATGGCGCCGATGACTACCTCGTCAAACCCTTCGACCCGGGCGAACTCTTCGCCCGCCTCCAAGCCATCCTGCGCCGCTACTACCCCCAAGCGGCTTAGACGAGACTTTGAATTATCATGATAAACCAAAGCATCGTTTGGCATGTTCATGCGATGCGTTAAAAAAAAGCGGCGTAATTACGGTTTTAAGCCGTAGGTGGCAGAGGGGTCAAAGGGGCCGCCGTGGCGGACGAGGGCGCCGGATTGAACTAGATTTTTTAGGAGGCGCGCTACGCTGCGCCGGGGAATTCCGGTGGCGTCTGAAAGGGCTTTAGGTGTTTGCGAGTTTTGGCGGCGGAGTTCTTCCATCAAGCGTGCCGCATCCGCATCAAGCAGAATGTTTGCCGCACCTGTGGCCGCTTCGGACCGGGGTTGTCTCGCCCGGCGGTATTGGCGAAGGGTGTAACTCCCAAAGAAAACCCCCACCACTTTGATGGCTGTTTCCTTAAGTTCGGGCGGCATAGAGCAGGCAGGGTCGGCCATACGCCAAATGCCGGCCGCCAGCAGCATTCCAAGCCACAAGGTGACGAGCGGACCGCCTTTGCGAATTTGCTCTTGCCAGCCGATTTCATCGGAATCCTTGCGTTTTAGCAGCTGAGTAATTTCGGCCCCGCCGGCATAAGCCACCAAGATCAACAAATACACATCGCTCCAGCGGTCGGGTGAACTGATGGCGCCATGCGTGGCCATGAACAAAATGTTTTGCATGGTCAAAAATACGGTTCCAACCAACACAAAGGGCCGCATAAACGAACTCACGTGACTATTCGGAAGGGGGGTGGATGTTTCCATGACCATGCCAACTATACAATAACCCATGTCTTGATTGGCAGTGTTAGGTTAATGACGGAAAGGCCAATGATTTTGGCATGGTTCCGGAACATTTTGGCACGGTTATGGCAGGGTCGAGCCTTTGAATGGTTGGCCTCAGGGAGCATTGTTCAAGATTACGCGCGTGTGTTGGCGTACCCCAAGTTTGCCCTGTCGGAATCCTACATTCATGAACTCTTAAACGAAGACATTCTTCCCTCCGTGGTTCCCGTTCCACTCATCGATGTGCCCGCCGTGATCCTGGAAGATCCCTCCGACGACCCGTTCCTCGCCTGCGCCACCCAAGACCAAGCCGACACACTCGTCAGCGGCAACCGCCATCTGCTCGATTTAAAAACCAACAAAACCATTTTAATTATCAACCTAAAATCGTTTTTTCTCGAAATCCAGACGTAAATTCCGCGGTTTTTTTGCGACTTGCGTTAAGTGGGTCTTTCGAGACCCGAAACATGGACTTTCTGACCATGGTTTATTGTCGATAACTGTTAAAAAATAAACGTAACTCCCAATGACCAGATCACTCTATCGGTGTTTCTCCTTCGCGCTCACCTTTCTGTTGGTTTTTGAAGCCAATCGTGTAGCCTTTGCGGTGCCATGTCCGGGCTCGGCCATTCATGCTTTTCAACCACCGTCTGCCGTTTTCAGCGAACAAGCGCTTCAGGCGGGCTACGTACTGGCCTTTCACCGAGAAGTGGTGCCTGTGGCAGCACGAATACGTCAAAGTCTTGGCCATGTTTGGCTTGATATTGGTGGAAAGTGGAGTGCCTTGCCGCGACCTTTGCGATGGAGACTTCAGGCCGCCGGAGGTGCGGCGGGAATGGTGTTATGGAAACTCCTATCTGACAATGTGACGAGTCATCCCACTGCAATGGTAGGGATGGTAATCGATCCCACCCAGTGGCTGACGGTAGCTCTTTCTGCAAAACACTTGCTGACCCCAATTCTAAGAACAAAGAAATTAACCCAACGACAGCAGAATGTGTTGCTCGATCTTTTAACGGCAGGCATGGACCCGAATTTCCTCGCCAAGTCCGCGAGCTGGTTGTTTATTATCAACGCTACCGAAGACGGAGAAGATCGTCCCGTCTTTGCGAGAGTAAGGGCTTTGAGATCGGTGACGACCGATTTCGATGATTACATCCGTTCTCCTCTTGCCGAAGGCGAAAAGAAGCCAAATTGGATGATCCTCGATTTCAATCTAACCAATGTAAGGACGAAGGTGGCAATGATTCGCCGCATTAACGGCCGCGACGAGCAAGTGCCGTCCCAGGTGCTTAGAGAATTTCTCCGGGTCGATGTCAAACTGTGGGAGGCCATTCTCCTGATGGGAGATCAGATGAGCGTGAAAGTGCAAAATGCGTCTGAGCTTCTTTCTATATACGCCAAAATGGCGACATACCCAAGCTATGTGAATCAATGGAAAGCCGTCATCGGAAACTCGATGAGCAAAAGGCATTTGCCTTTGATGGCTAGAGCCTTTGATGCCGATCCTCAAACAACAACCGAGATCATGAAAGTGATTTATCGTGAAATTAAAAGCGATCAAATTCTAAATGAGGATGAACGCGCAGAAGGCGCATTAGATCAGGATCCCTCGCGGCCCGCTCGTGTCGAGAGTTATAACGCGAACTTATCGATTGTTGGTCTTCGTCGTAACCAGTGGTACGCAAAAGAAGTGTTTCGAAATTTAAGAGAAGTTTTGGGGGCGGGGCTTGAGGCTACTCGCCAACGAGTGGCGTTACGAGAACTCGAGCAGCTGTCGGGCTCAATCGCGAGGCAGTTAAAGAAGTTTTTCCTGAAATACGAAAGACTCGAACGCACCTGGCAAGAGGTTGAGCCCATGGGGAGCCCCTATCGCCTGTTTAAGGCTTCCTCCTAGCGGAACGGTGCCTGTATGCGCCCATCATTTGCCATTTTGGTTTCCCTGTGTCTCTTTCTTCAACCGAGTTTTCGAGAGCGTCCCATTTCTGACGAACGTTTCCGTATCGGAGAGTTTCCGGTCTTTTCTGCTTGTGCCTTGGCGGTTATTAGCCCATGGAGTTCAAACCATCGTCATTTTCATGTTTTCTCTTCGGGTGTTAAGTTTGCTCGCGCGTTAGCATCAGGGATTTCGCAGTCGTCGTTGCCGTTATCGTACGTCACACCACTACTCATCATGCTGGTCAACACTACGCTCCCGCCCGAGAGTGTAGTTTTGTTGGCAGCCACAATCCCCCCAAAATCGCCCAAACGAACAAGGCCTCACGCACCTGATAACCCTGATATGGGAACGGTCGGACGATATATTGAAATTGTGAGCCAAGGGGGAGACAACGTAGAGTTGAAACGAAAGCTCCGAGCTTATTCGACAACCACGGGTAAATCGACGAACAGTGAAACGTCCTCATTTCCGCTGGGCAGGGCGTACGCCCAGCCTGTGCAAATAGATCTGCCCCTTGTTCCGGTCGGTACGTCTGTTCAGTGTACTCCTGTAAAAACCCTTTCAGGGCGATATTACTTTCGCTTGGAGGCTCCCCAATCAAAACCCTTTCTCATTCGAATCGCGCACTCTTCGCCTTACGTTGAGATTATTCCGAGCGTTGAAGTGGGCCTGATTGCCGATCACATCGAAGCGTTGGTGGGAGGACTCTCATCGGCTGGCTTGACGAGAGACCTCGACCATTTGACCTTTACGATGAATGGAACAAAAACGACAAAGGGATCGGAATTCGCTTTCGGTCCCTATGCGATGGTGTTAGCTGGGGCCAGCGCACAGGGTGATTTCACGATCCATGTGGTTCGCGAGGAAACTGGTTCTTTGAGTATTCAAGTGACCGATCAACAGGGCTCATTGTGGCATAGAGCTCTCATCGGTTATGCCCCTTATTTCGTGCCCACGGAAAAGCGACGAAGAACACGCGAATTAACAGGTCGGGCGGCCTAAAAATAGGCCATACGGCTTATATTTTCAGCAATACGTAATAGAGACGTTACTTTGATCGGTTATGCCTAATTAGAGAGATTTAAACGATTTAGCTATGCGAAAAACACCCTTTCGGTCGTGGTTGTCCGCAGTTCTTGTCAGCGCCCTGCTGATCGATCCCCATTGGGCCCAGGCGATGAGGCCTCCGGCGCGCCTCGCTGCGCCCTTGGTCATGGCTCCCTTCGAACAATGCGCGCTGAAGGAGCGTGCCTTTTATTTCAACGCTTTTGATCACCTGTTCGAGCAGTGGCCGCGGCTTCGCTCCAAAGTGTTTCGTCGTGTCTCCCCCATATCTCGTCTCGAGCGCACCTGGCCATGGGTTTTGGCGGCGGCTGCGACGCTTTATGGGCTCAAAACGGCCTTTTATCCAGACAGTTTTGTTTCCGATATTGGGACAAATTCCGTTGGGCTTGCGAGTTTTATTGGCTTCTTGGCCATCAAAGTAGAAACGCTTTTGCTCTTTCGTCATCCAAAAATCCCCGTGTCGCTCCTCTACGAAAATCCGGAATCTGATGAATTTCATGCCATGAGCCGGCGCCTTGAAACCGAAGTTAAAGAGGCTCTTGAGCTGGTCAAAATTCAACATCCTGAGATGGAAGACGACGAAGCCATAGCGATGTCGGTGGGGATGAGAAATGTTCTGGAAGATTCTCGAGTCATTTATCGATCCACATTTTCTGAAGGGGAAGAAGATAGCTACCCTGCAATTTTTTGGATCAACCCGCCGGAGGGTCTCGAATTTTTTATGGAGGGGGGGCGTGCCTCCTGTCTGCACTTTGATCCCAATGCAGGGGTCGCCTACCTGTCGCTACCGCTTTACCAGGCACTTGCCTCGACACCTATCAACCCCAAAACATACGTTGAGGTGATATCGCAGTACTTGTTCTTGCGTATGAGCGGAGATTCCCACGAAGGAGCTCTCCAGTTACTAGATCCAGCACTACTAGCCCAGATCGACCAATTCCTTGAAAATCGCTTGGTCGCGCAATTAGAGGCTGAGCGCCAAGCAAAAGAAGCTGAAGACGTTAAGCTCAGCGCGCAAGCGAAGAGGGAACTTGTGAAGCTTGTCAAAGCGCATGGGGTGGAATTGATGTCGTCGAACCAAGACGAATGGCTGGGTCAAGACTGGTTTCTACAAAAAGAGAAACGAGATCCCGCGGGCTGGGTCGATCGCTTGCAGAGAAGAGTGATAGCGTTAAGTGAAACGGCGGAGGGAACCCCGCTCTCCTACGAAGAAGCATTGAAAGAGTGGGTTCCGCAATACAGTTTCTATCCCCATGCCACAGGCAAAACGTATTTTGGACATCTCATCTCGGAGGGATATCACCTCATCAATAAACGTGCGGGAAAACGACTCACGCTGGGAAACACGGTCATTACCAAGGGCGAGTTTGCCGACATCGGGATTACTCCGGCCAAATGGGAAAAAGCAAAAGAATCGTATGAAACCAAAATGCGCGAAGCCAATGAGGTGTGGGAGTATTGGGCGCGACCTCTTTCTATTTTGAGAGATATCGATACCGTCAAAGTCCTCCTGGAGAAAGCCGGCTTGAGTGACGAAGATCAAAAACAGTTGTTGGGTTTTGTTCTTGTGGCCGCGGAGCAAACTTGGGCCTCGGATTTCGATGTGTCGCAACTGCTGCTACGTGCGGGCGAAAAACCTTTTTCGTTAAGTGAAGAAGCGTTAGCCCGGATTATTGAAGCCGCCGATCGACTCGCTTTGGACGCCGAGTTAACCTCTCTAGCACAAAAACGTCTTCTCTCGCCTGCCGCTCGCATGCGCGGGCCGGTGGGGCTTGCTTCTGAAAAAGCGAAAGAAGGACCTTCGGGTAATCCCCTGTTTTGGAACCGCTGGGCGGAGGCCTACACCAAAATCTTCAAACAGTTTGCCGCCTATCCCATCAAAATCTTTGCGGTGGGAAGAGCACTGGTGTGGATGGAGCGCCAAGACCTTCCTTATGCACTCAAAGCCAGCCAAATCAAGACGGTGCTTGCCGGTGGTTCAGGTCCCATGATTCTTCTCCATGCGCTGGCTGAAATTAGAGAGCTCCTGGTTCGTTTAGGGATTGCGGTCGCACGGATGCGAGTCATCAGTTTGGATTTCGCGTTCAATATGTTGGTCCATGGGAAAAACGCTGCTTCACGGGTTCCAATCGCGAGCGACGCTGTAGCGGCCAATTTGACTGAGATTCTGCCGTTTAAAGATGGGTCGATCGATTTTTATGAGTCGGGAATATTCGGAACAATCGGTGATGACGTCAACAGAGAAGGGGTATCCAAAAAAATCCATTTTCTCCTCGAAGCCAATCGCGTTCTCCATGGACCAGAACAGAAAGACTCTGACCCCAAGCGAGAAGGGCGCGGGGGGTTACTCGTTTTGACCGTAAAAAACAAACCGATTCCCGAGAACCTTCAAGAGGTGCTTGCGCAATTTGGATTTGAAATCGTTTCAGAAAAGCGTCCTCGTGTCTCCCTTTTAGGCGGACTGCTTTGCAAACTCACACACGGAGAGCATGCACGGGATAAAGCGTCGCATTTGAAAACGCAAGTGGGAGGGGCCTCGATGCTTTTTGCCGTCAAGCGACGGACGCTTTCGCCAACCGAGATCCAACGTCTTCGCGCATCATCCACAGAACCGCATATCGTTGCGCTACGAGTGGCCCTGACTTATGATGATTCGCTTAAGACCCAAGAAAAGCATCACCCGACACCTCGGCATTGGAACGGTCATGCGCGCCGGCCTGGCCTCGAGCGGCTTGAGTGGAAAGACGTGCAACCCGAAGAGCTTCTTCCGCCAATCATTAAGCGCACCGACATCCTCATTCGGCATCCGGATTTCATTAAGGCGTTCGATCATTTGGAAGTCTGTCGTTTCCACAATTTGCTAAGTGTCGATCACGACCAGCGGTTCGATGATTTTCAACGCGGCTGGGATAACCCGGCGATCGTGGAGTTTGAAGTCGAAGAAGTGGAATGGATTTTAAAGCGCGTGCAGGAGCGCCGAGGGTACAAAGGGCGCGGCCGCACCCGGCCGACGCCGTCCGCAAAAGAGCCTCCCAGTGCATCCCCTCAGGGGACAAAACCCAAAGCATCTAAACCTCCAACCCTTTGGGAGTTGGCTGAACGGCTGAATCGAGAATCCATTGAAAACGGAAAAGGAGAAATCTTTAACCGTGAACGCTCCGCTTCCGAGCTTCTTCGTTTGTCCGCGATTCACAATGCCCGGTTCATGCTTTCCGTGGAAGATGCGCTCGAGCAGCTGGGGCGGCTTTTTCCAGGAGCGTCATTGGCCGCTTTCACCGTAGAATTTCTCTTAGAGTGGGCCCTTCGTGCCCCAGCGGACCGGTCATGGCATGAAATAAATACGCTCTTTACAAATACAGGACTTCGTTTAGAGGGCGATGTGATTCAAGCTGTATGCCGCGTCTTCGGTATTCCCGTTTTTGAAACAACAAGAGATGAAACTTCTCCGGTCAAAAATACCCGCAACGAAGCCATAAAGCGAGCGCTGGGTGAATTGCAAGCCAAAAATACGAACCCTGCGGCAGGGGTTCGATTCAAACCTGTGTTAATTATCGATTTGATTTTTGCAGTGAAAAACGCGCGCGATGAGGTCGACCGAAATCGCCGAATCAATCAAATTCTCAAGGAGCGTCGGCCGTCCATCATGGATGTTGAGCCTGATGATGTCTATTCCGTATTGCTTACCGAGAAATTGATTGCTGCTCCGGATCCTGTCGCTGTACCGGAAACATCCCCAGAACTCGTTCAAACCCCGGGGGTCCCCGTTTTAGGGGAACCAGCCGGTGCTCAGCCAAGTCCCGCCGCAAACGACCCCGAGAAAGGCAGCACGCCACTCGTCATCGCTTTGCCCCAAATCCCTCCTTCTGCAATTGAAGCTGCCGCAGCAGAGTTAAGAGCGCTCATTCATTCAAAGGGGGGAAGACAAGCGCCTAAAGCCACGAATGCTTCGGTGCTAGCCTTTCTCGATAAGGAATCTGATCCTGGAAAGATTACCAGTAAAATCAATCACCAATTCGGGGTCAGTTTACGAAGGGATGAAGTCGAACCCATTCTTAGAAAGCATGGCCTCTGGCCTGTCACTCAAGATCAGGTCAATGGGGAGAACAGACAGCTGGACGACAAAGCCATAGCTCACCTCAGGGAATGGGTTTTGGAAACCTTTGAAGGAAAGAAGATTAATAAAGAGACCTTTGTCCCTACATGGGAAGAGCTCGTACCAGAAGGGACGCCATATCGACAAGAAGTGATCTCGCATGTCGAACAATACGCCTCAAAGGAGTTTGGCGTAAACCAGAGAGATCAATATCGAACGCTTTATAGCCTTGTGGGTTTGATCAATCGTGTAATCGGACCACAGGGGGCTCTCCTGCAAGCGTATTTTCATCCACAAGAAAAAAAGTGGGAGATATTCCATATCCGTACAAAGCCAGCTCTCGACAACACATATCACATCGATGGAGATGAAATTCGTGCCTATGAGTTTTTGGGGCTTCCCAAAGATTACACAGTGAGGTTCCCCGGTGAACAATATGGCATCGGTTGGAATCATCTAAAGAAAACAGCGGAGTTTTTTCTCAAAGAAAAAGGCGACACCCCCATGCAAAAAGCCTTTGTCGCCCAAATGAAGCAAGTGGATGCAACCGTTGATCGGCTGGCTCGCACAATGGATCTGCAAAAGTTGTATTCCCAATTGGCCCTTGCGGCGGCGTGCAATACGTCCAATCGCTTGCACCAAGAAGCCAGTGATCGAGAAAAAATACTTTATGAGCGTGAGACGCCATTACAAGAGACTCTTCCATGGGTGGTTTTTGCGCAAAAGCTTCTCAGAAAAAAGGGACCTATGGGTCGGTTGTATATCGATTTAACCTCCGAGCTTCGTGGAGACAAAAAGCAGCCGCGTTTTGATGTGGCCGAAGGAGTATCAATGGCTTATGGAGCCCTCGTGAGTATGGCTCGGCTCGAAAATCCTCTTATTGGCACCGTAAACATATTCGCTCAGGATCATAATGACCGCATGATGACTGTCGACGCTCTTATGCTTCTTTACGCTTTTTCGGAGCAACTTGGGATGAGTGTAGAGCTAAAGGATTTGATTATCGAAAGAGACGCCATCTACGAACGACTTATAAAAATGACACCTGCGGAACTTAAAATGCTGGCTCAAGAAGTCTTGAGAGACAATTTCCTTCTCGAACTAGATATGACGGACATCCGCCACATCAAAACAAAAGTGGTGGAGCAAGAAGCGACTGACCCTGCTATTACGGAGTCCAAAACAAAAGAAGAAGCCGTCGCTCAATTAAAAGGAACCTTAGAGCAATCCTGGAAAGAGGGGCATTTGTTGGAGTCGTGGTCATCGACAAAAACTATGCTTGAGAGCACTCTGGGTGAAATGCCAGAGGAAGTTAAGCGTGCGGAGCGGCTGGCGCTGGACTCCACCATCGCCAATCGTTTTGAACGAGCGATTCGCTTTACGGAGTTCTTGGCTGCGCTCAATCGCCATTATTTAAATGGACATGGCTATTTCATCGCGATTGATGAAAATCAACGCATGGTAATTGAAGAAATTGAAAAGGCCAAAGAAACGTTCCGCGTCAATCCAACAAACGAGGAAATGACAGTCTATCCTCTCAAACGCATTCCTATGGATACCGAAGTTGTCACTTTTCACCAAATTGCAGGTGCGGCAACAGCCTTCCCCAAAACGTATGGCATCCGATGTGCGAACGGGTTGTCGGCCATGGCTTCTGAAGTTCGGAGAAAAGAGCCGCCTTCGATGAAAGGGATAGGAAATAGTCTGAACCAATGGTTAGAAAAAGCGTTTGGGGCACCATTACAAATCGAAAATATTATCTCTCCGATTGAAGGCATACGGACCGAACAAGCGTTAGCCAATATGACCGCGCGGCTCCTAGGAAGAAATGCCTACCGGAATTCAACAGTAGAGAAGCCGTTGTTGGAGCAGCATGTCTCTCCACAGGCAGTGGAAGCCCGCTCGTTTATTCTCGCCTATTTCAAGCCCAAGAGCAGTTTAAGGAATTTTTATGAGCACAACGTCAGTTGTCAGAAAGATGCAGACACTCAGAACAATATGGCCCATGCGATGCTGTGGGTTTACAGCTTTTTAAATGGTCTCGCCACACATGAAAAGCCATCCCACGTTCTAGCCAACACATTAACGGTTGTCGCTAGCGAATTTAGGAAATCGTCGCAAAAGAACTTCACCCATGCGCTGGAGCTAAGTGCTCTTATAGTTCATGTCTTTCCAGATCTTGCATCGCAGATTTCCGAAAACAAGAACCTTATGTCTCTCTATACGCCGAACAATGTGGCGAGGCTGACTCACACGCTTCTCACATACTCTGAAGATCAGCTTAGAGATTTGGCTATACAGGTGATGCGTGACCAATTTACCGCCCAAATAAACATATCGAAGGGTCTCATCGAAATTGATTATTTCGACGCAAAGACAAAGGATGTTAGCGACGAGCTTCTTGAAGAGGCCCAGATGATATTGACGGAGCTAAAGGAGGCATTTCCTGTAGAGGCTTTAGGGCTCACATTGCAGCTGGCTATGGAATTTGTCCAAAACCAAACGGTGGAAGGTGCGCTTAAACTCTTAAAAGCCATTGGCGCCGCACTCGATGGTGGCCTGGCAGCGGCGCTTTTGGATGCGGTGGGTTCAAGCCTTGAAGCCTTATACGACAAAATCTGGGCTCCGATGACATTAACACCTGTACAGATTACGGCTTTAAGTGGCGACATTGACCGCGTGCTGCTTCCGATGCTGGCCGATAAGCGCTTAACCCCCGAGCGAATGGATGCGCTTCTAGGAGTGTTTGAGACGCATTTTAAAGTGCCTGTGAAAGAATCGCTTCGCCACGACGTTCGCCTTCTCGCTTTAGCATCAGGCGACGGAGCTTCGAAAGAGTCTCATCGTTCCGCCGTCTTTTTAAAGCTCAACGAAGACTACTTAAAACCTTTGGGATATTTAATCGATCCGTCGCAAATCAGCTATTCGAGCAAGTCGTTAAGATCAGTGCCAATCTACCGAATACTTGAGGCACCCATTGTTTATCAATCGGCCGATAAGGCAATCTCGTTTTATCGCTACACAATTCAAGTCGTGAGTTCATCCGAGTTTTCCGGCCAAACGTATCATCTGCCTTATTTTTATTCTGCGGCGATCGGCGTTTTAGTAAACAGCGAGGCAGTCATGAAGGAGGCGGAAGCTCGAATCCAAAATATGCCTCAGTTAAAGACCCAAGCGAGAATACTTCAAACCGGCTCGCGGGACCAAAAGACGGTCTTCCGTTATGTGTCACAGGTTATAAAGTGGGATGCTAAAGCCTTTCCTAAGAATGTCAAGTTACATGACTTGGCTAAGGCCAGGGAAGGGGCGCTTCTTGAACGAATTCTTGTTGAAACAGCCGCTATTAAATGGGCTCAAGCGAGTCTCAATGCGCATAAAGATTATCCATTAATCAATGGGTTTCATTGGCAAGACGAAATGAATTCATCTCTCGACATTGCGCGAACGGCCTTTGCGATAGACGGCGCATATGAATTCGTCGAAACCATGACAAACCTGGCTCGCTTACAGGCGACGTCGCTTGGACAGGTCCGGCAATTTAGCTCGATATTCTCTCATCGATTTGCTTATCTTCATGCCATGCGGCGTTCGCCTTCCGGATTTCTAGCGAATCGGTTCGATTACTATTTTGTTCCAAAAATTAGTGGTGTTAAACCAGAGCAATTAGGCGCTCGCCTTGGGGCGGCGGACATCCAGTTTTTTACTGATTTAGCTAGCCACGTGTTAAACAAATCCTACATCGGAACAATAGCCCCAAATGAATTTGAGAGCATGATGCTGAAGCTCAGTGATGCACTATTGACATGGGATGAGGCTCGATTGACCGACCTTGCCGATCAAATGCTTAGAAAAACCTACCGAATCACTGTCAACCTTCGCGAAGACGGGCAAATAGAGATCGTGCCAATGGAAAAAATTGATAAACCTGTTAACGCGCGTGCGCCTCAGCAACTGACGACACCGACTCTCCAAAACATGTTAAGTCTCATTATCGAGCCTATCTTTAAGGCCGGATTAATGAACGACGATCAGGCAGATAAGCTTCGGGCTGTCTTAGCGATTTTCGTGGATGGTCTTCCGTCAGAGGTCCAAGAGGCGCTGAATCATGCGGCTACCTTTACCGCATCGAGTCAGGAGTCTTACGACGCGCTGCATGAGTTTCTACGCGCCCTCAACACCTATTTTCTAAAGCCGGGTGGATTTTTAATTGATGTTAATCCGGTAGGTAGCTCGAACAAAGGAGATATTCCCGATTTTCATCTTAGGGCCTATAAAATCGATAACACTCAAAGCCAGGTCTATCGTATTGACGGCACCGATTTAAATGTGCCGTACAACGTGGCTGAAGAAAGCACACCAGCCGATCCGACTATGCCGATGTGGGCATCACGCCACTATGGTTTACGCCTTCTAAATCCAACAGTCTCTGCCCTCGTCAACAATAGTTTGCCGTTCTTGCTTTTGTGCAGAAAAAACACGGCTCTCTACAACAAAAGCCCTGGTCAGTTTTTTCCACAGGATCGTGGACGCATTCGTGCTCAGCGCGAGGTCGCCCGTTGGCTCGATGCGGCGCTTGGAGAAGCGCCCACACAATTAAATGTGACGAATTTATTCGGAGAAACCGATAAAGAAAAATATTTAAGTATCGTATCCGCTCTTGAAATCGCCCGACACAGGCTTATGTCAGATCCAACTAAGAAGTCCGAACTCTCGGCTAGCGGCATACCATGGGCAGAATACGACCACCGCGCTTTTGCCGATTATTATGTTCGTAAGGGTTCTCTGGCAGAAACGCTATTGTTTGAAACTATGCACGATTCTGAATCTGTCGATTGGGAAGGCCACGAGCGACAGCAAAACGCAAGTTTTATTTCGCATCTTTTCGGCTTCTTACATGCGATGCGAGATGATGAACGGCCAAAATCACTTGCCGCTGATTTCATTCATTGGTTTGGATGGCTCGGTACTAACAAAAAAGGGTCTAAAATCGGATTTCAGGCCGGGACAAGACTTTATGTTCTAGCGCACTATCTAAATCTGGCGGGTCAATTAACGGTTAAAGATTTCGCCGAGCTCACGCCTCTGGCGATCGAGCAAATGAATAAAGTAAGCCAGGCTCTTCGTGACATGTCGCCCTCCGATCGCAAAGCCCTGGCCTCAAAAATCCTTGAAGATAACTTTACGCTTTCCTTTGATTTTCTTCCTGACCAGCGGATCATCATGCACGACAGTTCTAGGGAATCGATATCATCCCAAAATGCATCGGATTCGGCATTGGACGATGAGGATCTAGCGAGCATCGCGAAAGTCATTATGGATCAGCTCATTAAGAGTTTTGGTCAGTCCATTAGTACGTTGACGCAAGAGATGATCTTGTCGATTCTTCGCCGCGCAGACCCTGATCATACGCACGCGGTGCTTCAGCAAGCAGAGCTGACGAAAATCCCAGGACTTAAAGAATGGCTTACCCAAACCGTCTCGGATATTTTGAATATTCAGAAAGGAATGAAACTCCCCGTTACCCCTGAGATTCTCAAAAATACTCTTCAAGTAATATTTGGTGATGCCTTTAATAGGGGTTACCTGAGCGAGGGTGATCATGAGCGGTTTCTTTTTCTCCCAAACGCTTATTTCGACGAACCTCTACCAAGGACATTCAAGGACGCGGCCAAGCATGCGCTCACGTTTACGAGCGCCACTCCAGAAAGTAGGCAGTCGCTCGAAAAAGTGGTGTTGTCGTTGAATGACTACCTAAGACCTAACGGGTATCAATTTTCGGTTGATCCCGTTTGGTCTGAAGGAAAAATAAATTGGGTGATCGACGTGATTCATATTTCTTCGAAACCTCGCGCGACTTATACGGTCGAGGGATTCTCGGATCTCATTCATGTGCATGAGGGGATTGTGCTGGCTTCGGGAAAAGCCATAGAACATAGTGCGTCTTCCAAGTTTTATGGCATTACGGTGTGGCCTTCGATTGCGGAACAAAATGCGAAGCGCTGTTTGAAGAATATCGAAGCGTCGAGAGTGAATACGTCTCCAAAAGCCGCTTCAAAATCAAAACGATCCCCATTGTCGCTTTCGGCAGAAAGAGAGATGGTTAAATGGTCGGATAAAGTATTCGGTCGTAACGTGGAGCATGGGCAGATTTTCCAGGCCTTTTTGGATGATGTGGCGGCTTTGGTAGGGGAACATGCGGCCTATGTGTGGGCTAACCACAACGTCTTAGGCTCCGCCCCTCAAGATGAAGCCTTTATTGAAGAATATCTTCGACAGGGGTCCTACTTATGGCATTTGTATCGGGAGCCCAGTGATAGGGAATCCCTATTTTCCAGTGAAGAAATTAAAAGTGCCTATAAGGCCCACCGCTTTGTTCGGCTTTTTGGCTCTCTCCAAAAGCTCAGGCAGCCGAAGGCCATGGAATATTTAGCGTTGCTAATGTTTAAGCAATTGACCACGATTTCGGGTAAACACACTTTGGATGTGGACTATCAGGAGGCGATATGCTTTTCCCTGCTGGCGCGTGCGTGTGATATGCCGGCAGACTGGAAAGATTTCATTAAGCAGGATTTAGAGGCTGTAAAGCTCTTCGAACGTCTTAGTGCGCGCCTGCTTCAGATGGACAACAAGCAATTGAGGGCGTTAAGTGAACGGATCATTGAAGAAAATTTCAAGATTTATTTAGAGTTCATGCCGGACAACCATATTGTTCTGCAACCTACCTCCAAACCGAACAACACACCAGCAGATCCTAAAGAGGTGCATTCATTGATAAAAGATCGTCTGATTCCGGCATTTGAAGACGGTTTTGTTCCAGAGGGATGGTTGCAGGATTTTCTAAAGAATCTTTCGAGACAGTTAGCGGAAAATGCCCCGATTTCCGTGACGCAGGCCGCTAAGGAGGCAGAAGCCGTCCATGAAGGAGGCCCCACTTGTTATCGCGCTTTGAATCATTTTGTTAAATCCCTGAATTCGGATTGGCTGGAACGGCGAGGTGTTGTCATTGCACTTGTGCCAAAAAACAACGAGACTAAACCCGGGTGGCACGTTGAAGTTTATCGTGTAGACCCTAAACGCAGCCGCCGTTATATTTTCGAAGGAAAAGATTATGAGCCGCTGTTATGGAACGTCGGAGAATTAACGCGTCTTGATGGTTCGATCGCTCCCTTCGAAGCACAATTCGACCGACACCCTCACTCCGGTATTGTTTTTTTCGAAAAAGTGTCCCATGTATTCAACGCAAAAAGATTGAACACATTGGCTTTTGCAATCAGGGCCCAGCAGGTACTGAATACTGATTTTCCATTTACGCAACACGAGAAAGCCGTCTCCGATTGGTTTAGGGTCTTTGTTGATGATGATGCAATCCCAGAAAGGATCTCTCAGGCAATGCATGAGGTGGACCGTGATGCCGCCTTGGTTGAATTAGCCGCTGTCGAGAATGGTCATTCGCTTTTTCGAGAAGGCTTAAATAAGCAAAAGGCTGATCAATTTTTGCGCGATGGATCGATGGCGAGACGAGCCTATTACGAATCTCTGAATCGTGCACCCCATAATTTATTCGCTGCAGACGTCCTGCTGCGTGAATTTCTCGTGGTTTATGGATGGTTGCACGCCATGAGAAAGCCGATGCTTGCTCGGCGCACGCTGGCTCGTCGCGCCCTGCTATTTGCGATTATTCTTGCAGAGAAATTCAATCAAAAGGATTTGAAAATTCTACCTGAAGAAGCACGGCTTCTTTCCTTATTAGGAGATGCCCTTATGGGTGAAAAGGCGCCTCAAGCAAGCGCCTTGTTTGGAGAAAAGGGTGTCGTTTATGCCGCTCAGGTTTGCGACGCGCTGAAGGAGCTCCCCGATGTTAAGCTGGCGGCGCTCGCCGACCGAGTGCTTCGCGAGAATTTTACCCAAGAAGTAGAGATTGATGGGCAAGTCATACGATTCAAGCCTTTGGAATTGACGGCTTCGAGTGAGGTGGGGTCCGAAGAATTCGATGAAGTTGCGGTGGCTGATGCTGTTGAAGCGATCAAGGCCATGATGGCCTCGCAGAAACAGGCGAGTCAAATCGATGCCAAGTGGGTAAAGATGCTGGCCCGAAATGGGGAGCGCTCTTTTGTTGCCAACCATTTTTCAAAAAAAGGGTTGGCGCTAAGGTCGGGCAAAAGTATTGATGATGTGATGCGGATTTTGTCAGTCCTTAAATCACCCCGACGCGATCTGGATAAGCCCACGGGCCGCATGAGCAAAGAACTCCAAACGCGCGTCGAAAAAGAGCTCAAGACCACATTGCGTGAGGGATTTATCAATAAAAAGGAATGGGATAAGTTGTTTGTGGAGCTAGAGAAATCGTTCGGTGAAAGGCCCGATTCCTTGAAAACAGTGCAGAGCGACTTGTTTGCTCCACCCAAAGAAAGAAGTTTTGAATACATGCAGCAGCTCTTTGAATTTGTCCGGCGACTTAATTTTGATTGGCTAAGGTCGTATGGGTACGCCGTCATTGTTGATTCTAATCAGGGCTTAGATCCAACGTCAGCTCCCTGGGCCATCCATGTGATGCAATTTAATCCTGAGAATACGCATCTCTACACCATTGATCATGAAGAACGCATGCCTCCTGTGATGGTTGATAATGTGCGAGGAAATTCGCCATTTAATGCTTACGCCATGTCTTTCGCAGGAGTCGGTCTCTTGCGCCCAAATTTTAATGACTCTCAAGAGGCGCAGGTCATAAAAAACCTTGCCGCGCAAAAAGCGTATGCCCAAAGTCATTTGGAGGACCCTGAGCAATATGCGTTTTTACATATTTATCACTGGCTGGAAAAAGCACTAAGTCCACAACCATCAGGCACGAGAGCCTCGGAACAAAGATATGAAATTGCCTTATACGAAAATGTGACCCGGGTCGTTTCCAGAGCAATAAACGAGCTCTACCTAAGAAACAACGCGCAGGCGCTGGAGTCGGCTTATCGCCTTACACCGCCCGTGATGGAATTTAGCCCGATTGTATTTACGAATGGCTATATGCATCGAAAAGATCTCTTTGGGACTATTGCCACCACCTTCGATCTAAAAGCCAGCGTTCCAGATGTGCGGTGGGCAGACCATGCCATGGCTATAAGCATCTGGCAAGCGTTTATCCAGATTAACGCCATGCACAATGTGGAGCGCCCGTCGGGCGTATTGAGAAATACATTGGCCGTGGAAATCTTGAACATTAGCACTCACAAATCCAAGTTTATGCTCCGCGAGCAGCTTTTTTATTTTGCGCTGATTCAGGCGGTGGGGTTAAATTCAAAGCTAACCTTTGAGGTCTACGCCAGGCTCAGCGAGCAAAAGCAATTGGAAATATTAATGGAGCTTAGCGAAAAACTCTTGAAGTATTCCGAGGACGACCTTCGAGCCCTGGCGGGGAAGATTCTGCAAGAAAACTTCAAATTTAGGTTGGATATCGACACGACTGCCCATACCGTCAAAGTCGTGAACTTTCCTGTGAAAGCATCATTTCCTCTTGCCCCCATTCTAGCGGCCATCGGCACCGGGGCTATTGCGGCGTTTATGTCCTTCTGGTCCCAGGCTTCGGGCGGCGCGACTCAGCTGGCTGGTTTTGGCGGTTTCCAAACGTTCCTGTTGGTCGGTGCCGCATTTCCCATGCTGATGACCGCGCTTGACGTGCATTTCCGCAACAACCCCGAAACCCCCCGACGGTTTAAAGCCGCGGCCTGACGTCTTCTGAAGTCAATTTATAATCTTCTATCTCGTGAACCCCGAAGCCATTCATCGGCATTTTGAGTTTTTGTGGCTGCGCAAGCGTTTTGCGGACGCGCTGCCAGTGGCAAAAAGCGGGGTCACGGCTGCGATGCAAAAGAAATCCGGGGATCATTTGGCTTTGGCGCGGGCTCTCTTTGATGTGGCCATGGCGCAAAAAGCCAACGGTTTCCAGGAGGAATTTTTGCATAACCACGAGCAGGCGCAAGCCATGTTGGCGGCGCTGCGTCAAAAAGCTTTGGCCAACCCGCACGAGCCGGCGACGGCCGATCTTTATGTATTTGAAGCCGAGCACATGTGGTGGGACCCCGGCTGTTTGCCTGAAGCGCGCCGCCGTTTGGAAGACGCCCAGAAGATTCGCGAGGCGAACGAAGGCCCCGATCACCCTTTAACCGCCGAGGTGATCAGTCGCCGCGCAGAATTGGAATTTGTCTCTGGGCAATTTGCGGCGGCCGAACCGTTTTACCGTTGGGCGCTTCGGTTGTTTGAGGCCTCGGGCCGACGGCGCGGGTCGACGTATCGAAAAACCCTTCAAGGGCTGGCTCAAACCATAGCGGCCCTGGAACGCCATACAGAGGCTGAACCCTTGCTTTCGCGCGCAATTTTGGAATCCGAGAATTGGCCGGAGGAAAAACATGTGCTTTATTTTCTCCACATGGCCCGGGCGGATTCACTTGAGAAACTAAAACGCCCCAGCGAAGCCCAAAACGCCCGCGCTCAAGCCGAGGCCCTCCTGCCGAAGAGCCATCCCGGCCAGTTTGGCTACAATCCAGGCGTGTAACAAAGAGTTAATAAACCCTTGATAAATAGAAGGTGTTCTGTTAGGAACCCGTTAAGGAAGTCATGAGACAAAAGTCCCTATTTTTAGCCGCGCTCTCTGCGGCGGTTGGTTTTTACCTATCGGGACGGCCCGTGCACGCCGCGCTGTCTAAGCCTGATGAGCAAAAGGCGGCGACCGAAGCGTCAGGAGATGCGGATAAATGGGCCGCTTCCCAGAAAGAAGCTCCCAAGCCGGTTGAAGAAGCAAAACCGGCTCCCACGCCGGAACCGGCGAAGGCGGGAGTGGAAACAAAACCCTCCGAACAAGCCATTCCCGAGCCGCCTAAAGCCGCTTCAGTTCCGGCCCCAAGTCCCGTCAAACCGAAATCCAAATTAAATGAAATGACTGGAAAAATTGTTTCCGTGGAAGATGAACCCGCGGTTCTGCGTTTGGCGCTCGAAGGCGGCTATAGTATCGAATTTACTTATACCCGCCAAACGACGATCACGAATGGCGGCAACCCCATCCAATTTAGCGACTTGTACTACGGCGACAAAGTGCAAGTCTTCTATGCCGGAAAAGACTTGCACGCCGTTTCCGTTGAACGCCTGGAAAAAGCCCCCCGACCTTTCGCAGAATAGACGCGCTTGAAACCCACCACCTTTCGACTGGCCCTGGGTGCTGCAGGCGGCCTTTTAGTCGGCATCGTCGGGGTCATTTGGTTGATTGCCGGAAGCGAGCGGCTTTTTCAAAGCACGGTGCCGCTCGAGCAGCGGCTCGTGTCTTACAACGAATCCATTCGCAAAAAGGCGCAGCAAGAACTTCTGGGCCTCTCGAGTGAAGCCAAACGAAGCTTGGCGGTCACCGTGATGCCGGCCCTTCGAAGGGACGACCCTTTTGTGCGAAAGTGGGCCGCCATTTCATTGGCGCTGATTGGGCCTTCCGCCCGCGAGGCGATCCCCGCCTTGCTTCAAAGCGTAAGCGATAAAGAAGGGGAAGTGGCGCAGGCCAGCCGCGTGGCCATTTCGGAAATCGGTGTCCCCGACCCCGCGCAAGTCCCGGCGCTTTTAACCGCGCTTCAAGACCCTCGCGATGCCGTGCGCTGCGAAGCGGCGGCCTCGTTGGCTCGTATGGGCGCGGCCGGGGAAGAAGCACTGCCGCTTTTGGCCGCCTACTTAAGCAAACCCTCGCCCGCTTGTTTCGACGATGCATTGGCTTTACTATTAAAGGGCCTACCCGCCAAAGCCGGCCCCGTGATTGACCTCTTAAGCAGCGGCCTTCCCGACCTCAAGTGGCGTGCGGCTAGCGTGCTGGCGAAAGCCGGCAGGCCCTTCCCCGACCACGCGCGAATTCTCCTCACGCGGGCGTCGGAAGAAAAAGATCCGCGAATCCATCGACTTTTAGCCCGCTCTTTAGGGCTTAGCGAGCTGCAAGCGGACGGTCCTGAGGCCGTTGCACGTGCCGCTCTTCGAAGCAGTGAATTGCCGGTGCGCATGGCTGCCATTGAATGGGCGGGTACGCTGAACCTTTCTACGCAAACCATGGCCTCTTTGTGGGCGACGCTGCTGCGCGACGCGGATGCGGCGCTGCGTCGACGTGCTTTGGTCGCGCTTCGTCAATCGGATAGCCGCATCTCAGAGGCCATCCCCGTCATCGCTCGCGCGCAGCGCGACCCAGATTTGGGTGTTCGCTGTCGAGCAGTTGAAACGCTGATCGAATGGAACGCCACAGACCGTGTAGCCGTCCCCCTTTTAGTGGCTGACTTGCGGGCGGAAGACGAAAGCGCTCGCTGCGCGATGAGCGCCCTGGCGCAGCTGGGACTTTTTCATAATGGAGTCGTTTCTGAAATGATTCGTTTATTGCGAAGCCGCGATCGCCTGGTTCGTTCGCGTGCCGCCGCCGTGTTGGCCCCTTTAGGCGCCCGCGCCCGCGAAGCCATTCCAGCGCTTGAGAAAGCCCACAAAGAGCAGGTGCCGGGGGCCGGCAATGCCCTGCGTGCCATTCGCGCGAGCCTTCCCGCCGCATCACAAAAACGACGGAAAATACGCTAATTATTTACGCTTGAAATTCTGTTCTATCGGGGGCAAACTCGGGGTCGGGAGGAGACCTTGAGAGACGCTTGTGCTTACGTCATGATGAAATTGGACACGGGAGAACTGCGCAAAGTTCTATTGAAAGGGTCCATCCATATGATCAAAAGCTTGGTGATTGCCTATCCCCAGGCGATGGGCGCCCCATTCCTCGATGCCTTGGCGCCCGCGGTAAGCCCGGCTACGCTTCGTCTCTTAATTGATGAAGTCAGCCGTGGAACCCTGCTAACTCCCGAACAAGTCAAATCTGCCGAATGCGAGTTTCTTAAAATTGTTAACGATGAAAAAGTCCTACCTCAGGCGGTTTCCTGCTAAATTAACGTGGTGACGCGGCGTCTTCTCATCGTTGATGATGATGCCCAACTGGTCGACAGTTTAAGGGATATTTTGGAAGACGCCGGCTACGCGGTGTTTACCGTTTCAACCTGTGCCGCCGCTGTAGCGGAATTAAAGCGTGTCCCAATCGATTTGGTTTTACTCGATTACAATCTTCCTGACGGAAAAGGTCTTGCCTGGGCGCATCAATTTCAGGAGGCCAATGGCCGTGCGCGAATTTTGCTGATGACCGGCATGGCCGAAAGCGATTTGCCCCCCACGAGCGGCATTCACGGGTTTGTCCCCAAGCCCATTGCCCCCCCCGAGCTTCTGCAACGCATTCACCAAGCCCTTCCTTAGTTGTTAATTGATGTAAAGTTTCCCGTTGAAAACCGCTGCATTTTAGGGTAAGTCTTGGGCATGAAAAACGTGACGCTTCTTGGGCGTTTGCGCTTTCTTCAGGGGGCCTTGATCGTGCTGGTCCTTGGGTTGGCTGGGGCGTTTGTCTTTCGGCCGGGGACGGCCGTTTCTTCGTTGCCGAGCCAATCGCTTCAAGCGCAGCGCGCCTTGGCCGATGTGAAATCGCATTTAAACCGTGTCAGCCTGGCGCTAATGGCCTACACGCAATTCCATCGCCCTGAACTTTTGGACCGCATTCAAACCGAAGGGGAAAAGGCCAACCGTCGTCTTAACGATTACAAAATCAGCTGCCAAGGCGACCCCACGCGCGATCTCATCCAAATCGATGCGCGGTATGCCACGTTGCGGTCGGCGACGCTCGCCATTTTGCGTGCCGATCAAGACTATGCCGCCCAGGTGGATGGCGTCGAATCCCGGCGCGCGGCCCTGGACCGCGTGGTGGCAGATAAGCTCATTCCCCTACTTCGCCTGGGGCCGGGGCGTCTTTACGCCAAACGGAAAGCTTCCGATGAAGTGGAAAAACTATTCGCGAAGAATGCTTCAAGCGCTCAGCGGATTCAAGAATTGGACCAGCAAAAAAAGCAGCTGCTTGAACGCTATCAAGACGCCTACGCCTCGCTGGAAGAAGCACTTGGAGGGGCGGAAGTCACGGCATCCGACTCGCGCCGCTTTTCGTGGCCATGGGCGGTTGCCTTGGCGCTTGGGCTAGTCCTTTTTGGGTTGATGACTTGGGCGATAGATAAAACACTTCAAAAACAAGTTTTGGCCCCCCTTGCGGAGATGGCGCAAATCGCCGACGCCGCTGCCTCGGGCGATTTGTCGCGGGAGATTGACTCCTGGAGGCGTGATGAAGTTGGGTCGGTGGCGCAGTCGATCAATCGGCTCTTAAGCGTTTTAGCCCGCTCGGAAAATTTGGTTTATCACTTAGCCGCTTTAGTGGAGTCATCGGGAGATGCCATCATCAGCCAAACGCTGGATGGCACGATTTTGTCGTGGAATAAAGGCGCCCAGCGGATATACGGTTATTCCGCAGAGGAAATTAAAGGCCAAAATATTTCCATTCTAAGCCCCCATGACGGCGGCCAAGAGCTGGAGGACGTCTTAAGGCGCGTTCAAGCCGGCGACGCCGTTCAACCCTTTGAAATGGTTCATCAGGCGCGAGGTGGGCGTGCGGTTAATGCGTTTGTACGAGTGGCCGCCGTGTTTGACTCGACGAAGAAAGTGATCGGCGTGTCTCTTTGCGCGGAGGAACTTGGAAAGCCTCCTTCGTCACCCAAAGCCCGCGGCGAGCGCGGCGGGCTTGCGATTCCAGCCATTTAAGCCGCCCATATTTGGGCGCCTGCGCCGGGTCCCAGCGGCCATAGCCTTCCCGCACGACTTCTTCCGATAAATTATGCCCGCCAATAAATTTAACCCAGGCCAGACGGCTTCCCGACCCATCGGGGCGAATCGGCCGGACATAAACCGCCCGCGCTTCGGTTAAGCGTTGTAGGTACTGGCGGGATGCCGCGGAGGCCTCCCCCGCAGGGCAGGCAACACCATATAGACGAATATGTTCCGGGCGGCCGTTATACATCACCTCTAAACGGTTTCCCGCATCCACTTTAACGACCCGACCAAGGAATTCTTCGGCATGCGAATAAAGCGGCCAAAGCGATAGCAATGTCACGATCCAAGCACGCATACTAAAAACGTAGAGGGAGAGGGAGTGGGAGTCAAGGTTTTCCTTAATTAGCGTTTGGCGATGCGTTTTAGGAAGCTTTCGTCTTCGGTGGGGTAAATAGATTCCGTGTTATAGGCGGTCACATCCGGTGTGCCGCGGCAGGAAAATTCGCATACGACCGTAATAGCGGGGCAGACCGCGCGGTAATTGCAAAGCGACCCTTCAAACATATTACTACCCACCTCCGGCTGCGCTTGCATGCAATAGGTTTCATCCGTCGGTTCAACAAATCGCGGGTCTGCAAAGGCGATGTTGCCGCCCTTGGCATGGCAGGCGGCGGTGGCCTCGGAGAGTTTGCTGTACCAGGCCCGGTACGCTTGAAGTCGCGTGACCTGGCCATCGGGACCGCAGACACTTTTTACGCGCTGGTCCTGCATGCAGGCCACTTTGACGCCTTCGTCGCTCATGTATCCGATGTCGACGCCGCCGGAAGGGAAGCATTTCACTTCCGATTCGACCACCGTCTTCTGCTCTGGACCGCACAGGGCCCCCGCGCGAAGCGGAAGAGCGGCCCCCACCCACGCCAACCCACCCATCAAGATGGCCCATTTCATGCACCAGGTGTACCGCCGCAGCGGGCAGAGGGCAAGAGAAGACTTTTGACGTAAACGACTGTAAACGAGCGATTCGTATAATGCTTAAAATGCATCGAAAAATAGAGCCTAAAAAAAGCTATAGCGCCGGCGGTGTGGTGGTCAATGCGCAAGGACAAGTCTTGGTCGTCAACCAGCGGGGAAACAGCTGGTCGCTGCCCAAGGGGCATTTGGACCCGGGGGAAAATGCCCGCCAAGCGGCAGAACGCGAAATCTACGAGGAATCGGGCGTGCGCGAGCTAACTTACGTCCGTGACTTGGGTTCCTATGAGCGACCGCGCATCGCCAAAGGGGGAAAAGGCGATGATGCTGTTGAGGTCAAGCACCTAACGTTTTTCCTATACAGGACGACCCAAACCACGCTAAAACCCATCGACCCGCACAACCCCGAAGCCCGCTGGGTCGCCCCAGCCGAAGTCGCTAGGCTCCTCACCCACCCGCTGGACAAAGCCTTTTTCTTAAGCGTTCTCTCCTCGTTCATCCACGAAGAAAAGTGAGTCTGCCGCTTTTTTAAGAATTAGTGATTTTAGTGCCGGGACATAGCAGTAACCTTCATGGGGGTGATAGAATCCAACCCGTTAAAAGTTCTTCCTAGGAGGCCACACCATGCCATATGCCCCACAGAATTTCGACCGTTTGATCGGGACGCCCGGGTTTTCGGATACGCTGCTTAAGAATCATTTCACGCTTTATCAAGGGTACGTGACCAACACCAATAAGCTTTCCGATAAACTCTCCGCGCTTTCCAAAGAAGGTAAGGGCGCAGAGCCAGAGTTTGCCGAGATGCGCCGGCGCTTTGGATGGGAATACAACGGCATGAAGCTGCACGAGATCTATTTCAGCAACATGAGCAAAGCGCCGGCGGCTAAACCCACCGATACGCCGCTCGCCAAAAAGCTCGCGGAAGAATTCGGTTCGTTTGAAGCGTGGGAAAAAGATTTCAAAGCAACCGGCGCCATGCGCGGTATTGGTTGGGCGCTCCTTTATTACGACAAAGCGGCGGGGCGGATGTTTAACACCTGGGTCAACGAACACGATGCCGGGCACCTCGCCGGAAGCACCCCCCTCCTCATCATGGACGTCTTCGAACACGCCTTCATGATCGATTACGGCTTAAAGCGCGCGGACTATATTGAAGCGTTCTGGAAGTCGATTGATTGGGGCGTTTTGGCAGACCGGTTCAACTCGAAGTAAGACTTAAGGGGTCACACGAATGAGATTTCCGCCCGGAAGTTTGACCTCTTTGTCGCCCGAATAGACGTGAATTAAATAATCGCCGGCGGCCACGTGCGAAGCCGCATGAATATCGGCCGCCAGGCGAGTAGCATCCAACCACCGAAGCGGCGCTACGCGCAGGCCAGGCTCATCGACTTCTAAGCGCAGCGTCGCGGCGTAGGTGGATGAAAGGTCGCGACCGGTGACGTTTACGCTCGAGGCGCCGCCGGGTTTAAGCGGCGAGGCCAACTTGGCTGATGAAAGCCAGTTCGGTGGAACCACGACAAAGGCCGTCTTTTTTTCAAACAACAGTTTTCCGCTGGACTGAATGCGCATTCCGTAAATAGCGGGCACGGCGGAGGCAGGGATGTGGACCAGCGCATTCAAATGGCCCGGCGACACATAAGCCACGGTCGACTCGACGACTTGAAGCGTTGGGACGTCCAGTTGAAGGGTCGCCGCGTCGCGTGCGGTAAAGCCGCTGCCGCGAATGACCAAAGAAACGCGGTCGAGCGGCCGGACCGCGGGCGACACCGCCACGACATCTTCGATCGAACCTGTCTTCCCGAGGGTGGGTTTGACCACTTCCACCAGAGGGATCTTTTTAAAAATGTCGCGCGATCCCTGCATCACCGAGAGTCCGTAAGACCCCGCCGAAACCATCTCGCCGATTTGCACGGTCCCATCGACATAAAAAGGCAGCCGGGTTTTGATGTTGCCGACTTCGAGTTTGGGGGTCGAGGGGACAATTTTGAGCCGATTCCACCCTTCATAGCTGACGTTGGTGATCAAGCGAAATTGCCCATGTTGGCCGGTTTCATCGATGGACGTCATCTGAATGTCCAGCACCTCGCCGCGACGCACGACACCGAAAGGCTCCGGGGCCTTAAAAACCGGTTGTCCCCGAATATAAATCAACGGTTTGACCCATGCGGTGAGGGCCGCCTCGCCCACGCTCATCTGCCCATGAATTTGATTCGCGGTGACAAGCTGAAGATTGGCGATCTGGATATCGATCGTATCCGCGTCGATGGAAATCATGCGATAAAAGGTGTCGTCAAACCCCGTTCCATGAACGTCAAAACCAAAGGTCGTCCCCGGCGCGACCACGTCTTGCTGAAAACGCATCCCAACCACCGAAATCCCGCGCGGGATTAAATGCCGCGCCATCCCTTCCTGGCCATCGGGAACGGCGAAGGTGACTGTTGGCGGTGGGGCGAGGGGCGCAAGAGGGACAAGAGGAGGAGGGGAGGGAATGGGCAGGGGTGCTGGGCGTGGTGTTTTCTTCATGATGTCATTCTTCGTTGTTGCCGGAGGGGAATCCACAGTCTTCTTTCCGGGGATAAGACCGGGCGCGCGCCATTTTGAGTGAGACATAGAAAGCCTCGATCGATTCCAAAACCACCCGGTCATGGAGATGAGAAAGTACAGGAGAAGAAGTAGACCTAAATACGCCTTATTTTTCACGGAGTGTTTTTAGGAAATCAGACGGGCTTAAGACAACGGCACCTTGCCGCATGGTGGGGGGGTAGTCGCGAGTATTTCCGGTGATCAGTGGGACACCGGCCGCTAACGCCACCCCTAAAAAAACTTCATCATCCGGGTCTGGTAATGAATTTCTGAGCGTGATCGCCGGAATAATAATGCCACGTTCTTGGACGAAAAGAAGAAATGTCTCCGCATCCTCATCTTTAAGTTTTAATTCGGGCCGATGCAGCACTTCTGTGTATTCCTGAAGGATTCTGGGTTCAAAGATCAATTGAATCTCGTTGTGAAGAAACCGATAAATAATTTGTCCCGGTGTTCCCGCAGGATTTATGAGGGCAGACACCGCGACGTTGGTGTCTAGGACAATTTTCACGGATTGCGTTTACGTCGTTCTTTGCGTACGGTATTGATTACACGGTCGATTTCTTCCATCGTCATCTTATCCGTGCCTTTTCGGACGGAGTCCATCTGCAATCGCATCACCGCCATCATGGCCCGAGCCTGGCGCACGGTGGCCAATGACTGCTCCAGCGTATCTTCGGTCGCGGCCGACAAGATGCCCACCGGTTTGCCGTTCGACGTGACCACGAAATCTTGTTCTTTTTTCAGATCCTCCCAGATTTGAGCCGACTTAGACCGCAAATCGCGTACGCTAATCATTTTCATAAAAAGACTCCCTTGGCATCCATTTGTGTCTTATTCGTGTGACAAAAGTGTACACGAAGATGTGACATCAGGCAAGGGACTAAATGACCTTGCGCGTCATCGCCCGAACACAAACCCTTTCTTGGCGGCCTGGTCGCGGACGGTTTTTTGAACGGCCGCATCCAAGCTTTCGGTTTTGGAATCTTTTTGCTGCTTGGAGAGAAAGCCGGCGCGTTGGCTTTGAAGTTTGGTTAAGCGCGTTTGCAATCCTTGCCGTTTCTTAGTCTGCTCGTCCAAATAACTTTTTAGCTCCTCCTTGGACTTGTTCTGAAGTTCAACCGGCAAGTCTTGCGGGGCCACGGTGTCCAACGCTTCCGGACTGGCGGCGACCACG
Organism: uncultured Elusimicrobia bacterium; assembly: GCA_964441955.1. Classification (GTDB taxonomy): domain Bacteria; phylum Elusimicrobiota; class Elusimicrobia; order 2-01-FULL-59-12; family 2-01-FULL-59-12; genus CAYTWA01. The sequence continues at coordinate 146,602 of CAYTWA010000004.1, forward strand.
GACGCCAAATCGCTGGGGGCCGCACTCCATTCATACTGCTTGCTGGCTTTATAGAGGCTGCGTTCCGCTAACGCGCCTGAGGCGGAGGCGTTGGAGGCCATTTGGTCGTTATAGGCCAGGGCGGCTCGTTTCTCACGACCCTTGGCGCCGTAAAACACGTACGTTTGGTTGATCTCAAGGCCTAATCGATGAATGTCCTCGTCATAGGGGGTGGGGATCGCCACAATGGCGCGGTTTTGGTCGATATTTAAATACGTTCCCTTGCCCGCTAAAGCGCCGGCATACCACTGCGTCTGGACGCCTTCGGCGTACGACCCGCAGAAGATGGGGTTCACCACGATGCCTTTACTGACGGCGCTGGCGATTGATTCCTGAAAGGCGATCGGCCCTTGCGTAAAAGGTTCATTTCCGGCAATGAAGATTGCTTTGTAGGCGGTATCTTGAGAATTCCACGTTAAACCGTTTAAAGCGTCTTTAATGACGGCGCCGCAGTATTCCGACCCGCCGTTGGTGCGAAGCGCGAAGAGTTGCTGAGCGACTTGGTCCAAATCGCGAGAGAAAGGCATGACTTGCCGCACATAATGTTCGCCGGGGCTTAAGCGGTCATTGCCATATTCATAAAGGGCCACTTCCAATACGGGGGTCTGTCCGTGTCGCTTGGAGTAGGCGAAATCATTGGCGATTTTCCACAGCTGGCTTTTGGCCTGTTCAATTAACCCATCCATGCTGTTGGAGGTGTCTAAGAGAAGCGCGATCTGCACCAGAGGCGCGGCATCCTTTTCCCATGCATAGAGAGTTGTTTCTTTTAAAAGAAGGAGGGATGTCAAAACAGCAAGACAGCGGGCGATACGGTTCATAGAAGCCTCCATTTTGTTGTCATCGACGAATGTGCGTTCGACACCGCCGTGGGGTTAAAGTTCCCAACCGCGATAAATGCTAAAAACCGGTGTCTAACATGAATGCCGAAGCTGAATTTGAAGCCATGATGCGGGCCAATGGCCCTAAAATTTACACTCTGGCCATTCGCCTATGCGGCAATGAAGCCGAGGGGCACGATTTGGCGCAGGACACGTTTATCAAGGCCTGGGAATATTGGGGCCGGTTCCGCGGCGAGGCCGACCCTGGGACCTGGCTTTACCGGATCTGCGTGAATCAATGGAAGAACCGAGTTCGGTCGCTTAAACGGCGATTTTTTTGGAATCATTTCTCCGTGGATGGGGGAGGCTTGGACGACGATGCCAAGGTGCCCCAAATCGCCTCCCGCGAAGCGCCTCTAAGCGCTTCCTTGGAAACACGCGAGCGTGATCAAAAACTACAAGAAGCCTTGGCGCAGTTGCCCGAAGAGGACCGTGCGATTTTGATCCTGCGTGAAATCGATGAGAAGTCGTATGAGGAGATCGCCGAGCTTTTGGATATCCCCGTTGGAACGGTGCGCTCACGCTTATCGCGTGGCCGCGAAAAATTGCGAGCACTTTTTGAAAATTTAACCGAGATGCCCAAATGACCGAACGCGACCTTCCAGAGAACATTAAGAGGGCTCTTAAAGAGAGTCCCGCCTTCGCGCCGTCCGAAAGCTTTTATCGGGGAGTGATGGAAAAAGTCCGCGAGCCAAAACCGAAACCGTTTTTCCTGCGCTGGCAGGTCCACGCGGCGGCTGGCGTGTGCCTGGTGATGCTAGTGGTTTTAGCCGGCCGCGAAAAACAACCTTTAAGGATGACCCAGGCCCCGGCGGCCCTTGAATTGAAACAGGTGATGGAGGAAGAAGCGCGACCCGCGCCGCCCCGGTTTGAACCCAAAGCGGTCACAAGAACGCGTGAAAACGAGGTGTCGGACAAAGTGTCGACCATTTTGTCCGATCAACGTCTGGACAAAAACAAAGCCCCCTTGTCGGTTTTTATGAAAGACAGCGGGGTGAAAAAAGAGTGGCGTATCCAGGCGCGGGATGTCAATGGCCCTGCGACGCAGGATAGTTTTGGGCATCTTCAAAGCGCAGCAAACACGAGCGGCGCCTCCGCGAGCGTTTCCGAGTTTGACTCCGGCATCACCAGCAGCCGAAGAATTGCTGCGCAAACAGCAAAAGCCGATACTCCTGACGATGTTCTCCCCAAAGCCGGTCTCGACATGAATTGGCAGGGGCTTTCGAGCGGAATCGGCGAACCTCGGCAGATTGTGATCCGCGATGCCCAAGCCTGGGCCGCCTTATGGAATGAACATCAACCCGGCGTGCCGATGCCCCCGGTGGATTTCACTCGTTATATGGTCGTGGGCGTTTTCTTGGGCGCGCGCCCCAACGAGGGCCACGAACTGCACATCATCGATTTCAAAACTCTCCCCGATCAGATCGCTTTGGAATACCAAGAATTCCTCCCCAAAGAAGGCGTGGACTATTTCCAACGCCTGGTTCAGCCTTACGCCTTAAAGGTCATCCCCAAAACCGACACCTATATCCACTTCCACTCGCTTCGCCCCAAAGACCGTTAAAAAGAAGGCCTTGTTAAAGTCCATTATTGGACTATAATTAGTCTAGAGTTTATTATTGGACTTTTTGGAGGAGACCCTCATGCCCACCACCCTGCATACCCCTGTGGATCCCAAAACGCATTCGGGCGCTGCTCTGCGCGCGTTTTTTGGAATAGCCAAAGTGTGGAAATTGTCGACCGAAGAGCAACTTCGGCTTTTAGGTTTGGGGAGCCGCCGGTCGACCCTTTTTCATTGGAAGAAGCATGGCGGCGTTCTGACCATGGATACCTTGGAGCGCATCTCGTTTCTTTTGGGCATTTATAAGGCCCTCCGGATTTTATTGCCCAGCGAAGACGCGGCACATTCATGGGTTAAACGGCCCAATACGGCCCCGCTCTTTGGAGGAAAGCCGGCTCTAGAGCGAATGCAGAAAGGAATAGGCGATTTGTTTTTGGTTCGTCAGTACTTAGACGCCCAGCGTGGCGGGTGGGCATGACGCTTCCTCCCGTACGATCTGTTTTATGGAAGCGCGTTTGGCGTGTGATTCCCACGTTGTATCCGGAAGAAGCCATCTACGCTCCCATTGCGGCGAACGGGGATTGGTCGTTCATTCAAGATATTGAACGGCACACCAATAGTGGCGTGCGCCAGGAGAAGGGTGAAACGCTCTTTATCCGCCAAGGCGATACGCTTCCCAAAGGGAAATCCGCCTATAACATAGGGCGGCCTTTTGCGTTTCCTACACCAAGCCGTTTTAGCGACGGCACTTACGGTGTTTTTTATGCCGCTCGCGATTTAATAACGGCGGCCATCGAGCGCGCTTACCATACCGAAAAATTTATGACCTTTACTTCCCAGCCGGCCACGACGCTCAAGCAGCGTGTTTTGACCGCCCAAATTCATGGTCGCTTTCATGACCTGCGCCCCCAAAAAGCCAAATGGAAGTCGCTGTATCACGCTTCCAATTATTCCGCGTCTCAAAAATTGGGAAAAATGTTGTGGGATCGCCATTCCGCCGGGATCTTGTACGACAGTGTTCGTCACGCCAAAGGCGAGTGCGCCGCTGTTTTTAGTCCCCAAACCATTACCTTTTGTCGGCAGGACCGCTGTCTTCAGTTTGAATGGGATGGCCGCAAAATCTCCCATATGGCCCAACTCGAAGAATTTCCTTCCTAGCCAGGAACTTTCCCGCCACCCCGGTGTCGAAATCCCAGCCGCTAAAGCTGGATCAGGAGGATTTCGATGAAGACACCATGGATGATGGCCGCTCTATTTTTTACCGTGATGCCGGTGCTGGGAGAACGCCTACCGGATAATTCGGCAGGGGAAGTCACGCTGGGGTGGCAGAAATTCAACGATCTCTGGACCAAGATGCAGGAGATGGAAAAGAAGATTCAGGATCTGGAAAAGCCCGAGAACTTACCGCCTATTCCCTTCACGATCACCAAAGCGGCCTATAAAGGAGCGGTGGGGGAAAAGAGGACAGACATCACCGCGATTTTCGAGTTGGACGTTTACGATCCCAAGGAGTGGGTCAAAATCCCGTTCCTCCCATCCAGTGTGGCCATCACCGATGCGGAGCTCAATGGCAAGCCGGTGGGAGTGGTACAAGAAAATGGCTTTCACGCCATTCTTTTAAAGAAGCCGGGCCGCTACACATTGCGCACACGCTTTTCGCTGCGCTCGCCAAAACCGGAGGAGGCGCCCCAGCTTTCGTTCGCGCTTCAGAATACGCCCATCACCGTGATGGCGCTGGAGTTTGCCCGCCCCAACCTCGATGTTCAAATCGACCCAGCGCAAGGCGTGGAAACCCAGGCCATTGGTACCTCCAAAACGCTGGTGACCGCCGCACTCCCTCCCACCAATTACATAACCGTTCGTTGGCAAAAAGCCGTGCCGGAGGAAGTGGCGGGGCCGGCCAAGCTGTATCTCGATTCGCAAAACCTCATCAGCGTTTCCGAAGGCACACTCAAAGCGCGCTGGAATTTAAACTACAGCATCCTTCGAAAAGGGGTTCGCGAATTGCGCGTGGGTGTGCCGGAAGGCTGGAACATCCTGGCCGTGAACGCCGAAGGGCTTCAAGAATGGAAAATGCAGGAAACCCCTCAGGGGACGGTGCTTCGAATCCAACTGGCTTATGCGCGTCGTGGCACTCTGGATGTCGGCATCCAAATGGAACGCGCGTTAAGCGACAAAGATGAAGTGGTCGAAATTCCTCAAGTGAAAGCCTTCGACATCGAACGGGAGCAAGGCACAATCGGTGTGGAAGCCAAAGGCGCCATCGAAGTCGACGTGCAGACGGCCGAAGGCCTTCAGCGTTTAGATCCGCGCGAATTGCCTGGCGGGCTTTGGCAGGGCGCCACACAGCCGATCCTCTTGGCTTTCCGTTACACCAAGGCCCACGCGCTTGCTTTGGCGGTCAAGCGTCACCCCGAAACACCGGTGCTGACAACCACGGTGGATGATGCCAACGCCATGACGGTTTTAACCGAACGTGGTCAGGTCATCACCAAGGTTCGTTATCAGGTGCGTAACCAGTTGAAACAGTATTTGGCGATTGCCCTTCCACAGGGAGCCGAACTCTGGAGCGCCTTTGTCGCGGGCGAACCCGTGAAACCGATGAAAGCCGAAGACGGCCGTTACCGCATTCCTTTAGCCAAATCCCAGTTGGGCGACCAGGGCCAAAGCGGCTTCCCGGTGGAGCTCATTTTCTACCGGGCCAGCGCCAAGTTCTATCCTCTAGGCTACAAGTCGATGACGCTACCCATGCCGGATGCGCCGGTCAGCCGCATGCTTTGGTCAGTGTATTTACCGGAAAAATACCGCTTCCCGTACTTTGGCGGCGACGTGGAAAAAGGCGCTTCAGCCAGGCCTTGGAATGCTTTAGTCGCTGCGAATGCCGTATACCGCAACGATGCGCCTGCTTTGTTTGAACGTGGTAATAGGAAAGCCCTAAAAAGCGAGATGGCCGAGCTAGCAGGCCGGATTACGTCTTCTGGAAGCGACAGCCGTTTAGAGCAGATCGTCGACAAGCAAACGGAGTTGGCCTCCAAAATATTACAAAACGCCGCCCCCGCCTCAGCGGTGGCCGGGGTTTTTCCGGTTTCCTTCGACCTGCCCGCTTCAGGTCAGTTGTTTCACTTCGGCCAGGTCATGGTGGTAGGCCAGGCGCCGCATCTGACCCTAGGGTATTTGCACCGCGGGTTTGTTCAAGCCGCCATGGCGTTATTCTTGGGTTTCCTCTTCATGGGGATCTATCGCTTCCGGAACCTTTGGCAACCCTTGACTTTTGGGCTGGCCAAGGCCATAAGAGTTAGAATCATTCAACCCGCTAGAAACTAACTCGGAGGAATCTCAATGGCCAGCAACGGAAAAGAAGCGCGCGATGAATGGAAAAACGTAATGGATAAAGCGGAAGAAATGATGGAACAAGGCCGCAAGGAAATGCTCAAGGCCGCTGAGCTCGCCAAAGATAAAGGCGAAGACGCTTGGGAAGAAGCCCAAGCCAAAGCCCAGCAAGCGTGGAAACACGCCCGCGCCCGGGGTGGCGAGTTCTGGGATGAAGCCAAAGCGAAAGGCGACCGCTTAGCCAAAGACGCCCGCGATGCCGGGGAAGATGCCCTCGAAGATCTGGAAAAAGTGATCCGCAAGCACCCCGCTCGTTCCATTGGTTTAACCCTTCTGGTGGGAGTAGTGATTGGGGCTTTGCTTTCGCGCGACCGCGACGCCTAAGCTACTTTTTACTTGACCGCACTCGTTTGACAGGGTAAATCCTTCGTAATCATGCGAAAGGATTTTCTCGTAGTGGCGATGATCATGGCCGCCGTTCCGGTGCGCACCGCCGAAATGACGCTGTCCAACAGCAACTCCCCCCGCGCCCCACTGACCGTCAGCAAAGGGAAAAGCCCCTCGGCTTCGTTGTCCCGTGAAGAACGCAAAGATTTAATCCAAGAGTTTCGCGGGTTGCTTTCTTTTGGAACCAAAAATCACCCCTTGGCCTCCTGGAAAGGCCGTTCTATGGCCGACTGTTATGCCCCACAACAGGCCACCGACCGCTGGGCGCAAAAATGTGAAATCATCACGGGCCAGGGCAATGGGTTTTATTATTTTTATGGAGGGGATGCCGTAAAGGGCCCCACGCTTCAGCACGTGGAAGTCTTTTTACAAACCTCCGACCAGGCGATGCTCGCCGAACTACGCCCCACGTTGCGCCGCCTGTTTGGAACAAGGGAACTGGTGGTCCAAAACCGCCCCGGGGTGGCTGCCTTAGGGTCTATTTGGCATTGGAACACGGGGGAAGAATTCGCCGATCTCTTTTTGGACGCCCACCATTCCACCAACGGCACGGTCCATTTCGTCTGGACCCGCGCCCCGCTGGCTACAACCAAACAAGCCAAGGCGCTATAAACCACTTTTCTCCAGGGCTTTGAGAAGAATTGCTTTTGTGAGATAGCGGCCTTGGGTGGGCTCCAGCAAGAATGGTTCGACATCGCGGCGCACCTTTCCTTCATCTAGGTTCTCAAGTTTGTGGCGAAGCGCTTGATGAACAGACGCCATGTCTGGGAATTTCAGTTCAGGGTGTGTCTGCTTCGCGGCATTTTGGAAATAGGACAATTTGGGGCGCATCTTCTTGCCGAGGTAGTAGAGCAAATCAAAATAATCTCGTCCTTTCACATAGGGTCTGAAAAGAATGGCATGAAGCTTCGTGGAAAAAAGGGAAGACAAGGTGTAATGATTCGTCAGAAACATCATGGGTTCCTGAAGTAAGGTTTCTTCAATATCTCCCCCGGCCGGCGGGCGTTTGTCCACTTCCATTTTGATCGAAAGCTTTTGGGACCTGTTGAGGGTAAGCCCAAGCGGATGAAGAAGCTCTTCGAATCGAAGAAAAAACGACCCCACCGTCTTTTCATCGCTCAGTTTAAAAACCCCCGCTTGCAACCCCAGGCGTTTGGCATGCCGTTTAAGGAGTTGGCTGAGAGTGGCCGTGGAATAACCTTTGGAATCCACAAGCGAAAAATCCATTTCCTCTTAGAAACGTGCGGTGCCATAGATGATCCGAAGAGCCGTGCCGCCCGTGAACGCCAGTTTTTTTCGATAACCTCCGTCATCAATGCCCTGCAAAAGGAGTCGCTGAAGGTATTCGCGAAGGCCATTGAGTCTCTGGTGGGACGGCAGTGTTTCGAGATGTTTCCGAATAGGATCAATCATGCTTTTTCATGAGCGACAAGAGAATTGCTCCTCCTTGTTGAACGCGAGGCGGCGTAAAACGCTTGAGACAATCACGCAGTCGTTTGGCGTTCAGAGATTCTAGATTTTGAAATCGATACCCCTGTAGAAATAGGTCTTGGGTTAGAGGTTCGGATTTGGGGATGGCCAGGTAGATGAAGTCCAGAATTGCTTTTTCCGGCCAGACCTGCCAATAGAATCCATGGCTCTTGATTTGCTCAAACCCAAAAAAATAGGGCTCGGACACGTGGGCATATTGAAAGGCTCCTAAAGCATTGGAAAAGCGCGCGGTTTTAAAAGTGGTGACGCTTGTGAGAGTTCCTACAACATCCGGAATAATCCCATAGTGGCTAAGCGCCCAGTGGAGGCTTAGGTAGGAGGGTCGATAGAGTAGGCCGGCTACTTCCAGGGCGGAGGGTTCGCCCGAGCGGTAGTCCGGGGTGAGGGTGTATTAGTCTTTGCGCAGCCGGAGCAACTTGCCTTCCTTCGTCCATCTCGTCAAGAGAACCCGTTCATGGGGCAAAAGGGACATTTCCGAAAGCTGGTCCACCCGAAAGCAGGCCCGGCGCATCATTTTCTTTTGAAGGTCCGTGAATTTCATGTTTCTGTTAGTTATGTTTATTTATAACTATCAGAAACGCATAAAGCAAAGACGTTTTTAGAACGGGTAGTTGATGTCCACGAACACCGCGGGGCCTTCTTTGCCAAAACCCAATTCCACATCACCAACCACGTTGGGTTTGACGGCGGCACGGAAGCCCACACCGCCGACCAAGAGAAAGTCTTTCCGCTGTATGGCATTCAGGTGAGGAAACACGGTTCCTAAATCCACGAAGGGCGCCATTTCAAAATTGGTTTCGATGCCCATGAGTTTGAGTTGGGCTAGGCGGTAACGGTGTTCGGCGCTAAGCCCCAGCTTCCCCATGTCGACAAAACGGCCATCGCCGAAACCGCGCAGCGTTTCGCGCCCCCCCAGTTGGGCCGCTTCATAAAACGGCACGGCGCTTCCCATCACCCGTTCGTAGAAGCCATGCACGACCGTGACGTTCTTGGGGTTTTTCCAAGGGAAGAATTGCTTGGCATCCAGCGTATGGCGAAAGAAATCCGCATTCGACCCCCAGCCTCGATTGGTTTTTTCTACAGCAAATTCCGCCGACGTTCCTTTGGAGGGGGTCACCGGTAAATCACGCGAGTCCCACAACAATCGAAATTCATGAGCCACGGTTTGCTGCAGCTGGGTTCCATTGACAGCGGGGAATTTGGCTTTCAGGTCGGGTAAATCTTCAATGATGTTGTCGCGCGTCTGTTCGGTTACAAAACGGCCGCCCACCGTGGCGCGCATGTGGCCAAAAAAGTTGATGCCCACCGACGTCTTACCGCCGGTTTCTCGAAAGGTATAGCCTGCTTCGTCGCTTTCTCGCGAGTTGGGGCCCAAGCCAAAGAAACGGTGCGAGGCATCCACGGAGTGGTAAAGCTCCCCGCGCACATATAACACCTTGTCGAACAAGGAAGGGTTTTCGTAACGGATTTTAAAGTCGCGGTTGGTTCGTTTCGAATAACTGGCGTAGGTGAAAAATTGGCTGTCGTCCGTGGGATACCAGTAGTACCGCCACGTCCCCGTAAACCCAAAAAGATCGTTGTAAGTAGCTGAAGGGGCGAAGAGATGGCGAATGTGCTGGTTCTGCGGGTCCGCCAACACGAGCACGGGTAAGAGGCCCATCGTAGGCCCCGTATTCGGGTCGGTCGAGACCGCGGGCAGCCAGACGAAAATGTTCGACCCCCAGGAGGTGGTCATGATCTTGGCAACCACATCAAAAAACTTGTTGGCGCCTGCGGGTAAGGGTTCCGTATCCGGTTGGGGACCCTTGGGCATGTCAGGGGCGGGCACGGGCATGGCCGCAGGCGTCGTCCGCCCGACCTTCGGATTCGGCTTTGTCTTTTTAATTTGCTTTTGAATTTCATGCGGCACCTGGCGCAAGGACTTCGGCACCACATCTTTCATGTGCATGGATGAGCGTTTGGTTGAACGAGCGGTGCCAGAAGAGGACTCCACCACCGTGCTCGTCGAGGTGTTGATCGAAAAAGCGGGAAGGGAAAAACTTAAAAGTAGCGCAAACGCTTTTTTAATCGTTTCCATTTTTACCGAAGCGGGAATGTGACCAGCGGGTTAGTCGTAGTACTCGATACCCAAATGGGTGATCAGCTCTTCGCCTTTCAGCCAGCGAAGGGTGTTCTTAAGCTTCATCAGTTGGATAAAGAGATCGTGTTCCGGCGAAAGGCCGGGGGCGGCCATTGGGCTTTTCAAATAAAAGGAAAGCCATTCTTGGATGCCATGCATCTTAGCCCGCTGGGCCAAGTCTAAAAAAAGAGCCAAGTCCAAAACGATGGGCGCCGCCAGAATCGAGTCGCGGCACAGGAAGTTCACTTTGATCTGCATCGGGTAGCCCAGCCAGCCGAAAATATCAATGTTGTCCCAGCCTTCCTTATTGTCGCCGCGCGGCGGGTAGTAATTAATGCGCACGCGGTGGTCGACGTTACCGTAAAGATCGGGGTGAAGCTCAGGCTCCAAAATCGAGTCCAACACTGAAAGTTTGGATTCTTCTTTGGTTTTAAACGCTTCCGGGTCGTCCAACACTTCGCCATCCCGGTTTCCCAGGATGTTGGCCGAAAACCAGCCGTGCATGCCCAAGAGGCGCGCTTTGAACGCGGGGGCGAGCACTGTCTTCATGAACGTTTGACCGGTTTTGAAATCTTTACCAGCGATGGGCACGCCGTTTTTATCGGCCAATTCCAGCATCGCGGGGATGTCGACCGACAAGTTGGGGGCGCCATTGGCATAGGCAATGCCGGACTTCAGTGCGGCGTACGCGTAAATCGTGCTCGGGGCAATGTCCGGGCTGTTGTCTTTAAGACCTTGTTCGAAGGCGGCTACGCTTTGGTGCACGGGCCCGGGCGTCTGGAATTTTTCGGTGGAGCCGCACCAGACCATCACGAGGCGTGCGCAGTTGTTTTTCTTTTTGAACGCGGCGATATCCGCGATGAGTGCTTGCGCCAAATCCCATTTGGTTTTGCCCTTCTTCACGTGGGGGCCGGAAATGCGAGATACCCACGCGGAATCGAAAACGGCCGGCATGGGTTTTATTTTTTCGAGTTCAGAGCGGATGGGGGCTAAATCTTTGGCTTCAAGCACCCCCGCTTTGGTGGCGGCTTGATGCATGTTGTCCGGGAAAATATCCCAACCGCCAAAAACGATATCGTTTAAATCGGCGAGCGGCACAAAATCTTTGATCAAAGGGTTTCGTTTTTCCGTGCGCTTGCCCAAACGAATGGTGCCCATTTGGGTCAAGGAGCCGATCGGTTTGCCGAGACCTTTCCGGGCCGATAAAACACCCGCAATAAACGTGCTGGCCACAGCCCCCATCCCGGGCGTCAAAATGCCCAATTTCCCTTTCGCGGGAATAATCGGACGCGGCTTCGATACAGTAGTGTTGACGAATTTAATCTTTTTCATGGTGGCAGAATTGTAGCAAGACGGACCGATGAGTCTTGTTTTTGGGGTTGCGGGGCGCCAAAACAGGTGTTATTTATCCTTTATGGAAAGGCGTATTTATAATATAAATCACCATCATGGTTGATCGATTGCTTCGGTTGGATCGCGTCTTAGAGGGCCGCCATTCGGCGTTTTTATTCGGCGCTCGCGGAACGGGGAAAACCTCGCTGGTCAAAGCCTGGCTTCAACGCCGGGCGGGGCTTTTCCATGTGGATTTGCTGAGGCCCGCGGAATATTCACGGTACCTCAAAGCCCCTTCGCAATTTGAAGAGGATTTAGATGAAGCGCTTAAACGTCACAAGCAAGTCACGGTCTTTGTAGATGAAGTGCAAAAGGTGCCGCTGCTGTTGGATGTGGTTCACCGGTTTATCGAAAATTACAAAGAACGCATCCAATTTATTCTGACCGGGTCGAGCTCTCGGAAACTAAAGCGCGGTGGCGCGAATTTGCTGGCCGGGCGCGCGTGGACGCTCAAACTTCACCCTCTCACCCATCGAGAAGGGGTTTCGAATCTTGTGCGTGCCCTTCGTTATGGCACGCTTCCGGCCATCTATTTAGAAACGGAAGGGGAAGATCTTACGCTTCAGGCCTATGTCGACACGTATTTGCGTGAAGAAATCCTTCAGGAGGGGTTCGTTCGGCGTCTCGACGGATTTATGCGATTTTTAGAGGTGGCCGCTCAAATGAACGGGGAGCCAGTTAACTTTGCGCAAACGGCACGTCAGGCGGGGGTGAGCGCCAACACCTGCCAGGACTTCTTTTCCATCTTGTCTGATACCTGGATTACGTTTCAGCTGCCCGGGTGGAATCGGTCGGTGCGAAAGCAACTTCAGCAAGCGGCAAAACACTATTTTTTTGATTGCGGGGTGTTGAATGCCATTCGTGGAGAACTTCAGGTCGCCCCCCAACCCTCGTCTTCTCGATTTGGGAATTTGTTTGAGACCTGGCTGATTCAAGAACTTTTTCGTCTCAACGATTACCAGAAGGCGAATTGGAAGTTTCATTACTGGCGCACCAATACCGGCATGGAAGTCGATGTGTTGCTTTCGAAAGGCTCCGCAGACCCCGTCTATGCGATTGAAATTAAATCCCATACCGCGCCACGTGAGCTCGACCTCAAAGGCTTGCTGGCATTTGAAGGGGAGTACCCCAAAACCCAGTTGATTTGCTGGTGCCGAACACCCCGTCCCTATCGCCTAGGTCCGATCCACGTACTTCCTTGGGATCAAGGCCTGAAGAAGATTTTCCATTAAGCGATTCATTTTTTGTCTCGGCCTGTTTGGCGTGGCGGGGGTTTGTTTTGGGGTGCAGGGGCGGCCTCTTCATGTGCGCGCCTCCGATGGTGTCCAGCTGGAAGCCATTTGGATGGGGACCCCCAATCCTAAAGCGCGAGGGTGGATTTTGCTGCATGGCTTGGGGAGCATTAAGGAAGAGTGGACGCCTTTGACGGATAAGGCGGCGGGCCCCGGCGCGGCCTTTGCCCTGATGGATCTTCGGGGTCATGGTAAAAGCGGAGGCCAGCGCGAGTGGAACAAGATGGCGGAAGACTTGGACCCGGTGATCGCGGAATTTTCGAAGGTAACGGGGATCCCCCGAAACCACATTGGCGTGGGGGGTGCTAGCCTCGGGGCCAACTTGGCGCTCCGCTACGCGGCCGCGCATCCCGAAGTACCGGCGGTGGTGCTTTTATCCCCCGGCCTCGAATACGCCGGAATCGGCATCGAAAAAGACTTTGCGCGTTACGGCACGCGCGCGCTCTTTATGGCCGCCAGCCCCCAAGACCCCTACGCCTTTGTCACCGTCCAACAATTCGCCCGCCGCCGCAACGACCCCGCCCTCCGCGTGGCCGTAGGCCAAGCCGCCCAGCACGGCGTCCAAATGCTCACCTCGGACTTCGAGAAAACCCTCCAGGAGTGGATGCGCGTCCAACATTAAAGGGCGCTTCAGAGCTACTTCTTCAGCCGGTGCTCCGCGTTGGGGCCGGTGGGGGCGAATAAAGTTTCGTCGCCGCCCAAGCTCGGGGCCTGCCTCCAGCCCACGAAATGAATTCCGTCTTGAACCACGTTGCGGGTCCCTCCGTAAACCACAACCCCCGGTTGCTCTTGAGCCGCGGCGAGTTTTCGCCAATACGTGAGGTCTCGAGCCATTTCCGGCTGCACGGTCTGTGACGATTTAATTTCGATGGGAATGGGCGTTGCTTGAGTTTCTGATGGCATCAACACATCCACTTCATGCCCTGTTTGGTCACGCCAAAAATGAAGGTCTGCGGGTAGCCCCTGGTGAACGCGATGCTTCAGAAATTCTCCCATCACCCAGGTTTCAAACAACGCTCCCCGTAAAGGATGCGTCTCAAGGACCTCCGCTGTTCGAATGCCGAGCAGTGAGCAGGCCAACCCCGTATCGATGAAATACAGCTTTGGCATTTTGATGATGCGCTTATTGAAGTTGGCATGATGCGGCGTGACGAGATGAATAATAAAACTCGCTTTTAGGATTCCGATCCAGGCTTGGATTGTGACGGGGCTCACCCCCACATCGGACGCAAGGCTTGCCGCGTTCAACAGTTGGCCGGTACGCCCCGCGCAGAGCTTTAAAAAACGTTGAAAGGTTTCCAAATTCCCAATGTTGCGCATCTGGCGGACATCGCGTTCCACGTAGGTTTGGATATAGGCGGAGTACCAGTCTTGAGAAGACACTGGCGAATCAAACAGGCGCGGGTAAGCGCCATGAAGAAGGACCTCATCGAGTGTGGCAGGGCGTTTTTCGAGGGGCAGCTCATCCCACGCAAAGGGAAGCAATTCATAAACCAAAATGCGGCCCGCCAGCGATTGAGAAACATTCTCCATCAAAAGAAAATGTTGGGATCCCGTTAGCACAAAAAGGCCCACCCGCCGTTTTTCATCCATCGCACTCTGCAGGTACGAAAACAGGGTGGGAACGCGCTGGACTTCATCGATGATGGCCCCATTTGGGAACCTGGACAAAAACGCGCGGGGGTCGCGGGTCGCCTCTTCGCGACTATCCAGAGGCTCTAACGTCACATAGGGTTTTTCGGGAAATAGGTTTCGAACCAAAGTCGACTTTCCCGACTGTCTCGGCCCAACCACAACGACCGCTGGCATCGTTTCCATGGCCTTTCGAAGCTTTGTCGCCAGAGTTCTGGGGATCATGAGAGGAGTATAGCCGAAGTTTGACCGATCAACAATCCAATTATTGATTTGTAATACTAATTAAAAGTAATTGATAATTAGATATAAATAAAAAAATTAATTCTTTGATTGGCCGTAAATGGAGTCTATTTTTAGTCTAGACGTATACCGGCCGCTTGATGAAAAGCCTCGACAGCGGAAGCGAAGGGGAATGACGGGCCCCAGCAGCGCGGGCCGTACTTCTTTAGAAAAAATTCAACTTGCTGGCGAAAAAGATGCAAAGCGCTAGACGGCGGGCTCTGCCGCAGCGCTTTCCCCCAGGCCGTGACGACTTTCTTCCAGGGCACGCGTCGGCGGTGGAACACCTGCGCCATGTCCTTCACATCTGAATCCAAAAAGCGCGTCATCTTTCCAATCGACCAATAGACGGGGTCCATGAGGGTGAGCTGAAGCGGCCCAAAGTGTTTGTAGGCGATGCGGTGCTTGCGGTAGTCGAGCAGAGAAATCATGCCCCATCGGTCGATGTTATCGGCAAAGTTGGCTTGGATGCCGGTTTCCATCGAGGCCACCGTCGCCGCATTTTCAACGCGCTGCCACAAGGCCGGGCTTTTTCGCCGCAAAGTCACTTCGAAATCGACGTCAAAACTGGGGCGAATGCGCCCCCAGAACGCCCCAGCTCCGGCCCCCGTTAAAATCACGAGCGCCTCCTCGCCTAATTCACGAGAGAAGATCTTAAAGAATTGATCAATCTGGCGAGTGTTCATGGGCTCGGCGCGTGGCTTCGTCTGAAATTTTATCCAGCAAGGCGTTCAAAACGGCTTTGGGGAGTTGATGCCGTAAAGTGAGCCCCCGTAACGATTGAAGCCGTTTCGGCCGGGGCCGAGAGGCAAGGCCAATGCCGGCGGCCTCGAGGCGATGCCGCGTGAGTTCGCGCAGGTCTTGGGCGAGGGCCTGTTCATCCTTATGGGCGAGCGACCTTTCATAAACCACGGCGCGCGCCAGCCGGCCGAGCTGAGACCGGTCCAAGGTTAAGGCGGGTGTGGGTTCGGTGGGGGGCTGGCCATCCACCAAAAGCCCGGGGCGTATCATCAAGGCATGCGCCAGGGCGCGAATCGTGCGCAGGGATACCTCTCGCGCCCCGCGCTCAATGGCGGAGAGGTTGGGCCGTGGTATTCCAGCCGCTTGCGCCAGCGCTGCCTGTGTAAGCCCTTTGCGCATGCGCCACAAAAGCACCGTCTGTCCAAAGGGGAGCATGCTCATATGTAGCATATTTACTACATTTAGCAAGGCTGGTTTTAGGCCTGTTTTAAGCCGCAGCGAGAAGGGGGGGTCTTAGTTCTGGGCGTCGTTTCAGGAGTTCCCGAGAGAGCTGCTTTACTATTTGGTCAAACAATGAAACGCGGTGGTCGGGGTCTATTTTGTATTGCTCTAAGATGCCTAGCCTACGAAGGAGATTTCCAATCGCATTGCGTTGATTTAAATAATCGCCCAAGGCATAAGAGTCGATTCCGCGCAAGGGAGTTAATAGCCAAATCATTTTGATCACCCGGGCGGCCACATAGGTTCCATGAACCGTTTCGGGGTGCACCGCGGAAGCTCTGATGTTGGGGTCGTAGATATCCACGTCACGAAAAGAAAGTGAGTTGTCGAGAGGATTTTGTCCCTCATAAGAGGGCCGGCCCGACACATGAAATTGTCCCGAATAGAACATTAACAAGAGGCTATCGCTTCGACCGAACCGCCAGGGGCTTGCGGGGTCTGGGATCTGTTGAGCGTTGAGCCCTAAAAGTTTCGAAACCAAAAACGATTTTCCCGCTCCCATCCAACCAAACACGACAACAGCTTCTTCGTGGTCTCGGCTAACCACGTAATCGCCATGCCGAGGGTCAATAAGGATTTCTCCGCGAAAAATGGCGTGAACAATAGCGACTTGGCGTTGTGTAAGCGTTTGGAGGTTGAGTAGCCCCTCGAGGGATCGCGTCAATGTGCTAGCGGGCGCAATTTTTGAATTGCAGCGGTCTATGAGTTCCATGATTTCGGAGGGATGCAAACCCTCTAAATAGGGAACAGACTTAAACTTTAATCGGTTTTTCTCGGCTTCGCGAATGGAGGCAAGATCGCGCAGGAGCGCTTTTGAATTTTTTGAGTCGGCATACCGCATCAGTGTGGCCGCGTACGGGAGTGTTCTGGGGTCATCGTCGGCATTTAAAAAGCCAATGGCCATGGCGACATTTTGGATCTCCTCCTCCTCGGTGAGGTTTCTCAGTGCGCGGACGATGCGAGCGGAAGCGCCTGCGGTGCCGATTCGATCTTCCTGAAAGTGCCGGTAAACGCGAATGATGGTTTGATCTAGAGAACCAGAGGTTTGCGGAGTTTGGAGTGGCGGAAGCTGCTTTAGAAATCCTTCGATCCAGTTTTCTCGGTTCCAAGCGCTGATGAAGTGGTTGATTTTGTAAATGGTCGAAATCCAATTCTCCGAATGAAAACCCGTCTTGTTGAAGTTCGCTACTAGGTGAGCCACTTCATGCTGTAGCCATTGGTGGTACGCCGGAGGCTTTCGTTGGCGAAAGACGCGAAGGCGGTTGAGTTCATTTTCAGGAATGAGCAAATTGAGGGATCGGGGGTTACCCTGATCGTCTCGATAAGTGCCGGGGTGTGTTACTAATCGAAAAGAAGCGGGGAATTCAACCCCGACTTCTTGGCCTAACGCCCTCAAGCGCTGATAAAGCGCAAGGTCGTTCGGAACGTGAATGTGGAGAGGGAACACGCTGAATGATTTTCCAAGTTCACGGCGAACATCTTTATAAATTGGGTCCTCACCGCTCAGGCAGTTTGGATTGGAGTCCCAATGGTCCTTCCAGAATCGGTTGATGATTTGGTGCTCTTCCTCCGTCAACAAATATTGCCCAATTCCGTGGTGATCATGTAATGCAATGGCAGGCGCATAAGTGTGAGCGGATGCGGCACGCCATTCTCTCGAAATATTGGGATAGATTCCCAGGATCCGGCGGTGGGCAAAAACCAACCGTGCCGGCAGGGCCTCAGAAGCAAAGACCGCCGGATGGGTTGTTGAAGGGGCTATGGAACCTGTGGACCGTTCCATGCCGTGTGCCGCCAGCAAAGGGCTTGTCAGCAGGCAAGGCATGAGAAGAAGGGCGATGAGGCGATGAAGACTCTTTGGCATAAGGTCTCAGAACGCGCGCCTAGCGGGTGAACGAGATGTCTTATTTTACGTCGGTGGGCCGCCTCAAAACAGACCCAGATCCTCGTCCCAGACCGGCGCATCAAGCGTGGGTCTGAAGGCCTGTCCCTGAGCCCATGAGCACTTACGTCGAACCGCTCCTCCCGCGCTGTTCCGCCTAGGGGTCGGTGGGGAAGCTTATAGTCCCAGTGCTTCGAGGCCCTGCTGCCAGGGAAGGCAGCGGATTCCTTCAATCACTTTGGGTGTGGGGTCGAGCGATAGGCAAAAGGAGTGGCTGTTGGGAATGTCGGGTGCCAGGCGCCGCAGGGAAGAAAGATCGTCTCGTGTGATGTGGTCGGACGATTTAATTTCCACCAGGGCTCGTGGCTGCCCGGGCCGTTCGATGATCAAATCAATCTCGACGTCATCTTTGGTTCGAAGGTAGGAAAACCGGAAATCTTTTTCGGCGTAGGATTCCAGCCGTCGTATTTCGTTGATGACGAAGTGTTCAAAAATGGTTCCGTAAGCGTAGGTGTGGGGAAGCAGGTCCAACGTGAGCGTTTGCTGAAGCGCGCGTAAAACCCCCGTGTCAAAAAAATAAAACTTAGGGTTTTCCCGTTGGCGTTTTCGAATGGATTCGTGGAAAGGGTCCAGCAGAAAGCCCATCAGGGTGTCTTCGAGAATTTGAAAATAACCTTGAACGCTGGGGACGGTGGAGCCAATATCTCGAGCGATTTTCGAGAAATTAACGACTTGCCCGCTCATTTGAGCGGCCACCATCAAGAAGCGTCGGAACGGAGTTAAATTTCGTACGACTTGCTCTTGAATGATTTCCTCTTGGAGGTACGTTTGGGAATAGCTGCGCAAATACTTTCGTTTTTCTTCGTCACTTCCCAGTGACGTGAGGCGAGGAAGGCTCCCCCAGCGCAGCGCCTCATCGAGAGAAAAGGAAGACCCCATTTCTGTCGCCGTAAGGGGGTAGAGATGGTTTACGAAGGCGCGTCCAGCCAACAGATTCGTCCCGCCGCGTTTAAGCTTCCTGGCGCTAGACCCGGTCAAGGCGAAGAGGAAGCGTCCTTCCTCAATTTGTTGATGCGCCAAATCCAAAAACGCGGGGATCCTTTGAACCTCATCGATGATCACCCAGCGTGTTTCGCTTGGAAGAGCGGCCAGGCGTTCCTTGAGCGTTTTGGGATGCAGAGAAAGCGTTTCATAAACATCCGGATCCAAAAGATCGATGTAGTGAACCTTTACGCCTGAGAAGTGCTGCTTCAGGAGGTGTGTCTTCCCAGTCCCTCGGGGTCCCAAGAGGAAAAAGCTGGAATTTGATGGAGGTTTCAATAGTCTGTTAAACACGATTTAAATTAGTCCGCCATTTATATACCATACGATAGGACTATAAGCCAGCTGTCTTTCCTTCCCAAATGCCATTGGCTACTTCTTCAGCCGGTACTCCGCGTTGGGGTCGGTGGGGGATTTGGCTTGGCGTTGGATGGCGCCGTCGTCTAGCATGGATTTGAGGAGCCGGGCCAAGGTGCGCGGGGCGATGTTGAGCGAATCGCGGATGTTGCCCGAACTGGCGTCGCCCTTCGACAAAAGATCGGCGATGCGCTGGCGATCCGCCTGATCCACGTCGCGCTCCGGGGCGCGCGGCCCTAGCCCTGCCCGAGAAGAGAGCGGTCGCGCGCGGCGGTACTGGCGAAACACATACGTTCCTGTAAAGAGCCCCAGCACGCTGATCGTTATTGAGGGCAACTCTGGGGGCATTGGGAAGGTGCTGTCCCATTGCCGCAATAGCCCGGCGAGGAGCAAGAGCCCTGTCCAAGCCACCAGTAAAGGGCCACCCTTTCGAAGCCGTTCTTGCCATGGAGAATAGTCGGCCGGCTCCACGCCTTTAGCCCACGATTTCACCTCTTGGCCCCCGGCATAAGCCCCTAAGATCACCAAATACACCGTTTCCCAGCGATCCGGGGAAGCCATCGCGCCACGGGTTAATAGATACAGCAAATTCGAGCCCCAAACATAGGCCGATGCGCCAATGGCAATACGGCGTATCAAGGCTTGGCTGTCTTCTATTGTGGGGGGTGCTTCCAGTGGCTCTGCCATACGCGGCTGTATACCATACTTTCTTGGCATAGCCAATGGCATAGCAATTAAGGCCCCCTATTTCGACGATAGTTCGCCTCATCTATGCCAAGCTATGCCAATATGGCATAGCTACCCTCTTGACAGAGGGAACCACCTCGGCTATATATTTGTTAGCAATCGTAGCTGTAGATTGCCAATATCAAAATCAAAAAAGGAGGAAGTGGTTATGTTGCTGCAAGAACTTGAAGCGGTTTGGAGCCCCTGGCGCCAACTGGACCGGCTCCAAGAGATGTTTGGAGAGAAAATCGCGGATCGGCGTCCCGAAGACGGGGCTTATTCTCCGGCTTTGAACGCCTATGTAGGAGAAGATGACATGGTGGTCACCGCAGAAATCCCCGGAGTAAACCCTAACTGCTTGGATATCCAGGTGGAAGGCGACACCTTAACCCTCAAGAGTGAGCGCTCCGAAGAGGCGCTCCCGGAGGGGCAACGGTGGTTGCGCCGGGAACGCGGAAGCGGCGCCTTTACCCGCCACGTCCGCCTGGCCTTTCGGGTGGATCCCGATCAAGCGGTGGCGCAAGTTAAAAACGGCGTCCTAACTTTAACCTTGCCGCGTGCGGCTGCAGACAAACCCCGCCGCGTGGCCATTCAAGGAGGCTCCCGATGAGCACCACCCTTTTAGAAAAACCCGCAGTTCCCTTGCGTTCCCCTGCGACGGATGTGATCGAAGGGCCCGATCATTGGACGTTGGTGGCCGATGTTCCTGGCGCCGATGAAACCTCATTGGAGGTCACCGTCGAGGCAGACGTGTTAAAGGTGCGGGCGCAAAGCCCTTCCGCGTGCACGCCCTCGCAGACGCCGGCGGCGTATCAAGAGTACATCCCGGGCTCTTATGAACGGCGGTTTACCTTGACCGATGAGGTCGACCGCGACGGCATTGAGGCCAGCTTGCGCGATGGGGTTTTACGTCTTCGCATCCCCAAAGCCGTTCGCGCGCAGGCGCGCCGCATTCCCATAAAAGTCCAATAGAAAAAGGGGTTCGTCACGCGCGCCGCTCCTCCTGGTTGACGGACCAGGCGGAGTGGCGCCCCTAAGGGGGGACTTGAAAAATGGCGAATCCTCGTTAGAAAGATTGATGCCTATGAAAGCGTTCTCGCGCATTCAGTGGTCAAAAGCGCTCTCGCTCGGCGCGTCGCTAAAAACGCGCATCGGGATCGGCACGCTGCTGCCGGTCTTAGCCATCACGGCCTATTTTGCTTACACTGTTCATGCCCAAAACCAACTGGCGCGCATCACGCATGAAATTTTGGACAAGCGCATCGTCATGATGCAGTCGGCGGAACGCCTTAAACACGCGCTGGTGGCTTATGACGATGCGCTCTTTCGCTTTTTGGCGGCCCAAGATCCGCGGGTCGCCACCGAGGGCCGCAAATTCGTTTCAACGGCCCGTCAGGAAATCGACAAACTCCAGCAGCTTTCCGCGGGAGGGGTCTTGGACGAGCGGTTGTCCCTTTTGGAAAGCGAGATCACCCAATATTTCGACGACGCCGATAGGCTTATCGCCTTTTCCCAAAACACGCCGCAAAGCGTCAGTGCGATTCGACAGCGATCGGCCGCTTGGGTACGGACGAAGAAAAACGAAAATTTGGAACTGGCCTTCCTCTCGCAGGAAGGGGCGATGCGGCTGGAACGCGTCTACGCGCTTTGCGATGAGATCGTCACCTTGAACCGCTTGGAGCTGGACCGCGCCCAAAGCGACATGTCGGCGCTGCTGTCTCGGGCGCGGCAGACGGCGTTCTTCTTAAGCGTTTTATCCATTGGGCTGTTGGTGGTCATCGCCTTGGGCTTGGCGGCGTCGCTCATTTTTCCCCTGCGCGTGTTGTTGGATGCGGTCCATGAAGTGGAAAAAGGAAACATGAATGTCGAAATTCCCGTCACCAGCGCCGATGAAATCGGGGAACTCACGGCGGCGTTTAACCGCGCGACCAAATTGGTTCGCCAGCAACGCGAACAGTTGTGGCAGGAAACGATTACGGACGGCCTCACCGGTCTTTTTAATCAACGGCATTTTCGACGTTTGCTGAAGCAAGAGGTCGAGCGTGCCCATCGGTCGCGGAGCTCTCTGGCCCTTTTGATGCTCGACATCGATCATTTCAAACGCTACAACGACGTAATGGGGCATGAATTTGGAAACGACATTTTAAACCGCGTTTGCGCGGTGTTGCGCGAGACCGTTCGGGAAGTGGATTTGTTGGCCCGTTATGGCGGCGACGAGCTCGCCGTGATCCTACCGGATACGGACCCCGCCGAGGCGCGTCAATTGGCCGACCGAATTCTAAAGGCCGTTCGCCTGGCTGATCTTAAGTTTTTCGGTTCGTCGGACGAGCGGGTCACGATTTCGGTGGGCGGGGCCTCCTATCCCAGCGACGCGGACACGTGGGAACAGCTGCTCCGCCGAGCCGATGAAGCGCTTTATGAGGCCAAGCGCGCCGGGCGGGCTCGAGTGGTATGGTGTGGCGCCGCGCAAACCCGGCCGCCTATTTCGTTGGAACAACAAGGCTAGAATATCAGTCTAAAATGATACGTCCTCTCTTCGAGGATGTGCCTATAGGGTGAAGGAGACTCCATGGATCAAAGCATTAAGGTTATTCATGAAAAAGTGAAGCAAGCGAGCGTCTTCGTTCAGTCGCTCAAGCAGGAAATCGGAAAAGTTATCGTCGGCCAGGATTATTTGATCGAGCGGCTGTTGATCGGGCTTTTGGCGGACGGGCATGTGTTGTTGGAGGGCGTCCCGGGGTTAGCCAAAACGTTGGCCGTCAAAACGCTGGCAAAAGCTATCGACACACAATTTAGCCGCGTGCAGTTTACGCCCGACCTATTACCCGCCGACTTGGTGGGAACTCAAATCTACAACCCGCGCGAATCGCAGTTCACCGTCAAGAAAGGCCCGATCTTTACAAACCTTTTATTGGCGGATGAAATCAACCGCGCGCCGTCCAAAGTGCAAAGCGCCTTGCTGGAAGCCATGCAGGAACACCAAGTCACCATCGGCGAACAAACCTTCAAACTGCCCGAACCGTTCTTGGTGCTGGCCACGCAGAACCCGATCGAACAAGAAGGAACCTACCCGCTGCCCGAAGCGCAAGTCGACCGTTTTATGCTGAAGCTTCGCGTGACTTATCCGACGCGGGATGAAGAGCGGCTTATTTTGGACCGCATGACCAGCGGGAAAGCGATCGATATCAAACCGATCGTGCATCCCAACGAGATTCTCTCGGCGCGTCAAATCGTTCATGAAATTTATGTGGACGACAAACTGAAGAATTACATTTTGGATTTGGTCTTCGCCTCGCGCTCTCCCGAAAAATTCAAATTGGAAACGTTAAAGCCGATGATTGCTTTTGGCGGCAGCCCGCGTGCCACGCTTTCGCTCACCCAAGCGGCCAAAGCGTATGCGTTTCTCCAAGGCCGCGGCTATGTGACGCCCGAAGACGTCAAGTCTATCGGCGCCGATGTGCTGCGCCACCGCATTCTCCTCACCTACGAGGCGGAAGCCGAAAACACCACAACGGAAGACATCGTGCAAAAACTCTTCGCGGCAGTGGAGGTCCCCTAAGGGCAGTGGGAGAGGGAGTGGGAGTCAAGGAAGTCTTTATTAAAATTAAAAATACCTCGACTCCCACTCCCTCTCCCACGGATTCGCTATGTTGACACGCGATCTCATCTCCCAAGTCCGTCGCCTCGAGATTAAAACTCGTCGTCTCGTGAACGACGTGTTCTCCGGCGCTTACTCCTCCGTGTTCCGGGGCTTAGGCATGGAGTTTGCCGAAGTGCGCGAATACGTGCCGGGGGATGATGTGCGCGCCATCGACTGGAATGTGACCGCTCGCATGAACCACCCTTACATCAAGAAATTCATGGCCGAGCGTGAGATGACCGTTATTTTGCTGGTGGATGCCAGTGCTTCGATGCGCTTTGGCACGACACCTAAATGGAAATCGGAACTGGCGGCAGAAATTGCGGCCGTACTGGGTTTTTCGGCGATTCGAAACAGCGATAAAGTAGGGTTGTGTCTGTTTACGGATCGCGTCGAACGGTTTGTTCGCCCCCAAAAGGGCCGTACGCATACCTTGCGCCTTATCCGCGACGTGCTGGAATTCTCCCCGGAACATAAGGGAACGAATCTGGATGAAGCGCTAAGGTATTTAAACCGCGTGGTCAAACGAAAAGCCGTCGTGTTTCTTCTATCCGATTTTTATTCTTACAGTGAACGGTTGTTGGCGATCACGGCCAAACGTCACGATTTGGTGGCCCTTCAGGTGGTCGACCCCCGCGAGCAAACGCTGCCTTCTGCGGGCCTCATCGAATGGCACGCGGCGGAAACGGGCCAAACCATGACACTGGATACGTCGGATCGCCGCGTTCGAGTGCGTTTTGAGGCGCTAGCGCGCGAGCGCCTGGCCCGGGCCGAACACATTTTCCGCCGGCACGGCATCGATCATATTCTCCTTCGAACGGACCGCTCGTTTGTGGCGCCTTTGGTCCAGTTTTTCCATCAACGTGTTAAACGATTCCGCTGATCCAAGCCTGGCCGTTAAAGCCGAAGTATCGCCGACCTCCGCCAAAGTGGGCGATGTGGTCATGTTGGAGATTCGCGTGGAGCATCCGTTAACGCTGGTCATTGACCCGCCGACCTTCGCCAAGGAACTAGGTGCCTTTGAAATTCGCACGAGCACGCAATTGCCGGTTGAACTCCAAGGCGACAAGGGAATCGATCGTTTCCGCGCTGAACTTCAGTCCTTCACTACCGGCCAGCATAAATTACCGGGTTTAGAGGTTCCTTATCACAATGCCATGGGGCAGGCAGGCCGCGTGAAAACGCCCGAGCTCGTTGTGACCATTGAAGAATTTCCGCCTGGTCCAAAAGACAAAGGCGATATCCGCGGCATTGTAGGGGCCATCGGCCCCGTGGCCTGGCCGGCTTGGTGGTTGGTTTTCGCGGCCATTTTGTTTTCTGCCCTCTGCCTTCTACTTTGGCGCAAGCGCCAGCGCGCGCGGCAAGGGCCGCCGCCTCCACCGCCCATTCCACCGGATCAAGAGGCGCTGGCCAAGCTTCGTGAGTTGGAAGCGTCCACTCTTTTGGCGAACGGAAAAATAAAAGAGTTTTACAGTGCGCTCTCCGACATCGTGCGGTTGTACCTGGAACAAGGTTTTAAGGTGATGGCGCTTGAACGCACCACGGCTGAACTCATGCGGGACCTGCGCCGAAACCCGCATGTCCAAACGGATTGGCATGCGACGCTGCGCCATCTTCTGGAGGCCTGCGACTTAGTCAAATTCGCCAAGTTCCGCCCTTCTTCCGAAGAAGGAAAAGAAGAACTAAACAAAGCCATTCAGTTTGTCGAGCACTCCCGTTCGGCGGTGGCGAAAAAGTGAACTTTGCTAACCCGCTTTTTCTTTTGTTCCTCCCTTTAATAGGGCTCTTAGCCTGGTGGCGGGAACGCCCGGCATCGCCTCAAACGGCCCGGCTTCCTTTTCCGGAGGAGTCGCTTCTACGTGCGGCGCCCGAAACGTGGCGAACGCGCTTGGCTTGGGTACCGGCCGCGCTGCTCTATGCCGGCTTGGCGCTTGCCGTCATCGCGTTAGCCCGTCCGCGCTCGCTCCTTAAAGGAGAAGAAGCGCGAGAAAGAGGGATCGACATCATGATTGCGCTCGATACCTCGGGCTCGATGCGAGCGCTGGATTTCAACCCGCAAGACCGAATGGCGGTGGCTAAAAAGGCCACGCGGATGTTCATTACCCGCCGTAAAGCGGACCGGATCGGTTTAGTGGTGTTTGCGGGGGTCGCGCTGCTTCAATGCCCGCTGACGCTCGATTACGCGGCGCTGTTGGATTTTTTTGAACAAGTTCAGGTGGGGATGACGCAAACGGAAAATACCGCCGTCGGCACGGCGATCGCCGCCGCGGCCAATCGCCTTAAGAAAAGCACCGCAAAAAGCCGGGTCATTATTCTTGTGACCGACGGGCGATCAAACGCCGGGGAAATAGACGCGCTCACCGCCGCCAAAGCGGCGGAAGGGCTCGGAATTCGCATTTACACGATCGGTGTGGGCATCCGTGGTCAATCGGTTATTCCCGTGGACACGATGTGGGGAAAGCAGTTAGTTCCCATTCAAGAAGATTTGGATGAGCCAAACTTGGAACAGATTGCCCGCAGCACGGGGGGGCGTTTTTATCGTGCCTCGAGCCCTAAGGAACTCGATCACATTTTTGGAGAGATCGATCAGTTGGAAAAAACGGATATCCAAGCGCCGTCTTCGCAGGCGTATCAGGACCGCTATCTGGCGTGGTTGTTGGCGGCGATGACGTGTTTAGGGGTGGGCTTTGGGCTAAAAGCAAGCGTGTGGCGAACGGTCCCATGATGCTTGAAGGCTGGGGTCAGATCCGGTTTTCAAGCAAAACCGTGCGTTGCTTGAAAACCGGATCTGACCCCAGTTGTTAAGCAAGAGAGGAATTAGTGAATTACTTCGCGTATCCAGAATTATGGGGATGGTTGGTGGTTCCCGGGGTCCTTTGGGGACTCGGAATTTTCATGGCTCGCTGGCGCCGCCAAACCCTCCAACAATTGGGCCCTATTCCCAACAGCGCGGTTGATCGACTGTTGCCGGCGGGGCTCGCCCGGCGCAGGGCGTGGGTGTTGTTTTTGCAGGTGGCCGGGTTATTTTTCATGGTCTTGGCGCTGGCGGGGCCGTTGATCGGGACTAAACTGATGGAATTTCGGCAGAAAGGGCTGGATGTGTTGATGGCGGTGGATTGCTCCTTGTCCATGCAAGCACAGGATTTTAAGCCTTCGCGTATGGCCCATGCTAAATTGGTGCTCGGGCAAATGATCGACCGCTTAGGGGGCAGCCGAATCGGTGTGATAGCCTTTGCGGGCCAAGCGTACCTTCAGTGCCCGCTCACCATCGACCAAAATGCGGCGCGCGATACCTTAGACACCTTGGACAGCGGCGCCGTTCCCATTGCGGGAACCAAAATTGGCGATGCCATTCGTTTGGCGGTTCAAGGGTTGAAAGCAGGTGAAGGCGGCAACCGCGTACTCGTGCTGCTGACAGACGGTGAAGACCATCAAAGCGACCCACTTTCGGCGGCGAAAGAAGCATCGAAAGCCGGCGTCAAAGTCTTTACGATCGGCATCGGCAACGCCGAAGGCGAGCCTATTCCAGTTTTTAATGACAAAGGCGAGCGAACCGGCTACAAGCGTGATAGAAAAGGCGAGGTGGTACTTTCCCGTGTGGATGAAAAGACTTTGGAAACCATCAGTCGGGAAACCCAAGGGCAGTATTTCCGGGCTGGCCCCGGCGGCGATGAAGTGGAGCCGCTCCTGCGCGAGCTTGAAAAACTGCAAGGCGGGGACCGAAAAACCCAAATGTTTAATCGCTATGAGAATCGGTTTCAGTGGCCGTTGGCGGTGGCGCTTACGCTACTTCTAATAAGTTTGGCAATTCCGGAGATGGGGTTTCGGCGGTGATGCGGCGAAGGGCAAAACAAATAGAAAATAGAACCACACAGACAAAGGCGAATAGGAATAAAGCCTCGTCTTTATTTCTTTATTCCTGTGTGGTTTCCGTGCTTTTTTCTTTTTGTTTTGCCGTACCTCTCCAAGCCTCAAACTCCCGCCTCAAAGAAGGCAACCGTCAATTTAAAAACGGTCATTACGATAAAGCGCTCAAGATTTACGACGACGCGCTGATCGATGCCCCGCATTCGCCTGTTCTGCGCTTTAATGCGGGAGCTGCGGCTTACCAATCGGGCGATTTTGCTCGGGCTGAGAAGGAGTTCCAAGAGTCTGGACAAGCCTCACTTCTACCCCTTAAGAACGCCAGCCACTACAACCGCGGCAATGCGCTTTACCG
Organism: uncultured Elusimicrobia bacterium; assembly: GCA_964441955.1. Classification (GTDB taxonomy): domain Bacteria; phylum Elusimicrobiota; class Elusimicrobia; order 2-01-FULL-59-12; family 2-01-FULL-59-12; genus CAYTWA01. Next base: position 174,172 of record CAYTWA010000004.1, read on the forward strand.
ACAAAGCCGCTACGATGAGGCGATGGACGCCTATAAAGACGCTTTGCGTATAAACCCCAAGGATGAAAACGCAAAATATAATTTGAGCGTGGCGATGAGGGCGAAGCAAAACCCGCCCAAACCGCAACCGCCATCCGGAAAGCCGCAGGAGCAAAAGGGAAAACCGGACAAGCAAGAATCCAAGGCGGAGCAGAAAAAGCCTTCTATGAACCGTGAGGACGCTGAACGTCTATTGTCCGCCGCGGCGGCCGGCGAAAAGAAGAAACAGCAAAAGGCGCAAGGCGAGGGGAAACAGGTTGATGAAGACTGGTAAGGGCGTGGTACGTGGTAAGTGGTACGTGATACGAAAAGGCGTGAAGACGCTAGCCATCTTGCTTACCACGTACCACCTATCACGTACCACGTTGTGTGCCGCCGATTTTCAGATCTCTGCCAGCCTCGACAAATCCCAAGTGGCTTTAAACGAGCAAACCGTTCTCTCCATCCATGTCTCCGGCTCTGGGAACAGTCTTCCCAACCCCAAACTACCCGCGCTGGCGGGTTTTCAGGTTTACAACGCCGGCCGGTCGCAAAATTTTTCTTGGATAAATGGGCAAGCCTCCGCAAGCGTCACGCATAACTTTGTGCTCACGCCCTTGCAGGAAGGCACGTTTAAAATTCCGCCGATCGTAGCCGAAAAAGATGGGCAGACGGCGCAGACGGGCGAACTGACTCTACGGGTGACCTCGGCGTCGTCATCCTCCGCCGTCCCTGGCGGAGGATCCACTTCATCGATGGATCCCCGACAGGGGCATTCGGGGATGACGGACGGGCGTACCGCGGCCATCTTTATCACCGGTACGGTGGATAAAGCCAGTGTTTACGTGGGCGAACCAGTGGTCTACACATTCCGGCTTTTTAACCGTGTTCCACTTTTGCGCCAACCAGGCTATCAAGCGCCCGACGTTCAAGGGTTATGGAAAGAGGACTTGCCGCCGCAGCGCAACTTTAAAACCACTGTTAAAGGCGTGCCGTATAACGTGACAGAAATACGCACCGCTCTTTTCCCGACCGCACCCGGCAAAGCCCGTATCGGCTCGGCGCAGCTTCAGGTGATGCTTGAAAACGTCGGGGGCGATCCATTCAGTTCGGATTTTTTCGCCAGTTTCTTCGGGCGCGGTGAAGAAAAAGTGTTACGCACCGAACCCCTTTCCATCAGCGCAAAGGCGCTCCCCGAGCCCAAACCGGCGGCATTTAACGGCGCGGTGGGCCATTACACGTTGTCCTCTTCGTTGGATAAAACGGAAACCTCTGTCGGTCAGCCGGTCACCATGACCGTAACGATCTCCGGCCGGGGCAACATCAAATCTTTGCCGGAGATCAGCTTCCCCGCGCTGCCCAATTTCCGCACCCTGGCCGATAACGCCGCGGTACACGTTGAAAACCAAAACGATGAGGTGCGCGGCTCGAAAGTGTTTAAGACTGTGCTCATTCCCACTACGTCCGGCGACTTAACCATTCCCACGTTGTCCTACGTTTATTTCGATACCGAAGCGAAAGCCTATAAAACGCTGGCGTCAAAGGCCTTTACGCTGAAGGTTTTAGCCGGAACGGGGCCTCAAAAAAGCGCTGATCCTTCGTCACCTTTGGGGCCTGCCGCAAGTCCAAGCCGCACCGCGGGCATCCAGCGTTTGGCCGAGGATATTCACTATATCCGCACCTCGGAGAAGATTTCTTCGCAGGGGCGGCCGCTTTACCAGCACGCGTGGTTTCGCTGGCTGCATTTTTTTTCTCTGATGGGCATAGGCGGCTTCGGGTTCATTCGCCTCTATCAGCGCTTGTTTTTATCAGACCGCGCTGCGGCGCGTTTTAAAAATGCCAAAGGGACCGCGCTCATCCGTTTGGCCAAGGCGGATAAAGCCGATGCCATGGCGCAAACGCTTCAAGACTATCTGGCCGATAAATTAAATTTGGAAAGCCGCGAATTGTCGCTTCGCTCGGCCCAAGAAAAACTGCGTACACGCAGTGTCAGCGCCCACACGTTAGAGAAAATACGCAGCCTTTGGGAAACGCTCGACTTGTACCGTTTTGCTCCGGCGCAAACGAGGACGGATGATGTCAGTCAAGCCAAGATCGCGCTTGGGCAGCTCATCGAAGGGCTCGAAAAGGAAATCTTGTGGAAAGTTTGACGGAAAAACAAAAAGAAAATAGAACCGCGCGGGCAAAGGCGAAAAGTTATAGAGCGCTGTCTTTATGTCTCTATTCCTTTGTCGCCGTGGTGCTATTTTCTTTTTGTTTTGTCGTGCCCCGCCCCGCCTCCGCGGAATCTCCTCAGGAAACGTTCAAGCGCGCCAATGTTTTGTATTCCGAAGGAAAATTCACAGAGGCGGCCTCCGCTTATCAAGAGGCACGCGCGCCCGGCCTTCGCCATTGGGCTTTGGAATACAACTTAGGCAATGCCTACTTTAAAACCGGCCAAATAGGCCGTGCCATTGCCGCCTACGAACGCGCCTTCCGTTTAAATTCCGGGCAACGCGACGTGTTCGCCAATTTACGCCTGGCCACGGAGCGGGTGGGTGACCCGGTTGTGCCCCAAAGCGCTTTACCGGCGTTAGCCTGGCGGCTCTTTTTTCGAATTTCGATCAACACGCTGACGGTTTTGGCATCGCTTTTGTTTCTGAGTTTATTGGGTGCGGGAGGGCTTTCGTTGCTGCGCGGGAAGTCCACCTTAACCGGTGAACAATGGGCGGCGCTCATCATGGCCTTCCTTATTATGGGCGCCTGGCTCGCCGGCCGCATTTACGAACTCGAAAAACCCATAGGCATCATCATCGCCGCTCCCACCGCGGAAGTCCGCTCTGGCCCCAACACGAGCTACCCCGCGAGCTTCACCGTCCCGGAAGGCCGCCACGTTCTGATCCTCAAAGACCAAGAACCCATCGACGGCTGGCTAGAAATCGGCGTCCCCCAAGAAGGGCTTAAAGGATGGGTGCCGTCGCCAGCCCTTGAGGTTTTATAACCGGTTTATGGATAGGGCCTAAAAACCGAAAGGTCTGTTGTCCCTGAGACATAGCCATTTATCCTCTACCAAGCGCGCGATAAATCCATTAACTTTGAAGTCGAATGCGTGCTTTAAACCATCTTGTCTCAAGCGTCTGCGCCGCGTCTGTTTTGATGGCGTCTGGGCAGCCGTATATTAAATCCGACCAAACGGAAAACTCGACTGTATCCCTTATGCTGGTGGAAGCTTTAGCATCTCCTGCTTTAAACGTGCATCGCCAGCATTTAAATTCTGCGCAAATCAACATCGTGCGATTATGCGAAGCGTTCTGGACGCAAGGCCGATTCTGGGGTAACGTAGCCGTTTCGTCACTGCTTATTCCGATGCTCGGAATGGGTATGGGTGGGGGTAGCGGCTCGCTAATCAAAGTGAAGAAAAAGCCAGGACGTCGATTCCTTCCTGTGTCCCCAAAAGCGCTTCGATGGCTGGAGGCAAACCGAAATACACAGTCATCAGAAAGCGTCGAAAAACTCGCCATTCGTTTAGGGGCTAGTGTTTGGCAATTACGACAAGCGTTCTCTCGTTACAATATTGAGAAAAAGGGTACGCGATCGAAAGGCGCCACTAAAGTAAACGCTCTCAAGAGAGTTGAAAAGGAGATTAGCACTTTAAAACAGAAAGGGATTGACGTGCTCCCCGAGGGCATTCGGGAAGCGGCACAGAATCGCGGATTAACGGTCGATGAATTTTCCAAGATCCTGAACCGAAACGACATGAAGACCAAGGGATCCGCTGGGGTTCCACGGCCTACACAAAAAGGCGAATTGTTCCAGCGGCTGATCGAATCGGACCAAACCGCCAGAATGACAATCCCGCAAATTATGGCTCATACGGGGTATACCGATAGCACCGTTCGAAAAAAATTGAAAAACGCCCAACGCACATTTCGCGCGGAGCCAAGGAATAATTTGGCCGTCCCCTCAGCGTTACCGCCCGTCGCTGCAAATCCCGCGAAAATGTCAGATCCATCCCAAACAAGAGCCGAACGCATAGTTTCCGTTTTTCATGCCAAGCATGGCCGCGGAACCATTATTGAAGTGGATAGAGTTTATCGAAGTGTGAAAATTCAGTTTTCTGAGGGTATCAGATGGTTCTCGGGGAAAACGGCAGAATCCCTTTTAAGAAAACTTAATATCCCCTTTATGGTTATCTTTTTAATAGCACGCCATGAAAACTGCTGGTCTATAAATGACGCCCGAAGCGCCCGTTTGTCCATAACGACAGCCGCTTAATTTTTCATGTAATGCGAGCAATCGAGTAAAATTCCCTTGCGTGCGGCAATCATCCCCCTTTATAAAGTTTGACCATTGGTTCAAAATCGCGCGGCGCGATCGTCGCATCGGCGATGCGACGGCCATGTGCGTCTCAACGATTTCCTCCGCGCTGTACCCCGATAACCGAATGGTGTTGTTGAAGGAATTTGACGAACATGGGTTCGTTTTTTTTACCAACCTAACGTCATCCAAAGGGCAGGCGCTTCGCCGCGCGCCGCGGGCGGCCATTACTTTTTTCTGGGAACCACTTGGACGGCAAGTCCGCATTCAGGGAAAGACCGAAATCGTCTCCGATGCCGAAGCCGATGCGTACTGGGTCACGCGGCCGCGTGTGTCGCAATTGGGGGCCTGGGCCTCCAAACAAAGCCGACCGCTTTCCAGTTACGCCTTCTTGATGAAGGAGGTTCGCAGGTACGCCAAGCAGTTTAAGGGTATACCCGTGCCTCGGCCGTCCTACTGGACCGGCATCCGCGTGATTCCTTCCAAAATCGAATTCTGGTCTGCCCGCCCCAACCGTTTGCATGACCGGCTGCTTTATACCCGACGAGGGAAAACCTGGCGCCTTCAGCGTCTGTTTCCTTAATAAACCCCTCCCTTTGAAAAAGGGAGGTTGGGAGGGATTTCGCCCTACGGCAAATCCCCCTCGATCCCCCTTTTTCAAAGGGGGAAGTACACTATAATTCGCCTGCCATGCTAGACCTCAAATGGATTCGTGAAAATCGTTCTGCGCTTGAACAGATGCTCTTTAGCCGGCGTTCTAAGCTTGATGTGGGTCCCCTCTATGATTTGGATGGTCAGCGGCGGAAAATTCTGACGGAATTGGAACAGCTTCAAGCACAGCGCAACAAAGCGGCTGATCAAATTGGGAAGTTAAAAGCTCAGAAAGCTGACACCTCCGCGGCCATTAAGGAAGTCGAAGGGCTAAAAGGGAAAGCCAAAGACTTGGAAACCCAGCTGGCTGAGGTCGAGCCCAAAGTAAACGATTTTCTGCTTCGCATCAATAACGTCCCCGACGCCTCCGTTCCGATCGGCGCGAGTGCGGCCGACAACAAGGTTCTTCGCGAAGTGGGGAAGCCTTCCACGTTTTCGTTCAAAGCCAAATCGCATCTGGAATTGGGCGAGTCCCTCGGGATTATCGATTTCAAATCCGGGGCTAAGCTTTCCGGGTCGGGGTTTCCTGTGCTGCGGGATAAGGGAGCACGGCTGGAGCGAGCACTCATCAATTTCATGCTCGATACCCACACGAAAGAGCATGGCTATACCGAAGTGTTCGCGCCTTATCTCGTGACCCCTCAAAGCATGCAAGGCACGGGCCAGTTGCCCAAGTTCGAAGAAGAGCTTTTCCGGGTGGACCGTGACAATTTGTATTTGATCCCCACGGCCGAAGTGAGCGTGACCAACCTGCACCGGGACGACGTGCTGGACGAGAAAGATCTCCCCAAAAAATATGTCTGTTACTCCGCGTGTTTCCGCCGCGAAGCAGGCTCCTACGGCCAAGACACGAAAGGATTGATCCGCAACCACCAATTCAACAAAGTCGAGTTGGTTCAATTTTCGAAACCGGAAGACTCGCTGGAAACGCTTGAACTGTTAACCGCAAGCGCGGAAAAAATCCTTTACAAGCTAAAAATTCCCTACCGAGTCATGGCCCTGTGTACGGGCGACATGGGATTTGCATCCGCGAAAACCTATGACCTTGAAGTTTGGCTTCCCAGTGAAAACAATTGGCGTGAAATATCGTCTTGTTCGACCTTCTCCGATTTCCAGGCGCGACGCCTAAACATTAAATTCAAGCGCGCAGACGGCAAAAAAGAATGGGTCCACACGTTAAACGGCTCGGGTGTGGCCATCGGCCGTACGTTTGCCGCGATCCTCGAAAACTTCCAGCAGGCTGACGGGTCGGTTCTGCTTCCGGAAGAACTACGCCCCTATGCCGGTTTCGATGTCCTCCGCTAAACGTCTTCTCTTAAGCGCCTTGATACTTTTGGGTGCGGCGGCTTGTTTGGTTCTTTGTGCGTGGATGTTTCGCTTGCAGTCGCAAGCGGCGGATGAGCGCTTAAATGAAGTGTCCACGCTGGCCGACCCTTCCCCGTTTCGAGTCGCGCTGACCGGACATCTTGACCAAATGCATTTGGCTCTCCAAGCCTATAGTCAAAACCCGGACCCGGAGCTGGTGGAGCGAATCGATGTCAGTCGTCATGCGTTTGAAAAATCCCTGCAAGAATTTGGAAAACAAAGCCCACGGCTTTTTCCTGCGGGTGCGCGCGAAACCCTTTTGACCGCTTTTCATCCATTTGAAACATCCGTCAAACAAGCTTTGGACGTCAGCCGCGAACGCGCCGAGGCCCGAGGCGCGTGGCAGGGGGACTTTGAGCAGTTCCTTCAAACCATCCAATACCGTTTGCGGCCTTTATCACGAAAGGACCGCGAAGGGGCGGCTGTTCGAAACGACTCGCTGCTTAATATTGAAAATCAGTGGCGGGCATGGCAGCAAAACTTAGCCCAATTCTGGGCGGAGCCTGTCCCCGCCGCGTGGGCGCAGGCGCAAAAAAGCCAGGATCAAATCGACCGCCATTTCGCACTTTACAGCCAAGTCGCGGGTTTGGCGGCGGAGCGCCGTGAAATCCGCGTGCTTCATAATTTGTTCGTAGCCAACGTCCAGCGGACGGACCAAATCAAGGCGCTTGGCAAAATTGCGGAGGGGGCTTTTAGCCAAACGGAAACTTATCGGCAGGACGTTTTGTCCGTTCTAGCCCGCATTTTGCCGGCGATGCGTCCCGAAGAATTGGAACAGAAGAAAAATGCCTTGTTCCGCCAAGTCCGTTTGCACTCGGCCGCCATGGTGGCTCTCGCGTTAGGGACGCTTGCGGGTAGCCTTTTGGGGTTGTTAGGCCTGGTTCGTCTTTGGAGAAAACCCACGGGGAAGGGAGGTCCGCCGCCCGTACCCGCCGGCCTACATCCGCAGGAGGAAGTCGTCTTCGAAATGGACTTGAAAGGCCGCATCACCGGTTGGAGCCCTGCGGCGTCACGCTTTTATGGCTACAGCGAAGGCGAAATCAAAAACCAATCCATTTCCCTTTTATTTGCTTCGGAAGATGAGATTACTCATCTTTATGAGGAGCTTAAATCCGGAAAGCAAGCCGGGGTGGATGCTCTACATAAAACCAAAGCGGGGGCCGCGTTCCCCGTTCGCATTGAATTCCAGCCGATCAAGAAAGGCGATCAAGCCGCTATTCGTTTAATTTGTAAACGTCGCTGTCGCTAGCAAGGACCCATAAAAAAAGGGCCCTTCGATCTATTGGAGTCACGCGGTTGCCACGCTATAGTGATGATGCTTCCCCGGCCAGCGTTGGCCTAAGCCGTACACCGTTGTCACCTACAGCGTAGTCTCTCCTCAAAGACGAAATAAACCAAAAAGGGCGTCGCCGCCGATCTGAAAGCTTTTCGCATTTCCGATCGGGAGCCACGTGGTTTCTAAACTTAAAAATCGAGTTGTTTCGTGCCTAAGCCGTTTCGCCTGTTTAAGTCTGGCGGCGAGCTTGGTCATCACATCAGTCCCCGACCTCGGAGCGGCCGTCATGCCGCTTCCAAAGAAAATGTCGTTAAGCCCAATCAGTGCCCGCGTCATCGTGGCCTCACATGACCCCTCTTTCTTAACTCAGCAGGCTTTGGTCCAGCGCATCTCGAGCGCACGAAATGCGGCCGGCCAAATCACGTTTGCTTATCAGTGGAGTAAGAATAATTTTGGCTCCGCCCTGGCCCGACCCAGGCTCGCATTTAAACCCTTAATTCCAACGTTTAACGAGTGGTCAAGGTGGGATCTCTGGACGATGGCGATGTCATTGTCAGGCACCGTATTTTCGATCTGGGCGCATCCGCATCACCCCACCTACTGGATTTTTTATTTTTTTGGCACACAAGCCATTCCAGCTGCCCTCCGCGTTATTCTCGGCCACACGCCTGATATTCATCCGGCGCAAATGAATTGTGGAAATTTGGCCTTCAGCGGTGAAATCAGTTTGGAGGAGTTGGAAGAGCTTCTAAAACCGTCGATCACCGATCTTTTGAACCGTGGGTTTTATTCCTTTGGTTATTCATTTATGGTTCCTGTGAAACGAAAGGTGCCGCACGCTGTCCAGTTGTCTGGGTTTGAAACGAATGACGAACAAACGGTTTGGGAATACCGAGTCCGAAAAGTGTGGGTCCATAAACGTGCCAACGCCGTTCAGAAGGCCTTAAATCAAATTAAGTCGGACTTCGCAAAAGTGCGAAAGGACGCAAACATGCCGAAGTTCATCATGTTTAGCTTTCATTCCCGCTTGGGGTCGGTGGGTTCAAATGGCGAATCGGTTCAAGACTTAGAAGAAGCCGCACAGCCCGGTGTTGCTCCACCGCAAGGCCAGCCTGAGGATTGGCAGCTTCGGTGGAATCCCGTTCGTGGGACAGCAACGCCTCACATGGACTGGCTCTACGTTATTGTTACGCATCTCTTCCAATTTAACGGAGATATCGGTGCGACCAAAGCGCTGTCGCGGTTACTCGCCGGACATAAAATTGGGAACTCTGTCATGCGTGCCCGCGCGGCACGATGGTTGGGGTATACCCCCAAGCCCGAGAAAACTGGGGTTTGGCGGTTGTTTCATCCATTGACGAAATTCAGCCGTCACATCCGATCCATTTTGCAAGGAAGCGGAAAAGTGGCCCCAGGCGATGCCCCGCTTGAAGCCATGATACTTAAACTCGTGAATACGGAACGCTTGTTTAAAGCCTCCATCATTTATGCGCTTTTCTTTCACGTCATCGATTTAGACGATCCACGGGATCAACACCCGCCGCTGGATAAAGTCGATGAATGGAATCGGATAATTCAAACCGAATTTAAAAAGTGGGTCAGCGGTAAACCGGAAGTGGCGGAACAATTTCTGCGGACGGCAAATACGCAGAAAGAATACGACGAGATTCAAAAGGTAATGCTCGGGCACGCCCAGGCGTTCGAAGAAGTTCTCGTGCGCGACCAGACGCTGAAGGATTCACTTGAAACGTTCTTGAAACCCGAAGAACGACTTAAATTCCTGCACTACACCACGCTCGCGTTTTGGCGAAACTCCTTGGACTACGCAGTTTTAGAGGAAATGAAACCTCGAATCGATGGGACGCAGGCTTCCGATGCCTCCACGACGCTCAACCCCCCGGATGGGCCCGTGTCTCGTGTGCAAACGTCCCTGGGCCAAAATTTGGTTTATGGAGTTATCAAGGGTGGTAGGGTGGTGGCCATGGTGTCCGATCGCATCGTGCTTCCTAAAGGTCTTGTGACCGAGCGGGTTTTAATGAGGAGCGATCGAAACGCTTCAGCCATTTTTGGAAAGTGGGGCGATAGCGTCTCCATTACGTTGACGGAGGGTATCGAAAACATTGTGAAAAGCAAGCAGGATGTGCGAATGAATGCCCTGAGGCCGTTCGAAAGTCGCGAAAACGGCCAAGGCGTTCATAATCCATTAAAAGAGGAGGAAGTCTTAGAAAACAGTGCGCGGGCGGCGGCGATGGTGATGCCGAAAGTTCATCGAAAGTGGGAAGCCGTTCACGATGTTCCAGGAGGCGATGAATCCCAGATCGAAAACCGCATACCGGCCGTCGAATTCACGCGTGTAGCCATGCGTGTGAAAATTGCGCGCGTCATTCAAATAGCTTTGAAAGCCAATGGCCTATCTGAAGTGCGTATGGACCGCTGGGTTCAATCGTTGGCGGATCGCTTGTCCCGGGACCTTTGGATGCAGGAGATCACAACGGACGCGGCAATCCATGAAATTGAGCGCCTTGCGCGCGCAGAACGGCTTAAGGTAAACCCAACGAGCTCCGAGCCTCATGAAATCGACTATTCCGCGGCCGATCATGCCGTTCATGGGGTCATCGTGGCGACAGGAAAAACGCGCCTAGCCGCTTTGAAATTCGCACGAAGCGCCTACCTTTCGATGGGCCTTCATTATGACGTTCAAATCGGCAATAAGGTGGTGAAGCTTTCCTTTAAGCACCGAGACGACGTGGATGGATTCCTGCATGATTTAAAAATTGACCAGCATACCCCGATTGTTCTGGCTACGGACAGCGGCGCGGAAACATACGAAAAAAATATTTTGAAGGCTTACTTGCCTTACGTCACGGAGGAACCTTTCGGGATCGCGGGAACCGATGACAATCAGTTGGTGGATTCCTTTGGCGCCGAGCGCGTGTTTACCACGTTCAATTTTGGCAGTAAAACGCAGGATGGCTTGCCCGCGTATGCCGCCATGGTTCAAACCTTTGAAGAATTGTCGCTGTTTATGTCCGAGAACATTTCCAAGCGGTTCAAAACGGGAGGTGAGAACTGGAAAAAAGCGCCGTTCTTCCGAAGCCGGATGACGTACGAGCGCATCGTGACGGTTCTTAAACGCGCCAATCGCTTGTTTGTCACAACCGTCCCAGAACGAATGCTGGGCTACACCGAATCGGGCGCTCGCCTTGAGGACCGCCCGGGCAGCAATGAATCCGCGAACCTCCGCGCCGTAGGCGAACAGACCGCGGAGCGACAGCTTGAAGCAGCCCGAAAATGGTTGGTCAACATCACCTATGTACTCACGACCGTGATTGGCAGCATTTTTGGAATCGGGCCCATTTTCTATCTCATGACGCATATCGCCGGCTTGTCTTCGGCGTTCTGGCTTGATGCGGCGAAAGTCGGCGATGCATGTTTTTATGTCAGTTTCGGGCTTTCGTGGCTTCTGGTCAAACGAACGTATCTACGGTGGCGCGGAAAATCGGATACGAAATTGTTTGAAGGGTTCGGCCTTCCGACATTTTTATTCGTTTCACCTTTTGATTGGGTTCATGCGGCTTTGGCGGACACGGCTCGCGCGGCTCAAGGATTGGCCTATTCCATGACCAAAAGTTACTTTGATCATACGGAAAATGCGGTCGCCAACGATGACCATCGGGCCACCGCGAACCGTAATTCAATCGCCATATTGCTGCGGCCGGGGACAGAACACCGCGCGTATGAATTCGAAAACAGTCAGTCAGATCAAATAGGGCGTCATTTCCTTACACAAATGAGTTTGCCTCTTCCCGAACGATTGACCTGGGTCTCCAAATTGATTTCCGGTATCCGGCCTACGCCTCCCAAAGTGATTGATGCGGGGACCGCGACGTTAACCAAGCAAGACGATGCTTGGGGCAAAATGGCTCGATCATCAGAGGTGAAGGTCAGAGGCATCACAATTCCCCTGCCGCCTGGGGAAAGTTTTGAAAACCTCGACTATGACGTGGCCGAATATATTCTTGAACAGTACGAGAGCATGACGTGGTATCTGCAATACACGCGCGTGCTTTATACGCAGCTGCACCGTGTGGCCCAGGGATTTTTGGGTGTTTTCTTCAAATATCCGGAAGGTCGTTTTTTTGGGGGCGGCGCGGTAAAAAGCACAAAAGCCTCGGCCAATGGCGAACCCACCTTAGACGTGGCTCAAGAAATGGCGCGTACCCGACCGATGCGAATGATTCCAATCGGCATCCGCCCCGCAGCACCTCTTTCCACTAGCGGGCTTGTAGTTTTGGATGCCGGTCTTTGGAAATCATGGCCCCGCGAACCGTGGTTAGCTGGTGAACCCATTTCCGCACATGAAATGAATCAGCCCGCGCCTCGCGCCCTGACGGCGTCAAGACCCAGTACGGCGACACCGGCTACACGATCGGTCGAAGTCGTCTTGGCGCTACCGGTTGCACCAGAAGATTTACACGTGGTGTCGCGGGTTGGTCTTCCTGACAAAAGTCCTTCCACGCTAGGGCAGGCAGACGAATTAAGTCGGCGGGCGCAAGCCGCTTTACTCAAAGCAAAAGCCGCCGCCATGGCCCCAAAAACGTCCATCGTAACGAAAGAAGAGGGAGAGCCGGTTGCAGCAGATGCCATCAAAGGGACATTCGAAATTAGTCCAAAGGGTACTGTGAGCAAGCGATCAGTAATTTTCGAACCGGCGGCTCAGCGGTTGGTGTCGCAAGTTTTAAAGACGAGCGGCTTAGGGAAGGCGATGGCCGAATCGAAAGATCGGCGCCCTTTGTTGGTTACTTTTCACCCGATTAACAACAGACCGGCTTTTTATAATGCCACGCCTGATAACTCGGAAACGCGAGGCGTCATCGTGTTGGATTCCCATTTGGCCTACGATTGGCTCACGAAGGTCGAAGGCGCACAAAGCGCGGTGAGGTTCAAGCTTTTCGAGGAAATGCGCCATGCCCTCCACGACATTTTAGGCGAGATCCCCGAACCCATCGTAGATTTGGAATTTAAGCTAAACCATGAAACATTTGAGCAAATCGTCATTACCTCAAAGCGGGCTCAAATGGAACACCTCACCTATTGGAGACGCCATAGCGCTTACGACCCTAAAGGAGTTTACGCCGACATACTGGAAAAGGCGTTAGAGCGTGGTTTGGAAGCCGCAGGCCCAGACTTGTATTCCTTGGCCGAACAGGCCGTCCGCGATCCGAAACCCGAATTAGTCATGGAAACCATCGGAGCGGTCCCTCCAGTTTCGTCGTCTGCAGATGAGGCCGGCTCACGACAGTGGCAAGAGCGTCCTATCGAAACGGGCCCTGTTATTCCTTCGGCGTCTTCAAGTCATCCCAAAGGGGCAGAGTCCAGGCGCCATGTAGTTGGCGTTTTGGCGAGGCAGCTGTTAGGCGTCATGGCCGGGATTTCTTTGTCCATCTATACGTGGCTGATCCCCTCCAAAATTCCAACAGCGTCAAACGTCATAACCTATTCCTACCAATGGGTTCTCGGCTCTGCGATGGGCAAGGGTACTCTCATCGTATTAGCGGGCGTATTCTTAACCGCCGGTGTCAATTTTTGGAGGGGGGACTTGGCATTTTCTCAAGGACAGCCTATTCCCAAGCCAAGCGCTGAAACACGGGAAAAACGTACCTCTGAAGCGCTCCAGGGGAGCCCCGCTTTGCTCCTCTCCCCAAACGCCGCTGATACAAAGCGACCCTCTCTAAGTGCCACCGCCCCAGGAGAGCGGAAGGCCACATCGCCACGAGGCGCCCAATCTGTTAACCCGGCGGGCACCGCTTCGAGCAAAGCCTCCAAGCTCCCAACGCTTTTAAACCGTATCGAGGCCTTGGCGCCAGAAAAAGTCTTAGTTGCGCTCGTGATGGCGGAATCCGTCGCTGATACGATGTCCTCTGGGCAGAAGGAGGCGGTTCTAAAAGCTATAGAGGCACAGCGCGCGGCGGCGACATTTCTTTTAGAACTCAAAAGCAAGGACCCCGTAACGCTTTCACCGGCCGACAACCGCCGATTGAAAGGTATTCTTACTCAATTTTCCAATCCCAGCGTATTGCCAGAAGGGCCATGGATCACTCAGACCATGTTGCGTGGCTTGCTCGCGCAGGCCAGTTCCAGCGCCATGCAGGCGGCTGCGAAAGCGTTAGGTGTAGCGTTTATATTCTTTGCTGGTGTTATTCAAACGGCGTGGTGCGCGCCTGTGACACTCGCTGCCGTGCCGGTGCGTGAGGCAACCCGCGCGGCGACCGAAACCCTTTCAGTCTATGCGCCCGTCAAAGACGGTTGGGGTCCCAGTCACGTGGCACAGTTTCTTCATTCGCACGGTTGGGAGACGCTTTTCCAATATTCTTCCCAGTGGACACAGCATCATATGCTTCACCCGGGCAGCGTCCGCTTTGATATTCCTGTCTCCCCGCTGGGCGCCATGCCGCCGGCCGATATCCATCCCATTGCCTTCCACCTTGTCGATTTTCTGCCGCAATCGGAGTTGCTTTGGGCGGGGCTTGCCGTCAGCCTAATGGCGGTTGGCTTCTGGTTGTTTAAATCTCATCGCCGTCTGAGCTTGGCTACGGCCATGACTCTGATCGCGCTGATGGCTGGCCCGGCTTTTTCGCAAGCGCCGGTGGCGCCGCCCACCCGGAATATTTTTCAGCGCATTGGCCACGGGATTGGCCAAGCCATCACGTGGCCACTTCGGTATAGATCTCCTTCCATCGTAAGGAAAGAGGCTGCTGAACAATCCGCTGCACAAGCTGCCGCCCTAGAGCGCGAGCGACAAGCGGAAGAAGAGCGTATTCTTCGTGATGAAACATTGTCCTTCGAAGCAGCCGCAGCGCGTGTGGGGCCCTTGCAGAGCCCGTATGGCCTGGACAACCTTGAATACGTCATAAATTCACCCAAAATTTCTCCTCCACCTGTAATGACCCCAGTCGACACGCCAAAAGTCGCGGAGGCACCGGAGGCGGTGCTAGATCGCATGGGTGCGGGGCTCAAGCCGGATTCCATCGCGCTGATCAAAGCGTTGCGCCCACGCATTGGCGACGCCTGGGTTAAAAAAGGCTATTTCCCCGGCCTTGAAGCATGGTATTCCTGGATGGCCGAGCAGGCCCGAAAGGATGGTTCCGCTTATTTGATGGTCACCCGCATCGAGGAGCTGGAAAAACTTTCCGAGATGAAAAAATTAAATCAGATTATCCTTCCGCCTCAACCTGTTTTTGCGCTTATGGAGCGCCTTGCCAGGGCCGTCCTCCTCGAACGCTTGCAAGGGCGTTATGACACCCCCGCACAACTGGCCGCTCGGTTCACGTCAACAGCCGACCGCGCGGCGAGTCAGTTTGAAAGCCAAAGCGACGACGGCGGCTCCGTCGAGCAGCAAATGGCCAAAATCTTAGAGGTCTTCGTTCAACCCACTAGTAGCGCAGTTCGGCCCACGCCTGCCAAAACCGCTGTGTCCGCCGACCGCCTACCGGTGCCGGCTGAGGGTATGGCATCGGCTTCGCAAAAACCGGATGTGTCTTCCGCGTTGGAGATGGTTTCAAAGATGCTCATGGCTTGGACGTTCCCGGGTTTTGGGGAAAAACCCGCAGATTCGATGGATACCGTGAAAATACGGGCGCTTCAGGAAGCCTCCCAAATTCTAAAGACTGTCGACATTGTAAACGTCACGCAATTTATGAGGTTATTGTCTACCTTAAAGCCGTTTGAGCCGTCTCTAAAAGACAGCGTGCAGCGATATCCAAACTGGACCAACCGAATGGTTGACCAGGCGGGCCGCTTCGGGGTTCTTTTGCGAATGTCCAGGTCATCCTCCTACAAATCTGCCAAAAACCTTCGTTCAGCAGCCTAGTGGACCACTCGATTCCTCTGGCATAATCCCGCCATGAAACGCCTTTTGTTCTTAGCGCTCCTTGGGAGTTCATCGTTCATTTTCGCCAAAGACCCGTTCGAAGAAGAAGCAATCGGCGCGCCCAATACTCAAGCGCCCATGGATGTCACAGGGTCTATGTCGGCGGCAGAGGCGGCGCAAGGACGAGAAGCCGCGAAAAAAGAGGCAACCCCTCGTCCCCTCGTACCCACAGCCTTATTTGTGGAAGGCCACTCTTTTTCGGTCCCGGCGGATATCGCTATTTCTGCGGAGCAATTGGCGGGCCTCTCGGCGGACATAAAGGAAGGACGCGTCAAACGTGTATCGTTCGAGGATCACCGGGAAATCGGCGATTCGCAATTGGCGCTACTGGCCGGACACTCCGGAATTCTGGGCCTTAACTTAAAAGGAACCTCGGTTCAAACAGAAGGCCTAAAAGCGCTGGCAACCATGCGCGGATTAGAGGAGCTCGACTTAACCGACACGGCCATTCTAAACGACGGCTTGTCGTCGCTTGCGGGTCTGTCAAAACTTCGAGTTCTACGCCTAAGCAACACCCCCATTGATGATGCGGGGGTGTGGAAACTGCGCCCTCTTAAAAACGTGGAAGACTTAAGCTTAAGCGGCACGGGCATCAGCGGAAAAGCCCTTTCGGCGTTGGACGGCATGCTTAAACTTCAGACGCTGGATTTAGGGGAAACCAAAGTGGGCGACGGGTTTGAAGCGCTGCGCTCGCTTAAAAAACTGGAAAATTTGCACGTGAACGATTCACTCGTAACGGATGAGTCGCTTTTGCCCATCCGCTGGCTGCCGGGCCTGCGTTTTTTAAACGTCAGCTGTACGAAAACCACCGACAAAACACTCACCCGCTTTTCGATGGAACGCGGTATTCAAGTCTTAAACGCCTGCGGCCGTTAAAACGGCCACGGAGACGGCGGTGTCCCTGGACGGCGGTTGACCTTGACGGCGGCAAGAGGGAGCCGTATGGAAAAAGTCATGAATCGAGTTTCTGTTCATAAAGACGTGATGGGGTAGCGGTATCGGCTCTGTTGTCTCTTTTTTGCGTTTCTATGAAACGTTCGAAGGTCTTTCCAAGCTTAAAGAAGAAAGTCGGTTTACACGTTCCTAAACACTGTTTCCTATCGCCGCCGTCAAGGTCGACCGCCGTCAGGGGACGCCGCCCTTCCTGTTGTTTTTAAAGGCTGGGCGTGCCGCCGTATTTTGCAAAGGTATTCCCTGAACTTTTAAACCCGGGACCCGTCGTAATCGACAACACCCATTTGTTTTCTCCCGGGTATTTCCTTAGAGCATAGGCCATGTCGATGCGAATGACGCTGCCGCCGGAAGCTCGGGTGAGGCCAATGCGAAGGCCTGCGCCCACGTTGGCCTGCATGTCTCGAAGAGCCATTTTTTCGCCGGAGGGCTGGACTTGTCCGGCGTCAAAAAACGTCGCGGCGCCAAAAATAAATAAGTGCAGGAATTCCTTCGGGTAAAACACTCGTCCCTCCAAGTTCATGAGCATGCTTTTGTTTCCATTGAAGGCCGTGTTTTTATAACCGCGCAAGCCCGTATCGCCGCCTAACTCCAACTGGTTTTGCGCGTCGGCATTTTGCACATAGGCGCCTTCCACGTGCAGCACCCCCGTCATCGGGACCACGGTGACGCGGTGGCGGTACATATTGACGTTTGCAAAATAGAGCGTGTTGGTCGCACGCCCGCCCCGCTGGCCTGTCTCATAAAGATAATACCGGCCCGTGCTTCCATAGGAGGCAGTGCCAAACCAGGCGCCCTCCCCGCCAAAGCCGAAGGCGTGTGCGGCGGTAAAGGGCAGCGAGTTTTCAGAGGACCCGAGTTTTTTCCCGAAATACCCAAGACCGGTTTGCGCGCGGTGGCCTAAATTAAAATCCTCGACGCGGTCCACGCGATCGATATAGGTTTCTTTGATGAACCGGGATTCCTCGTAGGTCCAGGTGGTCTGTGGGCCGGAGAACGTGCGGTTGGGCGGCATTTGGGTGAGGTCCGATTGCGGTTGAGCGCTGAAAACCTCTTCGCGGTATTGGTAGCTTTGTATCAAACGATGCGCCGAGCCTTCTTTTCCTTTTAAAAGATAACCAAAGGATGGGTTCACGCTGAATGCATCCCGCTGATAGCGGTTGATTTCTTGACCCGCCTCAAAAATTTTCTGCAAGCGCGTTTCGTTTTCAAAATCGATCCCTAAGGCATAGCGCGTCGCCAAAGAAAAGAACGGCCGGTTGAGCGCAACGTGCTGACTGTTGCCGGTGGGGAAAGCTTCAAACTTGGAATCGAGCGTAAATCGCGTCCCGAACAACAACGGGTCTTTATAGCCCAATTCATGAGCCACGCCGTCGCGGTCCTTTTTATAAAAATAAGAAAGTTGCTTGCCGTAGCCGAGAAAGTTTTCCTCTAGGAAGCCGGTCGATATTTTTGTCTCACCGCCTTCTTGTCCGTAATTAAACTGGGGTTGCAGCGTCCAAGTGTCTTGAGTTTTGATCACCAAATCGACCTGCCCGCCTGGGACTGGTTCCGTCGTTATTTCCGCGGATTTAATGAAGCTTTGAGCACGTAGAATACGTTCCGATTCTTCCAATAGTTCTTTGGTCGTGCCTTGGCCGGGTTTGGCGAGGAGAAACCCGCGGATGACGCGGTCACGCGTGCGAATATGGATGCGGTTTGCGACCTGAAAGATAGCCGCATTTTCTCCCGGCACCGCCGGGTCGAAAACGTTCTGTACGTCGATGCGAATCTCTCGTATCTGCACCGGCTCGAGGCGTGGCTTTCGCCGCAGCGCGTGAGCTTCCTGCGCCAGAAGGATGATTGCAACGAAGAAGACAGTCCTGTTAAACTGGGCCCAATATGAAATTACGTCTTTTAATCGCGGCATGGATGGTGTTGGCGGGAGGGCTTCTTCCTGCAGAAGAAGCCTCCAGTGATGCGGATGCGTTGACGGCTTATGCGCGGGGTGATTTTAAGACCGCATTTAAATTGTTGAGCACCATGGCCGTTCGCGGCAACACCTTCGCCCAATTCACAATGGGAAAAATGTACGCGCGCGGGGAAGGCGTGCCCCGCGACATGAAGAAGGCCGTCCTTTATTACCGCCAAGCCGCCGAACAAGGTGTCGTTGTTGCACAGTATCACTTGGCCAAAGTGTATGAAGAAGGAGACGGTTTTCCCAAGGATCTTCCGCAAGCAGCGGTGTGGTACGCCAAAGCCGCCGAGCAAGGGGATGCGGACGCGCAATTTGCATTGGGCAAACTTTATTTAAACCCGGATTCCGGTTTAGCCGACCCGCAGAAGGCGGTGGGTTGGTTTGAAAAAGCTTCTCAGCAGAATGTCTCGGGCGCCATGTACGCTTTAGGGTCTCTCTACCGGCAAGGGAAGGGCGTTGCCGTCGATCCCGCACATGCCGCCGCCTGGTACCGAAAAGGAGCCGAGCAAGGTTATGCGCAATCCCAATTTGAATACGGAAAAATCCTTCTAACAGGCAATGGTGTAGCCAAAGACGAAAAGGGGGCCGCCGCTTGGCTCTCCAAAGCCACCGAACAAGCCGACCGGGAGGCTCAATTTCTACTCGGGAAAATGTACGAAGAGGGGCAAGGTGTGGCCAAGGAACCGGCTCGCGCCGCGGAACTCTACGCCGCCTCGGCTGACAAAGGCCATCCGGATGCGCAATTTCATTTGGCGGAAATGTTTGCTTATGGGCGGGGTATAGCGCCTGATCCGAATGCGGCTTTATCGTGGTATCAGCAGGCCGCGTCGCAGGGGGACGCGCGAGCGCAGTTTCGCTTAGGCCTGCCGAAGAATGCTGAAAAAGCCGCCGTCATCAGCCGAAAAGCGGCTGAAGCGGGCATGCCCGAAGCGGCTTATTTTTTAGGCGTGGCCTATGCCTCCGGGTCAGGCGTCTCTAAGGACCTCGGCGCCGCCGCCAAGTGGTATCGCCAGGCCGCGGATGCGGGAATAGCGGAGGCGCAGTACAACCTCGCGCTCATGTATGCCTCTGGTGAAGGCGTCGCAAAAGATGTGGAACAAGCCAAAGTGTGGTATCAGAAGGCCGCGGAAAAAGGCATTTCGGAAGCTCAGTTGGCTTTGGCCGCTTTATTGGCGCAAGGCCCGTCGGCAAAACAAAACGCGTCCCAATCCGCCGAGTGGATGAAAAAGGCGGCTGAAGCCGGCAACGCGGATGCGCAAGCCTATTTTGCATTTGCACTTTTAAATGGGGAAGGCGTGGCCAAAAACCCTACTCAAGCGGCCATCTGGTTTTCAAAGTCGGCCGAACAGGGAAACGTCGATGCATGGGTTCAGTTGGGGGCTATGTCGCTCCAAGGAATCGGCGTTTCTAAAGATGAAGCCAAGGCCGCTTCTTATTTTCAGAAAGCCGCGGAAAAAGGCCATCTGCCTTCCCAGCTTCAATTGGCCTATATGGGGGAAGCAGGAATCGGCATACCCAAGGATCTTTCTAAATCAGCTGACTGGTATCAAAAAGCTGCTGATGCTGGAAGCGCCGACGCGCAACTTCGTTTAGGGGCCATGTATTTTTTAGGCGAAGGAGTGGGCAAGGACCTTGGGAAAACGCTTCATTATTATGAAAAAGCCGCCGCTCAAAATAACGCCGATGCACAATTTCGCCTCGGAGTCATTTACGAAACCGGCGCAGGCGTTTCCACGGACACGGTTAAAGCGGCTCAGTTTTATGAAAAAGCGGCAAACCAAGGCTTGGCATCTGCCCAGCTTCAGCTGGGCCAGCTGTATGCTCAAGGAATTGGAGTGAAGAAAAGCAATGCGCGTGCACGTGACCTCATTAAAAAAGCAGCTGAGGGTGGAAATAAAAGCGCGATGGAACTTCTTTCCCAAAGTTATCAAAACGGATGGTTAGGATTAGCGCAAGACCCCTCATTAGCCCGCAAATGGGCGTCAAAAGCCCGGCATGCTCGTTAAAAACGCGTCTAAAAATAAACAAATAATTAGATATAGACACAAAATCAAACCTCAATTAAGCTTTACAGTCAGAACATGTCTACAAATTAATCTGTTTTTTATTGCATAGTAGAAATCAAATTTTGGTATTTACATTCGTTTACACATCATCTATCTATGACTCGTAACAATGAGTTTACTATCCAGATATTTGCGCGTAACATTCAAACGGCATACTGAGGCCATGAAAATTACATTTCATCGAAACATTTTCGCCGCCGCGACCCTGACTTTGTTCGTCGGTTCTGGAGTACGTGCCTCGGTGGGAACGGAAGGGGCCTCTTTCTTAGATATTCCCGTTGGCGCGGGTCCGGCCGCAATGGGTTCTGCGTATACCGCTTTAGCCACCAACGCCTATGCTCCGACTTGGAACCCTGGTGCCATGGGGTTTGTCACGGGCAACGAAATGGCGTTTCAGCACCTTTCCTATTTAGAAGGCATTCACTACGAATATTTAAGTTTCGTCCACCCCTTGGCCAAAGGCCGCGACTCTGTGGTCAAGCACAGCCTCGGCCTCTCCGCGCAGTATTTAGGGTCAGGGGATATCGCGGGAACGGATACCAACGGCAATTCGATTGGAGATTTTTCAAGCCACTACGGCGCCTACAACCTGGCTTGGGGCATGACGCTTAGCGATAAACTGGGCGTCGGTGCGACGGGCAAAATCATCAATGCCAAAATTGACGATGTGTCGGCCAATGCGTATGCCGTCGACCTGGGTACCTTATATAAGGTAACTGAAAAAGTTCAGGCGGGCGCTACGCTCACCAATGCCGGTTCAAAACTCAAATTTTTAAGCGAAGGCGATCCGCTTCCGATGGCGCTTCACGTGGGTGCGGCGTACCGCCCCAATGGCCGCTACCTAGCCTCCACCGAAGTGGTCTATCGCAAAAATGGGCTGGCCAGCTTCCACGTGGGAGGCGAGTGGCGCCCAATCGAAGCGTTCTCGTTTCGCACGGGCTACAAAACGGATACGCTGGATGGGTTGTCGCCCATCGCTGGGTTAACCGCCGGCATCGGCTTGCATTTGTGGGGACAAGAATTTGCCTATGCTTGGGCGCCTTACGGCGATTTGGGCAATGCTCAATATTTTTCGATGCTGGTTAAATTCGGTGCACGCGCGGAAGAGCGCCGCAACCTCATCCAATATCAAAAAATCAAAAAGCACCGCACGGTACAAAAAGACAACAAGACGGATGACCTCGAACCGGAATATCAACAGTTAATGCAACTTCTCTCCGAGCAAGACGTTCACATGGCGCAATCCGAGCGAGATGGGGTGGCCCGATGAACCCGAAACGACTCCTTTTAGCCATGATGGCCATCGGGTTGGGGTCGAGCTTAGGATTTGCCAGCATCATGATCAGCTCGACCCTGGATGGGGTACGCGTTTACCCAAACCCATGGCGGGCCGACCAGCACGCCGGGGCGGTGACGTTTGATCAATTGCCGTCTATGACCACCGTAAAAATATTTACCTTAAGCGGAATGTTCGTCAAAGCCTTGGATGCGGATGCCGGTTCGGCCACATGGGATCTCACCAACGACGCGGGCGATAAAGTGGCCAGCGGTATCTACTTCTACGTCCTCCTCACTGACGACGGCCAAGAATTCAAAGGCAAACTCGCCGTCATCAAGTAGTTTTTCTCTTCTAAAATAACCCTCATGAGCCCCACAGAAGTCCGTGTTTTTACACAACGAGAAATGGCGCAACAATGGGTCAAGGGCGCCGTGCTTTTTGACAACGGTCAATACCAAGCCCATGCCAGCCGCCGCGAAAAACCCGGCATGGCCGAAGTACACACCTTAGACACCGACATTTTTCACATGGTCGAAGGCGAAGCCACAGTTGTGACTGGCGGCACAGTCCCCGATCTAAAACTCACCGAACCCAATGAATACCGTGGGAGTGTCATTGAGGGGGGGCAAACGTATGTGCTTAAAAAAGGTGATGTGATCGTAATCCCCGCCGGCGTCCCTCATTGGTTTGTTTCGGTCACCCAGCCGTTTCTTTATTTCACCGTCAAAGTTCGTCACGCCTCCGCGTAATCTTTCGAAGCGTTTGTAAGAAAACGAGATTCCGCTGCACCTACCGGTGCGATGGAACAGAAACGTTTTGATCGGAAAGCGGAATGGCTCGAGACCGATGGGCTGGGTGGGTTTGCCTCGGGTACCGTAGAGGGCATCCGCACGCGGCGCTATCACGCGCTGCTCTTGGTCGCCACCACACCGCCCACCGGGCGCGTGGCCCTCGTCAACGGGTTTGAAGCCTGGGTGGAAACACCGGAAGGCCGCACCTCTTTAACGTCGCAGCGCTACACGCCGGATGTCATTCATCCCGATGGGCACCAGCAGTTGATCGACTTTACGCCTCAGCCGTGGCCGACTTGGACCTTTCGTCTGGCCGAGGGCACCTCCATTCAGCAGTCGCTATTCATCCCCCATGGACAAGCAGCGGTGGTCCTCACCTGGAAACTTCTCACTCCGCGGCCGGCTTGCACACTGCCCCGTCAACCATTAAGCTCGCCTCAGGCGAGCGATATCGACGGGACTGCACCGTCAAATAATAACTCCAATAAGAAGACGGTGCTGTTTGTCCGCCCCCTTTTATCCGGGCGCGATTATCACGCGCTCCACCATGAAAATACGTCGTTTAACTTCACGGCCAAAGAATCGGCCTCCGATGTGGAATGGCACCCTTACTTCGACCTTCCCAAAATTCAGGCGCGGTCCAACGGAACCTATCAGCACGACCCCGCCTGGTACCGAAACTTTCTTTATCTAGAAGAAAAAAACCGCGGCCTCGATTCCATGGAAGATTTGGCGAGTCCTGGAATTTTCAAATGGGATCTTTCGGCAGGCGAAGCGCAGTGGGCCCTCTCCACGCAACCGCTCGAAGCGTCCGTGCATATTCTTCGCGCCCAAGAGCGCACCCGCCGCCGTGCGTTTGCTTCGCCCCTTCTTAAAGCCGCCGATGATTATGTGGTTCAGCGCGGCACCGGCAAAACCATCGTGGCGGGCTACCCCTGGTTTACGGATTGGGGGCGCGACACCTTTATCGCCTTGCGAGGGTTGTGCGTGGCCGGCGGGCGTTTGGACGTCGCCCGGCAAATTCTTCTCGAGTGGGCGGGCGTGGTGTCGGAGGGCATGCTGCCGAACTTATTTCCTGACCGTGGCGGCACACCCGAATACAACTCGGTGGATGCGTCTCTGTGGTACATCATCGCCATTCACGATTACCGCCAAGCCTCCTGTGAAAACCCGGAAGCGCTGACAAAGGCCGTTGATGCGATATTGGACGGCTACACAGAAGGGACACGCTTTGGCATCCGCATGGACACCGATGGGCTTCTGGCTTGCGGCGCGCCGGGCGCTCAGCTCACCTGGATGGATGCCAAAGTGGGGGACTGGGTAGTGACACCGCGCAGCGGTAAGCCGGTGGAGATCCAAGCCCTCTGGATCAACGCGCTCCGGATCGCCGGGCGCACGGTGGCCGCAGAGAAAGCGCAAGCGGCGTTTGAAAAAAGGTTTTGGAATGAGGCCACGCGAAGCCTCTTCGATGTAGTGGACGCCGCCCACATGCGCGGCCTGAACGACGCCACCCTTCGCCCAAACCAAATTTTTGCTGTCGGCGGTTTGCCCTTTCCTTTACTTAAAGGCGAAAAAGCCCAGCTTGTGGTGGAAACGGTTGAGCGTGAACTCTTAACACCGCTCGGCCTGCGCTCGCTGGCGCCGCACGAAAAGGCTTACGCGCCGCGTTACGAAGGCGGCGTCTTGCCGCGTGACGGCTCGTATCACCAGGGCACGGTGTGGCCCTGGCTAATGGGCGCGTTTGCGGAGGCCTGGCTGCGCGTTCACGCCCACGACCCTCTTTCCAAAACCACGGCGCGGGAGCGATTTGTCCAACCCCTTTTAACGCATCTGGAAGAAGCCGGCCTTGGCCACGTCTCAGAAATTGCCGATGCCGATTTCCCGCACACCCCCCGCGGCTGCCCGTTTCAAGCCTGGTCGCTGGGTGAGCTCATTCGGATGGAGCGTCTTCTTTCTCCTGAGCCAACGGAGCTTGTAAGAAATCCCACCCCTCGCGCACTGACAGGTAGCCGCACCCAAACCCACTAAGGAGACTCGCATGAAACGATTAACCCTCGCTCTGGCCGCTCTGACGCTTGGTTTGACCCAAGCCCACGCCGCCAACTACAAAATCGACCCGGATCACAGCACGGTGATGTTTAAAGTCCGGCACTTGATCGGCAAAGTCACCGGCCGTTTCGACCGCTTTACCGGGACGTTTGTCTATGAAAAAGACAAACCCAAAGCCTGGAAAGCCGAGACCACCATTGAAGCCGCCAGCATCAACACGAACACAGCCAAGCGCGACGAGCACCTGCGCTCCGAGGATTTCTTCGATGTGAAGAATTACCCCACGCTCAAATTCGTATCGACCGGCGTCTCGGATATCCAAGGCAACAAATTCAAATTAAACGGCAAGCTCACGATTCATGGCGTCACCAAGACCGTCGCGCTCGATACGGAATTCCTGGGCGAAGGCAAAGACCCTTTCGGCAACGAGCAAGCCGACTTCGAAGCCCGCGTGAAAATTAACCGCAAGGATTACGGCCTCACTTGGAACCAAGCGGTGGAAACCGGAGGCGCGCTCGTAGGCGACGACGTGGAAATCGAACTCGCGATCAGCGGCTACAAACAAAAGTGAAAACCGAAACTGTGATCGAAGGCGCACTCCTGGGGCTTTTTATGACCTCCGCTTGCCTCTTCACCGCGGTTTTGGAGCACCCGGCCTCTCCCGTCCGGCACGCCGTTTCCAACGGCCTGGCCCGGCGGGGGATGATGGGACTTTTGATGGGCGCCACCGCGGTCTTCCTTATATACAGCCCCTGGGGCAAACGCTCCGGTGCGCATATGAACCCCGCGGTGACGCTCACCTTCTGGCGCTTAGGGAAAATCAAAACGCGGCAGGCCCTCGCTTACATCACCGCGCAATTTACGGGCGGGTTGGTTGCTGTGTTTAGTCTCTCCGTTTTATTTCCGTGGCTTTCCAATCCAGCCGTTTCGTTCGCCGCTACACGCCCCGGGTCGCATGGGGTGATCGCTGCTTGGTGGGGGGAATTCGTGATCGCATTCCTATTAATGAGTGTGGTGCTCATGGCCATGAACAGCCGTTTCAAACAATGGACGGGTGTCATTGCGGGGCTTCTGGTGTCGCTTTACATCACCTTCGAAGCGCCGATTTCCGGCATGAGCATGAACCCCGCACGC
Organism: uncultured Elusimicrobia bacterium; assembly: GCA_964441955.1. Taxonomy (GTDB): domain Bacteria; phylum Elusimicrobiota; class Elusimicrobia; order 2-01-FULL-59-12; family 2-01-FULL-59-12; genus CAYTWA01. The sequence continues at coordinate 199,935 of CAYTWA010000004.1, forward strand.
ACGTTAGCGTCTGCCTGGCCCGCCGGCGTATGGAATTCCATTTGGATTTATTTCACTGCCCCCGTTTTGGCCATGTTGAGCGCGGCCACCCTATTTAAGGCGCTCGAACCGATGAATTTTTGCGCGAAGCTCATCCACGACACCAATTATCGCTGCTTGTTCTGCGAAGGGAGACCCTCATGAATACGTCCTACGACATCATCATCATCGGCACTGGCCCCGGGGGCAGCACCATCGCCCATTCCTTGGCGCCCACCGGCAAGAAAATTTTGATTCTGGAACGCGGCGACTATCTTCAGCGCTCCAAAGACAATTGGGACCCGGAAGCCGTCTGGAAAAAAGCCGTCTACATGACCCAGGAGCGCTGGCTCACCGCCAACAACAAAGAATTCCACCCGCACATCACCTACATGGTGGGCGGCCAAAGCAAAGTGTTCGGTGCGGCATTGGTACGCCTGCGCAAAGAAGATTTTGGCGAAATCGTTTACGAAGACGGGACGTCACCGGCCTGGCCGATTTCGTATGACGACATGGAGCCCTATTACAACGAAGCCGAGCGGCTTTATTACGTGCACGGCCAGCGCGGCGAAGACCCTACCGAGCCCCCCGCCTCCAAACCTTACGCGTACCCCAAGATGGCACACGAGGCACGCATGCGTGAAGTGGGCGAGCAGCTGCGTGGTTTGGGGTTAAAACCGTTTCACTTGCCCATCGGCATCAAACGCTTCGCAGACAATTTACCGAACAGCCCCTGTATCGCCTGCAACACCTGCGACGGCTTTCCCTGTCCGCTAAACGCCAAAGGTGATGCGGAACAATCGGCGCTGGTTCATGCGCTCGCGCACCCTAACGTGACGATGTTGACCGGTGCCAAAGCCGAGCAAATTGAAACCAACATCTCAGGCACACGCGCCTCGGCCGTGGTCGTTCAGCATCAAGGCGAGAAGAAACGGTTTGAAGCGGGGACGATCATCGTCTCGGCCGGCGCGGTCAATTCGGCCATCTTGCTGCTCAAATCGATGAACCCCAAACACCCGCGCGGGTTGGGGAACTCCTCAGGGCTTCTCGGGCGCAACTACATGGCGCACAACAACTCGGCCATGCTGGCCATTCACCCGTTTAAGAAGAACCCCACGCAGTTCCAGAAAACCATCGGCATCAACGACTTCTATTTCGGCGGCCCGGGCGACCCGATTGGCCACATCTCGCTCCTAGGCAAAGCCACCGAAGGCATTTTGCGTACCGACCAGCCCTTGGCGCCGCGCTTTGTGCTGCGCTTCATGGCCGAACATTCCGTGGACTGGTGGTTCACCACGGAGGATCTGCCGCGAAAAGAAAACGGCGTTGAGCTGACCTCTGAAGGCCGCATCCGCTTGAACTACACGCCCAACAACACAAAGCCACACGAGCGCCTCAAGAAAACCTTCACGAAGTATTTGTGGAAGGCCGGCTTCCGCGTGATGTTGTCCAAAACCATGCCGATCAACAAGGTGGCGCACCAAGTGGGAACCACCGTGATGGGCAAAGACCCGGCGAGCTCCGTCCTTAACACCGATTGCCGCACGCATGATTTGGAAAATCTCTACGTGGTGGACGGTGGTTTCTTCCCCAGTTCGGGTGCGCTCAACCCGGCGCTGACGATTGCCGCCAACGCCTTGCGTGTGGGCGACCGCATCAAAGCGTCGATGAGCTCTGAACGCCATGCAACGGTTTAGCCGCGTTCTTCTCGCGCTGGTTTTCTTCTCGGCGGCGTCTTCGGACGCCGCGCGGGTGGACCTGGTGTCCTTATCGGTCGGAAATCTGGAGAAGGCCGTTGATTTTTATAAGCGCGTGTTGGGGTTTCATCCGATTCGCGTCACAGCCGTGGAAGCCCGGCTTCGCCTGGGGGATGAAGTGATCGAGCTGCATGCCTCTCCTAACGGAAAACCTTACCCACCCACGCGCTCAAACGATTTGTGGTTCCAGCATTTGGCGATCATCGTGTCCGATATGGATAAAGCCTTCGCCAAACTCAAAGAGAACCACGTGACCCTTTTGTCTGAGGAAGGCCCGCAGCGCATTCCCGATTGGAACAAGGGTGCCGGCGGCATCCGCGCGTGCTACTTCGCCGACCCCGATGGCCACCCGCTCGAAATGTTGTGGTTCCCGCCCGGAAAAGGCCAGATGAAATGGCAGCGCAAGGACGCCCTTTTCTTAGGCATCGATCACACGGCGATCAGCATTTCTTCGACTGAAAAAAGTCTCGAGTTCTATGAAGGCAAGCTGGGGTTTAAGCGTCAGGGGTTCGGCGAAAATTACGGGCCGGAACAGGAACGGTTGAATCATGTGCCCGGCGCGCATCTGCGGATCACCAGTGTCCGCGGTACAGGTGGCCCGGCCATCGAGTTTTTGGAATACCTCAAGCCCGGCCCGGGTCGTTCCTACCCCAAAGAAGCCACTTCTGGGGACTTGGTCTATACGCAAACGGTGGTGAGCGATGAACCCACGGCCTGCGGCGCGCCCCGGGATTGTTCGCTTCGTGATCCCGACGGCCATGCCATCGAGGTACGCTTGTGAGCCGTCTCGACGCCTATCGCCTGAAGAACGCATCGCTGCGTTTTAAAGTGGCGTCCACACTGAGCCTTCTCGTCAGTCTAGCCGCGCTGGGCGTGGCCTGGAAGCTTTGTTTCACCTTGATTTCCTGGAACCGTTCGGGTTTCTCACGCATGACCAGCGTAGGTGCCGATTTGTACGGCCTGGCCTGGGATCTCACCGGAATTTACGCGAGCTTGCTGCTCCTTCAAGCGGCCGGTTATGCCGGGCTGTATTTTGCGGCACGTTCGCTCTTCCGGAAAGCGGCACTCCGGCGCCGGATGAAGTCGCTCATTCTTTTCGCCTCGAAAACATTCGTTGCGCTGCATTTTCTGGTTTGGCTCACGGTTCCTGTTTGGGATATGTCTCAAACCTTGGCCGGCCCAGTGGGATTGTTGTCTTCGTTGGGACTTACAGCGCTAACGCTTCCCGCGCTGGTTGAAATGTGGCTGTTTAAACGTTGGAAAGCAGCGGGTAAGAAACGGGTGGTGATCGTGGGTGGCGGTTTTGCCGGGCTCTATACCGTTCAGGGATTGGATCAAGCCTTAGGCTACCACGAAGACCTCGAGATCGTGCTCATCGACCAGAAAAATTTCTTCCTCTTTCCACCGCTTCTGCCCAGTGCCGCGGTAGGCACCATCGAAACGCGCCAAGTCACCTACCCGTACCGCCGCATTTTCGAAATGACCAACATCGTCTACAAAAAAGCCACTGTGACGTCCGTAGACCCCCAACGCCAAGTGGTTCGGATGCATGTTCATCTTGAAGGGGAAGAGAACCCCCTCTCCCCTTCGAGGGAGAGGGATGGGGTGAGGGGGATTATCGAGATGCCGTACGATTATTTGGTTCTCGCCCCCGGTTCCACGACGCAAACGTTCAACACCCCGGGGGCCGAGGAGCATGCGTTGTTCGTGCGGGAGCTGGGTGACGCGATCAAAATCAGAAGCCGCATCATCGACTGCTTTGAACGCGCGGCGGTGGTGAGTGACGAAACGGTTCGAAGGGAGCTATTGTCATTTGCGGTTGTGGGCGGCGGTCCCACGGGCGTGGAAATCGCCACGGAAATTCAGGATTTGATTCAGGAAGTGCTGCTCAAACGCTATCCGGAAATCGACCTGGCCTTGCCCCAGGTCTCAATCATCCAGTCGGGCCCGCAAGTGCTGCCCGGCTGGCCGGAGAAAGTGGTGCGCCTTACAACGAAGCAGCTGCAGCATCTGGGAATTCGCCTGGTGCTCAATAACCGCGTCACGGCGATTGAATCCAATGCGGTGGTTCTCAAAGAGGGTGACCCGGTGGTGGCGCGAACGACACTCTGGTGTGCCGGGGTGAAACCCTCACCACTCTTAGCCGCCTGCGGCCTGCCGCTCGACAAGTCCGGCCGCGTACCCATCGACGCGTATCTGCGTCCACAAGGGTTTGAAAACGTGTTCGTGCTGGGCGACGCCGCCACGTGTTTGGACCACAAAACGCAAAAGCCGCTGCCGCCGCTCGGCCAAGTGGCGTTCCAGCAGGGCCCGCTGATGGCCGCCAACCTGGTGCGTTTGCTCCGCGGCGAGCCGCTCAAGCCGTTTCGTTACATTAATTTTGGGGCCTTGGTCTCGGTGGGGGAACATTTCGCCGCGGTCGACTTGCTAGGCGTCAAACTCTCCGGCTTCATCGGCTGGATCACCTGGCGCATGCTCTATCTGACGAAGATCGTCGGCATGTCCAACCGCATCCGAATCCTGATCGACTGGACACTAGATCTCTTTATCGAACGTTCGATCTCCCAACTTCAAGACTCCACCCACACCCCAGACCCCAAACCCGCCAACTTAATCGCGACTCCGTAGCACGGCCGGTCTGGCGGGCCCGGCTTCCGTTATCGCTCCCGGACAACCCGGCCAAGAGCGAAGGACAGCCTGCGGAACTCCCCTCTTTCCTATTGAGGTGGAGGACGACGGTCAAACAGGTCCTCGGCAAGACGCGTCCTTCCCTCTTGGCCGCCGTCCGCTAATCACTCCAGCCGAACCCGCCAGCCCGGCCTTCGTAAGCAAATGCTTTTGTTTCGTTACCCATATTCCAAGCTCCTTCAAGCCCCACTTAAAGCCGGCAACGACACTTACGCTGACCTCGAGCGCGAAACTCGCTGTTTTTGAAATCTACTTATGCCGCCGCCAAGGCAAGAGAGGGAGAATTCACGATGTCCATTTCTCGAAGTATGGGAAACCAACGGCGAAGTGTGCGTAATATGACACGGTGCTGTTCGTAAGGATAGATTGACTGATTTTTTTGGTATGCAGCTTCTAGAATTTTAAGCACTAGGCTGTGCCGAGTTTCTGGTCTTAGGGCTAAAACGCTTGCTAAAGATGTGAGATCCAGATTATCCAAACCCATTTCAGCGGCCGTGGTGAAAAGAAATTCGATCGTTTTCCATGGAGCGTTCTGTTTAAGCAAAAGACGCCCCAATTCTAAGACAGGCTCGCCAACAGACATGAGAGTATCAACGACCACTAATGCTCCTCTTGAGCCGGCAGACTCCTCGTGAAATTTAAAAAACTGTGTAACGCCTGTAAATGACATCGCATGGTCATGATCTCCTTTCGATGCAGCAAGCTGCATAGCGGCAAAGGCAGCTTTGGTCGAAAATCGAGACATGGCGGCCAACACGTCTCGAGCCCTGTTATAATCTCCTCGGTAAACACACCCTCGAACTATTTCATGACGAATATCATTCATTTGATCGCAGTGCATGCGGTGTGCTTGCTCCTCGCCCCAATACTCCACTGAAAACTTTTGATAAATAATGGGAAGGAGTGTTTCCGCTCTGGTGTCATCCCCCGTTGCGGTTAATTCAAAAGCGATGGCTCGAATGAAATGAGGTAAAAAACTGGAGTCACCCCTGTTTCGGTCAAGTCGGTTCAGCCATTGAAGTGCTTGATCATAAAGGGCATCCCTTAAGGTCATATACCCTCCGCCAACCCTAAGATTATGCTCCCGCATAGCCGGTAGAAACAAAAGCGCTGAAGCTTCCTGGCGATCATCTGCTGGCATACTCTCCTATATCTTCCAAGCCTTATTGAGAAGTCTCTGCGCCCGAGGGATATCGTTTTGTTTAGCAAAGCGCTGGGCCGCATGAACAAGCATTCTGGTAGATTCTTTCCGGGGGAATCGCCCAATCCACTTTAGAACGCGCCTATAAAATCCATGCTGGGTGATAAGGTAGGAGGGAAGACCTTCATAATACCGGGGGAAAATCAGGTTCCCATGCTCAATCTCTTCAAGGACCGAGAGTGCTTCGCGAGGTTTGGTTATATCCATCAATTGCTTTGCTACCACACAAAGAGCCATGCGACGATCGTCCGGGTCGGGAGTCCATAGGGCAAAAGCGTGGAGTTCAGATTCCAGCTCAGGAATGTGAATCAATTTCTCAATGAAAAAGGAGATATGAAACTGGTTTCGGCGGGCATGAAAAACATCAATCAGTGCATCAGCCCGGGCGCGGTACATTTTAAGCAATCGAATGGAGCGGGGAATGTCTTGCGAGCCAAGCGCGAGGATATAGTTTTCTAAATAATACAGTTGTCTCTCCAAGGACTCTCGAGCATCCTCGAGAGAAAGTTTCGCGCGTGCGCTAACCTTGACGGCTAATGCATTTTGTGTGTCGGGTTGAGGGGCTATTTGTAATGTGTAAGTACGAGGGTCCAAAATGATGGCTTCTGCGCGGTCCCGTTAAGAGGGATCCGAAGCCATTTCAACCACAACCGGATTAATGGAACGGGACATATCGCGGAGCGCCACTTCATTAAGAGTCCGCTGGTACGAAGATTGAAGAAGAGAAACGGCAGTTTTGAAATTAGACGGGTGGAAAAGCAATTCGCCCGCTATTTTGGCCTGAAGGTGTAATGCTTCGGATAGCGCATAGGAGTTCTTGTCTTGCGCCGCTTCAGAAAACCTTCTTTCCGCATCATCGAATAAGAATTGGATTGATTTGCGATAAAGAGCCCTTGCTCTTTCAATTAATGGTGTAGGATCAACCGTCGTTAAAAAAAGAGCGCCTGCACCAAGTCTGGTGAATGTGTGATGGCTTTGATCTTGCAATACCCATCCTAAGAATACGCTTGAAATAACAATACCGCTTAAGACATGGATCGCTGTGCCTGCCGGTGCGGCAAGGGCCTGGTTCTGGCATAGGTTCTGCGGAAAATAGCGATACGTCTCGGGAGTTGCTGCTATGGTCCCTTTCGAGAAAGGCCCAATAAAAAGGAGGGGGATAATGATGAGCCTTAGTATTCGATGCATATATCTCAATCGTAAAGTCTTTCGCGGGATGAATAAATCCATCCTTTGGCTTATCCCTTGATCAAAAAGGCCTTGGCTTTATCCGGGTCTTTCAGGTTTTTGGTGTCTTCTCTGAAAAAGGTCAAGCGAATTTTTGGTGTCACCAGGACGAAACGTAGTGAGGTTTTGGTGCCACAGCGAATGTCTTTGTTTCTTATCACCTACCACTTACCACGTACCACGCCGTAGTCCCAGTAGGCCAGCCGGGGGGAGGGGGTGTGGAGTGCTTAGCGGCCGGCGCCTCAAGCGAGAGGGCGCGTCTTGCCGAGGACTGTTCGAATACCTTCCTTTTAACTTCAACAAGAAAGGGTGTGAGTTCCGCAGGCTGCCCTCTCGCTGGAGGCGGGTCGTCCGGACGCGATAACGGAACGCCCCCTCCCCCCGGGTGGCCGGGAGCGCCGTAAAAGCAGACCTGGCAAAAACCTATAATTTCTGATAGTTTCTGAATATCACACATTGTCCAAGGAGGACGTATGTCGATTGCGCGTATTCGGGGGCGGGGGCAGGTCACGATTCCGGCGGCGTTTCGGAAACAACTTCACTTGGAAGACGATGCGGCGGTCAATATGATTTTGATTGGCCAAACCGTCATCATGGCTCCCTATGAAGCCAAAGGAGAGAAATTAGCGAAGAAATTCGAGCGCGAAGCCAAGAAGCGCTCGCTCACGTTGGACGATGTTCTCAAAGACTTAAAGCAAGTTCGCCGGGAGAACAATCGCCAACGCTATGGCCTATAAGCGCTGGCGCCTCTTTTTGGATACCAGCGCCTTATTGGCTGGTCTTCTCTCCTCTAAAGGAGCCGCTCGTGGCGTTCTGGCTCTGGGGGAAATGGGGCTTGCCGAATTGCTGGTGTCCACCGATGTCTTGACGGAGGCTGACCGTAACATCGCCAAAAAATTCCCCACGCTTCTCGATGACTACCGCTCTTTTATCCACCAAACGGCGCCCACGCTCGTAGAAGACCCCACACTCAAGGAAGTTAAGCAGGCCATTCCCTGGGTCGGCCAGGATGACGCGCCTATCCTGGCCGCGGCCCTCAAAAGCCAAGCCGACTATTTGCTGACCTGGAACACCCGCGATTTCATGACCCCCCGCATCCCCAAAGACATTCCCCTCAAGATTCGTACACCCGGCGGCTTTGTGGAAGACTGGACCGCCCATTTCAAAGACTGGCCCGTTTAAAAGCCGTCGGCCTGTAATGGTGGGCCTCTTGCGCGCACTTACAGGTGGAGGTTTTTATGAACAATTTAGAATCGGTCAATCGCCTGGTGCGGGTGTTGGTGGGGGTGGTTTTGGGGGGTGGGGGGATTTTGCTCTCGGACCTGACGGCGGCACAAAGCACCCTCGGCTGGGTACTTGGAGCCTCGGTGATGGGGGCTTGGGTGGGGATTCCTTTGGTGAATCGCATGTTGGTTGTTTCTCCGGTGCGGCGTTGAAGCGTGGGTTCGCCTTGGTTTTGGGAATGGCGGTTTTCGGGGCTAATGCTTTCGCTTCTGGCCCAGCGCCGGTGGTGGTCGAGCTATTCGAATCGCAAGGCTGCTCCAGCTGCCCACCGGCTGAGCGTGTGATGGATGCCTTGCAAAAAGAGTTTGGTTCCTCCGTGGCGCTACTCACCTTTCACGTCGACTATTGGGATCACCTGGGCTGGAAAGATCCGTTTTCATCACCCGAATTTACGGAACGACAAAAAATGTACGGCCAAGCGTTTAATCAAAGCTCCATTTACACGCCCGAGATCGTCATTCAGGGGAAAGCCGGTTTCGTCGGTTCCGATTTGCGCGCGGCGCGGCGAGTTATTCAAGAGGAACTTCGTCAGCAGCGCTCATCCGTGGACGTGAGATTAAAACCGAGCGGCAAGGCCACGGAGGTGGGGCTTAAGCTGGCGGCCGATGTGGCCGGCGCCGCCAAAACGGCAGAGATCATTCTCTTTGAAAATGCGCCGGCAGTGGCTGTTCTACGCGGAGAAAATGCGGGGGTGACGATGAGCGGGCGCTATGCGGTTCGGTCGGTCCAACGCATTCCCCTTTCGGCAGGCCAAGGCCGTACTACCGTGACGGTTCCCTCACAAGGCGGCGGCGTGAGTCTTATTCGCGGGGAAAGCGGGGCGATTCTCGCGACGTCTCTTCTTTAGGTCCTTCGACGATCCCGGGAATAAATACCCACCATATCCCTCTAAGGATAACGAGAACTTAAACAACAAATAATCCTTGAGAGGAGTATGTCGATCGTGTATATACAAATAGAGTGCTACAATGCGTGTTGAATCGTTCGAATGGGACGATGCGAACACCCAGCATATCGCACGACATCAGGTGGACCCAGATGAGGCGGAAGAGTTGTTTGAAGGGTGGGTCCATTACCAAAGAAGCCATACGGGGCGTTACCTGGCCTTTGGGCAAACGGTGACCGGTCGCTATTTGGTCTGCGTCATCGAGCGCGTAATGCCTCCTGGCTGTATTCGAGTCGTAACGGCGAGAGATATGAATCACACAGAGCGGCGGCTCTATAAGCGCAAACGACCTTTATGAAAAAAAAGAAACTGCCTCATTTTAAAACCGCAGAAGATGAAGCAAACTTTTGGGATACCCATAGCATCACGGATTACTTGCATGAACTCGAACCGGTCGATGAGGTTTTCGTTCTATCCCCGGCGTTAGCCCACCGTATCCGCGAAAGGGCCAAAAAGCGGCTCATTTCGATCCGTCTGGCGAACTGGGAAATCGAAAAGTCCAAGCAAATCGCCAAAACCCGGAAAATTCCTTACCAAACCCTCTTGCGCGAGTGGATCGATGCAGGAATCCGGGCCGCTTTCGTGAAACATCGGACCACCTAATCCCTGCTTTCCCTGCCTGGCTCTAGGGGGATCCGCAGAGCTACAATTCTATCCTCGCTATGCGCTGGTTCAACCGCCTGCAGTTGCGTGCTTACAACTCCCGCATCTGGGCCGCTTTCTTTCTGTTGTTCTTTGTTGTGGGCGCGCTGATCGCCGCCCCGCTCGCCTTGGCCGAAGCCGGTTTGGACTGGCTGCTCCACCTCAAAAAAGATCTCTAATCTCCTGTAATAAACCACACCCCTCCTGCACTTACCGGTGGGAAGACGTAGCCCACTATCACGCAAGGAGAACAACTTATGAAGACATCCAATGCCTTACTCGGAGCCGCGATCGCCGGACTGTTGGGAGCATCCATTGCCTCCACCAGCTTTGCCGCGGACAAAAAGAAAGTCGAAACGGAAAAGTGTTACGGCATCAATAAATGCGGCGGCCACGGCAAATGCGGCGGAGCGGGCCATGCCTGCGCCGGCCAGAACAAATGCTCGGGCCAGGGCTGGATCGAAGTGATCAAAGGCACCTGCGAAGACATCACCGGTGGTTCACTCACGGCTCCGGCCGCGAAGTAACCCTTAAGGAGAATCCGCTATGCGACTATCGTGCGACGTTTTGAATTCGGAACTTCCCACTTCGCCTCTGGGCGTGGGGGTTGGGCTGCGGTCGGCGCACTATAGTCACATCCTGGAAAACCGTCCCCGGGTGCCGTGGTTCGAGGCTGTGTCCGAGAACTACATGGGCATCCGGGGCGGAACAGGCGGTCGTCCGCTGGAAATGCTGGAAAAGGTGCGGCGCGATTACCCGGTGATGCTGCACGGCGTGTCGATGAACATCGGTTCGGCCGATCCGCTCCGCCTGGATTACTTAAAAGAACTCCGCGCGCTGGCTGATCGCTTCCAGCCCCAATTTGTCTCGGACCATTTGTGCTGGACGGGCGTTGAAGGCGAAAACCTTCACGACCTTTTGCCGCTTCCTTTTAATGAAGAAACCGTGCGCCACGTGGTCGGCCGCGTCCGCCAGGTGCAGGACCTCCTGGGCCGCCGGATCTTGCTGGAGAATGTCTCCAGCTATGTCACGTTCAACCATTCCGACATGCCGGAGTGGGAATTCCTCTCTGAAATCGCCGCGCGCGCCGATTGCGGCATCCTCCTCGATGTGAACAACATTTATGTGAGCGCCAAGAACCATGGCTTTGATCCGCGCGCCTATCTGCAAGGCGTTCCCAAAAACCGCATGGGCTACATGCATGTGGCCGGGTATTCGGAAAGCGACTCGATGTTGATCGATACGCACGACCATCCCGTCACCCCACCCGTGTGGAGCCTCTATGCCGATGCCGTGCGGCGTTTTGGCGACGTGCCCACGCTGATCGAGTGGGACGAGAACATTCCTCCTTTTGAAACCTTAATGGATGAAGCGCGGAAAGCCGAAACGATTCAGCATGAAGTATTGCGTGAAAGGAGCCGCCATGACCACCGCGTCGCCGTCTCTGCCTGAACTGCAGCGCTGGATGCGTTGGGTCATTACCGACCCACGCGGACCCTACCGTGCGTTGGCGGAACCGCACACGCTGGCTGTGAGGTCGGATGGCACTCTAGCCCAACTCGAAAACTGGGAAGACTCGCCGCGCGTTATCGAACCGTTGCCTCGTTATCTCGATCAAATTGCCAGCACGGAAGCGGTGGCGCGCGAAGGCCGCCTGTCGGTCTATTCCGACGCCTATTTCATTCGCCTTTTAGGATGCCTCGAATCTGATTTTGCCGCCGTGCTCTTGGCGACGGGCCCTGCCGCGTTTCGTCAACTTGCAGCCGATTATTTGCTGCGACACCCTTCTAGTTCGCCGCACGTAGGCGACTTAGGCCAAGCGTTTGCGGCGTTTGTGCGCACGCACGAGTTGTCCAAGAACCTTCCGTACTTGCCGGACTTGGCCGCGCTCGAATGGAATGTGCTGCGTTCAATTTATTCCGAACGGCTGCCGGCGTTGGATGTGCAAACGCTCGCCGCCATTCCCGAAAGCGCGTGGGCCGGAGCCCGCTTAATTGTGGATCCCACGGTGCGGCTTCTGGGCACTGCTTGGGCTGTTGACCGGCTATGGGAAGATAAATTTGATGCAAACGCCAAACCGCACAAACCCCGGCGGCAACGCCGCTGGTTGGTGATTTTTCGAAACGAAGAATGGGCGCAAGTGCGTTCGATCGACGGCCCGCAGTGGTTTGCACTGGAGCGTCTGCAGGAAGGCAAAACGCTGGGGCAAGTCTGCCAGGATTTAACCGACGTCTTCAAAGAGCAAAGCGGAGACCTGCCGGCGATGCAATGGTTCGGAGAATGGGTTCGCGACGGGCTCGTTAAAAAGGTGGAGATCTAAGATGAAAGCGATTGCGGCCTTTCCCAAAACCCAAGAAGTGAAATTGATTGACCATCCGGAGCCCATGATCACCCGGCCGACCGACGTCAAAATCAAAATGCTCAGTGTCGGCGTGTGCGGTACCGACCGCGAGATTTGGGAATTCAAATACGGTACGCCGCCTCCGGGCTCGGACTATTTGATTACAGGCCATGAATCCTTCGGCCAAGTGGTCGAGGTAGGCCCGCGGGTGACGCAAGTTAAAGTCGGCGATTACGTGGTGCCTACCGTACGCCGTGGCTGCCCGGAGAACTGCATCTCCTGCCAGCACATGCAGCAGGATTTCTGCTACACGGGCCACTTTACAGAACGGGGTATTAAGGAAGCGCATGGGTTTATGACCGAATACGTCGTGGATGACCAGATGTACATGAACGGGGTCCCCGCAAGCCTCAAAGAATTCGGCATGCTGATTGAGCCCATGACCATCGCCCAAAAAGCGCTGATGCAGGTAAACACGATTCAAAGTCGATTGCACTGGGAGTGCCAGATTGGCAAAGCCGGCGCCAACAAAACGTGCCACAAAGCCGTCGTCCTCGGGGCGGGCCCGGTCGGAATTTTGGGCGCGATGGCGCTGCGCTTGATGAATATGGAGGTGCACGTCGTGGCGCGCGAGCCGGAGCCGAACGCGAAAGCCAAGCTGCTGGAAGGCATTGGCGCGCCATACCATGCCACGGCGGAATATTCGGCTGAACAAATTACCGAACACATCGGCAACGTCGACCTTATTTTTGAAGCGACCGGGGCGGCCAAAGTGTCTTTCGATTACTTAAACGTCTTAGGCACCAACGGCATCTTCATCTTTACCGGCGTGCCCGCCCCGATGAAAGACATCACGATTGATGCCGGGACGCTGATGCGCAACATCGTGCTGAAGAACCAAGTCGTGCTCGGCACGGTGAATGCGCCTAAAGCTGCTTTCGAAAGCGCCATCCGCGACTTGCAGGAATGTCTCGTGAAATGGCCCAAAGAGATGAAGGAACTGATCACCGGCTATTTGTCGATCGACCAATTCCACGAAACGATCAAACGCACCAATTCGGACGAGATCAAAACGGTTTTGGAAATTGCCGGCGTCGCCGCGGGGTCTTCCCGGTGAGTCAGACCCCAGAACATCAGCGGCTCGCCGATACCGCTGCGCACAAAGCGCATTGGCGCAAGTGGGGCCCGTATGTCTCCGATCGTCAATGGGGAACCGTTCGCGAAGATTACAGCGAGCACGGCACCGCGTGGGAATATCTTTCGCATGACGATGCGCGTTCGCGCGCCTACCGTTGGGGTGAGGACGGCCTCATGGGCATTTCCGATAACCACGGCCGCCTGTGCTTCGCGCTTTCCCTTTGGAATGGCCGCGACCTGATTTTGAAAGAACGCCTCTTTGGCGTGACCGGCAATCAAGGCAACCACGGCGAAGACGTCAAAGAGTATTACTTCTACTTGGACTCGACACCCACCCATTCCTACATGAAGGCGCTCTACAAATACCCGCAAGCCGAATTTCCTTACGCGCGTTTGGTGGAGGAAAACCAGCGCCGCAGCCGTCATGAGCCGGAGTTCGAACTTCTGCACACCGGCGTTTTTAACGAGAACCGCTATTTTGATGTGTTCGTGGAATATGCGAAAGCCGGCCAGGAAGATATCGCCATCAAAATCACCGCGATCAACCGTGGCCCGGAGGCGGCGCCGCTGCACGTGATTCCCACGGTTTGGTTCCGCAACACCTGGAGCTGGGGCCGCGATTCCAAGAAACCCTCCCTCGGGCTGCACAGCACCGGCTTGGCCATTGAGCATGCGGACTTAGGTTCTTACATCGTGACAGGAGACAAGCCAGACGAGATTATTTTTACCGAGAACGACACCAACGCTGAGCGCTTGTTCCATTCTCCCAATGCTTCGCCGTACGTGAAGGATGCTTTTCACCGCTACATCGTCAACGGCGAAAAAGGCGCGGTGAACCCCGCGCAGACCGGCACCAAAGCCGCGGGGATCTACCAGAAAACCCTTCAGCCCGGTGAGACGTGGGAAATCCGCATGCGTTTAGTGAAAAGCGACGCGGACACGCGCCTTGAACCCACCGAGCAGGTGTTGGCCCAACGCCAAGCCGAAGCCGATGCGTTCTACCAAGTCGTATCGCCTCAGTCTTTAGGCGAAGATGCGCGGCGCGTTCAACGCCAAGCTTTTGCCGGCATGCTTTGGAGCAAGCAACACTTTCACTACATTCTGAAAGACTGGTTGGAGGGCGACCCCTCCCAGCCCAAGCCGCCCGCCGGCCGCCGCGCCGGGCGCAACCGCGCCTGGGAACACATGTATTGCGACGACGTGCTTTCGATGCCGGACAAATGGGAATACCCCTGGTTCGCGGCTTGGGATTTGGCCTTCCACTGCATTCCGCTGGCCATGATCGACCCCGATTTCGCCAAGCGCCAACTCGATTTGCTGACGCGCGAGTGGTACATGCACCCGAACGGCCAAGTGCCGGCGTACGAATGGGCGTTTGGCGATGTGAACCCGCCGGTGCACGCCTGGGCCACGTGGCGCGTCTACCAGATCGACCGCAAAATGAATGGTAAAGGGGACCTGCTGTTTTTGGAGCGTGTTTTCCAAAAGCTGCTGCTTAACTTCACCTGGTGGGTGAACCGTAAAGACGCGGAAGGAAACAACATCTTCCAAGGCGGCTTCCTAGGGCTGGACAACATTGGCGTCTTCGACCGCAACCAGGCGGTGGCGGGTGCGCGCATCGAACAATCGGATGGAACGAGTTGGATGGCCATGTACAGCTTGAACCTGCTCAAGATCGCCTTTGAACTCGCCCAGCACAACAAAGCCTATGAAGATATCGCCAGCAAGTTTTTCGAGCACTTCCTATATATAGCCGAAGCCATGGGAAAGAAGTCGGGGATGGAAGACGAATCGCTGTGGGACGAGGAAGACGGCTTCTTCTACGACAGCCTGCACTTTTCCGATGGAAACCATGTGCGCATGAAAGTGCGTTCGTGTGTGGGTTTGATCCCGCTCTTTGCCGTGGAAACCCTGGATGCGGCCGCCCTCGCCAAAATGCCTGGCTTCTCCAAACGCATGAAATGGTTTTTAGACAACCGCCCGGATTTGGCCCGCGAGGTGACGTCCAACGGCCAGATGGGGAAAAACGAACGCCGCTTGCTCTCAATTGTCAGGCCGGAACAGCTCAAGCGCATCCTGCAGCGCATGCTGGATGAAAGCGAATTTTTGGGCGCCCACGGCGTTCGCGCGGTGTCGCGGCACCATCTCGACTACCCCTATGAACTCCACCTGGACGGCACCACGCACCGCATTCAATACGAACCGGCGGAATCGACCACGGGGCTTTTTGGCGGCAACTCCAACTGGCGCGGGCCGGTGTGGTGGCCCATCAATTACTTGTTGGTGGAATCCCTGCAGAAGTTTCACCATTACTTAGGCGACGATTTCAAAGTGGAATGCCCCACAGGATCGGGGCAGTGGTTGACGTTGTGGGAAGCGGCCATGGAACTGTCCCATCGTTTAATCGGAACATTCATGAAAGACGAGCAAGGACGCCGGCCCGTGTTCGGCGCCGAGCCCACTTTCCAAAACGATCCGCATTGGCGCGATTACCCGCTTTTCTACGAATATTTCCACGGCGACAACGGCGCGGGTATCGGGGCCTCCCACCAAACAGGGTGGACAGGGCTCGTGGCTAAACTTCTGCAGCAATGCGGCGAACACTGCCGGCACACGGCGCCAAGTCAGCGCGTGCACCGCGATGAAGCTTTGGTTTAAAATGGTGCCCTAATGCCTTACCGACCTCTCAAAGAATGGGCGCCCACCGTCATCACCTGGCTCGGCCAAAACATGAGCTGCAAAACCTTTGCGCGTCATGTGGCCAACGGCGAGCAGGTGTTGGAAGGCGGCGTCTATAAACGGTTTCACTTCTGGCTGCATTGGCTGGTATGTCCGTTTTGCCGCCGCTACTGGGCGGAAGTCAAAGAGTTAGGCACCCTGCACAAAGCGCAATCGACCCTAGCCAAGCACCCCGCCGTGAAGATCCCTGAGGTCAAAGCGCGGATTCGCGAAAAATTAATGAGGCGCTAGCGTGACGACCTTTCCCCCGCCGACAGCCCCCACGACCCGCCCTCTAGCGAAGGACGTGGAACAGCTGGTCGAGTCGTACACCGAGAATTTGATGCGTGCGGCTTTCAGCATGGGTTTTTCGGATAGCGATGCGGAAGAGCTCGTGCAAGATACGTTCTGCGCCTTTTTAGACGGCGGCGCCCGCTTCGAAAAGCGTTCCAAAATTTTGACGTACCTCTTCGGCATCCTCTACAACAAAGCCCGTGAACACCGCCGCTACCGTGACCGGCATTCCTCGATCGACGCCCAAATCGAAAAGAATTTTGACGAAGGCTTCGACTCGTATAGTGCTCCCCATTAGTCGTAGGTCCTAAGAAGCTGAGTACGATGTGGCTGAG
>CAYTWA010000005.1:0-174982 GCA_964441955.1 uncultured Elusimicrobia bacterium
ATCCAATCCTTGATACGATTTCTTCAAGAAATGGCCTTTGAATCTCCTAATCTTCTCTGCCATGTCCCTGCTGTCCTTGCTGTGCCTGCTGTGATCTTTCCCATCTGAAAACTCGAGAGTTCACATTTCAGCCCGGCAGATTGGCATAGAAGATTGCAGGCACAGTAAGGAAAGCCCGCAGATTTGAAAAAGCAGATTTTGGGTGTGGGAAGGCGCCGCTTACGCCGGACGACCTTCGGTTTTTCGCCGCTGCATTTTCGTTTCCCAAGTGGTTCCACGCGTGCGCGTTCACAATACGTTCGAGCGTCTGCGACACATAATCGCAGAGGCCAACGCTAATAGCCGCCGCTGTCGATGATGACGAGAAGATAGGTTATTCTTTGAATCTTCGTCTCCTGGCACCAGCGGGGCCATTTGACCTCATACCACCCCCTGTAACCGACGAAAGGACATTGCAGTCGAACGGGTTACGCGATGCGATTATGAAAAAAGAAATTCATGCTGCTACCGAGCAAGCCTCAAAAACGCTCATCATCACCGGCAGCAGCGGACTGATCGGAAGCGCTTTCATCCGGCGGGTCGGCAAAAACTACTCCGAGATAGGGTTCGATCGCGCAGGTCCTCCTCATCCGCCCACAGAAACCGAGCGCGTCATTGACTGTGACTTAAGCACCGATGAAAGCGTGCATGCCGCGCTGGAGGAGGTCCGGCGGGGAGGACACACACGCATTGCCTCCGTCATCCACCTCGCGGCGTATTACAGCTTTTCGGGTAAGCCGAGCCCGCTCTATGAACAAGTGACCGTGCGGGGCACCGAACGGCTATTACGCGGACTGCGTGACTTTGATGTGGAGCAATTCATCTTCTCCAGCACCATGCTTGTCCACGCGCCCTGCGAGCCGGGGCAGCGCATCGATGAGAATTCGCCGGTCTCGCCGACCTGGGATTATCCCGAATCGAAGGTTAAAACAGAGCAGCTCATACTTCGCGAACGAGGAGACATACCGGTGGTCCTCTTGCGCGTCGCGGGGGTTTACGATGACCTCTGTCAATCCATCCCGATCGCCCACCAGATCCAACGGATTTACGAGAACCAACTCTTGGGTCGCGTCTTCCCCGGCGATATATCCCACGGACAGTCCTTCGTGCATTTAAATGACTTAGTGGAAGCGCTAAAGCTTGCCGTCGAACAGCGTCAAACGCTTCCACCCGTGACGACACTTTTAATCGGTGAGCCCGAAACGCTGAGCTTCGACGAACTCCAACGCACCATCAGCCGTCAGCTTCACGGTAAAGAATGGACGACGTATCGCATCCCTAAGGTTGTGGCTAAGGCGGGTGCCTGGCTTCAGGGTCTTCTCCCCGGCCCGGATCCCTTCATCAAGCCCTGGATGATTGATTTAGCGGACGCCCATTACGCGCTCGATATTTCCCGCGCGCGTCGATTGCTTGGCTGGAAGCCGCGTCATTCGCTGCGTGAAACATTGCCGAAGATGATCGCCGCACTGAAGGCGGATCCAACCGGTTGGTACAAAGAAAACAATTTGTGACTTTACCCGCCCCTGCGCCGGATCGCCTGACGTGGCCTCACGTGGCCAACATGTTTATGGGTTTCTGGTTGATGGGTTCCGTGCCTGCCCTCGGGGTCATCCCGCCTACGCTCCTGTGGAGCGATCTAGCCAGCGGGGCGGCCGCTGTTCTTTTCAGCGTCCTTGCCTTACGCCATGCCTGGGCTGCCTGGGCCGTCTGTGGCGTCGGCCTATGGGTGATGAGCGCGCCATTGGCATTCTGGGCGTCGAACGCCGCCGTTTACAACAACGACCTCCTGGTGGGCGGACTCATGGTTTTATTTGCCGTCATCATCCCGAGCCTGAAAAATGACCGCCCCGGCTCCGGCGTTCCTCCAGGCTGGAGCTACAACCCTTCAGAATGGACACAACGGTTAGGAATTGTGTTTCTGGCGATGGTGGGCTTTTTCCTCTCGCGTTACATGGCGGCGTTTCAACTGGGGCACATCACGAATCCATGGGACCCTTTTTTTGGGAACGGCACCCGTACCGTGCTCACCTCGGACATCTCCAAAGCTTTTCCTGTGTCTGACGCCGGGTTGGGAGCGCTCTCGTATCTGATCGACGCATTGGCCGGGCTGATCGGCGGCCGGCGGCGCTGGCACACCATGCCGTGGATGGTGCTGTTGTTCGGCTTGTTTATTATTCCTCCGGGCGTCGTCAGCATTGTGCTGGTGATTCTGCAGCCGGTGAGTGTCGGCACCTGGTGCACGCTTTGCTTGGCAGCTTCGGCGGTGATGCTCTTAATGGTCCCGCCGGCGCTCGATGAAGTGATCGCCACCAGTCAATTTCTTATTCGCATTCGGCGCGAAGGCGGCGGCCTGTGGAGGGCGTTTTGGCGGGGAGCCGAAATTGCCAAGGAAGAACCGCCGCCGCTGCCCGGACGTTCCGGATTTATGGAAGTGCTGCATGGCATCGAAGTTTTCTCCGCTCCATGGAACTTGTTGGGGAGTGCCTTGATCGGCGTTTGGCTCATGGCCGCTCCTTCCGCGCTGGGGCTAACAGGTGCCGCTGCGGACAGCACGCACGTCGTTGGCGCGTTGATTGTCACGTTCGCCGTGATTGCATTTGCCGAACCGGCTCGCTTGGTGCGTTTGCTCAACGTGCCTTGCGGCGCGTGGGTGCTCCTTTCCCCTTGGTTCTGGGGCGGCGGATCGCCGGCCTGGCCGTGGATCGCGGGCGTCAGCGGACTCGGCCTCGTCGCGCTTAGTTTTTGCCGCGGTCCCGTCGAGGATCGTTACGGCGGCTGGCAACGATTCATTCGTTGAAGAGGCGAAGAGAGGGGCTTTAAGGGAGTCCCGGCCAAGCGACGTCAACTTACCGAGCAACCGAGGACCGTCCCCTACCCCCACTCAGCACCCTAAGCATCGGCTCCTCTTTCATCATCTTGACATGCAACCATATGGTTGCCTATACTCGTGGCATGAAATCCGAGGATAAAGAGACGCTTACCGATACGGCCACGGATCTTCTCTTTAAAGCCTTGGCCGATCCCGGCCGGCGGCGTTTGCTCGACCGCATGCGCGTTCGCGGGGGGCAAACCCTCTCCGATCTCTGCGAAGGCATGGATATGTCACGGCAGGCGGTGACGAAGCATTTGATTCAACTCGAAGAGGCCCATTTGGTCGCCGTTCACTGGAAGGGCCGCGAGAAGCTGCATTTCTTGAACCCCGTACCGATTCACTCCATCGCGAAACGCTGGATCACGCCCTTTGAACACCCGCGTCTTGAAGCGCTATGGAATTTAAAACGACAACTGGAGGACTGACCATGTCCGTTAAGCCAGAGACGCACGCGTTCGTCTATACGACCTTTATCCGCACGACACCCGAAAAACTCTGGAACGCTCTCACCCAGGGCGATTTCAGTGAACAGTATTGGATGGGGTACCGCATCGAGATGGAACCCCAAGCGGGTGGACGCTTCCGCATGAACCCGCCCGCGGGGACCGCCAGCAAATGGCAAGACACCGGGAAAGTGCTCACCTGGGAACCGGTACGCAAGCTCGCCTATGAATTTGCGGTCAAAGATTCGCCGGAACTGGCCGCGAAGCGCCATGGGTTTTCGCGGGTGACGTTTGATTTGCAACCGGTGCGCGATCTGGTTCGTCTGAATGTGATGCACGAAAACCTGGTGTCGGAGGATATCGGCCACGATCCCCACTCGCTGCGCGGCGTCAACAACGGTTGGCCTGCGGTCTTAAGCAGCCTCAAAAGTTTGCTCGAAACCGGTCAAGCGATTCCACTCGAAAGCTGCAGCGGCTGATCGTGTGCCCCCTCTGCGCCGCCGCGTGGGTGATCGTGGGCGGCGCCGCCGTTTACACACAAAGGAGACGACTATGGCGAAACAAACGCACAAAATAGGAACACGGAAAGAATGGCTCAAGGCCCGGCTCCAACTGCTCAAAGCCGAGAAAGCGCTCACGCATCAAAGCGATGCCTTGGCGAAGAAGCGCCAAGCGCTGCCGTGGGTTCGCGTCGATAAAGACTATCGCTTTGAGACCGCCAAAGGCTCCGCCCCGCTCAAGGATTTGTTTCAAGGCCGCTCGCAGCTCCTGGTCTACCACTTCATGTTTGGGCCGGATTACAAAGCCGGCTGCCCGTCGTGTTCTTCGATCGCGGATAGTTTCAACGGGATTGCCGTTCACTTGGCCCATCACGATGTGATGCTGTGGGCCGTATCGCGAGCGCCTTTTGCCAAGCTGGCGGCGTATCAAAAGCGGATGGGGTGGACCTTCCCTTGGGCGTCTTCCTTCGGCAGTGATTTCAATTTTGACTACAGCGTGGGCTTCACGGAAGAAGAGCAGTTTGAAGAAGGGGTTAAGTACAACTACGAACAATTGCCGCCGATGAAGCGTCCCGGCGTCCAAAGCGTCAAAACCCGCAACACACCCGAGGGTCCTGGCCAGTTCGCCGCGATGTGCGGCGTGGATACGGCGACTTACTTACGCGAGCTGCCCGGCATGAGCGCCTTCATCCGCCAAGGCGACGCCATTTACCACACCTACTCGACCTTCGCCCGCGGTCTCGACGTCCTCTGGAACAAATACCAATGGCTCGACCGCGCCCCCCTCGGCCGCAACGAAACCGGCATCTGGTGGAAACGGCACGACGAGTACGACCAGCCATGAGACGCTTACGTCTAGGCACCGCGAAACTAACGTAGTTGAATAATCTTGGCGGGAGACCTAGCTCCTTTCACGATCCACAATTTCCCCACCGCGACCCCCAAATGACCCTGGTGCCAGTCACCATTCTGACCGCTAATATTCAGTAGATCAGATGTACTGTTTTTACCGTACAAAGGAAAATTGACACGTTTTTGCAGAGAGCCGATGGTCGGGCTTCGATCGAAAACATGTCATTTTTTGAGAATGCGAATAAAACGGAATAGCCAGTAAAGGGGTTTTGCTGCACAAACACGGTGACTGGCACCAGGGGCAAGGCTTTTATTCTAAGATAGCCCCGATGAAATCACTGCTTAAAAGGTTTTCCGTAGCCCTTTGCATCGGTCTGTTGGCTGGCTGCGCCCATTTCACCCCGTTAGCCGTCTCCACCACGCATTTAGACCCCGACCATGAAGTCTCTTTGGGGTTGGTGGGAGGGAAAGCCGTGAACAATTACATCTTAGGGTTTCGGGATGGGCCGGAAGAGGGCATGCGCGTGGCCGTGGAACGAGCTAAAAACGCCGTCAAGGCCGATAACCTGATCAATATTTATGTCGACCAACGAACCACCTACATTCCCTTTATTTTTCTGCCTATCTTCACCGTCCAAGAAACCATCGTGACGGGCACCGCCGTCAAATATAAAACCTCAATCTCCTCGCAGTCGATAGCCCCCGCCCCAAGCAATTCAATCGCTCCAGCCGGCTCTTTCTAGCTTTTCTCAACCCCAGCCCACTCATGTACTGTTTTTACCGTACAAAGGAAAATTGACACGTTTTTGCAGAGAGCCGATGGTCGGGCTTCGATCGAAAACATGTCATTTTTTGAGAATGCGAATAAAACGGAATAGCCAGTAAAGGGGTTTTGCTGCACAAACACGGTGACTGGCACCAGGGGCAGATTCCTGACCAAAGCCGGTTCGCCTAACATCCCCCAACCCCCAAGCGCCCATGCGGGAGAGGGGCCACTTGTCCCAAGCAGCAAAGATTTCATCTCCAAACATCGTTCGCCTAATCTAGAAGCCCAGCATCCTATTCGCCAGCAGGTAAGGATCAAGCCTAGGCCTCTAGAGCATTTCATCCAGGCTGTCTGGGAGAATTTCGGAATCACAGAAGCGGAACTTCAACCGGATAAGCAAGACCGACGCCTTACAAAGATCCGGCAAACGTTTGCTTACGTCGCTAAGAAAGATGGTCACTCGACGACAGCCCTGGCTCAACGATTTCAAAAAACGACCCTCTGCCATCAGTCATATTATCCGCGTCATGGAGCAGCGACCCAGTCCCCTCATCGCGGGCCATCAAGGGCCATAAAACGGCTGATCCCCCGAATACCACCGCGCGTTCCTCGCGGAAATCGCTTATCGCCGTAGCGGGCGCTAAACGATCGCCGCCCGTCACTTTTTGGCAAGTCTGGCGGTGGCAGTGGAACATCATGAGCGGCCGGCCCAAGAATTCATACCTACTTGCCCGCAGATGCAGCCTCCGGTGTGAGGTTCGCGCATCAGCGGTTTATAATCGGCCAGCATGACCTTAGACGAATTTGGGCCTTGGGTTCAAAAGAACCTGTGTGGGATCGGATACGGAATCCGGACATTTTTGGGGCTAGTCGTAGGCGTGTGCTCGCTTTATACCGGTTTACAAAATGGCCGGCCCATTTATTATCTGCTTCGGGATACGGTTAAAACGAATGGCGTGATTATTGGATCGAAAGCGGAAGAGGTTCCCTCTTCTAGCTTTCCTCGTCCAGGGTTTGGTTATACGGCCTACCGACCCATCGTTCAATTCTATAAGGACGATAAACCTCTGCAATTTACCGATTGGAAAGGGTTTTCTCGTTCACCCATTCTCCAGCAACCTGTGCCCGTCATTTACAATCTCGCCAATCCTGCCCAAGCCATGATCGATCGCGGGTATTGGAACTTCATTCCGTGGTTTCCCTTGAGTGCTATCGGGGTTTTGCTGCTTCTCTATGGCTTTTGGCATGCCGCGCTGCTTCGCCAATGGTTACGCGCTAAGGAGACTTTATGACTCTTCGACAAACACTTTTTTTGTTGGCCTTATTTTTAAGCATTGGGTGCGCGGGCTATGCTGGTGGAGTGCCCGACATAGAGCAGCATGCCCCGGAATTCATCGAACAAAAGGCGCCCCCGCCTGATGATCCTCCCGCGAGAAAGATTGAGAAAGTCTGGTACGACCAAGGCCATCTTTTTTCAGAAACCGATCTTTTCTCTGACCGCAACAACGGCTTCTATAAAACCTATCACCGCAACGGACAGCCACGCACAGAAGTGCGCTACAAAAACGGTTGGCTAATCTATGATAAAGCGTTTGACGAAAGTGGACAACCCATTATTCGCCAAGGGGAAGTTAAAGACTTTTATGCCGATGGCACGCTTTGCGAAGTCGTCCGTTACAAAAACGACAAAAAAGAAGGCGAAGCGAAATACTTCTTCTACGATGGGAAAACCGTGGTGGATGTTTGGCATTACCTCAACGGGCGGCAAGCGGGAATTCACACACGAAACAATGCGCAAGGCCAATTTGTTTATCAGGAAGACTGGGGCTATCCCTCCGGGTATGTCCAAAAACTGAAACGTGTCATTCAGGGGCTCTCTGCCTTGGCCATCCTGTTAATCACTTTAATAGGCTTACTTCTATTCCGTCGTACGAAATCCTAACGTGGACTCTCTTTCGCCACGCACGGGCCTCGACGCAGAGGCCTGACCGCGTGCCTTCACGTGTAAACGAGCTCATCCAGTTAATCCAGTTGGACGGCTTGCCGTGTGGGGCCCTTTCAAATATTCGGTCAGCGAGTACAACCTGGGCCAAAAAGTGCGGATCTATTTCCGCCCGAACGATGTGTACGTTACATCACGAGAAGAATCACTCCAGGTGAAAGGCAAAATCGTCAAAACCCGCTTTCAGGGCCCGATCATCGAACTGCTGATCGAGGTGGGAGGCGAAAAGCCCGTCATTGCCCAACTCCCCAAAGGCCTCTCCCTCGCCAGCGGCTTCACCGAAGGCCGCGAGGTGTTTGTGGGTATCTCGGGGTTTCATAGTTTCGGGATTTACCCCAGGAATATAAGCAAAATGACAATTTACCGGGAATCCCGATAATATTAAGCTATGAAAATCCATATCCCAAATAGCGCCTTCTTGGGGAATATTGATCCTTTCCTTCGCGTATGCCAAAGGTGCCAGGCACCTTTGATTGGCACCTTTGATTTAGCTTGGGATAACGATGATGTATTTAGAACTTGAACGGAAATTAAGCGAAGCTCCTTGGGAGGTGCTGGAATGCGCGGATGGGACCTCTGCATGGGTTCCCGACTCGATCCGTCAGCTTTTAGCGCCAGATCGGCGCGTCCAAGAGCTTGCATTGGATGACCTTCGAGAAGGGCTGGGGTGCCGGGGATCTATTTACGAAGCGACGGCCTCGGCGGTCAAGCCGCTGATCGAAGTGTTAAAAATCCCGACATTTGAACACTGTGCAGACGTCCTTGAGCTACTGTTTCGCTTTGGGCAAGGAAAGGGAGTATTTACGGCGCATCAAACGTTAGGAGTGATTCAGGGAACATTCGGACTCTGGGAAATTCAAAAACGTGTCAAGGAAGAAGGGCGTATCGCCGAACAGCTTCACCAAGCGCTTTTGTCCGGTTTCGACCTATTCATCGCGTTGTTAGAGAATCCGGATGAAAACATTCAACTCCAAGCGATAGGCCTAGTAGGGCTACTACCCGAGAAAGCATCGAAAGCGCTACCAGTGCTTAAAGCGGTGAGCGAAAAAACCACCTCGGCATCTTTGGCTGCAGCCGCTAAACAAGCCATAGAAACCCTCGCCAAAGGTGCCGGGCAATTTTGACGCCAAAGGTGCCAGGCACTTTTGGCATTTGGCACACCAACGATCTGCCATGGTTTACTGGATGATGACGAGTTTGCCTTTGCGTTTTTCGTGTGTGTTGTCCAAGACGTAAAAGTATACCCAGCTCGCCACATTTTTCCGGTCTGAGTTTTTCACATCCCACGCCACATCGGCGCCTAACGGCGAGAACAGCTCCTGAACGAGCCGCCCGTCCGCTGAGAAGATTCGGATTTTAGTCCCTGCCGTCAACCCTTTAAACGTGATGGGTACACCGGAGGTCGACTTCCAAGGCACCGGGTAGGCATAGGCACCGCTTAAATCTGTCGAAGCGGCAGAAAACGGGTTGTTGGAGTCATTGCCGCCGGGCAAATTCCCGGGGTCCCCAGGGCCCGGGTCGTTGTCGCCGGGGTCCCCGCCGCCGTTGTTCGTGCTCACGGTAAAACGTCCCACCAAAGCGGCCGTGTTCACTTGGTCTTCTAGGGTGATGATTTGCGACACGTTATTGCCGTTGGAATCCACAAAGCTCATGGAAAGCGTGTAGTCGACGCCGCCGACTTGAAACGTGGTCGGCTGCGGGCTGGACACAAAAGACACGCGGTCCGAGCATTTTCCGCCGGGAGGCGTCGCATAAGGACACGGCGAAAGATTGTTGTCCGTTTCATCATGCGTAAATTTAAACGTAAAGGTCTTGGCGGGAATTGGAGTTCCATCAATTGTCATAGACATGACGATGTCTAAATCCACGGAGCTTAGAGACGTGACATCGACTGGGAAATTTTGATGCCGAAACGTGCCCATGGGGAAATTCGGCGTCGGCGCGGGCGGCACCGTTTGAACCCCGGGGACAGTCCGCGTAAAGTCGTAACCGCTTTGCGGAAGCGACGGGAGGTCCGGTTTTCCCCAGCGAATGAGGCTCGTGGGGGTGCCGTTTGTGATGACCGGATCGTAGGCGGAGGACCCCGGCTGCGAATCCTGGGCATTGCGCCACGACCCTGACACCGCCGTGATTTGAATTTGGGCGGCGCTCGCCCCCCCGGCGACAACGGCTAAGAGCATTAACGTTCGAAAATAGTTCATTGCGCGGGCACTCCCTTTCCGCCAGCCGGCACATTCCCTCTGGCCATCGTTTCGTTGCCCATGTTCAAGAGTTGTTCCAATTCTCCGGCTTCGCCAGGGTTAATATCGCGGTGTGAAGAGGCCTGGGCGGGCCACTGGAAATCATTGGGCTTATTCGCCAAATCTTCCTGTTTCTGGTAGCTTCGCATCGCGGTGCGAAGCAGGGGTCGCACCGGCTTGTACCGGGGCTCCAACTCGATGAGGCTGTTAAAGAGCATAACGGCTTCCCCGTAATTGCCCTCGCGCATGGCTTGTTTGCCGCGGCGAAGGATTCGTCGCTCTTCAGGCGAGAGCATCGGGCGCATGGCGCCAAAGCGGTAGGTGACTTCGTATCGATGCGCCATTCCCAAATCGCCGTATTGGCTGAAGGCGTAATCAAACGAAAAATTCATAACGTTTAAACCGATCCCCATGCGAAGCCCATTGCTCTCTGTATGGTTTCCGGCATAACCGGCTCGAAGCGTCAGGTAGCGAGCCATCGTGTATTCGGCGCCCGAATAAAAGGCAACTTTGTTATCGCGCGCTTTGGCGGCGTCTAAGGAGACGTTTAAATGGCGGTCGGCCAATTGCAGCAGCGCGATGCCGCCGCGGTATTCAGTGGGAAAGGGGTCGCGCTGGTTGATAAATTTGAGTCCGGTCCCCAGGTTGCGTATAGTCGCCGCCGCTCGAAGCGTCGCTCCGCCAAAAATTTCCCGCGGATAGATCGCGTTCATCCCAAGGTCCGAAGCAAAGCCGGTCGCTTTTTCATCCGCCAACGTGGCTTGAACGCCCTTGACCACGGCCCCGGCCGACCAGTTGTCGCCCAGCAAAGCCCCGCCCACGGTGGCCACCGCGCTATGTGCCGAAACGTTGCCGGTTGCATTTCCAGAATTGTCGTATCCGGGGATCGTGCCAAACGATAAATGAGTCAAACTTGCCCCCAAGCCACCGCTTTCAAGCGGGGTCGCCACGGACAAATGGTTATAAGTCGTATCTTGAATATTGCGGTTATGGGTGAATGTGGCTTGGCTTTGGTTTAAAAGTGCAAGACCTGCTGGGTTCCAATAAAGACTGGAAGCGTCATCGGCCAGCGCCGTATACGATTCCCCCATCGCAATCGCTCGAGCGCCTACGGGGATACTTAATATGTTACCCCCCGAGGTTCCCGCGCCTTCCGCATAAGCCCGGCTCACGCCCCCCAACCCCAACGCCGCTGCGATGACTGCGATTCCGATGCTTTTCATGGCCTATGTTTGCCAGATGAATGCTACAGGCAAATGGCAAGAAGGTTACATTCAGGTTAACCTTTACATAATAAGGGTGAAGTTAAATTGGGCCTAAATACTTCGGGCTATTTAACCTAGCGTTAACGTGGGCCTTGCACACTGGTGGGGCCATGAGGGCTCACCCGCTTGTTTTAGTTGCCGTCACCTTTGCCGCTTGGACGGTAAACCCACTCCATGCCGCCGCCGGCCATGAGTCGGCCGCTTTTTTAAACATCCCGGTAGGCGCCGGTCCCGCCGCCTTAGGAGGTGCCTACAGCGCTTTGGCTCATGATGCCTATGCGCCCGTTTGGAATCCCGCAGGCCTTGGGTTTTTAGAACGCATGCAGCTTAGCGGTCAACATCTCTCCTATTTGGAATCCATTCATTACGAATTCGCCAGTTTCGTGCGGCCCCTGCGGCCAGGCAAAGCGGTGGGAGCGTCCATCCAGTATTTAGGAAGTGGAAACGTCGTCGGCCGGGACTTAAGCGGCAACCCGAATGGAGATTTTTCGAACTATTACGCGGCGTACAGTGTGTCGTACGGACAGCAAATTTTGCCCCGTGTGTCGGTAGGCTTAACCGCCAAAGCGATTCAAGCCAAACTAAGCGACGTGGGGGCCAATGCCTTTGCAGCCGATCTAGGCCTTTTCATACGGCCTACGCAGCGCCTTAGTGTGTCAGGCGTATTTTCAAATATCGGAACCCCATTAACCTTCCTGGAGGACAAAGGGTCTTTGCCTTTAACCGCTCGCCTGGGATTGGCCTGGCGACCCGTCGAAAGGCTGACGTTGTCATCGGAATGGGTTCTCCATAAGGAAGGGGAAGCCTCCTCCGGCCACGTGGGCCTCGCCTGGAGGCCGATGCCGATGGTGTCGCTTCGAGCGGGATACCGCACCGACACCGACCATGATCTAGGAGGCGCAGCCGGTTTAAGTGCAGGGCTGGGGGTCGATGTGTGGGGGCAGGAATTGTCGTATGCCTGGGTCCCCTACGGCGATTTAGGTTCCACGCAATACTTTTCAATCCTCTTTCGCTTTGGCAAGCCAGAAGACGGGCGGCGAAACCTCATCCAATTTGAATCTATTAAGCGCCATCGTTTGGCCTCATCGGCTGAACACGATCGTTACGGCTATGACGCTGCGGCGACGGCACCCGATGCCATGGAAATCCTGCAGCTGCTCGAAGAAACTTCGCTTAAATCAGCGGCCAACATAACCCGTGCCGAGGAAAACCGGTGAGCCGCCGGTTTATTCTGGGGGGGACGCTGCTCGTGGCCATCAGCTGGAGCGCGGCCTCGATCGTGCGCGCGGAGAGCTGTTACGGCAGCTGCCCCAATGTCGGCTATGTTGAAGGCACCTGGGATGGCTTCAATTGTCAAATCAGCTGCGGGGGCAGTGTCGGGCCCGCCTCCTGTGAAATGGGTGTTAACTGTTTTGCGCCGGCGGGGTGCGACGGGAATGCTTGCGTAGAAAGCCCTTCCTGTACGCCCGACGGCAATTGTAGCGCGGGTGAACCCGCCTGCGGGGGAACATCGTCTGGGGTGGACAATTGCGGCAATGTCTGCACGCTGATTGGGTCGGCGTGCCCTACGACCACGCCCA
Organism: uncultured Elusimicrobia bacterium; assembly: GCA_964441955.1. Lineage (GTDB taxonomy): Bacteria > Elusimicrobiota > Elusimicrobia > 2-01-FULL-59-12 > 2-01-FULL-59-12 > CAYTWA01. Next base: position 12,560 of record CAYTWA010000005.1, read on the forward strand.
CCTCCCCTGGAACCGGATCCCCGGCTCCGCGCGGCGAAGAAGGAAACCCCCGCACGAACCCTATCCCTGGAAATCAGCCTCGCGAACCCGAAGCGCCGACCGCACCGCCAACCCCCACACTTCCCGGCGAGGAACAGCCGCCGATTCCAAATGAAACTCCCTGCAGCGGCTTAGGTTATCCCGTTGGAATGGGCGGCTGCTGCGATGGGGCCGCACCAGAACAAGGGGTCTGCGTCAAAGCCTGTGCCACGATGGGTGAGCCCGCTTCCAGTTTTTCTTATGGGTGTTGCGAAGGAGCCAAAGCCGACGACCAAGGCGTGTGTACGAAGGCCTGCGCCACGATGGGTGAAGCAGCGACCCGTTTTTCTTATGGGTGTTGCGATGGGGCTGCCCCTGATGAACAAGGGGTCTGCGTGAAAGCCTGCGCCGCGGTGGGAGAGTCGGCGGCCGGGTCCTCCTATGGCTGCTGCAGCGGTGCTGCCCCTGGAGTGGGAGGGGTTTGTCAGTTGGCTTGTGCACCCGTAGGTTCTGAAGCGTCGGCTCAGCCGGGGGGCTGCTGCAGCGGAGCGGCCGTTGGGGAAAACGGAATTTGTGAATTGGTTTGTGCTCAGGTCGGGGAACTGGCCCAGACCCAACCTGGCGGCTGCTGCAGCGGGGCCTCCATGGATGAAAACGGCGTGTGCGCCTTATCCTGTGCCGGTGCGGGACAGACGGCGAACTCCCAGCCCGCCGGCTGTTGTGCGGGGTCGGTGGTGGATGGCCAGGGGAGGTGCGTGACCCCAAGCGGACCCGGTGCCGGGGGAGGTTGTCCAGAGAACTTGGATGTGGGAGTGATGGCGCCTAGCGGAATGATTTTGGTGGGGCAAACCGTGCAAGTCACGGCGGTGGGTCAAGGGACGGTCAGTTTGTCCGGCGCTCAACAAAACTGCACGAACCCGTATGGGTTGTGTGGCGCCACGTTTGTGCCCACCAGCCCCGGAGACTATCTCTTTACCGCATCCGTCACGTCTTGTGGACGCACGGTCACACGAACGGTCAATTTACATGTCTCACCGCCCATCCCGACCAGCCTGCCTGGTTCCATGCAGCAAACCAATTGGTGGTTCGTCAGTGCCGCCGGCTCGGGCCAAGTGCGCTTTTTTATCAACATGGGGCCCATTCCAGCGGGCTGGGAAATAGCCTCGATTGAAATTTTAGGGTTTGGGTTTGCCACCCGAGACCCGGATTGCGGGCTGAACTGTTATTCATTAACCATGACCCTAAATTTAAATCCGGCACAATTCGATGCGAATGGCGTTTACATCAACCCCAACGTGTCCCCGCGTGTGACGTTGCGTGAAATCGGAAACCCAACGCGCACAACGGGTTTTACGCTCTCCGGCACACCCTTGCGATTGGATTTGCAGCCGGCCATTGTGGGCTCGGTGATTAAACCCGCGGACAACACTGGACCGCTGACCATTACGGTGACGCTCAACAAAGACGGCGTCGACCGGGTGTTAATGATTGGCACGGGACCTAACGGAGAGCAGGTGGTGTTGGGCTACGCGATCCAAACCGGCCCACGAACGTGGGTGTTTACGCCAGGGCTGTCGGCTGGAACCTATAACGTGGCGATCGTGGCGGTGGATCAGTACGGCCATTCGTCTCCCGGCTTTTACGACACGGCTACCCCTCGTGTTTCTTTTACGCTTCCGGCGCAAGTCGGGGGTGTGCGCGCTCAGCTCATTGCCCCGTCCCGCTATAGCCGCACCATTCCAAACAGGCCGGTGCAAGTTATCGCCGAAGCCTTTACGGATCGCGGCAGCCAAGTGGAGCAAGTCATTTTTTGGGCGTTGGGTCCCGACGGGAACAAAACGCACGAATTCGCAACGCTGAGCGCTCCGCCGTATGAGGCCACATGGATCGCGGGAAGCCCCGGGATGTACATGCTTTTTGCGCGAGCCGTGGATTCCAGGGGATATGTGGGCATCGCCTCGGGAGTCCCGATCTATGTGGATACCGCCCCTGTGGTGGTTATTTTAGAACCCACGGCCAACAGTGTGGTGAGCAATTCAACGTCGACTACGATTCTTCTGAAAGCGATGGATTTGAGTACCAATGGCCGTGTTGAACGTGTGGATGTTTTAGTGGATTCTTCGACCGTGGGCCGGGCGACATGGATTGGCCAGTCGTCCTATACATTTACGTGGAACCCTTCGACGCCCGGATTGCATTGGTTGGGGGCCGTGGTGACCAGCAGTCGTCAATATACGGGAGATACGGTCATTCCTGTTTATGTCTCCTCAGGCGGCATGCTTCCTCCTATCCTCACGCAGCAGCCCAGGGACTTGTCGGTTAAAGTCGGGCAGTCGGCTTTCTTTTCGGTGGGGGTCATTGCTCAACCCGCGGCGCAGTATCAATGGGAGGTCCGTGTGACCGGTGACTTTGTCGCCATTCCAGGCGCGACGTCTTCGTTCTACAGCATTCCTCGCGCGGGGCCTAGCCACCATTTGTCTCAGTATCGCTGCCGTGTCAATAATACGGCGGGTCAAATCCTTTCAGAGGCCGCTGTCTTAACGGTGCAACCGGCTGAGCCCTTGCAAGTGGTGCACCCTGGTCATCCCAAAGTAGGCATCGGGGGACAAGCGACCTTCGAAGCCAAGATTACTGGGGGTGTCGCACCATATCAGATTCAGTGGCAATCGTTAGCCGTTGGCGCCACCCAGTGGATGGACGTCCCAGGCGCTACGGGGACCCTCCATAGCGTGTGGGCATCCACGTTTACGCAACATGGCATTCGCTACCGGTACCGAGTCCTCGACAACCAACCGGGAACACCGAATACCCTTGAAAGCCCCGCCGGGACCCTAAACGTGCTGCGGTTAACGATTGGGTATTCCCCCGTGTCGTTGTCCGTGGTGGCTGGGCAACCGGCAACGTTTGTGGTGGGGCCGGCCTACGGGCTGCCTCCTTACCACTACCAATGGCAATGGACGGAAAACGGCGTTTTTGTAAACATCCCCGAAGCCCCAGACCATTACGGATATTCTTTCACGCCTCGTGATGCGACGTGGAGTGGAAAAGGGTTTCGTTGTTTGGTTCGAGATGCCTTGGGTGATCAAGCGGCATCGGAGGTGTCCATCCTCAGCGTCATAGTTCCGCGAGCACAAGATGACGCGGCCGTTGTTTCCATGCTGCCCATTCCCCGGTTGGAGCCGGGCAGCCATTCTTTTGCGGGCTTGGTCACGGTTCGAAACATTGGCTACAGCACCTGGACATATGCGGGCGGATTCAAACTGGGATCCCAAAACCCAGCCGACAACAAAATTTGGGGATTCGACAGCGTGCCATTAGATCCCCAAGACGTCATTTTGCCCGGCATGACCAAATCATTCTTTATTCTCTTTACGGCGCCGGCCCGGGCGGGGTATTACACGTTCGCGTGGCAAATGAAGCGCGGGGACCAATTTTTTGGCGACCCCACCGAAACCATGCGTGTTCAGGTGGGGGACGTCGAGCCGAAAGGTTCATTAACGAGTCTTCCCGATCAACTCCCGGTGAACGGCGTCCTGGCCGTACAACCTCCCGCCGGCGTGAAGGCGGTCCTGTTTCGCTTGAGCCCGGTTTTAGAGACGGAGCGGAATTCGAGCAAATCGACGCCGGCCGCATCAGCGGCATGGACGGCAACTTACCCTGCCGGTCAAGAGGTGGATTTCGCTTCTCTTCGGCTGCTTCCCGGGGAGTATGTTTTGGAAGTGGCCTGGGTATATGAGGGGGGCGCCACATCCGAATTTTTCCAAAAAAACCTGACCTTGGTGAGCCCCGTCGCAAATGCGGTGCGAGTCTACCCAAACCCCTGGCGCGTCGACCAGCACCGCGGCCACGATGTGACGTTTGACGGGCTATCCGAGGGAAGTAAAGTAAAACTCTTTACGATAGCCGGCCATCGGGTCAAAACGCTCACGGCCACAGGAACCGTGGTTTCTTGGGATTTAACGAATGAGTCGGGAGACCGCGTCCAGTCGGGGATCTACTTGTATGTGGTGACCGATAATCCAGGCGGAAAAGTTCGCGGAAAGTTGGTTGTCATTCGCTAACCCCAATGGCATCTGGGCCCTTTAGGCCCGCCCGCAGTCTTTCCGCTCCATCCTCTGCGACTACAAAAAACCGTATAGTTTCAGCGCGCCGATGTTTTTTTCACGTGTTATCGCGGCCGTTCTTTCCGTGGGGCTGTTGCTCGATACTACCCATGCCTACCCACTTACCCTCAAACGGCCCTCTGTTCAACTATCGAATAAATTTTACAGCCAAGCGCTGATGCCCGTCCCCATCCTAACCTTCTGGCGCTCTATCTGTCGCGCTAGGGTGGCCTGGGCCACGCGGCGGGACTTAGGAGGTTTGGCGCGCGCCCAAAAGCCGACGGGGTTTAAAAGCGCCACGCCGGAAGAATTACAGCGTCTGTTTTTAGAAAGCAAGGCAACGCCAATAGACGCAAACATCGTCCAGGAGATGCTTTTGAGCCTCCAAATAGGGGAACAAGCAAGGGATAATGAATTTATAAAGGCGTTCCCTGATTTCGCGAAAGAATTAGCCCAGATCCAACGAATCATTTGCCTACGCCCTGAAATCACCTTTCACCAAATGCCGTCTCCGGTCCTTGATCCAAAATCGGGTTTACCGATCCGCGCCGGGGCCATTCAGGACGGCCGTAGCGTGCGCATTTACTTCTCACCCCAAAACGCCATCGGCATTTTCCACGAGCTCTATGAGCATGTGGTCTTGCCAAATAAATATCCCGAGGACCATGGACGGCTTAAGTCCTTCGTTCCCTGGCATACCCTCGCCACGTTGGCAGAAACCGCCTTTTCGGATGGGTACATCACGGAGCGCGACCGGCAACAAGTGGAGGATATGCAGAAGGTGGGAACCGATACGTCTTCTCTTCTCGACGCCTATCCCGATGTTCAAGACGACATTAGGATAAAAAAGTTCTCGCGTCTGTCATTCACGCCCATGCAAGTCTATGCTTTACGAAAGGCCGCGGCGCTGCATCAATTTTGGGAAGCTGATATCCAAAATGTTTTAGGCAATGAGGAAAATTTAATAACTGACGCGGACATAGACGGCCCTTACACAAAAGTGCTTATTAATTTGCTTGTGGGGGAATATTCCACAACAGATCCCAGCGCTGCTTCGGAGACTTTAAGTCCTGCGGCAATAGAGCGCTTCATGGAAATTTCAAATAAGTTCGTGAATGGCTCAGAGGGAGAACGCCAAGCCATACGTCGCCAATTGACCACTGCCAAAGACCTCTTCATCGAGAGTCTTAGATCCCAGTCGTTTTTTGAGTCTCATAGCGAACGCATCTTTCAACTGATGGGAGAGGCTCATGATTCTGTAGTGCGTGAAATGGAAAAATACGGCTCAATCGAACTTCCTTTAAAAATTCTAAGAATGCTCAATAAAGAGCTTCGTTCAGATGTGCTGAAGAATAATATGAGTCGGGCTAGAAAAGAGCCCTTGTACCGGCAACTTGCCAGTTACAGCGTCCTTTGGCCCGCAGGGCTGAGTCATTTGTGGCAAATAGCGCTCATACGTCATTTTGAAACCGTTGCGGGTGTACTTAATACCTTTTTAAATGCCGGAAATAACAAGGCTGAGCGGCTGGCCTTTTTACAAAATGAGGGCGCTCCCTTAGCGTTACTTCTTTCGAATTGGGAAACTCATCGGGCGGCAATTGAGTTTTTGGCCCGCTTTGACCCTCTAACTATTCCATCGTCAATCTTTCAGCCCAAATATGAAAGAAGACAAAAAATCTTCTGGTATTTTTTACCGGCTGTGCATAAAAAATTAATGGATAAACTTCTGGACTCTGATCGGCGCAGTAAATTTTTCGTGATGTGGGCTTTGGAACCTTCACCAGAGTTTCTTTGGGTGGATGTTAAAGACCATTACGATTTGAAAAATTCGAACGTAGCGAAAATGACGGAGGAAGATGAAAAAGCGGCTAGTTCTATCGCGGAGTCACTTCTGTCTATGTGGAATCAACCGTCGGTCGGCATGATCCCCGCGTTGGCTCGCCAGGTTTTGATGCGCACACACATCTTGGGATGGTGGAACGATAGGGCGGCGGTTGCCATTGTCGTGGCGATGGAGACGCTGCTCTTTGGTGTTGTCGGAACTGGCGTTTTAGGAAATTTTATCTCCAAAATTTCAGAAGACATTGTGTCCTATGCGATAGCCGGTGTCTTGAGTGGGTTTTTATTTGTTCTTGCGCACGGCACAGGGCCTCTTTACCACTGGGATGGGAAAAATAATCAGGTCGTTTTGTCTGACCGCCGCGAGGAAAAAGACGTCCATTTTCTGGTGGGGTTGTCCGCTCGCCTACGCGGTGTGTTTTTGATCAGTCTGGCTGTTTTCAGCCATTTAGGACTGCCTTATTGGGCGTCAATTTTTTTCGCAGGCCTTCTGGAATGGGGCGTTCATCTATACCGGCCGCTGCTCGCTTGGCGGCCATACGACAATGTCATCCAAATGCGCCCTCGGCCAGGAGGTGAACCGGTTCAACTGCTTGCGAGCAGTTAAGAGGCTAAGCGTTCCACCAAAGCCCTAAAACAAGGCCTAAAAGGCCCAAATTGCTCTCGAGATTTCCCTTTACTTTACATCCATTTACATCCATCCTTAGTGTACGCAACCCAAGCTTCCGAATACGCCGCAAGGTCACAGGAGCGTTTCGGCGCCCCAGATCGTATCCGGGAGAAAAACGACTTACAATACACACAACCAATGAACCGAATCCTACGCCAAATAAGCTTGCTCATGTTGACGGGAGTGCTCTGCGCGGGGGCAGAGACGCTGCCCAATGGCATTGTCTTGCCCGCGAATTGGCCCCCAGCGCAAACGCCGACCCAAGCCTACCGGGTTCCGTCGTATTTAACGTCGCCGCCGGCCGTTATTCCAATCGATCTTGGCCGCCAATTGTTTGTCGATGATTTCCTGATAGAAAATACGACGCTTCTGCGAACGCCTCACCGCCCCGTGATGCACACCGCAAACCCGGTGCTCGTCCCCGGCGGATTCGATTCCAGCGTTTGGGCGGCGCCTTTTAGTGATGGCGTTTGGTACGACCCGCAGACGCAGCAATTTAAGATGTGGTATTACGGCTACCGTTCATCACCGGAGCTTGTCGGCTTTACCATTTCCTACGCGACCTCCACCGATGGGATCACTTGGACCAAGCCCACTATTTCCGATAGCCCCATCCCTGGAACCAATGTGGTCGCCGCACCGACGAGCGGGCGGGATTCTTCAACCGTTTGGATGGACTTAGAAGATTCGGATTCGGCCCGGCGCTTCAAAGCGTTTATGTACACGGGGGGGGCCAAACAATCCGTTTTGTTTTCGGCGGACGGCGTGCACTGGAACCTGCAGCCTTTCCAAATCAATTCAGAGTCCGACCGCACAACCTTTTTTTGGAACCCTTTTCGGCGAAAGTGGATCGGCAGCATCCGAAGCGGCATGGCGTTTCCCGCCACCATAAGCGCTCCGGCGCGCTCGGGAAGAGGCCGGTACTATGTCGAGACATCCGACGTCCGAACGTGGCCCTCCCAGGTGACCACTCATTTTTGGACGGCTCATGACGAGTTGGACCCTCCCTACGCGGGGAGTACAACACCCGCCCAGCTTTACAACTTAGACGCCGTGGCGTACGAAAGCCTCATGGTGGGGCTGTTCAGTTTTTACTACGGCGACGGCAATGTCACCAATACCGACCCGGAGGTCGTTGAGCTCAACGTCGGCTTTAGCCGGGACGGGTTTCAGTGGAGTCGTCCCACCCGAGGCAGTAAAGAGACAGCCTTTATCCCGGCTTCGAATCAAGCCGGCACATGGAATGGCTACAACACCCAGTCGGCGGGGGGGTGCCTCTTAGTCGTTCGAGACGAGTTGTGGTTTTATTTCAGCGGCCGAAATGCGCGGCACGGGCAATATCCGACGCAAATTGCCACGGGGCTCGCCAAATTGCGGCGCGATGGTTTTTATTCCATGGACGCGGGCCCCAGCGAAGGCCAGCTGACGACGCGCCCTGTTACCTTTAACGGCTCTCGGCTCTTCGTCAATATCGACAACCCGGCAGGGGAGCTGCGCGTCGAAGTTTTGGATCAAAACAATGCGATCATCGCGCCGTTTTCAAAAGCCAATTCCCGCGTGGTGGCGACCAACAAAACGCTGCAAGAAGTGACGTGGAGTGGGGCCAGCTTGCAAAGCCTCGTTGGCCGCCCGGTTAAATTTCGTTTTTATTTAACGAACGGCCGCCTGTATTCGTTTTGGGTCACCTCGGACGCCAACGGCGCCAGCCACGGCTACGTCGCGGCCGGCGGGCCCGGGTTTACAGGCGCAACCGATACGATCGGCGGCCCCGGGGCCGTCCTTCCCACAACGCCGACAACGCCCACGACTCCCACGACTCCCACGACTCCCACGACTCCCACAACGCCGACAACTCCGACGACCCCGCCCTCGCCCACAGGCAGCGTTTTTTACATTTCGCCATCGGGAACCGCGCAAGGAAATGGGTCGGCCTCAAGCCCGTGGAATCTGCAAACCGCTTTGGCGCACCCTGGAGCGGTCCTGCCGGGGGCCTCGCTAATCCTTAAAGGGGGCACCTACCGTGGGGCGTTTCAATCGCGTCTCATGGGCAGTGCGTCTCAACCGATCCGGCTAAAAGCTGAAACCGGCGAGCGAGCCGTCATCCTGGGCGCTTTGTCCATTTTGGGCGGCTACACGTGGTACGAGGATTTTGAAGTCGTCAACCGCGGAGAGTTGGTCGACACTGGCGGCATCGTCGTGGCCGGCGGCACTCAGGTGGTTCCCGGCATCAAATTGATCCATTTGGCGGTTCACGATATTGCCTCGGTGGGAATTAGCTTGTGGCGGGGCGCTGAAAACGTCGAGGCCTACGGGTGCCTCTCCTACAACAATGGCTATGACGATGCCGCGCGTGGGCACGGCCATGGGTTTTATGTGCAAAGCACCGACGCGGGGGCGAACCGCCACCGCATTCTGGACAATATCGTTTTCCGAAACTTTAACAAGGGCCTGCAGCTCTCGGGCACCGCCGCGAGCGCGTACGACAACGTGACGTTCGATGGCAACGTTGTTTTTAACAACGGGGAATTATCGGCGGTTAGCAGCTTTAGCCACAACATCGTCGTTGAGGCAGACCGGCCGGCCAATCGCCTGGAAGTCTTAAACAATGTCATGTATGGGCCGCCGACCGCTTTGGCGCAATACCACAAAATATTTAATGCAGCCGACGTCACGGTCCGAGGCAACTATTTTGTGGCGCCCGGCTTCGACAAATTGTCGGCGCTGGATTTAAACAACGTGAGCGGCCTGACGATGACGGGCAACACCTTCGTGGGAACGACGTCCGGTTTTACCCGCACGTCGTACCCCTCCAATACCTATTGGAGCAGCCGGCCCACTTCCAATTGGGTTCTCGTGAAGCCCGATGCCTACACCGCGGGGCGTGCCACCTTGGTGGTGTACAACTGGGCCAACCAATCGAGTGTTGGGTTTAACTTAAGCGAGGCGGGTTTGCCCGCCGGCACCGACTATGAGATTCGCGATGCCCAGAATTATTTTGGATCGCCTTTGGTTCAGGGGCGCTATGCCGGCGGGACAGTGCAAGTTCCGCTGACGGGCCTCGTGCTGGCGGCGCCGGTGGGCTCTGTCCCTGTCCAACCGAAACATACGGCCCCGCAATTTGGGGTGTTCATCCTGTTGCCGCGCAGTCCGGTGACGCCCACAACCCCCACCACACCGACGACACCAACGACACCAACGACACCCACCACGCCCACGACGCCCACGACGCCGGAACCGCCGCTTCCCGATCCTATTTTGTCGTTGCCAAGCGTTATAACGGTTCATCAAACGATTGAGTTGAGCAATGCCGCCGCCTACGGTCAGGACAACTTTTTTTGGTCCTTTACGGCCGGAAACTCGGCGGCGCGCGACGCTGCGCCGTCTGCGGCTGCGGCGGTCGCCTTTGTCCAAACGTTAAGTTTGGCGCCCCGTTTATCGCTCGTAAACCTAGGGTTGACCCCGGGGCCCTACACCGTAAGCGTCCAGGTGCGCCGCGGGAACGTGCTGTCGAAATCGGCCACTGCGCAGGTGTCGTTGGTCAGTGCGGATTTGTCTTCCTGGAGGGTCTATCCCAATCCGTATAAACCCGGGCTTGGCAACGGGGTGGTGACATTCGACGGCCTTACCGAAAACGCCGCCGTCTCCATTTTTACCGTTTCGGGGCACCTCGTGCGGTCGTTGTCCGGCAACGGGCTTATTCAGTGGGATTTGCGCAACGACCAGCAAGACCGCGTCGCCAGCGGGCTGTATCTCTTCGTCATCACGGACTCGAGCGGGCGAAAAGCCACCGGCAAATTAGCCGTGGTTCGGTGACGCTCGCCCCAAAACGCATGGCCAAAACGGACGACCGTTGCCGTTGGATGGTCCACGAAGACCCCCGGGGACACCGGAAAGTGCGAGGCACGCCCGCCGATACGTTAGTGTGTTGGGAAGTGGCGTGTTAGAAAATCTCGTGGTTTTAGGATGGCAATGCCTTGATACTCACGCAGCGGAAGAAGATCATGGAAATTTCCTGTGATCAAAACATCGGCCTTAGCATCCACAGCGCATTCAAGAATTCGATTGTCTGAATCTTTACGTTTGATGATAGTAATCCGTGTGCGAGGGGGGACTAAAGTGGCCCGGTTCCGCAGAAGGGCTAAGACTTCTTGAATATCGGTGTGTGAAAGTTTTGCCTTTTTACGGAGATTTCGGGAGAGTTCTTCTAAAATGAATTCAGATAAAAACACTTCGCATAATTCGTTTTGAATGACTTCCCAGAGTGCATCCATCTGCCCTCCCGGAAACCCCAGCATCGACAACAAAACGTTGGTGTCCAGGACAATGCGAAGTTTACTGACGATCTTCATCAATCATTCGCTCGATGTCCGCTTCGGTTTTGATCCCTAAGGTTTTTAAGCGACGCCCAACTTTGGCCCGGATTCGATCCACCATTCTGTTTTCCAAATAACGTCTAAGCGCCTCTCGAACCAGCTCGGAACGGGTTCGGTATTCGGCTTTGGCTGTTTTTATGGCTGCCCGCGACAGCAGGGGTGGGATACTGATCGTCCATTGAATTGTGTTACGCTCCATAGAATCCTCCATTACGATCTATTACTAAGTAATTATAGATCCAAAAGCAAGGTCTTGTCCGCACCTCTGGGTCGATGTACGGCAACGGACGACCGTCTGTGGAATCGGGCGGCCGGGGTCGGGCTCGGGATCGAGGAAGCATCGAGCCCCGATATCGGGATCGAAAGCTCGTGAGTGCCCCTTCTCTTGAAGCTCGGTTCTCGAATCTTCCTCGATCCCGCTCCCGAGCCCGAGCCCGAGATCGATCGCCCGGCCGTGGTCAATGGTGTCAAGGTGTCAGGTCAAGGTGTCAAGGTGTCAGGCTTGACATTGGAGTTCTTATCCCCAAAGTCAAAGACACTATTAGCGGCGGGTTGGCCGAAGGGCGGGAATGGCCAGTACGGCCGCGAAAGGTGCCGGTTTTTTAAACAACAAGTTCATATCGCCGATGTCCGGGCCATTCCCGCCGTTGGGGCGAGCCGCCTCAATTTGCTGCGGCACCAAAACCCCACTACGTTCGTTTCTGGTGACACCGAAAACACACATCAAACATCACAGTTCCGCCAAGAAAAAGGCCGGGCGAACCTGCCTGCCGGCAGGCAGGCCCGATATCGTTCGCCCGGCCGGCTCGCCCGGCCGTTGCCGTTGAATGGTTCCTAGGGTATGTCTTCCAGCGGGAGTAAGCGGTGACCTTCAACGATGGTGAGAATTTCGATTCGCAGGGGTTTGACGCGATAAACGATTCGGTAATTTCCTTCGAGAACTTCTCGAATATCTTCCGACTCGAGCTCAGGGACACGGCGCCCGGACTTTGGAAACAGCCCCAGTCGGTCTCCGCGTTGAATCAACCGATCGACAAACAGGGTCGCCCGCTCGGGAGAATCTTGCGAGATGAACTCGTCGACTTCCTGCAAGCGTTCTTGTGCCTGCTGCGTCCAGGCTACTTTCATGACAATTTTTTAGATTGTCTCCAGGTGCTGAGCCTCCGGCGAACTTCTTTGCTGTCCATCACTCGGCCGGCCTCTGCATCGGAGAGCCCTTTGGCGACAGAAACCAAGAAACGCTCTTTTTCTTGAAGCCGGTCGTATTCCGCAGGCGACACCAAAACACCCGCGGTCACGCCATTTTGGGTGATGACGATAGAATGTCCCGATTCTCTTAAACGCTGGAGCCAAGCGGCCGCCTTGGACTTAAACGCCCCGATGGGAACAACGTCTTTGGCGAAATGAATCATGTTCATAAGACCCCCCCGTGTAGGCAAAGTATAGGCACTTTAAAGGTCTTTTTAAAGACTTATTTTTGTCCTGGAAGAGAGGCCTCACCGAGAAACGGCCGGGCGGCCGGGGTCGGAATCGGGCGCGGAATCGAGGAAGATTCGAGGATTGAGCGTCGAGACACGAGTAGACGCTTCCATATTCTTGATTCCGGTACCCGGGGCTCGATTCTTCCTCGATTCCGAGCCCGACACCGACATCGTTCGCCCGGCCGGCAGGCTCGCCTGAGGTGGTCAGGTGTCAGGCCTGACATTGGAGTTCTTATCCCCAAAGTCAAAGACACTATTAGCGGCGGGTTGGCCGAAGGGCGGGAATGGCCAGTACGGCCGCGAAAGGTGCCGGTTTTTTAAACAACAAGTTCATATCGCCGATGTCCGGGCCATTCCCGCCGTTGGGGCGAGCCGCCTCTAGATCCTGGTGATTTGGTTTTACAAAAAGGCCTATCTCTGAAAGCGCTATGAGGCGAGCTTTATTTCTTGCGAGTCACCTTTAGCCTGGTTGATGACGATTAAGTGGCCTTTGTCTTCGGAGCGAAGTTGCGTGTTTGCATTAAGCAATTCAAAGCCATAGACAGTCCCATCGGGAGAGATGTCGATGTTCAGCTCATCGCTGATATGCAGTGTTTGAACTTGACCGGATTTCTCATGCAGACGGATATAGGCGATGTTGTACCTTGGGTCGTACGTTAGTTTCATATCGATCTCCTAAAAAAACTTCGTGATGACGGTAATAACAAGCCACCCCGACTCCTCAACGGCGTACACCTCCAGCTGTTTCGTTCCGTACATGTGACCAAGTCGCTCGGCATTAAATGCAAAATTTAATCTGAACCCGACTCTTCCGAGTTTAGCCGGAAAACGCTCCCCTTGTTGGATGGTTCTTCGTACTTCCTCTTCGCTTGTTCCTCTCTCGAGAAGCCGGGTCATCGCATGGGGATGAAAACGAATGTCCATGATGAAGGATACAAAACTTTATTTTGTCTGAAGATAGGGCGAATCGGTCAGTTTTAGTTCTTACGTCACGCGCAGACATCCCTGATCCCAGGTCCGACCCTGCGGAATCGGGCGATCGATATCGGTGTCGGGCGCGGTATCGAGGAAGCATCGAGCGCCGGAATCGGGACCGAAAGCGCGTGCGCGTGAGCCTCTCGAAGCTCGGCTCTCGAATCTTTCTCGATTCCGAGCCCGACACCGATATCGTTCGCCCGTCCGCTGCTGTTTCTCCGAATGAGCGACCACCACGAACCTTAAAACCACCGCAAAGTAGTGTCTTACGCGTTTATTTACGCCGCGCGAAGTAAATCGATGGCTTGTCGACTGACCGCGCCCGGATTGGACATGTTTTGATCGCTGCCGGTCGCCAGGCCAAGCGCCATTGCCGCCATAGCCACCAAGCTTTTAGCGCGCACGGGAGACCGGTTTAAAACCCACCGGGACAGCGCCTGCCCGGCCTTAAGCAAAACCCACGCCATAAACGGGCTTGCAAGGAGCAGCATCACCCCGCCGATTTCAATAAAAGATAACCCCCCGACCACCCGCAGCGCCACAGGAATCGCTACTACGCCAAACCTTACGTCAACAGTTGATGGAATGCCGCCAAAATAGAAACCAGATAGCGAATCGGCCAAGGCTCGCGCTTGCTTTTCAAAAAAAAGGTCCGTGTCTTTAATACGGTCGCTTATTGAAACCCTGCGTCCCTCGCTTTCAAAGATGGCGCGCCATTCAGCCCACGATAATCGAACATCTGGAAAAAATGCACGAATACTCATACCCGCTTGCGCAGGGGATTGCATAACGACAAAATCGGTACCGCTGTGCCAGATACGTAGTGTTGTTTCGCTCAGCGACTCAAGACGTTCGATGGGAATGGAGATTTCTTGACCATCGGGCAATTCAATGGGGGGTGTATTCGTGTGTAAATTGCGTAACAAGTATTTGCCTTGCTCATTACGGATAATTTCATGAGTAAGAGAAAACACTTTGTCGCCGTGTCGAAGTTTAATCGCAATCGGATCCGTATAGATAAATCTGTAGTAATTTCGATACGCCTTGTTGATGACGACAGCTGTTAGGTTGTCAATTTTGTCTGGATGGAGTTGATCTCCAATAGAACGAGCTGTTGCGATCAAACGCTCCGCAATAGCGAAAGCGCTTTCATTCCTTACGGGCTCTAAGAGTTCCTCAAGAAATGTCAGACTTTCATGTGCATCAGGGTGCGATTGTTTGTGGGCAGCATAAGCGAACTCATCTGTAGGACCATCGCTCGTCAAAATAAGAAGTTGAATCTCTTTGCCTGACAAAAATTGAAAACTATCCGAGTCAGTCAGGTCAATCTGAGTCTTGTTTTTGGCCATGACGCCGCGAGTGATTATGTTGCGCATTGGATGTGCCGAAAGATCAACGTCTTTCGGCGCAATCCCGTAGAGTGCTTCAACCGAACTGTGGTCCCGTGTTATTCGCGAGATCGCCTTATCAGAATATCGAACATAAGCTCGAGCATCGCCAAGCTTTATGATGTAACTATCATCACCCAATTCCAAAAATAGGGCAACAGTTGCCCCTGGTGCATCACTGACCGACAGATTTGGAAAGGCGATATCGAGAAGGTCGACAAGTCCTTCAAACACATTTTGGGCTGATCGTCTTACTTCCTCAGATTTCATGCCCTGTCTAAATCTAAAACCATAAAGTGCATCTAATAGCCCATGGCGAATGATTTGCGCCGCTAATGCTCCATTCCCGTGTCCGCCCATGCCATCGATCGCAGCAGCCATTCGTACGCCTGCATGTGTATTTACGGCAGTAATATAGGTATCTTCCTGGGAAACATTTCTGTTGAGGTACTTAGTGCCTTCATTTTGTGCAGCTCCTACCCCATCCATGAATGTCTGAGGGTAAATCTGTAGGACGCCATATAGCAATTCCGTCGCATGACCCTTCCATGCCATGCCTTTTAATTTCTCTTGTTCGATAATTTGTTGCATGACTTCTTTGATGGTTTCGCCTCCTTTTCCCATCAGTGCAACTTTAGTAGCTTCCCATTTGATTAATTGAAGTACCGTCTCAATTTGTTGCCTGGAAATATTACGTCGGTACAATTTATCAGCAATTGCTTTGGCCATGGCGTGCATTTGGGTGTTTGGCTCGAGTTTTGGTGTCCTGTTAGATCCAGACCCGGCCAGACTGGAATCGAACCCCGGCGTCATCCCCGGGCGGCCGGGGGGGCCGTATACAGACTCGCGAGGTCCCGCGAGATTCACTCCGATTACGGAGCCGGAGACGATGGGGGCGGGGGGCACGGGGGGGGGTGTCGTCGCGATCGAAGGCGGTTTCGAATCAGGTTTTGGGACATCGTGAACGAAATTGTTGAGGAGCGGTCCGCCGATTGCGGCGAGCAGTGCCGCGGCGGCGTTCTTCCAGCGGCCCAGTGCCCACTCGCTGTGGGCGAGTGTCCACCACACTTTCAGATGATGGGGAAATTCGCGGGCGAGTTGACGGGCGGCATCGTTGAGCTGCTCGGTTCGGCCCGCTATCGCCAGCGCCTGGATTAAATGTTCGAGGGCTTTTTTGCGTTCTTTCGATTGTTTAACCGACCCTTGCAGCGCGGCCGTAAAATCCGCGATCGCTAAATTTGGATCTGCGTGCCGCCGATCAAGATACGTGCGACCCCGCTGGGTGTATACATCCGGTGAAAAAGGATTCAATTGTATGGCAGCGGTGAAATGTTTGATGGCTTGGTCAAAAGCGTCGGGCGATTTGTTCAACCGGTTAAGAAATTGGTAGGCAACCCCCAAGTTGTAATGAGCGACGTAACTTGAAGGGTCAGCCTCTAAAGCTTTTTGTTCGTTCTTGATGTATTCCAGTAAATAGTCGACTGTTTTGCGCGCCGTCTTTTTGACTTCCGTATTTTTGGATGTAATGAACATCGATCGCAATTGGTCGACACCGAGAGGTTCGTTGTCTGCGTGTTGAAAATCTGTTTGACCCTCGGGTGTCGTTAGGTCCATGACGTGACGTTGGCCGTATCGGCGCATCGCAATGACTTGGGGCTGGGAAGACGTGCCCGGGTTTTCCATCCAATCCCATAATCGGCGTTCGTCGGTCCCATGCAAATGGACCGCCATCACGGCATGGGATACCGGTTCGCCGTTTTTCCCGACATACGCCTCCGCCACGGAAGCACGGATGCCCAGGCGCCATAATAGAAACATGCCGAAGAGCGACCCATTAATGCAATTGGCTTCTATTGATTGCGTTAAATGCTTGAGATCAAATGCATCGTCGTTGGGGCTTAGCAATTGGTCGAGTAGAAGGTGAATTACATCCGTGACCGAGGCTTCGAACGCCGCCCACTCCGATGGGCTGTTTTTTAGCCCTTCCATTTTTTGATTGACGGCCTTTTCAAATTCCGCATACGTACGGATGTCCGAGCCAACCCCCAACCGTTTAATGTCCTCTTGCAGGGCCGCTACGCTGTGGTCAAGAAATCCGATGTCCTTCATGGTCTGGAAAAATTCCCCGTGCTTTTTAGGGTCTTCTAAAGCGGTCAACCAGTCCAGGGTTAAGAAAGCTTGTATGGCTACATAGCGACGGACGTCACCTTGAATGGATTCTTTCAAAGCGAGGGCCTCTGGGGAATAGGGGTTCTCTAGAGCACCATCACTCAGGCGCTTAACCGCCATTTTGACCAAAGCGACAAAGAGCCGCGGCGGAATGGGGTCGGCGCGGGCCTTTAACTCCTCATGGACCCAGGTTTTCGTGTGCAACAGATACAAATCGATCAAAGATCTTACCCGCTCGTCCGTGCGCCAAGAGGCAACCCAAGTGGAATCAGCAAAGCGAGCCTCTTGATCCGGGCTCATTTTTTCAAGCGCGTCCAGCAAAATGCTTTTTGCCTTAGCATGAGGATTTTGCCGCCTCATCCCGCCGCCCAACCCAAAAAGTAACCCCATTGGAATGAACGCGTGGCCGACGTCGCCCGGCATTTGAGTTAGAAGGGCAGCGACGACAACAGGCATCAACCATTTGGCTAGAGAGCCCAATCGACGGTTTATGGGTTCGGCAGGTTTCAAAAACGCTTGTGGATCAGGAATGCTGGGGTGGAAGCTGTTCAATAGATAAAGTGCCAATCGAAGGGGAACGACGGTTCTAATATACGGGTCGTCTAACGATTGTTTCCATACGCAAAACCCTAACCCGTCAACATTTTTAGCCTCCGCTGGAATTTCAATAGTTCGGGTCGTCCATTGTTGGCCAACATTTGCACCAGTGCTGGATTTGATCACATTTTTTAGACTGGATAAAAAAGCCTCTTGAGATTTTTCTTGTTTTATCTTGAGATACTCATCTGGCTCTGGGTTTACATAGATCGTTATGGATAAATTGGACAGATCAAAATTATGCGCCTGCAATATGGACGCAACTTGCTGGCTGTAAAGGGTTGGACGAGTCGAGTCTTCTGCCGGCAGATGAAGCTTGGCCAAGAACTTCTTTTCTGAGACAATTTCTTTTACCGCAAGTACCAGTTCGCCCGTTAGCGATGGATTTCCAATGGCCTCATCACTACCCTTTAAAATCGTATATCGGTCCGTGGTTAACAGATCTGGAATAGTCGACGGTCGAAAAAGCAGTTTAAGGTAAAAGACCCACGTCGACGGCGGACGGAAAGGAGATTCCGTCACTGGCGGCTTGGAAGCCAGGTTGGGGACGAAATAACGTCTCACCGGGAACGACATCGCACCAAGCGCCCCAACGCCAGGACCGATGGCGGGATCGAGCCACGCCAAATCCAGCGGCTGCCCGCCGATCGTGGCGTAGATGAGGCCTGCAAGCAGTGCGAAAAAAGCGACGGCAACCGGCAATTTTTTCTTGTTGGACACTTGCGAAAGATGGTTATTCACCATCGTTTCAATATCTACTAAACCCCGATCGACGACTATCGGTTGTTTGGATAGGGCTTGGCCCAGCACACCAAACGCCGCGCTTGCTCTCTGGGCCGCTTGGCGAACTTCATTATCGTGACTGCTGAAATATTCTAAACAGTTTCGAACATAATCATCCAAGCTCCTGCGAACGATAAGAGCGGTAAAATTATCTGGCAGCGCTTCGATCCAGGCCTGATAGGCTGCTTCGTATTGAACGGCATTCTTTTGGTTCGGCGTTTGGTTTAGCCTCACCGCAGCAGCATTAATGGCCTCGTTTTTCGCGAATGTTCTGGCCTTCTTGCGAAACCACTCGATGTCAAAACCTTGTCGCACTAGCGCTTCGAGCGGGTCCTTCGGGATTTCGAGTGTGCTTTCGGCGATGACATTTCTCAGATCCGAAAATGTATTTCGAGCGTCAAACGTTAGGGGATAGGACCCAGCAGGCAACTTAAAAGGGGTACTTTCCCAAACGACAATGCCATTTTCATTTTTTTTACGAAGCGCGAAGTGTAGTTCTGGCTTCGTCGATTCGATTTTCACAACCAGACTTTGGATATTTGAAGCGTTCACCGCGTCAGCACCAAAATCTTGAAGGGTTCCGCGCAGTCGATACCAAATTCCGTCTTTTGTTACGGTCTTTTGCAAGAAACCGCCTACGTCTATCCATTTGTTGTTGGAAAAATTGCGACGCCTAGGGGATAGTGGAATCAAGGCCCCTAACAACATGGAAAACCCCATCGATGTTTCCTTGGAAATCCATTGATATGCGTCAGCCAATATCGTGCCCAGAGGACTCATTAATTCAGGAGCGAAAAGGAAACTATAAAGATCCCACCCCATAAGAGGTCCAACAAGGATCGCAATGAAGTAAGGAGCCGGGGAGAAGCGGAAATTTTGTTTTGGGGTTGAGTGGACAGGGTCTACTCCAGAATCCTGGCGCGGGGTGTGCTCGGCGACTTGCATGAGACGGTAGATGACACGGGAATGATGATAAAAAGTTTTATCGCTGAGCGGTCTCAAGTGGTAATTGATAAACGACTCGGGAGGCAAATGTCGCAAAAATAGGTTTACCTTGGCCTCTAAGGTATCGGGAACGGACTGCCCCGCACTCCTTAAGGCGGCGTCGATAAAAACAATGGCCCGACTGTAATCTTTAAAAGCCCAAACCTGAATACGAAGGCTCACTAAATGCCAAAACAAAGCCCCGTCGTTCTGAGTTTGCCCCGCTTGAACATGACGGGCTTCTCGGATGGCAGGCTTTAAAGCCTGCAAAGCGCGTGCGGCAAAGGTTGGCGTCGTTAACGCCTGATGGGCATAACGCTCGAGAAGACGTGCCTGTAGGGGTTCTTTGGCATGCGCACCTAAGGCCGACCGATTCGGCAAAACCTGGCCAAAGGCGATGCATGGCGCCAATAGAAGGGCGATAAAACGTGAAAACGTGATCATACCGGTGATGGATCCTTAGGCCTTAAGTATAGCGGCGCATTGTTACGGAGAAATGAAGCCGGTTTCTTAATTTTAAAACGCCAAAGGGCCCATTTTGGGCTGGAAAAAGGCCCTTTTTTCTAGGCCGCGCGCTTGAGGACTGCCTCGCGTCTCGTAGTGGGCAACAATTCATACGAAATAGAATCACTTGAATAAACAAGTCGCCAGTGGTCGCCCTTCACGACCATTTCCTCATAGGTCCAAGGCAATCGCTTTGACAAGACTAATCGTAAGGGCCGGTCGTTATGCGGCAAGTGTATAGTTGAGGAAAAGGTGTCGTCTGGAAAGTCCTTCCTAAGCGCCACCTCCAGCCGCAGGGCTTTAACGATAAGTTGTTCCTGGTTTTCGGCGAAATCGGACAGGAGCTGGCATTCCAGGTTCTGGGCTAAGAGGAGTAAAGAATCCCTCAGGTCCGTTCGGTCAAGAGCTCGAAGCCAATACTTCAATAACGTTGGAAAAGGAGTCTCGGGGTGCAAATTGTCCCACTTACTGTGGGCGCTGACTAATAAAAAATCCGGATATTCCGTCCAGTTTTGGCTATCCCGATCATTTTTCACATCGCGAAGAAGTGCCTGCAAGAACCCGATGACATCCTTAGCGGGGGATACACTAAATTTCGTGGGGGGCTGTGCCTGCTGGTTTACTGGGGAGTGATGCAGGCGATCGAGCCAGCCCAACAAGGCGTTTTGAAGCACATAGCGCTTTTTGCCCCCGAACGAGCCAGGCGAGAGCCTCCAAACGTCAGTACCGCTTACCACCCGCGCTTGCCATTCTTTGGAGGCAGGGATTTGAAGTGCGACACGCTCCCCTTTTTCGAAGACGATCTGTGCATAAAAGGGACCCTCTCTTTGCAAAATTGCCTCTAGCGCTAAAGCCTTTTCGATCAAGGCTGGCTGGTCCCGCGCCATAGGAATAGTTCCCTGCGCCGCGGCTTGGGCTAAAATGTTGGCCATTTTTACGTAGTGCGCGCGTTGGTGATACGCTTTTGTGCCACGCTGCCCTTCCCAGAATTGCAGCGTGCTGATTTGTCGGAAACGTAAAACGAGGGACCACATCGGGTAACTGTCGTCGCGCCCTAATTTTTCGTGCAGCCAAAAGGTGGCGTGTTGAACGGTGATGGATGAGGCACGCGCCGCGGGTTCAGCTAATGCCAGGCCGCCTTCCACTTTATTGTCTTCATCCCCTCCGTTATCTTTGGCCATTTCATCTAACCAAGCGAGGGCGGTTTCAAGCGGCATGACCGGCAGCGAATGTAATCGCACACGAGAGCCCGTCTCGCCGCCTTCGCCCGCGAGAGAATTGTTACGACGAATGAGCATCCACAAGAGGATGACGCCGGTAACAACGCCTGGAACCGCCCAAGGTTCAGCATTGCTGATCAGCGCTAACGCGCTTAAAACATCGAATCCAACCGACAGTAACCGCCTTTGGGGTGCGCTCTTTTTATCAGCAAGAAACTCGGCCCGGGCCTTTTTTGCTTTATTGACCTGGTCTGCACGGTTTTTTGGCCAATGGCCGTCATGATTTGCCCAAACCCAAAATTGCTGCGGGCTCATGAGAGGAAGAAGGTCAAGGATATGAGAGGGGGCAAGGCCAAGATTTCTATATTCCGCAATATCGCGCCCGATGAGCCGCCCCAGCGCCACGGCATGTTCCGCCATGAGTTCGGGGGTCACCGATTCTTGCTTAAGGGCCCGTTGCTGGGCGGTTAGGATACTGGCAACGGTTTTCCGAACGGTCAGATACACGTCGTGCTTATCCATCCAGATTGTTTTTTCGCTCACTCCCTCGATTACCGCGGGCAGCGATTTCTTAAATACATCCGTGCGAACATACGCGGTTGTGTCGAGCGAGGTCGCTCGGGCACTTGATAACCATCGTTCAACAAGTTGCTCTTCCGCCTGAATCGTTCGTAACGAGGGTTCCTTGGGTCCAGAGGGCGCAAGCCGGCTCACGGTGACGAATTCGGCTTTCTGGTTTAACGTGGCGGGATACAAATAAAAATAACCGTAAAGGGGATTACCGTTTTTGATGGCTTGGGTCAAATGATCGGTTGTTAACCCAATTCGCCTGGCCAGAACGTAGATTGAAATTTTTCTGGTGTCGTAATCGGCAAACTGCTGCAGCACCCATTCGGGGGATTCAATGGCCCGCGTATTTGAAGCGGTTGAAAGGAAGGACAGGTTGTTTCGTAGAAGCGACTCCAGGATTGAAAAAAATACACTGACGAGGCCATATCCCTCCGGCAAACAAAAAAGTACGGCGAAGAATCCGACGCGGCCTGCCATGCCTCCCCAATCGGCTATGCGGGGTTGACCCGGTTTGTCGGCACTGCGCCGCGGTGCGGCTGAGCGATGCGCTTTCGTACGAGGGGCCATAAGAAAAGCCCTAAAATGCACCGCCCGTTCCTTTAAAGCCTCCGCCTGCAGCCGCATCCGCTGCGTCGGGTTTGACGGCGCACGCAAAACCACCCCTCCCACCCCCGCCCCAAGCTCATGGGTGAAAAGACAAAGACACAAAAGAGTCGCGACCGATTTACGCATAATCTATGACTGTTCCTTATCGAGTCCGCTTCTTACGCAGCGCTGCGGAGGGGCTTTAAGGGGAATTTCCCTCCGAGACCCAAAGAACGCCGTTCATGGGGGTTACCCGTAAAATCGAAAAGGGCTTTTATCTCCGGTGGTAATCTTGCGGCCACTTGTTTAAGAATGATGGAGGCGGAGCCTTCTTTTGGTACGAAAATCGACCCGAACTCCCCCATTACAACGTTAATAACCATTTCCTCAAGTTGGGTCACGTGTTTTCTTGAACTGGGATCTGCTTTTTGGTTGGCAACTGCCTCATCCATGACGGCAAACATGTCAGCCACCTGGCCTGTGGGGACTCCTTCATGCATCATGGCGGCTGCGCTTAAGGTCGTTTCAAATCGCATAAACTCATTGGGCTGCGGCGGGTTTGTCATTTGTTCCCATTTGCCGTTAACCCATCGATATAAAACCGTGAAGGCCCCGTCATTCTCAATGCCTGCAAAGGGCGGGACTTCATAGTGGGCAGTGTCTCCAAGGCGCTGATAACCCGGCATCCGAACCGTATATCCATTTACGGGAACCTTGACCGTGATGGGATATTTTTTTTTCTCCGTGACCGTGTCGATCAGGGTATTGATGTTCGACAAAACCCGAGGCATAAAGGGGTTTTCCAAGGCGGAGGCTAAAATGGATTGAAAGAGGCGATGCAGTGTAAAATCCCGACCATCGGGAGGGTATTTTGCAAAGAAAGCGTTACCGTTATTAAGCTCAAAAAACCCCATAAACCAGCGGCCGATTTGTTGAAAAATCACCAAGCCTCCCTCGTCGCCAAAGGCTCGGCGAAAAAGGAAAACGTTGCCGTTCATCGATGAGAGCAAAGAAATTAAACTTGACCAATGGCGGCGCAAAAGCTTTTCCGATTTTTTCAAATGATGTGTCCATTTTAAAAAGAGCGTTGGATCATCGCGAATGCGCAAAACCTCATCGATTCCGCTGAGTTTATAAAGGTCATGGTCGCGGGGGTCCCGGTAGGCCAGGGTCAACGAATAAAGAATGGCTGCGTAATGTTCGGCCGCGAATGCTTTGAGCGAACGCACCAACCCCGGCACAAGCTCAGGCTGTTCGTCGAAGGCTTGTCGCAAAAGCATTAACCAGTAATCCAAAAGATTGCTTCGGGAATAAAAGTCTAAGAGTTTTGCGACATCCGGGAATTCCCGAGTTCTTGTGTGCCGTAGGGGCAGAATTTTTTTGCGCGCCTGTTCAAGCAGCGTGTATAAAATTTCCATATCCGCTGGAGAAAATTGGTTGCCAATTTCTTCCGTTATCTCGAAAAACTTCTCGTATCCCAAAAAAGGGACGGCACGTTTCGTATTCAATACGCTGGGTTCAGACGCCTCCCGACGGAGGCGACGTTCGGGTTTTGTGTCGCACGTAGCGCTTTCCAGGAGTTGCAAAAGCGCGGAGAGCTCTTCGAGAGAGACTTCGATATACCGCGATAGGAAAAAAATGGCTGCTTCCCGACTCCCTAGCCGGCGATAGCGGCTGGCCGAATAGCCTAGTTTTTGCCGAACATCCCACTGAAAATGCATCATCAAAATCCCGCGCTCAATCGGAGTCGAGTCTTTGGTCAACTCGGGTCTTGCAAGAACTTCCCTTAGAAATGAATCGCGAGTCGTGTTGTTCGGCATCGGAAGGGGTTCAAAGTTGTCGGGGGGGTCGAGATGACCTAAATCAATTCGCGCGGCGGCAAAAGGAATTTTTCGCACCGCATCGAAAAGGGGTTCTCGAAGCGCTGGGTCAAATGCATCCGAATACTCAGACCGAGCAAGTGTACGCGATAGCGCCTCCTCAATAACGGCGGCCAGAATGCCGCTCATCTGTTCGCGCGCCTCCTTCGATGATGCCGATTGGATCAACACGCGTCCGGCCATTAAGGCGGCCGTGTATCCTTTCTCTCGCAAGGCTTTGTGAATGTCTTCCTTAAAGTCATCTGGAAAACGAGGATTCAGGAGGAACGTATGAGCAACATCTTTTAGGCTCAAAAGCGGTATAGACATCATCACGATGTCGAATGGTTCGCCAAAATTAAGACGGTGCTCGCAAGATTTTAGGAATTCAAAAATGGAAGACTCATCGTCTGTTGCCTTTAAGCCAATGTCCCGAATGAGTTGTTGGCGATTGTCTCTGCTCAACAATGTTTCAAGCTGCTGGAGTGTCTCCGATGTCAGCTTCGAAGGCTTTAGCGTTTCGATGAAAGAGCTTTCTTTCAAAAGGCGTCTCAGGGTTGTCGCAAGCCAAGGCGCGTTCTTGAGGGGGTTTTGAGCAGCCTCTAAAGTTGGTTTCGGTGCGAATAGTCCAAGCACTGCAACAGACCAAAGACCAGCGCCAGAATCGGCCGAGGCTATGGCCGCATGCGGCGTCAGGAAGCCCACTGCGACCGCCGTGATCACAAAGGCCAATACAGCCATCAGGGTGAGTGTTTGAATCCCATTGGGTGGTGTGGGTTCTCTGAGGGAGTCCAACCGGGTTCCATGCAAACGGCCCCATGCCTCGCGTGCACGGTTGGCGCGTTCCGTGTAGGTTCCCTCGGATTTTCCCCATAGAAGAAATTCTTCGGGGCTCATGAAGGGTAACAAAGCAGCCGCGATGTGCGGGGGAACACCTTCTTGAGTCAGTGTTTCTATGTCATGCGCTATTAAGGCCGCCAGGCCGGAGGCTAAATTCTTAGCCTGCGGTGAATCTAGAAGTCTGTGAATGACAGGCGCACCTTTTACGGCTAGCGCGCGACTCAAGGCCACCACCTCTGCGTTCGACCATGCGGCCGATTGAGAGGGGCTTAAGAGGCGATTGAGCTCTTGTAAAAGGGTGGCTTGAAATTCGGCGAGACTCTCTGCTGAACCATCGCCCTGGGATATCCTTAGCGTTTTAAGATGCGATTCATGCGTTAATGCGGTTTCAGTGAGATTGGACCGCGCCAGTAACTCGGCTCGCGCCACTTCGGCAAAGGCGTGGGGGTACTTTCCCTGGGCGTACCATGAGGCGCTGTGTTTTTTAAGTTCAAGCCATGACGCTAACGTCGCTGATATCCATTCCGCAAAAACGGCTGTTCTTTCGGGCAAATCTAAAATGTCCTTGATTGTTTTCAGAGAGTAACCGCGCCGAATCATCTGGAAAATCTGTTGGCTTTTACTGTCTAAGCTTTCTACAAATGATGCAGGCGCGCGTCGATATTTTTCAAGAAGCAACATGACGACAGGGACAGAAGCCATGTAGCCCGTTACGGAAGGAATAAAGGATAACGGGGAACTTCCAAAAACCATGTCGTAGACGATGATTCCCATCAAAGCGACAAGGACCGCCACCAGGGCGCCGATGAATAAGAATTTGCCGATTCCGCTTGGGTAAGCGGATGGTTCTGAGGATGGAAGCAGCGTTCCCGGGGGCCAATCTCGGAAAAGGGCCCGCAAGGCCTCATACGTGTTAGGCGCCGCTTCACCGTGTGTGATGAGATGCTGGACGACGGCCTTTTTGACGCGCTCTGGAAGGATGTCAACGTTGAGGTGGGGCGCTTTTGGGTTTTGCTTTCGCCATTTCAGCAGAGTGTCCCAGTTTACCGCTGTTGGGTCCTCCCTGAATGAATTAATAAAGTCGAGATAAACCCGGGCATGTTCTTTGGCGGCCATCGCCTCGGCAGAGTCCTTTTCCTCATAAAATCTTTTGGTCAAGTCGGGGTTTCCCTGCTCAATCGCCAATTCCAGAGCTTCACGATACGTCACGCCGGGCTTCAAAGCCTTATACGTCAGAACGACGATTACTAAGATGACAAGCGGCACCAAGGAACCAATAATAAAGATGGATAACAATGAATCTTGCGCCAATCGCAAGGCCTCCCCATCAAGATCCATTGGCAGCGGATAAGCGTTAAGTGGGCCAGCCGCCAGCGCCAATAAGGCGAAAATCATCGGCAGGCCATGCCCGGCGCCTGTCCCATGACTCGTGGGGGGCTCTGCGTCAGAAACTGTTTTTTCGTAGTACGGTAACCCGACTTTGTTCCTCTGCAAAGTCCAAAGTTTATCGTTGATGCGTACCTCACGTTCGAGTATCGTATGGCGATTGAAAACAAGATAGCCTTGCGAGCCATTAGCCGATAACGCAATTTGAACGGGAAGTTCTTGGTGAGGGCGCGTCGTGCGCAGATGCCAAAACAACGTTAGAACTTCAATCACCGATTTTTCGTTTTGATCTGGAATCGAAGAGGACACTTGCGCTGCAAGAAAGGCGGCCCGCTGTTTTCGTTCCTTGTCTGGTTCGACCGCTGCCATGGCGAGCAATGAATACTTGAGTAACGAAGGGTATCTCTCGGGCGCCCATTTTTCTTGATAGGCGCTCAGGGCGCTTTGGGCGCATGCCTTTAACATTTTAGACGCATTCGGATCGACATCTCTGCTTTTCTCTTCGAAATTGTCGACAATGCTACGGATCAACTGGACATCATCCAAAACAGAATATGCGGCCTGGGAGGTCAACAATTTACGGTTTCCACTCACCATGCGGGCGAGCCAGGCATTGAGGCGTTGCCATATCGGTGCAAAAAAGAACCCGATCAAAATAGGTGAAAACGATTGCTGCCACAATTTCGGAGTTTGGTGGTCAGCGGAGAACAGGTTCCACCAGGCCGTCGATGCTCCTATCAAAAAACCGACCGCGGCCATATGCGAAGAAGGTAAGTTGCTTCGGGAGTCGGCGCTCAGATCGTTGATGGCGTCTTGATAAAGTTGCCGACGCGATGACAATGTCCCCCATACCTGCGTGAGGGTGTCAAAATGATCCGGAAGAGTATTTTCAATCACGGTTTGCCGGCTCAAGATGATTTTTAAAATAGCTTGGTTTTCTGGGTTTGACGAATGAAACAGGATCTGGTCAATCGGTAAAGGTAGCTTGTATTGGGCCCAACTAATTCCTAAAGAAGGCCGGAGCGCGGCCACAGGTGCCGAATTCGCCGAATCAAGTTCCTGAATTTCCTTTAACCATTGGAGAATCGTGGGAAGTCCAAACTTTTTAGCTGTGAATTTCATCCTTGGTGTCCGTCTATTGACTAAGTTTAACGCAACGGCCCATTTCCATCGATAATCATTAGGGTCCGCCTCTTGAGATCGTGTTAAGGCTTTCTCTAATAAATCTTCCGATAGTAGAGTGTCGAATGATTCTCTCGAATAGGGGTCATAATGAAGCCCATTCTGAAGAAAATGAAATAAGAAGACGTCATCACGCAAAGAGGTAGGGAGTCGGTCAAAGCTTTCTATCCAGGAGCGAATCCTCTTGGTGTTCTGGGCATAGTCCGATACGAGAAAAGAAAACAACCAGGGAGTTGACCAGGCGCCGTATAACCCTCGACTTGATTGGTTGTACGCTTCGATGGTGCTTTTGAGCTCTTCATATACGCGAGGGGCCAACGGTTGATCGGAATTTAATTCTTCGAGAATGATGGCGCCAATTAAGAGTATGGTGGGGAGCGCGTCGGTTTTCGAAATGTCGCGGATTTGAAGTGCTGTCAAGGCGACGGTCGGATCAATATTCCCAATAGTACGTTCGATCTGTTCGACAATTTCCCGCGGCAATAAGGTTTTTACCTGGGTGTAGCAGCGGTCAAAATCACTCGATGGCTGATCAAGTAAGTTTTGAAGCTCTCTCAACCGAGTTATCAACACGTGGGATTTGTCGTCGGGCGGGTCTTGAGGAGAGTCGGGCAAATGAATTCCCAAAAGTAGCGCAACGTTTGTAGCGAACACATACAGGGAATTGACCACGGGGTCCGATGGTTGTCCAAAAAATTTTATATAGGTTATCGCTAAGGCATTTAACACCGCCACAGCGGAAAAAAGGACGTAGGGTTTTCGCATCATCTCGATAGCCGGTGACAAGGCTTGGGATGAAACCGTTTCGGCGCTTAACCGCTGCGGGTTGGCGTTTAAGGTCCAGGCTGGAAAGGACGGCCCCGGATTTAACAAAACAAGACTCAAACAAGCCGCGATCACGCTCCGGAGTTGTGGCGTGGATCGCGGGGCGGCTACCTGAAAATGGCCTTTTAGGTGGACAAGTATGATTAATATCTTCCGCATAGAATTGATGGTTGGGCTGGCGAGCCAGGCCCGGCTCCGTAAAGATATCACGTTGCTGTTACAAGAATATTAAGCAAAAAGGCCCTGTTCATGGATGGTCGCTGGTGCATTTTGTGGTGGTTTTAAAGCTTGTTTGGGTCGAACCTTTCAGGCCTTCTACGGATTTTGCTTGGGAGAGCGTTCATTCGAAGAAACAGAAGCGGACGGGCGAACGATATCGGGCTCGGGAGCGGGATCGAGGAAGGCCGAGCTTCGGGAAAAGGCTCGCGCACGAGCGTGCTCTCGATTCCGAGGTCCGATGCTTTCTCGATTCCGCGCCCGCGCCCGGCCTCGTTCGCCCGGCCTTTCTCGGTGGAACTGTGGTGGGGGGTTAGCGAGAGACGATGACGGTGCCGGTTGCCTTCTTGCCATGAAACTCGATTTGGTAGATGTAGATGCCGCCCGGCACCGTTTGGCCGCCGTCGTCTTTGCCGTCCCACAGAAGCGCTTCGCTCGGGGCGGCGGCGGCGGGGCTTAAATCGGCCACGCGGGCGCCATGGATGTCATACACACGGCCGGTTAACGGCAGAAGCTCGGGGTTGTCGAACTCGAAACGGGCTTTGTCGTTAAAGCCGTCTCCATTGGGCGTAAACAGGCGGGCTTTGACGGCCGTCAATGTCAGCGAGCCTAGCGAAACCGACGCCAGGCCGGAACCCGCCGAAAGGCCCACGACCACGGCCGCGATGAGCAGTCGTTTCATAAGAAATCCCACGCGAAGGTTAACACCAATTCACATCCGCTGCAAGGGCCTCTACAACAGGGCCCCAGCCCGTTTCTTCGCCCTCCCAGTGAAATAAAAATCGTCCAAGTCGCTCTAAGAGCGACTATGGAACGCTTAAAAAATACCCTTCGCTGCTACGGCTTGCTGGTGGTGGTGAGCCTTTATGCCCTGGTGTTGGTCGTGTTGCACCGCTCTGGGCGCTTCCCCCAGGCGGCGCCTCACGATTTATCCCAGGCAGTGAGCCGTGCTGTGACGGTGGAAGGGCGTATTGTCGGGTTCCCCTCCACGCGGTGGGAACAGACGCGCTTTGTGGTCGAGGGACGCGTGCTTTCGAACCCATTCCACGGCAAAACCTGCGTCACGCTGCGGTTTCCGGCGCGGCACTTGGCCCCCGGCGACCAGATTCGCGTGCGAGGGTGGCTATACGCCCCAAAAACATCAAAGGTGCCTGGCACCTTTGATGAAGAAGGCTATTGGAAGGCCCATGGCATCTTCGTGTTGATGCGGGTGTGGGATTGGGAAGCCCTCGAACTCCTCCGAAGGCCTCGTTTCAGCTTGGAGCGCGCAGCCTTTCAGTTCCACCACGCGTTCCGGCGGTTTTGGGAAGCTCGTTTGGCTCCCGATGCCGCCGCGCTTTTGCTGGGTATCACCATCGGCGCCCGCGAGGGGCTTTCGAAAGAGCTGAAAAACGCTTGCATCCGCGCGGGGATTTACCACATGGTGGTCGTGTCCGGCCAAAACGTGGGAATGGTGGTGCTCTGCGGCATGTTTGTGTCGAGTTTGGTGGGTATCCCCCGCCGTCGGTTGCTGGGCGTTTGCGCGGGGCCCCTCATTTTTTATGCCTTGGCGGTGGGCACGGACCCTCCGGTTTTAAGGGCGACGGTCATGGCCTTGGTCGCCTTGTTGGCGGCAGGACTCGGCCGCGATACGATTCCCTGGTATCCGTTGGTCTGGGCGGCGGGAGTTCTTCTGCTGATTGATCCCGCTCAGCTCGTCGGCGCTAGCTTCCAACTTTCGTTCATAGCCACGGCCAGCCTTTTAGTTGCACTTCCCTGGTCGGAACGTATCACCCAGAAGCGTCATTGGGCTTGGCGATGGTTGTTGCGTGCAGGGCTTTTAACGCTGGCGGTTCAAATTGGTTTGTGGCCTATTTTGGCGCATTACTTTGGGACACTTTCGCTGGCGGGGCTCCCCGCCAATATCGTGCTCTTCCCGTTTTGTACGGCTATTTTACTGGTGGGACTTCTGATGGGAACAGGCGGCGTACTCGCGCCCGCATGGATCCCGGAATTCCTTATTAAGGGGATGGAGGTCTTCTTGAACTGGAGCGTGGCGGTGATCCATTTTTTCGCCGGGTGGGATTGGGCGATGATTTCCGTTTCACGCCCATCCTTTTGGATGGCCTGCGCCTATTACACCGTCCTATGTGGTATTCTTTGGGTGGTTCATTTCTATGGCAAAACCCACCCCACGAACCCTGGCTCTCGTCTACAACCCTGATAAACCCGAGGCGCGTGCGGTATGGCTGCGGCTTAAAACCTGGCTGGCGCGCCGCGGCCTTGCGCTCACCGCGGGCCCTTCCGTGACGCCCGCCATGAAACGCGCGGACTTTATCATCGCGGTGGGGGGCGACGGCACCGTCTTAAAAACCGCGCGCGCCGTGTCGTCCTGGGGGCTGCCGGTGCTGGGGGTAAACGTTGGGCGTTTGGGTTTTTTGGCCGCAACCGACCCTGAGCGGATGATGCCAACCATCACACGGGTTTTGGCTGGTCAAGGGCGATTAGAGAGCCGAACCATGATTTCAGCCACCGCCAAAACAGGCGGCCGCACGGTGGGACCATATTTGGCGGTCAACGACTGCGTAGTCCGCTCCGGCGACACCGGGCGCGTGCTGCGCATCCGTGTCAGTCTTCGAGGGGAGACGTTGGCCGGTTATTCGGGTGACGGCGTCATCGTTTCTACGCCCACCGGCTCTACGGCCTACAATCTGGCTGCCTCGGGGCCCATCGTGCACCCGGATTTAGACGTATTTTTGCTCTGCCCTATTTGCCCGCATTCGTTGGTTCAGCGCCCGCTCGTCTTCCCCGCCTTTGAAATTGTGACGGTGGAAGTCTTAAAACCAAACCCCTCGGCGCTTGTGTCCTTAGACGGTCAGGCCGTGCATACGCTGCGCCCGGGCGACACCGTGGACATTCGCCGCGCGGCGGAGCAGGTCAAACTGCTGATGGACCCCGAAACCAGCTATTACAAGGTGCTTCAAAGCAAGCTTCGATGGGGCGGCGACTAATGCTGCGCGAGCTAGGGATTAAAAATTTTGTGCTGATTGAAGACCTGCGTTTGGAACTTGATCGCGGCCTCAACGTGCTTACCGGCGAAACGGGCGCTGGCAAATCGATCGTGCTGGATGCCGTGGGACTTTTAATGGGCGACCGGTTTTCCGCGGAGTCCGTTCGGCAAGGGGCCGAGCGCGCCAGCCTAGACGGGGTCTTTGACGCGCCCAAGACCCGTGCGTTTGAGCGTTGGTGGAAGGGCCACGACTTTGATGCGGCCGATGACATCGTGGTGCGCCGCGAAGGGTATCCCGACGGCCGGTCCAAAGCCTATTTAAACGATCGACCTGCCACGCTTTCCACCCTGCAAGAATTAGGCGCTTTCCTTATAGATGTGCATGGTCAAAACGAACATCAGCGTGTGCTGCTAAGCGCCGTGCAGCGCGATCTCCTCGATCGTTTCGCGGATCTCGAAGACGCCGTTGCGGCGATTGATCCGCTTTACGACGCCTGGAAAACGCTCGTGGAAAAACAAAACGCCGAACAGCTTTCGGAGCAAGAACGGATGCAGCGCATCGACGTTTACCGGTTCCAATTGGACGAAATTGATAAGGCCAAGTTAAAAGCAGGCGAAGAAGAAGAGCTCGCGGCGCGTCTGCCTGAGCTCAAGAATTCCGAAAAACTTCGAAGTCTGGCGACTTCTGCCTATCAATCCCTGTACGAAGCCGAAGGCTCCGCGGTGGAACGTCTAGGCCAGGCCGACAAAGCCTTCGAAACTTTGGCGCAGCTTGCTCCTTCCGTGGCCGCTTTGGCGGCCGATTTACGCGAAGCCAAATCAAAAGCGGAAGAAACCGCTCACGCCCTGCAATCGATGGCCGAACGCTGGCAAGCGGACCCTGAAGCGTTGGAAGCGCTGATCACTCGGCAGGATCTGCTCAGCCGGCTTAGGAAAAAATACGGGGGCTCCATAGAAACCGTTTTGTCTCACGCTGAAAAAATCCGCCGCGAACTCGAGACCCTCGAAAACGCTGATTCGTATCGCCAGCAATTGGAGAAGCAGGTGGCCTCCGCCCGCACCGAACTGGAAAAAGCGAGCCTGGCTCTTTCCAAAAAACGCCAAGCGGCGGCTAAAGAGCTTTCCAGCGCGGTGCAGAAACAATTGGTGGATTTAGGCTTAAAGCAGGCGGTGTTTGGCGTGGTCGTTGAGCCATCGGACACGTTTTCCTCCTCCGGCATAGACCGCATCATTTTCGAATGGCAACCCAACCCCGGAGAAGGCCGCCGCCCACTTAAAGAGATCGCCTCGGGTGGTGAAATGTCGCGCGTGATGCTGGCTTTAAAAACCGTCTTGGCGGAAGCCGATGCAGTCCCAACCTTGGTGTTTGACGAAGTGGATGCCGGCATCGGCGGTTTGACTGCGCAGGCGGTAGGCAAAAAGCTCCGTGGACTTTCCAAGCACCATCAAATTCTCTGTGTGAGCCACTTGCCGCAAATCGCCTCCAGCGCCCACGCGCACTTTCATGTCTCCAAGCGCACGATGAAGTCCCGAACCTTCGCTGTGCTTGAACGTTTGGATGATTATTCGCGCGTAGACGAAATTGCTCGCATGCTAGGTTCAGAGCCCACCCCCACCAGCCGCCAACACGCCAAAGAACTTCTCGAACAGAATCAATGATGGACGAACGCTTTCTTAAAGAAGAAGGCGCTGAAGTTTTTTCAGGGAATGAATTGTTGTTCAAAGGCGCACTCGAAGCGGGCGCGGCGCTTTTAACGGGATATCCCGGCTCCCCGATTTCCGAATTTTTTGATGCCTGTTACGCCAACCGAGACCTACTTTTCAAACACGGCATCGTGGCCGATTTAGCCAATAACGAAGCGCTGGCAGTGGCTCGTTTAAATGGCGCGCGGATGGCGGGGGTCCGAGCACTCGCGGTGATGAAAAGCGTGGGACTTCATGTCGCGTCAGATGGGCTGGCGCTTGGAAATTTAGCCGAGCCCAGCAATGCCGGGGGAAGTTTAGTGGTGGTGGGCGACGATCCCTGGATGGAGTCCACCCAAATCAACAACGACTCTCGCTACCTCGCGCAGCATTTGCATATGCCGGTGCTCGAGCCCGCCACGTTTCAAGAAATCAAAGATTGGATTCGCCTGGGGTTTGAACTTTCCTCGCTTTCGAACCTAACCCTAACCTATTTGGTGACGACGCCGCAGGCCGACGGGGGGGGAACCGTGTGGACACACCCCAACCGTTGGCCTTCGGTGAATCGCCAGGCTCCCGTGACGCTTGATACGGACCGCATCGATTTAGACCGCAATGTCTTATTGCCGCCGCGCACCTGGGACCGGGAGGCCACATTGCCTCAGCGCTTCGAACGTCTCTGGGAAGAATCTCGAAAGCGAAACGTGAATCGCCGCTTGGGCCCTTTGAGGGGGCCGGTCGGGTTTATCGCCTCCGGCATGGCTTACGGCTACCTCGAGCATGCCCTGTTTGAAATGAAAAAAACCGGGCAGTTTCCCATTTTGAAATTGGGCCTATCGTATCCGCTTGACCCCCAGCATGTTCTCGATTTCGCTAAAGGGGTCGAAACGCTTGTGGTCGTGGAGGAAAAACGCGGATTTGTTGAAAGCCAGGTCGTGCAAATTCTTTACGGAGCGACGTGTTTTAAGCCCGTCTTTGGGAAAAAATTTCCCAATAATCAGCCGGGATTCCCTGAACACCGCGGGCTTAATCCGACGATCGTGATGGAAAAGCTAAAAACAGTGGTAGAGGGCGTGGGAGTCGAGGAAAAAAGCTCTTTGATAAAAAAAATTCCTCGACTCCCACTCCCTCTGCCCCAGCTCGTGTTGCCTGTGTTGCCATCCCGTACGCCGACCTTTTGCCCCGGCTGCCCTCACCGCGACTCATCATCCGTCTTCCTGCAAATCAAAAAGGCGTTTCGCGATCCGGTATACATGGCGCAAAAACACAACAGGGCGCCCATCGATTTAGTCTTCCACGGCGAAACCGGCTGTTTCACCATGCTGATGTTCGAACCCAATGAAGCGCTCATGCACAATTATTCCGGCATGGGTTTGGGCGGCGGCACAGGCGCCGGTGCCGATCCTTTCATCACCAACAAACAAATCGTTTTCTTGGGCGATTCCACGTTCTTCCACAGCGGCATCGTGGCGGTCTCCGATTCCCTCAAAAGCGGCCAAGACGTCACCTACGTGATTTTGGACAACAAAACCACGGCGATGACCGGCCATCAACCCACACCCGGAAACGATTACAACCTGATGGGCGAGCCCGTACGCGCGCAAAACATCGAAGCAATCACGCAGGCGATGGTTGGCCGGGGGGTGCGCGTACGCCGCTTGCGACCTGACGATCACAGGGCATACCGCGAATTATTGGAAGAAACGGTGTTGGAAACGGGTGTCAAAATAGTTATTGCGGACAAGGAATGCGGCCTGACGCACCACCGCGACGTCCGTAGCCGCCAAAAAAGAGACCTCCGTCGTTATGGCTTTTTAAAGGAAGAGCGCCGCATCAACGTTACCCCCGACGTTTGCGAAAACTGTTTGGAGTGCACGAAAATCACCGGATGTCCGGGCCTTGCCATCGAACAAACCCTCTTGGGCCCCAAAATCGTCACGGACTTAAGCGCCTGCGTGTCCGATGGCGCGTGCGTGCAAGTAAACGCCTGCCCCGCTTTCGAGGAAATTGTGATCAAACGAAGCAGGCCCGTATCGTCGTCATCCCCGAATGACACGACGGCCGCAATTCCCTTCACTCAGGAATGCGCCCCGCTCCAGCAACCGCAGGAGTTGACGACTGAGAGGCAGTGCGACCCGTTTTGCATCCTTATTACGGGGGTGGGGGGGATGGGGGCGGGGCTGTTGACTGAAATTTTGGTGCGGGCCGCGCAGGCCAAAGGGTTTCGGGTTTTGTTTACGGATAAAAAGGGGTTGGCCGTGCGCCATGGGGCCGTGTCCTCGCAGATCATTTTAAGCCGCAGCGGCGGCGTGCTCTCTCCGGTCATTGTTGAAGGAGGCGTGGACCTTCTTTTGGGTCTCGACGCCCTGGAAGCCTCGCGCGTCAGGACCTCCGATGCCCAGCGTACCCGCGCCGTGGTCGATACGGCAGACCACCCTACGGTCCGCATGTTGCTTGGAAAAGACCCCATCAGTGGCGCCTCCATGGTAGAGCGTTTAAAGGCCAACGTGCGCCCTGAGGGATGGGTGATGCTTGAGGCTTCACGCGCCGCGGAATATTTTCTAGGCGACCGGCTCTATGCGAACATGGTCCTTTTGGGCGGCGCCTATCAGAAAGGGTTTTTACCGTTTGAGTCGGTAGATTTAGAAGAAGCTCTCCGCGCAGCGGTACGGCCCGAGGACCGAGAAGAGAATCTTCGAGCGTTTCGATTAGGACGGCATTTGGTTCTTCAACCAGGCGCGCTTCCCCCGGTCGAAGGCTTTCCCAATGCGGCCACACTGATGGCGGAAAAAACCGGCCGGTTAAAGACCGCCGTGGGCTCCGCCGCCGCCGAGCATTTTCGCTTTTACGTGCAGGAAGCGATCCTCGCCCTTCGTTTAAGCGACGACGACTACCGCGACTTAGCCCTACGCGCCTACGAACTGCTGCGTTATGAAAATGTGGAGCTCATGCAGTCTTATCTTGACCTGGTCCTAGCCACCGCGCGCAAAGACCGGGCGGAATGGAAATACCAAGCGACACGCGCGGTCCTACGAAGCGCTTTTAAGGTGATGGCCATTAAGGATGAGTTTTATGTCGCCGATTTGCTGACGCGCGAAGAAAAACGCGAACGCGACGCTCGGCGTTACAAAATAAGCCCCACCCACGGCGACCAAATCGAATACCGCCATTTCACGCGGCTTGAATGGGTGATCGCAGGGCGGCGTTTGCGCTGGTCGATGGTCACACGAGACTGGCAATTAGGGATCATCAAGCGCCTTAAATTCCTGCGGCGATGGCTTCCCGGGTGGCATGCGCAGGAGCGGCGGTTTCGGGACGATTATTTAGGGTGGGTGCAAAACTTCGACGCGGAAGATGAAAGAGGCTACGAATTATGGCTCAATGTGCTTCGGTTGCCCGAACAGGTGACCGGGTACCGAGACATTCGCGCCCCTAAAATGGAGGAAGCCCGACGCCTTTATGAACGTCTTAATCCGAAAAGCACGCATGGAGGACGTCTTGCCCATGCACCGGCTTCTGAGCCACTTCGCCGATAAGCGAGAGCTGCTGCCGCGCTCGCTTGCCGAAATCTACGAAAACCTGCAGCAGTTTTATGTGGCGCAAGTACATCAGCGCGTCATCGGCACCTGCGCGCTGTACGTGACGTGGGATAATTTAGCCGAAGTCAAAGCGCTAGCCGTGGAAGAAACGTTTCACGGCAAAGGCGTGGGCCGGAAATTGTTGGAAGCCTGTTTAGGCGCCGCGCGAGAATTACACATCCGCCGCCTTTTCACCCTAACGCTGCGCACCGGTTTCTTCGAGCATTTTGACTTTCAGCACGTTTCCAAGGAAGACTTGCCGCATAAAGTCTGGACCGAATGCGTGAAATGCGTGTTTTTCCCCGAACGCTGCGTGGAGTACGCGATGGTCTTAGACCTTCCCGGCCCCGGCCCACAACCCAGTCCAATCGCCATTCGTAAGAAAATGGCGCCCTCCCACGCGCTGCCGGAAGGCACGATTGTCCCATCGGAACCCGCGGCATGAAGCGGCGTTCGTTAGTCGTTGAAATTTTGCTACTGACCTTGGCCGCGGCCACAATCCCCGCACTTCTTATTTCCTTCGTCAACCGGCAAATCAGCCGGGAGTCTTTGTTAGACAGCATCCGAGCCCAGCAAACCGAGATGGCGCGCCGAATCGCGGACGAAATAGACGGCGAAATCCGCCGCACGCGAAGTTTGATTGCCCTCGTTGCGCACAGTTCTTCTTTCGGAGCGGGGTCCAATGTGGATCGCTACGAAGCCTTGCGCAATTTGTTGCGTGAAGCCTCCTTTCTTCAAGAAGTGATGTTCGTGACCCCTAACGGGTTTGAGGCGCTTAAAGTGAGCCGAGATGGGGAGGCGCCCAGGCGCACTCGCCGCAGCGAAAATTTGCGAGAGTCTTATATCGGCGAACCCTTTTTTGCCGGCAACCGCTTGCCCACGATCTTAATTGGCGAGCCGATCCGCACCTTCGCCAACCCGACGCGTTCGGGTGCGGTGTTGGCCAAGTTGAGCTTTGGTTCGCTAAACGACGTTCTTCGCCAAGCGCAGGTGGGGCCGCGCGGCACGGCTCTCATCGTGAGTGAACGAGGGGATTTGCTGGCGCATCCCGAAGACCAGCGCGTCTACGCGCACCCACAGCTCTCGCATCTTTCGGTGGTCGATGCCTGGCGTAAAAACCCCGAGAAGCCCACGGGTCTTCAGGAATACGCGGATGAAACCCATCAACAGATGATCGCCTTGGCGCACCCCATACCGCTCCTTAAAAGTGCCGTCATCGTCCAGCAGCCGAAAGCGGATGTGTATGCCTCGGTCCACCGTATGCTGCGACAGTTTATCGGGTGGGCGGTGTTGTTTGTCACGTTCTTTGCGGCGCTTGGCATCCTGGCTGGGTGGCGAATTCTGCGCCCTTTAAGAAAACTCCGCGACGGCGCCGAACGGATCGGCCGCGGGGAACGGGATGTTCACCTCGGTATCCATACGCATGATGAATTGGAAGACGTGGGCACGAGCTTCGACAACATGGCCAAATCGATCTCGGAATTGGAACGGCTGCGCGTCGACATGACGCACATGATTGTGCACGACCTTAAAATGCCGCTGTCTTCAATCCTTCCCAGTTTAGAAGCGCTGATGGCGGGCGAAATGGGCCCGCTTTTGCCCGAACAGATTCGCTTCCTCCAAATGTCGCGGCGCTCCGGCCAGGAAATGCTGATGTTAATACAAAACCTTCTGGATGTTTCACGCTTGGAGGAAGGCAAACTCAAACTTCATAAAGAAATGTTCATCCCCGGGGATTGGGCGGAGAGCGTCCTGCACGCGTTTAAGGCGCTGGCCGATGGGGGAAAGAAATCGTTAAAGCTCACCCGCACGCCGAACCTGCCTCCGATCGAAGGGGATATCGCGCTTCTGGGCCGCGTGCTCGGGAACTTAATTTCCAATGCGCTGCGCCATGTCCCCCCGGCGGGCGGCGAAGTGGTGGTGACGCTTTACCGGGACGGCAACCAGCTGGCGGTTCAAGTCCGCGACAACGGGGAAGGCATCCCCGAAGAAGAACAAAAACG
The DNA here is from genome assembly GCA_964441955.1 of uncultured Elusimicrobia bacterium. GTDB lineage: Bacteria > Elusimicrobiota > Elusimicrobia > 2-01-FULL-59-12 > 2-01-FULL-59-12 > CAYTWA01. The sequence goes on from CAYTWA010000005.1 coordinate 51,380, forward strand.
CATTTTTGAAAAATTCGTCCAAGTGGAGGGCCGCAAAATGGCCCCTCGCACCGGCACGGGCTTGGGCCTTGCCTTCTGCAAAATGGTGGTCGAAGCCCACGACGGCCGCATCACCGTCTTCAGCCAACCGAGCGAAGGCAGCCAATTCACGTTTTATTTGCCGCTGTCCATCTCCGCAAAGCCCCAAGAAATAAAACCAAACATCCCTCTGCCTGCCTGATTTCTTGTTTTGCTTCAAAGTCAAAGCGATAGGCCTGATGGGCCCCGTGAGATATGCCTTTTGATCTATCGATTTGGCAAGGCAATCGATGTATTCTCGGTCGCCTATGAAACGGACTCGATGGTCACGTGTTATTCAGTTGATGCTTATCCCATGTTTGGGGGTAAACGGCTCCTGGGGCAGGGGGACACAAACGACACGCCTTTCATCAAGCGCCTTTTACTTTCAAGAACAAGCGTTAAGCCTTCGTTCGTTGAGTCAGCACCATCCCCCAGAAACTTTCTTTCAAATTGATCCGTCTAAACTCCCAAGATTTCCTGTGGCCGGTACGACTGGAGATCGGCGACGCTTGGAACAACAGGCGGCGACAGAACAGGTGCAGCGCGATACTCTCCCGACAAAAGAGATCGCTGGAAGGGCGATTTCAGAGAACATGTTGAAATCGATGTTCACGGGGCAAGTGAGTGTGTTGCATGAAACCGCTATCCCCTGTATATACGCCGGTTCTCCTAGACAACTTTGGATTTTTGTTCAGGAGGGTGATGGAAACCCAAGAATCGCTCTGTATAACCCCAATGGGCATTCCTCAGCACTCTGGGATGTCTGGTCAATCTCCCTTGAAGACCAGAATCTTGATCCGTATCACCTGAATGCTCAGCTCAGTCATTACAACATCCACGTTTTAGAGCGGCCTAAGTTCTCTCATATTCCAGGGATTCCCATTAGCGGTCCTGCGCAATTGGGGCTTGAGCAGGAATGGAACAATGTCAAAAACTGGGAAGCCGCCACTCTTTCGCCGGATAAAGATTTTTTGGCTGTCGCATCGGTGGTATCAGATCATTCCAATTTTGGGCATTCGAAAGCCGTGAAATACATCGTGCACTATAAACGAAATCCACGAACTGGCGAATTAAGTCAAGGACAACTGGTTAAAACACCGAACCTCTCATTGCCGAAGTATATTTATCAAGAGCCATCTCTCCGGGAACAATTCAGCCGGGATCTCTTCTATAACACGGCGGGCCAGCTAATTTTTTCGTCCGCATGGGTTCTTCACGCCCTTGTAGACCAAGAGGGACATGAAAACATGCGCCCAACGACATTCGGCGCCTACCGCATTTTTCAATTCAATTCCGGTAATTCACAGACCGTTCAAACGGATTGGGTCGTTGCCTATGAATATTTTGATGCTCCCATGACCGGTTGGTTTTTGCAATTTTCACCGGATAGAACCCGTGCGCTTCTTCCGATTAGAGAAAGGCTTGCGGGGGGGAAGTCAGGGGCGCTCTCTTTGGTGGAAATGGATTTTAATCCCAAAACGGGGAAACTACAGGGTAAACGACGAGTGATTTTCGAGCACAACGATGAGATCCCTTATTCGGGGCATGCGCGCTTTAAAATGGGAACCAACGATACTTTCCAGGTCGCCTATCAGGCCGATGGTCGCGGGATTCTACTCGCCCAAAACGGTGTTTTTTATCGACTAGGTTCTTCAGACCCCTCAAAAAGACTTTCTCGTGCAACGCTTGTGACGAGGGTTTTAACTGGGTTATGCATCCTGGGAATGATCGGTGTTGTGGTTGGGTTTATTGTTGAAATTCATCCCGAAATCTTTCATTTTGCGTCAATTCGAGAGATTACCATGGCGCTATCCATGATTTACGGAGCTGTTTTAACGAAAGAGTCTCGCGAATATATCGAAAAAATGCGACAAGATGATTTTTTGAAATTTACAAATCGCGAGAGACAGGTCATTGAATTGCTTCAGAAAAAATGGTCTGTAAGAGAGATAGCGTATGACCTTAGCCTTGCTGACAAGACAGTTCTCACCGTTATCGGATTGGTTAATTGGAAAATACATGGGTTTTTAAAAATACCGCCCAAGTTCACTTTTAATGACCTTGTTGTGATGCATCAAATTCGGTCTGGTAAAAAAAACAGTGAGATCATGAATGCAAAAAATAGACGTCTGGCCGTGGGCACGGTAATAACGATGTTGCATGGTTTCGCTGCCCAGATGGGAGCATCTCTTGGTAAGGGTCACGGGAGAGCGGCTATTGCTAGATGGATGAACGAGCACTACCCGCTGCCCTATTCCCTCAAGGCCGCTGCTTAAGATTTACAGCCAACGCATCTTAAACTCATCGGTAATCTGATTTTTAATTTCGGAGTCGACGGTGCGAGGTCCGCGCGGGGCGGATGTGGGGGCGGCTTTAAGAAAATCCTGGGTGGCCATTGAGCGGGCACCCGTGCCTCGGACCATGCGGCGGAGGGTTTGGTCGTCGGTGACCACGATGCATAAGCGCGGATTCGGGGCTTTTCGGACGTAATTGGCTAGCCAGTCATCTGCGGATTCCCCCGAGGTATACACCACTTCCACCGGGCCCCGCATTTCTTTTCCGCCTCCTCCTTGCCGGTTATCAAACACCACCGTCATTTGGTTTCGGCCCTGAGGCTGGGACGACTCTAGAAGCCGAAGAAAGACCTCCCGCTTCTTTGGCCACGGTCCGGGGGGAATATCGGGCAGGGCGTAGAGGAGGTTGTAGCCATCAACTAAATAGTGAAGCGCCAAAGGACGTTATGGGTTTGCGCAAAGACGTTCGAAACCCGCAATCGTAAAGTCATCATCAAAGGCGAGTGCCTGCCGGATCCCAATGTCGCGCATAATGGCGAAAGAGGAGCAGTCAAAGAACGAAAAGTTTTGATCATCAAATTTTTTGAAAAGCGACAGTGCCTCGGTATCCTGCTGAGCATTCGGTCGAATAATTTGAATCTGAGAGCTGGCGAAGAGAAGTTCCCCGAACTCCACGCTCGACCGGTGGCTGATGCGTCTGCGCAGCAGAGTCATGGTTTCTGCGATCACGTAGTTGGACGTATACAAAAGCGTTCGGTTTTTTAATAAGTCTTCCCAAATGAGTGCCGCTTCTTTATGATCGCGGTCCCCATGGCGATAAAGAGCCGTGAAACCACTGGTGTCTATGAAAACCTTCATGGATGTTTTTTTCTTCGGTCACCGTAAAGGTAGTCGTCGTGGTTCGCGGCCAGATCCGAAGGGCCGCTTTCTTTGCATAGCCCCACCAGTTTATTGAGCGGGTCATTTTTCCAATCGACGTGTCGAGCGGCGCGTTCCGACAAGTGGTTATCGATGGCCTCGCGAATGATTTGCGCGATGGATTTTTTCTCCCGACGCGACTCTTTTTTAAGGCTCCCAAAAACAGCCTGTGGTAAATAAATTTGCGTCCGTTTTTCAGAGACAGCCATAAAACCTCCTATGCGTCACTTTATTAAGCACAATGTACAGTACCATCCGTTAAGATGTGCGTCAAGGTCGAATTTGATATCGGTAGGTAATTGCCCGGTTATCGACGGATAAAGTACACTCCTCTCACACTTTTTTAAGGAGAAATCGGATGCGTAAACCCCTCGTTGCAGGCAACTGGAAAATGTTTAAGTCCGCGGCGGAAACCCGCGCGTTTATTTATGCGTTTAAGCAATCCTTGACGGATGCGGCCGACCGGGAAGTGGTGCTTTGTGTGCCGTATACGGACCTCTGGGCGGCCGCCGAAGCGCTCAAAGGTACCGCCATCGCGCTTGGCGCTCAAAATGTCCATTGGGAAACCCAAGGGGCTTTTACGGGCGAAATTTCAGTCGGTATGCTCAAAGAAATCGGCTGCCATTACGCGATTGTGGGGCACTCGGAGCGCCGCCAATATTTCGGAGAAACCGATACAACCGTTCATAAACGTACGTTGGCGGCCCTGGCCGGCGGCATCACGCCGATCGCCTGTATTGGTGAAACCCTCAAAGAGCGCGAAGAAAGCCAAACCTACTCCGTATTAGAACGTCAAATTAAAGAAGGCCTGAAAGCGCTTTCAAATCCTAAGGGCATCGTGATTGCGTATGAACCCGTCTGGGCGATTGGCACCGGCAAGACCGCCACCCCCGCGATGGCGCAAGAAGCCCACGCGTTTATTCGAAAACAATTCGAAAAACTCTACGGGGATGCCGCGCAGTCCCTGAGAATCCTCTATGGCGGCTCGGTCAAGCCCGACAACATGGCCCAGCTATTGGCGCAACCCGATATTGACGGCGCTTTGGTCGGGGGGGCAAGCCTCGAAGCCGACTCTTTCGCCAAGATCGTCAAATGTGAGAAAGCGACGGTGGCCGCAAAATGAAAATTGCTTTAGGCGCCGACCATGCCGGGTTTAAGACGAAGGCGATGCTGGAAGATTGGCTGCGCACCCAGCCCGGCGGAAGTCACAAAATCCTCGATTTAGGCACGAGCAGCGAAGAATCGACCGACTACCCCGATTACGCGGCCGCGGTCGCCCGGGCCGTGGCGGAAAAGCGCGCGGACAAAGGCCTCCTTTTTTGCGGTACCGGGATCGGCATGGCCATGGCGGCCAATAAAATACGCGGCATCCGCGCTGCGGTTGTGTGGAACGAAGCCACGGCGAAATTGGCCGCCGAACACAACGGCGCTAATGTCCTTTGCTTGCCGGCGCGCTACCTGACGCTTAAAAAAGCGCATGCGCTCATCAAAGCGTTTTTGTCGACGCCCTTTGCCGGCGGGCGCCACTTGCGACGTGTGAAAAAGATCATGGCTCTTGAAAAATGGTGACGAAACCGGAAGCTCAAAACCCAAAGCTCAAAACCCAAAGCTCAAAATGGAGGGCAATCATTTTAGTTTTGAGTTTTGAGCTTTGGATTTTGAGTTTCCGTGTTGTATCCGCGGCCGACCCCACCGGAGAAGCGGCCCGCCGCTATCAGCAAGGGCTAGCCTATGAACGCTTAAGCCGCATCGAGGAAGCCTATACCGAATTGCAGCTCGCCGCGAACTTGGAACCTAGCGACGCTAAAATCCAGCTGGCCTTGGGGCTCGTGGCCAGCCGCGCCGGCAATTTGGATGTCGCGCAGCGAGCCTTGGAACAATCGATTGCGCTCACGGGCAATTCCGTTGCGTCCTACCACCATCTGGCCTTGCTGTTTGAAAAGAAAGGCAATAAAGCGCGCGCCTTGGAGTGCTGGCAGCGCTTTCATCAGCTCAACCAAGACCCAACCCTGCGCGAAGTCGCGCAAAAGCATATTCGCTACCTTGAACAATAAACGTCAGATTCTCGTTTCTTCGCTTTTCCTATTATCGGCCTGCGCGTCCAACATGACGGTCAAGCAGGGGTATGATTTCTCGAAAATTCGCCGTGTGGCGATCCAAAATTTCGGCGGCAGCGGCGGTGAGCCGATAAAAAACGAATTCGTGCGCCAGTTGGTAGGGTCGAGTTTAAGTATTTCCGAGCAGCGCAAAGGCGCCGATGTCGTCTTAATGGGGGCTGTAACCGATTACAAGCCCGGTGATAAGTTGATGGTTTTTGTGGGGGAGAGTCGATCTCTCACCCCTTCCGGCCAAACGGTCGTGGTCACCAATCCCGTGGTGACGTTAAGCGGAACCCAGGTCACGCCGCAGGGAGCCGCCCTAGGGCTGCCCGACACCCAAATTCTTTCGGTCAGTGCAAGCGTCGGCGTCATTGCCCGTTTGGTAGACGCGCAAACGGGGGATGTGGTGTGGTCAGACACGTACAGTTATGAAGGGCTCGATATCCAAAGCGCGATGCAGGCGGTGGTCTCTTCGTTGGTTAAATCCATCAGTCGCGTCGTGCCGGCGGCCAAAGCCCGTTCCTGATGTCAACGCCCGACCCCGCAAGACCCGCGCTTTCAATCAATGAAGAACTTCGAAGCACGCAAGAGCAATTGCTGCAAAAGGTTCGAGAGTTGTCGGTTCTTCAGGAGCTCATGTTGGGCCTGCCAAACCCTCCGGTCTTAACAGAAACCGCCTCAGCGATGGCGCGCACCGCACGCCAGGCCATTCCCGGGCTCGACGCGTGTATTTTTTTTGTCTACCACCCTGAAAGCGAAACCCTGGTGCCGATGGGGGGGGATTGGGAGGCGACGCTAGACGTTCAGTTATCCCCCCTGACGACCGGCGCCTCCGAAAAAATTCCCGTCGCCGACGCGTTCACCGGAAACCGCTGCGTGGAATTTGAAGACCATTCCACCCCCTTTGCCTGGAATCAAGACGCGTTGCTTAAAACATACGGGTTTAAGCAGCTTTATTACTGGCCTTTAACGGTTGAACAAAAGCCTTTGGGGGTGCTGGCGCTGGGTACGCGCCGCCCGGAGGGTTTGGGGGGCAGCGGCAAACGATTGGGGCAATTGATTGCGCATCACGCGGCGGTGTTGGTCGAGCGGTCGCGGCTTTACGAGCGGCTGCATTCCGCCAATCAAAAACTTGAGCAAATCAACAATTTAAAAAATGAGTTCATTAGCATGGTCTCGCACGAACTGCGCACGCCGCTCACCACAATCAAGGGCTTCGTGTCGATCGTGTTAGGTGGCGAAACCGGAGCGCTTAACAAGCAGCAGAAACACTTTTTGGAGACGTCCGACCGCGCTATTGACCGCTTAACGCTGTTGGTCTCCGACCTTCTCGACATTTCGCGAATGGAAGCAGGGCAAATCAAAATGCAGCTGCGTCCGTCCGTTTTAAAAGATGTGTTAGCTCGCATCGCCACCAATTTTGCGCCGCAGCTTAAAGAAAAAAATTTGCAGCTTAATTTAAGCCTTCCAAAAACATTGCCACCCGTGATGGCCGACCCCGATCGTTTGTCGCAAGTGTTCGACAATTTAATTTCCAACGCCATTAAATTCACCCGCCAAGGCGGTATTACCATTTCCGCTGCGGATAAAGGGGATTTCGTCATGATTTCCGTTCAAGACTCCGGCATGGGTATTCCCAAAGAGGACCTGGAGCGGGTGTTCGATAAGTTTTACCAGGTGAAATCGGGCGGCGGCTACCCTTCGAAAGGAACGGGGCTTGGGCTTGCGATTGCGCGTTCGATTGTGGAGAGCCATCGCGGGAAAATCTGGGTCGAATCCGAATTCGGTAAAGGCGCCGATTTTCGTTTCATCCTGCCGCGCGCGCGAGCCGATGCCGCACCGCCGCCGCCAAAACAATGAGCGCCGCTTCTTATCCGCCGTCGCTGATGTCTCTATTGTTGTCTCGCGGGCACAGCCCCGAAACAATGAATCATTTTTTGAACCCATCCTTGGATTCACTGGGACCTCCAGACCGGTTCGTCGATATGGGCGCAGCGGTTGAACGGCTGCGCTCTGCCATCAAAAAGGAAGAGACGGTTGCACTCTACGCGGATCGGGACATGGACGGCTTAGCGGGGCTTTCCGTTTTATACCGCACCCTGCGCACGCTTGGCGCGCGCGTCATTTGGGAAGCGCCGCGCCATGGACGAGGACTCGAACCCCAGGGCCTTGAGTCCCTTTTGTCGCAAGGGGCACGCTTGTTTATTTTCATCGACTGCGGAACAGGCGAACCCGAAACGCTCACCCGCTTAAGCGCGCAAGGATGCGACGTGATGGTGGCCGATCACCACCGAATCTCGGGGACCAAAGCCCGCATCTTGGCGTGGATCCATCCCGAAGGCACCGGGGAGAAGCCGGCGGGTTGTGTGATGGCTTTTAAACTTGCCCAGGCGTTATGGCTTTCGTTTTTGGGCCCGAACGACCCGGAACGCTTGGATTACTTTTTGTATAGCCATTTGGACGTGGTGGCTTTAGGTATTCTGGGCGACCGCATGCCGCTTGTGGGGGAAAACCGTACGCTCGTGTGGCATGGGCTGCGCCGTTTGGCGCAAACCCGCAAGACCGGCCTTTCGGCCCTGTTGCGATTTTTCCGGTTAACACCTCACCCTCAAGGCATCCGTGTTCGAGACGCGAGCTGGCGCATCATCCCGATGTTAAACGCCGCCGGGCGCTTAGGCGAGCCGCAATGGACGGTGGATCTTTTGACGACCGAAGATCCCTGGACGGCGCGCCAAGCGATTGATCAATTGATCGCTTTAAACGGTCAGCGGCGCACGGCGCAAGACCGCAGCGTTTTGGTGTTTGAAAAAATGATCGAGGAACAATGCTCCCTTGACCACGACCCCGTTTTAGTCGCGCGGGCCGCGGGGCTTGAGCCTTCTGTCACCGGGTTGGCCGCGCAGGCGATGGCGCGAAAATATGGCCGGCCTGCCGTGCTTTTTGTGGAGCAAGGCGAGGAGGCCGTGGGCTCGGCGCGAGGCTTGGATGAAAACGATTTGTTCGCTTGGGTGGAAACGCATAAAGAATGGCTGATTAAATTCGGCGGTCACGAAGGCGCGGTCGGCATGACGGTCAAATTAAATGATTACGACGCCTTGCGCCGAGGGTTGTTGGGTTCCGCCCGCCACTGGCAGCGCATTGAAAAAGCGACCTTGGCTCCGGAAGTCACCCTCTCGTTGGCCGATGCCACACCTTCTTGGTGGGACGCTTTTGAGCAGCTCGAGCCCTTTGGTCCCGGACATCTGTGCCCGGCTGTCGCCCTTTGCGGTGTCGACCGGATCGAGGAACTTAACCGCCGAAAAGTACGCAGTTTTTTATTGAGCCAAGGCGCCGTATCGTGGCCAGCCGAGTGGGACGGCGGGCTTTCCCCGCAAGGCGAAGGCCCCTGGACCGTTATTGCTTACCCGCAAGCCACGCCCAAAACCCATTTCCCATTCCAATGGAATATTCAGGAGGTTCGTCAGACATCATGAAAGATAGCGTATCCCTAGCGGTGATTGGTGGAAGTGGTTTGTATTCGATGGAAGAACTCAAGAACATCAAAGAAGTAAACGTCAAAACCCCTTTTGGCGCTCCGTCGGATGCCGTGATCGTGGGGACTTTAGACGGCCAGCGCATCGCGTTTTTGCCGCGCCATGGCCGAGGGCACCGCGTGAACCCCACGGAGGTCAATCACCGCGCGAACATCTTTGCGCTTAAAACGTTGGGTGTGGAGCGGATTATTTCTGTCGCGGCGTGTGGCAGCTTGAAAGAAGATTTGCGTCCGCGCGATATGGTGTTTCCGGATCAAATCTTTGACCGCACGGTTCAGCGCACGCGCACGTTTTTTGAATCAGGCATCGTGGCGCACGTGGGCGTGGCCAACCCGTATTGCACGGACCTTTCCTCGCTCCTTTTTGAGACAGCCCGCACGGAAGGCTTTCGCGCGCATCAAGGCGGAACCTATGTGTGCATCGAAGGCCCGCAATTTTCCACCAAAGCGGAATCGGAAGTGTTCCGCGAGTTGGGCTTTTCCGTCATTGGCATGACGGCCTCCCCGGAGTTCCGTTTGGCTCGTGAGGCCGAGATGTGTTACGCCTCCGTCGCTTTGGTTACAGACTATGACGTCTGGCACGAAGAGCCCGTGACGGTGGAAATGGTGATCGGTAATTTAACCGCCAACACCGCCAACGTAAAGCGGCTGCTTCGCGCGGCGGTGTCCCAAGGCCTTGAGCGCGGCCCGTGTGCCTGCGGCTCGGCTCTTCAATGGGGCATCATCACCGACCCCAAAAAGATCCCCGCCAAAGCCAAGAAAGACCTAAAACCGTTGATCCATAAATACGTCAAATGATCAAAGCCGTCATCTTCGACTTCGATAACACCCTCATGGATTTCATGAAAATGAAGAAGGTGTCGGTCGAAGCGGCGGTCGATGCCATGATCGACGCGGGTTTAAAACTTACGAAGGCGCAAATGATGGAAAAGGTGTATTCCGGCTATACAAAGGAAGGCATCGAAGATCAGCTGATTTTCGATAAGGTGCTTAAAGACGAGTTGGGCACGATTGATTACAAAATTCTTGCCTCCGGCATCATCGGCTACCGTCGCGCCAAAGAAGGGTCGCTGTCCCTTTACCCGCATGTCAAAATGACGCTGCGAACATTAGCCCGGCAAGGGATTAAAACCGCGGTGGTCTCGGATGCCCCTCGACTCCCGGTGTGGCTGCGGATTTGTTCGCTTGGGCTGCAGCATGATTTTGATGCGGTGATTACCTCCGAAGACTCCGGCTTCAAAAAACCACACCCCAAAGGCTTTCAAATGGCGCTTGAGACGTTGGGAACCCAACCTGGCGAAACCCTCATGATTGGCGATTGGCCCGAGCGCGACGTGGTGGGTGCCAAAGGCGTGGGAATGAAGGTCGTCTTTGCACGCTATGGGGATACCACCGGCACCCAGCAATCCGGCGCCGATTATGAAGTCGACGACGTCGCCGACCTCCTCGGCATTATCCGGGAGATCGACGGTATTTGATATAGTTTCGCCGCCCAATGTCTCACAATACCCGTGAAATCGTGTTGTTCCCCACGTGGATGGCCGGCCGCAAAGGTTATGCCTCGCGTATTCGCGAAGTGTTCCAGGACTTTTTAGCGGGTAAACGGCTGCGGCTGACCCACCAGCGAAGCGCGATCGTTGACGTTTTGCTGAACGCCGAAAAACATTTAAGCTCACCCGAGGTGTATCAGGCGCTCAAAGGCCGTGGGATCGGCCGCGTCACGGTTTTCCGGACGATTAAAATGCTGGAAGACGCGCGGCTCGTGGAAAGGGTTCATTCGCCTAACGGGGTTCCCAAGTTTGAAATTAAATACGACCGCCCGCGCCATGACCACTTGATTTGCGTGGAGTGCGGCGCGATCCGGGAAGTGCAGTGGCCCGAGGTGGAGCGCATTCGCGACCGTACGGCTAAATCCCTGGGCTTTGTGCCCATCTGGCATCGTTACGAAGTGTTTGGCCGCTGCAGCGATTGCGAATCGAGGAGAAAAAAATGAAACCATTTGCCTTGATGTCCCTCATGTGTCTTGGAGCCGTTTCGTGGGTACAAGCCGAGAAAGAGATGCCCAAACCGCCGTTTGAAATTTCTCATCGACACGGCACGATCACCGAATACTATCCCGGTAAAGACAAAAGTGCCGCTCGGCCCGCGCAGGTCGTGGTTTTTATACAAGACCTCCATGCCAACGTGGGCGTCCAAAAAAACATTGCCGCGATTCTTTACCGCTTAAAGAAGCTGAACAAAATGCCGGATATCCTCGTGAATGTGGAAGGCGCCTCAGGGGAAGGTGATGTCTCGCTCTTACGCAGTCTTCCGCGTCCGGTTCGGCGCGGCTTTGAAGAATTTCTTCTGCGAAAGGCCTATTTAACGGGGGCGGAGCTTGCGGCCACCGAATCGCGCGCCGAATGGGAGCAGGAACATCATGTGATGTGGTCTCGCATCAAGTCGTGGTTTGTTCGCCCTACGCAAATTGGCCCCGTGTCGTTGTCGCCGATTCGGTTATGGGGCATTGACGACCCAGAGCTCTACCGTAAAAATTGGCGCGCCGCTAAAGTCGTGGATAAAAACCGGTTTCCCGTGCTGGATGAGATGCGGCATACCAAATCCCTCATTCTCGCGGGCGCCAACCCTGATTTGCGCAAAAATTTAGACTTGGTTACGAAGCTTTTGATGGTTCGCCTGCAGCCTCAGGAATACGAAGATTATAAACGCCTTCGCCATTTAAACCCGAAGGGGTCCAAGCTGTTTAACGATACCTTGCAGGCGGCCGAGGTCTATTACGTGGCGGCGATGGAGCGAAGCTTTGCGATGACCAATAACCTCTTGGCCAAAATGGGCAAACGTCCGGGGTACACGGCCGTGATTACGGGCGGGTTTCACACGGGCCATATGACGGAACTTCTAAAAAACCGCGGCATCGCCTATGCGGTGGTCACGCCTGACGTTAAAGTTTTAGACCAAGACGATGCTTACCGGTCACGCTTAAGAGAAGAAGAATAGGTCAGTAGGGATTTTTACCCAGGGCATCACTTGCGGCGACGTCTTGAGGAAGCAGCCAGCCGTAGTGAGTGGAATCGGCGTCCACATAATCCGCCTGGACGGCCTCAGCGGGAGACCAAAACCACCCTTTGGGGTCCCATACCTGCGCCAGTGAATAATGGTTGATGATCTGCTGAAATGCGCGCCCGGCGCTGGCATAATCCTTCTTTTCATGCAGGATTTTACCGACGATAAAGTAAGCCGCGCCCACATCGTTTAAAGCCCAATAACTAAAAACTTTTTTGCGGTCTGACGGGTCGCCGCTGAAATTAATCAGGCTTCCCAGTTCACGCTGCTTTCGGGTTTGAAGCTGCATCGCCCAGGATGACCATTCGGCAATGGCCGCTTGTGCTTGCTCCAACGCCATGTCGTCGTCTCCTCGGTTGAGCGCGTTCCAAGCCGCAACCACCATATCCTCCGAGGTTCCATAAACGACCGCAGGCTTTCGCGTCTGAACGGTTTTTATTTCCGGCGCACTCACCCGTAGCCAGGCAATCGTGGGAACATCTTGACCGCTCATCGGGTCCATGCCAAGGCCTGCAAAACAACGCCAAACGCCCGAAATTAAGGAAGAAGCGGGCCCTTGCGAACTCTCTGGCGGCGTCCGCCATCCGTCTCGAAAAAATCGCCCCGGGGTGGCGTAGGGATAGGCGGACTTGCCGGGATAATGACCCAAAGCGGCTTCGTCCATAGCGATGGTCATGCGGCGCGCCTTTTCCTGGTAGAGCTTCGCCGTATCGAGTTGCTTTTGACTTCGCGCATACTCCGCCATCTGAGCCAGGGCCAGAATGTATTGCCCCATGCCTTCAAACCAAATCATGCGGTACCCGTCACGGTCAGGGCGTGTCGCCTCCCCCGGGCCGGCACGGTCGTGCGCAAACGTAAAGGCGGCTTCGGCTTGGTCGGTGGGATCCACACCCATGACGCCCCCGACCTTCACTTCAAATTGTTTTGCCGCTTCCTGCATGAGGGCGTTGGGGTTAATGCCGCGCGCCGCCAACTTTTTGGGGCCTAACGCCGAAATGAGCCAGGTGACCGTGTCGAGTGCCGGAATCGTATCTGGGCCGGAAGGGCTGATTCCACGAAAAACCTTGTTGGTTTTAGGGTTAATCGCCACCGTTAAAAGCCAGTTTTCCACGCGATCCCGCTCCAAGGTGAGCGCGGCCCGAGTTTCTTTATCGATAGCCGTTGAGCGAAGCAACTCGGTCAACATGGCGTAATAGCTGAGGTTGTTTTCGGTTGAAAAAACGCGGGTCCATGGTGCGCCGCCGATTTCATCCACCGGTCCCATGGCCACGGCGCCGTTTTCGTGCTTCAAAGAGTTTCGAATCCAATAGGCCACGTCGAGAGCCCACTGCAAAGCGGCCTTGTCTTGGGTTTTATTGGCGAGGCGCGCCGCAAAAAGACCGGCCCAGGCGTTGGGGCCTAAGTGAATGCGCTTTTCAATTCCCTCCGAGGCAAAATCAACGTTGTAGAAGTTCGCTAAGCCGTTCATCCCAAAACGGGGGCCTTCCTTCTTTGGCCCTTTTTCCCAAGCTTCCTTAAAGAAACGAAAAATGGCGCGCGCGCGGTCGACATCATTCATGCGAATCGCCAATAGCCCCATGGCGCCTTGCTCGTAGGTGGAGGCTTGCTGCGAGAGTTTGCGGTCGTTGGAATCGGGAAAACTCATAAAGAGGCCCGTGCGCGGCACCCAATGGTGTTCCACCAGTTGTTTGTAAATCGCCCGCGCATGGTCCGGTGTCATGAGGTTAAGAGTAACTCCCGACCCCGAACCCGAAGCATCGGAAAAGGTTGTATGGAGACAAAAACACGCTGTTAAACCAGCGCGAATAAGTACGCTGCGTCGCATAAGAAACTCCCAAAGTTTAAGTGTTGTTAAGAAGGCGATTGACTGTGGTGCATATACCCGGAGTTCAGCCGAATTTCAAGGGGAAAGTCTGATGAAAAGAGGGGGGTGGGGGAATTTCTGTTCACCGGGCTATAAACCGGCAGATTTCGGCCACGATAAGTCCTAGGTAAGTCCCCACTACGTTGGCGCAAATGGCCAGCAATAGTCCTAGGGGCGCCAAACGCGGGCGGTAAACGCCGGCGACAATCGGGGTCGAAGCCACGCCGCCGATACAGGCTTGACTGGCGGTGGCGATGAAAAAGAAGGGAAGTTTGCGCCAGGCGCCGTAGGTGAGGAGAACCGTCGCGTGGATGGCGAGCCACAAAACGGCCATGACCAGGATGAGAGGCGCATTCAAAATCGCATTCAGGCGAGCTTTGGCGCCGACTGATGCGAGCAGCAGATAAAGGCAAAAGTAGCCCCAGCGTGACGCGCCAAACCTTTCCAGGCGGGAAGCGGGGGAGAATGACAACGCTACTCCAGCGATAGAGGCCAAAATAAAGGCCCAAGTTGTTTTAGTCAAAGAGGCGCCGGCGGTGGGGAGATAAGCCGCAACCTTGATACACAGCGTGCCCAGCAGCAGCGCGGAGGGAATAATCCAAAAAAAGTGAACCGTTGCGGCCACACCGGAATCTTTTTGTAATGCAGAAACAGGCGCTTCTTCCGGAAGAGGAGCCGAGCCCACCCACTTGTCCCATTGGGCTTGCCGCGGAGCCAGGGCGATCAGTAAACCCATCCAGGCGTAGGACATCACCGTGTCCACAATGACCATCGGGGCAAAAACACTTTCGGGTGTATTCAGACCTTCTTTGACGGCCACCATGTTGGCGGTCCCGCCAATCCAACTGGCAGAGAGGGCCCCCACCCCTTTCCACATCTCCTCCGGCAGCCAGTGGGCAAACACCGCGTATGAGCCCGTCGCTCCTAGCATCATCCCAAGCGCTCCTGCGGCCAATGCCCCGGCGGCGGTGGGGCCCACGCGCAGCAGCGCGGGGACGTTAACGCCCAAGAGCAGCAAAATCAAACAAGCGCTTAGCCCATAGGTGCTGAAAAATCCGTAAACTGGGCTGGACTCCGGCAATACATGAAATGTGGAGAGTAGCATGGGGAGGAAATAGCACCAGAACGGAACCGGAAGGCGTTCGTAAACGCGGGAAAAAAACCGCAGGCGTTCGCCGTAAAGAATCGCCATCACGATAAGGATGAGCGTTAGTGCGAGCAGCCGGGGGTGCGTGATCATACGGACAAGAATGGCCCCTTCATCGTAAAGCCCCCAGGAATGTTTCCATCTTTGAGAAGATGAGCCGAGTCCAAATCGACCCAATCGAAGAATCCAGCCCCGCAGGCCAAGTGCACGCTGGCGGCCAGACCCCGTTTAGACTCCTCCATGCACCCAATCGATAAAATCTTGCCGGCTTTCCGAACGAGTTGGGCGATCGCCAGAGACTCGAGCACGCCGCTTTTGGCCACTTTCACGTTGATGCCGTCAATGGCCTGCGCCTTCAAAAGTCGCTCGGC
Source organism: uncultured Elusimicrobia bacterium (assembly GCA_964441955.1). Classification (GTDB taxonomy): domain Bacteria; phylum Elusimicrobiota; class Elusimicrobia; order 2-01-FULL-59-12; family 2-01-FULL-59-12; genus CAYTWA01. The sequence continues at coordinate 66,728 of CAYTWA010000005.1, forward strand.
GTCCTGAAGCGATTGAACAGATTCATCCGCCACGAGCGGCAAGCGCGCTTTCTTACGATAGGCTTTCATGGATTTCACATCGTGGCGAGGAAACGGCTGCTCAAAAAAGAAAACAGGAACACGCGTGGCATTTAAGCGCCGGTCGAGTTCAAGCGCTCCTTCCAGGGTGAAGCCTTGATTGCCATCGGCGACGAGCTTTGCTTGTGGCGCGACCGCGTGTACGGCTTTTAAGCGGATCCAATCGAGCTTTGGATCGCCGGAGAGTTTCACCTTCATTCGCCGGAACCCCTGCTGCACCGCCGCTTGCGCCGCTTGAGCTACCGCATCAGGGTGTCCCACGGAAAGTGTCAGGTCGGTTTCGACCGTTTTGGCCCGCGACCCAAACTGACGCCAGAGCGGTTTATGAAGCGCATCCAACACGGCACATTCGAGTGCTGCCGCGGCCGCCGGGTATGAACCCATCCGTTTCCATAGGCCTCGGATCAGCGCATCGCGCTCTAAAATCGGCCTGCCGGATAAATTTCGCGCTTCAGTCCGAAGGACCTTGATGAGCCGCGCCTGGGACTGCTCTTTCTTGGCGATGGAAGTCGAGGCTTCGCCAAACCCGCGAGCTCCGCAGGAGAGCAACAGGCAAATCTGAACATTATGCGTCGTGATTTTTCGACCTTTAGAAGTAACAAAGGGCCGCTTTAATCGAAACGAAACCGGCTCCACCCGAATCGACCGCACGACAACACCCCGGTGCCAGGCACCGAATTGACCCGATAAAATCACCTTGTCAATGCGCCCGTTTTAAATGCGTCTCGAAAATATGACACGTTTTGATTCAAGAAAAATCTTTCGAATGAAATAAAAAACGTGTATTTTTTGCTGATATGGCTGAAACATTTCGCCAGTAAAGGCAAAAATGAAGTGTTGTTTTGGTGCCTGGCACCAAGGGTTCGAGGTTTCATTTCAAGTAGGAGCCGAAATAAAGGACGCGGTCTCCTACGGTGTCACCGGTTTCGACTTGGGAGAGGGGTTTGCCATACTTTTCTTGGAAGGAAATTTTCCGCACTACCATCCCGGTTTGAGGGGCTTCGATGAGTTGACCGTCACCAACGTAGAGGGTAACGTGCGTTACTTTTTTAGGATCTTTGATATTGGCTGAAAAAATGAGATCGGCGGGCTTGAGTGCTTTTCGTTTGGTGGGTTTGGCTTTCAACCATTGCTCATGTGAATCGCGAGGAATTTGTTTGCGGTAATTTCGATAGCTCAGATGCACTAAGCCGGAACAATCAAGCCCACTACCTATGGAAAGTCCGCCCCATAGATAAGGAGTTCCGATGGTCTCTAGGGCAGTTTTAAGTATAGGTTGATTTACAGGAATTGCCCGTCCGGTAAATACATCCGTTCGAATCGATTCATTCCGAACCCACCCGGGATACCCTTCCCATTTATTGTGATGCGTGAACTCCGGTTGCTCAATCGCTTCGATGCGAACCCAAGCCCCGCTGGATTCATGGATGAGAATTTTCTCGCCCATCAACACCTGCGTCTCGCGCCAGTCGTCTTGGCCGGTGGTGCCGGGGGGTAATGGGCGGCTCCAGACATCGGCCACGGGGATGATCACAACGGCGGGCTGGGGGGCGGCTGAAAGAAGGGCGGGGCATAACAGCATTAGGGTGAAAGTTGAGGCAGAGGGAGTGGGAGTTGAGGTAAACAGCCTTTTTATAAAAAACATTCCTCGACTCCCACTCCCTCCGCCGTTACTCTTGACGGTGGCCGTCATTTCAAATCCTCTCGGGCCTGAACAAGTATCTTCCAAAGGTCGGGGTAATTAACGGCCACGTCTCGTAAATCCCACAGCCGGTCCTTGCCTTCCTGTTTGGCTTCCACCGTGTTGCCATTTTTTTTGACGTAACCCCGGATGTAGTCGATGCTGGAATGCACGTAGACGGAGGCGGCTTTCCGGCGTTGCGCACGGATGGTGTCGCGCTGCCGCTGGAGGGCCAGTTTATTTTTGGATTTTTTGCGGATGCGGGGGAGGGACACCTCCATTAAGTCATCATAGGCTTCAAGAGCCAAGTCAGAGGCGGCTTCATGGTCGCCCCTCTTCCACAATTGTTCCGCGCGGTTCATGCTTTCAACCCCGGCTTGGTAATTGGGCTTATCTTCGTAAGCCGAGAGGGGCGTGACCGGCCCGGTCGACAACAAAATGGGGGCGCCTTCGGGGATGATGCCCTTTTCTTCGGCTTCCGTTGCATCCATCGGCTTTTCGGGGTCTTCGGTTTCCAATTCCTGGGTGTCCGGGCCGAGGGTGGCCTCTGTATGGCCTTCAAGGGCATATATAGGAAGTTGCAAAAAAAGAACCAAAAGCAGGCCGCGAAGCATGTCGCCCGCATTATATAATCCGTCGATTTTTATGTCCCATTCTATGCGTAGTTTTTATTGCGGCGACCTGCGAAAAACCCATTCCGGACAATCGGTGACGCTCTGCGGCTGGATCCACAGCCGGCGTGACCATGGGGGCGTGCTCTTCTGCGACCTGCGTGACCGGGCGGGACTTGTTCAAATCATTTTTCGTCCCGAACACAAAGCCTTATTCGACCAAGCCCAAACGTTGGGGAACGAGTTTGTCGTTCAGATCAATGGAAAGGTTTTAGAACGGCCTGCGGGCACGCAAAACGCCAACGTTCCCACCGGGGATATCGAAATTGATGTGGAAACACTCGAGATTTTAAACACCTCGAAGGTGCTGCCCTTTGAGATATCGGAATATTCCGAAGCGGGTGAAGACATACGCCTTCGTTACCGTTACCTCGACCTTCGACGACCGCCGATTCAAAAGAACATCATTCGCCGAAACCAAGTGGCCCAGGGCATTCGCAAAGCCTTATTGGAAGAAGGTTTCCTTGAAATCGAAACCCCCTTTTTGACGAAATCCACCCCCGAAGGCGCGCGTGACTTTCTAGTGCCCTCTCGTATGACGCCGGGGGCGTTTTACGCGCTTCCGCAAAGCCCTCAGCTGTTCAAGCAAATCCTCATGGTGGGCGGCTACGATAAATACTTCCAAATCGTCCGTTGTTTCCGGGACGAAGACCTGCGCGCCGACCGCCAGCCGGAGTTTACCCAGGTGGATCTGGAAATGTCATTTGTGGCAGAGGTAGAGGTCGAGGGAGTCGTGGAAAAGTTTGTGAAAAGGGCTTTCGAAGAAGCACTTGCTCGGCCTTTCCCAGGCGTTATTCCACACATGACGTATGACGAAGCCATGACACGCTTTGGCTCGGATGCCCCGGATACTCGGTATGGCGTTGAACTTTTTGATGTGTCCGAAGCGGTGAAGGCCTCGACTTTCCAAGTTTTTGCCAAAACCGTGACCAGCGGTGGAACGGTACGCGGCATTACAGTCCCGGGCGGCGCCGCGTTCTCGCGTAAAGACACCGATGACCAAACCCAATGGGCCAACACCATGGGGGCGAAGGGCCTGGCGTGGATCAAGTGGACGGCAAGCGGCGCCGAATCCCCGATCGTCAAATTTTTCCAGCAGGCCGAGTTGGAGGCGATTCGTCAGAAGGCGGAGGCGAAAGAGGGGGATATTTCCTTTTTTGTGGCGGACACTTCCACCGTGGCCTTTCGCATTTTGGGGATGCTCCGCAAGCGTATGGCCGAAAAACAGAAGCTCATCCCGCTGGGCAAATGGAATTTCCTCTGGGTCGAAAAATTCCCGTCTTTTGAATGGGATGAAGAAGCCAAACGCTGGAATGCCGTGCACCACCCATTTACCTCACCGCGGCCGGAGGATTGGATCACGATCAAATCGGCAATAGCCTCCGGCATCGGAGACCCCACGAAGACGCCGCTTCAACACGTGCGTGCCCGTGCCTACGATTTGGTTCTAAACGGCGTTGAGATCGGCGGCGGCAGCATCCGTATTCACCGGATGGAAGACCAGGCGGCCATTTTCAATTTGCTTCAGATTCCACCCGATACCGCTAAGCTCCAATTTGGATTTCTGTTAGAGGCGCTTGAGTTCGGTGCCCCACCCCATGGCGGTTTTGCGCTTGGTTTGGACCGCTTTGTGGCGCTCCTTTGCAACGAACCCTCCATCCGGGATGTAATCGCGTTTCCTAAAAATCAAAAAGGCTCCGATTTAATGTCCAATGCCCCCTCCGCCGTTGCGCCGGCCCAGCTTAAAGAACTGGGTATTAAGCCCCTTGGGTAAAAATGCTACCTTCCTAGCCATGAAGCTCCTGCTTTTGGGCGTCTTCCTGGCCATGGCGCCGTCTTTGATGGCCGATGAGCAGCGCGATTTAGAAAAACTTCTAGAAATTTCCGCTCCGGCCGAGGAACCGCCCAAAGCCCCCACAACGCTTTCTGAGCCGTCATCCCTTCCTGCCGATGGGCAGGACACAGGGAATGACGAAAGGATGGAAGAGGCGGCACCTCCCCCGCCAAAAATGACGGCTTATAAAGTCTGGATTTGGCAAGAAACGGGGGATACCCTTTGGCGAATTGCCGAAAAAGTTTACGGCGACAAGGACAAATGGAGGCTTATTTATTTGGCGAATAAAGATGTTATCAAGGATCCCAATAAAATCTACCCCAAACAAAGGCTTAAAATCCCTCCTCCGGATTGGCAGCCTTAACTAACCTTTGGTTACCAAGAAAGTTCATCTAAACGATTCGCAGGAAGCCCTGCAGCTTCTCGGGCAAAACGATCAAAATTTAAGAACGCTTGAACGCACCTTCGGGGTTCAAGTCTTCGGTCGCGGGCACGTGCTCTCGGTCCGCGGAACGCCTTCTAAAGTCGACAAAACGCTGCTGGCCATCGAAGAGATGAGAGAAAATTTAACCCGTCAAAGTGCGGCCTCCGACGCCAACGTCGCGGATTCGGCGCAGGGGCAGACGCAAGCCTTGGATTCGGCGTACGCCAATGCGATGGGCCGCGCCTTTCGGCCTCGAACGGCAACGCAAAAAGAGTATCTCGATGCGGTCGCCCAAAACGATTTGGTGGTGGCGATTGGCCCCGCGGGGACCGGCAAAACATTTTTAGCGGTGGCTAGCGCATTGGCCGCACTCAAAACTGGAGAAGTCGACAAAATCGTCCTCACCCGCCCCGTTGTGGAAGCCGGTGAGAAATTGGGCTTTTTGCCCGGTGATCTCTACGAAAAAATTAACCCTTACCTGCGGCCTTTGTATGACGCCTTTCACACGATGCTCGGGCCCGACCGCTTTCGGCTTTACCGCGACGAAGAAACCATCGAAATATGCCCGTTGGCCTATATGCGAGGCCGAACGCTTGAGCGCGCGGTGATCATCTTAGATGAAGCCCAAAATTCCACCCCCGAACAAATGAAAATGTTTCTCACGCGCGCAGGATTGGGGTCAAAAATCATCATCAACGGCGACGTCACGCAAATCGACTTGCCAAGCGCCCGGCATTCCGGGCTTATCCATCTGCCGCTCATCGTCAAGGGCATCCCCCGCGTCAAGGTGATCCACTTTACCGACGTTGATGTCGTTCGCCATCCATTGGTGCGTGAACTGCTTAAAGCCTACGACGAGTGGGAAAAACACAAGGAACGCCCCTAATGAAGTGGTGGTGGGAAGCCTTCAGCGGTTTTCTAAAAAGCATGCTGGTCTGGGCGGAAAGCCATCGCGCGGGCAACCGGCGCGCTCGCCGCCATGGAAGCGTTTTTTCCCGCGAAATCCATGTGCCAACACCCATCGTGATGCTGGGCACCGCGCTGATACTCTTTGGTCTTTTGGTCCCCCATGTAGGTTTGGACGTTAAGCGCGTGATCGCGCTTGCCGGGCTAATCCTACTTCTCACAGTGTTCTTCGCCCTCTATTTCATCGTCGATCTTCCCGAATTTGTCCATGATGACGAAGCGGTATTTTTGGCTGGTACCTGCATGGTGCTGGGTGTGGCGATGGTAGAGGCGTGCCGCTTTGCCGCCCATGAGTTTAAGGGAGTGCCTATGGAATTTGCGCTGTATTCGGTTCCACTGGGGGCCGTGGCCATGATCGTGACGCTGTTGCTGACGATTCGCTTGGCGCTTTTACTCGGGGTGGTCCTTTCTATATTTTGCGGTGTTTTAAACGGTATGTCCTTTAATGCCATGTTTATCTCGTTTTTTGCCTATGCCACGGCCATGCTGGCGTGCCGAAAAGTGCGCCGACGCAGCGACATCGTGTGGGCCGGCTTTCATGTGGCCTGGGTAAGCGCGCTTGGCCTATATGGGCTAAGCCTCTTTCATGGGTGGCCGCTGCGTCTGACCTTCGAGCGCATGGTCTGGCCGCTCGTCAACGGGTTGTTGTCATCGGTGGTTACTCTGGCGCTTCTGCCGATCTTGGAATCCTTCTTTTCGCGCATTACCTCCATCACGTTGTTGGAAGTCGGGGACTTTAACCGGCCACTTTTGCGTCAACTCATGTTGGAAGCCCCGGGGACCTATCACCACACGCTTCTGGTGGCGGCCTTGGCGGAACAGGCAGCGGAAGCCGTGGGCGCCAATTCTCTTTTGTGCCGTGTCGGCATGTATTACCACGATATCGGAAAACTTCTGCACCCCGAATACTTCATTGAAAACCAAACCATGCGGCGCAGCATCAAAGAAAAGCCGGAGCACCACGATAAATTAAACCCGTCCATTTCCAGCCTGGTGATTGTTTCGCACGTCAAAGACGGCATGGCTTTGGCCCGTGCGCACAAAGTGCCGCCGGAAGTGGCCAAATTCGTGCCGGAACACCATGGCACAAGCCTAATTAAATATTTCTACATGAGGGCTTTGGAGCAAGACGATGAACAAAGCCTGCCGCCAGATGCGTTTCGCTATCCCGGCCCGCGGCCGCGTTCCCGGGAAACGGTCATCGGGATGCTGGCCGATTCGGTTGAGGCGGCAAGCCGCGCGCTGGAAGAACCCACGTACGATCGTCTGAAAGATTTAGTGGAAAAAATCGTCAACGGCAAGTTTATGGACGGGCAGTTTGACGAATCGCCCATCACGCTTCAGGATTTGCGCAAAATTATCGACAGCTTTACTAATTCATTGGCCGCGATGTACCACGTTCGCATCGAATACCCCGATTTCCCGGAAAAAGAACAAGAGCCTACGCCGCTTAAACCCCGCATCGCTGAAGAATGACTGTGTTGTCCGTAGATTTTACGCTGATTAAAAGCACCCGCGTGCCGCGCGGACTTTATTCACACTCGGATTTAGAACAGCTGGCATCCTTCGTGCTGGCGACAGAACGCGTGAAAGGACCCGTCGAACTGACGCTCGATCTGACCGAACACCGCCGCATTCAAGAGCTTAACCGAAAGTTTCGCGGCGTGGACCGAACGACCGACGTGATTTCGTTTCGTGACAACGACCCGCTTGGCTTTCGAGGCGATATCGCCATCAACATTCCCCAAACAATCATCCAAGCGAAAAAAATGAAGCATACGGCCAAGCGCGAACTTCGGCTGTTGTGGATTCATGGGCTCTTGCATCTTTTAGGCTATAGCGACTACGAACCGCGGCCCCGCCGAATCATGTTCAATCGCCAAAATGAGCTGCTGCGGCGCTGGGAGAAGACGCATGGTCGGTGATTTTGCGACGGAACTGATGGTCATAGCGGTGATGATCGTGTTAAACGCTTTTTTCGCCGCTTATGAAATGGCACTGGCGTCGGTATCCCATGCGCGTTTATTCATGTTGGCCGAGCAAAAAAAAGCCGGCGCCGCATCGGCGCTTTACATGAAAGAGCGTATGGAAAAAAGTTTGGCCGTCATTCAAGTGGGAATTACGCTTGTGGGAGCAATCGCGGCAGCGACCGGCGGGGCGGCCATGGATGAAAAACTCGCCCCTTATTTGGCCTCGGCTCTTGGCTTGTCTGCGCGCGTTTCCTATGTCTTGGCCATGACGCTCTTTGTCCTTCCTTTAAGTGCGGTGACTATTATGTTTGCCGAACTCATCCCCAAAGTGTTTGCGATCGAAAACCGTGAATGGGTGACCCTGCGGCTTTCCCCGTTTATGCGTTGGTTGTCGTGGTTTGCTGGGCCGGTGGTCGTGGTGTTTGAAACAAGCGTCAAAGCACTGCTCGGGTTGGGGCACCGGGCGCTTCGCCATCGGCTGGAAGCGCCAGGGGAAACCACCTCGTGGCATGAACTTAAAGAGGCGGTCTCCTTGGCGCGCACCAAACGGTTGATGGGCGCCCAGGAAGAGCGCATTGTGCTTTCGGCGGCCATGCTGTCTAAACGAAAAATTCGGGACATCCAGCTGCCCATTGCCGATGCCTCAATTCTTCCCGCTCATTTATCGCTGACCGAGGCCCTTCTTAAAGCCCACTTGGATTTGCACACCCGATTTCCCATATCGGAAAAAGAAGACGATCCGCAAACCATCGAGGGCTACATCACGTTTAAGGACTTGGTCACGGCGCTTAAGATGCATGCGACCACACCCGACCTCAAGGGCATTGCGCGCCCCATCAAACGCCTCCCGCAGGAGACGCCCATTTCTCAGGTTTTGGAACAAATGATTCGCGAACGCCTCCATATCGCCTTGGTGGTCGCCAAGGACAAAAAAGTAACCGGCCTTGTGACATTAGAAGACATCATTGAAGAACTCGTCGGCGATATTGAAGACGAAGCCGACTCCCTTCCCGCGCATTCGCACCCCACCTCGGGAGGCTGGATTATGGGTGGGGGTTTACCGATGAATGCCGTCTGTTCTCGTTTAGGCATCGGTTGGACCCCCGAACGTACGTACCCGGCTACGCTTCGCCTGGCCGACTGGGCCGTCGATGTCCTCAAGCGTTCCGTTCATAAAGGTGATGTGATTCAAGCCCATGGATTGCATGTCACCATTCGAAAAATCCGCCGCCGGAAACTTGCCGAAGCCTTCGTCCGAAAACTCCCCGCTGCCGTTTGATATCCTAAGCCCCATCCCATGATTCATAACGTTCGGGCCATCGTCCTGTGGTCACGCCGGTCGCGGGAAGCCGATAAAATTGTCGGGCTTTTTACCAACAAAATGGGACGGGTTACGGCCAAGGCCGCCAGTGCGGCGCGCTCGGTTGCCAAGTTTGCGGCCTTAACGGAACCATTTGTAGAAAGTGATATCGCCTTGTATTTCAGGCCCGGGCATGGATGGGGGAAAATCACCGGTGGCACGATGGTTCGAAGTTTTCCAGGTTTACGGACGGATTTGGAAAAGAGCACGGCGGCCTCCTGGGTGTGTGAAGTGATGCACCGTCTGACGCCGGAAGAGCAATCCAGCCCCGATAAGTTTGTTTTGCTGCAAGAGACGTTGGAATCCTTAGAAATGGCGGCGCATTTAAACGTTATTCGTTTGGCGTTTGCGGTGCGGTTTTTGTCCTTGGTCGGTTTTGGGCTGGACCATCAAAGAACGTGGATTGGTTTTCAACAAGAACACCCTTCCTGGTCGGAAGCGTTGCTTCATTCACCGCTTCAGGCCCTCGGGACAAGTCGTTGGGAAAGTGAAGCGCTGACCGCTGTCGAGCATTTGGCCGGCTCCTTGGTTCAAGATTCACTGAATCGCCCGCTTCATGTGAATAAATTTAGGCAGATGACAGGAATTGCGATATGACCTTTCAAGACATCATTTTGACGCTACACAAATACTGGGCCAAACAAGGCTGCCTGCTGTGGCAACCCTATGACATCGAAAAAGGCGCGGGAACCTTTAACCCCGCCACCTTCTTGGAATGCCTCACCCCCAAACCGTGGAAAGTGGCGTATGTGGAACCGAGTCGCCGCCCCACCGATGGCCGCTACGGGGAAAACCCCAACCGGCTTCAGCATTACTACCAATACCAGGCCGTTTTAAAGCCTGCACCGGTCAACATTCAGGCCCTTTACCTCGCATCGCTGCGCGCCATCGGCATTGATCCCAAGCAGCACGACATCCGTTTCGTGGAAGACGACTGGGAATCCCCCACATTAGGCGCGTGGGGTTTGGGCTGGGAAGTGTGGCTGGATGGAATGGAAATCACCCAGTTCACTTATTTCCAGGAGATCGGCGGCGTGAAGCTGGACCCCATTTCGGTGGAAATCACCTACGGCTTGGAACGCCTGGCGATGTATTCCCAGAAAAAGAACAACGTTTATGACGTCATTTGGACCGGCAAAACCACCTACGGGGACATGCACTTGGAAGATGAGAAGCAGTTTTCCAAATTCAATTTCGAATTGGCCGATGTGGAGCTTTTGCGCCGCACATTCAACGATCACGAAAAAGAAACCAAGCGTCTCTTAGCCGCCGGACTGGTGAAGCCCGCCTACGAGCAAGTGATGAAGTGCTCGCACGCCTTCAACATGCTCGATGCCCGCGGCGCCATTTCCGTATCAGAACGCGTCACCTACATCGCCCGAGTCCGAACCATCGCCTGCGCGGTAGCGCAGGCGTATGTTGAGCCCTATAAGGTGTCTGCCAAAGAAAATGCCATCGAGGTGGGAAATCGATAAATTTTTGGTGTTGAAAGGGTTGATGTACTGTCTATGGGCTGTGCTGGGCTTTCAGTTTTTAAAAAGTTGGAAGAATCAAAAACCTTCATTCATCTTGGTATTGATTGGGTTAGTCTGTTTTATCGCAATGGATACGGCTTTTCAGATTAAGCTGGAGAGAACGTCCCATCTTTCATCATCCGACTGGGTTTTGACGCGAGTTTTACTGACGATTGGAACAGGATGGCTAAAGTGGTCGCTCGTGGAGTTTGCCATACTATCAGACTCTTTTAGGGACGAATATTTTGGTTTGGGAAGGATGCTCGATCGCGTCTTTGGCGCTTCGGGGGATGCGTGTTAACAGTCCTCATGTCATGGCGCTATCTTTTCTAAGCCAGACATGCTGAAGTGGGTTAATAGAGGACTGCTTCTTCTGAGCGTTCTTGCCGTAGGTGCTCTCATTGGGAATCAAGTTTATTTGCAGCGGTTCGATCGTGAAATATCGGAGGCCGTGCAATGGTTAGGGCAATGCCAACGGAATGACATATCGGAAGAAGAGATGAGGTCCTGGCAACAAGATTTGAAGAATGTGAAATTGGAACTCTCAGGATGTTTATGGCGCGTGGATTGGACCCATAACCAAAAGGCTGTCATGATTGCGCGACTCAATACGTTAACGCATCTTTCATTGCGTGATAATCGACTTTCAAAAACTGAATATGAGGATTGGAAAATAATACTTTCAGAGTTTTACAAGGTGAAATGGTCCACGTAAAACAAAAATCCGATTTAATGTCGAATCGTCGTGGCCGCTATGGGGCGCTTTTAAGTGAGATTAAGGCCAGGATTCGATCGGCCCAATACGAGGCGCTCAAAGCCGTTAATAGGGAGCTCATTTCCCTTTATTGGGATATCGGGCGAATGATTTCTGATCGCCAAAAGGGAGAAACGTGGGGAAAGTCAATCGTTGAACAGCTGGCCCATGATCTTCAATCTGAGTTTCCTGGGATCCAGGGATTTTCTGCACGAAATATATGGCGAATGAGAGATTTTTATAAAACCTATCGGAACAACAAAAAACTGTCACCAATGGTGACAGAAATAGGGTGGTCTCATAATGTCGTCATTTTAACCCAGTGCAAAGACGACTTAGAGCGTGAGTTTTATATTCGAATGACTCGAAAGTTTGGCTGGACGAAGAATGTGCTTATTCATCAAATTGAAAACCAGTCGTATGAAAAAACCCTCTTAAATCAGACTAATTTTGATAAAGCTGTTCCCGAGAAGATTCGTAAGCAAGCCCATCTTGCTGTTAAAGACGACTATACGTTTGACTTTCTTGAGTTGGGTGAAGACCATTCCGAGTATGAGCTGGGACAGGCATTACTGGTCAAGGTGGAACGTTTCCTAAGAGAAATGGGAGGGGCTATTTCTTTTGTCGGAAGACAATTTCGCTTGGAAATAGATGGGCAGGAATTTTTTATTGATCTTCTCTTATATCACCGGCACCTCAAATGCTTAATAGCGATCGAGTTGAAAATGGGGTCGTTTATTCCTGAGTTTGTGGGAAAAATGCAATTTTATTTGGCTGCGCTTGATTCAGAAGTTCGTATCCGAGGAGAGAATCCATCGATTGGCATCATTCTTTGTAAATCCAAGAACCGAACCATTGTTGAATACGCGCTTAAAGAATCCAAGAAGCCCATCGGGGTGTCGACCTACCGGATGGTGAAGACGCTTCCTAAAGAACTTCGTCATGAATTGCCTGCTCCAGAACAAATTGCCAAATTGTTAGAGGATGTGGAATGAGTGCTTTAAAGGATGCGCTTTTAGAAATCGGTTCCGAAGAGTTGCCGGCTTCCTTCATTGGAGTCGGTATGCGCCAGCTGAAAAGCTTGGCGGAGGCCACACTTACCGCCAGTGGCTTATCTTTTAAGTCGATCGAAGTGTTCGGGACGCCGCGTCGCTTGGCGGTTCTCATTCATGGGATTGGCGATCGTTCGCCAGATCAACAAAAAGTGGTGTCCGGGCCTCCCGTGGCGGCTTCGAAAGACGCGCAGGGCCAGTGGACCGCGGCGGCCATCGGTTTTGCCAAAAAGCATGGGCTGAACCCTTCGGACCTTAAGGTCGAGAAAGACAAACTGACCGCTGGTTTAGAGATCAAAGGGGTGCCGGCCCGAGCGCTTCTGGCCACGTTGTTTCCTCAGTGGGTGGCCAAGTTGGAATTTCCGAAATCGATGGTTTGGGAACCCACCCATTTTCGCTATCCACGGCCCATTCGTTGGTTTTTGGCGCTTTACGGCACTGATGTCGTGTCCTTTCAGTTGGCCGGTGTGCGTTCCGGCAAATGGAGTTTCGGCTTGGGTGTGCCGCCCGCAAAAAAAGTCGCGGTGGCCAGTGCGGCCAAGTACGTCCTGACGCTTAAAAACCAATGTGTTTTGGTGGAACCGGAGGCGCGAGTTGAAGCCGTCAAAAAACAAGTCGAGCATGCCGTCAAGCGACTCCACGGCCAAGCGATTTTGAAGGATGCATTATTGGAACAAGTCGCCAACTTGGTGGAGCACCCCAGCGCAGTACTTGGAAATTTTGACCCTTCCTATTTAGAGCTGCCCCGTGAAGTGTTGATCACTTGTTTGGAGCACCACCAACGTTTCTTCCCTGTAGAAGCTGAAAAGGGCGGCAAACTACTGCCTCATTTCGTCGGCATTCGTAACGGCATGTCGATTCATCAAGAAACTGTTCGAGATGGCTATGAGCGTGTGTTGGCCGCGCGTCTTGCCGATGCCAAATTTTTCTTCAGCCAAGACCGCCGCACGCCATTGTCGGGCAAGGTGGAAAACCTCCAAGGGGTGATGTTTCAAAAAGAACTCGGAACCCTTTTTGATAAGAAAGAACGCATCAAAACGTTGATGGATGGGGTTATCGCCATCTCGGGTCTTTCGTTGGCGGATGCCAAGCTGCATTGGGCCGCCGATGCCTGCAAAGCCGATTTGGTCACAGGGATGGTTAGTGAATTTCCAGAACTTCAAGGCATCATGGGCCGCATTTATGCGTTGGCGGACGGCCAAGAGGCGCACGTCGCTCAGTCGCTTGAGCAGCATTATTGGCCTATTACGTTAACAAGCCGATTGCCTCAATCGGATGGCGCGGCTCTTTTGGCCTTAGCCGATAAACTGGACACGCTCGCGGGTGATTTTTCAATCGGGTTGATCCCTTCCGGTTCGGCGGATCCTTATGGGCTTCGCCGCGCCGCTGTCGGCGTGTTGCGAATTTTGGAAGATCGGAAATGGCCTATTTCTCTGGAGCAACTGATCCGCTTGGCTTTTGACGTGCAAGCCGAGGGGATTCGTGCCAAGGCGGGGGAGGCGCCGGCCAAGCTTCGAACCTTTATGCGCCAACGTTTCGCCGCCTTATTGGAAGAGCGTGGCTACAAAGCGGATGAAATTGATGCGGTTTTAGAAGCGGGCCTCAATGAAGTCCCCGATTTGTTAACCCGGTTGGCCTCACTGCACGAAGTTCGCAAACGCCCGGAATTCGAAACGCTTTCCATGGCCTTTAAGCGGGCGGCCAACATTGTTCGCCAGGCGTCCAAAGACACCGCCGGAACCGCGGACGGTGTAAAACCCGATTTATTTAAAGAAGCCGCTGAGCAGCGATTGTTTGACGTACTCGAAAGCGTACGTCAGGACGTCACAACGTATTCCGCAGCACGGGAATACCAAAAGGCGCTGGCCGCGATGACTCCCCTTCGAGAACCGCTGGACGCGTTTTTTACCGGTGTCCTGGTGATGGCGGAAGACCCTGCACTGCGAGCGAACCGCTTGGCGCTCATGCGTCACTTGGTCGGGCAGTTCTCGCGCATCGCGGATTTCTCTAAACTTCAAAATGCGTGAAGCGTGGCTGATTTTCACGAACATCGCGCTTCCGCTTTCAGCGGGGTTCACCTTCTTTGCGCTAGCCCGGTATGTAACGCATATTGCGCCGATGCGCACGTTGGTGACGGGGGACACTACCTATCGGGGTGCGTCTTGGGGCTTTGCTTTTTTTGGTGCCTATCTAGCCACACGTCCTCTTCAGATTCTATTGGGGCCACATCCCATGCCGCTGGTGATCAACTCGGTACGCGAGTTTTGCATGATGGGCCTCTTTGCGCCCGCCGTATTTGTGGCGATGATGAGCCTCTGTTTTGGGCCCGACCGCATTCCTAGAAAATTGGTGGTCGGGATTTTTGGCTTGTCGATTGTGATGGGCCTAACTTTTCTCGTTTTGAATGCGCGGGCCATGGGAGGGTCCGAGGAAATTTTCCGCATCGGCAACTACCCGGCGTATGATGGCCTCTGGTTTAAACGCCAAGACCCGGAAGGCCGGCATTTAATGAACATCTTGTTTGTCCTGCGTTTTTTAAACCCGCTTTTTCTGCTGCTTTTGTCCGGTATTATCGTTTTCCGTCATGCGCGGCATTACCCCAAACACAAAGCGGCGGTCTACGACAATATGCCAAAGAAGCTTTATCTGCTCTCCGCCGCGGTTTTCGCCTTTCCCTTGTCCATGCTGGTCACGGGCGTCCTGGTTTTCGCGGGAATACCCAATCAGTGGTGGATTTA
The DNA here is from genome assembly GCA_964441955.1 of uncultured Elusimicrobia bacterium. Taxonomy (GTDB): domain Bacteria; phylum Elusimicrobiota; class Elusimicrobia; order 2-01-FULL-59-12; family 2-01-FULL-59-12; genus CAYTWA01. Next base: position 81,770 of record CAYTWA010000005.1, read on the forward strand.
TTATCTGGGGGCGTTGATTTCGGGTTTTCTGGAAGCGGCGTCGCTTCGCTTGCCGCTTCGCCGTGATGTGCAGGTCTCGGAACACCCGGTCTAGCGACAGCCGGGCGAACGATATCGGGCTCGGGAGCGGAATCGAGGAAGTATCGAGCCCCGAGCTCGGGATCGAGAGCACGCTAGTGCGCGAGCCCCTCTCTCGAAACTCGATTTTCGAATCTTCCTCGCTCCCGCTCCCGAGCCCGATATCGGCCGCCCGGCCCTTCGCTGCTGTAACGACCACCCAGATCGCCGCGTAAAAACCATTGCATTCAGCGGGGAGGCCACTATACTCCTCCTGTGATGTTAGTCGCCGCCAACGCGACCCGGGGCGTTGTCCTCGGGGACCGGATTACTCCGGCGAAAACGTTTTGGTCCCGCATCAAGGGGCTTCTCGGCTCGCGTCCGTTAGCTGAAGGCGAGGGCCTTTGGCTGTCCCCCTGCAAATCCATCCACACGTTTTTTATGGGTTACCCCATCGACGCTCTGTTTTTAGATAAAGAGGGTCGACTTTTGCATGTCGTGACGCTGAAGCCTTGGCGGTTGTCTCGTTTTGTCTGGGGAAGTGTTGGCGTCCTCGAGCTTCCTGCGGGCACACTCGCGCGCTGTGAAACACGCACCGGCGATAAAATTACGTTAGCCCCGAGGGAATTCTAATGGCCGCTGCAGCCGCTGCAAAGTCTGGGGGGAATCCAAACCCACGGGGCGTCGTCGACATTTTGATCAATCGTAAGCTCGCCACCGAAGCCCAACTTCAGCCGGCCATCGAAGAGTCGCGCAAAACCGATAAACCGCTTCAGCAAGTCTTGGTTGACCGCAAGATTCTCGAGAAAAACGTCATCTTGAAAGTGCTTTCCGAGGAATGGCGCATCAAGGCCGTGAACCTTTCCGACATGGAAGTCGATATGGATGTGGTCAAAGTGATTCCCGAGCAGACGGCACGCCGACACAAGGCCGTGCCCTTTGCCAAAGAAGAAAACGTACTTTTTGTAGCAATGGTAGACCCACGCGACTTCTTTGCCGTAGAAGACATCCAGCTCCGTACCGGGTTTGAAGTCTCGCCTTATTTGTCTCTCCCCGCGGATATTTCGTCCATGCTGGACAAAGCCTATGGGACGGGAAGCGCTTCTGTCGCCTCCGAAGTGAGCGTTGAAGACATCATCAAAGGCGTGGCCTCCGGAAGTGGTGGCGATGATGAGTTGCAGGTGGGCGCAAGCCAAGAAGTGTCGGACGTGGCCGAAGTGTCGGCGGATGCGCCGGAAGTGGAAAAATTGGTCAACGCTATCATTTTGGGAGCGCTCCAGCAGAAGGCGTCTGATATTCACATCGAACCCTTTGAAAAAAAAATGTTGCTCCGTTACCGCATCGACGGCTCCTTGCGGGAGGCGCCGTTTTCGCTGCCGTGGGCGTTTCGCAGCGCCTTGATTGCGAAAATAAAAATTATGACCAACCAAATGGACATCACGGAACGCCGGAAACCCCAAGACGGCCGAATTCAGGTGACGGCCAAAGGCAACCCCATCGAATTTCGCGTCAACATGGTCCCCACGGTTTTTGGTGAATCCTGTGTTATGCGCGTGCTGGACCGCACGTCCATTCAAGTGGACATGGGAAAAATGGGATTTCTACCCGACACACTTGAAAAATTCAAAGGCGCGCTCACCAAACCCTATGGGTTAATTTTGGTCTGCGGGCCTACAGGTTCGGGGAAATCCACGACGCTTTATGCCGCGCTAAATTCCATTAACAGTTCCGATACTAAAATTCTAACCGCCGAAAACCCGGTGGAATACAACCTGCCGGGCATCGTGCAGGTAAACGTGAACCAAGAAATCGGGTTTGACTTCGCATCGGCCTTGCGCGCCTTTTTACGGCAAGACCCGGATGTCGTGATGGTCGGTGAAATCCGCGATAAAGAAACCGCTCAAATCGCGATGGAAGCCGCTATGACAGGCCATTTGGTGTTTTCGACTATTCACACCAACGATGCCCCCAGCGCGGTGGCCCGGTTGCACGAAATGGGGGTGCCCAATTTCTTAGTGGCCTCCACCATTGAAGCCGTGCTGGCGCAGCGCCTGGTGCGGCGCGTCTGCAAAGACTGCAAAGAGCCCATGACGGTCAATGATGAGCTTAAGCGCGCACTCGATGAAAATAAGATCGATTATTCCAAAGCGACATGTTTTAAAGGGAAGGGATGTGGGACATGCAATTTAACGGGCTACAAAGGCCGCGTGGGTGTGCATGAATTCTTGCAGATGGATAATGAAATTCGCTCCTTGTGCTTGACAGAGGTGGCCTCCGGGCCAATACGAGAGGTCGCATTAAAAAATGGGATGCGCGGATTGTTCCAAGACGGGTTGATTAAAGTGACCATGGGGCTGACCACGCTGGAAGAAGTCTACACCGTCTCAAGCTCGGGCTAAGGGGAACTTATGGACGCCATCACCGTGACGTGTTCGTACTGTCAAACCCATTTAACGGAAGGGGCCTTCTTTTGCTCGCAGTGTGGCGCCCCTGCCAACAGTTCCTCCTGGGGCGGAGTCAAAGGAAATAGTTTTGCCCAAGAGCTCATCAACCTTGCCAAAAATCTCACATCGACGTTGGATGTGGATGCGCTTTTAAAACGCATCGGCCAAGCCTCCGAGCAGTTGGTGCTGTGCGAAGCCTCCTCCCTTCTGCTGATGGATGACGACAAAGAGTATTTGTTTTTTAAAGTGGCCACCGGTGAAAAAGGGGGTCTGGTGACGCGTTACAAAATTAAGATAGGGGAGGGGCTTGCGGGGGCTGTGGCGCAGTCCCGGGAGTCTTTGATCGTAAACGACGTTTCGAAAGATTCTCGCTTTAGCGGCGCGCAAGACCAAGCCTCTGGTTTTAAGACCCGTTCCATTTTGGCTGTCCCAATGGTTGCAGCCGGTGAAGTGGTGGGTGTGCTCGAAGTGCTGAACAAAAAGGCGGATACCGGTTTTACGGAAGCCGATAAAGGGCTTTTGGAAAGTTTAGCCGGTTTGGCGGCCCTGGCGATTGCGAATGCGCGCATTGTCGCGGGATTCCGAAATTTTTATAGCAACATGATCGAAATATTAATCAGCGCCATTGAAGCGCGCGACATTCGAATGGCCGGACACTGCTGGCGTGTAGCGCAGCGCGCAAGCTCCGTTGGCCGAAAGCTCGGGATGGAAGGGCAAGCGCTAAAAGATCTTTATTATTCCGCTCTCCTTCATGATATTGGCTTTTTAAAGGTTGCCGGCGCTTGGACCATGTCGCGCGTGCTGATCATGGAATCCCCGCACGCTGAACAAACTCACCCCTTGATCGGTGCCGACATGATCAAAAATATTGATATTTTAAAAGGCGCGGCACATCTCATCACGTACCATCACGAATGCTATGACGGCACCGGTTTCCCACGCGGCCTTAAAGGCGACGACATTCCCTTGGCCGGCCATATTCTCTCCGTGATCGAAAACTGCGAAGAGATGCGCATGAACGGCTATTCGGAAGAACAAGTGCTCGCCGCCTTAGACGAGCAGTCCGGAAAAAAATTCCACCCCGACGTCGCCGCCGCCTACCGCGACGTGCTGCACGCGGAAATGACCAAAGCCGCGTAACTCATAAAGGAGACTCCTCATGATGATTCTTGTTGCCTTGATTTTAATTGTTTTTTTAGTCGGCCGGTCCTACCCGGTTTGGTGGGATGCAAGAGAAAAAGACATCCTCTGGCCGGCTTTTAGCGGAGCCTTTAAGCGTGCCTGCTTGATCGTAATTCCACTTTCCATAATCTTTGGTGTGATTCAAAATGCAGTGGTGATTATCCCCGCAGGCCACCGCGGGGTTGTCTTCGATAAATTTCAAGGTGTGAAGCAAAAGTCGTTGCATGAAGGGTTTAACTTCATTACGCCGTTAATTCAGGAAGCCGTTTTGTTCGACATCCGAGTACAAAAAGGCGAATTCGACGCGTCCGCGGCTTCAAAAGACTTGCAGATCGTCCACACGAAAGTGGCACTTAATTTTCATCCTGAAGCGGACGCCGTCTATGAGCTGTACCGTAACATCGGCGTTGATTACGCAGAAAAAGTGATTCACCCCGCCATTCAAGAAGCGGTCAAGGCGACAACCGCGCTGTACACGGCTGAAGAATTAATCGCCAAGCGAGAAGACGTCAAACGCCATATTCAAGATATTCTTCAGCGTCAGCTACAGCCAATCCGGTTGACGGTCACAGAAACCTATATTACGGACTTTGATTTCTCCGCCGAATTCGCCAAAGCCGTGGAAGCCAAACAAATCGCCGAGCAAGAAGCCTTCAAAGCCAAGCGCGATTTAGAGCGCATCAAAATCGAAGCCGAACAAAAAATCGCGCAAGCCCAAGCGGAAGCCAAATCACTGGCACTTCAGCGCGACGCCGTCACCCCCAACATGATCGAGCTGCGCCGCATCGAGGCCCAGCGTCTGGCCATCGAAAAATGGGACGGCCGCATGCCCACCACGATGATGGGCGGCGCCACACCGTTTGTGGACGTTTCCCGATTCACTACTCAACGATAATTGTCTTGTAATGAAAAAAAATATGGCTTTTGCTTTTGATCGGTTCTTTCGGTTGGGCGAGAGCCTATTACATGTCAAAAGCCGAACTCATTGACCAATCGCAGGCCATTGTCGTGGCGACAATTGAGAAGGTGAAGCCTGCTTCATTAAAAGGGATGCAGTGGACTTACCATGAAGGCGCATCCATTCATATCGAACAGATTCTCAAGGGGCCGCTTATTTTCCGGTGCCATTTCCGGTGCCTTCCGGTGCCAGGCTTGACATTGGAGTTCTTATCCCCAACGATTTCCGGTGCCAGGCTTGACATTGGAGTTCTTATCCCCAATTTGTGGACAAAATCTCAAATGTCAAGCCAGGCACCGGAGAGGCATTTGTGGACAAAATCTCAAATGTCAAGCCAGGCACCGGAGAGGCACCGGAGAGTAAGCTATTTCCTCAGTAGTTGAATGCTAACCTCCAATCCTGATCGACGATTCCATGTCGGCCTATGGGCATCTCTTATGCTCGTGGTGGCCTGGTCCGGCTGGGATCCCAAAGATGTCTATACATGGATCCTCGAAGTCGCTCCGATCTTTATCGGAACCCTCATTCTTTTAAGGCTCTACTCGTATTTCCGGTTTTCGCGGCTCGTGGCGTGGCTGTTGTGGGTTCATGCCATCATTTTGGCCGTGGGCGGGCATTACACCTATGCCGAGGTGCCGCTCGGCAATTGGGTTCGCGATGCCTTCCATTTGTCGCGCAACCACTACGACCGGTTTGGGCATTTCGCCCAAGGATTTGTGCCGGCGATGGTGGTCCGCGAAGTTTATAAGCGACGGGCCATTGTTCGGGGAGACAGCTGGCTCTTCTTTATTGTCGTGTGCACCTGCCTGGCCATCAGCGCCGCGTATGAGTTAATTGAATGGGCGGCCGCTGTCTGGACGGGAGGGCGTGCGGAGGCGTTTCTCGGCACCCAAGGGGATGTTTGGGACACGCAAAAGGACATGGCGCTGGCCGGCCTGGGTGCTGTCATCGCCCAGTGGGTTCTAACCAAACGCCATGACGCTTCAATGGCGAAGCTTTTTTCAAAGTAGAACTTTTTTCATTCGCCGAACGTCCCCCAACGGCGTCAGGCACCCGAGTGGCATAGAAGCCAACTGCCTCACGCATGTCTAAAGATGGATATGAATGAGTCAGTTACTGGGACAGTCGAAAATCGACGAAGAATGTTTAGCTGTCTCACGGTTGATGAGGCAGCTTGAGTCAGTTAAAACCGAAGCTATCGTAACAGTGGCAGGCTTGACATTGGAGTTCTTATCCCCAATTTGTGGGCAAAATCTAAAATGTCAAGCCAGCAGCCAGGCGACCGAAGAGGGAATGAAGTAAACCTATGCACACAAGCGAATTTCTTGGTGTTCTTTTGTTCCTCGTCTTCGTGGTCGGCATCTTTGCCGGTGCCGGGGTCACGTTGTTGTTTTGGATCAGCCGGTTTCTTCGGAAAAAGCCCAGGCCCTTAAAGCGTTCCGAGCAAGCACTGCTTCTTCTCGGAGCCGCGGGCCTTGCGTGTTTGGCTTATGGCTATTTCATTGAACCCTATTGGCCGCAGATCACGCACACGGTGATTAAAACGGAAAAACTGCCGCGTGGTGCAGCACCGATCCGCCTGGTTCTGCTCTCCGATATCCATTCGGATCCGACGGTCCGTTTGGAACACCGATTGGCGGCGATGATCGTCCCTCTGAAACCCCACGCCATTTTGTTTGCGGGAGACAGCGTCAATTCACCTGAGGGGTTGCCGAATTTCAAGCGAGCCCTCTCATCGTTAGCCGTTGTTGCTCCTACGTTTGTCGCGCGAGGCAATTGGGATGCGTTCTGGCCCGCATTGGATTTTTTCGGTGGGACAGGGGCACGGGATTTACAGGGGCGGGCGGAACGTCTCTTGATGGGTGGGAATTCCATCTGGATTGCAGGGTTAGATGTCCGGCCTGAAAGTCTCGCAGACCGTCAAGCGCGGGCGGGCCGCTCGTTGCGTCAGATTCCTTCAAAAGAGTTGATTATTTTTATTCATCATTACCCTTATCCGGATACTCTCTCGGAGGCGGACCAGAAACGCGTGGATCTGTTTGGGGCCGGTCATGTGCATGGGGGGCAGGTCGCGCTGCCGTTTTATGGGGCCATACTGACGTTATCACGTTTCGGCAAACAATTTGAACGCGGACTCTATGAGATAGAAAGCGGCATGAAGCTCTACGTCAGTCGGGGTATCGGTATGGAAGGGGGTATGGCCCCGCGTGTGCGCTTTTTCTCCCGCCCTGAAATTGCCGTCCTCGAGCTCGTTCCTGCTTAATCCCAGCGAACGATAGATGAAATAAATGAGTCCGTTTGTGGGGCTATGATGAGGCCGTTCTGGGTCAGAGAAAATTTGGCGCGAAGAACTTAAAGGGTACCCCTTTTTGAATGACCTCGAATGGACGATCTCGCGTCCAGAGTCGGAGATTATAATGATGTGCCATAACAGCAATGGCGATATCCGTAAGGGATACCTGGTGGCCTTTTCGTGCCAATTGAAACCGTGCCTTGGCTGTTTTTCCCCACAACCCTGGGCAATCATCCAAAACGGGTGCCGAAATTAAGCGATCTTCCAGCAATGTGTATTCTGCTTCCGTTCTGGCTCCGGAGAGCAATTCCGCTTCAACGATGCCTGTGATACGAATCAGCTTCTCAGGTATCAAACTCTTAAGGATTGGAATATGGGGACTATTAGGATTTTTGAAAACATCAATCCAAATGTTGGTGTCGACCAAAACCATTATTTCCCGTTCTCGGGATTTATCAATATCTACATGCAAAGGCAATTTGCCAAATAGGGCGATAAGGCCCTCCGCCTTTTTGCGCTGAACGGCCAGTTCCAGGCTTCGGATAACAGCCTCTGTTTTCGATTTGGCTCCCGTAGCTCGTTTTGCTTCGGCGACCAATTTTTGCGGTAGAATTATCGTCGTTCGAACAGTCATAGTCCCTCCTCAGATGCATATCTATTCTATTCAGGAGGCGAAAACAGGAGCTTTTATGCGTAAGAAAATCAGCGTTGTAGGGGCCGGAAATGTAGGGGCCAGTGCGGCGGCGTGCCTGGCGTCCAATGGAATTTTTGATGTGGTGTTGGTGGATGTCGTTGAAGGCGTGCCCCAAGGCAAAGCCCTGGACCTCGCCCAAGTCGGACCCATCAGTGGGTCGGATGCAAAATTAATGGGTGCCAACGACTACGGGCCTACGGCCGGGTCGGACCTTTTTATCGTAACGGCGGGGATTGCACGCAAGCCGGGGATGAGCCGGGATGATTTGCTTAAAACGAACAGCGGCATCGTCAAATCTGTAGGGGAACAGATCAAAGCGACGTCCCCGAATGCTTTTGTGATTGTCGTTTCCAACCCTTTGGATGCGATGTGCTATGTGATGAAGCAGGTAACGGCATTTCCGCGCGAGCGCGTGATCGGCATGGCTGGTGTGTTGGATAGCGCCCGCATGGCGACGTTTATTTCCCAAGAATTGGGCGTTTCGGTCAAAAACATCAATGCGTTTGTTCTCGGTGGCCACGGGGACACCATGGTGCCGATGCCTCGCTACACGACGGTTTCCGGAATTCCGCTCCCTGAGCTTCTTCCCAAAGACAAAATCGACGCTATCGTGAAGCGCACCGCCAACGGCGGAGCGGAAATCGTAGCACTCCTAAAAACAGGAAGCGCTTTTTATGCGCCCAGTGCGGCGGCGGTCCAAATGGCAGAAGCCATTCTCTTCGACAAAAAACATATTCTCCCCTGCGCCATATGGCTCGAAGGCGAATATGGTCTAAACGGCGTGTATTGCGGCGTGCCGGCCAAGTTAGGGGCCAAGGGGTTGGAACAAGTCGTTCAACTCAAACTCTCACCCGATGAACAGGCGGCTCTCAATAAGTCCGCCGATTCGGTCCGAGAGCTTCAGACCATCACGGGAGTTTAATGCTCCTCGTCATCGACGTCGGCAACACCAACCTGACGTTGGGTCTATACCGGAAAACGCGTCTTATTCGAACGGGACGCCTGGTGACCAACCGTTATGCCTTGGCCAAAGAGTTAGGGGCGTGGATCCGGCGATGGCTTCCAATGAAAGCAACCCTGGAGGGCATCTGCATTGCCAGTGTGGTGCCCCCCATCGACGAAGCGCTTCGTCATGCATGCCGAACATATTTGAAGTTAGACCCACTCTTTGTCACGACGCACACCCGTTTGGGTATTAAAAACCTCTACAAAAAGCCCGAAGAGGTCGGGGCCGACCGTTTGGTCAATGCCGTGGCCATTCACGCCTTATATAGGAAAGCGGTTATTGGGGTGGATTTCGGTACCGCCACGACGTTCGACTGCGTGAGCGCCAAGGGGGACTATTTGGGAGGGGCCATTTGCCCGGGGATGGAGTTGGCAGGCGAGTGGTTGGCGGCTCACACGGCGAAATTGCCTCGTATCGCCTTCCCGCCGCCGCGCAAAGCTTCGGCGCGCAAGCCCCCCTACCGAGCCCTTGGCAAAACCACAAAAGAAAGCTTGCAGAGCGGACTTTTCTACGGGTATATAGGTTTGGTCGAGGAGTTGTTAAGGCGCCTTAAGCGCGAGATGGGGGGCAACCCCCTTTTTGTTTTAACGGGCGGGCTGTCGACGATCATGGGGCCCTATTTAAAAACTCGAGCGAAGGTGATTCCCAACCTGACGCTCGACGGGCTAAGGATTATTTGGGAACTCAATCAGAAGGGGGAAACATTATGAAGATGGCACGCTTATTTGCGGCACTGATTTTTTCGGGGATGTTTTTAGAGCCGGCGCGCGTTCATGCCGCGATTCAAAATGATATTGATGCGGCCAAGAGTCAAATCCGAACGGATTCCGCACTTCTCAGCCAATGGCTTTCCGACCAATTTAAAATGGCAGTGCCATACAGCGCTACCTCTGGGAATGTGGTCCCTTCGCAGCTCAAGGTTTTTGGGTTTGAGGTCGGCGCACAAATCGTCGGCACGGGCACCAAACTTGACACCGACGGCCTTGACCGTCTGGGAACCTCCGTCATCGATTCCCGGCAAATTGATGTTCCCGACCGCCTCCCGTTTCCGATGGTTCTGGGACATGCCAAAATCGGCCTTCCCTTTGGGTTGGACGCCGGCATTCGTTTAGGGGGTATCCCGGAGACGGAAAAAGAAGACGATGACACCCGCATCAAAATTAAAAATAAAGTGGTTGGAATCGATGTTCGCAAAGCCCTGATCGAGGAAGGCGTAACGCGGCCTTTTGGTGTGACGCTGGGCATAAATTACACCCATGCCGACGGTCAAATCGATTTCACCACGCCCTACGACTACAAAGCACAAATTGTTGAAAATGGGACGACCTACAACACAAATTCCCAGGCCAATACGCGCGCCGTATCCAAGTGGAAAACAGACAGCGTGGGTTTGCAGGCGCTGATGCATAAAAAAATTGCCTTTTTCAATCCGTATCTGGGCGCCAGCGTCAACCGCAACAGCGGCGATGTGGATACAGCCATTACCACCACGGGGAATTTGACGATTACCGATGCCAGCAACGCCGCGAATACGCTGACCCAAGACATCGGAACACTTTCCGGTACTGGAACGGCCGCAGCGGAAAAATGGGATGTTCGCGGTCTTCTCGGAGCGGAATTTAGCTTCCTGCCGTTCATGCGTTTGGGGCTTGGGTTGGATTTTGCAGGGTCCCGGAAAATCGGTGCCTCGTTGGGGTTGAGAGTGCAGTTTCGCTAAACGAAGATTAGAACGGCCGGGCGGTCGATGTCGGGCCCGCCTGCCGGTGGGCAGGCGCGGGCTCGGAACCGAGGAAGCATCGGGCATCGAGTTTCGAGAAAAAGCTCCACGCACTCAACGTGCTCTCGATCCCGAGGCTCGATTCTTCCTCGATCCCGCTCCCGAGCCCGATATCGTTCGGCCGGCCTTCGTCGCTTAGGCAGTCCTCGGCGGGGGGGTCCAGTCGCGTTCGTAGTCGTCGGTCACCGAGCACGAAAAGGTGGCGCACATCCAATCGACAAATTGTTTGCCCAAGACCAATTTGTCATCATTCACCATAAGCCCCACCGTAACCAGTTCGGGTGTAACGACCACCACGAGAACCGGCGGAATATTTGCTCCCGCGGTCCGTCGAATTTTTTCCTTGGCGTATTCCAGGGCGGCGGGGTCCTCCGCGACGGCGAAGGTGGCCTCCGCACGTTCTAAAACTCGGTGGGAATACCCGAGCTTCGTTATGTATTCGCAAATCGGTTCTATGGAAAACAAACCCTGTGCGGGGCGAATGTACAACGCGTCAGGGGTGTAAGGATCAAAGAGTTTACTGGCCATGGCGGTATTACACCGAATCGGCTCGTTGGGGTCAAACCGGCCTCCCCTTGCACTTTCAGCGGACGTTTCTTGGGCGTTTTTAACACGAATTGACGTGCAAACTTAATCGTTGATTTTTTGGTGATTTGCCTGTACATCTGCCCATGCGCAAGGGAGGGGGTCTCTTCTTGTTGGGGTGGGCTTTGGTGTCGGGGATCTCTTTTTCCTGGGCAGCGGGGTCGGCGACCTTGGAGAGGTTGCAAGGTGTCGTGGAACTGCGGGCGGTGGGGGAGCTTAAATGGGTTCCCGTCTCCGTCGGACAGCGCGTGCAAGAGGGTGGCACGCTTCGCACAGGAGCCAATTCATGGGCCGATTTGCGTACAGAGCGCGGCCATGGTTTTAAAGTTCGCTCCGAAACCGTTTTTGAACTGACCAGCCTTCAGAACGATCAAACGTTGGGCCGTCTTGAAAAAGGACGCGTTTTATCCAAAGTTCAACACCTTCGCGGTAAAGAATCTTTCAAAATCCAAACGCCCGCAGCCGTGTGCGCAGTTCGTGGAACGGAATTCGACACCGTGGCGGGTGAAAAAGGGACATTGATTGCGGTGTACAAAGGGATCGTGGGCGTATCGGCCCTGGGGTCCGATCAAGAAACGGCCTTGAAAGCCGGCCAAATGACCAGTGTGACGGGAGGCGGCATTGAACTGCCGCGGCCCATCCCTAAAGAGCAATCCGACGATCGCCCCTCCAATCCCCTTTCCAAAGAAGCCAGACATGAAGTCGGCTTGGATATGTCGCGCAACGACATTATTGCCGCCGCCGCGATGGAACAGCGCCAGGCTGATTACGTGGAAGGCAAATCACTCGTCGACGTGGAAGGCCGCCGGGTAAGGCTCGAGGAGTACATCGTCCGTTCGCGTGCCGACCAGTTTAAGTTTGTCGTCTTAAACCACCGGGACGAGCGCCTCGACTACTTCTACTATAAAGGGACGTTCAATAAAGACCTGCCCACCGATTTATCCGTTGCCTTGAAGGATCTTTCCGGAAAACTCGGAACCGAGGCCCCCGAATACTATTTAACCAGCTACGAAATGGCGCAATCGAATACGCAAGATTCCATTCTGGATACGGCCTCGGGAGGACATCTGGTGAAAGTGACCCTTAATGGCAACGGTGATTACGTGCTGACCGATGCGGCCGACAATAGCAACACCCGTACGGTGGACGATGCCGAACTTTTAAGTAATGGAAATTACAAAGTCTATAACCCTTTGTCTGACAGCTTTTCAACGGTGACCGCCGCCCAACTGGAGTCCGCCAAACAATTTGGGGTTTACCTCCCGGAGAGTGATTCCTTTAAAAATTTGGGTTCGGGGGATACGTTATGGAAAACCCGTTACAACAGCTATACCCACGCGCTCAACAACACCACCAAAATAACCTACACCCGAAGCGGGGCGACCAACGTTTTGGCTTCGACATTGGATGCCACGTGGACCTATGCCGGTGGGTTTGTGTTGCCGGTGGTCCAAACCACGCCCGGAAAAATTGACGCGACCGTAACAAATTATTACGGGGATGGAACCTTTGAGCGCTACCGCACGGTGTTGATCGATGATGCGGGGTCCATTGCGCCGGAAAGTGCATTTTCCGGTATATCCACGGGGGCTCAATACAAAGGCGAACTCTTGAAATGGAATTACGAGCAGCAAATTGAGGCCACTGAATTTGGCGGCCGAAAAATCGACCTCGTGGTGGAACCCAAAATCTTTATCAAGTCGGGGCTGATTCAATGATTCGAAAAAGCCTATTGGTGTGGAGCCTCACGTGCGCGGCCTGGGCGGTTGAGGTCCAGCCTGTGATCAAAGCGGAATTGTTGATGGGGCAATACTGGTACAACGGCGCGGACAGTAAAATCGGCGGGGTGACGTCGCTTTCCGCCTCTCCCTACCTTAAATTCAACGACCGTTGGAGCGTGGTGCCGCTTTACCAGGGCCGTTATCAAGGAACCAAACAAGTGTCGGATTTTAGTGGTGGCGGCACGCTTTTCCAGGATTCTCAGTCGCATCACGTGTCCGTAAAAGGCATTCGTTCCTTCTCACATGGGCTCAAACTCAAAGCAATCGGGGGCTACGGCATCGAATGGTTGCGTGAAACCACCGATGAAGACTGGACGAAAGGCCTCTACGACAACCGTCGCCTCTCGGCGGGTGTCGAGGGCGAATGGTCCTGGGCTGAAAACGAATCGCTCCGGTTTGGATATGACCACTACCGCATCCGCTTCCCAAATTACGCCTCTTTAGAATCCCAGGCAGGGGCCAATTTAGGCCGTGAATTGGCCCAGCCCAACGTCCTCGACAATATCAACCATCGTCTTAACATGGGTTTTCAAAAGGTCGTGTTTGGACGTGGGTTAGTGGAAGCGGGAATGAGCCAAACGTTTCGCACATTTTCCGACCAGCACATCGTGGCCGAAAGCGGCAATTTGAAGGCCGATACCCGAAATGACTCGGTTCAATCTCTGACGCTTCAAGGCACCTGGCCTTTGTGGGCCGGGGAAAGCAAACGCTTGATCAGCGCTTTGGCGTACGGATGGACTCAGGTGTTTTCAGACCAAAACAGTTATGACGCCGGAAAAACACGATTTCTGCCCAACTATTACGCCTACGTTCAACAAAGCCTTTCAAACCATTGGGCGCTACTCGTGGGAGATGAAAACCCCTGGTCGATTAATTTCATCACGACGTTGGGACGCCAAGGTTATCGCGATCGCCCGCAGCAAGACAGTGTGGGCAATTACGGTGCCTCTGATACGCAGGTGGATTTTTTGAATGTAGGGCTTGGGTTTGGTTACCCCATCGCCAAAGGCTTCCAACTGCGCGGTCAAGTGGATTTAGGCTGGAGTGATTCCAACAACACCTATAGTCAGGTGTATCAGTACCACTACCACACCGCTTCTTATTTAGTGGGGTTTAGTTATGCGTATTAATCGGTTAGCTTTTTTTCTGCTTTCGGCTCTGAGTGTTTGGCCTAGCCGCCTTTGGGCGGGGGGGACGGCGGTTGTCCAGCCTTCCACCATTGATGAAGGCACGCAAGTTTCCTATTCGACCATGACCTACATTGTTCCCACGGGGAACTGGGTAGACGGGGCCGCCATCAAAATACATTTGCCTTATGGCTGGGGACCCTATTTGCAAACGACCAATTCCAATCAGTCCGGTTATGTCGTGGCCACAAGTAGCCCTTCGCGAACGTTGAGTGTTGTGGCGGCTTCAACGGAAGCCGCGGTCGCCGTTGTGCTTTCTCCCGCGCAATCCTTGTCCGCTGGCTCAACCGTTTATGTGGTATTAAAAAACCTGTATACCACCTGCCCTCTTTCGGGGCAAAGCACCAGTTATTGGACGATCTACGAACGTTTGGCCAGTACCGACACATTTACCCTGCTCGCCGCTGCGCCGACTCAAACATTGATGTCAGGCCCTGCCCGTTGGCTGGGTTTTAGTCCATGGGATCCTTTGGTGGCGGTGGCCAATCAGACCTCTTCCACGATAACGGTCCAAGGAACAAACTCATGCGGAAGACCGGCGGCGGTTTCAAGCTCGGTCGTCGTGAATGTGGCCGGTTTTTTAAGCGACTACACCACGTTTGATTCCGGGGCAGAAATCTCAACATCCCCGACCTTTAACGTGATCACCAGCACGCTGACGATTTCGACAGGCACCACGCAAACCTCGTTTTTTTATCGGACCTCCACCGTCAGCAACGCGCTGTTTCTAAAAGCCGCGTACCTCGATTTGCAATACGCTTCGCTGACCTCCATCAGCCGCTCTGTGAATGTGCTGGCTTCGGCGGTGACCTTTAGCGAGGTGTCGGTGGACAGCGGGACCTCGGGGGGATCGCTCACGAGCTTCACGCTGACGCCCGATGGGGACGGTAGCAACGACTTTGCATTTATTCGTTTCACCCCTTCCAATTCTGCCGTGACGTGGCGCGTTGCGATCTCAAGCGATGGGTTTAATACGGTGGTGTTTGAACGCTGGGGCAGCGCAAACCCCGGGGGCACGGTTCAATGGGATGGGCGCCGTCAATATGGGGCCGCCAGCAATTCGATTGTTCCCAATGGAACATACGCGGTTCGTATCGAAATCCCTGGGCTTTTGACGGTCAACACGTTGTCGATTACCGTTGCCGGGGTATCGATTAGCGGTCAGGTTCGTTTAGGCGCTGCGGGTGTTTCGGGGGCCTGGGTCAATGCTCAAGCGGTTGGGGCCCCCGGGTACAGCGGGACGTTCGCCGACAGCAACGGAAACTTTGTCCTCAATGGGTTAAAAAGCGGGCAGGCGTACAACCTCTACACCCATTTTTACGATCCAAACACTCAGACGCCTTTGAATGGGTCGCTCCAAAACATATCAGCGCCCGCGACGGGAGCCGACATCTCGTTTAGTCAGCCGGCGAAAATTCGAATAGCGGCCAGCCTTTCCAGTGCGGCTGGGTTTACGACCTATGGGCAGGTCTCAGCGCGTACCAGCGATTTCTCGCGTTTCTATAACGGAACGCTTCGTTTTGTGTCGGGGAACACCACGTCCGACAACGGTGATGGATTTAGCCCTTCCACGTGGACCGTGCTGGTGGTACAGCCGGGAAGTTACAACCTCACCTTGGAAGTGCCGGGGTTTGCAACCCAAACGTCTTCCGTCACGATAGCCGCTGGTCAAACCCAAGATGTAGGGCCGCTAACTCTAACCCCTAAAGCGGTCGTGTATGGAAAAATTTCGCTTCCCTCTCCCGTGACGCAGCCGTACGGGCTATGGATTCCTGTGGACGGGGTTAAATCTGGACAGACCTCTCCTTCGGTGTGGGGAGGCGCCTACTTTAACGTTGGGCAATCAAGCGCCATTTACCAGGTGTTTAACGTGGAGGCGGGGGTCTACGCGTTTCGTGCGCGTGTTCAAGGGTATATCCCCGTCTCAGTCTCAACGACGGTTGCTGGCGTCATCATTGGCAATTCGGTCAGCGGCGGTGTGGATTTTTCGAGCGGAAGTTTTAGTACCGGCGGGAGTATCACAGGGACGCTCACTGTACAGGGAAATTCACTTTCCCAAGGAACCACGCTGTATTTGTGGCTCAGCGCTTACAACGCTTCATTGGGTGTGAATGAATTTACCCAGATCACACTGCCGTCCCATGCCGCCACGAGCAACACGTCTTATCAAATCAGCGGACTGGAAAATGGAACCTACCAAGTGTTCCCCCCTTATTTGTACGGGTTTGAACTCACCCCCCCGGGGCCTAAATCGGTCGTCGTCTCGGGCGGTGTGGGAACATTGAACCTGACTCTTCTGGAAAATTCAGGCCAAATTAGCGGGTCCGTGACGCTGCCGGGCGGCCAGTCGGATTACAGCAAGGTTATTGTCTCCATTAACGGACCAAATATTTCCACGACCACCACGGCCAGTGCTGGCAGCTATGCGTTTTCCCGTCTAGGCACGGGGCATTATTCGTTGGTGGCGTATTACGAAACCACCGGAGCGCAAGTGCGCCGAACCATTGCGGTCGTCAATGGGCAAACCGCGGCGTCAAATTTGGATTTATCGATTCCCACCTATGCCGTGGCGGGGAATGTCTCCATTCAAGAGGCCTTTACCGTTCAGCCCTCAAGCGGCGCGGCGGTAACCATCAACACCATCGCGGACTTATTGGCCAACGACACCACACAGTATCTCTACCTCAACTCGGTTTCTTCCCAGGTGATGACGTCTCGCGTCGAAGCGTTTCCAAAAACGTTCAACACTTTCGGGGGGTCCAATCGGGATGGGTTTTCGAATACCTTTAATCTCTACGATTTTAAGTATGGGTTGATTCAGGCGGACGGCAGTTATTCTATTTCAGGGCTGACGCCTGGGGTATGGGAAATTTCTATCTATCCATTTTTAGATGGTGGAACAAAACCCAGTTTTGCGGTCGAAAAAAGAATTTTGACCATCAGTACGGCGAGCCTTTCCAATGTCCATTTTGCACTGACGGACGGGTACAGCGTTTCAGGAACCATTTCATTGCCCTCCGGCGCTACCGATAACCAAACGCTCTACGCGCGTATCGTGACCGAACGCGGGGATACCGTGCAAAATGTCCCCCTCTATTTGGGAAGTGCCGGGGCCCCTGCGAATTCAACCCCCTACGAGTTTAAAAATCTGGCCAATGGACGGTATGCCTTGGTTGTGGAATACACCGGGGCGTGGGATTCTATTTTGATGCGTTTCATCAGCCGCTATGTCGCCAAACCGTTGCCGTTTGAAGTGGCAGGGGTCGATATCGCCAATCTCAATTTAACGCTGTCGAAAACGAGCCGCATCATTGGGAAAATTTCGTTCCAAGGAAAAAACAGCGACGGATCCCCCAATACCACACTCCTGACGTCCAACAACACCAGTTTGCTGCCCCAAGGGTTTCGTGTCGTGGCCGAAGCGTCGCCTTGGGTAGAGGGGGGATATCAAGAAGCAAACCGAGCCAATGGCGGATTGCTCCAGATCGATTCAAACAATCAATTTGTTATCGAAAATTTGGTCGCGGGCACCTACGATGTTCACTTTAAGCAAGACTCGTTTGGGTCTGACCTTCAGGGACAAGGGAATTTGAATTTTGCATCCCTTACGGAAGCACAAATTCGTGTCGCGGAAGGCCAAATTTTTGACATGGGAACCGTGGAGCTCAAACAAGGGCTTTCACTCACCGGTACCGTAAAAGACGAATCGGGAACGGCCTTGGCTAACATTCGCGTGAGGGCCTACTCGAACAGCAGTCGAAATGGGGAAGGCAGTGAAACGACGACCGACGCTGTCGGACAATTTACGCTCACCGGGATAAACCCCGACCTTAAAACGTACAACGTGAGCGCCTCTCCGCGACCCGACCTTCGAAGCGCGATGCCTTCTTCCGGCTACGGGGAGGTTAAGAAAAAGGCGATCGATGTCACCACGACACCGCTTCCAGCCATTCATTTTGTCTTAAGTGTGGCCAATGCCTCTTTGTCAGGCCGTGTCTCCACGGAAGACGGGGGCGCCCTGTCCTTCCCGGAAGAAGAACAGCAAGGCTATCCCGCCGCGGCCATTTATTTGCAGCGCCAAGGGGTTCCCTCTAGCGGAGATGACCCTTTGGGAGAAATTCGTGAAGCGACGGCTCTCGATGGAACCTACACCCTATCCAATTTGGTGCCCGGGACCTATGAAGTCACGATTATTTCCCTGGAATACAAACCGTATAAATTCACGACCACGCTTTCGGCCGGTTCAAACAGTGTGTCGGCGATCACGCTGGAAAAAGGAGCCGTTTTAACCGCCGGCCTGCAGCGCACGGACGGCAGCGGTGTGAACACCCAGGATGTGCGTTTTGCCGTGGCGGCCACCGCCGACTTAGAAAGCATTCTTTTTGGTCAAATCAAAAGCGACGATGCCACGCGGACCATTCGTTCCATTCGTTTTTCGGGATTTGAAACGGGCAAGCGTTATTCGGTCCTGCTGTTCGACGATCGGGATAACATTACCTCCCCGACCGAAGGCCGCGGTTTAACGTTCTCGAGCGATAACGAGGATAAAACGTTAACGTTGACTTTCCAACCCTCCGCCCCCAACGTGTATTCGCAGGTGAAAAAAGTGGGCAGCGCGGCTCAGGTGTCCCTTTACTTAAGCCGAGCGCTGCGCAGCACGCAGCCAAGCGACGACGTGGCCTCCAGCATGCTCTCCATTGTTTCCGGAGGCGGGGCCATTTCGGATGCCGCGATCCAGTCGGATCGCCGCTCTTTAACGTTCACGTACACCCCGGCGGCCGGCGAAGAAACAGCCACCCTTCGCTTTAGTGCCGCTACCGCGGATATCAACCCCGCCACGGGAGCGGAGTTTCCCATCACTAAGACTTTTGTGCTTCGTTTTGGACAAAAGGCGGTCGCGGAACAAAACATTAACCCCATTTTTGGCGGCGAAATCAGCCTTGCGGAAGCCGATAGCGACCCCTCGTCCGTCAACGTTCCAGCGAATGCGTTGTTAACTTCCACAGGTGCGGTGGCCGATTCCAATACCAATTATTCCCTCACCTTTACAGCCACGGAAGATTTGGGTTCGGTTCCAGCGGGAGCGCTTTCGGTTTCTGGGGCGCGCGCGGCGGCATTGCCCAGGCAACTGGCCAGAAATGCCGAAGCGTTTGTATCGGAAGCCTATCACGCCATGCGTGCGGCCGCGGCCAGTTCCATCAACCCACTCAGCTCGTTTTATTCCGTGTTATTGCCCGCAGGCCTTTCGCACACCTTAAACAACACGGCAACGCTGACCCTGCAATACGATTCGGGGTCAGACCCCACGCAAATCAACGTCTATTATTACGACGGCTCTAAATATTTAATTGAAAACACAAACCGCACCATCGATACGGTAAACCGGACGATTACGGTGGGGGTCAGCCACTTCTCGACGTTTGTAGTGCTGCAAAACAGCGCTTCCGTAGTCCGCGTCGACGGCGATGCTTCAACCGTAAGAAGCATCGAAGCCTTCAACTTTCCAAACCCGTTTGACTTAACTTCTAAAACGAAGACTCTGAACCGGGGTGGAAGCAGCACGTCGCTTACCACCGACGGCACAATCATTCGTTACTCCATTCCCTCATCCATCGTGGGCACGGCCTCGATTGACATCGTCGACATCACGGGCAACCGTGTGCGCGGCATCGATTTGGGCGCGCCCTCGCGTGACACGTACCACTATGTGACCTGGGATGGGAAAAACGATGCCGGACACAACGTGGCCAGCGGCGTTTATCTTGGCGTGATGAAAGTCGGCGGCGAGAAGAAAGTTTGGAAGATGGCGGTGATTAAGTGAACGAACGGCGGGGTCAGTGGTATGGGGTCGGTGGTACGTGGAAACGGCGAATTTTCTTTGCCGTGCTCACTTACCACTTATCACTGACCACAGACCACGCCGTCTATGCCTTCGGAGACAGCGATGCCGGCACTTCGGGCGCGGCGTTCCTTAAAGTTGCTCCCGGAGCACGCCCTGTTTCCATGGGCGAGGCCTTTACGGGCGTGTCCGACGATATTCATGCCGTCTATTGGAATCCCGCTGGGTTGGCGACATTGCGCCGCCCAGAGCTTGCGGCCATGCACATGGAGTATTTCCAAAACATCCAATATGAATTCGCATCGTTTGCGATGCCGACGCCATCACGCGGGACGTGGGGTGTTTCGATCAGCAACCTGCACGTTGATGATTTGGAACGCCGCAGCGAAGACACGGATGCGGCCACGGGAGATTTTTCATCGAGTGACTCGGCCTACGCCCTGCACTATGGTCATTACCTCACCCATCGTCTGGCGCTGGGGATCACCGGCAAACTGATACGTCAAACGCTGGATTCCGTTCATGCCAATGCTTTCGGTGCCGATATGGGCGCACTCTATGACACCGGGTGGAATGATTGGCGTGTCGGGGCGTCGATGCAAAATTTCGGAACGAAGGTGAAGTTCCGTAGCGAGTCCGACCCTTTGCCGCTCACCTTCCGCCTTGGGGCGAGCAAACCGTTTTTAAACCGAAAACTGCTCATGTCTTCCGACATCATCATGCCGCGGGATAACGATATCGGGTTGGCGGTCGGAGCGGAATACAAAAAGCTCATCACGGCCGGCGTTTCAGCAGCGATGCGAACGGGCTACCGGACCGGGGTTGACGTCGGGGGTCTCCACGGCATCTCGGCCGGCGGAGGTTTAGAATTTGGCCGTGCCGCTTTTGATTTTGCCTGGGTGCCTTTCGGGGACTTAGGCAACGCTTACCGCTTCAGTTTGCACCTTAAGTTTGGCTCCGCTCATGACGACGGCACACCCCGCCGCCTCCAAAAAGCCTCAACCCCTGATAAAGACCGCGATACATCGCTCGAACAATTGTTGTCGCTGTAATCTCAGAAATTCAAGAAAAACAAGGTGTCGAACGTTTATATTGTCTGTTATACTTTTATCTGATCGATAAATTTAAGTTGATGCTAAGCGCCTGATAAAAGAAGGCCGCCCCCATTCCAAAGAGGTGCGCTACCGCGTTTGGTGATCGATCCTCTGTTATAATCGCCGCCTTGCCGCGTTAAGAGACCATGTACTCGCCGGGGCAGACCGTCCAATTTAAATCCAAATAAGGAATTTCGTATGAGTGAAGCACGACGCCAAAACATTCGCAATATCGCCATCATTGCCCACGTCGACCACGGGAAGACAACGCTGGTGGATGCCCTTTTGCAGCAAACGGGAGAATTCAAAGTGAAAGCGGATGCGGCGCAGGAAGCGGTGCTGGATTCAAACCCGCTTGAGCGCGAGCGCGGTATCACCATTTTGGCCAAGTGCACCTCCGTTCCTTATAAAGACATCACCATCAACATCGTGGATACCCCCGGCCACGCTGATTTTGGCAGCGAAGTGGAACGTATTTTGAAAATGGTGGATGGCGTGCTGCTTCTCATCGATTCCAAAGACGGTCCCATGCCGCAAACGCGCTTCGTGCTTAAGAAATCTCTCGAGCTGGGACTGTGTCCGATTGTGGTCGTCAACAAAATCGATGTGCCCATCGGAAACCCTGCGGAAGCGCTGAATAAAACCTTTGATTTATTCGTCAACCTGGGCGCCTCCGACCCGCAGCTCGACTTCCCCACGGTGTATGCCTCCGGCCGTCAAGGTTGGGCGACGTTGGATCTTAAGACCCCCACCCCGGATTTAAAACCGCTCTTTGAAACCATCATCAAGCACGTGCCGCCACCGTTGGCACATGCGTCCGAACCTCTTCAAATGCTCGTCACGATGCTTGACTACAACGATTTCGTCGGGCGTATCGGCATCGGTCGTATCTCGAACGGGACGATTGCTAAAGGCCAACAGGTGGTTTTGATTGGGCCCGATGGTAACAAACCGTTTCGCGTCACCCAGCTGCAGGGTTTCTTCGGCTTAGGTCGCCGTGAAATCGAAAAGGCGGAAGCGGGCGACATCGTGGCCATCGCGGGGTGCCCCGATGTGACGGTGGGGTTGACCTTTGCGGATCCTTCCAACCCTAAAGCGTTGCCGCCTTTGACGGTGGATGAGCCGACGCTTTCGATGGATTTTCTTGTGAACGACAGCCCCTTTGCCGGAAAAGATGGCGGCGTGTTTTTAACCTCGCGGCAACTGCGTGAACGGTTGGAGCGCGAAAAAGAAACCAACGTGGGGCTTCGCATTGAAGAGGTGGGAAACAGCGGCGTATTCAAAGTGTCGGGCCGCGGCGAGCTCCACTTGTCTATTTTGATTGAAACGATGCGCCGAGAAGGGTTCGAAATGTCTGTTTCAAGACCCCAGGTGATTTACAAACAAGAAAACGGCGTCACCCTGGAGCCTGCGGAGTATTTAATCGTCGACGTCAACAAGGAATTCCAAGGCACGGTTTTAGAAAGCCTGGGCCGTCGCGGCGCCGACATGAAAGACATGGTGACCGAAGGCGAAGACCGCTTGCGTTTGGAATACATCATCACCGCGCGCTCGCTGATCGGCTTTAAAAACGAACTCCTCACCCGCACCAAAGGCACGGGCATCATGCACCACAGCTTCCATGGCTATATCCCTAAATCGGCGACCTCCGCTTCGCGGTTGAATGGGGCGATGATTTCGATGGAGCAAGGGGAAACGACCGCCTATGCGCTCGATAATCTTCAAGAACGCGGCACCCTCTTTATCGGCGCGGGCGTTGAGGTGTACAAAGGCATGATCATCGGCGAACATTCCCGCGACAACGACGCGGTGGTCAATCCCTGCAAAGGCAAAAAACTCTCCAACATGCGCGCTACCGGCTCGGACGATTTGATTCTTTTGGCGCCACCTCGCATCTTGTCACTCGAACAAGCCATCGAATACATCGAAAACGACGAACTGGTGGAAGTCACGCCGAAATCCATTCGTTTGCGGAAGAAAGACCTTCACGCCGATCACCGCCGTTCCAAAAGCGACGACTAACCGGAATTCTCCAGTTCGTCGCCCCGGCAGGTTGTAAGCCGGGGCCCATCGTCGTCGAGAAAAGACACTGGATCCCGGCTAACAATCCGCCGGGATGACCGCATTAAAAAGTGCAACGACTTCAGACGGTAAAGATGTGCTAATCGAGGAATTCCGGTTAAGGGTGTGGAATGGGATACAGTTTAATCGGAAATAACGTTTTATAGTGCTGGAAATCGTTATCGGTTGTAAAAATGGGGATGTCATGGTGTAGAGCTAATGCGCACAGGAGAAAGTCGGTGTTGGAGCCCTGAATGCCTTTGGACCGGCAAGTCGTAAAGATGCTAGCCGCTGATTCGTAATCTTCAGTTTGTATCGGAAAATCTTCTACCTTCCTAAGTTCCAGCCGGATTCGTTCAAACTCTTGTTGTTGGTGAAGTCCGGAAAGGATTTCAAGGCGCACAGCCCCTGGCAGCAGGGCCTGACCGTGGTAGAGCAGTTTATGTAACTCTGAAATCACAAGCCGTGATTCTGGAACGGGACGTTTACGAAATGCCGCCGACCAGATACACGTATCGATCAGGATGCTCACGGAACGCGGCGTTGAGCTTTGTAGTCGTATGTGGGGTCGAACTCCACGGTCCCAAAGAGTTTAATGATGTCTCGCTGTTGGCGCCGGGAAATGAATTCTTTGAGGGCCTCCGTAACCGCATCACGCTTGGTGCGGAAATGGCCGATTTTTTGAGCTTTAACAATCAGTTTGTCATCAATCGCAAGATTCGTAGCCATAGGAGGCTCCTTGTGCATCGGTGGTGTGTGTTTCTACACATAAGCCTACACAATGACATCTTTAAATTCAAGAGGTGGGAAAACAATAAAAGGAGCTATTGACTTTTGTTCTCGCTTGATCTATAAAGCGAGTGATCACTCACACATATGAAAATAATAATTTCCGATAATAAACGTAAAACAAAGCTACCGGATGTCATGCGAGCTGCCATTCACTTATTTGTGAAGAAAGGCATCGATGGGACAACAATTAAAGACATCGCCAAAGAGGCGGGCGTGGCGGAAGGGTCGCTTTACCGGCATTTTAAGAGCAAGGAAGCGCTTGCCTGGCACCTCTTTAGCGCCCACTTAGCGCAGTTCACGGGGGAATTGATGAGTAAGGTCTATCCCCTGCCGACCGCGCAGGCGCGGGTGCGCAAGTTCGTGGAAGAGTCATTCGCCGCTTACGAAGAAGACCCGGAGCTCTATTCCTATTTAATCCTGCGGGAGCATAGTGAGCTCGATGCTTACGCCCAAAATTTTACCCACCCCGGAAACGTCGTTCTTAAGATCATCGAAGACGGTCAGACGTCCGGGGAAATCCGCGCGGGTGAACCGTATGTGTTGGGGTCGCTCTTTGTGGGGTCGGTGATTCGCGTCTGTGTGGTCAAGATGTACGGCAACCTCAAAACGCCGCTTCATGACCACATAAGCCTCGTCTCGGACAGTATTTGGGACATGCTCAAAAACTCGGAGAAAAAGGACTAATTATGTTTATCGCGTTTTTGGTCGTTGTGCTTTTGGCCGTCCTGGTGGTCAAATCGATTTCATCTCAGGACACGGAGTATCAAATCCGTGCTCTGCGCCAGCGCGTGGAAATGCTGGAAACCCAAGTCCGCCAATTGATGGGCGGAGGTGCGCCCCAAAAAGCCGCGCCGGCCATCTTTAAGGAAGTCGAGCCGCTGCCGCCACCCGCCACGTCTAGTCCAAAACCGTACGTGTCTGCGACTTCGGTAAAGCCTGTCGTGCCAAAATCCTATCAAGTGCCTGTGAAATCGTGGAGCGCTCCCAAAATTGATTGGGAAAACTTCATGGGCGTTAAACTCTTCGCTTGGCTGGGCGGTTTTGCGTTGTTTTTGGGCGTGGCCTTCTTCGTGAAGTATTCCGTGGATCACAACCTGATCAGCCCGCTGGCACGTGTGATCATCGGCTTTATCGCTGGAATCGGAACGATCATCGGCGGACTATCCATGCGGAAAAAAGGCTATGCGGTGACGGTGCAGACGCTCTGTGCGGCCGGTATCGCCATCTTGTATGCCGACACCTACGCGTGTCGTAGTTTTTATCAATTCCTGTCGAACGAAGTCGCCTTTGTCTTTATGATCCTGGTCACTGTGACGTCATTTCTGTTGGCTGTTCGGTTGGAGTCTCGGTATGTGGCGATCTTGGGGTTGGTCGGGGGATTTTTAACCCCCGTCTTACTTTCGACGGGAGTCGACCGGCCCATCACGCTCTTCTCTTATATTGCGCTGCTGGATGCGGGTGTGATCGCGGTGGCTTTGCGAAAGCGGTGGGGTTTCTTAATGAGCCTCTCTGCAGGCGCCACCTTCTTGATGCAGCTGGGGTGGGTCGCCAAGTTTTTCATGCCGGTCAAAGGCGAACTCGCGGTCGGCATTTTTCTATTCTTCTGCCTGTTCTATCTCATCGCAGAAAAAATGGCGTCGCATCGGGGAATTAAGGACGAGCATTTTTTGGTTCCAGCCGCCGTCTTGCCGCTTGCGTGCATGGGGTTTGTGGCGTACATGTTCACATTCAACAGCTTGGCCGTCCGGCCGGGCCTCGTGTTGTCGTTTCTTTTAGCGTTAAACGCTCACCTGGCTTATCTCGCCGTGTGCCGGGACGACAGCCGAACAGCGTATGTATTAGGAGGTCTCGCGACATTCGCGCTGTTGTCTTTTTGGACCGTGGAACATCTGAAATCGGGTCTGCTTCTCTGGGGGCTCGGGTATTACATGGCCTTTGCTGTTTTGCATACGGCGCTGCCGATCATTTTGGCGCGGTTGCGGCCGACTCAAAGCCCTTTCCTTTGGGGGTATGCGGCGCCCATTCTCATGTTGGTGCTGATTCTCTTGGCCATGGTTTTCTGCGACATTCTGTCGTTTGTGATGTGGCCGTTTGTCCTGCTCTTGGGAATGTTGGCGATCTCGGTGGCGTGGCTGGCCGCCTCCATTTGGGCGGCGTTCGCTACCGTGGGCTTGGTGATGCTGGCATTCGCCATTTGGCTCTTCCGTTTACCAGATGTGGCGGGCTTGCCGGGGATTCTCACACTGCTAGCATTTTTCTCCTGCGGTTTCTTCGCGTGGGGACTTTTGGTCACGCGCGGTAAATCGTTATTTAAGGGCAATGCAATTCTTTCTTCCGCAAACCGGATTCTTCCGGAAGACGCCGCCCTGTTGCCGGCGTTAAGCGCCTTCATGCCTTTCATGCTGATTGCGATGGTATGTATGAAACTGCGCATGCCCAACCCAACGGATGTGTTTGGCCTCATGCTGCTGATGACAGTTCTTTTATTGGGGCTCGAGCGCTACCGTCAGGTAGAAGCGTTGTCGTGGGTGGCGCTGATCAGTGTGGGAATGATCGAGTGGGTGTGGCACGTCCAAAGCTTTACGCCGGGACAAGCGATTGTGCCGGTTGCGTGGTATCTAGGGTTTTACGCGGTTTTTTTGATCTTCCCGTTCCTTAACCGGATGCATTTGAAAGGAACATCGGCTTGGGGTGCGGCCGCCATGGTGGGGCCGATGCAATTCTGGTTTGTCTACCGTGTCGTGACGCAAACGTTGGGGAAGGATTCAATTGGTTTAATCCCGGCGTTGTTTGCTATTGCGCCACTTTTAGCGTTGGCGCATATTCAAGCCGCGTTTCCCAAAACAGATAGTCAAAAATTGTCGCTTCAGGCGTGGTTTGGCGGTGTGGCGCTGTTCTTTATCACGTTGATCATTCCCGTCCAGTTCGATAAGGAATGGATCACACTCGGTTGGGCGCTGGAGGGGGCTGCACTTCTGTGGCTTTATCACCGCGTGCCGCATGAGGGGCTTAAAACATGGGGCTTGGCCTTGCTCGGGATATCGTTTGTTCGCTTGGCGATGAACCCGGCGGTGTTTTCCTATCACCCACGAACCGATGTGGCCATCTTTAATTGGTACCTAGCTGTGTACGGGGCTGCCGCGGCGAGCTTGTTTGCGGGCGCCAAGCTGCTGGCACCTCCGCGGCAGATGTTTATGGAAACGAATACGCCTCCGGTTCTCAACACATTGGGCGCGATACTTTTGTTCTTGCTGCTTAATATCGAGATCGCCGATTACTTCAGCAAAGGGGCCACGATCACCTTCCAGTTCTCCGGCAATATTGCGCAGGACATGACGTACTCGCTGGCCTGGGCGCTGTTTGCCATCGTGACGCTCATGATCGGCATCCGTGCCAAAAGCCAAGGGACACGTTACGCCAGTTTGGGCCTTCTGGTGCTGACGATTTTTAAAGTCTTCCTGCACGACTTGTGGCGGTTGGGGCAGCTTTTCCGCGTGGGGTCGTTTGTGGGCCTTGCGGTCATCTTGATCCTCGTCTCGTTTCTCTACCAAAAGTATGTGGCCAGCCAGAAGCCTTCGGAGGTGCGCCGTGCGTAAAGAATTTCTTATAGGAATCGTTGTCAGTGTAGCGTCACTGTCTTGGTCCGCGTCTCCGGAGTGGCAATGGAGCCAAGAGGTCGCTGTGGGCCAAAAAGGCTTGGCTAAGGTGAAGTTGCCGCTAGAAACACTGTCCAATGCCCAAGCATCCTTGGGGGACTTGCGGCTGATGGCCCCGAATGGGGAAGAAACAGCCTTCTTTATCGATCAACCCTTGGCTCAAGCCGCACGGCGAATGTATTTGGAGCTGCCCATTCAAAAAATGGAAAACGGAAAGACGATTTTGAAAGGCCGCGTGCCCACCGTGTTTAAAGAAAGCGGGTTCGACACGATCGCCTTGCATACGGCCACACCCGATTTCTTAAAGCCGGTAACACTGGAAGCCTCGCAAGACGACAAAACCTGGACAGTCCTGTTTCGCAATTACCCGCTCTTTACGCAAGCAGGCCAATCGATGAGCAACGCGATTGTGTTTCCCAAAGGAGGCTGGCCATTTCTGCGTTTGACGCTGGATGATTCCACCACACCTCCCATTCGCGTGCAGGGCATCAGTTTAATGGCAGAGGCCAAGCCATTGGCGAATTTGGAGGCGATGCCCGCGGCTATTCAAGAAACCTCGAGCGACGCGCATCAAACGAACGTTCGCTTAACCCTTCCCGCCGACCATCTGACCTTGGATTCTCTGGTGTTTCAAACCTCCGAAAGCACCTTTCGGCGCAGCGTGACCGTTTCAGCCAAACTCTTTGCCAATGGAACCTTCCAAGAACAAGTGTTAGGCCAAGGGTTCATTTATCGGGTGTCGATGGGGGCCAAGCGCGCGGAAAATCTTTCTATTCTCTTATCGCGCCAAATCCCTGGACGTGAAGTGGTCATTCATATCGAAAATGGCGATTCGCGTCCCTTGGTCCTCACGGGCGTCACCGTGAAAGCGGTGCCGGCTTTTTTGGTGTTTGACGCGCCACAAGCTGGAGCCTATACGTTGTGGGTGGGAAACCCTACAGCCACACCGAGAAATTACGACGTCGCCGAGATGCGCAACCCACTCGCTTCAGCGCCGGCCCAAACGGTGGTATTAAAAGGGTTGGTGAAGAATACAGCCTACCAGAGCCCAGAGCCGCTTCCTCAAGTGAGTAATGAAGGAATCGACATCGATGTGGCCCCTTGGAAATACCGCAAACCGGTCACCCTCACGCAAAACGGCATTCAGCGATTGGAATTGGATTTAGAAACCTTGGCGCACAACAACGGTCGTTTGGCCGCCCTTCGATTGGTGCGAAAAGGAAAGCAACTGCCGTATGTGATTGACCAGTCTGGCGTGATGCGCGATTTTAAACCGCAGTTGGAGTCCCAGACGGGGCTTGCTGGCAAAAGCCAATGGCGCATCCGCCTGCCTTATGCCGGCGTTCCGTTATCGGCTCTGCGTTTTACCGTACAAGAGCCTCTTTTCCAGCGCACGATGGAGCTTTATGAAGAAATCCAAGACGAGCGCGGGGAAAAACTAAACCAACCCTTAGGGCAAGCCACCTGGGTGCGCATGAATGGGGAAACGAAGGAAGGCTTTCTCGTGACGCTCAACCGTGCCCCCAGTACCGATCAGGTGTTCATGGAGACAAGCAATGGCGACAACGCACCCATTCACTTGATCTCGGTTCAAGGCTATTACCCGACGCAAAGCCTGGTGTTTAAAGCCTCCGCCGATCCCGGGCTATTTCTTTATTACGGCCAAAACGAAACCGCCGCCCCGCAATACGATTTAAATCTCATTGCCAACGAGCTCATCAACGCTTTACCTTCCCAAGCCACGCTGGGTGCCGAAACAGTGCTTAAAGTTCAGCCGTGGTGGGAAGTTCCTCTCCCTGATAACAAGCTACGCCACGTTTTCTGGATGGTGATGGCGGCAATCGTCCTGGCGCTTTTGATCGTCATTGCTAAGCTTCTGCCGGAGGAAAAACAGGCTCCGTCAAAATGAAATCAAAACCAAGCCATATTTATTTTGTTTCGGCACTTGTATTGTTAATCGCTAGTCTTGGGCATGCACAAGACGCCGTGGTGCTTGTTCACGGAATCATGAACAAACCGTTTGTGATGGACCGCATTGCCCGAAAGCTCAGAACAGAGGGCTACGCCGTTTATAACTGGGGCTATCCCAGTACCAGCCAGACGATCGAAGAGCATGCCACACGGCTAGAAGCGTATTTGGATGGGTTGCCGGAAAAGAAAATTCACTTCGTGGGCTTTAGCCAAGGGGCCATTATTCTTCGTTACACCCTCACGCATCATGTTGTCCCTAAAGCGGGCCGCCTTGTGATGATCGCGCCACCCAACCACGGCTGTGAAATCGCGGAGCAGTTCTATCGCTACGCCTGGTTTCGTGGGTTGTATGGCGATAAATCCATCAAACAGCTCTTCGCGAAGCAAAATTTCTTTTTGGAGACCTGCGGCACCCCAAAACTTGAGTTCGGCATCATTGCGGGGGGTAAAGGGGACGGAAAAGGGTTCAGTAAACGGATCCCAGGAGATGACGACGGAACGGTTTCGGTGGCCAGCGCGCGATTAGAAGGCTGTCGCGACATGATTCTCATGCCCCATCAACACACCCCACTCGTTTTTGCCTCCGACACAGCCGCTCAAATTCTTCATTTCATTGAAGAAGGAACATTTGGCCCAAATCAAAGGACACCTTTATGAAAGGAATTCTTTTCATACTTCTTAAAGTCTTTCTGCTGCTCGCGATATTTAAATTCGCGCTGAACCGGTTTGAGAGCTCAAATCTTTATTTCCCTTATTCAAATCTGGATGCGACACCCCAACAAGTTGGGTTACCCTACGAAGACATTTGGTTGACCACACCCGACAACGTCAAGCTGCATGCTTGGTCTATTCCAGCATCTGCCAATGGGGCGTTGCGCCACATAACGGTTTTGTTTTGCCATGGGAATGCTGGCAATATCAGCCATCGGTTGGATAAAGCTAAACGGTTGCATGCGTTAGGGCTCAATCTTTTCTTTTTTGATTATCGGGGTTACGGGGGTAGTTCGGGTTCGCCGTCAGAAAAAGGAACTTATACCGACGCAGAGACCGCGTATCTCTATTTACTTAAACAAAAGGGTCTTAAAGACGACCAGATCGTACTCCATGGTGAGTCGTTGGGGGGTGGAGTGGCGGTGGAAACGGCCTTGCATCACCCTATACGCGCGCTCATTCTGGAAAGCGCTTTTACCTCTACCGTAGCGATGGCCAACCGGTTAATGCCTTGGTTGCCCGCACGGTACTTGGTGCGTTATCGGTATGATAATGTGATCAAAATCCCTCAGCTCCGTTGTCCCATACTTTTCCTTCATAGTCCTCAAGACGACATCGTCCCTTTCTCGATGGCCCAGCAAAACTTCCAAGCAGCCCAAGCACCAAAACAATTGGTTGAGCTCCGAGGCGATCACAACGAAGGTTATATCGACAGCGGAGATATCTATACCAACGCTATAAATCAATTTTTAAAACAGGTGAAATCCCATTCATGATTTTTAAAGAATTCGGACAAGGCATCGCGTGCGTAGTTATCTCTTTCTTCATCACGGTGAGCGCTTTCGGCGAGGCGCCGCTCGATTTTCGAGAGGGGGATATTATCTTTCAGACGTCCCGTTCCTCGCAGAGTTTAGCTATCCAGCTGGCTACCCATTCTCCTTACAGTCATATGGGTATTTTGTTTAAAGAAAACCATCGATGGATGGTCTATGAAGCGGTTCAGCCTGTAAAAAAGACTCCGCTAATAGAATGGATCAGAAGGGGCGATCACGAGAAATACGTTGTCAAACGCTTGGTTAAGAGTGAGCAAGTGTTGACACGTCTCGGCCTTGCGAAACTTCGTCATGTCACACAGTCTTTTTTGGGAAGGCCTTACGATTTAGGGTTTTCCTGGTCAGATGAGAAGATCTATTGTTCGGAATTGGTTTGGAAAGCTTATGAGCATGCTTTAGGGATTGAAATCGGATCATTAAAAAAATTATCGGACTTTGATCTAACACATCCAAAAGTCGTGAAACTCTTAAAAGAACGCTATGGCGAGAAACTCCCTTACGATGAATCCGTTATTTCTCCGGCCGATATTTTTAATAGTTCACTATTGGCAACGATCATTTCTGAAGGGAAAGACTAAATGCGTTTTTCGAAATCGTTTTGGCTCTTTCTGTTTGTTGTGGCGGTGGTGGCCATCCGTTATACGTGGCTTGCGCATCAGATTGGTTCTACTCCTCCGCGTCGAAATGAAACGACTTTTAATCCGGATTGGACTTCCTGCCGCCAAATGCAGGAATGTGGTGTGGTGAAGGGCGTTTGTGATTGGGAAGCGATCAATATTCGCTGGTATGAAGCGTATGAGCGTTTTTGTAAATCGAAGCGCCCACTGGTCGAATGTGGTCCTCCTCAATGGGAAAAAATGCCGCAGGCGGTTTGTGAGAACGCTAAGTGTCAACTGAAGGTGCAAGAATAAATTGAAAATCTTGATCGCTACAGCCACGGCCGGGGGTGGGCATCTTCAAGCCGCAGCCGCGATAGAAGAAGCGTGGAATGATGCGCAGCCCAAGGATCAGGTCAAGCGTGTCGACATTTTGGCGTTTACGCCGAAGCTTTACCGAAAAGCGTATTCGGAAGGGTATGTGAAGCTCGCTGAGAAGACGCCCGAGCTCTATGCCCACGCGTTTCGTAAAACGGATACACCCGCCTTCATTAAGAAAGCCACGCGCTTGCGGCGGTTCACGGCCCGATTCGTGGCGTATAAGTTCATCCGCTTGGTGGATGAATGGAAGCCGGACGTGGTGCTGTGTCCGCATTTTCTTCCTATGGAGACCCTCGGGTCCATTCGCGGGCATCGGGGCCATCATCAACCCCGCATCGTCACCGTGGTGACCGATTTTGAAGCGCACGCCCTTTGGATGGAACCTTCCGTTGACCTTTACTGCGTAGCCATGGAGGAAACCAAAGCACGTTTAGTGGCGCGCGGCGTGCCACCCAAGCAGATCGTGGTGACGGGGATCCCCATTTCGCGTCGTTTTCGAAAAGCTCCATCGGCCATGACCTTACGTAGACGCTTACGTTTAAACCCGACGTCACCTACTCTTCTTGTGTTAGGCGGAGGGCTGGGTATGGGGCCGCTGGCCGAGACGATGCGCTATCTCAACGAAGTCAAGCGTCCTCTCCAGCTTTTGGTGGTGGCTGGGAAAAATGAAGCGCTCCGAAGAACGCTTGAGCGCAAACGCTGGAAACATCCCACGCGTGTTTTTGGGTTCGTCACCCGTATGGAGGAGTTGATGACGGTGGCGGAGGCCGTCGTGACTAAGCCGGGCGGCCTCACCACATCGGAAGCGCTGGCGTTGGGAAAACCGCTGGTCATTGTGAACCCTTTGCCGGGCCAAGAAGCGGCCAACAGCGATTTTTTGTTGGAGCGGGGGGCGGCCGTTAAGATCAACCGTCTGGAAGACATTCCGTATCGTTTAGAAACTCTTCTAAAAGGCAAGGCACTCGCGTCGTTAGCGAAAAGAGCCCGCGTTTTAGGAAAACCCGATGCGGCAGGGCGGGTGGTGAAGCTTGTTCGATCGTCACTTTTAGTGCTGAGCTTGTGTTTAGGGCTAGGTGGTAAAGGCTTTAGCAAGTGTTCCTTGGAAAACGACGAACAGCTCACATTTTTTCCAACGGTAGCTTGGCAAACACCTAGCCAAGAAGGCTGGCAAGCTTCGGTTCATGGGTGGGTGTATGAACCTGAGGCCGATTCGGCACTGCGTCAGAAAGCGTTATCCGCTTTGGCGCGTGCGCTCGAATTGCCGCCCGGTTCTGAAGCCTCCGATCTTTTTCGCCAGCGCGCCGCCTTTTTTTTAGTCGATAACGAACGAAATAAGACCTTCGAGGTTCAAATTCAAACGCACACCGTTTCCTTGTCTCCTTCGGATGCCTTTGGGCACACCGAAACGGTGGTGTCGCTTCCGGCCACGTACTCAGCCGTTACGAATCCGGCCCCCATTTCATTTTCTGTCCCGGGATGCGAAAAAGACACCCAGGTGACCCAAGGAACCATTCAAGCGATTCCCTTAAAGGGGCTTTCCGTCATTTCAGATATCGATGACACGATCAAGCAATCCGATGTCGGCCAAACGCGCGCGCTTTTAGAAAGGACGTTTTTAAAGCCTTATGAAGCCGTTTCGGGAATGGCGGAGGCCTACCAAGCGTTGGCCAGTCAAGGGGCTGTTTTTCATTATGTGTCCGCATCCCCTTGGCAGCTGTTTCCGGCGCTTCAGGACTTTTTAAAGACGAGTGGCTATCCGAATGGAACGCTTTTTTTAAAAAAACTACGAGTGAAGACTCAAAGCGCATGGGGGGCGGGTCTTAAGTCCGATCAAGCCAAACGCCCAGCCATTGAGAAGCTGCTCAAGCGGTATCCCCAACGCGAATTCATTTTGGTTGGCGACGCCGGCGAGCGAGACCCAGAACTCTATAGTGACTTGGCACGCCAGTACGGTTCTCAAATCCGACTCGTGGCGATTCGAGATTCGGCCGGTTCGGGGACAGAGCCTCGTTATCGAAAGGCATTTCGTGGCCTGCCTCCGATGCAGTGGGTCGTGTTTCGCACCCCTGACGATTTCCGTAAGGCCACAGCACGTGTGCCTTTTCCAATCGCCACTCAGTGGGAAGAAACCCAGTCGTATTCTTATCGCTCCAGACCTTCTAGAAGAATGGGTGAGAGGAAAGAATAGGGATGAAAATATTTATTGTGCTGATCGTTTCTGTTCTTGGGCTCTTCGGCCTTTGGATCTACACGGCGCAACCGATCATGCAACCGGCGGGAACGGCGGAGTTGGGTGGGGTGGACCCGGAGATTTTAAAGCAGCATGTCGAGTTCCTCGCAACATGGCAGCGCGGGCGAAATATAAACGAAGCGCGGCGGTTGGAGGCGAGTGCGTCGTACATCTACGGGGTGATGGCGCAAGCGGGGGGAAGGGTGTCCGAGCAGGTGTTTGCCCTTTCATCCGATATTTCGACGGTTGCTCGGACGGCGCCAAAGTCCTATAAAAATGTGATCGGTTCTTTTGGGCCCGAAACGGGGTCGCGATTGGTCGTGGGCGCTCATTACGACGTCTTTGGAGACTTTCCCGGAGCTGATGACAATGCCAGCGGTGTGGCCGGCCTTCTGGAGCTGGCCCGGCTTTTGGGAAAGAACCCGCCCGCGCAGCGCGTGGAGTTGGTCGCTTGGACGCTGGAAGAACCCCCTGTGTTTGCGACACCTTCCATGGGCAGTGTGAAACATGCGCAATCGCTGGCTTTGGAAAAAGCGGTTGTGACGGGAGTGATCGCTTTGGAATGTATAGGGTATTTTAGCGACGCCCCAAAAAGCCAGACCTACCCAATGCCGCTCCTTAAACTTTGGTATCCGCAGGAAGGCCACTTCATTGGGGTGGCGGGGAATTTAGCAAGCCGGGACTTAGCGCGAAAAATTAAACAGGATATCCATGCCATAACCAATCTGCCGGCGGCTTCGATCAACGCGCCTGCTTTTATCCCGGGAATGGATTTTTCAGATCACCGAAGTTATTGGGCTCACGGCTGGCCAGCCGTCATGATTACCGACACCGCTTTTTACCGAAACCCTCACTACCATACAGCCCAGGATACCCCCGATACGCTGGACTACACTCGCATGGCCAAGGTGGTTCGCGGGGTGTACGCTTTCATTCAAAAGATCCCACCGGCAAAGCCATGATCGACGTCCACGTTCATTTGGCGGCGTTTCCGCATGGAGATAACGGGTGTTATATGTCTCCCAAAATGAAAACCAGCCTGCTGTTTAAGTTTCTCTACAAACGGCTGGGTGTGGACCCCAATGACCCTGTGAACTCCAACCGGGTGTACCTGGAGCGCTTGCTCAAGCTGCTTAAGGAAAGCCGGCATGTGAATGAAGCCGTGGTGCTGGCGATGGACGGCGTGTATGGCACGGATGGACTTTTTAATAAGGAAGAAACCGATTTTCTGATTTCCAATGACTACGTGTTAGAGGCCGCGCGTCGGCATTCTGATGTTTTAAAGGCCGGGGTTTCCATCAACCCCAAACGGCGGGACGCCATTGAAGAGCTCGATCGCTGTGTGGCGGCAGGCGCTGTTTTGGTGAAGGTGCTCCCCAATGCGCAGGCATTTAATCCCGCCGACCCGGCATTCCTTTCTTATTGGAAGCGGATGGCGCATCACAAGATTCCGTTACTTTCCCATGTGGGTTACGAATTCAGCTTAATCGGCCAGGATCAATCGGTTGGCGACCCGGCGCGGCTCATCCCGGCCCTCGAAGCGGGGGCCACGGTGATCGCGGCTCACGGCGCGAGCTACGGCCTTGTTTTCTATGAAAAGTACTGGCACACCTTTCAAATGCTGGTGAAACGCTACCCAACCTTTTATTGGGATGCTTCGGCCTTGTCGCTGTGGAACCGGGCGGGCATGCTGATGAAAATCCGCCGGCATCCGGAACTGCATTCACGCATGGTTTTTGGAACCGATTACCCGCTGCCTTGTTTCGCCTTCCCGGTGCTAATGGCGGGGCAAGTGAAGAGCTATTGGGAGTTACGAAAAATCAAAAACCCATTTGACCGGCATTACCAGTTGTTAGAAAAGCTGGGAATTGAACCCCGAATGAACCTTACGCGGCGTGGTGCAGGAGAGTTTCGTTAATGACCGTGTGGAACTTCGCCCGCTCTTCGGGTGTGCTCCGCCGAGCTCGCGAAAAATCAAACGGCGGATTTTCAGGGTCAAATTTGTCTCTCATATCGTTTCCCTTCAGAACGGCTGGCAGGCCGTGCGCTAATCAAGCGATAGACGTCTCCCTCTTGGCGGATTGTAAAAGTCACCGTGACAATACGTCGGCTGGGCGTTATGGCGCGAGAGTCCATTTCGCCGATGATTTGATAACGCTGCTCCTCCGCCTCGGTACGGACTGAGTTTTGAAGGATCAAATGATACGTATCTGTAAATACAGTCAGCGCTTCTTCAAATCCAATGCCGTGCTTATAAGCATTGGCCATCGCTTTGTAGATATCTCATTCAAACCGCATGATTATTGTATGTACAGAAATAAGAGGGGGCAAGTAAATTTTTCATGATATGCCTTAGAGCAACGAGTCATGGTTTTATTCCAAGAAAGTTTGGAGTCATGAGATGAAAAAATCGTTCTGGGCGTTGCTGGCCACGCAATTTTGCGGGGCGTTTAACGACAACCTCTATAAGATTTTGGTTAGCCTGCTGGTGGTGGCGTGGGTGAGCGACCCCAAAACCAGCAATCAGTGGGTGGCAATCGGCACAGGTGTGTTTGCGGCGCCGTTTCTGCTCTTTTCCATGTTCTCGGGGCGTGTGGCCGACCGTTACAGCAAAAGCCGCGTGATTGTGGCCACCAAGATGTGGGAAATCGCCGTGATTGCAGCAGCGATTTTAAGTCTATCGCTTAAGAATATCCCGCTTATGATGCTGTCGCTTTTTATGTTGTCCCTTCAAGCGACCTTTTTTAGCCCCGTGAAATACGGCGTCCTTCCGGAACTTGTTTCCCCGGCGGGGCTTTCGGGGGCCAATGCCTGGCTTAACATCGCGACGTTTGCGGCCATTCTTGCGGGGACGCTGGCCGGCGGCTTTGTCACGAAAAATTGGATGGCCGCCGGCCTGGTCATGATGGGGATGTCGGTGCTCGGGCTTTTATCGAGCCTTTTGATTGAGCGGCTGCCCGCGATAAAACCCGACACCCCGCTCCTCTGGAACCCCTTCACCGACTTGGCCGCCAACTGGCGAGTGATCCGGCAGGACCGGTCCCTAAAACTCGCCATTTTGGCCGTGAACTATTTCTGGTTCATGGGGGCCGCCCTTCAGACCAATATTTTTCTCTACACCAGTCAAATGATGCGCGCCACCGATCAGATGTCGACGTATCTCATCGTGGCCATCGGGGTCGGGATCGGGTGCGGGAGTTATCTCGCTGGAAAACTCTCCGCTGGGAAAGTCGAGCTTGGCTTAGTTCCCCTCGGTGCTTTGGGAATGACGATTTTTTCCTGTGATCTCCTGTGGGCCTATCACACCCCCTGGCGGGTGACTGCGGACTTCTTTCTGCTGGGGGCGAGCGCGGGGCTCTTTGATATTCCACTAGTCACGCTCATCCAGTGGCGCAGTCCCGAAACGGAGCGTGGGCGGGTTTTGGCGACCAGCAATTTCTTAAGTTTCGTGGCCATCGGTATTGCAAGCCTCGTGCTTTGGGTGCTTGGAACCGGCGTGGGGCTTAACCCGGCTCAGGTGTTTTTTGCGATGGGTGTTTTATCGTTGATTGGAACCGTCGTCATTGTGACGTTCCTTCCGGATTCGCTGCTGCGGCTATTCATTTGTACCCTCACAAACTTTTTTTACCGCATTCGAGTGGATGGGCGCGAGCACGTCCCCGCGACGGGCCCCGCGCTCCTTGTGTCGAACCATTTGTCGCTGGTCGACGGCTTCCTGGTGGGGACAGCCGTGCCTCGCTTGGTTCGCTTTTTGATGTGGCGGCCCTACTACGAAGCCAAGCCCTGGCATGGGCTGCTGCGAATCATGAAAGCAATTCCCATTTCCGACCAAGATCCCCCGAAAGAAATTTTGCGCTCGTTGCTGGTGGCGCGCAAAGCATTGGAAGAAGGGCATTTGGTGTGCATCTTTGCGGAAGGGCAAATCAGCCGTACGGGCAATTTATTGGAATTTAAAAAAGGCTTCGAAGTCATCGTCAAGAGTCTGAACGTGCCGGTCATCCCCGTGCATTTAGACCGCGTGTGGGGCAGCATTTTTAGCTTCGAGCACGGCCGAGCGATTTTTAAGAAGCCGCGGCGCATTCCCTATCCCGTCACCGTTACTTTCGGGGCCCCCGTTCGAGAATCCATCACCGCGACGTCCGTTCGCCAAGCGGTGCTGGATTTAGGAACCACTTCGTTTCGTCACCGGCTTGAAGAGCGGGGTTCGCTGGCGTTGGAATTTGTCAAAACGGCGCGCCGGCAGCCGCGGGTCCTGGCGGTGGCGGACTCATCTAAACACGAATGGTCCTTCGGGCTGCTCGCCTCTTTAAGTCTCGTGCTGGCGCGTCGTTTGAAAAAGGATCTCGCCATTCAGCCCGAAGAAGCGGTGGGGCTTTTACTTCCGCCCTGCGGGCCGGGCGTTGCGGCCAATATCGCCGTATCGCTCTTAGGTGCGAGCGCGGTTAATTTAAATTACACGGCTGGGGCGACCGTCATGATGCAGGCCGCACAAAAGGCGCGCTTACGCCTGGTCGTGACCAGCCGGAAGCTTCTCGAGAAAACCGGCCTGCCGGCCTCTTCTCAGATGGTTTATATTGAAGACTATTTAACGCACCTGCCGAAGTGGCAAGTGGTTTTGGAACGGGTGTGGGTCTCTTGTTGGCCCGAGCGGGCCCTGCTGCGGCGATACACGCTTCACCCCGGAGCCATGGACCTTTCCAAGACAGCTACGATTATGTTTTCCAGCGGCTCCACGGGGGTTCCCAAAGGCATCGTGCTTACCCATGCGAATGTGTTGTCGAACATCTTGGGCTTGGCGCAGGTTTTCGATATTGGGCCCCACGACCGTATGGTCGGCGTATTGCCGCTTTTCCATTCGTTTGGCTACACCGCCTCGATGTGGTTTCCCCTAATTCACGGGTTTGGCGTGCTCTACCACGCGCGGCCGCTTGAGACGCAAACGATTGGTGATTTGGCCAAGCATTACGGAGGCTCGATCCTCTTAGCCACCCCGACCTTCCTGGCGGCCTATACCCGCAAATGCACGCCCGATCAATTCCATAAGCTGCGCCTTGTAATCACCGGGGCCGAGCGGCTGCGTGAAACCATCGCCAATGACTTCGAAGCTAAATTTAAGGTGAGGCCCTTGGAAGGCTATGGCTGTACGGAACTTTCTCCGGTGGCGTGCGCGAATGTGCCCAATGTCTCGATGGGTGAAATTCATCAAGTCGGCTGGAAGCCCGGCACAATTGGCCATCCAATTCCCGGGGTGTCCGTCAAAATTGTCGACCCCGACACCTTGGCTTTAAAGCCGCAAGGGGAGCCTGGCCTTTTGCTCGTCAAGGGGCCAAACGTGATGAAGCAGTACTTGGGGGAACCGCAGAAGACGTCCGAGGTCATCCAAGACGGCTGGTACTTGACCGGTGATATCGCCGTCATTGACCCGGACGGGTTTGTTCGTTTGGTCGACCGGCTTTCCCGTTTTTCGAAAATTGGCGGCGAAATGGTGCCGCATGTTTTGGTGGAAGAAAAATTGCACCACGTCGCCAACGCCCCCGAAGCCCAATTTGCGGTGACGGGTGCTCCCGACGAAAAACGCGGCGAACGGCTCGTGGTTTTCTATACCGCCCTCCCAGACCCGCTTACGATCGAAGACGTACTGCACCGGCTTCAGGCTACGGATCTGGCGAAACTCTGGATTCCTTCACGGGAGCACTGTTATTCCCTAGAGGCCATCCCCCAACTAGGAACGGGAAAAACCGACTTGGCCCGTCTTAAAGCTTTAGCGCATGAGGCCCAGTCAAAACAGATCTAAAAATCAGTTAAACACAAAGATGTAAAGAATTGTTTCCTAATGCCGCATTGGCCTTGCGGCGCAAGTCCTCTGGGGATATCCCCGGGGCATGAAAATGCTCTGGCTTGCCCTGGCTCTCCTTATGGCTCCGGCGACGGGGGCCTTCGCCGAAGGGGAAGGCAGCTGCGGCGATGAAGGGCTTTTCTGCGGCGAATCCGAACGCTGCTGCGAGCATGTCGTAGCGATGTTTTCCGGGGAGTCTCCGTCAGCGCCGTCCTATATCAAGGGTCAATGCATCCCCAAAGAGCAAAAATGTGCCGCCATTTGGTGCGGGAGCCGGCAGTGTTCCGGGGGAATTTTTGGGAACCCGACGGTGTGCTGCGTAAATCATGAATTTGGTCAGGCCCCCGAGTACACCTGTGCGCGCACGGAACTCAACTGCCCGGGCAACACCACCCAGCTGTCCATCCGCGACACCCAACCCGAGCGCCGCCCGCTTCAGCGCTCTTAAATAAGCTTTTCCGTTCTCTGCAGCTATGAAAGAGGGCATGGCCCTACTGGGTTTGGGTAGAATGGGGTCATGGCGCGCGATCGTTTGGTGGCTTGGTTTTCTCTGGCCTTCCTTTTGTTCTTGGCGTATCAAGGGCTTCGGCTGTTGGAGCCCTTTTTCTCCCCTATTTTGGCCGCCTTTACCACGGTCGTGATGTGTTATCCGTTGCACCGGCGCATCGGCGTCTGGCTGGGGAAGAACCGCCCCGACCTACAAGCGGGGCTGTCGGTCCTGGCGGTTCTTTTGTTTTTGATTGGGCCCTTATCGCTCATGATTACCTCTACGGTCAATGAAGCGCAGGACCTTCTGCCTCAAGTGAAAACGACCGCGCGGGAAACGGCGGAGACACTGCGGTCCCATCTTCGCGGCAGCCAAACTTGGAAAGAGCGCGTGAACCCCGCCATCATGTCTCGGTTGCGCCAAAGCTCAGCGGAATTCGAAGAGCGACTCCAGTCGGTGGTGGAAAGCGGCGCGCAGTGGATCGTCGGATCGGCGGCGGAGGTGGCGAAGAATTTGGCGGCGTTTTTTGTGGGGCTTGCGCTTTTTTTGTTCATCCTTTATTTTCTCTTTCGAGATGGACCGGCGATGTACCTGCAGCTGCGCGCCGCCCTGCCGCTTTCTTCGGCGGCTAAAAACCAGCTGACCACGCGCATCGAGCAAGTGGTAGAGGGTGTGGTGCGCGGAACCTTGGTCGTCGGGATGATTCAAGGGCTTTTTGCGATGGTGGGGTTTGTGATGGTCGGGACGCGGGCCAGTGTCTTGCTGGGTTGTTTAACCGCGATCGCCAGCCTCATCCCCGCTGTGGGAACGGCGATCACCTGGGTGCCGGTATGCGTTATTTATCTTGTGACCGGCTCTTTAGGGAAGGGGTTGTTTATTTTAATTTGGGGTTTGCTGCTAAGCGTCGTGGACAATGTGGTCCGGCCGTACGTCGTTGGGAAGACGTTTGAAATGCCGTTTTTGTGGTTGACGCTCGCACTTTTCGGAGGTCTGCACGTGTTTGGTTTTAAAGGCTTGCTGCTTGGCCCGCTGATCTTTGGGCTCATCCCCATTTTTCTTGACGTCCTTCGCCCCTCCGCCTCCGCCGCGCCGAAAACGTAAAAAACCCCGGCAACCTTTCGGCGACCGGGGCTTCTTGTGTCGTGAAGTGAGAGTTCGGTTGTTACGAAACTTTTCTCACGTTCGCGGCCTTCGGACCCTTTTCGGAGGGCACGATGTCGAATTCGACGGCGTCATTCTCAGCCAAGCTTTTGAACCCGTCAGCTTGTACGGCGGAGTAATGAACGAACACGTCCGCTGAACCATCTTCCGGAGTAATGAACCCGAACCCTTTTGCGTCATTGAACCACTTCACTTTGCCTTTTGTTGCCACTGGTGTAGTACCTCTTCATTTTCAATTGCCCGCCTTACTTCTGCGGAGCGGTCCCTTATAGGGGCACGCGAGGACAAGCATACTACAAT
This sequence comes from uncultured Elusimicrobia bacterium, assembly GCA_964441955.1. Taxonomy (GTDB): domain Bacteria; phylum Elusimicrobiota; class Elusimicrobia; order 2-01-FULL-59-12; family 2-01-FULL-59-12; genus CAYTWA01. The sequence continues at coordinate 123,682 of CAYTWA010000005.1, forward strand.
GCCCGCATGCACGACGAGCATTTTGATAAGTTAGCCCGCCTCATCGACATCGAACGGGAAGCCGAGAGGGCTGAAAATGAGCGAAAACTAGAGAAAATGCCCATCCAGGCCCGGGAGGCCTTGGGCAAGACCGTCACTCGCCTGGTGATCAAACGGGAGGACTTTGGAGTGGGTGGGCATCCCCTTTGGGTTTTAAGCCGGCCTTCTCAGGGGGAGGAATACTCGCCTTTCCAGGCCTTAAACCAAGGGGACCTGGTAAGCCTCACCTTTGCCGACCCCGACGTGCCCCGCATCCGCGCCACGCTTTACGACGTCGACCAATTTGAAGTCACCGTGGCCTTGGATGATGCGCCCAGCCTGGAAGAACCGCCCAAAGGCAAATGCCAGCTGGACGTCTTAGGCTCGGAAGCCACGTATAAGCGCATGAAGAAGGCGCTTCAAACCGTTCAACGCGCCGAGAAAAAGGATGTCGCCTATCTCCGCGATATTTTCATGGGCGACTTCAAAGCCGAGTTTGATGAGCGCAGCCCCATCGAAGTCTTCAATACCGGCTTGAACGAGTGGCAGCGCGAGGCCGCCGAAAAAGCGTTAGCCGCCAAGCATGTGGCCCTCATTCATGGCCCACCCGGCACGGGGAAAACCACCGTGTTGGTCGAGATTATCCGCCAAGCCTCCGCCAAAGGCCTACGCCTCTTGGCCTCCGCCCCTTCCAATATTGCCGTCGACAACATGCTGGAGAAGTTGCTTGAGACTGGCCTCAAGGTGGTTCGGCTTGGGCACCCGGCGCGTATCTTGGATTCGCTCAGGCACGCCACGCTTTCCGCTCAGGTGGCGGAACATGAAGACCAAAAATATGTGGAAGAGTTGGATGTGCAGCGCGAGCGGCTCATTCGCGATATGCACCGCATCCGAAATTTGTCCTGGAGCGACCGCCACGTGATGCAAAAGGAAATCAACAAGCTCTGGAAAGAAGCCCGCGACATTGAATTTGGTATCGGCAAAGGCATCATTGCTCAGGCGGATGTGGTGCTGGTGACCCACGGGGGGATCAACAAATCTCTAACCAAGAAACCGTTTGATCTCTTGATCATGGACGAAGCCTCGCAAGCGACCGAGCCGCTTTCCTGGATTCCCATCACGCAGGCCAAGAAAGTCATCTTCGCCGGGGATTCCCTGCAATTGCCGCCCACGATTTATTCTGAAGAGGCCAAGAAGGCAGGCCTCGGCACCACCTTGTTTGAACGCCTACAAAATCTAGTGCCCACCGAAGGCCAAACGTTGCTCCGCATCCAGTACCGGATGCATGAAACGATCATGGGCTTTTCTTCCGAACAGTTTTACGCCGGGCGGCTGATTGCCGATGAGAGCGTGCGCGAGCACACCGCCGATGAGCTGCCCAATGTGAAGCCCACCGAGCTCACGCAAAAACCTTTCATTTTTGTAGATACCGCGGGCGCCGGGTATGACGAAGTCTGGAATGAGCTTCTGGAAAGCCGCGAAAACCCGGGCGAGGCGAAATTGGCCCTTTATCTTTACAACCAACTTCGCGAAGCCGGCATCCCCGCTAAGCAAATCGCTCTTATTACCCCTTATGTGGCCCAGGTCCGACTGCTCCGAACGCTAGCAGCTGGGGATCAAGACGTCGAAATCGGCAGCATCGACGGCTACCAGGGCCGGGAGAAGGAAGCCATCCTCTTGTCACTGGTCCGGTCCAACGAGAAAGGGGAGGTGGGCTTCTTAAGCGACACCCGCCGCATGAACGTCGGCCTCACCCGCGCCCGCCGCCTCTTGATCGTCCTAGGCGACTCCACCACCCTCTCCCGCCACCCCTTTTACGTCAAATTCCTGGATTACGTGGACAAACATGACGCTCACCATAGCGCTTGGGAGTGGATTAACGCCTAGTTTATGACCATGAAAATTGAGTAGACAAGACTCAATTTTCATGGTAGTGTAATGACCATGGAACGACTCCGATTCTTGGAACAGCTTCGAGGCGCTTTTCGAGTGAATCCCGTGGTGGGGTTATTGGGGCCCCGGCAATGTGGAAAAACGACTTTAGCTCGAATGTTCGCGGCTCAACGAAATGGGCCGGTCGCGTTTTTTGACCTCGAATCCCCGGGAGACCAAGCGCGCCTGACGAACCCTCAATTGGCGTTAGAACGATTAAAAGGGTTAGTCGTCATTGATGAAGTTCAACGGGCTCCCGGATTGTTTGAAGTGATCCGTGTTTTGGTAGATCGTCGTCCCTTGCCAACTCAATTTTTGATTCTTGGCAGCGCCTCCCGGGACCTTCTTCATCAAAGTTCTGAAACCTTGGCCGGGCGCATTTCTTACTTAGAACTTACGCCTTTTAACGCATCGGAAGTAGGTGTCAAGAATAGTCACCGGCTTTGGATGAGAGGGGGATTCCCGAAATCGTTTCTAGCATCCAATCAGAAAATCAGTTCCGAGTGGCGAGAGCACTATATATCGACCTACCTGGAAAGAGACCTCCCTTCCCTTGGGATTCAAATCGCGTCTCAAACGATGCGTCGCTTTTGGATGATGCTCGCCCATTACCATGGTCAGCTGTTTAATGCCTCGGAAATCGGAAGGTCGATGGGGTTGGCGCATACCACCGTGCAGCACTATCTCGATATTTTAGTTGGTACTTTAATGGTACGTCGCTTACCAGGATGGACGGAAAATATCGCCAAACGTCAGGTCAAAACGCCGAAAATTTACTTTCGCGACTCCGGCATATTTCATTCGCTTTTAGGGATTCAAAACGAGATGGAGTTGGACCGGCACCCCCGGTTGGGCGCGTCGTGGGAGGGGTGGGCTTTAGAGGAAATCTTGCGAATCTTGGAAGTACGGGAAGAAGAAGCTTATTTTTGGGCCACCCACAATAAGGCCGAGCTCGATTTGCTAGTTCTCAAAAATGGCCAGAGGTTGGGGTTTGAGGTGAAATTTACGGATAAACCCAAAGTCACGCGTTCCATGCATACGGCCATGAAAGATCTTGGGCTTAAAACGATATACGTGGTCTACCCCGGAGAACATGATTTCCCTTTAGCTCCAGGGATTAAAGCCCTCGCTTCAAAAACGCTGGCTCAGAAGAATCCATAAGCGCGCGTCAACGTCTTGAGGAGCAAGAGAAGCGCAGTCTCTGGGCCGTGCTCATGGCGGCGTAAGGGTGGTAGAATAGCGCTCTGGAGGACTTTTCTATGGAGACGTGGACGCCTCGCCCTTACAAAAACTACCAATGGATTGTGGCGGACCCTCGTTTGTTAGGGGGGGGCTTGGCCATTCGTGGAACGCGGCTTTCTGTGGCCTTGATCTTGGAATGCTTATCCAATGGGATGACGCTTCAAGACATCGATGAAAGCTTTGATCACACGTTCCCGCACGACGCCTATCCGGAAGTTTTGAAAGTCGCTGCAGAACTTGCCAACACCATTCATGTGGCTGCTTGATGCCAACATGGATGTTCATGTCGCGTCACTCTTGGGGGGATTTGGGTTTCCCTGCGAAGCGGCCACTCAACGGGGCTGGCAAGCGTTAGACAACGGCCATCTCGTTTCCGCCGCGGTAGAGGCGGGCTTCACCTGTTTGTTGACGCAGGACCGGCTGTTTGCAGAAAGTGCTTCTCGCGCTTTGAAGACCTCCCCTGCCTGGAAAAGTTTTAAGTTGGCCGTAAGATTAGGAAGTCATGGCCGCGGCGTAAGGGTGTTTACAGGGCCTTCGATTTGAGAAAAGAAATGGGATCGCGGGAGAATGCCGGGTAGTTGTCTGGGGAAATCAGGCAGGTTTTGGATGTTGGATAACGTTCTTGGAAAAGAGCAAGCCCTTTGCTCGATTTTTTTCGACCGGATTTCACCTCAATGGCAAAAAGCTGGTCTTCGTGAACGACCACAAAATCAACTTCCGCCTGAGCGTCACGCCAGTAGTAGAGTTTAGCGCCAGGAATTCGGAGCAGGTCCGTTCCTACCACGGCTTCAAAAACATGTCCCCTCTTCTCGGGATCTTCCAGTGCGCGGGGGCCGGCGGCTAAGGTGTATAGGGCCGGGCACAGCGGGAGGATTTTTGGGCTTGAGGTTTTGATCTTGACTGTTTTCCCCGAGTACTTCTGAAGCCCCCGAAAAAGAAAGGCGCCCTCATAGAGTTCGAGGTAGTGCTTGACCAAGTCGGTGTTTCCCCTATCGTGCAATTGGCCCAATAGGGTGGTGTAGCTGACTTCTTGAGCGGGATAACCGCACAGGATTTCGAAGGCTTGGCGGAAGAGCGCGGGTTTGGCGACGGTCTGCTGTGTCAGGATGTCTTGCCCCACCACAGTGTCCACCACCGATGTTTTTAAATAGGAAAACCATCGCGGATAGTCGTGAATGTAATCATGGGCACCGGGATAGCCGCCGAAGCGCATGTAGGTGTCGAGGTCGTAGCCGAAGGCTTGCTCTGATTCCAACGCACTCCAATGAAAAACGGGAAGGAGTTCAAAACGGCCCGTCAAACTTTCGGTGAGCCCTTTCTGAAGGGAAAGCGAGCTTGATCCCAAAAGAATGCACTTCAGTTTTTCCTTGTCCTTTTGTTGATCCCACAGTTTTTTGACGGTTTCTGCCCAATTGTGGATTTTCTGGATCTCATCGATCACAAGCACCGTTCCGGGCCCTTTTTCGAGAGCGGTTTGCCATTGCGATTGAATCCAGCGTTTGGATGCGGTGAGCGTGTCATCGGCCGAGGTGTAAAAAAACGGGCCGCTTAGACGTTTCAGCATGTGTTGTATGCCTGTTGTCTTGCCGACTTGGCGCGGTCCAAGCACCACCTGAATTCGTGGCGCTGGCTCCTGCATTCGCTGCGCCAAGGTGTCCACAAAGTCACGGAGTATCATGGCGAAAGTATACACGCATTTGATAGGTCTAGCTAGTATAAAAAGTAGATGGATCTATCAAAAAAATTAGAAAGACTGATGATCAATGCGCCGCCTGTTGATTTTGCGCGTGAGTAAATTCAAGTCAACCTTAATTTACGCGGGTAACTCATAGCTGACTCATTGCTGTCTCATTAAAAGGCGCCTTCTTGGAAATTGTCGTCGAAGCAAGCTGACTCACTGAGCTGTCTCATGAAAATATAGTAGTCTCGGGCCGTGAGACAGCTGGATTCAGGCCCTTTGGCGCCCCTTTCTTCGCCTCCTAATGATGGCAGTACGTTTATGCGACCCTTCGCTTTTGGGATGACGGCGTATTTGGTGACGTATCACCTTCTCTACGTGGTCACCCGTGGGCAGTTTCAGTCGCCGGATACGGTTTCGGATATGTACTTCTTCGTGTTGGCCACCTATGCGGGGGCCCCCGAAGTCAAGCGCTGGAAGTTGGGGCAATCGGAAGACCCGGAGGGGTGGAACGAGCGCCTTCGAAAAGGTGGGCCGTTGATTACCTTGTGGTTTCTCCTGTGGGCGGGGGTGGTACTATGGCGCTTAAAAGACCCCAGCGTACCGATGCCGCCCGAGCTTAAAAGCATCACGCTGCAAGTGATCGGGCTTTTCTTTGGGGCCTATGCCATTCGCCAGGTGCGCAAACGCTCTGTGACGGGGGCGGGAAGCGCCCAAGCCCAGGCGGAAGAAAGCAATGAAACGGTCCAGAAAATTCTTCAGGTTTTTGCTTCGGTGGGCGGGCAGGCCACCCCGCGCACCGTTCGCGATGCCACGGGCCTTCCGCGCAGCACGGTCTCACGGGTCTTATCTCATCTGGTCAGCGCCGGCCGCCTCGAGCGCCACAGCACCTCCGCCCAAGACCCCAACCCGGCGTACCGATTAAAACCAAACTAGCCCCGTTGTTCGTGGTTTTGGACGTAGCGGCGCAGTACTTCGCGCATCATCCGCTGATAAGGTTTTTTGGCTTTTCGGGCGTGGGCTTTGAAGAATTCCACGGATTGATAGTCCAGCGTCAGCGTGACTTTCTGGTTTTGAAAGGAAGCTAGGATTTCTGCTGGAGAAGGAAGGAAATCAGGAATATTCGTGACTTTTCCTATAGGCTTATCTTTATTGGGGTCATATTTTTTGTTTTTCATAAAGTTTTCTCCATTTTCTCCAAAACCCAGCTCCAATAACTCGACATTCAAACACTCCTTATTCCGGTCCCAAACAAATATACCATCAACCATATCTTTTGCCATATTTTCTTCCATACGTTTTAGGTTCCTCCTAAGCCTTAGAGGAATCGTGGGCTGTTTTTATTCCATTGTTTTATTTCATCGATTTGGTGGTTTATGGAGGGTGTGCTACCATAGCGCCGATGTCGCCCGAAAACCTTCCAAAAAAGCCTAAGACCTTCGTTCTCGATACCAACGTTCTCATTCATGACCCCGAAGCGTTGTTTACGTTTCAGGGGAGCAAAGTCGTCTTGCCGTTGGCGGTCGTGGAAGAGCTGGATGGGTTTAAGCGTTCGAACGATGCGCGCGGACGCAGTGCGCGGCAGGTGTCCCGCTATATGGACGAACTGCGCCACCATGGAAAACTCAATGAAGGTGTGCCGCTCGAGCATGGAGGGTCCTTCAAGGTAGAAGTCGCGGCCCGCGCGGCGCTTCCGGTGCAGTTTGAGCCCCATTCCAAAGACAATCTCATTCTTCAGATGTGCATGGGGCTGGCCAAGGCCGAAGAGGCCGTGGTGCTCATCACCAAAGACATCAACTTGCGTATCAAAGCCGAAGCCATTGGGCTAATCGCCGAAGACTACGAAAAAGAGAAAGTCCACCCCGAAGAGCTGTATTTAGGTTGGCGGGAAATGATCACTCCCTCCGATCAAATCGACAAATTTTTTAAAACAAAGAAACTCGAACCACCGGTGGATCATTGGAAACCCAACGAGATGGCGATTCTTAAAAGCGATGAGAGCGATTCCCAGAGCGCGCTCGCCCGGTTTGATTCCAAAACCCATATGCTGCTGCCGCTTCGCCATGCCAACACCAAACCTTGGGGCTTAAAACCCATCAACACCGAACAAAAGTTCGCTCTCGAACTGTTGATGGACCCGGAGGTGGAGTTGGTCTCGCTCGTTGGGGTTCCCGGTTCTGGGAAAACGCTTTTGGCCTTGGCGGCAGGGTTGGAACAAATTTTGGAATCCAAAAAATATCGCCGCATGCTGGTGGCCCGCCCGGTGATTCCCGTGGGGCGCGATATCGGGTATTTGCCCGGCTCCAAGGAAGAGAAATTGACCTCTTGGATGGGCGCTATTTACGACAACTTGGAATTTTTAATGGACAACCCCGATACGCCGGACTCCGAAGAAGAAGATGTGAAGGCGTTGTTCGAATCGGGCCAGATTGTGGTCGAAGCCGTGGCCTTCCTGCGCGGTCGGAGCCTGCCAAAACAGTTTATCGTCATTGATGATGCCCAAAACCTGACACCCCATGAAATGAAAACGGTGATTTCCCGTGTGGGAAAAGGGTCTAAAATCGTGGTCACGGGCGACCCGTACCAAATCGACAATCCCTACCTCGACGCTGCCTCCACGGGCCTGGCCAACCTGGTTGAAAAGTTCAAAGGCCAGTCGGTCTACGGCCATATGACGTTCTCCAAGACGGAACGCTCGACGCTCGCAGCACTAGCCAGCGACCTTCTCTAACTTAATTTTTAACGATTTTTCGCGGTTCTACGGTGAAGGAGGTGTCCATCATCTTCTTAAACGCCATCCGTTCGGCTTGCGTCATCGCGGCGCGAGCGCGGCCGTAATCCCAGGCTTCAACGCGCTCGCGTTGTTTAACGCGCTCACGCATGAGGCGCGTGGGCAATTCGCCGGCTTGGGCTTCGTATTCCTGGAGAGCGTACAAATCGGCGGCTCGGCGGGCCACGGCGGAGAGTCCATAACGCACCAACGCTTGAATCGTCTTGGCCGAATTGCCGGAGGGCTCTAGAGAAAGGCGAAAGGCTTCGTTGGTTTTATAAACCGGACCGTCGGGGGCCAGCCAGGATGTGGGCGGCTCTTCGATCGAGCGTTTTAAAATTCGCAGCGAGGGTGTCAGCGTTTCCGCATCGCTTTGAACGATCCAGGCGCAGCGTTCCGGATTAAAGCGCCGGAGGTAATCGTCATCGGCGCCTGCACGTAAAAGAACGTAGAGCAGGTAAGAGGCGTACTGGTGGTGGTTGGTGTCGGGGTTTGTTTTTTCAAAAAAGCGGTTCCAAAATTTCTCACTGAAAACGATGCGCGACAAGCCCTCTCCAATGGGCTCCAAGCGATACTCTTCATCGGCTCGTATGTCGTCTGAATACCCGCCGATTTGAAGCGACGTCCCAAGCCGCATCGCCATCCGCTGGGCCCCGACGAGCAGGCGGGCTTTGCTTTGGGCCAGGGCCCGCGCTTGAACAACGGCGGGTGGGGAGGCCGGCGCCGTAAACGTGGGCTTTACATCGGAGTTAAACCAGGTTTTGGCTTCATCCAACGTGGAGGGCAAGCCATCGTTTGCTCTCGCCTGAACAAAGGCGGCCAGAAGGCACAAAAAAGTGAGTCGAGAAAGGGGAGGCACAAGGGGAGCTTACGGCATTCCCGGCTCTAGGTCGATAGACCTCCTGGCCTATAACGCCTGGGCCTCCTGCGACCGCCGGGGCCTGCCCTGCCTGCCGGCAGGCAGGCGGCAGGTAAGCCCTCACTTCCTTATAATGGCGCCATGGTGCGTCATGCCGTTGTTTTTTTGGGGCTACTTCTTATACAGTCACCCTCATTCGCGGAAGGGTCCTTTGCTTCGGAACGAGCTAAAGCACGTCTTTACCCTTACGCCAATGACTTGGGGCCCGACCGGCTGGATGTCTCAAAGTATCCCCCTGAGAAACAGAGGACTTACAACGCGCTCCTCGCAGATAAGTGCACGCGCTGCCATGGGATGGCGCGGGTGATTAATTCCGAGTTTGTGGAGCCGCAGGTCTGGCAAACGTACGTGAAGCGTATGATGATTAAACCGGGTGCGGATATTTCTCCGGCCCAGGCCAAAGAAATGTGGGAATTTTTGACGTACGACGCTCAAGTTCGTAAAACAGGAGCGCAAGCCAAAACGTGGGAAGCCCAGCGGCAAAAATGGTTGAAGGAATTTCGAATCAAGTATCCGTTTCGCTACAAGGAGCTTTATGAAGCCCGCTGATTTTTGTATTGAAGCCGAAACGGTTTACTGGTATGACTTAGCAGACTATGGCGGATGAAAAGTTTGACGCAATTGTTGTAGGTGCGGGCCCCGCGGGGGTTTCCGCGGCCATCACCATGGCCCGCGGCGGCTTGAGTGTGGCGTTGCTCGAACGCGGCGAATACGCGGGCGCCAAAAACGTCCAAGGGGCCGTTCTTTATTCCAAGATGCTGGCCGATGTCATTCCCGAATTCTGGAAAGAATGCCCGCTCGAGCGGCCCATCACCGACGAACGCGTCTTCATCATGACGGAAAAATCCGGCATTCAGGTGGGATATAAATCCACCGAGTACGGAACAGAACCGGCTAACTGCTACACCATAATCCGCGTCGAGTTCGACAAATGGTTTTCCAAAAAAGCCGAAGAAGCCGGGGTCACGTTTGTGACCGGCGTAACTGTCCGTGACCTGATTAAGAAAAACGGCGCGGTCGTGGGCGTGAAGACGTCCGAAGGCGATGAGTTGATGGCCGATGTGGTGGTGGCATGCGACGGGGTCAATTCTATTTTGGCGCAAAAAGCGGGGCTTAACCGTGAATGGAAACCAACGGAAGTGGCTTTAGGGGTCAAAGAAGTGCTGGCCCTGCCGCGCGAAAAGTTGGAAGACCGCTTTTGCCTCGAACCCAACCAAGGCTCTACTGCTGAGATGATCGGCGATTTCACGAAAGGCATGATGGGCTATGCCTTCATGTACACCAATAAAGAATCGATTGCGCTTGGTCTTGGGTGTGCGGTGGATGATTTTCAGCGAACCAATGTGAAGCCCTACGAATTGCTCGAGGAGCTGAAGTCGCACCCCTTGGTGCGCAAATACATTCAAGGCGCCACCCCGCTTGAATATTCAGCGCATTTAATCCCCGAGGGCGGCTACAACGTGATGCCTCCGGTTTATGCCGATGGGTTCCTGATTGCGGGCGACGCCGCCCAAATGATCAACCCCACGCACCGCGAAGGGTCCAATCTGGCCATGGCGGCGGGAAAAATGGCGGGGGAAACCGCCATCGAGGCTAAAAAGAAGGGTGATTTTTCCGCGAGAACGCTTTCGCTTTATCGAAAAAAGTTGGACGACTCGTTTGTGCTTAAAGACATGGAAGACCACAAAGACATCGAGGAAAAAGTGCGAAAGAACCGCGACATCTTAACGGTGTACCCTCGAATGATATGCGACGCCGCGCATGAATATTTCCTGGTGGACGGCCAAGCCAAACGCGATCATCAAAAACGCATCATTCAGCGCATCCGCCGCACGCGCAGCTTCTGGCAGATGTTTAAGGATGCAGTCAATTTAAGAAAGGCGATAGGGTGAAAATGTCCCATGGCTGACCATCCAAAACCCATGTCTATTGAAGACAAACTCGGGCTTCTAAGCTACAAAAACGACCATGAGACGCACATCAAAATCATGGATGCCAGCGTGTGCCTTAAATGCCCAAATAAACCCTGCGTCACGATGTGCCCGGCCGTCGTGTATTCCTGGGACACCGATAAGCAAAAGATTTTAGTGGCCTACGAAAACTGCATCGAATGCGGCGCCGCGCGCATGATGTGCCCGTATTACAACATCGAGTGGCACCCGCCCCGCGGCGGGTTTGGGGTGTCCTACAAATTCGGTTAATGGAGCAAGCGGCCGGGCGAACGGGGTTGGTATCGGGCTCGGAATCGAGGAAGATTCGAGTCCCGAGCTCGGGATCGAGAGCACGTAAGTGCGCGAGCCGTCTCTCGAAGCTCGATCCTCGAATCTTCGTCGATACCGCGCCCGATACCGATACCGTCCGCCCGGTTTTTTCTCACTTCTTCGTTTGGTAGCTCTTTAATTCTTTCACGTACTCCCCGCCGTCGTATTTCACCTGCCCCACACCCTCAGCGTACCACGCGGTTTCTTGAATGTGGTCGTCGCCTCTCCTCTGGTCATAAAACAACTTGATGCATTTAAATGTCCCGGCCGGCACCGTAATTTCTTCAAACCCCATCACTTTCCCGTCGAATTTTATTTTCTTGTCAACCCACGCCACTTTTAAACGGCCTTCCCAGTGGGTGGTTGTCCCAGGCTCGAGGGGATAAATCACCTTGGGCACGGAAGGGGTAAACATCGTGTCGACTTCCGGAGAGACGGATTTTTTAAGACCCAGCTTGTAAATGAAAATGCCTTTGTCGCTTCTCAGCAAAAATTCGCGCATGCGCCCGCGTTTGTCCTTTTGAGTCATGATCATCCCGGAGAGACCCTTTTCTTTCCAGGGGCCTTCGATTTCCACCTTCATGTCGAAACGATCTTTTTTCGTCTTGTGGGTGGTGTCATAAACCCACGAAAACCCCTTTTCTTGGGGAAAATAAGCGTCGCTCGCCAATCCCCGTGCGGCGCAAAACAGCAGTAAAACGCATTGAAAAATGAACCTGTTCATGTCGTCAAACTATCACACTTTGGCCGGTAAAAACAAGCCGTTTTACGTTCTGTAAAACTTTCTTTACGTCATTGCGCATCGTCGGAGGCAGGGCTAGACTCACGACGGAGAAGGATGACTTTTATGAGAAGGCAAAGCAGAATGCAGAAAGCAGAGTTGAACTGGGCGGCCTTTATTCAAAAAGGTCTCCTTTTCTCTGCCTTCTGCATTCTGACTTCTGCATTGGCGGGCAGTGCGGACGCGCCACCGACCGCCGCTCCCTCCAACGACATGGCGCTCCTCGACCAAGAATCCAAATTCGAGAAAGAAAAAACCGAATATCTCCAGCAAAACATCCTCGACAAAATCATGGGGCCTGGGCAAGGTGTGGTGATCGTGGATGTGGAAATGGGTTTTGAAAGCCGCAACACCGAAATGGGGATGGAAAAAAATAAAAAAGATCTAAAAAAAGCGGAAGGCGACGAAGACAACAAAGTAGCGCCCCAAGCCCGCGTGCTCGTTCCGGGCGTGCCAATGCCCAAGTCCGCTTATCAAGCGGAAGAAGACCGTGGCGGGTCGTCTCAAGCCTCCGGCGGGCAAATGCAGCAAAAAAAACTGGATATTCGAACCACCATTAAAAAACTCGTGGTGACGGTGCTCTACGACCGCAAAGTGCCCAGCGACAAATTGCAGGCGGTTAAAGCCGCCATCAAAGCGCTGATGAATGTCGGCGACAACCAAATGGTGTTTACCCCTACCGATTTCGTGAAAGCCGGCTGGGAACGCGTGCTGACACCGGAGTGGATTATTCCGCTCACCCTGGCCATGCTTTTGCTTTTGTTTCTTTGGGGGCCGCTCGCCAAATTTTTTAAGCGTTTGAACGCGGCGCTCGAAGACAAAACCCAGCGCATCGAACAAACGATGAAGATGGAGCAGGAAACCGAAGAGGAAACCAGTGAGGAAACCGAAGGCGAGGAAGAAGGCGCTGGCGCAGGGCTTGGGCCCGATGGTCAGCCTCTGACGGAAGAGCAGAAAAAGGAGGAGGAGGAAGCGATGAAGAAGTTTGAACCGTTTAAATACGTCAATGAATCCAACTTAAAGGGGCTGGCCTACCTCCTCCGTAAAGAAGAACCATGGATCGTGGCCCTCGTGCTGTCCTATCTTAAACCGGAATTTGCCAAAGAAATTTTTACGTCTTTTCCTCCGGAACTTCAGGGCCGTGTGGCCATCGAAACCGGCACCATTCGCCAAACCTCGCTCGAGCAGGTGGTTTCAATCGACGAATACGTTAAGAAAAAGATCGACTTCGTCTTAGGGGGGCTAGAGAACTTAATCAAGATCTTAAACGAGACCGACAAAACGACCCGCGAGAACATCCTCGAATACCTGCGCAACGAAAAACCTGCGCTCTACGAACGGGTACGCGAAGAAGTGATCCTCTTTGAAGATCTCGTCAAGTTCCCGGATACGGCCGTACAAGGCATTGTCCGTGAAATCGGAACGGAAGCGCTTTCCCGAGCGATGCGCGGCGCCCCGCCGGAATTTCTCAACAAGTTCTATACCAACATGTCGGCGGGTGCGGCGGCACTCCTTAAAGAATCGATGGATTACGGTCGGCCGCTTACCGCCGACCAAGTCGAAGAAGAGCGCCGCCATTTAATCGACTTGGTGGTCAAACTCGAAAAAGAGGGCAAAATCAGCATCCGCGCGAAACGCAAAACCGGCATTTTAGAGGGCGAAGAAGCGGCGGATGATTCCGAGCCGCTCCAGCTCGACGCATCCAAAACCAAAAAGAACGAATTTAAAGCGGACCCGGCCAAAGCGCAAGAAGCTTTCCAGATGGGCGCTGCGTTCTACGAGCAAGGCCAGCTTGCGGAAGCTTTGCAGCAATTCCATGCGGCGGTCCAGGCGGACCCGGAGTTTTGGCAGGGGTATCAATACCTCGGCACGGTCTACACGGCTCAAGGCATGGTGCCGCAGGCGGCCGGCGCGTATGAGCGGATGTGCGAATTAAACACTGACCCATCGCTTAAGGCCTGGGTCGATCAGTGGAAAATGCAAATGGGTGTGGCGGCATGACCCGCCTTCGCCAAGACTTCGGCGGGTCATCCGCCATAGCTCCTGAAAGGAGCGCCCAAGGATGATCCGGCTCCATCGTTTAAACGGCCAGGAGATTGTGGTCAACGCCGAGCTCATTGAGTCGGTTATGTCGCTCGGGAAGGAAACGGTCATCGCCATGGCCACGAACAACCGAATCGTAGTCAGTGAATCGGTCACAGACGTCATCGAACACACCGTGGAATATCGGAGGCACGTCGGGGTGACGTACATGCCGCAGCCCCTGCGGCGCTCCACACGGGAAAGCGAGGGTACGCCATGTCCTTAACCATCGTCGCCATCGCAGGGGTCCTTCTGGGATTTCTGTGCCTGTTGGTCGGGTTTTTCATGGACACACAGGAAGAAAAAGGAAACGTCACACAGGATAGAGGTGCCGGGCGCGAGCGCCGGATGAAAACCATCAAGCGCCGCGCCATGAATGTTCGTAAAAAAGCCGCTTAAGACGGCATAGGAGCACGCCATGGATATCGCAACACTGCTCGGTATTATTATCGGGATGGGGCTGGTTGTGGCCGCCATTCTCTTGGGAGAAGGGGTCGCCGGTTTTAAGCCGTTCATGAATTATGAGGCCGTCTTGATCGTGATGGGCGGGACGTTTTGCGCCATTTTGGTCAATTACCCGGTCAGCCAAGTGGTGGGCCTTTTCCGCGTGCTAAAAAAAGTCTTAAGTTCCGACGCCGAGGACACCTCGGAAATTGTGACCACCTTCGTCAACTTCTCTAAAAAAGGCCGCACGGACGGCTTCCTGGCGCTTGAAGGCGACGTCAAACTGCTCAAAAATGATTTTTTGAAGCGCGGCGTGCAGCTCGTCATCGATGGGTCTGACCAGGAATTCATCCGAAACATGATGGAAACGGAGCTTGGCTTTATACGGGAACGACACAAAGTTGGCCAGGAAATTTTCAATTCACTGGGAACGTATTCTCCGGCCTTCGGCATCATCGGCACGGTCTTAGGGATGGTGCTCATGCTCAACTCCATCGATGATGTGGCCGCCGTGCCGCGGCGCATGGCGTTGGCCTTGGCCGCCGCCTTTTTCGGGTTGGGGTCGGGATATATGTTTTTCCTGCCGATGGCCGGGAAGCTCCGCCGGCGGTCGGAAGAAGAATTGTTCGTGAAAGAAATTATCATCCGCGGCGTTTTGCTGCTTCAAAGCGGCGTGAGCCCCTCGATTATGGAATCCAATTTGAAAGCCTATTTAGAGCCATCCAAGCGAGCGATGATCCGGAGCCAATAAATGCCTTTAAAAGAACGCGACATGATTTCCACGTCGGACCCCCGCGTCTGTATGATCGGGCACCCGGCGCCGGCATGGATGGTCAACTATGCCGATTTAATGACGGAACTCGTGTGCTTCTTCGTGGTGCTTTACGGGCTATCCGCCGCACTCAGCAAAGACATCCAAATGGCACGCGAACAGATTACGGAAACCATGAAGAACGAAGAAATTGCCGGGGGCGTCAAGGTGGACAAAGACGGCATGATCATTACGCTTCAAGAACAGAAAGACAACGTGTTTTTTGAAAGCGGTTCTTCGGATTTATCTCCTCGCATGTTGGAAATTCTCGATAAAATTGGCCCGCCGCTAAAAAAACTGGCGCAAGAGGGGCACGAGATTGTGGTGGAAGGGCACACCGACAATGTCCCCATTCACACGAGCGTGTTCCAGTCAAATTGGGAACTTTCCAGTGCCCGGGCCACCAATGTGGTCAGGGACTTGATTCATCATCAAAGCTTTCCCGCGGCCAAAATGGGCGCCATTGGCTACGGGGAAAACCGACCGCTTTTTCCCAACGACACCCCCGAACACCGCGCCAGCAACCGCCGGGTCGTATTTTTTGTTAAGAACAAGCCTCTTCAACCCACCGATGGAGAGAAAAAGGCGAAACAAGAAAAACCCAAGCCTGTTGTGGAACAGGCCGCCCCTGCCCAAGAGGAGGCGCCTGCCGAAAACCTTCCCCCCGAAGAAGTCCAAACCGATGAAGAGCCCGCCGCCCAAGACGCCGTACCGCTGCCGGTCGAACCGGCACGTTAGTCAAATTCACCTGCCATAACCGAACGTTTGACAGCCTTGCTGCGTCTGCCTATCATGACCGCGTCCACTATTGGGAGGCCCGCCATGCGCTGTGTGCTCTGCATTTTTAGACGTGGTTTTTTTGTATCCCTATTTTCCGTAGCGGCCCACGCGGCTTCCGAACTTCAAGTGGTGAACCATTTTCCCGTCGGGGAGGTCGCCTCTCGGGGCGCCTCGGATGCGGTTACCGTGACCTTTAATCAGCCGATGGTGACGCTCTCCGATGCCAAACAAACGTCGGAGTTTTGTCCGTTGTCCATAACACCCGCCGTCGCCGGGCGTTGCCGCTGGGTGGGCACGCAAACGCTCCAGATTCAGCCGGCCGAAAAACTTCCTCGCGGCACGTTTTACATTGCCGAAGTCCCATCCGGCACGGCCTCCAAAGTATCCGGCGCGGTGCTGCGCCAAAAAGAAACCTGGAGCTTTACCACGCAGCGACCGGCGGTCACCTTGAGCCGTCCCCACGATGATGAACGTTGGGTTTCGCTGTCCCCTGTTTTGTTCGTTCAGTTCAACATGGACATGGACCCGAAAAAAGCCCAACCCTTCATCGCGGTTGAAGAAGAAGGCACGGGCGTTGTTTTTAGCGTAGGGGTACGCCGGGCGAGCGATGAGGAACTAAAGAAGGCCCATATCTACCTTAACCCCTCCATGGGCATTTCTTCGTCTTCCGTTTTGGCCATTAAGCCCTCGCGTACGCTCAAAATGGAACAAGCCTACGTGCTTCGCTTGAAAAAGGATTTGCCAGGCGCGGAAGGCCCAGCCGGCTTGCTGGATGAGCGGACTATCCGCTTTGAAACCTATGGTCCTTTCTCCGTCAAACCCCTACCTGACCCGGACTGCCTGCCGGGCAAATTCCGCTTAGGGTTTTCAAACCCGGTTCGCTACCAAAATGTCTTGGACCATTTGAGTGTGAACACTTCCACGTTTATTCCCACCGCTCAATGGAACGCGGAGTGGACCGGAAGCCAGGAGGGCCACGTAATCCTGCACCCTTTACCTCTTACGGAGTGGAAGCCCGACCACACCTACGTGTTTACGGTCCGAAAAGGACTCACTGACATTTTTGGTCAAGCTCTGAAAGAGACGGTGGAGGTCACCGTCAAAGCGGGCCCCTATTGCCCCGATATCCAGTCGCCCCGCGGGTTTGGCGTTCTCGAGAGTTATTTGCCCCCGCGTCACCCGGTCACAGTTTTAAATATCCCGGAAGTGCCCGTTGAAATGCAGCGCATTGCCACCGATGAGGTCATTCCATTCCTGAGCCGCGTGGATTTCTGGAACAACAAGCAAAACGAATCCTTATCGTCTCCGCTTCGAAAAAAGTGGTCCTCTCGCGCTCCGCGCAACCGCCGCTGGCGAACGCATGTCGATTTAAACGAAGTGCTGCATGGCCAAGGAGGGTTTGCCTATTCCCAGCTATACCAAACCGATGCCTCGGTCGAATGGCGAGAGGGCTGGATCAAGTCGTTCGACAATGTGACCCGTTTGGGCCTCACGTTTAAAAGCTCGCCCGACTCCACCTTCATCTGGACGTCTTACCTTAAAACGGGCGCGCCGGCGCCCCACGTCCCCGTTGAACTTCGTGACGCGCAAAACCAAGTGCTCTGGAAAGGCGTCACCAACGCCCAAGGCTTTGCCGATGGCCCCGGTTGGCGAGCCCTTCACCTGTCTTGGCCTAAATGGCAGCGGCCCAAACTTTGGGTGTTGGCGCGGGAGGCGCATGGTGACGCCGCGTTATCCAGCGAATGGAAAGAAGGGCTTGAGCCGTGGCGGTTCAACATTCCTTATGACGGCTGGCCGAAGAAAGAAACCTATGCCGGAAGCGTTTTTACGGAGCGCGGAGTCTATCGTCCCGGGGAAACGGTGCATGTCAAAGGCATCGTGCGGCAGTTAAAGCAAGGCGATTGGGCGCCCAGCCCTCAAAAGCCGTTGGCGTTGTCGTTAATCGACGCTCGCGGCGCAGACGTGTATCAAAGCACCGTGACGCTTTCGCCCTCCGCTTCCTTTGATTGGGCTTACGCCCTTCCGGAAGAAGCCCCCACCGGTTTTTGGCGTGTCAAACTTACGGAGCCGGGGCGTCAGAAGCCCTTCGTCCAAGCCGTCTCTTCCTACGAAGATGACGGTTCCGAAGAGGACCGCGAAGCAGTCGACGCCTCGCAAGGCGAAATGGAACTCAGCGCAAGTTTTCGCGTGGAAGCCTTTAAGCCGGCGGCTTTCGAAGTGCTGGCGAAGCCGGACCAAGAGGCCTACTTAACCGGTGAGACGTTTCGCGCCGCCATCGACGCCTGGTATTTGTTCGGAGCACCCATGGCGGGCGGGGAGGCCGATTGGAAACTGCGTTTGGAACCCGCGGGCCATTTTGTTCCAAAAGGCTGGGATGAATTTGATTTTTCTTCCGGTTGGTGGACCGCTCCTTATGCGCCAGGCGGGCGCTTGATTGGCTCGAGCAAGGAAAAATTAGACGCCAAAGGTCACGCAACGGTTAACGCCGCGTTGGATGCGTCCTTCCTGCAGGGGCCGGGGTTCGCGGTGCTGGAGGCTAGCGTCATGAGCCCGGACCGTCAACGATTATTCGGCCGCGCGCAAGCCATGGTGCATGCGGCGGAATTGTATGTGGGCTTAAAAAGTTCGAGCCATTTCTTGGACACCGGAAAGCCTTGGGAGGCTCAGGTGGTGGCCGTACGCCCCAGCGGCCAAACCGTATTAGGTCGTACGCTAAGTGCCGAGCTCATCCGCCGCGACTGGATGTCCGTGCAGCGCGCCGGCTTCGGGGGCCGTTTGGAATGGAGCAACGAACAGCGTGATACGGTCGTGAGCAGTTTTACGTTTACGTCAGGCCCCACACCCTATGTCTGGAAAACGACGCCCCAAAAACCGGGCCATTACTTTTTTAAAGTAAGCGGCAGCGATGAGCGAAATCGTGCGGCCGCCTCCGCCCTATCGTTTTATGTCATGGGAAAAGGCGACTCGTGGTGGGCGCACCCGGACACCGATCTCCTGGAGCTCGTGCCGGATAAGACGACCTACAAACCAGGCGACATCGCGCGAATTTTGGTCAAGTCGCCCTATTCGAAATCCCGTGCGCTCATCACCGTTGAGCGCGAAGGCGTTATCGACCGGTGGTTGACCACGCTTGATGGCGGCGCGGCATTTGTAAAGGTTCCGATCAAGGAAAATTACCTCCCGAATATCTATGTCGGCGTGATGTTGGTGCAGGGCCGCAGCGGCACCGACCAGTTTGAAAAAGAATCGGGGGGAGATCTGGCCAAGCCTGAAGCCAAATTTGGCTATGCCCAACTGATGGTGGACCCTAAAGGCCGTCGGTTGGCGGTGCGGATTAAGAGCAACAAGGCTGACTACCGGCCCGGTCAAAATGTGGACGCATTCCTCACACTCACGGATGAAACCGGCAAACCGGTTGCCGGCGAAGCCACGGTGTTTGCGGTGGATGAAGGCGTGTTGGCCTTAACGGCGTATGCGACGCCCGATCCCTTCTCGCAATTCTATGGCCCGCGGCCTTTGTCGGTGGACACCGTCGATTCGCGCTTGCACATCATTGGCCAGCGAAACTTCGGCGAAAAAGGCGAGTCGCGCGGCGGCGGCGGCGGAAGCGGAGCCGGACTTCAAGGCATCGATTTGCGTTCTCGTTTTGTTCCAACGGCATACTGGAACCCCACAGTTAAAACCGGTGTGGATGGCAAAGCGCGCGTGTCCTTCACGCTGCCCGACAACCTCTCGCGCTTCCGTTTAATGGCCGTGGCGCATGCCGCCAACCGGTTTGGTTCGGGCGATTCGGCGTTGACGGTTTCCAAACCGTTCATGGCGCGCCCGAGCCTCCCGCGCTTTGCACGCGTGGGCGATACTTTTCAAGGGGGTGTCACGCTTCACAATTACACCGCATCCGCTGTCGATGCCGTTGTCGAGATGGACGTAACCGGCAGCGCCATTGCCATTGAAGGCGGTCCCGCCCGGCGTACGGTTAAACTCGGCGCGGGCAAAGCGGTCGAAACTTTGTGGACGTGCAAAGCCGCCGCCTTGGGTGAAGCCACGTTTCGTTTCCGCGCCTCCGCCGGCGCAGAAACCGACGGTTTAGAGTGGAAAATTCCTGTCAAACCCTTTGAACGGTTGGAAACCGTGGCCACAAGCGGCGTGGCGGATACCCAAGCGGTAGAGCGATTGGCAAGGCCTTCTTCAAAACCGAGCGCGGCCGATCAACTGACTTTATCGCTCTCCCCCACAGCCATGGCAGGCCTGCAGGAAGGCGCGCGATACCTTTTGGAATATCCGTACGGCTGTTTGGAACAGCGGATGTCCTCCGCATGGCCCGTGATCGTGGGGAAAGATTTCGTAGACACTTTCCAACTTGGCTCACTTGATCAACTGAAGAAAAAAACCCAGCAGTCATTCGACCGTTTGGCCGCCTATCAGCACCCCACGGGGGGTTTTGGTTATTGGCCATCGCCTTATTTGCCGGACCCTTACCTCACGGCCTATGCGCTGGAAGTCTCGACGCTGGCCGCGCGGGAAGGCTACCGTATTCCCAAAGAGGTCACGGCCAAAGCCGTGACATGGCTTAAAACCTATTTGTCCGACCGGCGGGAGTGGGCTTACCCGTATAGCGAAAGCGAAAGCTTTGCCGCGCGCGCCTATGCGGTGTATGTCTTAAGCCTCTACGGCCAGCCGCCCTCCAATTATTTTATGGAACTCTATAACCGGCGCGACCAGCTGCCGTATCTGGGGAAAGCGTATTTGCTTAAAGCGGCTTCCTACAGTACGCGCGATGCCACCGTGAAAAAGACACTGACGCAGGAATTGTTCAACCAAGCCAAGGTGTCACCCACGACGATGCATTTTGAAGACACACCTTCACGCATGCCTTGGCTGCATGCCTCGTCGGTTCAGGCCACGTCGCTCGTGCTGCAGACACTGCTTGAAACCCAGGGGGGGTTTCCGCAGGATGCCAAGGTGGTCGAGTGGCTGACCCGCGAACGCAAAATCCAAGGCCGCTGGCGCAGCACACAGGACAACGCCTGGTCGCTTCGCGCCTTTCAGGATTACTTCCGCCGCTACGAAAAAGAAGAACCGGCGTTTACCTCCGTGGTTCGCGTGAAAGACAAAACGCCGCTTTGGACGGAAACATTCGCCGGGCGGACGCTAAACGCCCGTCTAAAAACCTTCGCGTTAAGCGACGTGCTCGCCTCTTCGAAGGAAACGGATCTGCTTTTGACCAAAGAAGGCCGTGGCCGGCTGTATTACACCCTTCGCATGCGCTACTCCGCGGAGGCGTTTAAAAGCCCGGTCTCGGAAGGAATGACGATTCAAAAGACCGTGACGCCGCTTTATGGCTCGGGGGAATTAAAGGCGGGGTCGCGGGCTGTGGTCACGCTAAAAGTCTCCACGCCGCAAGACCGCACGTTTGTGGCTATTGACGACCCAATGCCGGGCGGCTATGAAATTGTCGATACGAGTTTTGCCACCGAAAGCCGGGAAGAGGCGCGCCGATCGACGCAAGAAGGCGCGTTTGGCCCCTATTGGGGCACGTTCCAGCGCAGCGAAAAATACGACGACCGCATGCAGGTTTTTGCGGACTATTTAGCGACGGGTGAGCACACGTATTCCTATCTCATCCAAGCGACGACACCCGGGAAATTTCACTCCCCGGCCGCCACCATCGAGCAGATGTACGAACCGGAGGTCTTCGGCCGCACCGCCAGCAGCGAGGTGACGATCAAAAAATGACCGGCAAAACGGCGCTGGTTTTTTTCGTCAGCGTCACCACGGCTTTCGCATCTGTGACGCTCACCGACCGCTATGGGGAAACGCTGCGTGCCTTCCAGCAAAATGACCAAGGCGTTCAAACGCGGGTGCCGCTTGCGTCGGTATCCCCTTGGATGGTTTTGGCCACACTCGCGGCGGAAGACAAGCGCTTCTTTAACCACCGCGGCGTGGATTTAAAAGCCGCGCTTCGCGCCCTTTGGCAAAACAGCCGAGAAGGCCGCGTGGTCTCCGGCGGTTCCACGCTGACCCAGCAATTGGTGCGCCTTTTAGAGCCGCGCCCAAAAACGTTCACGGCCAAATTGAAAGAATCGCTTAAGGCGCTGCGCTTGGAGCGCACGTTACCCAAGCGCGAAATTTTTGAGGCCTATTTAAATGAGGTCTACTACGCCAACCGCTTCAAAGGAGTAGAGGCGGCCGCTCAAGGCTACTGGGGCGTTCCATCGTGCGACCTTTCCTTAGCGCAAGCGGCCTTTCTCGCCGGCATCCCCAAATCACCGGTTCATTACGATCCCCTTCGTCGTTTCGACAAGGCCACCCATCGTCAAAAAACAGTCTTGGACCGTATGAAAAGCTGGGGGTGGATCACCGAGGACGCTTATCGCCTGGCGCTGGCCGAAAAAATCACCGTATCGGTTCCCAAACGCCCATGGGGGGCGCCGCATTTCACGGAGTATGTGCGCACACAACGGCCCCGGAACGCTATGGCCACAGCCACCACACTGGATGCGTCGCTGCAGCGCGATGTGGAACCCTTGGTGCAGTCGCACCTGGCGCGGCTAGCCGCCCATCAAGTCACCAATGCGGCGCTCGTCATCCTGGATAACAGCAGCGGGGACGTCTTGGCGTGGGTGGGTTCCGCCGATTTTTTTAACGAGACTAACCAGGGACAAGTGGATGGGGTCACGGCGCTCCGCCAGCCGGGCTCGGCACTTAAGCCCGTTTTATATGCGCTGGCCTTTTCCAAAGGCCGCACACCCGCTACGGTGTTGTTGGATGCGCCGATTAACTTAAGCGGCTATATACCACGCAATTATGACGACACCTTTCACGGCGCCGTGCGCGCGCGCGAAGCGTTGGCGTGTTCGTTTAACATCCCTGCGGTGCTTTTGGCGCAAGAGGTTGGTATTCCTCACTTTTTGGAAACGCTTCGGCAGTTTGGCTTCGCATCCCTTTCTTCTCCGGCCAATCATTATGGGTTTGGTTTGGCTTTGGGCGTGGGGGAGGTGACTCTTCTTGAACTCACCAATGCCTATGCCGCACTCGCACGCGGTGGCATCTGGCAAAGGGCTCGCGTCTTAAACGGCCCCGCGGAACCAAACATCGGGCGCCGAGTGATGGACCGGGAATCGGCTTATCTGGTGACCGACATTTTGTCGGATAACGCGGCGCGAGTGCGCGCCTTTGGCTTTAACTCGCCTTTTCACCTGCCTTTTGCCTTCGCGGCTAAAACCGGAACGACGAAGGATTACCGCGACAACTGGGCGGTCGGCTACACACCGGATTGGACGATCGGGGTTTGGGTGGGAAATTTTGACGGAAAGCCGATGCGCAAGGTGTCGGGCATCACGGGGGCTGGTCCTCTCCTGCGGGATGCGGCGCTCGTTATGGCCAAACGCGCGGGGACAAGGCCGTTTCCAAGGCCGCGCGGCATCCGCGAACTAGAAATTTGCCCGCTGTCGGGCCTCCTGCCTTCGGCGTCTTGTCCCGAGCGCATGCGGGAGGTGTTTGCCAAGGGAAATGTGCCCAAGCAAGTCTGCCCGGAGCATGAACCGCACTCCCCTGCGGCGCGTCCTTCAGTCGCCGAAGCGCTGCGCATTGAATTTCCAGTTTCCGGAGACATCTTCCGCTTAAACCCTCGCCTGCCGCGCGAAGCCCAAGCCATTCGGTTACGCGCCAACGGCGCTGTCGGCGTAAAGCGCTTGCGCTGGTGGGTCAACCAAAAATCTCTGCCCCTTGGCGACCCCGCCCCTTGGTGGGTGCTTAAGCCTGGAAAGCACCATGTTCGCCTCACGGCTGAATACGCCAACGGCCGCCAGGTGACGCAATCGGCTTCCTTTATAGTGGTCCCGTAGCCAGGGAGGCTTTTGCTAGAATTCCCGCCGTTGCGCGGTGGCGTTCTCCCGTCAACCCCACTTTAGATTAATCAAGGAGACTTATCCATGGCTACAAAGTACGTGTATTTTTTCGGCGCAGGCAAAGCGGAAGGCAAAGGACATATGAAGGATGTCTTAGGCGGCAAAGGCGCGGGACTGGCCGAAATGACGAATGCCGGTGTACCCGTCCCTCCGGGATTTACGATCACCACGGACGTCTGCCGCATCTATTACGCGAACAAGAAAAAGCTTCCCAAAGAATTAGCTGCCCAGCAAAAAGCCGCGCTCGATAAACTTCAAAAAACGATTGGCAAAAAATTCGGCGATCCCAAAAACCCCTTGTTGGTTTCGGTTCGCTCCGGCGCCAAGTTTTCCATGCCCGGCATGATGGACACGATTTTAAACCTGGGCATCAGCGACACGGTGGCCGAAGGGTTGGGGCAGTTAACCAGCAAGCCGCGCTTTGCCTGGGACGCTTACCGTCGCTTCATTGCCATGTACGGCAATGTGGTCGGGGGAATTGAAAAAAGCGAATTTGAACACATTCTCGAAAAGAAAAAAGACGAAAGGGCTGTCAAGCTTGACACAGAGCTCGTGGTGGGCGATTTAAAAGAGATCGTGGAAAGCTTCAAGAAACTCTATCGCGACAAAGTGGGCTCGGATTTTCCTCAAGATGCG
This sequence comes from uncultured Elusimicrobia bacterium, assembly GCA_964441955.1. Taxonomy (GTDB): domain Bacteria; phylum Elusimicrobiota; class Elusimicrobia; order 2-01-FULL-59-12; family 2-01-FULL-59-12; genus CAYTWA01. The sequence goes on from CAYTWA010000005.1 coordinate 147,946, forward strand.
TTAAAGCAGCTCGAAGGGGCCCGGAACGCCGTGTTTGAATCCTGGATGAACTCCCGCGCAATCTACTACCGGCGCCAAAACAAAATTTCGGATGATTTGGGCACGGCTGTTAACGTCCAGTCGATGGTTTTTGGCAATATGGGAGACGACTGCGGCACGGGCGTGGGCTTTACGCGCAACCCCTCCAACGGGGACAACGTGTTCTACGGTGAATACTTAACGAACGCGCAAGGCGAAGACGTGGTGGCCGGCATCCGTACGCCCAAGCCCATCGCAGAACTCGAACGGGACATGCCGGCCGTCTATAAGCAGCTTCGGGCCATTACGTCCCGCTTAGAAAAACATTACCGCGACATTCAGGACTTCGAATTCACCATCGAAAAAGGAAAGCTGTTCATGCTCCAGACGCGTAACGGCAAACGAACAGCGCCCGCGGCCATCCGCATCGCGGTCGACATGGTGAAGGAAAAGCTGATTACGAAAGAAGAAGCGCTGATGCGTGTCGAACCGGAACAGTTGGACCAGCTGCTGCACCCCGTTATCGACCCGAAAGCCTCGCTTAAAATTTTGACCAAAGGCCTGCCGGCCTCTCCCGGGGCGGCCACCGGCCAAGCGGTGTTTGATTCCGACACAGCGGCGGCCCGCGGCGAGAAGGGCGACAAAGTGATTTTAATTCGCCAGGAAACAAACCCGGACGACATCCACGGCATGGACGCCGCTCAAGGGATACTCACGGCGCGCGGTGGCATGACCTCGCATGCGGCGGTCGTGGCACGCGGAATGGGCAAACCCTGTGTGGCCGGATGCGAAGACATCAAAGTCTCCGAAGCCGATAAAACGTTTCGCATGAACGGAACCACCGTGAAGGAAAACGACTGGGTGACCATCGACGGCACGACGGGCCGCGTCATTTTGGGCCAAGCCCCATTGATCGAGCCGACGATTTCAGGCGAGTTCGGCGTGTTTATGGGCTGGGCGGATAAACTGCGCCGCTTGAAAGTTCGCTCCAACTCCGATATCCCTCGCGACGCCAAAGTTGCCGCGGAGTTTGGCGCCGAAGGCATCGGCCTTTGCCGGACGGAACACATGTTTTTTGCGGAAGACCGCTTGCCGTTTATGCAGGAAATGATAGTGGCCACGGATGTGGAGGCGCGCAAGAAGGCCTTGGCGAAACTGCTTCCCTTCCAAAAGGAAGATTTCAAAGGCCTCTTCCGCGAAATGAAAGGCTACGGGGTGACGGTGCGCACCATTGACCCGCCGCTCCATGAATTCTTGCCAAAAACGCGGGAAGCGGCGGAAGAATTGTCCAAGAAAATCAATGTTCCAACCGAAAAAATTATGCGCGCTACGGAAGAGCTCCATGAGTTTAACCCTATGCTCGGCCACCGCGGATGCCGCTTAGGGATCACCTATCCGGAGATCACCGAAATGCAGGTCAAAGCCATCATCAGCGCGGCTTGTGAGCTCGCGAAAGAAGAAAAGATCAAAGTGGTCCCCGAAATCATGATTCCGCTCGTCGGCAACGTTTCCGAGCTGCGCGACCAAAAAGCGATTGCCGTGCGCGTGGCCGAAGAAACCATGAAGGAATACGGCGTGAAGATTCAGTATCTTTTGGGCACGATGATTGAAGTCCCGCGCGGGGCCGTAACCGCCGATGAAATCGCCGCCGAAGCGCAGTTTTTCAGCTTCGGCACCAACGATCTTACGCAAATGACCTTAGGCTTTAGCCGCGACGATGCCGGCAAGTTCATCAAGGCCTACCTGGAAAAGAAGATCTTCAAAGAAGACCCGTTTCAAACGCTCGATCAAATCGGGGTCGGTCACCTGATGAAAATCGCGGTGGAAAAAGGCCGCAAGGTAAAGAAGGACTTAAAGCTCGGCATCTGCGGCGAACACGGCGGTGACCCCGCGAGCGTCAAGTTTTGTCACCGTATCGGCTTAGACTATGTCAGCTGCTCCCCGTACCGAGTGCCGATCGCCCGTTTGGCGGCCGCCCAAGCCGTGGTGGAATCCAAAGCCGCCAAGGGCCCCGCGTACACCCGAGCTTAATCGACATAAGCACGGGCGCAGAGCCGTGCCCGCTGCGCGCTCATACGGCCCAACCGGATCCCGCCACCCTATTTTTAAAAGAAGCGGGACCATCCTCCACGAACGCATCGGAGGAAGGCGACCCAAAAAATAGCGTGGCCATCCAAATTTTTTGCCGGTTGGAGGCGCTCCGCGGGCACGCCTCGGCGCCCTCCGTATCTGTTAAACAATTTTTTATTAAATAGCTATTATTTGCCCATGTCGAAATTAGAATGGATTTTTGTTTTATTGACCCTGTATCTTGTCTCTCCTACGGTTTTAGCAGAAGTCTTTGATGTGACAGATCCAAACCGCGCTGTTGATCTTTCTAACGGCAATCCCTCATTAAGATTAAAGTCTCCAGGCAAATCTCCATATGCTTCCGCAAAAACATGGCCTTTGACAAAAGGCATTCCTCCAGGCTTTAAAGTAAGAAAAATAACTGAAAAAGCCTTTCGTAGTCATTAATACGATCAAAAAGATCGCATGGGAACTTCCCGTCCAGAATTACGCAACCTTGCGTTCCGTTTCAACCGATGGACGTTCTTTGTTAATTGAGCGAACAGACTACGTAGTGGACCCGCCCCCAAATAATAAGACGGAGTGGTATGAAGTCGTAGTTCCTTAAAAATTACGACTAGTCGAGATTCCCCAGTTCGTCACCCCGACAGGTCGTAAGCCGGGGCCCAGCGTCGTGGAGAAAAGACGCCGGTTATTCTTCTGTTTCTTCTTCCTTGAGGGGGTTGGCAAGGTGGTCGACTGGGCAAAGATCCTTGGGGTCGGTGCCTTTTTTGAAGGCGGCTAAGACCACCTTCGGGCAGGTGGGGAGCGCTAGAAAACCGGTTTGCTTGTCGATTTTGGTAAAGACAATGCCCTCCGGCACGGCGAAGTTTTTAACCGGCATGCCTTTGTGCGCTTCTTTCATGAATTCCGTCCACCAGGGCAACACTTTTGAGGACGCGGTAAAGTGCTTTCCAAGTGGCGCGAAGTTGTCATACCCCATCCATGCGCCGGCGACCAAATCTGGCGTAAAACCCACGAACCATAAATCCCGTAGGTCTTGGTTCGTGCCTGTTTTCCCAGCCACGGGGCGACCCAACGCCTGAGCGCGCCCGCCGGTTCCCTGCAAGACAACGGCTCGCAGCAAGTCCACCATCACATACGCGGTCTGAGCGCTTAGGCGGACATCGGATTTTGGTCGATGATCTTCCAGCGTGGCGCCGTTTTTGTCTTCGATACGGGTTATGGGGTAGGGGTCCGGGTGAATGCCTCCATTGGGAAACGTCGCGTAAGAACCGGTCAATTCCAAAAGGTTAACTTGCTCGGTCCCAAGCGCCAAGGACAACACCGACTGAAGTTTGCTATTGACCCCGCACTTATGAGCTATAGCCACAACGGTGGAAGCTCCCAAATGATCGGCAAGCCGAATGGACACCAGATTACGCGACATCGCCAAGCCGGTTCGAAGCGTCACCGGACCAAAATATTTGTAATCCCAGTTCTGCGGCACCCAGGCTTGGTCGGCGGGGAATGGCGCCGTGGCCGCGGCAATGGCGTATTGGTCGGTGGCCGAGTCCAGCAGCTTCCAATCGCGGCCGTCATTAAAGAACGCGGCGCGGTCATCATCGACGATGCTGGCTTCGGTGAAGGGTCCATCCACGGCGGCGGCCCACACAAAGGCTTTAAACGCGGATCCGGGCTGGCGCTGCGCTTGGGTGGCGCGGTTAAACTGGGAGGCTTTATAGTCCCGTCCACCCACCAACGCGCGGATGCCCCCCGTGCGGGGGTCGATGGCCACCAAGGCTCCCTGCACTTTGACGGTTGTGGTCGACAATTCCGCGGGAATGGGTTTTCGCGCTTTTTTTAAAGCAGCGATTTCCTTTTCAACTTCTTTAATTTTGTCGGCGTCAAATTGCGCCAAGGCTTTTTCCATTGCCTGCTCGGCGGCGCGCTGCATTTTAAGGTCCAGGGTGGTATAAATCGTTAGCCCCGCGCGGTAAAGTCCGTTTTCTCCGTAGGTTGGTTCCAGCACCTGGCGAATATGGTCTACGAAATAAGCGCCTACCGGCAGTTCGTTGGGAGTTCGTTGCGAGGAAACTGGCGCTTGATTGGCTTGGGATTCATCTTTTGCCGTAATGTAGCCTTCGCGGCGCAAGCGCGAGAGCACCCAGGCGCGGCGGCGTTTGGCGGGTTCGGGGTTTAAAAAAGGAGAGTAATTTCGCGGTGAACGCGGAAGGCCGGCTAAAATGGCGCACTCGGGGAGGGTCAAGTCCTTCACGGTTTTACCGAAATACGTCTTCGCGGCCGCTTCCACGCCGTAAGCCCCATGGCCAAAATAAATTTGATTTAAATACATCTGAAAAATTTCCGGTTTGGTGTAATTGCGTTCGAGCTGCAGAGCCAGTAGTAATTCGCGGAATTTCCGTGTCAAGGTTTTGGCCTGCGTAAAAAAGATGACTTTGGAGAGCTGCTGCGTGATGGTTGAGCCGCCTTCAATGACTTTTCCGTAGCGCAGGTTTTTGATAAAGGCGCGAGCGATGCCTTTGATGTTGATGCCCCAATGGGTATAAAACGCCTCATCTTCCGTGGCCAAAAAGGCATTTTGAAGATGAATGGGAATTTGAGACAGGGGGATGATCACGCGCCGTTCGGTGTAAAGCTCGCTTACGGTATCGCCGTTTCGGTCCAAAATTTTCGTAATGAGAGGGGGTGTGTAGTTTTCCAGCGTATCAATGCTGGGAAGGTCAATAAGCAGATAGCGCAGAAACACCATGCCCAGCAGCCAAAACGCCAAAAGGAGGCCGCCTATCAAATACCGTTTGGGGACGCGCTCGAGTCTTTCGAAAAAAGCATTCAGCACGCTCGGCATTATATTCATAGGTCCAGATATAATCCCAAAGTGATGAGGAGACCCGCGTGAAAGCTATTTTGATGGCCGGCGGGTTTGGGACGCGTCTTAGACCGCTGACGATTAATATTCCCAAACCCATGGTGCCGATGGCCAATGTGCCGATGATGGAGCACATCGTCCAATTGCTGAAACATCACGGGTTCGATGAGTTGATCGTCATGTTGTACTACCAGCCGGATGTGATTATCCGTCACTTCGGGGATGGTTCGGCGTTCGGGGTTAAAATTCAATACCTGCGCCCGCAGGCCGATTTGGGCACCGCCGGCTGCGTCAAATTTGCCCAGAAACATTTGGACGATACTTTTTTGGTGATCTCCGGGGACCTTTTAACCGATTTTGACCTCCGGGCGGCTCTAAAGGCCCACCGCGCCAAAAAAGCCGATGCCACATTGGTGCTCACGCGTGTGACCAATCCTTTGGAATACGGGGTGGTCATCGTGGATGAAGAAGGGCGCATCCAGCGATTCCTTGAAAAACCATCCTGGGGCGAGGTGTTCTCGGATACCATCAACACCGGTATTTATCTCTTAGAACCCAGCGTTTTAGAGGCGATCCCTCCCGACAGCAGTTTTGATTTCTCAAAAAATCTTTTTCCGCTCTTGATGCAAAAAAATAAACCTCTTTTCGGCACGATATCGGAAGGCTATTGGAAAGATGTCGGCGACCTTTCCGAATACCGTCTGGGGCACTACGACTTGCTCGATGAGCGTGTAAAAGTGCAAAAACCGCTCCATTTCTCGAAATCGGCCGATGGCTGGGTTCACGCAGGAGCACAGACCCTTTGCGACGCCACCGTCCACATGGAAGGAAAGGTGGTTTTGGGGGAAGGCTGCCGGGTGGGTGAAAAGGTGCGGCTCGTCAATTGCATCATCGGCAACCGTGTCACCATCGAACCATATGCCGAACTGGTCGGGTGCGTCATTTGGGATGAGGTGACCATTGGACTGGAAGCAAAGCTTCGAGAAGCCGTCATTGGCGCCCGCTGCCGCATCGGGGAGCGCGTGGAGGTGGCCGAAGGGGTCATCATGGGGGATGATGTCGTCATCGGAAGCGGTGCGCGCGTTCACTCCAACGTCAAAATTTGGCCGCAAAAACATGTGGAAGACGGGGCGGTGCTCTCCACGAGTCTTGTGTGGGGAGAACGGTGGACGCGGCACCTTTTTGGGGCGTACGGGATTACAGGCCTTTCCAACCGTGAAATTACGCCGGAACTGGCGTCGCGCATCGGCGCCGCTTTTGGCGCCTACCTAGGAGAAGGGTCCTATGTGACAACTTCGCGCGACGCGCATGTGGCCAGTCGCATGATCAAGCGGGCGCTCATTTCAGGTTTGATGTCCACCGGCGTGCGGGTCGGCGATTTGCGAACAGCGCCAATCCCCGTGGTGCGGTATGAATTAGGTCAAGAAGGTGAAGTGGGCGGCGTGCATGTACGCCAGTCCCCCTTCGACCCCCAACTTATCGACATCAAATTGCTGGATAAAACCGGGTTTGATTTAACCAACAGTCAAGAGCGCTCGATTGAACAGCTTTTTTTGCGCGAAGATTTTAAGCGCTCGACGCCCGACCGGGTGGGCGACATATTGACGCCGCCTCGCGCCCAGGAATATTACCGTGCCGGTTTTCTAAAAGCGATCGACACCGCCCTCCTCCAAAACTCAAAGCGTAAGATCGTGATCGACTACGCATTTTCCTCAGCCTCGCTCATCTTGCCCGATATTTTGGGCCGATTGGGGTTGGAAGTGGTGGGGTTAAACGCCTATTTAAGCGCGCCGCGCGTGACCAAGACGGCGGAAGAATTTCAAACATCGCTGGACCGGCTTTCCACGATTGTGGTGACGCTGAAAGCGGATGCGGGATTTTTGATCGATACGGGAGCCGAAAAAGTTTTTTTGGTGGATGAACAAGGCCAACGGGTAGCAAACGAAACGGCGCTCCTCATGGTGGCCAAACTGGTGATGATGCTCCAGGCGCCGCAGGACAGCGCTTCCTTGATAGGGGTTCCCGTCACTATTTCCACCGCCATCGAGAAAATAGCCGCCACGTACGGCGCCGCCGTCAAACGTTTGCGTACCGCGCCACGCTATATTATGGAAGCCGGCCGTGAACACCATATGAAGTTTGTAGGGGACGGGATCGGCGGGTTTATTTTTCCGGAATTCCAGCCCTGTTTTGACGCCATGTTTGCGATCGTTAAAATAGTGGAGCTCATGGCGCGCCACAAAACCAAACTGCATGATTTGGCCGCGAGCGTCCCCACGTTCGAAACGTTTCATCAGAAAATCCCGTGTCCTTGGGACCGTAAGGGGCTGGTCATGCGCCGGGCTATCGAAGCGGTGCAGGGGCAATCGAGCGAATTGGTGGACGGCGTAAAAGTATTCGTGAACGGGTCCTGGGTGTTGATGCTGCCCGATCCCGATGAAGCCACGTTTCATGTGTGGGTCGAAGCCTCGGATAAAAATGAAGCCCGCAGTTTAATGAAAGTTTACACGCAAAAAATTCTAACCTGGCAATCCAGCTAGCGGGTGCGGTGAGAACAAAGGAATTATGAAAAAAACAATTCTGGTCGTAGATGATGAAGCCATTTCGCGCGAATTGCTTCGCGAAATTTTGACACCTGAAGGCTACGCCGTTTTGGAAGCGCAAGACGGACGGGAGGCGCTCGAGCAGCTTGAAAAAAACGCCGTAGATCTCATGATCACGGACCGCCAAATGCCCGGGATGGACGGCATGACGCTTTTAAAAGAGCTTAAAGCGCGCAAACGCAAAGTGCCCGCCTTGATGGTCAGCGCTTACGGGGAAGATAGTTTTTGGGGCGAAGCGGTGGGGTTGGGCGCGCTCGACTATGTGACCAAACCCTTTAAACCCGACGAGGTGCTCAAAATCGTCGCCAAAGGCCTCAAAGGGGGGAAAGCGGCATGATCCAATTCGGCACCTCCGGGTGGCGCGCTATTTTGGCGGAAGAGTTCACCTTCGCCAACGTGCGCAAAGTGACGCAAGCCATCGCGCTGCATTTGCGCCAGGAGATTGAATCCAAAGGCGCGGTTGGCCCTGTGATCGTCGGTTACGACCCGCGGTTTTTATCCCCTGAGTTTGCCCAAGCCGCCGCCGATGTTTTGGCGGCGTATGGACTGCCCGTGCTTTTGTCCAACGATGTGGTGCCGACACCGGCTGTGGCCTATCACATTTTGCGTCAAAAGGCGGTCGGGGCCATTAATTTTACCGCCAGCCATAACCCGGCCGAATACAACGGTCTTAAGTTCAACATGGCCAATGGAGCTCCGGCTTCGCCTGAGGCCACGAAAGACATCGAGCGGCGCGCGAATATCGATCAGGCGCAGCCGATCGGTCAACCCCGCGGTGCATTAATCAAAAAATTCGATCCGAAGCCGGCGTATCTGGCGCGTTTACGCCGCATCGTGGACCTTGCGGTGGTTAAAAAGGCCAAACTCCGCGTCGGCGTCGATTGTCTTTATGGCGCTGGAATGGGGTATCTGGATGTCATTTTAAAGTCGGCTAAAATTCCAACCGTTGTGCTGCATCACTGGCGGGATGTGCGTTTCGGCGGGCTATCGCCTGAGCCCGGCGCGGAGCAATTAGCCGAGCTGATTCGCACGATGAAAAAAGAAAAACTTCACATTGGGCTAGCCACCGATGGGGATGCCGATCGCTTCGGTGTGATCGACCAAGACGGCACGCTCTTGTCGCCCAATGACATTTTGCCGATTTTACTGCAGCATTTGGTCAAAACCCGAAAAGCCAAAGGCCTCGTCGTGCGCAGCGTCATGACCTCTCATTTCATCGATGCCGTGGCCCGTCACTACGGCTTAGCGATAAAAGAAACGCCGGTAGGCTTTAAATACATCGCTGAAGCCATGATGGCAGGTAATTTCCTAATGGGCGGGGAAGAATCGGGGGGAATGACGATCGCCGGCCACGTGCCGGAAAAAGACGGAATTCTGGCCTGTTTGTTGATGGCCGAAGTGCGGGCCACGGAGAAAAAACCGTTTAAAATGATTTTGAAAGAACTTCGCGCAAGAGTCGGGCCTTTCTACTCCGACCGCATCAACCTGCATTTAACCGATGACGTGATGCAGGGCGTTCGCAAACGTTTGGAAACGTTCACGCCTAATGCAATCGGCTCCTTGGCAGTCAAAAAAATCATGCGACTGGACGGGTTTAAATTCATCTTCGAAGACGACAGCTGGATAGGCATTCGTCTTTCCGGCACCGAACCCGTGGTGCGCCTCTACGTCGAAGCCGCATCCCTTAAGAAACGAAAAGATCTCGAAAAAATCGGACGCCGTTTAATCGAAAACGCATAAGGAGCCCAGGCATGCCACCCAAGATTGCGCAAATGATCGGACGTGAAATACTCGATTCGCGGGGAAACCCGACAGTAGAAGTGGACGTTATTTTGGCCAACGGTGTCATGGGCCGCGCGGCCGTGCCCTCCGGGGCTTCCACCGGCGCGCATGAAGCCAATGAACTGCGCGATGGCGATTTAAAACGTTATTTAGGCAAAGGCGTTTCCAAGGCGGTCACCAACGTGAATGGCCCGATTGCCAAAAAGCTCAAGGGGAAGCCCTGCGACACGCCGGAACTTGATGAGACGATGCGGATTTTAGATGGCACGAAGAATAAAAGTGTTTTGGGCGCCAACGCCATCCTCGGGGTTTCTTTAGCCAGCGCCAAAGCGGCGGCGACAGCGGCCAAAAAGCCTCTTTACGATTACGTTCGCACGCTCTACTCCCTAAAAATGAAAGGCTATGTTCTACCGGTTCCGATGATGAACATCATCAACGGCGGAGCGCATGCCGATAACAACGTCGATCTTCAGGAGTTCATGATCATGCCCGCCGGTGCGCGGTCCTTTAGCGAAGCTCTGCGCATGGGCGCCGAGATCTTCCACACTCTGAAAAAAGTTCTGCATGAAAAACACTACGCCACGAGTGTTGGTGACGAGGGCGGCTTCGCTCCAAACTTAGGCTCTAATGAAGAGGCGCTCGAATGTATTGCCCATGCGGTCAGTAAAGCCGGGTACGAGCTTGGGAAAGACATTCTGATCGCTTTAGACCCCGCCTCCACGGAATTCTTTAAAAACGGAAATTACCTGCTCGAAGGGGAAAAAGAAAACCAGAAAAAATCCCCGGACCAAATGGTTGAGTTCTACGACCGTTGGACGCAGAAGTATCCGATCATCTCCATTGAAGACGGTGTTGCCGAAGATGATTGGACGGGTTGGAAACTCATGACGCGAAAGCTGGGTGCGCGGGTGCAGTTGGTGGGCGATGATCTGTTTGTGACCAACGTGGAACGTTTGAAGCGCGGAATTTCCGAAGGCGTGGCCAATTCCATTCTGGTCAAAGTCAACCAGATCGGCACGCTCTCCGAAACGGTTGAAACCGTGACCACGGCCTATCAGGCGGGATATACGGCCGTTATGTCTCACCGCTCGGGCGAAACCGAAGACACTTTTATTGCGGATTTGGCCGTGGCGTTAAACACCGGTCAGATTAAAACAGGTTCGGCCAGCCGCACCGACCGCATTTGCAAATACAACCAGCTGCTTCGCATCGAGCAGGCCTTGGGCAAGAAAGCGCATTACCCCGGCATGGAAGCTTTTAAAGTGACCCCCGCGCTCGCGCCCGCCTGCCGGTAGGCGGGGCGGCTTGATAAAGATCCCTGAACGCCGAATCGTCTGGGGGGCCATCGTTTTGATGGCCCTCCTGCTTTTTGGGAACAGCGGGTTCCGAAAATTCTGGTCTTTGTTCTGGGAAAAACGCCGCTTGGAGAAAGCCGTAACCCGGCTGCAGGCCGATCACACGGCTTTGACTCAAGAACTCCGCCGTCTGGTGGAAGATCCCTCCTATACCGAGTACTTAATAAGGAAGAATTTGGGGTATGTGAAGAAGGGGGAGGTCGAGTACCGGATTCTGGTCAGCACGGCAGCGGGGAAATAGGGAGAGATCGGTATGGGAATCGGGGAGTTTTGAGCTTTGAGATCGAGATGGACTCCATCTCGATGCTGCAAGCTTGATCCCCCCCATTCCGATACCGGTTGATTTAGTATGATTGCAGCAGTCGTGACCCAACATACGACTCCTTTGCTTGCTTCCGCCGGGCATCACGGCGAATGAAGCGGGCAAAACCCAAAAAGGAGACCTACAAACATGGCCGTTTCTACGTACGAAACTATTTTCATTGCCGACCCCGATATTCAGAACGATCAAGTCGACACCATCGTCAATAAAATTAAGCAGACCATTACCTCCAAAAACGGGAATGTGACCGGAGAAGATCGCTGGGGACGCCGCCGCTTGGCTTACTCGGTTCAAGGCCACCGGGAAGGGTTCTATACTATTTTGAATTTTACCGCCGATGGGACCGTGGTGACGGATTTGGATCATTATTTCCGCGTGACCGATTCGATTTTGCGTCATATGACGCTTAAGATCATTAAAAAGAACAAGACGTTCGCGCCGCGTCGTGAACGGCCTACCGGAGCCGCCGAAGGCGCGCGCCCAGGTGCTCGTCCTGGCGGTTTCCGCCGGCCGGCTCCCACGGTGACGCCGCCTCCGGGTGTAACCCCAACTCCGCCGCCTGCTTCGGCCAGTGCGCCCACGTCGGAGGGGGCCGCTTCGTGACTCCCACAACTTTACGATTGCTCCAGATGAATGACGTGCGTTTGGTGGGCCGCCTGACACGCGACCCAGAAGTCCGCTACACGCCCAAGGGTATTGCCGTGGCCCGTTTGGATGTGGCCGTCAACCGTCGGTTTAAAGACGGCACCGGCGAATGGCGTGAAGAAGCCACTTTTGTCCCTGTGACGGTGTGGCGGGAAACGGCTGAACGCTGCCGAGAGCGGCTTAAAAAAGGTAGTCCGATTTATGTGGAAGGGCGTCTTAAAAGCACGTCCTGGGAAACCAAAGACGGTCAAAAACGCTCGGGTTTGGAGATTGATGCGCTTCGTTTGCAGTTTTTGGCCAAGACTGGCGATGGCTCGGCGAGTGAAGCGGACAGCGAAGGTGACGAATCGGAAGCTCCAGTAGCCGCGACGGCAACAGCGGCTCCCGCACGCTCGAGCGCCCCGGCTCCGGCTGTCAATGACGACGATATCCCCTTCTAACTACGAAAGGACATTACGATGAGCACACCAACAACGACACCCAGTTCCGCCCCTTCCGGCGCATCGCGCCCACGCACCCCCGGCCGTTTCGGCGTTGGCGCGCCGCGAGGCGGTGAAGATGGCGGCCGTCCGAAGCGTTGGGGCCCGCCTCGGCGCAAAGTTTGCCGTTTCTGCGTCGACCGCGTGCTGGATGTGGATTATAAGAACACCACCTTGCTTCGCAATTTCATTACCGAGCGCGGCAAGATGATCTCCGCCCGCTCTACGGGCAACTGTGCCAAGCATCACCGGATGCTCACGCGGGCCATTAAACGCGCGCGAAATATGGCCTTGCTGCCGTATACGGTTATCTAAGGAGAATTTCCATGGCACGATCAATGAAAGTAGTTTTTCGTGAAGATGTCGGCGGGGTGGCTCAGGCAGGGGAACTTAAGAATGTTTCCGCGGGATATGCCCGAAATTTTTTACTCCCGCGCCGCCTGGCCTTTCAGGCCACCGCGCCTGCGCTGCGGCAATGGGAAACCGAACGGCAAGGGGCGTTAGCCCATGCTGAGCGGCAACGAAGCGTTGCCCAAACCGTCATTCAGAAAATCGCCGGCGTGTCGCTTACATTTACCGCCAAGGCGGGCGACGAAGGCAAGCTGTTTGGTTCAATCGGCCGTAACGAAATTGCGGCTGCCTTAGCCAAAGAAGGCGTTGAAATTGATAAGAAGGCCATCGTTTTAGCCGAACCGCTTAAACAGCTTGGTCCAGCGACTATTACTGTACGCGTCGGCTCGGGTCAACTCGCGCAGTTAAAAGTCACAGTCGTCGCGGAGGAATAAAGACAAGGTTGAGGGGGAGGGAGTGGGAGTCAAGGAAGCTTTTTTAATAAAAAATTCCTCGACTCCCTCTCCCTGTGCTGTTCCCTCTTCCATTCAGTCTTCATCCAATGGTTGACTTAATCGATAAAACCCCACCCCAGGCGGTGGAGGCTGAAAAGGCCGTCCTGGGCGCCATGCTCATCGAACGCGAAGCGCAAGCGCGCGTGCTCGACATGCTCGATGAGAATTCCTTCTACAACCCAGCGCACAAAAGCATTTTCCGCATGGTCGCCCGGCTTTTTTCCCAAGGGGCCGCCATCGATGTGGTTACAGTGGGTGAAGCGCTTAAAAATGAGCGGCTTTTAAACGACATCGGGGGCGCCTCTTATTTAACCGATTTGACCCACGTGCTTCCCACGGCCGCCAATGTGGAGCATTATGCGCGCCTGGTGAAAGATAAAGCCATTCTCCGTCAGTTAATCGCCGTTTCCACCAAAATCGTTTCCGCCGCTTACCAGCAGCAAGAAGACCCCGCGGCTATTTTGGATGAAGCGGAACATCAGATTTTTTCCATCGCTCAATCAAAAGCCGAAAAAGGTTTTGTGTCCGTGGGCGAATTGGTCCACGACGTCATCGAGACCGTCGAGAAGCTCTACCAACGAAAAGCCCACGTAACCGGCATCGCGACGGGCTTTAGTGAATTGGACACGATGTCCTCAGGACTTCAGCCGTCCAACTTAATTATTGTGGCCGGCCGTCCTTCCATGGGTAAAACAAGTTTTGCGCTTAATATCGCCGAACACGCGGCCATTCAAAATAAGTTGCCCGTCGCCGTGTTTTCGCTGGAAATGTCTCGCGAAGAACTCATGATGCGCATGCTCTGCTCTCAAGCCCGGGTGGACGCGCACAAAGTGCGGCGCGGCTATCTGGAAAAGAAATATTGGAACACGTTGACGGCCAGTGCGAGCCAAATCGCGCAAGCCCCGATTTACATCGATGATTCTTCGTCTTTGTCCATTTTGGAAATGCGGGCTCGCGCCCGGCGTCTGGCGGCGGAACTGAGTGCCAAAGGCACGCCGCTTTCGCTGGTTCTCGTCGACTATCTTCAGCTGATGCGCGGAGCGGGAAGAGTGGAAAGCCGCCAACAGGAAATTTCGGAAATTTCACGCAATCTGAAAGGCTTAGCGCGTGATTTGCGCGTGCCGGTGATTGCGCTCTCGCAGTTGTCGCGCCGTCCGGAGGAAAAAGGCCGCGAAGGCAAACCGCAGCTTTCTGATTTACGCGAGTCGGGGGCGATCGAACAAGACGCCGATATGGTGGCGTTTATTTACCGTGAAGAAGTGTATAAGCCGCAGGAAATCGACCTCCAGGGCAAAGCCAAAATTTTGATCGCCAAACAGCGCAATGGCCCCACAGGCGAGTTTGAACTCGCTTTTATCCGCGAATACACCAAGTTCGAAAACCTCGCCCCCGCCGGAATTCCCGAACCCGTCGCATGAGCCGCGTGTACAGGCCCTGCTGGGTGGAGGTCAACCCAGTGGCCCTGCGCGCCAATTGGCGCGCGCTAAAGGCGTTGGTGTCTCCCGGCAGCCAGATGTTGGCGGTCGTCAAAGCCAATGCCTATGGCCATGGGCTGCTGCCCACCGCGCGCGTGGCCGTGGAAGAAGGCGCCGCTCTTCTGGGCGTTTCAAGTCTCGAAGAAGGGGTGGCGCTTCGCGAATCCGGGTTTAAAATTCCCGTGTTGATTTTGGGCAGCCTTTATCCCTTCGATAATTTTCCCGTTCTTTTTGATTATCACTTAACGCCAACGGTGGCCAGCCTCGATGCGGCGCTTGCGCTTTCACGCTTAGCGGAGCGCAAAAAACGACCCCTGCCGATTCATTTAAAGATTGATACGGGTTTTGGCCGGATCGGGATTCAAACCAGCCGGGCCCCCGCCTTCGTCCGCGACGTTGCGCGCTTGCCGGGCCTTTTGATCGAGGGGATTTACACGCACTTCTCCAGTGCGGATGTAGACCCCGCGTATACTCGTCTTCAAGCGCAGCGGTTTCGGCAGGTTCTGCGATTGTCCTTACGCGGGGCTGCCGGCAGGCCATTCAAGCCTCAATGGGTTCATACGGCGAATTCATCGGCATTAATTCGCTATCCTGACACCCATGGAACGTTGGTGCGGCCCGGTTTGGCGTTTTACGGGGTCCCGCCCTTCCGGGGTGCGGAAAAACGGCTTTCCCTGGCGCCGGCGCTTAGCTGGAAAAGCCGCGTGATCTTTTTAAAAATGGTACCCAAGGGCTTTCCGGTTAGTTATGCAAGGACGTGGACCGCGAAACGCTCGACGCGAGTGGCCACGTTGGCGGTGGGGTATGCCGATGGTTACCCGCGAATTTTAAGCAGCAAAGGGCAGGTTCTTGTGGGAGGCAAACGCGTGCCGGTTTTAGGACGGGTCACGATGGATATGCTCATGGTGGATGTGGCCTCGCTTCCCTCCGTGCATGTCGGCGATGAGGCGGTTTTGCTCGGCCGTCAAGGGCGCGAAGAGATTACTGCGCGAGAACTGGGCGAAACCGCGCAGTCGAGCGCCTATGAAGCGCTGTGCCGAATCAGCGCGCGAGTTCCAAGAGTGTACGAATGACCGAAAGCAACCGACCCTCTTTTGAACAACGCCTGCTTCGTTGGCTGGGAGCGCCGCTCATTTCCTTGTCTGAAACACTGGGGCGCATGGTCATCTTAATTCGCCAAACCCTCTATTGGCTTAAAAACGCCGAACGAGGCAGCGTCTATGAGCAAATTGTGGCGATCGGCATTGAATCGGTGCCGGTGGTGCTGCTCACGAGTCTCTTTACGGGAATGGTGTTGGCGCTTCAAACCGGGTTTTCGTTCCGGAAAGTATTTAACGAGCCCATCTATGTGGGCACGGTCGTGTCGCTTTCTTTGACGAAAGAGCTGGGGCCTGTCCTAACAGCCGTCGTCATTGCCGGTCGCGTGGGCGCGGCGATTGCGGCGGAACTGGGCACGATGAAAGTAACCGAACAATTGGACGCGCTTTATACTTTGGGTACAAGCCCGGTTAAGTATTTGGCGGTGCCGCGGTTTATAGCGTGCATTCTTGGGATTCCGCTTCTGACACTGATGGCGATTTTTATCGGTATTTGGGGTGGGTGGCTCATTGCCGTTTATCGTTTAGACATTCCAGGAAGCCAATACCTTCAAGAAATACAGCAGTTAACGTGGAAGGAATGCACGCACGGCCTTTCGAAATCTGTTTTTTTTGCCGCGGTGATTGCCATCGTTTCCTGCTACAAAGGCTTCACCTGTGAAGGCGGTGCCGAGGGTGTCGGCAAAGCCACCACGAGCGCGGTCGTCGTGTCGATGGTCATGATTTTGGTGCTGGATTACTTCTTGTCGGCCGTATTGGTCGCTTTTGGACTCGGGTGATGGGCCTTAAACTCGTCAATGTGTACAAATCGTTTGGGCGGCATCACGTGCTGCGGGGTGTGGACTTAGAGGTGCGAGACGGAGAAACCCTCACCATTATCGGCGGCTCTGGGACCGGAAAAAGTGTGACGCTTAAAGTGCTGATCGGGTTGCTTAAGCCTGACCGCGGCGAAGTGTGGGTGGATGACCAAGAAATTACGGAAATGGATGAGGAGGCCTTGGCCGAAGAACAAAAAAAATTCGCGTACGTGTTTCAAGGCGGCGCGTTGTTTGATTCGCTGACCGTTGGCGAAAATGTAGGTTTTGGGCTGCGGCAAATGAAGAAGCATAGTGAGGCGCAAACAGCCGAAATTATTTCCAAAACGCTTGCTTTAGTGGGCCTTTCAGGTATTGAGCGCTTGAAACCCTCCGAACTTTCCGGAGGCATGAAAAAGCGCGTAGCCATCGCCCGGGCGGTAGCCATGAGCCCAAAATATTTATTCTATGATGAGCCGACGACGGGCCTTGATCCCATCATGTCGGATGTGATCAACGATTTAATCGTCAGCCTCCATCAAAAGCTGGGCACGACAGGAGTGACCATCACCCACGACATGAAGTCGGCCTATAAAATTTCAAGTCGCATCGCTATGCTCTACGAAGGGAAAATTATTGCCGTGGACGGCCCCGAAAACATTCAAAAAACCGACAACCCGATTTTAAAGCAATTCATTACCGGTTCCTCCGTGGGGCCGATCCAAATGAAAGTGCGGGCCATCGACTAACTCATGGCCGACGACCAGCGCGCGTCCATGGAACCAGAGCCCGACGACCGGCTTTCTCCGGAAAGCAAGGTCGGTTTGTTTGTCCTTGCCGGTTTGGCCATTTTGATGGTCAGCATTTTGATGCTGGGCGACATCCATTTTCGGCCGCAAAACCATATTTTTGTGATATTTCGAAGCGTCGAAGGCATCACCGACAAATCACCCGTTAAAATATCCGGTGTGGAAGTGGGTTCGGTGCGCAGCGTCTCGCTGATCGATGACCAAGCCAAATTAACGCTGGCGCTGCGCAAGGACGTGAGGCTGTATAAAAACGCGAAGGTACGCATTCGCAGCACCGGCATCATCGGGACCAAATTTATTGCCATTGAACCGGGCAAGCCCATGCCGGGGACGCCGGAAGAGGCGCAGATTTTGGCCGACCAAGAAACCCTGATCGGGGAAGAATCGCTTTCGATGGATGAATTGATGGAACGCGTCGCCAAGTCGCTCGATGACATCACCGGCGGCGGCAAGTTAGGCGACAACTTAAACGTCACGATGGCTAACCTCCGGTCGATCACCCATGCTCTAAACGAGGCGCTGGGCAAGCAGCAGCAATCCCTCGTCCATATCGTGCGAAACGTCGAAGACTTTACCGTGCACGCCAAGTCGCTTGCGGCGCATTTGGATGACGTCATGACGTCGAGCAAAGAAGAAATCAAGCAAGCGATTCATCACTTGAAGGAGACGCTGGATAAATCCAATTCCATTTTGGGCGGCGTTCAGCGCGGCGAAGGGACCATCGGGGCACTTTTTTCCGACAAAAAGACGGGTGAAGAGGTGAAAGAAACCGTCAGCAATTTAAAACAAGCCAGCGATTCCGCCAAGGAAGTTTTGGCGCGGTTCACCAAAGTGCGCGCCTTTTGGATTATCCAAACGCGCCGCGACTTTGAAGCCAGCGCTTACCGCGGGGATGTGGGACTGCGGCTTGAACCGCGCCCAGGCAAGTTTTATGAAGTCTTAGGGCAAAACTTAAAGCCCAAACTAGGCGTGGAAAAAGAAGACCGAGACTACGAACGCGAAAACACCATTACCGCCTTAATCGGCCGCGATTGGGGGCCGCTAACGGGGGCGGTTGGGTTTATTCAGTCGCGGGGTGGCGCCGAAGCGCGGCTGCGCCCGTTTGAATCGACCGAAATCCCCGTGGTCAAAAGCGTGGAAATTATCGCGCAGGCAACTGATTTTGGCCGTGACGACGTCATCAAAGGCCGGCGCTTCGACCAGCCGATTTATAACGCGGGCGGCAACGTAAAGGTGAACAAGTGGGTGACCGCGGGGCTCAGAGTCGAAGACATCGCCGAAACCTCGCACTTAAGCGGCCTGCTGCGTGTCGCCTTCGAAGATAAAGACATCGCCTACCTCCTCGGCTTCGCCGGTGTGGCCCGGTGATCATGAAAATCAAAACGCTTTATCGGTGCCAGAACTGCGGGTATTCTGCGGCCAAGTGGTTAGGGCGCTGCCCGGAGTGTGAAAACTGGAATAGCTTTGTGGAAGAACAAGAGGCGGGTTCATCCAAGGCCGCAGCACCTCGTGCTCGTCCTTTAACGCCATTTAGTTCCGAGATTGTTACGCTCGACCAAGTTGCCGTTAAACCGGTGGCGCGCCGGGCGACGGGGATTCCCGAGTTCGATCGTGTGCTCGGTGGAGGGGTGGTGCCCGGCTCCATGGTGCTTTTAGGGGGGCCTCCGGGGATCGGGAAGTCGACCTTGATGCTTCAGGTCGCCGAAGGGCTTTGTCGCGCGGGGAGCCAGGGGCTTTACGTGTCCGGCGAAGAATCACTGGATCAGGTCAAGGACCGCGCGCACCGCTTGAATGTGAAAGGCCAAGGCTTGTCGCTCGTATCCGAAACGGAACTTTCGAAGATGACGGAAGCCATCCTTCGTATTTCTCCGCAGTGGCTTGTGATCGATTCCGTTCAAACGACGTACCGGGAAGACATGGCCAGCGCTCCAGGGTCGGTGGGGCAGGTGCGCGAATGCACGGCTGAACTTTTGCGGTTGGCTAAATCACGCCAGATGACCGTCTTTATATTAGGCCATGTGACCAAAGAAGGCGATTTGGCCGGCCCCCGAGTCCTCGAACACATGGTCGACACGGTGCTTTATTTCGAAGCCGAACGCGAGCAGGTCTACCGGCTTCTTCGTTCCTATAAAAACCGGTTTGGACCCACGCATGAAGTCGGTGTTTTCCGCATGACGGGCGAAGGTCTGCAGGGAGTGGTAAGCCCCTCGCAAGTGCTGCTTTCCGAGCGTTCGTCGGCGCCGGGGTCGGTCGTGGCGGCCAGTCTCGAAGGCACGCGCTCGCTCCTGCTGGAAGTCCAGGCGCTCGTCTCGCGCACGCCCTTCGGGTTTCCCAAGCGGCAAGTGACCGGTTTCGATGCCAATCGTGCCGGCATGCTTATTGCCGTGCTTGAAAAGCGGCTCGGGCTTCAACTTCAGAATGAAGACATTTTCGTGAACATCGTAGGGGGGCTTAAAGTCAAAGAGCCCGCCCTGGATGTCGGTGTGGCTGCGGCGATTGCCTCCGCCTACCGCAATCAAACCCTGGACCCGAATACGGTCTGGGTCGGGGAAGTGGGACTTGGCGGCGAAATTCGATCCGTGGGGGGCCTGGCCATGCGTTTGGCCGAAGCAACCCAGCTCGGGTTTCGCCGTGCCGTCGTGCCGAAGAAGTCACTGCGCGACGGCGGCCAGGAGCTTAACGCCCTGAAACTAGAACTCCGCGGCATCGATTGGCTTTCGGAAGCCCTCGCGGAGGAACCCGTCAACGGGTAAAAGAGAGGTCTCCTATGCTCTGGTGGTTCATTCGTCTTACACTGATCGTCACGCTGCCGGTCATTGGTTGGTTTAAGGTTTCAAACGATTGGATTGGGATCGCTGCCGGTTTCGGTGCGGCGCTTTTTATTATTGCGGTGGAAATTATCTTGGAGCGTGTCCCTTTAAGCCATATGTTGCTTGGTTTATTGGGGGGTGGCATCGGGCTTATTTTTGCCTGGTTCATTAATGAAGCGGTGTTTCGGGTTAACGACCCGCGCCTCACGGGATTAGTCGCCAAAGCGTCGCCCTACATTTACATCGTGCTGACGTATTTAGGCGCCGTGATTGCCGTGCGCAGGCAAGAAGAGTTAGACCAGCTCGACCGCGGCGATTTGCCCATCAAAGGGTTTAAGCGGCGGGGCGTGGACGTCAACGCGGTGGATACCTCGGCCATTATCGACGGGCGTATTGCCGATGTTTATGAAGCTAAATTCCTGACCGGACCGCTTGTGGTGGGGCGCTTTATTTTAAAAGAGCTTCAAAACATCGCGGACTCCTCTGACTCCATTCGCCGAGCGCGCGGCCGTCGAGGTTTGGATATCTTGGCCCGCCTGCAGGAACATCCGGATGTTCAGGTCAAAATTTACGACAAAGATTATGCCGAGATTAAGGATGTCGATGGAAAACTTGTGGTGATGGCCCGGGAATTAGGGGCCAAAATCATCACCACCGACTTCAATTTAAACAAAGTCGCCTCGCTTCAAGGGGTGACGGTGCTAAATGTCAATGACTTGGCTAATACGCTGCGCCCCGCCGCACTTCCGGGGGAGCCGATGATCATTTTCGTCGCCCGCGAAGGCAAAGAGCGTGAACAAGGGGTGGGCTATTTGGATGACGGGACCATGGTGGTG
The DNA here is from genome assembly GCA_964441955.1 of uncultured Elusimicrobia bacterium. Classification (GTDB taxonomy): domain Bacteria; phylum Elusimicrobiota; class Elusimicrobia; order 2-01-FULL-59-12; family 2-01-FULL-59-12; genus CAYTWA01. The sequence goes on from CAYTWA010000005.1 coordinate 168,755, forward strand.
GTCGAAGACGGCAAGCGCCTGGTCGGCAAAAAAGTGGATGTCGTGGTCACCTCCGTTCTTCAAACCTCCGCTGGCCGCATGATTTTCACCAAGGTAAAAGAAAAGGACTAGCGCCATGCGTGATGCGGGCGCCATCATCGTCGGTGGCGGCAAAGGCCTGCGGTTTGGTGGCCCTACGCGAAAGCAATACCTGAGGCTGGGCGGGCATTCCCTCCTGTGGTGGTCCATTCAAGCCTTTGAATCGGCGCCTTCGGTGTCCAGCGTGGTGGTGGTGGTCCCGGCGGAGGATATTCAGTCCGTTGCAGTGATGGCGATGCGTTTTCGAAAAGTCGCAGCCGTTGTGGCGGGCGGCAAGGAGCGGCGCGATTCGGTGCGCCACGGGCTAAAGGCCTTGCCCGCATCATGCCGATATGTCGCCGTCCATGATGCCGTACGACCACTGGTGGAGCAGAAGACGATTGAAAAATCTATTGAGGCGGCCCGGCGCTACCGTGCGGCGTTGGCGGCTTGCCCCAGCCGGGACACAATAAAAATTGCCAATACCAAAGGGTTTGTTCACGCGTCCCCCGATCGTCGTCTGGTGTGGTTGGCCCAAACACCCCAAACGTTTGAACGAAAGCTTTTGGAACGTGCGCATGCCAAGGGAACACACTGGCTTGTGACCGACGATGCGCAGATGGTGGAGCGGTTGGGTGTGAAAGTCAAAATCGTTGAGTCTCCGGTTGAAAATATTAAAGTGACGCACCCGTCCGATTTCGCGTTGGCTAAACTTCTTTTAAAAAGGAAACAGTCATGACTGTACGTGTGGGTTTAGGCTACGACATTCATCGCTTGGTGTCTGGGCGAGCGCTTATGCTCGGCGGCGTGAAGCTTCCATATGAAAAAGGCTTGGAAGGTCATTCCGATGCCGATGCGCTGCTGCACGCCCTTATGGATGCGTTGTTGGGCGCGGCGGCTCTTCCAGACATTGGACACTTTTTCCCACCTTCCGACCCCTCCTTTAAAAACATGGCCAGCAGCGGGATGTTGGAGAAGGTGATGGGCGAAATAAAAAAAGCCGGCTACCGCGTAGGCAATGTGGATGCGGTGGTGATGGCCGAAGCCCCTAAAATCGGCCCCTACCGCCAAGCCATTCGTGAAATGATTGCCCGGTTAATGGGAATTTCGCAAGCCCAAGTCCAGGTCAAAGGTAAAACCAACGAAGGGTTGGATGCCATTGGGCGGGGGGAAGCCATCGCCGCGCAGGCGGTTGTTCTGCTGGAGTCTTTATGATTCACCTGCATAACACGCTGACGGGCGGAAAAGAAAAATTTGAAATTGCCGCGGGAAGAGAGGTTCGTATTTACGTATGTGGGGTGACCCCTTACGATTCGTGCCACTTAGGTCATGCCCGTTGTTATGTGGTCTTTGATGTGCTTCGGCGTGTCCTTCGTGCGTTGGGGCACCCCGTCCGCTTTGTTCAAAATTTTACCGATGTCGATGACAAGATCATCGCCCGTGCCGCGGAGCGCGGGGTAACGACCACTCGCCTGGTCGACGACAACATCGCCGACTTCTATAACAAGATGGACGCGTTGGGCATCGAGCGGGCGGACGCCTATCCGCGCGTGACCGAAAATATCCCGGATATCGTGAGGCTGATAGAGGCGCTTATGGACCGGGGGGCCGCTTACACGGCGCCGGATGGTGTGTATTTTTCCGTCCAAGCGTTTCCGCGATACGGCAAGCTGTCCAAAAAACCTCTCGATGACCTGCAGGCAGGCGCGCGCGTGGACGTTAACGTAGGGAAAAAAGACCCGCTTGATTTTGCGCTCTGGAAGCGTTCCAAACCGGGGGAACCGCCGGAAGTGTCATGGGACTCTCCGTGGGGGAAGGGGCGGCCGGGGTGGCATATTGAATGTTCGGTCATGTCCCTCAAATATTTAGGGACGGGCTTTGATATCCATGGCGGAGGGCTGGACCTTATTTTTCCGCACCACGAAAACGAAATCGCGCAATCGGAAGCCGCCACCGGCCTTCCCTTCGCAAGGTTTTGGATGCACAACGGATTTGTGACGGTGAACAGAGAAAAAATGTCCAAGTCTCTTGGGAATTTTTTCGCGCTTTCAGATATTTTTGAGAAATACCACCCGTCTGTGGTGCGCTATATGCTGCTCGCCGTTCATTACCGGTCGCCTCTTGATTTTTCATCAGAATTGTTGGAGCAAGCCCGGTTGTCGCTGTCGGGCCTTAAAGACGCGATTGCGCGGGCAACCTACGTCATTCGCAAGCTAAGCGCCACGATGGATGCTTCGGATCGTGCCGACCCTCAAACTCGTCAGACCGCGGACCTGGCGATGAACGATTTCCTAGAGGCTCTTTCCGATGACCTTAATACCCCCGCCGCTTTAAGTGAAATGCACCGCTTAATGGCTTTGGTGGAAAAACAATTCAGCGGAAATACGGCACGTCCAGCCGATATTCGGCATATTCTAGGCCACGTGCGAAAAGCGACGGATATGTTAGGCATCGATTTATTTCCGCGCACGCAAGACGTGCTGATTCCACCCGATGTGACAGACTTGGCGCATCGCCGCGAGGCGGCGCGCAAGGCGAAAGATTTTAAAGAGGCCGACCGTTTGCGTGCCGCCATTTCAGAGCGCGGTTTCGTGGTAGAAGACACCTCCAGCGGCGCGCGTCTTTTACCGAAAGCCAATGGCTGATTTCATTTACGGCCGTCAGCCCCTTTTGGAAGCGCTTAAAAGCACTCGCAAGGTCCATAAAATTTGGATCCAAGCGGGCAGCACAGGGCCGGCAATAGAAGAGATTGTTCGTGCCGCCCGTCAAAAAGAAATTCCCATCGTGTTCGCGCGCCCCGAGGTGGTCCATAAAATGGCCAAAGGGCATCACCAAGGTGTTGTGGCGCAAGCCGATCCCAAGCCGGAACTGCAGCTCGACGAATTGCTGAAGGGGCTGCCTCCAAAAGCGGTGCTCGTGGCGCTGGATGAAATCCAAGACCCTCAAAACATTGGGGCGATTCTGCGCAGTGCGGGTTTCTTTGGTGTTCAAGGCGTGATCATCCCCAAATGGCGAAGCGCGCCGGTTGGGGAGACGGTCGCGCGCATTTCCTCGGGAGCCGTGGAGCATGTGCCTGTGGTCCGAATCACCAATATGGCTCAAACCGTTTTAGATTTACAAAAAGCCGGGTTCGACGTGATCGGCGCGGAAATGGAAGGGATGTCGCTTGATCGTTATCAGCCCATGGATAAAACCGCGATCATCCTGGGCAACGAGGGCCAGGGGCTGCGGCGGCTGGTCAAAGAGCGCTGTGATAAACTTGTCTCCATCGCCGGCGCGGGCCCTGTCGAGTCGCTCAACGTCTCCGCCGCCGCTGCCATCTTGATGTACGCGATTTGCCGAGGTAGCTCAATTGGTAGAGCACCTGTTTTGTAAACAGGCGGTTGTCGGTTCGACTCCGATCCTCGGCTCCCATTTCCCCTGATATAATTCGCACTCCCTTCACCGAGAAGCTAATTGTGGCCAGGTGGCTGAGCGGTCAAAAGCAGCAGACTGTAAATCTGCCGGGCTTGCCCTACGCAGGTTCGAATCCTGCCCTGGCCACCATTAGCTTTTCGGTCCCCCACCTTGGTGCCAGGCACCAAATTCGAAACCTAATTTTTGGTCTATTTTCAGGCATGTTTTAGCTTCTCGCTAAAAGTTTGACACGTTTTCAACCGATCTCTCCACGTCCCCTTCCCACTCTTTCATTTCCTCGACAAAATCGTCGCTGCCCAAGAAGCGTCCTTCCTTTAGGGCGTCCCACGGGCGTGCCTCATGGCCATCCGCCACATATTTTGAATAGGCTGATCGTGCGGCATCTGATTTTTCGCCAAAAAGTTCCAGCACCCGATCAGCAGATAAAAAAGGTGGGGCATAGGCCAAACCCATGGTGGCGCGATAGCTACTCCACTCATATTCTTCGGCATTGGCACAAAGTCCCGCTCGCACCGGATTCAATACGACATAGCGAGCGACCTCGAGCAGATGAGGTTGCTTTTCAATGAGAATTCCATGAAAGCGATCTTCGAATGCGTGTCCTGTTCGCTTCGTCGTGAAATTAAAATATCGCGCGTAGCGACCATTCAGTCGATGCATGCCCGATGAGATATTGGATTTAGGAGTTTCCAGAAGCAAATGGATGTGATTGCGCATTAGGCAATAGGCGTACACGATCCAGTCCATTTGTTTCACCGCTTCACCCAGAAAATCGAGATACCGAAACCGATCACGACGTCGTCGAAAAATCGGACGCCGATTATTTCCGCGAATGGTGATGTGATAAAGCGCTCCTTCAAAAGTTAGGCGGGGTGGGCGGCTCATAATGTACCTCCATGAAAAATTAGGAACTTGCTTTAGAGGGAGATGCGGCGAGAATATTCCAAAATATGTCAGAAATTATTTGGATATCTGAAACGCGTTTATTTTTAGGCGCGAATTTCTTTGACTGGGATGGTGCCTGGCACCAGGGTTCGTGGGTTTCGAGGATCCCTCGCCCCCCTCCCACGCCGCACACCAAAAAAGGTAAGCTCGTCATCATCCTACAAGGAGGCCGTTGTGAAAACATTGAAAAGTATTCGTGTGGTTTCTGTTTTTAAGATCTCCCTTGTTTTAGGCGCTGTGGCCGGGTTGTTGGTCGGTGTTATCTTGGGGGTGGCCAGCTTCATCCGCAAAGAGTGGATGGAGGGCTTTTTGACGATCTTTTTGGCACCGCTTCTCTATGGCGGGATGGGCGCGGTCATGAATGCGCTAATGGCCTGGATCTACAACGTAGTCGCCGGACGCTTGGGCGGTATCGAGCTCGAGCTCGAATAGTTGTCCCTCGTTGCGCGCCCGACTCCTTTTTTGTCTTAGCTTAGCGCTGCTGGGTGGGTGCGCGCGCAACCTGGTGACGCGTGAACGGCAGTTTAAGCTGATCAGCGAAGAAAAAGAAGTCGCCATCGGCAAAAAAGTCAAAGAACAAATCATCAAAGAGTACGGCCAGTATCAAGACATCGACCTGCAGATCTACCTCGACCAAATCGGCCAGAAACTCGCCCGCGCCACCGACCGTCCAAAACTTGCCTACGATTTCACCGTTTTAGACACCGACGTATTGAACGCCTTTGCGGCCCCTGGGGGCTACATCTTTATCACGCGCGGTATGCTGCAGGAATTGGTGGATGAGGCCGAGTTAGCGGCGGTGATTGGCCACGAACTAACCCACGTGGCGGCCTGGCATGGCATTGAAACCCTGCAAAAAGCCAATTTGCTTGCGGCGCTCGTAGGGCTGGGCGCGGTGGGGGGGATTGTGGCGGGGCAGCCCGAAGCGGCGCTGGTGCTTTCCCAGGCGGCCGGGCTTTACAGTGAGCTTTATTTACTGGGGTATGGCCGAAAGAACGAATTGGATGCGGACCGCTACGGTGTGCTTTATGCCGCCCGCGCGGGGTATGACCCGGAAGCCGCACTCACCTTTTTTAAACGCTTGGATGTGATTGAAAAAGAAGAAGAGGCTGGGCAGCGCGTGAGCCCGTATTGGCGGACTCACCCGGCGACAATCGAACGTTTGAAACGGGTGGACAAATGGATTGCCCAAATCCCGCAGAAAAGTTCGGCGACCGCTTACAACCGCGACAAATTTCAGGCCATGGTGGCACGCCTTCCTCAGATAGAGCCCGCCGAGCGCGGCGTGGTGAAAGACCGTCATTACGCCAATAAACCATTTGGCCTAAAGCTGGATGTCCCTGAAGGTTGGCGTTTGGACAACAGCCGCCACCAAACCCTGGTCAATTTTTTTGGACCAGAACCGCAGGTGCGCGGCAATGTCCAGCGTTACCGCGTTCCGCCGGAAAACGGCGTGGAGGCCTTTTCAAAAAGTTTCGCCAAACAAATCGGCCTCCCACCGGAAGCGCCGATTCAATCCAAACCCGCTGACTACCCCGCGGGCCACGGCCTCCTCTGGCAGTTCGGGGGCGATTCCATGCGCTACCGGGTCTTGCTGCTCGTTCGGGGGAACGCCGGCTACGCCCTCACCTGCCAAATGCCTTCCGATCTATACTTCCAGACCATCGTAGACTGCGAAAAGATCATGCGCAGCCTTCAAATCGACTGATCTTTTTTGTTAGACTCCCCGTCGCCTGCGGGTGTAGTTCAATGGTAGAACGGCAGCCTTCCAAGCTGCACACGTGGGTTCGATTCCCATCACCCGCTCCA
>CAYTWA010000006.1:0-146442 GCA_964441955.1 uncultured Elusimicrobia bacterium
CGTTGGCTCAGAGGCTCTTGCCCGTTCTTGGCTCTCTTCGAGTCGCTAGGTTGACTGTCGAGGAAGGCGCTGGCTCAAGGCTCGGGCCTTCCGCTATTAATCTGGTCGGTGTTCCCCGAGCTTGGCGGCAGCTCGGGCAGTGAAATTTGGTACTGAGCGGCGAGTCTGGGAGTCATGATTTCGTTGGCCGTCCGGAACCAGACGCGGCATTTATTGCACCACGTCATCGTCCATCCACCACCGCCCAAGTGAGATCGAGTCGGCTTGCCGCACCCGGGGCACACGACTCGAATTGCTCCTGGGAATTGCTTAGGAAGTTCGGGACTCACGCACAGGCTCCTTCAGGGCAAAAAAATAGAGGCTGCTGTTCCGCGGTCCTTTGCGGAACAACAGCCTCCGTTGATACGGTCAGCTGCTACCTTATGATCGAATTACGGTCGGCCGTCAGGTGAACTTGATCTTCTTCTTCACATATTCAGCCAAAACGGGCACCCCATCCTGTATTTGCAGCTTGATCTCTCCGTACCGCAGCTCGTGCGAACAGTAGGCTCGAAATCGAGCCCAAGCCGCGTCTTGGAATCCCGCATCACCGTTCCTCTTTCCATCGGGGATGCCGGCTTCCGAACCCTTATTCATGATCGGGTCGCCTAAGCATCGACTCAGACGGGAGTTTCGGAGCAATAGCAGGCGCACGAGTGGTCCGAAGTTCCGAGAGTAGATGCGCCCACACCCGAAGATGGGCCGTCACCTCGGCATCTGCGGCATCCAGGCGGCTCACGGTTTCTTGAAGGTCCTTCAGGCTGCTGGACGAGCCGAACATTCCGGCATCGCGTATTTCACGGCGACGGACATTCAGGAAATGCGATTCACAATGACCCGGTTCAGACATGGCTTGCCTAAATCGACCTAAATCCTTCCCAAACGCCTGAGCACATAGAGCGCACGAACAGCCGAGGAATGGGAATCGGCGCAGCAGCATCTCCGCCTCTTCTAGTACATAGGCTCGGTGCAAGCGTGGGACGTAATATCGCGGTATCGGCTGGGGCGGTCCCCAAAAGTACTGAAAAATGTCACGGTGGGTCTTGTAGGAAAGGTCACAGGTAAACCCTCTTAGCCCCCATTCGGACAGCAGTATGGACAGGTATCCGCCGTAGAGCTTATAGACCGGTTTCCCGCTGCGGTGACTCAATCCTTCGATGAATCTCGCCAGGTTGGCTGCACGGCGGTAAGAGGTCTTCTCCTCGGAAAGTCCGTTGATCCATATGAAATAACCGTCTGCCTCCGACTCAGCATAGTCCACGATCATCTTTTCCACGTTCTCGCCGTCACTCAAAGCAGTGGGACTACAAAAGATCGTTGGGAAAAGCTTCTCAGCGGCGCGTCGTTCTCTGAGCCCGATCTTGGCGCAACGAATGGATGCGGCATACGATGGTTCGCCGTGAGTGGTGAAGTGAAAGAAAGGCGGAATCAGCACCCAGGGATCCTGGGCGGTGTCGACGTGGTTGAGGGGCTCTCCAGCCGCCTCAAACGCTGCGTATTTATCGTAATACGGACTAAAGAGATTCGTATTGCCTTCGTAGAATTTTCGGCGTTGATAATCTAGAACGTTGGATGTCAGAGCTTCCAGCGCATCCATCTGCGCAAGCAATTCGGCCGCCGTAATGATCCGACGGCCAACGGAGTCTGCCAAGAGTTTTCCGTAGCTTTCAGCCAGATGCATCACCGTTTCCCGGACCTGGTGGTCCTCTGGGTTCACGATCCGTTCCGGTGGAAGCATGAAGTAGTAGACCATCGGGTCGATGAAGAATGGCCGCCCGAGATCAGCAACAAACTGAACCGTTGAGGCGGGGGCTGTCGCTCCTACGAGAATTCCGTCGAATTGGTTGATGGCGCGCGTTACCACCAATCGATCTTTTCGCCGGGGATGAAGAAACATCTGCACTGGCCGATTACCGTTGCTTGAGGTCACATCAGTCTCCTTGTGCTTGTCCGCCTTCGTTCTTCGGCGGAAGGTATTGGTCGCGCACCAAGGAGCGGCTCGCGTATTCCGGGTAATTCCTGTACGTATAAGCCAGAAGCTCGTCGGCCGTTTTGTTTCCATGCTGAGCGAGAACGTCTTTCACCGCAGCGAGGATCTTCGGATCCTTTCTCTTTGCGGCATCGACCAGCAGTTCGGCAAACCGCCGGCCCTTGGAAGTCAGCTTATAGATGGACTCAATACGCTTCTTGTTAGGCATTCCGATATCTTCCGATTCGCCAACGCGTTCGGTGGGTGGAAGCGTTTTCTGAACCAGTCTGGTTTTGACTAAACCTTCGACATCCTTCGGAACGTTCTTATCGAAAGCACCAAAGTTGTAGGCATAGTGGCCGTAAAAATCCGGCACGTACTGGTCGCATTTGCCTTCCTTGCCGAGCAAGAAAAGTAATTTGACCAACTTCGTATTGCCCCAGATCTGATTTGCAAAGTAGAGAAGCAAAATCAGCATGTCCGGTCGTTGATCCAGTTTCATTTCAGCCGCGGGCTGATGTACCAGTTCGTCCCGAATATGCCTCCAGATTAGATCGGCCCTTGAGTCCTCCAGCTCCGGCAGTTTGTGTTCATTCCGGAACAATTCGAGGTAAGTCAGCAGCTGTAGGAGCTCGGGGCCCTGATCTTCATGCAGGGCAGCGAAGCTCTCAGCCGACATTTTCCGGCCGGCAATCAGTCCATCAAGGTATTCGGAAACCAAATCGGCCAGTTTCATTTCTTCCGTACTTCCATTCATCTAAATCACCTCTTTCGCGCTGTGACTTTAATATTGAGCTGCTCTCGAAGGGTCCGTAACGCTCTCGTTTGCGCCATCTTGACGGCGCCGACGGTCTGCTGCATGATTCGCGCCGTCTCCTCAAGGCTGAAACCGATGCAAACTCGTAGAGATATCACCGTTCTATAGCGTTCAGGCAGACGCGCGATCTGATCGGCTAGCTCTCTTTGAAGCTCTTCGTTTGGTCCGGCACCCCAACGAACAGCGATAGTCCCGGCCCAGGCTGACAAGGTGTCGCGTCGGTCTGCGGATGGCGTTGAACCGTTGTGGCCGTCCAGCACCAATTCCGGCATTTCGGCACGGTCCGCTTCAGAGAAATCCTCGGCAAGAATTGATTCGCTTTCGTCGTCTGTGAGAAGGGCGCTCGTGGCAGAGCTGTCCTTTCGTGCCTTCGGGTGCGCGCTTTCATACTTCCTATAGTGGTCTCGCGCGTTGTTGATGGCGATCTTAAAAAGATACGTCTTGAGGGTACAGCGCGCTTTGAAGTCCTTCATAGCTCTGAAAAATTCGACGAATGAGACCGCCAGGATATCTTCCGCATCCGCATGATCTTCATGTGGGGAAGGCCGCCCGTCATGGCCGGTGGCACGCCCCCCGCGGGTTATTCCGACCAGGAATCGATAGAGGTCCCGTCTGTAATGTTGCCAGACTTCTCGTTGGGCCGCTTCGTCGCTGTTTTTCAGCCGTTGAATGAGCTCGGATTCGTCATCCCTCATGGGTGTTCCATCTGGTGCAAGATTGCCTCTGACCAATAGGCGCATAACTTGGCGAAAAGTAACGCGGCGACTTGAGCGGGTCAGTGATTGGCATCTGACCAACTGGCGCGCGACATGCCGAAAGGTAACGCCTTAATGCGACCCAAAAGGGAGCAGGTAGGACTACGGGTGCGTCAAAATCGTTCTAAAGTGCCGTTTATGTGGGTATGGATGAGTTGGAGAAAGAAAAAAAGCTTTTCGCCGAGTACCCGTTCCATATCTGCATGCTTGTGAAGGCGGCAAAACAAGCCCTGGACAGCGGTAGGGCCCGAATCGAAAACGGTATTTTAGTGCTTTCCGATGGGCCGCTGCCACCCCCCAACGCCGTCGCCAACGGAGTTGATGACGGCGGCCGAACGAAGGTATTGTCCGATGAGGTTGGCAAGTAGCAAAAAGGCCCATCCGGGATGATATTTTTTAGCGAGCAGATAAAAGCGGAACAACGATTGGTGACGTCACGCCGAGCCGTCATTTATGCCCGCTATTCCTCCGACATGCAGGACACGTCGGATTCGATTGAAGTCCAGATTTCCGAATGCAAGAAGTACGCTCTGGCCCACGAGATCCTCCTCGTCCACGAGCCTTTCGTGGACAGGGCCGAAACGGGCACGTCTACGGAGAACAGGAAGGCGTACCAAGAGCTTCTCCTGCTTGCCCAAAGCAAGGATCGGGACTTCGATACGATCCTGACGTTCCATACCTCCCGGTGGGGCCGCGGTATCCAGAGCGAAATCGACGAATATTTGATCGAGAAGAACGGCATCAAGATCATTGCCGTCAGCCAGCCATTTACAGCGGACGACGCCGTCGAGTCAGTTTTCATGAAAGGCATCCTAAGGAAGATAGACGCCTATTACTCCATGCAGGCGTCGAAGTACACGCACGCCTACCAAACGTCCAATGCGGTCAATGGGTTCAAGAATGGAGGCGCCTCGCCGGATGGCTTCGCGATGGAATATATCCCGACGGGCAAGAAGGACCGGCTTGGGAAGGAGAAGATGAAAAGCCGCCTGGCGCTCGACGTGCAGCCCGGGAAGTTTGACCTGACCCAACAACCGCGGCATAAGCTCATTGAATTCGCCTTCCTGAATGCCCAACAGGGCAAGGGGTTACGGTGGTTGACCCGACAAATCTTCCAACACGGCTGGCGCAGCCGCTATTCCGCCGAGCCCCTCTCGCCCGCCACGATCCGGAACTGGCTGACCAATCCGGCGTACACCGGCTATATGGTCTGGAACCGGGTGAAATTCTTCCGCCGGGATGGTAAGCGGACCTATAAGCAGAATCCGGTCAGCAAGTGGGTGTTTTCACCGGAACCTGCTCACCCGGTCATTATTTCGAAGGATGTCTTTGAGGCGGTGGCCACCCAGTTCATGCAGCGGCAAGGGCGCGGCCGCATGGTAAGAAACGGGAGCGGAGAACCGACGCCTAAGAACAGTACCCGCTACTTGATCAGCGGGATTTTGAAGTGCGGCCTCTGCGGGGCGCACTACGTGGCCGGAGCCAATTGGCATTCCGCCAAGAAGAACATCCAGGTTTACATGATGTGCAATACGAAATGGCGGCACGGCAAGTCCAAGTGCGCCAATCTGAACCTGAACATGGCCGTCGTTGAGGGAGCCATTATGGATGCTCTATGCAACCGGCTCCTGGCCGAAGAGGAAATCAAAAAGTTCATAGAGGCGTTCAATAAATTTATCGATGCCGATATCGGCAAAGCCGGGCAAGAGGTTACCGATCTGCTGAATCAGAAGGAGCCGCTTCAGCGGGTTATCGACAACATCAAAGCGGCGATCATGGAGGGAGCCGACCGCAAAACCTTCGTAAAAGATCTCATTAGGCACCAGGCCGCGCTCGATGATCTCCAAGCCAGGATTGACCTTTTGGAGTCAGCCGGCGCATCGCCGAAGCTTCGGTACGATCCCGAACAACTGGGCCGATGGGTAGCCAATTTGAAAGAGCTGATCATTCAAGCGGATTTTGATTTGCGGCGGGAACTCGTGCGGAACCTCGTCAAAGAGGTGGTCATCCAGCCAGACCGGACCGCCAAAATGACTTGGGACCTCCCGGCCGTGGTGAATCTTTTTCACGGTCAAGAGGTCCCAAGTGAGGCTTTAAATTTGAACCATAGAATCTCATCGGCCAAAGACCTTTTGAAATCCTATGGTTGCGGGGGTAGGATTTGAACCTACGACCTTCGGGTTATGAGCCCGACGAGCTACCAGGCTGCTCCACCCCGCGAAGTCATTATAGCTTAGATCACCCTTCATATAAATTTTGACGTGGAAACCATCTGCCTATGTTTAGTGTGGTTAAATCTGGCGATGAAAGGCGAATTAAACCGAAACATGAGCGAAAAAGCGGAGTCAAACGAAATCCATCTCATTCGAACCTACGAAGCACCCCTTGAGGCGGTATGGGACGCCTGGGTGGATCCGCTTCAAGCCTCCGAGTGGTGGGGGCCGCGCGGTTTTACCCTCACGACGCACAGTAAAGATTTCAAAGTGGGCGGAACCTGGCATTACACGATGCACGGTCCTGACAAGGCGGATTACATTAATAAGACCCGATATCTTGAAATCGAGCCGCATAAGAAAATGACGTACGACCACGGTGGAAACGACGAACGCAAACCCCTTTTCCGCGTGAATGTCAATTTTTGCGAAAAAGATTCCAAAACCTCCATGGCCATGCGCATGACTTTCCCCACGAGTGAAGAAGCCAAGCGGAGCCGGGGCTTTATCAAGAAAGCAGGGGGCGACGCCACATGGGACCGGCTTGCCGAGTATCTTGAAAAACGACGCTTCGCAAAAGAGGTGTTTGTTATCAACCGGTCCTTTGAAGCGCCGAAGGATGTCCTCTTCGACTTTTGGGTTCATCCCCAACAGCTCGCCCAGTGGCTGGCTCCCACAGGCTTTAAGATGGAGTGCGCGCACGTCGATGTCCGGCCTGGCGGAAAAATCGCTTACAAAATGTCGAACGCCGGGATGGCGATGTACGGCCAGGCGACATATCGAACGATTAAGCGACCCAGCCTTCTCGTCTACACCCAACAGTTTTGCGATGAAAAAGGGAACGTTTCGCGCCACCCGAAAACTCCTCTATGGCCAGAAACCATGCTCACCACGGTCTCCTTCACGTCGGAAAATGAAGGGCGCACACGCGTGACGGTCGTATGGGAAGCGCACGGACCCACCACAAGAGAAGAAATGGATGTCTTCATCCAGTCCCGGGCTGGGATGACGCTTGGGTGGACAGGGTCCTTCGACAAACTCGAAGCGCTTTTGCCCGAGCGCGCCTGAAGCGTTTGATCCAGGGCGCGGCTTTGGATGTCAGAACGGCCGCTTAAAATTCGAAGCGCTTCATTTGAACTAAAACGCAGACCGCCAATTCGTCCCATGTTCAAATTACAATGGCCGGATGCCCTCTTTTCCCGACCCTAAGAAAACCGTTTATTTAACGCTTAGTCTCTCGCCGGCAGCGACCCTTCATTTGCATAGCGGGTCGCAAGAGGATGCGATCCCCGGGGATGTGGCGTGGCGACTTGAAAAAGCCTTTGCCCAAAACCAAGGCTTGTTTCAGCTGGGCATTCGGGAAGCTCAAACGGTACTGCCGCCCGCTCTCGCCTTTTGGCGAAATTTCTCGACGCACTTTATGCGCCGCGTCAGCACCTTGCCGGAACTTCCAAAGAAAAACCAACCGCTTGAAATCCCTTTGCCCGAGGAAGACATTGCCCATTGGCTTGGCGCAGCTCCCCCGATGCAAGGGCTCGATTTTTTAAACGCCGAATCGCTGCGTCAATTATGGAACGAACTTGAACGCACCTTGGCCGCCCATTTGGTTCGATACCCCGCTTCTGCCGCGCGGTTTTTTCAGCGCCTGCACCCCTCATGGCATAAAGTCGGCAAGGTAACGCTTCATCTAACGGAAAACCCGTTAGACCCCCTGAAGCCCTTTGCCTTAAGCGCCACGTATTCGGCCGTAACCCAGGGCGCAACCGGTCTTACGCATTCGCAAGACCTCCCGCTCCACCGAGCCCTGCAGGTGTATGCGGGCCCTCAACACCGCGGGCAACTCGACAGCTTGCTCGGGCCGTTGCGGGAGGCCGCCAAAACAAGCGTGCTTTTAAACTCGCTGCTTGAATCCGGTCGGCTTTACGAGGGGGTCACTTGGACGCCGACGGAGGCCTACTGGTTTTTGCTTGATGCCGAATCGTTTGAAACGTTAGGGATTGGTTTACGCATTCCCGATTGGTGGAAAAAGCGCGCCAGGCCTCACGTGAAGGTGGTGATTGGCGAACAGGCCACCTCGGAGCTGACCGCGCAATCACTCCTCGATTTTTCAGCGGAATTAACTTTAGGCGACCATACGCTCACACGCGAAGAATGGGAAGCCATACAAGCCTCACAGTCCAATTTAGTCCTGATTAAAGGGCAATGGGTGGAAGTCGACCGCGCGCGGCTTCAAGAAGTGCTCAACCACTGGAAAAAAGTGGAGCGCGGTGTGGCCAAAGGAGGTCTTTCTTTTTTTGACGGCATGCGTTTGTTGGCCGGCGCCCCTGTTGCCGGGATCGAACCGATCGAAGAAAATGCGGCAAGGCCTTGGGGAAGCCTCGTGGCCGGAAAAGAGTTAAGCCTTCTTCTTAAAAAACTCACCAATCCCAAAGAGGCCGACCGTATTCACCCGGGAGAGTCGCTTAAGGCCACGCTAAGGCCCTATCAAGACGTTGGGCTGCGCTGGCTTTGGCTCATGACTCAAATTGGGATCGGCGCCTGTTTGGCGGACGATATGGGGCTTGGGAAAACCGTTCAGGTGTTGGCGCTGTTGGTGGCCATGAAACAAAAGGGACTGTCCCTTCGGCACTTGCTTGTAGTCCCCGCCTCGCTTCTTGGAAATTGGCAAAGCGAGATCAAACGCTTTACCCCAAGTTTACGTGTTCATGTGGTGCACCCCTCGGCCGGCGCGGAGAGCAAACCGCATCAAAAGATCGATTTGTCCGATGTGGATTTGGTCGTTACCACTTACGGGGGCCTCCTTCGGTGGAATTGGCTGCTTGAAGAAAATTGGTATTTGGCCATTTTGGACGAAGCACAAGCCATTAAAAATCCCATGGCTCAGCAAACGCGCGCGGTCAAACGCATCAAAAGCTCTCGCCGCCTTGTCTTAACGGGGACGCCCGTTGAAAACCGCCTGTCGGACCTTTGGTCGTTGTTTGATTTTTTATCACCGGGCCTTTTAGGGGGGCATTCGGAATTTCTGCAAGGGCTGGAAAAAATGGCGGCACGAAACGAATCCAACTTCCAGCCGCTGCGCGCCCTGGTGCGTCCCTACATTTTAAGGCGGCTTAAAACCGACAAAACCGTCATCGCGGATTTGCCGGAGAAAACCGAAATGAATGCCTATTGCACGCTGACCCCGCCCCAAGCCGCGCTGTACCAAAAATCGGTGGATCAGCTTTCCGAACAAATGGATCATCTCACCGGCCTTAAGCGAAAGGGGACCATTTTGGCCTTCTTGATGCGGCTAAAACAAATCTGCAATCACCCGTCGCATTGGCTGGGGGATTCGCGGTTTTTACCCGAAGACAGCGGCAAATTCTTACGTTTAAAAGAGTTGGCCGAGGTCATTGCGGGTAAGCAAGAAAAGATGCTCCTTTTTACGCAGTTTCGCAAGATGACTCGCCCGCTGGCTGAATTTCTGGAAAGCATTTTTGAGCGCCCGGGTTTAGTCTTGGACGGCCATACTCCCGTCATCGAGCGTGCGCGTTTGGTTAACGATTTTCAAAAACCCGATGGCCCACCCTTTTTTGTGCTGTCGCTTAAAGCGGGGGGGACAGGACTTAATTTGACGGCCGCCACGCATGTCATTCATTTCGATCGCTGGTGGAACCCCGCGGTAGAAAACCAAGCCACCGATAGAGCCTACCGCATTGGGCAAACGAGGAATGTGCTGGTGCATAAATTGATATGCCGCGGTACCGTCGAAGAAAAAATCGATAAACTGATCACATCCAAAGTAAACCTCGCCCAAGACGTAATCGACCCCAAAGCCGACCGTCTCCTCACCGAAATGAGCGACCGTGAATTGTTAGCGCTCTTGCGCCTAGACCTTTACACAGCCCTCGCCGAAACCATGGGGACGGGTGCCGGCAACCCGTAGGCTACAAACGACGTTTATTGCCTTCGAGCTTTAGCAAACATTCTTTGGCTTTAAGTCCTCCGGCAAACCCCGTAAGGCGCCCATCCGATCCAATCACGCGGTGACAGGGAGCGATGATCGACAAAGGGTTTTTCCCGTTCGCCGCGCCTACGGCGCGTGCCGCTTTCGGGTTTCCGATTTGTTTGGCGATTTGGGCGTAGCTGCGGGTTTCGCCGAAAGGAATAGTGAGCAAGGCTTTCCAAACCTTTTTTTGAAAATGCGTCCCCGCGGGGTCTAATTTTAAAGAAAACGTTTTTCGGCGGCCTTTAAAATAATCCTTAAGCTGGCGCTCCACAGCGAGCAGCACCGGATGGCGTTCATCTTCTGCAAGCGGGCTTAGGCGAATTCGCTGCGGCCGGTCGTTTTCCCACAAAATAGCGGCAAGCCCTTTCGGTGTGGCCACGAGCTTTAATTCTCCAACCGGCGACTTCATTTTTTTGTAGGCGTAAGGCATGGGGAATCTCCTTGATGCGCAACTGACGTTGAGACCGGCGTCATAAAAAACGTATCTACGATCTCCCGGATTCGAGCCGGGTCTTTGGCTTGGTGAATCTGTATGCGCAACTGGGCGCCGTGACGAATACCATGTGAAAAGTACGAGGCAAACTGCTTCATTTTTCCGGCGGCTTCGGAGGTTCGCTCATCGTCGAGCATTCGGTAGTAGGTGCTCATCATGCGGTAACGGTCGTCATCAGTAGGCTGCCTGTATTGGCCGGTAGCCACATACTCCTTGATTTGACGAAAAATCCAGGGGTTGGAAGCGGCGGCTCGGCCAATCATAACGGCGTCACAGCCCGTTTCCTGAACCATTCGCACGGCGTCTTCCGGTGTGAGGATATCGCCGTTTCCAATGACCGGGATGCGGACCGCTTGTTTGACGGCGGCGATGCGCGACCAATCCGCACGGCCGGTGTATCCTTGTTCACGCGTTCGAGGGTGGAGGGCTACGGCCTGCAGGCCCTCTTCTTCAGCAATTTTGGCCATTTCCACCATCACGAGTTCCTTATCATTCCACCCAGCGCGAAATTTCATCGTCAATGGAATTTTTAAAACGCGGCGGCACGCCGACACAAGCCGCCGGACCAGCCCCAAATCGCGCAGGCAGGCGGAACCTCCATTGGTACGCACGACCTTTTTAACAGGGCAGCCAAAATTGATGTCGACCGCATCGAAACCAAGATCTTGGGAAATTTGCGCGGCTTCCGCCATGACCTGCGGATCGGCGCCAAAGAGCTGCGCCGAGATCGGGTGTTCTTCCGGTTCAAAGCGGAGGTAATTAAAGCGCTGCGCGTTGCGGGTGTCCTTACGCCCGCCGTCTGTCCCCACCACCCCATGCGAGCTTGTAAATTCCGTCATCAAGAGCCCGCATCCTCCCTGTGCACGAATCAAACGGCGAAAGACGGTGTCGGTGACCCCGGCCATCGGCGCCAGGAGGGTCGCTGGGGAAATTTTGACGGGGCCAATGTTAAACGTTTGTGGGAATTGCACGGAGTCCTTGGTTTAAATGTCTGGCTTTACGATCAAACCGCTTTATATAGGTACATTTTTGGCACAACGCCTCGACCAACAGCCCTTTTTGAAATCCATCCTGCATTGTTCGCGCACGGGCGCTTTGAAGAACAACATCGATGGTTTGCGATCTCATGTTTCCAAGGCTTATGACGCCTTCTTTGTCGAGGCAGCAAGGGACCACCGTGCCATCCGCCAAAATTCCAATGTGCGACGACAAGCCATGGCAAAAACCGGTCGCGCTGCGAAAAGGCTGACTTGGGTGAGGCCATTGAAAACGGCTGTCAAAATGGAGGTACGCGCGGCCTTTAATGTGAACGCTTTTTTTCGACCGCACATCCCACGACGCGTCGAATTGCGCTTCAAGGCCCTGCCTAATTTTATCAAGCATCCGCTCATTTGACGCCGGCGCGCCTTCCGCCCCATCATTCCACAGCCGGTAATTGATGTAGAGGTCTGGCCGTTCATTAAACGCTAGACGAGTGAATTCAAAGATATTTTGCAGGTAGTCGTGATCATCCTTCCCCGGAAAATTGGATTCGTAGCTTTGAAGCGAAAAATTGACTTGTTTAAGTGCGGGAACCATCATCGCCCTTAATCGTTGCGGATTCAACAAAAGGCCATTGGTGGTCAAGTTGACGCGCACGCCAAGTTTTTCGCAGAACCTTAAATAGGTTTCGAATTCGGGATGAAGCAGCGGTTCTCCCATCAGGTGAAAGCACACTTCTTCGGTTATGGGGGCTACCGCCGTGACCACCCTTTTAAACAAGTCCGGTTCCATGAAACGCCGGTCACGCTCAACCTCCGGGCAAAAAGTGCATTGGAGATTACAGACGTTGCTGATTTCCAGGTAAACCTTTTTGAAGCGTTTCAAGGCGGACATAGCGCTATCTTATCCTAGCGGCCAGGCCGTTGTTCCTTCGACTTCGCACCGCAATTGCACCTTCCTAAGTGGTGTCGTCTCAAATTAAGGAGGGGCCATGGGTGTATTAAATGTGGATGAGGTGCGGCAAAGTTATGGGCGGGCGCTGCGAGGTGGGGCTTTTTTGGACGATTTTTATAAGGAATTTTTAGCCAGTTCACCTGAGATTAAGCCGATGTTTGCTAAGACCGACTTTACGAAGCAAAAGGAATTGCTGCGCGAGGGCGTCAGCTTTTTGCTGATGTTTTGCCAGGACATGCCGCTGGCGAAAGTCAAAATTGAGCGGTTGGGCACCAGTCATAACCGCTCCCATCTCAATATTCGTCCGGACATGTACCGCTTCTGGATCGATAGTTTGATGAAAACCCTTAAAAAACACGACCCCCAATTCTCTGAGGCGCTGGATGTTCAGTGGCGGCAAGTGCTCAACAAAGGCATTGAGGCCATGAAATCGGCGTATTAGGCCGCTTATTAAGGAGGGATACCCATATGACGCAAATCATTTGGACAAAAGAACTTTACGGGACGGGAGTCGACGTGATCGATGGGCAACATCAAGAACTGTTTAGGCGGATTAATAGCGTTCTAATGGCGGTTGAAAACGGAGCCAAAACGGTTGATATTGCCGGCCTCATGAAGCATTTGGCCGACTATACCATCAGTCATTTTACGTGCGAAGAAAAAATTATGGATGAACGCAAATGCAAAGTCGCTTGTGCGAATAAAGCGGCGCACGCACATTTCTTAAAAGAATTCACCCGTTTAAGTGACAAGTTTAAAGCCGAAGGCCTCACGCTGCAGTTTGCCGAGGAGCTGAAAAAAATGGTGACCTCTTGGCTTCGCTCGCACATCATGACGATCGATACGTCTCTTAAGGAAGTGGCCTAGCCGGCGGGCTCGCTTAGACACCCTGGCGTCGCTAAAGCATTTTTGAAAAGCGAAATTTCGACCCCCGAGCTTGCGCGGAGGTCAGGATGTTTTCGTAGCTGTTTAAATCCCGTATTAAGAGGCGAACATTGTCCACGGATTTGCGGTTGGATGACACGCGGGTGATTAGTTGGCGCAACGTTTTAAGTGCCTCCGAAGCGGGGTGCCAATCGCCTCCAACCGGCGAGTCTTCGAGAAATTTATCCAACGGCGTGGCATTGAGCTCTTGGGCGAAGGCGCGAAGCTTTTCCCAATTTTGGGCCGCCGCGCGTCCTTCAACCGTGCGGGCATGATTTTGTCCTTTAGGGGGTATTTCTAAGCAAACGTAAACCGTTTCCACGGGGCTATCTTAACTTATGTGGTTCTAACGAGCACGTATAACTTCCCCTTGTTTTTTCCACTAATTCCTATTACCCTTCGTGAAAGCAATTTGTGGTTGTAAATGTATGTTAATGGGGGTCACGTTATGTTGAAAAAATGGCAAATTTTTATACTCGCGGTTGTAGCCGGCGGAGTGGTTTCAACGCCGGTGCAGGCCTACCACCATTACGACATGCTCATGGGTGGGTATTTTGATGGTCCGAGTGTCTCTGGAACCACAGGGTTCGAAGACATTTTTGAAAAGGTGCCCCTAGGGTTCGAATTGGAGTTGGGGTACAGTTGGACGCACAAAGGGGACGCCACATTAGCCTGCCAAGTCTTTATCAATCAAAACCAAAACAACAACCGCCAAACCATCAGTTCGGGCGGAGTGCTGGATTTAGGCTTTAACGCGACGTACCCTTTGACGCGGTCTTATGGGCCTGTCAAATTTCATGTTTTTGGCGGCCCGCGCTACGCCCGCTGGGCCGTGCGTCACCAATATGTAAACGGCAATGAAGACTTTGACATTGTGTCGCACGTCGTGGGCTTAGGAGGCGGGCTGCGCGGCACAATGCCTTTAGGCCAACACTTTAGCGCCGTTATGCAGCTCAGCGTCGATTATTATCCGCGTTCGTCCATCTATGGGCACGATGCTACCTATTACCCCGATGATTCCAACGTCAATGCTCGCGACAACGGCGCCGGGTATACCTATACGTATGCGGATGCCCAGCGAGCCACCACGGTTCCGCACATCCGTCCGCGTGTGATGGTTGGCCTTAAGTTCTAAGGGGCCTTCCATTAATCGGTCGGCCTGGTTTGATTTGCCCGTGGTCAACCTCGGGGATGCCATGTCTTTCTATGAAGGGTTGCTCGGGTGGGCCTACCGCCAGATGGAAAATTCCCCGTTGAGCGATTACGCCATGATTGATGCGGGCGGTCTTTTGATCGGCGGTTTGCGCCGTGTTCCCATGCAAGCGCGAACCTCGATTAGCGAGCTCTCTTCCCCCGTCTTGTACTTTAGCGTCCAAGATCTTGAAGCCAAAATACAACGCGCTAAAGACCTGGGCGCCGAGCTTGTCGGTTCGATCGTTCGTTTGGGAAACGATCGTGGGCGCTACCAATGGGTGAAGGACCGCGAGGGAAACCTCATTGGATTGTGGGCGGCGAAATGAAAAAGTGGCTGCCGCTTTGGGCTGTGTTAGCCTCAGTCGGGTTTTTAGGCGGGTGCACCCATGTCAAACCGTGGGAGCGAGAAACCCTTTCGCGTCCAGCGATGCAGCTAGACCCCGATCCTTTGATTTCCGCGTGCGACGATCACATTTATTTTAGCCGTGAAGCGTCCAAAGGCGGCCGCAGTTACGGAGGGGGTGGCTGTGGCTGCAACTGATTTCCCTAACCTCCGGTCACGCGCCATCGCGGCGGTGGCTGCGCTGTTGGGAACTGGATCTTCTTCCGCCGCCGCGGACCGCTGGACGTGGGACGCCTCGTATACCCATTATTCCGAATCCGAACGCATTACCGTTTCGGAGCCTCAAATCGGCCTTCGGCGTGATTTAGACGGCGAGCGCACCTTAAGCGTTCTGGCTACAGTCGATACCATTTCGGGGGCGACACCGCTTGGAACACTGCCGGCTACGGCCAACACGGTGACCAACACTCTCACAAGTCCCTCCGGACGAGCCATCAACCCGGATATTGGACGCGTCCCCACGAGTGACATGTCGGATACGCGCCTTTCTTTAAGCACAACGTACGAGCGTCCAGTGGGGGCGGCATCGCGTCATCGTATGGTCGGCACCGTCTCGAAAGAACGCGATTTTTTATCGTTAGGGACTAGTTTTACGGTGAACCGCGACTTTAATCAAAAAAATACGACACTCTCTTTTGGACTCTCTCCGGAATTTGACATCGTCAGCCCCAAGGGCGGTTTGCCGCTGTCCTACGCCAGAGAAAAAACGGCCGGTGAATTCAATGGCTCCCGCGATATGAAATATATCGTGGGCGGCCTTTTGGGAATCACACAAGTGATCAACAAGCGAACACTCATGCAATGGAATTATTCGCCAACCTATGAAAACGGGTATTTAAACGACCCTTATAAATTGATCAGTTTAACCAATACGGGCGGTGACCCTCTCTACGCCGTGCACGAACAAAGGCCGGGGTCGCGTTTGCAGCACAGCTTTTACTGGCTGACGCGCTACGCCATGCGCGAGCGTGACGTGTTTGGTTTAGGACTGCGGTATTTGGCGGACAACTGGGGTGTCCGTTCGCAAACCATCGATTTCACCTATCGTTGGCAGTCCACGGACAAGCGTTTTTGGGAGCCCCATGTCCGGTATTATCACCAGACCGCCGCGGATTTTTTTCGAGCCGGCATTGTCGACACACAGGGGCTTCCCGATTATGCAAGCGCGGATTACCGCTTAAACGATATTGATGGGGTGACGTTCGGCCTTCGGTTTGGCTACACGCTTCAAAACGGATCGTCCTTGATCTTTCGGGCCGAATATTACACTCAAACCGGCGAACAACGCCCCAGAAGCGTGGTCGGTGCGCAGCGAGCGTTTAATTTATTCCCGACGCTTCACGCCTCGATTCTTCAAATTCAGTACACCTTTGAGCCCGCCAAACTATGGAAGCGGACGTAATCGCTCCGCTTCGCTTTGAAGCGATGGGGTGTCCCTGTGAAATTTTGCTGGATACGCCCGACCCTGAGGTATCGGCGGCGCAGCTTACGGCTGCGCGTCAAGAAGCCGAGCGTTTGGAAGCGCGCTACAGCCGGTACCGTCCAGGAAGTGTCGTTGAGCAACTGAACTCGGGTCGCCTTAAAAGGACGGAGGTCGACCCGCAGACGGCTGCACTCTTGGCTTTTGCTGATGAGTGCTGCCGCTTAAGCGATGGGTTGTTTGATGTGCGGGCCTCCTCGGGCGGGCAGAAAATCGACTTGGGCGGCATTGTGAAAGAATATGCCGCCGATACCATTCTGGCTTTTCTTAGAAAACGGCACCCGATTTCAACATTGGTCAATTTGGGAGGTGATATTGCGGCGGCCGGTGAACGGAAATGGTCGGTGGGCATTGAAGATGTGACGCGCCCAGGGTGCTCGCAACAAACGATCTATCTTTGCCAAGGGGGAATCGCGACGAGCGGCACCACGCACCGTGGTGGCCATATTTTAAACCCGAAGACAGGCGAGCCTGTAAGGGAGGCCCCGCTGTCGATTACTGTAGCGGCCAAAACCTGCACAGAAGCTGGGTTTTGGTCGACGCTCGCGATGCTGCAGGGGGCAAAAGCGGAGGCCTTTTTAGCAGCGCAACGATTGGAATTTTGGTGTACGCGCGCTTAATCACGGTATTGGGGTTGCTTCTTGAGTTTAGTGGCCCGTTAGGGGCGGCGACCCTCCACCAAAAAGCCCCTCCAACCCCCCTTGCGCAACGAGGAAACGTCGTGCTGGTTAATTTCTGGGCTAGCTGGTGCGCACCCTGCCAAGCGGAACTTCCGGCGCTTCGGCAGCTGGCGGACGATTATCGAGGCCAGCGCGTGCAGGTGTTAGCCGTCAATGTGGACAACGACCCCGCCGCGGCGCGGCGTCTTTTGAAAAAATTGGGGTTGTCCAATTCGCGCCTACAGGTCGTTTGGGATACAAAATCGAAAATCGTCGGGGCCTATAACATCCCGACGATGCCTTCCTCTTACATCGTGGACAAAAAAGGGGTTGTTCGATTTATTCATGCCGGCTTTCGCCCTGACGACCCTGTCGCCTGGCGTAACGAGATTAACCGTTTGCTTTAATGGCCGCATGACCTCCAACCCTGTTTTTGCCTATAGCCTCCTCCTTTTGGTCGGCATGGTGGTGTCTCAAACGGTGGATTTGCTTCCGTGGGCGAGCGGCCTGCATCGGCTTACGCAGGCGTGTCTGGCTTACATCATGGTGGAGGTCGGGTTAGAGTTTGAGCTTAAGCAAGACCGACTTAAAGGGTATGCGCTCGATGGGGGTGTCGCGGCGGCGGCGGCTGTTTTCCCGTGGGTTTTTTGCGCGCTTTATTTCATGGCGGTGCTGCAGACTTCTTGGAAAGAAGCCTGGCTTGTGGCCCTGTTTGCAGCACCCACCTCGGCGGGGGTTCTTTTTACATTGCTAGCGGCTGGAGGCTTAAGCGCGACGTGGGTTTACAAAAAAGCCCGCGTCTTGGCGATCTTTGATGATATCGTCACGATCCTTCTTTTAATTCCTCTTCAAATTATTTTTGGGGATAAAGGTTGGACACTGGGCGGTTCCGCCTTGGTTCCCAGCTTTCTGGCTGGGTGTTTTCTACGAAAATTTTTTCACATCAAACGGCTTTCTTCTCCGCCTCTGTTGGACCGAGGAATCAAAATGCTTTTCATATTTTTGGTCGGGTGCTCCGTTCCTCGTGTGATCCTTGGCGAAAATAGTCTGGGCGTGGTGGCAGCGCATGTCGTGGGGCTGACCCTCCTTTCGAATATGGGAAAGTGTTTCCCTTTTCTTTTTTTTAAAGGGGAGGCTACCGCGCGTGAACGCTGGGCGCTTAGTGTGGCGATGTTTCCTCGAGGCGAGGTGGGGGCCGGCGTCCTTTTGGTGGCCTTAGGCTACGGGCTGACGGGCTTGCCGGTGGCGCTTGCGGGCCTAAGTTTGGCGCTCAACCTTCTTTTGACGGGCGTTTTTATCGCCATCGTGCGCCGCCTGCTAACCGCCCCTTGACAGCGCGGAACCGCTTTTCGTATTTTGCCCTAGTTCCTGGCACTATACGCGGCGGACACATAGGGGTGTCCTAAGTACAAACCGCAAAAATACAGCGTAGTAGTAAGAACGATGGCGTTCGCGAAATTTCGCGAGCGCTTTTTTTTGCGCCAAAAATGATGAGGCGCACCCGCTTAAGACGTCGTGGCGGGATTTTCCAATTAATTAGGAGGCTGGTATGAAACTTATTCGTTGGAGCCCACTGTTGTTATGGGCTTTTTTAACTTGTAGTCCATTCGTCAGTATGGCATGGGCCGAAGAGGCCCCGGCCGCTCCGGAGGCGGCTGCCGCTGCCCCGGCGCCGCTAAAAGTCGATACGGGGGACACGGCATGGGTATTGACCTCGGCGGCCCTTGTGCTTCTCATGACCCCTGGGCTGGCGTTTTTCTACGGTGGGTTGGTTCGCCGGAAAAATGTCCTATCGATTCTCATGCAATGCATGATGGCGATTGGTCTTGTGTCGGTTCAGTGGGCCGTTTTCGGCTACAGTTTGGCCTTTGGGCCCGATAAAGGCGGTCTCATCGGCGACCTGTCGTGGTTTATGCTTAAAGGCGTTGGGTTGGACCCCTTCGGAGATTATTCCGCAACGATCCCTCACCAAGCGTTCATGATCTTTCAGGCCATGTTTGCGGTGATCACCCCGGCGCTCATTTTGGGTGCGTTTGCCGAACGCATGAAATTCTCAGCCTTTTGCGTCTTCATCGTCCTTTGGGCTACGCTCGTCTATGACCCGGTTTGTCACTGGGTGTGGGCGGTCGGTGGGTTCTTGCGCAAATCAGGCGCCCTAGACTTTGCCGGGGGTACGGTCGTCCACATTAATGCCGGGATGGCGGCTTTGGCCTCGGCGTTGGTCTTAGGGCGACGAAAGGGCTATCCGAACAAGATGTCTCCTCCTCACAACCTGCCGTTTGCCGTGTTGGGGGCCGGGCTTCTTTGGTTTGGGTGGTTTGGTTTTAACGGCGGAAGCGCGCTCGGGGCCAATGGCTTGGCCACCAATGCCTTCGTCGTGACCCATATGGCGGCGGCCATGGCGGGGGTGACCTGGGTGATGCTCGACTTGATCCTAAACGGCCATATGACGATGCTCGGGTTTATCACGGGCGCTGTGGCGGGTCTGGTGGCCATTACACCGGCGTCTGGTTTTGTTGATACGACCGGCGCGCTTTTGATCGGCCTCACCGTTTCGCTTATATGTTATGCGGCGGTGGCCTTCCTGAAGCCAAAATTCGGCTACGACGACTCCTTGGACGCCTTTGGCGTGCACGGCATCGGCGGGATGTGGGGCGCCATTGCCACGGGCCTTTGGGCTACCAAGACGGTCAATTCGGCCGGCGCGGACGGGTTCTTTTACGGAAACCCCGCTCAACTCATGATTCAGATAAAAGCCACGCTGGTGACGGCGATCTTTTCCTTCGTCGTGAGCTTCCTCATCTTGAAGGTGCTGGATATGGTCATGGGACTGCGTGTCGAAGAGAGTGACGAGCGCATCGGTCTGGACTTAACTCAGCACAGCGAAGCCGGCTATACCACATTGGACTAAAGGGAGATTCCATGAAATACATCATTGCCATCATTCAGCCGGACCGTGTGGACGAGGTCTTGGAAAAATTAGAGGAAAAACAAATCCACCTGGTGACC
The DNA here is from genome assembly GCA_964441955.1 of uncultured Elusimicrobia bacterium. Classification (GTDB taxonomy): domain Bacteria; phylum Elusimicrobiota; class Elusimicrobia; order 2-01-FULL-59-12; family 2-01-FULL-59-12; genus CAYTWA01. The sequence continues at coordinate 19,879 of CAYTWA010000006.1, forward strand.
GTTTCACCGGTTTTAGGCCGTGGCCGTCAGAAAGGCGTTTCGGAGATCTACCGTTCTCATAAAGAAGCGGGAAGCCTCTTGCGCAAAGTAAAACTCGAAATTGCGGTTAACGATGAATACGTTAAAGCCGCCATCGAGGCGATTACCAGCGGAGCCCGAACCGGCAACATCGGGGACGGGAAAATCTTCGTTCTCGGTATCGAGCAAGCCATTCGCCTGCGAACCGGCGAAGTAGGTGCGGCCGCTATCGGATAGCATCCCTTAAGTATCCTTCGAGCCCGCAAAGCCCTCCCGGACGTCGTCGGGGGGGCTTTGTCTTTTAGCACGATGCGAACGCTGTAACTGGCCCTTCGCTGGGTTGTCTAAAAGGTGTTGCGGATGTTCACGAGCCCCCAATCACGGCACGGAGGGAGATACTATGGCGACGAACCACGAAGCAATTCCTGTCCTAAACAACCTGATCGAAATTTGCAAAGACGGCGAAAACGGGTTTCATTTGGCCTCGGAGGCCATTCAATCCAATCCGCTCAAAGTTCTCTTTGAAAATTATTCCCAACAGCGGCGGCAGATGGCTCAAGAACTTCAAAGCGTCGTCACCGAACGCGGAGGGTCGGCGGAGGTGACCGGGCATTTAGCCGGGGCGCTGCATCGCGGATGGATCAATATCCGAACCGCTGTCATTCAGCACGAGGATAGCGTTATTGTCGAGGAATGCGAACGTGGAGAAGACGTGGCTAAAAAAGCATACGAAACAGCCTTGGAAGCGCTCAGTTCATCCGACCCCGATCGTTCGCTGATTCGCCGCCAATACGAAGCCGTGCTGCAAACTCATGACGAAGTCCGCAAGCTTGAAAAAACACACGCCGGAAAACCGTAAATGATTAAGGTTTATCCTGGCGCCTCCTCTTGTTGAGAGGATATCGATACATCACATCGAGCCCATTGTTCGCAGCCCCCGTCTGACCCACGAGCGTCCAGTGAGGCGTTAGAAAATATTCCGCATTCCAAGTTCTAGTCCCCGCGCCCTGGGTCGGTTGTTAGAGCGTGACAAACAATTTGTCCCCGATATATCGCCCAAGCGATAGTTGGCTGCCCCCTTGTGTGAAAGGTTCTACTTGAACCAAATCGAGCGCGAATACATCCATGCCTTTGCGGCGAAGTTGGCGACTGGCGGTATGGGCGAGTGCTTGGCCAATCACCGATAACGCCTGGGTGCGTCTTTGAGCGTCGTTGGCTGCGATCTCACTGCCGGACCATTCGCGCAGAGGCTTTCCCGTGACGAGCACCGATACGATATCGGGCTTGGGCATAGGGGGGTTGGAGCGTAAATGGAGTTCCGGTTTCTTCGCTGTCCCTAAGAGGTCTAAAAAAATCGTCGTCAAACCCCGTCGATGCAAAGCATGAAGGTTTAACAGGGGATTGTTATCGGGCCTTCCGATAAAGGTGATCGCGCCTTCCTCAACGGAAAAATCGCGGCCATAGGCGTCATACTGCCCGCGCAGCGTATCGATCCGGCCTGTGAGAAACGCGGGCTCAGGGCCGCGCTTTTGAATACGAAGGTCCGCGCGCGTTTCGATGTGTGTCAAATCATCGCCCATCGGTCCCAAAAGGCGCCACCCCCGGGGGGGTTAGCGCATAGCCCGATTCAAACCGCAAGGCGCCCAAGGGGGTGTGCCAGCGAATCCCCGTTCCCGCGGCGTATTGAAGGTCATTCCACGTCTCTAAAAGCGCGTGCGGCCAAATGTCGCTTGGACCCGTTTTATAAAGCTGACCGGCATCCAAAAACACCACGGCGTGCAGCGCTTTATAGATGGGGCGCCGCGTTTCCAAATTAAACGCGAGAAATCCTTCACCCCCGATGGAGGCATTCGACCGGTCCTTAGGTCCCAGCTCTCGTTCGTCATAACCCCGTACCGTATTGGCGCCTCCTAAAAAATAACGCTCCGTAATGGGACCGTGTCGGCGCCGTGGGAAGGCCGAAGGACTCCAATTTGCAACCCCCCAAACCCTGTCCACCGAGCCAGGAGGGGCTGAAATCGCCCCACACGGGCTTCGTAACGGGAAAATTCAAAATTTCCAACGCCGAGCGTCAGCCCTTGTTCGAAAAAGCCGGTTACGCGCCATCCTTTAGAGGGTAAAAAAGCATCATCCGAGGTGTCGAAAGTCACCACAGGGCCAAGTGCGCTGAGGTCCACTTGATCGGCTGTTTGCGCTTCAGGGCGCGCGTCCTAAATGCGGTCTCCTTGAAACCGGTAACGAAGCTGAATTGAAAATGTTGTCCACCATGTGCGCCCCAAACTGGACCTCCAAGCCGTGGTGACGCAACGGTACGCCTCGCGGTGGCGATACTCTCGTGCGATTTGCGTTTGCCCATCGAGTCGGGAAAAAAACGCGCGCGGCGACTGAAGGCCCATTTGAATTAAGGTGGTTCGGTACTTGTTGGGGTGAGTTAAAAACCCGGCGTGTGAGAGCGTGAAATCTAAAACCGTCTGGGTATTAAGGAAGTACCGGTCTTCCAAACCGACGATCAATTTTTCCTTGGTTTCCGTTCCGTATCCTATCCCACCCTTCGCAAAACGCGTCGGTCTTTCTCGGACACGCAAGGCCAGATTCACGCGCCCGCCTGAGATCGATTGCGTGGTGACATCGACTCGATCAAAATAACCGGTCAAATAAAGACGCTGGTAAGCATCGTATAGCGATTCGTCGCGGTACATCGACCCGGAGGGCAAATCGATTTCACGCAAAATAGTCGCTTGACGGATCGTCTGCTGGCCGTGGACCGTCACCGTGCCCACCCGTACAGCCGCGGGCGCCACGAACCCAAGAATGGGACACGCCAAGATCATGATAAGTCCAAGCGAACCGAAGCGAATAACGAAGTACCACCTTTTTCAGGATAATCGGTTGAGCTTGGTTGGACGCCTTTTGAATGAGAACCGTCCGTAAAGGAGGGGGTTACAGCGCCCCACACGAAGACGCCGGGGATTTTAAACCGGCCGGTTAAAGTGCGGTGGCTGTAAACTCATACGCATCGTACGCGGTTATTTTGGCTTGAATGAAGCGGCCTCCGCGCGCCGCGGGACGGGCAAGACGAACGATGGCATCGATCTCTGGAGCTTCGCGGGCGGTGCGGCCAAGGACAAAATCTTCTTCGTCGTCCTCTAATATCACCGTTTCAAGGGTTCCCAATCGTTTTCGTGCTTTGATTTCACTGACGTAAAAATGAGCATCCGTTACAGCGCTTAAGCGATCTTTTTTAATGGGGTCTGGAATTTGATCGTCTCGACGCGCGGCGGGCGTGCCTTCTTCCTGCGAATACGTAAAGGCACCTAAATAATCGAATAGACCTTCGCGAACAAAATCGAGAAGCTTCTTAAATTGCGGGTCGGTTTCTCCAGGGAAACCCACGATGAAGGTGGTGCGCAAACTAAGGGCGGGAGCGCGCTTTTTGATCGTTTCTAACAACCCTCGCAGCATTTTTTCATCCGATTTTCTGTGCATGAGGCGCAAGACGTCGCTGTCGATATGCTGAAAGGGCATGTCCAAATAGGGAAAAACAGATGGGTTTTCCGCCAAAACCTGCAAAAGATCCATTGAAAAAGACGCCGGGTGCATATACATGAGGCGGATCCAGCGAATGCCCTTTACGGCGGCCATGGCGCGCAGTAAATCGGGTAAGGAGTCTTTAGAAAATCGGCCCCAATCCCCTGTATCTTGACCGATGACGACCAATTCCTCTACGCCTTGCTCGGCCAGGGAAGCGACTTCTTGAACAATAGCGCTTCGCGGTCGAGCTTGTACGGGCCCGCGCAGCCTGGGGATCACGCAAAATGTACACGGGTGGCTGCAGCCTTCCGATAGGCGGATCGTGGCGGTGGCTGATTCCGCCTTCGCGAAGGTCGACACATCGGGGTCGACAAACCCCCCCGGATTGGCTCGATCTAGAAAACGGGGTTTTGACCGTGCCAGCAAATCGGGGATTTGACCTAGCTGACCCGTGCCCAAAAAGGCATCCACTTCAGGCAATTCGTCAAAGAGTTCCGGGCCATGCTGCTGAACCATGCACCCCGTTACGATTAATTTTTTTCCAGCGGTTTTGAATTGCGTTGCTTTGAGGATCGTATCAACAGATTCTTTTTTGGCCGCCTCAATGAACGAACACGTGTGGACAACGATGGCATCGGATTTGGACGCATCATCAATGACTTGATAACCACGTGCGTTTAGCACGCGTTTAAGCGAGTCGGTATCGGACACGTTTTTAGCGCAGCCGAGCGTGATGATCGAGACTTTTTTTGTAGCCCCCATGCGGAAGGAGAGCTTAGCACACTCGGGATGTGAAGTCCCCTCACCCTTTGAGCGTTATTCGGCTGCGATTGGCCGGCGCAGAGCTCAATGACGCTAGGGTGAGGTCGCTATTCGCAGGTGCAGCCGGACTCTGCCGCACACCCTTCACAGCAGTAGACCATTTCATCTTTTCGAACGCCGCGGCCTTTATTGCCTTTCCATTCTTCCGGAGACATTCCGCAAGACGGGCATGCGACGGTTGCCTCCATTTCGGGATTGGTCTCGGTGCCTCGTGTTTCGTTCGGGGAGTTGCGCTTCGCTTTAGACGAGGATGTCGTTTTCATTGGGTTCTCCTTGCTTGTATGGTTGAGCCAGTGTCCCATGTGTGAACCAATCTAAAACTCCGAGGTTACTTAAAAAAAATGCTGTAACCCGAGATTTGGCGAGCGTGTCTTACCCTACCGCCACTGGGATGGCGCGGGTCTAAAGCCTTCCCCTCAAGAGCTGGAAAGTGGATCGAACGTTAAATGGCTTAAGGAGGACTCTATGATGCGTTGGGCGCTTATATTCTTCTTCATTTCTATCGTCGCTGGTATTTTTGGTTTTACAGGAGTGGCGGCTGGTTCAGCGGCCATTGCTAAAACATTGTTCTTCGTCGCATTGGCGCTCTTTTGCGCCTTCGTTATCGCGGCGTTAATGCTTGGAAAAGCTATTACCGGGAAGAGCTAAAAATCCAGAACACTTAAGACGCCAGCCTTCTATCGGAAGGCTGGCGTCTTTTTATGCCTCGAAGCCAGGGCTTAATGCTTTGATCAACCAATTTTTCAAGAAGCTGGTGATGGCTTTCCAGGTGTCCGGGTCGGGTTGCTCGACCGTGCCTTGGATGGGAATGCGAGACCCCAGGCGATTTTGCGGGTGGTTTTTTAAATTGTAAGAAATGAGTTTGACGGCTATCCCCTTAAAAAATTCTTTTAAGGTGGCATTTTCTTTGATTCGAATTACGTCCAATTGATTTAAAAGCGGCTTGGCGTAGCCTTCAAAAGAACCGTCTTGCGCCTCGCCTTCCAAATAGAAATCCAGTGTTCCGGTTCGGGCCTCAACGGCGAGGTAATGATTTAAAAACGTATTTAAAGACGGTAAACCCAACTTTTCCAATTTAAAGCGCACCGAAAAGGTCGGTTTTTGAGCAAAGGGGTCAAGGCCAACATAGGCTTCCATCCACCCGGAGTTCATGGCCAAGGCCTTGGCCTCAAGCGTAGCCTTTAACGTGCGCGACACATTCTTGCTGTTGGTTAAATTAAAGACCGTCATGTCCAGGTGTTGTAAAAAAATATGGACAGGCGGTTTCGCTTGAAGTTCGCGAAAATGCACTTCACCATTTTTAATCTGAAGGCGGTTGATGCGCAGGGGAAAGAGATCTTTTAACCGGGAGACCCATTCCTTGCTTAAAGCGGTTTGCCGTTTTTCCGGGTCTTCGGCGGCGACCACATTGACGGTCATATGATCCGCGGTAATTCGGCCCACGAGATGGCCTTTTAACAACGGGCGCCATTCGATGGAAAAGTCAATTTTTGGCACTCGTATAAAGGGTACCGGAACTTGTCCGTTTATTTTCTTCAATTCGAACCCTTTAATCCCATAAGCTCCACGCCACAAGTGCAAATCCACATCGTCGATGTGACCGCGATAATCCGGCATGTTGCCCAAAAGGCGATTGGAATATTGTTTAACGGCTGTCGGCAAATAAGCCCGACCGCCGACTAAGATGGCCGTCAGGAAAATAATAAGCGTTATTCGTTTTTTTGTTTTCTCAACGCGCATCGGAGGTGTGCTGGTTAGAACGATTTGTCCATGGAGGGTTACAGGTGAGCCTTAAAGAATGATGCGATGCTCAAGCAGCAGGCTCTTAATCTTGGATAAAACCTCCGCGTCGGCTTCTTGGCCCGTGAGAAGCAAGTCGGCTGTGCTGCGTCCCGTGCCGGTAGGATTGACTTCCACCGATAAGACCACAAAGTCGGGAATCAAGGCTTGAACGGCGGCAAAATCCGCCAAGCCAATCGAATTGGTGGTTGAAATCACCAAATGACCGGCATCCAAGAGAATATGGCAGACTTCGGCAAAACGCCGCACCAATTCCTGTTGCGTCGACGAAATCCAGACTAAATCCGCGTCGACTCCCAGTAAAACATTTGTCCCATCTAACATATAGGCGGACATGCCTTTTTCGAAGAAGGCTTTCTCAACGGCACGCGCCAGGCGATGTTTGCCCACATGAGCCTGGCCCATAAACATGACCAACGCGGGACGGTGGCCCAGTTTTGCGGTTCGCGCTTCAGACGATACCCCGCCTTTGATCCAATGGAAATCCCGCTGCTGCGCTTCGGCCCTCAGCGCCTCTTGGTGATCGGTCTCCGCCGAGATTAAGATGCCCCCGCCCGCAATGTCGTAACCATCCACCAACACAAAACGCCCGGTTGATTCTGCGTTGCTAATGGAATCAAAGGCGATGGGTTGACGTGTTTCCAAGACAAGGTCGGCCACGTCATGGCGTCCCACGGCCAAACCGTCTTTCCCGGCGCTAGGGGGGGAATCTACCCTTGGCGCTGAAAGGGAAGCATCGATCACCTTGTTGATCTTGTGCAGGCGCACCGAGACCGCCTGAGTGTGAATTTTCAGTTTATAGTCGCGTCCCGGCACAAACGGTTTTTTTCCCAGCCATATCATGTTGGCGCGAAATCGTGTGCTGACCAAAGGCGTGTCCCCTTCATGGCTCATGAGTTCGCCGCGCGTAATGTAGATTTCTTCATTCAGCGTAAAGCCGGTTGACCAGCCGGCCTCGATGGAGGTACGTTTCGGGGCGTTAAATGCTTCGATGGATTTAATCGTGCTTGATTTGTTGGATGGGTGAAAAACCACTTTGTCGCCGATTTTAACGCTCCCTGATTCGATGCGGCCCGCAATAATGCGCCGGTCGTCGCCCTCGCTGACAAATTTGTAGACGGCTTGCACGGGCATGCGCAGCGGTTGGTTCGATTTGGGCGGCGCTTTGGCGAAGGCGTCTAAAGATTCGAGAACAGTCGGCCCCTTATACCAGCGCATCGAAGCGGAGCGAATAGCGAGATTCTCTCCATTTACAGCGCTTATGGGAATAAAGTGTTTTGGGCTTACCGCGTCAATCGAAGTCAGAAAGTCTCGAAATTCTTTTTCGATTTTCTCGAAATGCCCTTGATCCCGACCGACCAAGTCCATTTTGTTGACCGCGATCACCACCTGGCGGATCCCTAACATCGACAGGATGTAGCCGTGGCGGCGGCTGTTTTCGCGCACGCCTTCTTTCGCGTCGATGACCAGCACGGCGGCTTCCGCGCGTGCGGCGCCGGAAATCATGTTTTTTAGAAATTCGATGTGTCCGGGTGCATCGATGATGATGTAGTCTCGCTGCGCGGTCTTAAAGAAGGAACGCGCGGTGTCGATGGTAATGCCTTGGTCTTGTTCATCGGAGAGCGCATCCAACAGGAAGGCGTATTCGAAGGGTTTTCCCGTGCGCTCGCATTCTTTGCGAACAGCTTCCAGTTTGCCTTCGGGAAGAGAGTGGGTATCGGCCAACAGGCGGCCCACCACCGTGCTCTTGCCGTGGTCGACGTGGCCCACAATGACGATATTCATTTGATCGCGCGGGCTTGTGCGAAGGGCCAAATCGTTTTGCATCACATATATCCGTCGCGGCGCAATTCTTCCAAACCGTGCTTGCCGTCTTGAAGACGCCCCGAGCGTTCCGCGATGTTTTTAAGCTTGCCGCTTTTAAGCTCGGCAATGATGTCGTCGACATTTTTGGCGGTGCTTGAAATCGGGGCTTGGCACGGCGCGCAGCCGAGGCTTCGGTAGCGGGTTCCCGTGCCCTGATCGTAATAAAGCGAAACGGTCGGGATGTTTTCCCGTTTGATGTATTCCCAAATATGCAGCTCCGTCCAGTCCAGCAAGGGGTGAATGCGCACGTGAGTGCCCGGAGCAAAGTCCGTTTTAAACTGATTCCAGAACTCCGGCGGCTGGTCGCCGACATCCCATAAGTTATTTTTGTCGCGAGGGGAAAAATACCGTTCTTTCGATCGGCTGCCTTCTTCGTCCGAGCGCGCACCCACGATGACGCCATGATAGGGTTGCCTATCCGCATCCGCTTCGTAGTTCCCGGTCTTTAAGTTGAGCCGGCGGCGCGGCCAGGTTCCATTTAAGGTGTTGGTGAGCGCTTCGCGTTTTAGCAAACCGCAGCATTCGAGCCGCGAAATTTTCCGAGGGTCGCCCTCAGGCAGGTTCTGCGTGGCCGGGAACGTTTTCCCGGATTTTAGCGCGGCCTCGTTTTGCCCCACGACCATCGTCAGTTTGTATTCCATCGCCAACTTATCGCGGTAGTGAATCATTTCCGGAATTTTATAGCTCGTATCAATATGAACGAGTGGAAATGGCACGTGGCCAAAGAACGCTTTGCGCGCCAGCCAAAGGAGGACAGTCGAATCTTTGCCGATCGACCAGAGCATGCAGAGTCGTTCGAAGTGCCGGAAGGCCTCTCGAAGGATATATACGCTTTGTTGTTCCAACTGGTCGAGTGCGGTCATATGAGGAGCGTCGGCCGCATTTTAGCACGTCTGCGCATTAGGTGTAACGGATGCGCCCTTCGGGTGTCCAATCCCTGTTCAGCGCTTAAGTTCTATTTCTGATTCCGTTGGCCAGATCGCGGTAAAATAAACGATGCCCAAGCCATCAGAAATGATTCTTGAAGAAGATTCTGTGTTAATTGCCCAATGTTTAGCGGGGCAAGCGGATGCCTTTGGCCGCATCATTCATAAATATCAAACCGCCGTGATGAATGTGGCGATGAGAGTTTTAACGAATTCGCAAGAGGCGGAAGACGTGACACAGCAGGTGTTTATCGAAGCTTACCGGCATTTGGTCGATTTTCGCGGTGATTCTCAGCTTTTTACCTGGCTGTACTCCATAACGCTTAACCGTTGTCGCAACCAAATACGAAGTCGAAAGCGCCGACAAACGGTATCGCTGGATGCGCCCGTTGGTGACGATGACTCAATCCGGCTGGGTTTTCGTTTGGCCGACCCTGTTCAGCGTCATGATAAACAGTTGGAAAGCCGTCTGGCGTCGGATTGGGTGAAGCGCAGGGCGGTGGCGTTATCGCCGGATTTTCGTGAAATTTTCGACTTGTATTATTTCCAGGAAATGCCCCTTCCTCAGATAGCCAAACAGCTGGGGCGGCCTCTTAATACCGTCAAAGTGTATCTGCATCGCGCCCGAAAAGAACTGTACGAGCTTTGGGAAAAGGAGAATCCAGGCGATGCGCGTCCATGAGATGGACATCCTCGAAGAAGAACCAGCGCCGCGCGTCTCGGCATCGGCGGCTAAATTTTTCTCATTGCCTTCCACCGGGATGTTCGGCCGGTTTTTTATGAAAGAAGAATCCGAACGCTCTTCTTTCCGTCAATGGGTGTATGCCGCTGCCTGGATTACACTCCTCAGCGGATTTTTAGGCATGGTCGGCTGGGTCGCCAATTGGCCGATGCTGGCTCAAATCCACCCTCAGTCGGTTCTCCTCTCGGTCCGCGCGTCACTGGTTTTTTTAGTGATCGGCCCGCTGCTGTTGTTGCGGTTTAACCGCCCGGCCTCCAAATGGGTTCCGTGGCTTTTTACGCTTTCGGGGTGCGGCATGATGTGGTTGGCCTTAAATGACGACCATACGTTTCGCTTCATGGATGACTTGCTGCTTCCCGTTCTTGTCCGGAACCTCAACAGCTGGGAATACGTCTACCGTGATCGCATGGCGCCCATCACGGCTTCGACGGTCGTCTTGCTGGGCTTCATGGTGATGACCTTTCCCTTGGCGCAGCGGTGGAGACTGTGGCGGGACGGGTTGGGCTTGACGCTTTGCATCGTCATTTTGGTTCATTTTGTGGCGTTAACCGGTTTTACGTACGGCGTTCCATTCTGGGACCCTCGCGGTTATAAGCCCATCTCGTTTCTCGGCTGCATCGGAACCTTAAGTTTATCCGCTTCGTATTTGGGTTCCTTAGGGATTGAAACCTTTCCGATGCGTTTTTTTACAGGGAAAAGCATCCGGGCCATTTTATGGAGAACCTTTTTGCCGATGGGGGCGGCCTCGATATTTGTCTATGCGATTTTAGACCATACCGTTTTCGCGCGGATGAATATGGCGATGAGTTCGCTCCTGGCGATGTTCTTGGCCACGCTCATCGTCAGTTTGTTGATCGCCCAATCCACATATCGCGCGACCTACTCCATTGAAGAGTCGCTTCGTTACAGTGAGTCCCGTTTTACCAATTTGGTCCAAAGCCTCAAGGGCCATGCTATTTATATGGTAGGCCCTAATGGAAACATATTGACATGGAACCAAAGCGCTGAAACGCTGCAGGGGTTTGAGTCGGGAAACGTTTTAGGAAAAAGTTTTGAGCTTCTTTTCGGCGAAGAAGAAATCCGTCAAAAAGTCCCTTCGGACCTTTTGCTCCAAGCGGCGACCAAAGGAGTGGCCTCGGGCACCTTTTGGCACCGCAAGCGCGATGGCCTCCGGTTTTGGGCGGAAGACGTGATATCGGCCATTTATGACGACCGGGCGCAGGTTATAGCCTATTCGGTTGTCACCCGTGACATCTCTATTCGTCGTCAAGCCGAGGAGCTGCAGCGCGAACGAAGCGTCTCCGCCGATATGCTTCAGTTTGTTTCGGGAATGGCGCATCAAGCGTCCGATTTGCAGGATGTGGTCCAAAAAACACTGGAACAAATATGCGACCGGCTTCATATGCCCGTCGGCCATGCTTGGGAGGTGTACCCCGAAAGCGCACAATTAAGGTCCTATGTTTGGGTCACCTCGGAAGGTAATGAATGGAAAAGTTTTAGAGCCGCGGCAGAAAAACCCACGCTCCATTTGGATCAAGATCTTCCTGGCGAAGTGCTTCGTCAAAGGCGGTTGGTTGTCGCGGCACCCGCTTCCATTTGCGGCGAAAGCCGTGCCCGGGCCGCGCAACAGGCAGGCCTGGTGTCGGCCTTTGCCTTTCCCGTGGGAGTCGCTCAAAAGACCGTCTTCGTTTTTGAATTTTTCTCTACGCGCGAGCAGCCCTTTAGTTCATGGCTGCAGCAAACGTGCGAACAAATCGGGCTGCAGCTTGGGCACTGGATCGAGCGCGCGCGCGCCATGGAGCGCCTCACGGTATCGCTGCATGAAAAAGAAATCCTCCTTAAGGAAATTCATCACCGCGTCAAAAACAACCTCCAAATTATTTCCAGTCTGTTCCGGTTGCAGACAGACCAAATGAAGAACCCTGAGATTTTGAACAAATTCCGCGAAAGCCATGACCGCGTCCGTTCGATGGCGCTCATTCATGAATATCTCTACCAATCTAACGATTTGGAGCGGGTCCCCATAAAAGACTACATCCAATCTTTGGTGTCGAACCTTTTTCGTTCATATGGGGTCGACCCCGCCGACATCCACCCCGTCTTTTCTATTGGAGACGCGCATTTAAATTTGGATGTGGCGATCCCCTGCGGACTCATCTTGACCGAGCTCGTGTCGAACGTTTTAAAGTATGCCTTTCCGAATAATAAATCTGGGGTGCTGCGAATCGGGTTGTCAGAAACGGGACCAGGCCGTTATCGGCTGAGTGTTGAAGATAATGGCGTGGGCTTGCCCGTCGATTTTGCGCCGGAAAACGGCCGGTCTTTGGGGCTGCGGCTTGTCCACGTTCTGGCGCGTCAAATCAACGGCGAAGTGAAGTGGTGGTCCGATGCCGGAGCTCATTTTGAAATCACCATGACGCACATGGAACACGAGGGGGAACCAGCATGAGTCAAAACACGATTCTCATTGTGGAGGACGAAGCCATAGTGGCCGAGGATCTTAAAGCGATGCTTAACAAGCTGGGCTACCGCGTTGCCGGGATAGCCGCCAGCGGAGAAGAAGCGCTGCGCCTAACGGAAGCCGAAAAGCCCGATCTCATATTGATGGATATACGCATCAAAGGGAAAATGGACGGCATCGATACGGCCGAACAAATTATGGTCCACCACAATATCCCGGTAACGTATCTAACCGCCTACGCTGACGACCAAACGTTAAACCGGGCCAAAACCACCCTGCCCTATGGGTATTTGCTGAAACCTTTTGAAGAAAGGGATCTTCGCACGACCATCGAAGTGGCGCTTTATAAGCACCGAATCCATCGCTTGTTGGAAAAAATGGACAACTGGCACGCTTTAGCGCTTCGAAGCCTTAATGTAGGAGTGGTCGCCGTTGACCCGCAGGAAAAAGTGACTTTCATGAACCCAATGGCTGAAGCATTGACTGGGCGACGACTTGAGGGTGTTTTAGGTCAAAGCCTGGAGGGTTTTTTCCCCGGCATCAAAACGGGCGCTCCGTCGGGACGGGCAGAAATCATATTGCCGGATCAATCGCGGGTAGGAGTCTCGTTCCGAGAAGCGCCTGTGTTGGATGAAATCCGTAACGTATTGGGGCGCGTCATTACTTTTCAAAAAACATGAATGTAACCTTGCGCGACGCCGTGTGTCTTACCTATCAAACCCAATAAAGAGGGGGAGACGCTAATGCTTGAAATCATTGCTCTGATACTTCTTGTGTTATGGATTCTTGGACTCGTCGGCTCTTATACGTTAGGTGGTTTTATTCATATCCTTTTGGTGGTCGCGATTGTAGTCGTCCTCATTCGCGTCATCCAGGGCCGCAAGCCTGTTTAAACCGATTGGCCTTCACCCCCCGCCCTAGCCTCCTTGCTGTATTAGTCTTTTTATGGGTGCCCTCCTCCTTCGCAGGGGTCTTCCAAAAGCGGTCGATGACGAACGCATCGCCCTCAAAAGACCAGGTCTTATGGACTGAAACGCACCTCGCCTATGACGTGAATGCAGAATACAGCTACACCGGGCCCGACACCGTTGATTTTGGCCATGGGCGCCGGGACCGCCTCGCGTCGCATTACACCGACTTGCGTCACTTGGTCACGGGGCGATTCTTGATGGCGTTTCTAACCTATACGGGACTTGAATGGCAGCGGTTTGGGTTCTCAGGGGCTTCTCAAAACTTTCCTGCGCCTGAGGCGCTAAGTTCTTTAAATGCCATTCTAGCCACCGATTTTCGTTGGTCGGACAAAGACATGGTACGGCTCCAGGTTCTCCCAGGGCTTTATACGGATTTTGACGAGGCGCATTGGAACGATGTCAATTTTCCCTTTGCCCTCGCCTATACGCACATCCACTCCGAAACCTTCCAATGGACGTTGGCCCTGAGCGTAAATGCCTGGCGAGGCAGCCGGATTATTCCAGCCCCTGGATTTCGGTGGCAAATTAACGAGCGCTGGAAATTAAAGGCGCTCTTGCCGACCCCTCAAATCGAATACAAAGCCGCACCCGCTTTGCACCTTTCTATCGGCGCTGATTTTCGCGGGGACACCTTTCGAGTGGGAGATCGTTTCGGATCGCATCATGGAGACGCATCTTTAAACAATGCCTTGGTGGATTACCGTGAAACACGCATTGGCGCCGGTTTCTCGTGGAATATTCAACCTCTGTTGGAATTAAATGGCCAGGCGGGGTATTTGGTCGAACGCCAGTTCGACTATCACAACAACGGACTCCATGCGAGTGGGCGTGGGGCTCCCTATGTCGGCCTTAACCTGAGATATTTATTTCAAATTCGTAAAGATGAACGCTCTATCCCTCAACAGGTACGCGCGATGCAGGTGGCTTTTCCTCAGCTGCGGTCCTTCATCAAACTTCCAAAATAAACCGGTAACCTGCCCAAAGCGACCGTGTCTTATGGATGTCACTATAACGGCGCTCTACTGGAGGTCGGGGAGAGCGCTGCCAACAGGCGGTCGCAAAAAGCGTGATCAACCTCATCAGTGGAAGCGGGTCCACGGATGGGTCTAGGGAATGCTATTGAGCGGCCGCCTGTTTTTAGTTTCAAATAAAACGTTTTAACGTTTTTTGGGTCGCTGTTCCATTGCGGCGATAAACAGTTTCTAGCAAAGATGGGGTAATGAGTTTTTTGACTCGGCCAAAGCATTTTGAGCGTCTTCTCGGTCTTTATTAAAAAAATGAAGAACGTCGAGAAGTAAACGCGGCGACTGCCCTTCGCCGGAGGTGGTCATGATGCTTTTAGAGAAGACGCCTTGGATCGGCGGTGTCTCATTCCCGCTTTGTTTAATTCAAACACTAGCCGAGTGTGTTCCACGTAGGCTTTTAGGCGTTGCGCGGGGGTCATACGCTTCGCCGCTTTAATCAGTTGTTTGCGGCTTTGTTCGGCGAGGAATGATTTTATGTGCGTATTTTAAGACGAGTGAATGTCATGGCTGAAAGACTTTAAAGGGAACAACGTTATGAATGGTGTTGAACTGCTGGTCTCGAGTCCAAAGAGGTGTGTGGTGATGAAGGGCATGGCAAGCAATAGAGAGGTCCATCAAGCCTGCCTGAATGCCCAGCCGAGCCAGCCTGAAACGTGCCCGTGCCACGTCATCCCAGAGTGCGGGGTAACCCTCCAGTACTGGCACGGGCAGGAGTCGGTTTTCCAAGAAATGGTACTCCGATTCGTTGCGAACCCCGGATAATAACTCTGCGCGGATAACCCCTGTCATACAGGCCTGTTTGTCCAACACATAGACGGATAACGCTGCTGTTACGTCCGATGCGTGACGATTAAAGGCCTGAATCCAAATGTTCGTGTCGACGAGAATCATCCGGCTGTTCGATGGCGGGATTTATGTAAATCGACTTTCAGCGATAACTTTCCAAACAGCGATACTAATTCTTCAGCTTTTTTGCGATGGATCGCGACTTCCAAGCTGCGAACAACGGCCTCTGTCATCGTTTTGGCCCCCGTCGCCTTTTTGGCCTCGGCCAGTAATTTGTGCGGCAATATCATGGTGGTTCGAGATGCGCTCATGGTGTCCTCCAGTGGGCTCTATATGCATGAATCGTAGGTGATATATGCATGCATTTCAAGAGCATTTATTTTCTTCCAAACGAAGGTTGGACAAGAGGAATGCTTAAATCGCGTTGCAAACCGCTAGCCCAACGTCTTGGGTTGTGGCGGGGGGGCTTTTGGGTTTAAGGTCCGCCGTAACATGGCCGGAGCTTAAGACTGTTTCAATGGCCGCATTTACCGCGGCCGCTTCCTTTACTAAGCCAAAACTGTATTCGAGCATGGCGGCCGCGGAACCAATCGCGCCCAGAGGGTTTGCTTTGTTTTGTCCGGCGATATCGGGAGCAGAGCCGTGAACAGGCTCGTAGAGACCCGTCCATACCCCCGAAGCTTTTTTGGCTCCAATGGAAGCGGAGGGCAGCATGCCGATGGAGCCCGCCAGCACAGACCCTTCGTCGCTTAAAATGTCGCCGAACATATTCTCCATCAAAACGACGTCAAAACGTTTGGGGTTTAAGATAAGCTGCATGGCGGCGTTGTCCACCAGCAAATGATCCAGCGTGACATCTGAATATTCGGCCGCGATGTCGATGACCACCTTTCGCCACAGTTGAGAGGCTTCCAGCACGTTGGATTTGTCCACGCTGGTAAGTTTCTTTCGACGCTTGCGGGCTATCTCAAAGGCCATTCGGGTCACACGGGCGATTTCTTCATACGTATAGGCCATGGTGTTAACCGCTCTCGCATTTTGGCCTTCCCCCGTAATTCCTCGGGGGGCGCCGTAATAAAGCCCGCCGGTCAGTTCCCGGACGATGATCATATCCACCCCTTGGACCAAATGATTTTTAAGGGGCGAAGAATCCAATAGTGCCTCATAGGAACGCACCGGCCGTAAATTGGCATACACCCCCATGGCTTTTCGAATTCCCAAAAGACCTTTTTCGGGACGCTTTTCGGGCGGGGCGTTGTCATAGTCGGGAAGCCCAACAGCGCCCATGAGCGTGGCATCCATGGCCTGGCAAAGTGTTTCGGTCTCGGCAGGAAACGGGGTGCCTGTCTTTTGAATCGCGATCCCGCCCAGAAGTCCTTCCTTATAAGAGAAGGAATGGCCAAACCGGCTTGCTACGCGCTCTAAAACCCGAACAGCCTCTCGGGTGACTTCGGGGCCGATGCCATCGCCTGGCAAAACGAGAATGTTCAGTTTCATCGTGGGCGGATTATACTTACGCCCATGCGTCGTTCGCTTTCTTTACGGGGCGCTTTGATGGACCTTTCCATCCCTAAAAAGCTCGGCATCATCGTGGGCCTCTTTTGCGGTGTGGTCGTGCTGCTTTTAGCTCTCAGCTATTTTGGCATGGAAATGTTGGCCAGCGGCCGCGCGTATATCGCCGGCGAAGGGTTATGGTCGAAGGCACAGCAAGATGCGGTGCTGCGTTTGGGACGTTATTCGTGGTCGCGCAACGAAGACGAGTACGCGCTTTTTCGCGCCGCCCTTAATATCCCCCTAGGGGATAAATACGCTCGCCTCGAATTGGAAAAAAAGGACCCAAACCTCGCTTTTGCAGAAGCCGGTTTTTTGCAGGGCGGCAATCACCCCGAAGACATACCCGGCATGATTTGGGTTTTCCAAAATTTAAATCAAGTCAATTTTGTGCGCCAAGCCATCGAGTTTTGGCGCCAAGCGGATGCGCATATCCAGAAGCTCGAAGAGGTGGGGGCTAAGATCCACCAGGAAATTACGTCGTCTCCCAGTTCACCTCAGCGCCTTGAAAAGTTGCTCATCGAAGTCCAAGACATCAATGCGGCCGTGAGGCCCCTGGAGGACGGGTTTTCGGCCACCTTGGGCGAAGGGGTGCGTTGGCTTAAAAACGTGCTCTTAGGGCTTATGCTGGCTACGACCGGAATCTTTTTAGCCGCGGCGCTCGGCGTCGCTTTTTTAATTTCACGGCATTTAGGGCAGGAAATCAACCAGCTGCGCCACAGCGCGGCTCGTGTGGCCGCTGGGGATTATTCGATACGCCTCAACGTCGAATCCCATGATGAAATCGGGGATTTGGCACGCACCTTTCAGCAAATGGCCATTCAACGACAATCCGCCGAGCGTCTAAAAGACGAGCTTTATGCGAAGGCGGCGGCGGCCAACCAAGAGATGGAGGCGTTTAGTTATTCCGTCTCGCATGATTTAAGGTCTCCGCTTCGGGCGATCGAGGGGTTTAGCCGCGAGCTTCAAGACAACTGTGAAAAAGTACTCAACGACCGCAGCAAGGAAGATCTGCGTTTGATTTTGTCGGCGACGCAGCGGATGGGACAATTGATCGACGATTTGCTTAAGCTCTCCCATTTGTCGAGGGGCGACCTCGTCCGTCAGCGCCTTAACGTGTCCGCCATGGCCGCCGAGGTGGTGGCTGGGTTAAGGCTCGCCAGCCCGCAGCGGTCCGTCGACGTTCATATTGCGCCGGGGTTGTTCGCCGAGGCGGACCCCAATTTGGTGCGCATCGTTTTTGAGAATCTTTTGGGGAACGCGTGGAAATTTACCCAACGAACGCCACAGGCCCGAATAGAAGTAGGATCAAAAATGGAAGAGGGGCAAACGGTGTTTCAAGTGCGAGACAACGGCGTGGGCTTCGACATGGGATACGTGCACAAACTCTTCGTGGCGTTTCAGCGGCTCCATGGCGAACACGAATTCCCGGGCTCCGGTATTGGGTTGGCGATTGTGTCCCGCATTGTCCAGCGCCATGGGGGAACGATCCGCGCGGAAGGGGCGGAGGGGCAAGGGGCCACGTTTTCATTTACACTGGCCAGCCCGCCTCATTAAAACAAATACAATGATGCGTATTCTCTGCAAATTCTTGGAGGTTTATTATGCTGCCAAATATGGGTTGGGGTGAGTTAATCGTGATCGCGGGAATTGTGTTGTTGCTTTTTGGGCCGAAGCGCCTGCCGGATCTGGCGAAGAGTTTGGGGAAATCCGTCAAATTGTTTAAAGATGGTCTTCGCGACGGCTTCGCCGAAGACAAGCCCGATAAGACCGAAACCAAAGTGTAAGCGCCCCCGCAACGTCCCGCTGTGCTTCCTACATTTGCGACCCGTGCGCGACGGCTGCCCACGGATTCTTCTAAACCTTTCTTGGACCATCTTGGGGAACTGCGTTTTCGTTTGGTTGTCTGTGCCGCGGCTTTCGTTTCCTGTTCACTGGCCGCCTACTTTTTTACCGAACCGTTGGTCGCGTATTTAAGCCGCAACACCGGCGGGTTTGTCTTTACGCATATGACCGAAGCGTTTATGGTGAAAGTAAAATTAGCGCTTCTCGGCGGCGCTTTGGTCGCCGCACCCGTCTGGCTTTATGAATTGTGGCGGTTTATTGAAAGTGCGCTCGAGCCATCCGCGCGCCGGCAGGTGGCGTGGGCTTTGCCGATGTCCTATGTCCTTTTTGCGATGGGGCTCGCGTGCGCATGGATCGTGGTGTTGCCGGCGGCTACACGTTTCCTTTTGAGTTACAGCACAGATTTTGTAAAACCGCTGCTGTCGATTGATTCGTATGTCGGTTTCGCCGCTTGGCTGACGCTTGCGTTTGGAGTTTTATTTCAGTTGCCCTTGGCGGTTTTCTTTTTAGTCGGCGCGAATCTGGTCGATATTGAAACTTTGGCGCATTACAGGCGCCATGTGCTGGTAGGGTTGGTGATTGTGGCGGCGATGGTGACGCCGGGGCCGGATATCGTGTCGCAGCTATCCGTCTTTGTCCCAACCTACATCCTTTACGAAATTTCTTATTGGGCCGCGAGGCTTGTATATAGGAGCAAGTAGTTGGCGCAGCTTTTTTCAAAAAATTCGAATCGGAACACCCGCTATATTCTTTTGGGCGGCGTTTTGGCCGTGGGGGGTGCGGTGGGGGTCCTGGCCTCGCTGTATCTTTCGCCGTATTGGACCCGTGTGGGGGTTCGCCATGACCAACCGGTTCCCTTCAGCCACGAACATCACGTTCGCGGATTGGGAATTGACTGCCGCTATTGTCACACCTCGGTTGAAAAATCCCGCTTTGCGGGGATCCCCCCAGCCAAAACCTGCATGACGTGCCATTCGCAAATTTGGACCAATGCCGACATGCTCGCACCTGTTCGGGAAGCCTATCGCACAGGAAAGCCCATTCCTTGGACGCGAATACACAATTTGCCAGACTACGTGTATTTTAATCACAGCATTCACGTGGCCAAGGGCGTGGCGTGCATCACCTGTCACGGACCGATTGATAAAATGCCGCTGACGTATCAAGCCAAGTCGCTCAATATGTCGTGGTGTTTAAGCTGCCACCGCAACCCGGCCGCATTTATTCAGTCAAAAGAAACCGTTTTTCAAACGACGCCGCAGCATGATCCAGCGAAGGGCAAAGAGTTGTGCAAGCGTTACAACATTCGAGGGCGAATCAAAATGGAAGATTGCTACACCTGTCACCGATGATCAAAGAATTGCCGATTTTAGATGTCTCCAAGGAGAAAGGGGGCTATTGGCGGAGCTTAGAAGAGCTGGCCAACAGTCCCGAATTTCGTCTGCATGCAGACACGGAGTTTCCTTCCAAACACGAACCTTGGGAAACGCCTGTCTCGCGTCGTGATTTCTTAAAAATCATGGGCGCGTCGATGGCAATGGCGGCGTTTTCGGGATGCCGCAAGCCGATCGAGAAAATTTTTCCTTATAACGAACAGCCGGAAAATATGATTCCAGGGAAGCCGCTTTATTTCGCCACGGTGCTTCCGATGGCGGGTTACGGTGTAGGTGTTTTGGCTGAGAGCCACGAAGGGCGTCCGACCCGTGTTGAAGGAAACCCGAAACACCCCGACAGTTTAGGCGCCGCCGACTCCGCGACGCTGGCCATGACGCTGTCCCTTTATGACCCAGACCGGTCGCAGACGGTGTGGCACGCCGGGCGGGCGTCCTCATGGGCGGCGTTGTATCAGATGTTCAGTGTGGAAATGGCGGCTTTAGCGGCGACGGGTGGGGCGGGCTTGCGACTTTTGACGGGAATTGTCACCTCGCCGCTTCAACTATCGAAAATTCAGCAATTCCTTCAAAAATTTCCTCAAGCCCGCTGGCATGTTCATGAACCGACCGCTCCGGGGGCCTCGCGCGAAGGCAGCCGCTGGGCGTTTGGAAAAGCGATGGATGCGCGGTATCGCTTTTCGGAAGCCGACGTTATTTTGTCCTTGGACGGGGATTTTATGGAGCAAGGCCCTGGGCACTTGCGTTATGCGCGAGAATTCGCCCAGCGCCGGAGCGTGCAAAACAATCCCGCTGGCGCCAACCGGCTGTATGTGGCGGAGACGACGCCCAGTGTCACCGGTTTAAACGCCGACCATCGGCTGCCGGTGAGGCCTTCGGCGATGGATGATTTGGCGCGCGCGCTGCTGCGAGCCATCGGCGCTTCAATCGAAGAGGGCTCCGGGGCTTTATCGCCGGAGATGGCCTCATGGATTTCAGCCGTTGCCCGAGATCTAAAGCGCGCCGGTTCCCGGGCCTTGGTGCTGGCCGGTCCGCATCAATCCTCGGCCATTCACGCCATGGCGCATGCCGCCAACGCGGTTTTAGGTTCCATTGGCCGAACGGTGGTGTATGTAGAGCCGGCAGAGCCGCTGGCCTCCTTTGGCACGCTCAAAGAATTGGCCGGCGATATGGCGGCGGGGCGAGTTCACATGTTGATGAGCCTAGACAGCAATCCGGTTTACACGGCCCCAGTCGATTTGGATTTTTCCGCCGCGATGGCCAAGGTGGCGCTTCGTGTGCACTGCGGACTCTACCGGGATGAAACCGCTGAAATCTCCCATTGGCACGTTCCCGCCGCTCACCCTTTGGAATCGTGGGGGGATTTCCGGGCGTCGGATGGCACGGTCAGTTTGCAGCAGCCGCTTCTGGAGCCGCTTTACGGCGGGAAAACCGCGACGGAAGTTCTGTCGATGATGACAGATGAGTCTGCGCAAAGCGCGCATGATTTGCTTCAGGACTTTTGGCGCGGCCGCTGGGGAGCCGCATCCTTCGAAAAAAATTGGCGCACCAGCTTGCATGAGGGCGTGGTGGCGGGGACAGCGGCCGCCGTATTACGTCCGGCTTTGTTATCCGGGTGGGCGCGTCACTTGCCCAACCCGGCACCCAAACAAGAGGGGTATGAAATTGTTTTCCGTGAGGACGCCACGATCGGCGACGGCCGTGACGCCAATAATGGATGGCTTCAAGAATTGCCGAAGCCGGTTTCCAAGCTTACCTGGGATAACGCGGCGTATGTCAGCCCGGCCACGGCCAAAAAATTGGGTGTCGAAAACGAAAAGAACGTGGAGCTTTCCTTAAATGGCCGGAGGGTTCTGGCGCCTGTTTGGATTTTGCCAGGTCAGCCGGATGATACGGTGACCGTGCACTGGGGATACGGTCGAACCAAAGCCGGCCGCGTGGGCGATGGGCGCGGGTTTAACGCCTATGCGCTTCTGCCCAGTTGGGCCGCAGGATTTTCGACGGGTCTTCAGATTACGCGCGCCGGTGGGAAAACGGCGCTGGCCTGCACCCAGCATCACGCCAGCATGGAAGACCGCGCCTTGATCCGCGAGGCGACGTTTGAGGAATTCAGAAAAGACCCGCACTTCGCTCAGAAAATGCGGCACGAGCCCAGCGATGAACACTCGCTTTATCAGGGCCCGCAAGCCGACGATTACGCCTGGGCGATGACCATCGATTTAAACGCCTGTAACGGCTGCAATGCTTGCGTGACGGGATGCCAGTCGGAAAACAATATCCCGGTGGTCGGTAAGGATCAGGTGATTAAAGGTCGTGAAATGCATTGGATTCGCGTGGATCGCTACTATCAGGGCAGCCCGGAAAACCCAGAGGCGGCCTTCCAGCCCATCAACTGCATGCATTGCGAAAACGCGCCCTGCGAGCCTGTTTGCCCGGTGGGTGCGACCGTGCACTCTGACGAAGGCATCAACGAGATGGTCTACAACCGCTGCGTGGGAACGCGGTATTGTTCCAACAACTGTCCTTATAAAGTTCGCCGGTTTAATTTCTTCCAATACGCCGAATATGAGTCGCCGCTTAGCAAGTTGATGAACAATCCCGATGTGACGGTGCGAATGCGAGGCGTCATGGAAAAATGCACGTACTGCATTCAGCGCGTTCAAACCGCCAAGATTGAGGCTTCAAAAGAAGACCGGACTGTGCGCGATGGGGAAATCGTGACCGCTTGCCAATCGGCGTGCCCCACCCAAGCCATCGTTTTTGGCAACTTAAAAGATCCCAATAGCCGCGTCTCCCGTTTGAAGAATGACCCACGCAACTACGGTATCTTGACCGACTTGGGCACGCGCCCGCGCACGACGTATTTGGCGCGCTTACGCAACCCGAATCCGGAGCTCTCATGAGCGAACTCAAAGAGCCGCGTCATTGGATCACGGGAAGCCAAACGTATCAAACGATTGGGGATTCCATCTCGAAGCACATCCTGACGAAAAAGATTCGTCCGGGCTGGGTGGTGGGGCTTCTGATCGGTTTGGCGGGTGCCAGCCTCATGGTGCTTTGCATCGGCTGGCTGTTTGCTTGGGGGGTCGGGGTTTGGGGGCTGAACATTCCGGTGGGGTGGGCGTTTGATATCACCAACTTCGTTTGGTGGATCGGGATCGGCCATGCGGGAACGCTTATTTCAGCCATTTTGCTGTTGCTGCATCAGAAATGGCGAACCTCCATCAACCGTTTTGCGGAAGCCATGACGATTTTTGCCGTGATGTGCGCAGGCATATTCCCGGCGATACACATCGGACGCGTGTGGCGGGCGTACTTTTTGTTTCCCTATCCCAACACGATGGGGCTATGGCCGCAATTTCGAAGCCCGCTGCTTTGGGACGCCTTTGCCGTCAGCACCTATTTTTCTGTCTCGCTGATGTTTTGGCTGGTGGGGCTGATCCCCGACTTTGCCGCGCTGCGCGACCGCGCCGCCTCCCCGATGGCGCGGCGCCTATTTGGACTCTTGGCTTTGGGCTGGCGCGGGTCGACGCGCCATTGGACGATTTATCAAAAGGCTTATTTGTTGTTGGCCGGGCTTTCGACGCCGCTCGTGCTGTCTGTGCACACGATCGTAAGTTTCGACTTCGCTATTTCCAATTTGCCCGGCTGGCATACCACCATTTTCCCGCCGTATTTCGTGGCCGGCGCCGTCTATTCCGGTTTTGCCATGGTGCTGACGGGATGCATCCCCTTGCGGAAAATTTTCAATTTGGAGCACTTAATTACCGATCGCCACCTCGACATGATGGGCCGCGTCATGCTGGCCACGGGGCTCCTTGTGGCCTTTGGCTATTTGGCGGAAGGGTTCATCGCGTGGTACAGCGGAAACGAGTTTGAGCTGGCGATGCTTCAGAATCGCTTCGCCGGGGATTTTTCGGTGTTTTATTATGCGCTCATTCTCTGCAACGTGCTCATCCCGCAGCTTTTGTGGTTTAGGCGTTTTCGCTGCCAGCCCCTTCCTCTCTTTTGCTTGTCCATTGTCATCAACATCGGCATGTGGCTGGAACGGTTCGTTATTATTGTCGGCAGTTTGCGCCACGACTTCCTACCGTCTTCTTGGGGTTCCTATACCCCGACGTTTTGGGAAGTGGGGTTGTACGTGGGCACGATCGGCTTTTTCCTGACCTGCATGTTTTTGTTCGCGCGCTTTTTGCCCACGATTTCCATGACCGAAGCGCGCGAGCTCTTAGCTGAAGAAAAAGGGGACCTCAAACATGGCTGAGTCCCTGTACGGCGTCATGGCGGAATTTAAGACGCCCGGCGAATTGATTCATGCCGCCGAAAAGGTGCGCGATTCCGGCTATAAAAAAACCGACGCCTTTACGCCGTTTCCCGTGGAAGGCTTGGACGACGCGTTGGGGTCCAAATTTAACCCGCTGGGATGGATGGTGTTGGCGGGCGGGTTGACCGGGATGTGTGTGGGGATAGGCATGCAGTGGTTTGCCAGTTCGGTGCATTACCCCATTTCGGTGGGGGGGAAGCCTTATTTCAGCTGGCCGGCCTTTATTCCCGTTACGTTTGAACTGACGATCTTGTTTTCTGCTTTGACGGCGGTGTTGGGCATGATTGTCTTAAATGGGTTGCCCACTTTTTACCACCCGGTGTTCCACGTGCCGGAGTTTGAAAAAGCATCCAGCCACGGGTTTTTCTTGGTCATTGAAGCGAAAGATGCGCGGTTCGACGCCGCGCAAGCCAAACAGTTGTTGTCGACGCTTCACCCCGTGGGGGTTTACGATGTCCCTGCGTAAAGTCGCCGGCGCGAGCGCCGCGCTGATCATGAGTCTTCAACTCCTCGGGGGCTGTAAAACGCGCGAAATGGTGTCGCAGCCTAAACATCGCCCTTTATCCGAGAGCTCCGTATTTCCCGATGGGCGGGCCTCTAGGCCTCTGATTAAAAATACGGTGGCGCAAGGGGATTTGCGGTTGGATGATTTTTATTACCAGGGAAAACTAAACGGCCAGATGGCCAACCGATTTCCGATGCCTGTGACGGAAAACCTGATTCGTCGCGGGAAAGAGCGGTACGACATTTATTGTTCGGTCTGTCACGGGCGGACGGGTGAAGGCAACGGCATGATTGTGCAGCGCGGCTTTAAGCGCCCGCCATCTTTTCATGAGGACCGGCTGCGCCAAAGCCCTCCCGGTTATTTCGTTGACGTCATCAATAGCGGCTTTGGCGTGATGTACAGCTACGGCGACCGGGTGCCAGCGGACGATCGCTGGGCCATCACCGCCTACATTCGAGCCCTTCAACGCAGCCGGCAGGGCCATTTGGCCGATGTGCCGGCGTCCGAGCGTGAGGCGTTAAAACCATGACCGTCTTTTTGCAGTCGTACTTTTTAGGGTGGGTGTTTTGGCTGTCGATCAGCATCGGCTGCTTGGGGTTTTTGCTTTTGTATCAAATGACAGGCGGGCGGTGGGGCCAAGCCGTTCGGCCTACCTTGGAAGCCGGGGTTCAGTTGTTCCCGGTTTGGGCGCTCTTGGGAATTCCCTTCCTATATGACTTATCGGTTCTCTACCCTTGGGCGCGGCCAGAGTTGGCCTCTCATCACTTAATTCATCATAAACACGTTTGGCTCAACGCACCGTTTTTTTATGGGCGGTATGTCCTTTATTTTGCTGTTTGGACGGGATTGGCGTCGACCTTGGTGTCGTGGGGGCGTCAGTCCGATGCTCAAGCCTCTGCCGCTTGGGATGAAAAAAAGCTGCGCCTGGGGTCGCTTGGGATGGTGGCGTTTTTCTTGACGGCTAATTTCGCGGCGTTTGATTGGATGATGTCGCTGGACCCATTCTGGGGCAGCTCAATGTACGGCGGTATTTTTATCGTTGGGTCTGGGTTGGCGGCGATGGCTTTTTGCGCGATACGCTGGAGAGCGCAGAGGACGGCCAATCCTCATCAAAGCGACGTGGATGTGAAAGCCTCGCATGATGTGGGGAATTTGCTTTTGGCCTTTACGCTGCTATGGACGTACACGTCCTTGTCCCAGTTTTTGATTACGTGGTATGGCAATTTGCCGGAAGAGGTGTCGTGGTATCACCGCCGCAGCCATGGGAGTTGGTCGGTGATGACAGCGGTCGTGGTTATTTCACAGTTTGTGCTTCCCTTTTTTGTGCTCTTGTCGCGTGCGGTCAAGCGGAAGCTGGCGACCCTGGGGCTCGTTGCGATGTGGATACTGTCGGTTCGTTTTCTGGACCTCTATTGGCAGGTGATGCCGCAGCTGCACCCTAAAGGAATGGCGCCGCATGTATTCCAGGTTCTGATCCCGGCGGCCATAGGGGTGTTGTGGTGGACGCTGTATCAGCGAAAGGCCCGCGCGCGATGAGCATGAACGACAATATCCAATTGCGCCCCATTATAAAGTGGATGGCCTTATTAACCGTGACGGCTGCGCTCTCGATGGTTTTTTGCGCATTTTTACAGACGGGGCTCGGGAAACTTAAGGCGCGCTATTTTTCGCCGCCTCTGTCCCCGATGATTAAAACTCCCGACGCGCCTCCCGAACCGCGGCTTCAGGCCGATCCGCCGCTGGATATGGAACGTTTCCTCGCGCAAGAAGAAAAGCAATTAAGCACTTACGCCTGGATCGATCAAACAGCCGGCGTGGTGCAGCTTCCCATTGAACGCGCCATCCAGTTGACGGCGCAGGAGCAGCCGTGAGACGGTTTCTCCTTCTTGGCTTCCTCTGCTCCTCGGTTGCTTGGGGGACCGCGCCGTGGGGCAGCGAAGGCGCGATGAAACAGATCGGTTTTGATCAGAAGGTGGGCGCGCAAGTCCCGCTCGATTTGACTTTTCGAGATGAGTCCGGGACACCGGTGCCCCTGAAGCAGTTTTTCGTTGGCAAGCCGGTTGTTTTAAATTTGGTGTATTACCGCTGTCCCATGTTGTGCACGGAGGTGCTCAACGGCTTAACGCGCGCCATGCGCACGATGAAGCTTCAAGTCGGGAATGATTACAACGTGGTGACGTTAAGCATCGACCCTCGGGAGACGGCGGTGCTCGCGGCCAAAAAAGGAAAGCTTTACCGGCTGCAATATGAACGTCCAGCGACGCCGCTGACGTGGCCCTTTTTGGCGGGCGATGAGGAATCGATTCGGCGAGTGGCCGAGGCTGTGGGTTTCCGATTTGCGTACGATCAAGAATCGGACCAATACGGTCATGCGGCGGGAGTGGTCGTTTTGACGTCGACAGGGAAAGTATCGCGGTATTTGTTGGGGATCGAATACTCCCCCAAAGATTTGCGGTTTGCCTTAATCGAGGCCGCCCAGGGCGCCATCGGAAATGCGGTCGACCAAGCGATTTTGTATTGCTACCTGTACGACCCCTTAACGGGAAAATATGGACTGTCGATTATGCGCCTGGTTCGCGCGGGCGGCCTTTTAACACTATTGGCGTTGGCCGGGTTTGTGATGGTGAGCATTCGTAAGGAGAAATACGCGTAATTATGTGGAATTTTCCAATCACGCCTGAAAACGCTTCGACCTTCGCGGGGAAAATTAATGCCCTGATGGGCTTTATGGTGGGGCTTACCGTGTTTTTTTCGGTGGCCATCGCCGTCGCGATTCTTTTCTTGGCCGCGCGCTATCACCATAGCCGCGACGTCAACCGGTCTGAAGAAGGCGAACACGCCTATCATTTGTGGATCGAAATCATCTGGACCGTCATCCCGCTCATTTTGGTGATGGTGATTTTCTTCTGGTCGACGGGGCTTTTTTATCACATGCGCAAACCCCCGGCCCACGCGATTGAAATTTTTGTCACGGGAAAACAATGGATGTGGAAAACCCAGCACCCCACGGGGCCAAGCGAAATCAACGCACTGCATATTCCCATCGATACGCCGATCAAACTGTCCATGATTTCGGAAGACGTGGTTCATAGTTTTTCCATTCCCGCGTTTCGCGTTAAGCAAGACGTGATTCCGGGGCGGTATACAAGCCAATGGTTTGAAGCCAGTCGCTTGGGCACCTACCGGCTTTTTTGCACGCAATATTGCGGGACGTCCCACTCGCTGATGATCGGGGCGGTGACCGTGATGCCTCAAGCCGAATATCAGGCCTGGTTGTCAGGCGGCCTCGCGGGTGAAACGCTGGTGTCAAAGGGTGAAAAGTTGTTTACAAAATTTGCTTGTTCAACGTGCCATGTGGGAAAAAGCGGAGGTCGCGGGCCGACGTTGGTGGGGCTTTATAACGCGAAGGTGGCCTTGGCCAATGGTCGCACGGTGACGGCCGACGCCACCTATTTGCGGGAGTCGATTATGGAGTCTGGAGCCAAAATGGTGGCCGGCTACGATAACATCATGCCGTCGTTTAAAACGCAGTTGGGCGAAACCGATGTGCAGGCGTTGATTGCCTATATTAAGTCTTTGAAAGCGAAGTGAGCGTATGAGCGAGACCACGAATTATTTAAACGCGGGTTCCACCTTAAGATCCTGGTTTCTAACGCGGGATCATAAACGCATCGCCTTGCTGTATTTGGTGGCGGTGACCCTCTTTTTCTTGATCGGCGGTTTGGCTGCGATGATGGTGCGTCTGGAGCTCTTAACCCCCCCGGGCGATTTTTTAAGTTCGGAACGCTACAACCAATTCTTCACGCTGCACGGCGCCGTGATGGTGTTTTTCTTTTTGATTCCGGCGATCCCGACGATTCTGGGGAATTTCTTAATTCCGATCATGATCGGAACGCGGGATTTGGCGTTTCCTCGACTTAACTTGGCCAGCTGGTACGTTTACATGATCGGCGGTTTGCTGGCGTTTGGGGCGGCGGTGTTTGGCGGGGTGGATACGGGGTGGACGTTCTACACGCCTTATTC
Source organism: uncultured Elusimicrobia bacterium (assembly GCA_964441955.1). Taxonomy (GTDB): domain Bacteria; phylum Elusimicrobiota; class Elusimicrobia; order 2-01-FULL-59-12; family 2-01-FULL-59-12; genus CAYTWA01. The sequence continues at coordinate 48,466 of CAYTWA010000006.1, forward strand.
CAGCACCTATTCCAATACAAACGTTATTTTGCTGGCCTCGGGTGCCTTTATCGCCGGGTTCTCCTCCATTTTCTCAGGGATTAACTTTATCGTGACGATCCATACGATGCGCGCGCCAGGGCTCTCCTGGTTTAAATTACCGCTTTTTGTGTGGGCCCATTACGCCACGAGCCTCATCATGGTGTTGGGCACGCCGGTGATTGCCATTACCCTGGCTTTAGTGGGCCTCGAACGTATTTGGGGGGTTGGAATTTTTGATCCCAAGCTCGGCGGTGACCCGGTGCTTTTCCAGCATTTGTTTTGGTTTTATTCGCACCCGGCTGTCTACATTATGATTTTGCCGGCGATGGGCGTCATCTCCGAACTCATTACCTGTTTTTCACGCAAGGAAATTTTCGGATACCCCTTTATCGCATTCTCGAGCTTGGGGATCGCCATCCTGGGCTTTTTTGTCTGGGGCCATCATTTGTTTGTCAGCGGGCAGTCGATGTACGCGGGAATCGTGTTTTCGTTTTTGTCCTTCCTAGTGGCCATCCCCTCGGCGATTAAAACCTTCAACTGGACGGCGACCCTTTATAAGGGCCGGATCTATCTGATGACCCCAATGATTTACACCATTGGCTTTATTGGACTTTTTGTCATCGGAGGCTTAACCGGCGTGATGTTGGCGGCGATGGCGGCCGATATTCACCTGCATGACACCTACTTTGTGATCGCGCATTTCCATTACATCATGGTCGGTTCTACGATCATGGCGTACATGGGCGGGCTTCATTTTTGGTGGCCCAAAATCACGGGGCGCATGTATTCGGAATTCTGGGGAAAAATATCGGCGATCATTATTTTTGTTGGGTTTAACCTCACGTTTTTTCCGCAATTTATCTTGGGGTATGTGGGGTTGCCGCGGCGCTACCACGTATATCCGGATGACTTTCAAGTCTTAAATGTGTTGTCGACAGCCGGCGCCTCGGTATTGGGAATCGGCTACCTCTTGCCGCTCATTTATCTGACCCATTCGTATTTTAGAGGCCCCAAAGTCGGCCGGAACCCATGGAACGCGTGGGGTCTGGAATGGCAGACGCTTTCGCCCCCTCCGGTTGAGAACTTTGACAAACCGCCGGTGGTCACCGCCGAACCCTACGATTACACGGATCGTCCCGCACCCTTGTACGAGGAGAAGCCGTCATGAGTCACGCTGCGCATTCCGCCGCGGCGCACGTCGCCCATCAGTTTGATTCCGCCGAGCAGCAGCGCTCGGCTTCGGAAATGGGGATGTGGCTCTTTTTGATCACGGAAGTCCTGTTTTTTGGCGGGCTTTTTGCCGCTTACACCGTATACCGCGTGATGTGGCCCGATGTGTTCGCGCAAGCCAGCATGCAGCTGGATATGTGGATGGGCGCGTTTAACACCTTTGTGCTCTTGACCTCGAGTTTAACCATGGCCTTGGCGGTGCATGCCGCGCAAAATGGAAAGCGCAAACAATTAGAGATGCTTTTAGTCGCCACCATTCTTTTGGGATTAACCTTCTTGGGTGTGAAGGCCATCGAATATTCGGCGAAGTGGCATCATCATTTGGTTCCTGGGCCGCATTTTAAGTTTGAGCACGGGGACGCCGCCATGGCCGCTCACGCGCAAATTTTTTATTTCATTTATTTTGCGATGACAGGCGTGCACGCCCTCCATATGGTGATCGGAGTCGCGGTGATGCTGGGGCTTCTGTATTACGCCAGAAAGGGAGTTTTTTCGGCTGACTATTACAATCCCGTCCATGTGGCCGGGCTCTATTGGCACTTTGTCGACATCGTGTGGATTTTCTTGTATCCCCTTCTGTATTTGATCGGAGCGCGCGGATGAACCAGCACGAGCAACCCCACATGCCACTAGCGATGTATTACAAGATTTACATGGCTTTGATGGCGCTCTTAATTCTCACGGTGGGCGCAGCTTATATTCATATGGGCATCCTCAACTTGCCTGTAGCGATGGCTATTGCCCTCGTCAAGGGAGTCCTCGTCGTTCTCTTTTTCATGCACGTCAAATACACCGAAAAAACCATTTGGGTGTTTGCCGCCGCGGGTTTCGTCTGGCTGGCTTACATGCTGGTGGGCTTTCTGATGGATTACCTCTCCCGCTTCGCAGGTTAAAAAGCAGCATAGCGAAATTTCTTGGCAAAGCGCTTTGCAAAAGTTGGCTAAGTGGCCTCATTGTCCCGTCTTAAATCACTTTGCCAAACACTTTGCCAAGTAAATGTGCTATTTATAAGGCATGGCAAAGCTCCAAGATGGCAGTTTGTTCATGCGTCCCTTTGCGCTGGGGGGGTCGGCTTACCTTTTAGTTTACAACCTTCTTTATCTCACCACCCGCGGACAATTTAATTCACCGGATAGTTTAAGCGAAATTTACCTGGTCTTTATTTCTCTCTACGCCGGCGCGCCTGAAGTAAAGCGCTGGATGACCAAAGCCGACCCTTCGGATCCGGAAGGCTGGCAGGAACGCCTGCGCAAAGGCGGGCCGCTCATTACGCTATGGGTTTTGCTCTATGCGGCGGCCGTAACCTGGCGGATTTATGACCCATCTCGTCCTATACCGCCGGAATTAAAAGAGATCACCCTTCAAACCATGCTGGTTTTCTTCGGAAGCTTCGCCTTGCGCCAGGCTCGCAAGCGTGCGATTCGCCAGGAAGGAGGGGGGGTCGCCCAAAACGACGAGGAGCTTCAAGTCAGAAAAGCCGTCACCGATCTTTTAAAACAAAAAGGCCAGGCCGCCCCCAAAGAATTGGCCGCGGCAGTTCTTGTGCCGCGAAGGTCGCTTAACCGAATTTTGGCCGACATGGTCCGCGAGGGCCTCATCACGCGCGGTTCCGCCGCCCCCACCGACGCGTACGCGCCGTATACGCTGACGTCTTGATCTAAGTTGGGCTTTATAAACCTGGCGAGAATTTTAGAGGCGTGGCACGTCCCCTTTAGAATCTTTCTTAGAGTCCGGTTTTCTAACAGAAAAACAAATAGAAAATAGCACCAAAGGCAAGAAAGAGATTAATGAAATAAAGATGAATTTTGGCCCAAAGAAGCCATGTTTCTATTGCTAACGTCTCAGACGTTAGATAGACTAACGTCATGGACGTTACCCTAATCAATCAAGCGCTGGCCCAAGGGCGACTGCAGGAAAGCGGCCTTTTCCCGCATCTGGAGGAATTGGCGCGAGCGCCTTTTGTATTTCCGATCGATTTTGGTCTTGCGGAGTTGCCTCGGGAACCGGGGGTCATCACCATCCGCGGCGCGCGTCAATATGGCAAAAGTACCTGGCTTGAGCAGCAGATACAAAAAACAATTCAGGAGTTTGGGCCTGGAAGCGGCTTTTATTTAAATGGGGATGATATTCCCCGTGCCGCTGATTTGGCCGAACGTATCCGCGCACTGCTTCCCGCATATTCCCCTCGGGCGACCGTCAAACGACTTTTCATTGATGAAATCACCGCCATTGAGGGGTGGACCGGCGCGCTAAAAAAACTGTTGGATGCCGGTGAGTTGCGAGGGGTGCTGGTCGTCACCACGGGGTCGCGGGCCCATGATTTACGTCGTGGCAATGAGCGGCTCCCCGGTCGTAAAGGCCGTTTGGGTAGGACAGCCTTTCTTTTTACGCCGGTTTCTTATCGAGCGTTTTACAAGATGTGCCATGCGCATTTAGGAGAACAATGTTTGCCGGCGTATCTCCTATCCGGCGGTTCTCCAATTGCTTTAAGCGAGCTGGCCTCGAAGAAGGGGTTGCCATCCTATGTGATCGAGCTGGTTCAAGACTGGGTCTATGGGGAATGTGCCGCGGCAGGGCGCAGCCGAGCCACTCTTTTAACAATCCTCGAATATTTAGTGCGACATGGAGGGGATGCCATCGGACAAGCGAAATTGGCCCGCGAAACGGGGCTTGCCAACAATACCGTGGCGGCAGGCTACATTGAATTTTTGGCTGATGTGCTTTGCGTGGGGCAAAACGTTGTGTGGGATGCCTCCAAACGCATCCGGCTGGCTCGAAAACCGGCCAAATACCCGTTTATCAATCTGCTCGCCGCCGCCGTTTGGCACCCGCTTCATCCAAGGTCGGTGGATGATTTCGAGCGAATGCCGGAATCCGTCCAAGGCATGTTTATGGAATGGGCCGTGGCTCAAGAAATCTGGCGAAGGCGCGCCATGGCCGGCGAAGACTTACCCGAACTATTAACGTTCTGGCAAACACGTGAACGCGAGCTCGATTACAAAGTTGCGCCCGACTGTTTTGTGGAGGTTAAGCGCGGCGGCGTAACCCCCGTGGAATTTTCATGGTTCTCACGCTCTTTTCCTAAGGGGCGTTTGGTCGTGGTTAACCCCAACCGTTTTGAAGCCACCAGCGTTCGCGGCCTTACCTTAGAAGACTTCTTGTTGTCTGAATCGTGGTTTGAATAGGCGGAATTTCCGGTTCGTTACCCCGGCACTCTGGTCGTACGTCGGCGCCTAGCGTCATCTTGAAGTCTTTTTTCCGTGACACCAATGGCCTGCCCCCTGCGGACTTGCCATTTGGTGGCTGAGCCGTGCACGTGTATAATCCAGCGCGACAGGGTAAACCAGCCTGACGATCACGCCTTTCGCTTAGGCCCCCTAACGTAAACGACGACATGAACCGAATGCCCCCGAAACAGGGTCTTTATGACCCGCGAAATGAAAAAGACGCTTGCGGTGTCGGCTTTGTCGCCGATATCCAGGGGCGGAAGTCTCATGCCACGGTTCAAAATGCGCTCACGGTTTTAAACAACCTCCATCACCGGGGCGCCAGCGGCTGCGAAATCAATTCCGGGGATGGAGCCGGCATTTTGATGCAGATTCCGCATGCGTTCTTGGCTCAGGCGGTTAAAGAAGCGGGGTTTACGCTGCCCAGTGTCGGGTCCTATGCCGTCGGGTCGGCCTTCCTGCCGCGAAATGCGCAAGATCAAAAAGAATGCCGCAAGCGTCTGGAAGACGTTGTCAAAGAAGAAGGCCAGGCATTCCTCGGATGGCGCCAGGTGCCCTCGGATGATTCGAGTTTAGGGGCCACGGCACAAGCGTCCGAACCGGTCGTCTTTCAGTTTTTTATCGCTCGCCATGCCTTGCTTCAAGACGACATGGCCTTTGAACGGAAACTCTATGTAATTCGGAAAGTTGCGGAAAAGCGTATCCGCTATTCCGGCTGGAAGGGCGGCTATTCGTTCTATGTGGCGAGCCTTTCGTCGCGCACGCTGGTCTACAAAGGCATGTTGATCTGCGACCAGGTGCCGAAGTTTTTCCCCGATTTAAATGACCCTCGCATGGAATCTGCCTTGGCGCTCGTGCATTCACGCTTTTCCACGAACACCTTCCCAAGCTGGGACCGCGCTCACCCTTATCGCTACATCGCCCATAACGGGGAAATCAATACGCTGCGCGGAAACGTAAATTGGATGTTTACGCGCCAAGCCCTCTGCGCCTCCGAGCTCTTTAAAGACGACATGAAAAAAATTCTGCCGGTGGTTCGTATGGACGGCTCGGACTCGGCTATTTTCGACAACGTGCTGGAATTTTTGGTGCTGGGCGGACGGTCCTTGGCGCATGCCGTCATGATGATGATCCCCGAACCTTGGCAAAACCATGAAAGCATGTCCGATGAAAAGCGCGCGTTCTACGAATACCACAGCGCCTTAATGGAGCCGTGGGATGGCCCGGCCTCGATTGCCTTCACCGACGGCGTGCAAATGGGCGCCATTTTAGACCGAAATGGCCTGCGTCCCAGCCGCTATTACGTCACAAAAGACGACCAGGTGATTATGGCCTCCGAAGTGGGCGTGCTGGATGTGGCGCCCGAAAAGATACTGCACAAAGGCCGCCTGCAGCCCGGGCGCATGTTTTTAATCGACACGAAAGAAAAGCGTATCGTCTCTGACGAGGAAATCAAGCACAAAGTGTGCAGCGAAAAGCCTTATCGTCTGTGGCTAAACGATAACCTCGTGCGTTTGGAAGATTTGGCCGACCCGCCCGAAGTGCCGGAGCCCGATCACAAAACGATGCTCCTGCGGCAGCAGGCGTTTGGCTATACGTGGGAAGATTTACGGCTTTTAATGGCCCCGATGGCCGCGGAAGGGGTCGAGGCGATCGGTTCGATGGGCGATGATACGCCGCTCGCCGTTTTATCGGACAAGCCGCGCCTCCTTTACGATTACTTTAAGCAATTGTTCGCGCAGGTCACCAACCCCCCCATCGATGCCATTCGCGAAGAAATCGTGACCGGGACGGAGACGACGATTGGGCCTGAAGGCAATTTACTGGACCCCAAGCCGGAAAGCGCGCGTCAGATTCAGCTTAAGTCCCCGGTTTTAAGCGACGAAGAATTTTACAAACTCGTTCACGTCAACCACCCATGGTTTAAATCACGGGTCTTTCCCATCGTTTTCCCGGTTCGAACCGGCGGGCCCGGGCTTCAAAAGGCGATGAACCAACTCTTCGTAGATGTGGATCAAGCGATCGAAGAAGGGATCAACATCATCATTTTGTCGGACCGCATGATGGACCAAGACCATGCGGCGATCCCGGCGCTCTTAGCGGTGGCGGGCCTTCACCATCACCTCATCCGTTCCGGCTCGCGAACGAAAGTGGGCTTGGTGCTGGAGTCGGGTGAACCCCGTGAAGTCCATCACTTTGCGCTCCTCATTGGCTACGGCGTGGGCGCGGTCAACCCGTATTTGGCGCTCGAGTCGCTAGACGACATGATCCGCGAAGGCATTCTGGCTAACGTCGACCACAAAAAGGCCGTCAAAAATTACGTGAAATCGGCGGCCAAAGGCGTGGTCAAAGTGCTCTCTAAGATGGGGATATCCACCATTCACAGCTACGGCGGCGCGCAAATTTTTGAAGCCATCGGCTTAAACCAGGACTTGATCGATCACTATTTTTGTTGGACTCCCTCGCGCATCAGCGGCATCGGGATCGATACCATCGCCGAAGAAGTGGAAATGCGCCACAGCCATGCGTTTCCGCCGTACGGCACGCCTAACGGTCATACGCTGGAGGTCGGCGGAAAATATCAATGGCGAAAAGAGGGCGAACATCATCTCTTTAACCCGGAAACCATTCATTACCTGCAAGATGCTTGCCGCACCAATCGCTACGACACCTTCAAAAAATACAGCGCGTTGGTCAACGACCAAGACAAGCGATTGGCAACCCTGCGCGGCCTGCTTAGTTTCAAAGACGCCACGCCCATTCCCCTCGAAGAGGTTGAACCCATTGAAGCGATCATGAAGCGCTTTAAGTCCGGCGCCATGTCGTACGGGTCCATTTCCAAAGAAGCGCATGAATCGTTAGCCATTGCGATGAACCGCATCGGGGGGCGTTCCAATACCGGCGAAGGCGGCGAAGACCCTGAGCGTTTCAAGCCGTTGCCAAACGGCGATTCCAAAAACAGCGCCATTAAACAGGTGGCCTCCGGCCGCTTCGGGGTCACCAGCCATTATTTGTCGCAGGCCAAAGAAATACAGATCAAAATGGCGCAAGGCGCCAAGCCCGGCGAGGGAGGGCAGCTTCCGGGCCGCAAGGTGTATCCTTGGATTGCCAAAGTGCGGCATTCGACGCCGGGGGTGGGGCTTATTTCGCCGCCTCCGCACCATGACATTTACTCGATTGAGGATTTAGCCGAACTGATCCATGATTTAAAGAATGCCAACCCGGACGCCCGGATAAACGTAAAACTGGTCTCGGAGGTGGGCGTGGGCACGATTGCCGCCGGTGTGGCCAAGGGACATGCCGATGTGGTGCTCATCTCCGGACATGACGGCGGAACGGGCGCGTCGCCTCAAACGTCCCTGAAGCATGCGGGACTTCCCTGGGAGTTGGGTTTGGCGGAAACGCACCAGACGCTCGTCCTAAATAAGCTGCGAGACCGCATCGTGGTGGAAACCGACGGCCAGCTTAAAACTGGGCGCGATGTGGCGGTGGCCGCGCTTCTTGGCGCGGAAGAATTCGGGTTTGCGACAGCGCCGCTTGTGGCCATGGGCTGCATCATGATGCGCGTCTGCCACTTAGATACGTGTCCGGTGGGGATCGCCACACAAAACCCCGAACTGCGAAAACGCTTTCCGGGTGACCCGGCGCATACGGTCAATTTTATGCGCTTCATCGCCCAAGAGCTGCGCGAAGTCATGGCCCAGCTGGGATTTCGCACGATCAACGAAATGGTCGGGCGCACGGACAAACTGGAAGCGCGAGCGGCGGTTGCCCATTGGAAAGCCAAGGGCCTTGACCTCTCCAAGATTTTGTATCAGCCGGAAGTCGGCGCGGAAGTGGGGCGCTACGCCAGGGTCCCTCAAGACCATGGGCTCGACCAATCGCTCGACCGTACGACGCTCCTGGCTTTGGCCAAACCCGCGCTTGAGCGTGGGGATAAAGTCCGGGTGCAAGTCCCCGTGCGCAATGTCAACCGCGTGATAGGAACGATCCTGGGCCATCAGATCACAAAAAAATATGGCCCCGAGGGCTTGCCGGAAGACACGATTGAATTCCATTTAAAAGGGTCAGCCGGGCAAAGTTTGGGGGCGTTTATTCCAAAAGGCTTAACGCTTCGACTTGAAGGGGACGCCAACGATTACGTGGGCAAAGGCCTTTCGGGTGGGAAAATTGTCGTCTTCCCACCGAAAGCCGCGACCTTCCCAGCGGAAGACAACGTCATCATCGGCAATGTGGCGCTTTATGGCGCGACCGATGGCCAACTTTTTGCGCGCGGGATGGCCGGGGAGCGCTTCGCCGTTCGAAATTCCGGCGCTCAAGCCGTGGTGGAAGGTGTGGGCGACCACGGCTGCGAATACATGACGGGGGGGCACGTGGTGGTGCTGGGGCCCACGGGGCGCAATTTCGCGGCGGGGATGTCGGGAGGGGTGGCCTATGTGTTCGATGCCTTGGGGACCTTTCCCATTCGCTGCAATAAGCAAATGGTGGACCTGGAAAAACTCACGGATGTCGATGAAATGCAGCGGCTGCGCGCCCTCATTGAACGGCATCATCACGATACGGGTAGCACGGTGGCCGAAAAAATCCTGCGTGCCTGGGACGCCTCGGTTCCCAAATTCGTTAAAGTGATTCCCAAAGATTACAAAAGGGTTTTGGCCGCGGAGAAACGCGTGCGGGCGCAAGGGCTTTCCGGTGATGAAGCCGCGATGGCGGCCTTTAGTGAAAACATGAAGGATTTATCCCGAGTGGGCGGCAACTAATGGGCAAACCCTCCGGCTTCCTCGAATTTACGCGCGAGCTACCCGCAGACCGCAGCCCACTCGAGCGGTTAAACGACTGGAATGAATTTCATCACCCCATGCCGCAGGACAAGCTTCGCACGCAAGGCGCGCGGTGCATGGATTGCGGCGTGCCGTTTTGCCATACGGGCACGCTCATCAACAACATGGCCTCGGGCTGCCCGATCAACAACTTAATACCGGAATGGAATGACCTCGTCTATAAAAACCTTTGGCATGAAGCGCTGGAACGTCTGCATAAGACGAATAATTTCCCGGAATTCACCGGCCGCGTGTGCCCGGCCCCTTGCGAAGCCTCTTGCGTGCTGGGCATATCCGACCCGCCTGTGACCATCAAGACGATCGAAGCCGCTATTATCGACAAAGGGTTCGATGAAGGGTGGGTGATGCCGCAGGCTCCGTCGAAGAGGACCGGTAAAAAAGTGGCGGTGGTGGGATCGGGTCCTGCCGGGCTTTCCGCCGCGGCACAACTCAACAAGGCCGGGCACTGGGTCACCGTATTTGAGCGAGCCGACCGCGTGGGGGGGCTATTGATGTACGGGATCCCCAATATGAAATTAGACAAGACGTTGGTGGAACGCCGAGCACGTTTAATGGAGCAAGAAGGCGTGACTTTCGTGGTCAATACCGAAGTGGGAAAAAATTACCCGGCCGATAAGCTTTTGAAAGAATTCGACGCGGTCGTCCTGTGCGGAGGGGCCACAAAGCCCCGCGATTTGCCCGTCCCGGGACGAAACCTCAAGGGCGTTTACTTCGCGATGGAATTTCTCCATGCGAACACAAAAAGTCTTCTGGATTCGAAACACAAAGACGGGAAGTATATCCCGGCGAAAGGCAAAGACGTGATTGTCATCGGCGGCGGCGATACCGGCACCGACTGCGTGGGGACGTCGCTGCGGCATGGGTGCAAGTCGCTTGCGCAATTTGAAATTTTGCCTAGGCCGCCCAACAGCCGTGCGCCGGATAACCCTTGGCCGCAGTGGCCCAAAATTTATTCGATGGACTACGGTCAGCAGGAAGCATTTCAAAAGTTTGGCGCAGACCCCCGCCGGTATGCGATCACTACGAAAAAATTCGAAGGCGATGAAAACGGCCATGTGAAAGCCGTTCACACCGTCGCCATCGAGTGGGTTAAGAATGACAAAGGCCAGTTTGTGATGCAGGAGGTGGCCGGGTCGGAAAAAATGTGGCCGGCACAGCTCGTGTTGCTGGCGATGGGCTTCCTCGGGCCGGAAGAAACCGTTTTAAGCGCACTCCACGTCGAAAAAGATCCCCGTTCCAACGCCAAAGCCGAACATGGAAAGTTTGCCACCAGCGTCAAAGGTGTTTTCGCGGCCGGCGACATGCGCCGTGGTCAATCCCTCGTGGTTTGGGCGATCAACGAAGGGCGCGGCGCGGCCCGGGAATGCGATCGTTACCTGATGGGCCACACCGAACTCCCGTAATCAGGCGATGCCTGATTTAATCACCTCCCGACAAAACCCGCTTGTTAAACAACTCGCCGAGATTCGTGATGGCCGCGACACTGCGCTTCTCTTTTTAGAAGGGCCTCGTTTGGTGAAAGAAGTTCTAAAAACAAAACAAGTCGTAGAGATTTTGATCTGGACTCCTTCCGCGGATGGCGACCCGGTTTTGGAAGAAGCGAAACTTCAGGCCAAGCGCCTTTTTAAAGTCGCCGCAAGCGTATTCGAGGCGATTTCCGATGTCGACGCCCCTCAGGGCATTCTCGCGATTGCCCGGGCGTCGCGTTGGACATGGACGGATCTCGTCAAGCGAACGCCGGCACCCATGGTCATTCTAGATGGAGTCCAAGACCCCGGCAATGCGGCTACGATTGTTCGTACGGCTGAAGCCGCAGGAGCGGCTGGGGTTGTGACCACCCCGGGGACCGCGCATTTAACGAGCCCTAAAGCCTTGCGAGGGGGCGCCGGGTCGGCTTTGCGCCTGCCTTCCCTCGAACATGTGCCGGCCCCCGATATCGTTCGAGAGCTGAAGAAAGCCCGTTACCAACTCCTAGCGGCTGTCTCCCCCGGAAAAGAAACCCCGTCGATTCCCTATACCGAGGTCATTTGGAATCAGCCGACCGCTTTTCTACTGGGTCGGGAGGGCCAGGGCCTGACAAAAGTGTGGGAATCGCAAATCGACCACTTCATTCATATTCCCATTGCCTCCACTGTCGAATCACTAAACGTCGCGGTCGCCGCCGCTTTGCTGCTCTTCGAAGCCCAAAAACACCCCCTTGCTTAAAAACGGGGGTCAGATCCAATTTTCAAGCAATCCTGCGGCTTATGCTTGAAAATCGGATCTGACCCCAGTTGTTAAGCAATGGGGAGAACGAATGGGGGGCTTGGAGCGTCTAATTGACAAATGGCTAAACCGGAAGAATTTGGGGATGTATTGGCACAGTATGGGGATCTGGCGTATCGGATGGCCATGCAGTTGACGCGGGGGCACGAGCAGGAAGCGCGAGATTTGGTCCAGGATGGCTTCCTTAAAATCTGGAAGTATTGGGCGTTTCAAAAGCCCCGGTCGTTCAAAGGGTGGATGTACCGGATTCTTCATAACCTCTATATCGACAGCCGCCGGCGAAAATCACGCGAGGCGGAAATGTCGCTCGATGCCGCGCCGCCAGAGGGGGCTTTGTCGTTGGAAGAAAAAATGCCCGATCAAGCGGCCCAGCCGGAGGAGTGGGTTCATCACAACGAACGCCGAGCGGCTGTAAGCAAAGCTCTGGCGGATTTAGAGGCCGATTTGCGAATCCCCGTCACGCTCTGTGATATGGAAGGCCTCTCATACGAGGAAATTGCCCGGGTCGTGTCATGCCCGATTGGGACCGTGCGGTCTAGAATCCACCGGGGTCGCTTAAAGTTAAGGCAGGCCCTGGGCCATTTGGAAACCATTCATGAAAACGTGTAACGCCATTCAAGACGCCTTGTCGGCGTACCTCGACCGGGAGTTGTCGGCCGGCGAACAACTGGAGATGTCGGCGCACCTTCAAACCTGCGCGCGATGTAAACCCGAAGAGCAAGCGCTCCTGGCCCTCAAAGCCGACTTGCGCCTTCAAACCGCCTCCGGCATGCCGGCGGATCTGCGAGCTCGCATTCGCGCTCAATCCGTCGAAAAGCCGGGCCTTGAATGGCTGCCCCTTTGGATCGGCGCGGCGGCCATGGCCGCCGGTTTAGCCCTGTGGTGGACCTTCGGCCGCCCGACGCTTCACCGGCCGCTTGAAAATGCGGCCGCCCCATCCGGGGATGCGGTCGCCATGCATTCGTCCGCTGATGCTCCTTCTGCCCGCGACTTGCAATGACGAAAACGGCAACGACCGGGCGAACGGTGTCGGGCGCGGGCTCGGAATCGAGGAAGTGTCGAGTCCCGATCTCGGGATCGAGAGCGCGTGAGCGCGCGAGGCTTCTCTCGAAGCTCGACCCTCGAATCTTCCTCGATTCCGAGCCCGCGCCCGAGATCGACCGCCCGGCTGTTTTCCATCGTTTGAAGTTGTAAACTTTCACCCTATGAAAAAAATAATTCTTTCTTTGTGTTTAGTGGGCTTGGCGTGCGGCGGGGCATGGGCGAAGGAACCTCAACGCGAGGAGCGCACCCTGACGGTTCAAGGCCAAGGCAAGGTCTCCGCCGTGCCGAATGTGGCCACGATTTCGGTCGAGGTCAGTCAGGAAGGTTCTGAGCTTGATCCCGTGTTGACTCAGGTGCGCAAAGACATGGGCCGCGTATTAGACGCGGTTAAAAAGCTGGAGATCGCCGAAAAAGACATTCGAACGGATCATTTTCAGGTCAACCCGAAATTGGAATACGACAAGCGCGGAAACCCCAAGCGCGTCGGCTACGGGGTATCCAATCGCGTGACCGTTAAAATTCGCGATTTGAAGAAGACTGGAAAAGTGTTAACCGCTGTGTTGGGCGCCGGGGCCACGACGGTTCAAGGGCCGCAATTTGAAATTGACAATCCGCAGGAGGTGGAACGGCAAGCCCTGGCCGCGGCGGTCAGCGATGGCCGGTTAAAAGCGCAGACGCTGGCCGAGGCGGCGGGTGTTAAGTTAGGCGAAATTCTTTCTTTAAATCCTCAGCAGGTGGCTTGGCCCATGCCGGGGCGTCCCCGCTATGCGATGAAAGCCTTAATGGTCGATAGCGCCGCCGCGGAGGAACCCATTTCCGCCGGCGAGCAAACGCTGACGGGCTACGTCACGATCATTTTTGCGCTTCAGTAAACGCTACGACCAGGGTTCGCTAGGTATATTCTTGGGAAGCGTTGCACCGGCCGAGATGGCCGACTGAATGGCGTCTTGAACCGAGATGGACGTCCGCCGTACGTCTTCGGGTGGGAAGAGCAAAGTGGTTCCCAAATAAACGTGGTTGGTGGGTAGATAAACGGCGACATGTGGTTTTTCCCCGGGTTCAACCTGAACCTCGTGAGTGGCAAACCCCATCGATAAAGCGCCGGTCTCAGGGTGTTTAACCAGCACGACGTTTTGAAACGCGTGGGTGCTCTCCGGCGACAAAAACTGCACCATCTGCTTCATCGTGCTGTAAATGCTTCGAAAGATGGGGACTTCCAGCAGCAGATGGTCGATAAACTCGAAGAGCCAGCGCCCCACCATGTTGGAGCTTAAGAAGCCCACCGTCAAAATGACGAGCACGGTCGTTAAAAGACCCACGCCCGGGATGTGATGTCCAAATAGCCGTTCGGTCAAGGGGTGCGCCCAGCTATCCAAAAACCGAAACAGCCAGGTCAAAATAAGCGCGGAAGCCCCAAACGGTACGAGCACGAACAACCCCGTCAAGAAATAGCGTTTGATAATTCCTCTTTTCATGCCGCTATCTTACCAAGGCTATTCCGGGGAAGGAATTTCGCCGAGTTTCTGAAGCGCTTCTTGAAGGTCGGCGTCGTGTTTATGGGATTCGAAACGGGAGAGCAGGCGATAAGCGCAAGGCACGACGTAAAGGGTTAAAAGTGTCGACAGGATCACGCCGCCAATCACCACTTGGGCCATGGGCGCGCGCGCTTCGGCGCCGGCGCCGGTGGCTAGCGCGGTGGGGACAGCGGCGGCGATGGTGGCAATGGAGGTCATCACAATCGGGCGCAAACGCACAGGGCATGCGTGCATCAAAGCGTCGTCCACGGTTAAGCCGGCGCGGCGGCGTTCGTTGGTAAAGTCCACGAGCAAAATGGAATTTTTCTTCACGATCCCCATGAGCAAAATAAGTCCAATCGAACTATAAAGGTTCAGCGTATTGCCCATCATCCAAAGCGTCAGGAAAGCGCCCGTGACGCTAAAGGGGAGCGCCAATAGGACAACGGCCGGATGGATGAAGCTGTTGTATTGGCTCGCGAGCACCATGTACGCCACAAAAATTCCCAAAACGAATACGAAGACCATCCCTTGGTTGGATTCGCCGTACGTCGACGCGCTCCCGGAAAAGGCCATGCGATAGCCCTCGGGCAAAACATCTTTAGCGATTTGCTTCATCTGGCTTAGCGCTTCCCCTTGGGATTTTCCCGGCGCAATGTTGGCATAGACACGGATGGCGCGTTGGCGGTCTTTGCGGGTGATGGACACAAGGCTTGGCTTTTCGACGATATCGACCACGTCGGCCAGGGAAATAACTTCGCCGCGGTTGTTGCGAACCCAGATGTCTTGAATGTCCTGGGGCCGCTGACGGTCTTTTTCCACCAGGCGCACGCGGACGTCGTAGCGCCGTCCGCCTCGGGTGTATTTGCCGATGCGCAACCCGCCCATCATCGCGTTAATGGCATTGCCGATTGAGCCGATGCTCACCCCGCGCGCGGCGGCGCGCGCGCGGTTGGGGATGACGCGCACTTCCGGTTGGCCTAGCCGGTAATCGGTGTCGACATCGCTCATAAGCCCGGAGGATTTCATGCGCTCCATAAACTGAAGGCTTGCTTTGGCGAGGGTGTCCCAGTCGCGCCCTAGGAGAGCGGCTTCCACCGGGAAACCGCGCTGGGCGGAAAACCCTTGTTGGGACAAGTCTTGAATCACGGCCCGCTGAACGCCGGGGATTTTGCTTAGTTCTTTGCGCGTCCAGTTCATGACGTCCGATTGTTTCGGGCGGCGCTTAAGAGCGGGGTCGACGGGCCGTTTGTTTTTGTCTTTGAGTGTTACGAAAATATTGCCGGAGTCCGGTTGGCCGCCGCCAAAACCGCCGACGGCGGAAAAATATTGATGCGCCGAGGGGTTGGTCATCATTTTGTCTTCGGCTTGTTTCATCAAGCCATCGGTAAAAGCCAGGGAAGACCCCACGGGCGCTTGCAGGCGGATTAAGAAACGGTTCTGGTCTTGGGTGGGGACGAATTCCTTTTTAATTCGAGGGCCCAGCAAAAACACCGATGAAAAAATCAGCAGCGCGAGGCCAAGCGTCATCAGAGGGTGGCGCAGCGCGGTGCCAAGGGTTGCGCGGTAGCGCTCCGTCATGTGTTTCATGAGGCCGTCCATCGCGCGGCTTACTCGCCCCCCGTGGCCAACCGCCAAAAATTGCGAGCAGCGCATAGGGGCTATAGTGAGGGCTTCGAGCAGCGACAAGGCCACGGCCACGGATAGCGTCACGCCGAACTGGAACAAAAACTTGCCCACGATCCCGGGCATAAAGACGACCGGCACAAAAATCGCCAATACGGCGATGGTGGCGGCTACGGCGGCGGAGGTGATTTCGCGTGAGCCCGTGATGGCGGCTTCCACTCGGGTTTTTCCTTCTTCGCGGTGACGCACGATGTTTTCAAGCACCATGATGGCGTCATCGACCACGATGCCGATGGCCAGGGTGAGCCCAAGGAGGGTAAAGGTGTTGAGGGTAAAACCGGAAAAATAAAGCACCGTGAAAGCGCCCACAATGGAAACAGGAATGGCGAGTAAAACGTTTAGGGTTGAGCTAAAAGAGCCCAGAAACAGCCAGCACACAAACCCCGTTAGTAGTGCTGCCAAGAGCAAGTGAGTGTTTAGTTCTCGGGTCGATTCTTCAATGAAGCGGGTGGTGTCGAAGACCACTTTTAAGTCCATGCCTTTGGGGAGCGAGGGTTGAAAACGCTCCACTTTGGCTTTTACGTCTTTGGCGATAGCGACCGCGTTGGACCCGCGCTGCTTCTTAATGCCTAAGCCTACCGACGCAAGCCCTTGGCTTCTAGAAAGGCGCTGAATGTCGTCCAGCCCGTCTTCCACTTGGGCGATGTCGCCGATACGGATTGTTTTCCAAATGGGCGCATCCCCTTGGCGTGAGGGAATGATGATTTTTTGAAACTCTTCGGGGCTTGCGGCTTCGCCCATGACGCGGATATTAAGCTGCTGCTCGGGTGTTTCCAGGCGCCCCGCCGGCAATTCCGAGTGCTGGGTGCGCACGGTATTAATGATGTCATCGACGGTCAGTTCTCGGGCGCGCATTTTGTCTTTGTCGAGCCAAACCCGCAAATTAGGTTCGATGTAGCCGCCCAGAGTGACCTCGCCCACCCCGGCAACCGCGGTAAATTGGTCTTTAAGCACGTCTTTGGTGTATTCCATCAACTCTTTAAGAGGTTTGTCGCCCGTTAAGGCAATCCACAAGATGGGCTGGTCTTCGGGGTTGGACTTGGTGATTACGGGCGGGTCGATTTCATCCGGCAAATTGCGCTGCGCTTGCGCGATTTTGCTTTGAACTTCTTGGAGCGCCACGTCGATGTTGCGGCTGATGTCGAATTGAATCGTAATCTGCGATTGCCCAAGACGTGAAGAGGACGTGAGCTCTCGAATGCCTTCCACGGCCATGAGGGCATCTTCGAGCGTATCGGTGAGTTCAGTTTCTACGACTTCCGGAGCCGCGCCTTCCCAGGTGGTGGTCACCGACAAAACGGGAAAGTCGATGTCCGGCAATTGGCTGATGCCCATGCGCCCGAAGCTGATCAACCCAAAGACGATCAGCCCGATCATCAGCATCCAGGAGAAAACCGGATGTTTGATGGCGATATCCGAAACCGACGCCCGGCTCATAAGCGGATCGCCACCCAAGGAGAGAATCTAACGCTAGTCTTCATACCTATGAACTCAGGATACCACGTTGAGAGGATGGAAATACCAAAAGCCGGCGCCTGGCTAAGAAGACCCAATGATTAGGGCGGGCGCCAGTTCTGTTTCCGTTTCTTTGGCTTCAATCAAAGCCACGGTCTTAGGTGTTCGGTAATGAGGAAGTCGCATTGGTTCAAGGAGTTTCAGGCGGGCAACTGCCGGTTTCTGACCAAGCGTTTGTGGGGCGCGGCGAATGAGCCTCCGTATTACCACCACGGGCTGTTTACCACCATGCGGCGGTCCATTCTAAATTAATTAGAACGTTTTAAACGTTTGTGTTGTAAACGTTCAGAACGTTTGATATACAAGAGTCATGAACGTCGCTGAGATGAATCGCCTGTTTAGCGAAGGTCGGGTCGAAAATCCCTCCTTATTTCCTCGACTCGATGCACTTCAATCCTTGAAAATTGTATTTAATTCCGATTTCGGGCTGGGTCGTTTGCCCGAAGAGGCGGGGGTCCTCATTGTCCGGGGTGCGCGACAGTATGGGAAAAGCACATGGCTTGAAAAACAGCTAAAGGAAACCATTCAAACCTATGGGCCCGGGAGCGCTTTTTACCTCAATGGGGACGACATCAAAAATCATGATGATCTTTTGCGGCAGGTGGAGGAGCTCGTTCCTTTGTATAGCTCGAAAGCCGCTGTCAAACGTTTATTTGTGGATGAGATTACAGCCGTCCCTCATTGGGAGCAAGCCGTCAAGCGCGCGGCAGACCGCGGCGTCCTGCGCGATATTTTGCTTATCAGCACGGGCTCGAAAGCCGCGGATCTTCGCCGGGGCATTGAGCGATTGCCGGGCCGTAAGGGGCGCCTGGCGCGCAGCCATTACATTTTTACCCCACTTTCGTATCGTGAATTCGCGCGTGTCTGCCGTGATCGGTTTAAAGAAAAAACCGTTATCGCCTATCTTTTAACGGGAGGCTGTCCCCTGGCCTGCCACGACATGGCCGTGCAGGGGCATTTGTCTGAACTGCCGCCTCAAATGATCCGCGATTGGATTTACGGCGAGTGTTTCGCTTCGGGACGCGACCGAACATCCTTATTGGCCGTTTTCGACGTGTTGCTCCGCCAAGGAGGGCATCCCATCGGTCAAACACTTTTGTCGAGAGAGGCGGGTTTGGCCAATAATACCGTGGCCGCCGGTTACATTGGTTTGTTGTCTGATCTGATGGTCGTCATGCCGGCTTGGAATTGGGATGCATCGAAGAAGGTCATCATTCGTCGAAAACCCGCAAAATTTCATTTCGTAAATTTGCTAAGCGCCGTGGCCTGGCACCCTGCAAAGCTTCGGTCGGTCGCCGATTTTGAGGCGCTTCCACGAGAGGACCAAGCGATGTTCTGGGAATGGCTTGCGGCCCAGGAACTTTGGCGACGCCAAGCGATCTTGTCGGAAGAATTCCCCGAACTTCTACGTTTCTGGTCTTCCAAAGATCACGAAATCGATTTTGTCGAACCACCCGACACCTTTCTGGAAGTCAAACGCGGCTCGGCCGGTCCCTTGGATTTCATGTGGTTTCCAAAGGTATTCCCCAAACAGCATCTGACGGTGATCAACGAAAAACCCTTTGAAACAACCGCCCTAACGGGCAAAACCATGGAGTCCTTCCTGCTAAGCGCGGCATTTTAGGCCGCGCCTCGGGCGGCGTCTCGAGTCAGCGGCTAAGTTCCGCCAAAGCTTCTTTGAGTTCCGCTTCATGCCGGTGGCTTTGGAGGCGGCTCATGAGACTGTAGACGCAGGGCACGACAAAAAGAGTGAGAAAGGTGGACACGGTCACGCCGCCGATGATGACTAAGGCCATGGGAACTCGCGTTTCAGCGCCTGGCCCCACGCCGATGGCTGGAGGGATGGCGGCGGCAATGGTGGCTACCGAAGTCATCACGATGGGGCGCAAACGAATGGGGCAGGCCTCAAGCAGGGCCTCTTGGGTCGCCATGCCGCTTTGACGCCGAGCGTTGGTGAAGTCCACCAAAAGAATCGAATTTTTCTTCACAATGCCCATCAGCAAAATGATGCCGATGAAGCTGTAAAGGTTTAAGCTTTGGTTGCCGATCCATAGGGCCGCAAGCGCCCCGGTAATGCTAAAGGGCAGCGCCATTAAAACGGTGAAGGGGTGAATAAAGCTGTTAAACTGCGCCCCAAGCACCATATACGCGACGAAAATCCCCAAAAACAGCGTCAACATCATGTAATAGAAGCCTTCCTGGAGCGCTTCGGCATTTCCGGTGAAGGCCAGGCGGTAACCGGGCGGCACGTCGCTCGCCATTTTCTTTAAAGCCTCCAACGCTTCATTTTGGGATTTTCCTTTGGCCACGTTGGCAAAAATACTGATGGCGCGCTCGCGGTTTTTGCGGCTGATGGAAAGGAGTGTCGGTTTTTCAACCAGGGTCGTGACGTCTGTAAGCGCAATCACCTCGCCTTGCTCATTTCGAATCCAAATGCGGCGGATGTCTTGGGGCTTTTGCCGGTCGACGCCCTCCAAGCGAACGCGGACGTCATAGCGTCTCCCGGAGTCGGTGTATTTACCGACCCGCACGCCTCCAACAAGGGCGTTGACGGCATCGCCAATCGTGCGCATGTCCACGCCGCGCTCGGAAGCGCGGTCGCGGTTGGGTTCCACATGCACTTCCGTTTGGCCGATTCGGTAGTCGGAATCAACGTCGGTCATAAGCCCGGAGTCTTTCATTTTTTGCGTGACGGTTTTTTCGAGCGCGCCAAGCGCGTCCCATTCGGGGCCCCGAAGGGTAAATTCGATGGGAAAGCCGCGCGACGCCGTAAAGCCCGAAAGCGACAAGTCCTGCACGATGAGGCGCACGAGCCCAGGTGTCTTTTCCGGAGTAAACGTCTCGGAAAGCAGGGTTTGCATCTCTTGCTGGGTGAGCGGCTTTTTATGGCCTGAAGCCGCCGGGCGTTTTTTAAGCGGATGCATGGTCACAAAAATCATGCTCGTGTTGATTTCTCCGCCTTCAAACCCGCCGACTGCGGCATAATAATTTTGCACTTCCGGGCGCGCCAGAAGCCACTGCTCAATGCCTTGACTCACCTTATCGGTGGCCGCCAAAGAAGACCCCGGCGCCGTTTCCATTTTCATAAACAGCATGCCTTGGTCTTGCGCCGGGACAAATTCGCCTTTAAGGCGCGTGCCGATAGCTAGTGACCCCACGAACACCAAAAGCGCGAGCCCCACCACGGTCCACCTGTGGTGCAGACACCGCGCGAGTGTGAGTTGGTAGCGCCTGACCATCCAGGCCATGAGCCGGTCCACCGGTTGGCTGATCCACGTGGTATGGCCCGTTTGCAGGAATTGAGAGCAGCGCATCGGGGCTAGTGTCAGCGCCTCTAGGAGCGACAGGGCCACCGTTATGGAAATCGTCATGCCGAAGGCGAAAAAAAACTGCCCGATGGCGCCTTGCATGAAGATGACTGGAATAAAGATCGCCAAAATGGCCACCGAGGTGGCCATCGCCGGAAAGGTAATTTCGCGCGCTCCCACGAGGGCCGCTTGAACGCGCGAAAGCCCCAACTCTTTGTGACGCACGATGTTTTCTAAAACCATGATGGCGTCATCCACCACGATGCCCACCGCAAGAGACAACCCCAAGACCGTAAAGGTGTTGAGCGTAAAGCCCATGAAATACATGAAGCTAAAGGCGCCAATGATGGAAGTCGGGATCGCAAGCAAGACGTTCAGCGTCGAACTCCAAGAACCCAAGAATAAAAAGCAAACAAACGAGGTTAGAAGGGCGGAAAGGAGCAGCGTAAAAAGGAGTTCATGAATTGCTTCCCGTACAAAAATCGTGCCGTCATAAGCGATTTTGACGTCGAACCCAGGCGGCATGGATTTCTTCAATTCTTGCGTTCGCAAGATCACGGCGTCAGCAACCGCCACGGTATTGGCGGCGCGAGTCTTTTTAATGCCGATGCCCACCGAAGTAAGCCCGGAATTGCGCGCGATGGCGCGGACGTCGTTTAACCCCTCTTCGACGCGTGCCACGTCCTTGATGCGAATCTTGCCCCAAATCTGGCCGCCTCCCACGCGCCGCGGGATGACGATGTTTTCAAATTGGGAGACGCTCATCGCTTCGCCCATCACGCGCACATTGAGTTCTTTTGTTCCCGTGTCAATGTAGCCGGCGGGAATTTCCGCGTGCTGCTGTTCGACGGCCGCGACCACGTCCTGCACGGTCAGTTCAAAAGCCTTCAGTTTGTCGAGATTAAGCCAAAGGCGTAAATTGGGTTCGACGTACCCGCTTAAGATCACCTGACCTACGCCCGAGACGGAAGTGTATTGGTT
This sequence comes from uncultured Elusimicrobia bacterium, assembly GCA_964441955.1. Classification (GTDB taxonomy): domain Bacteria; phylum Elusimicrobiota; class Elusimicrobia; order 2-01-FULL-59-12; family 2-01-FULL-59-12; genus CAYTWA01. The sequence goes on from CAYTWA010000006.1 coordinate 70,098, forward strand.
CTTAAGCGTGTCTTTAACGTAGCGCATCAATTCCGTCGAATCTTTTCCGCCGGACGCCGCAAGCCACATAAAGGGCTGCTCGTCGGGGTTTACTTTCATGTACGTTGGCGGGTCGATGCCCTTGGGAAGGTTCCGCTGAATTTCGGCGATCTTGGTTTGCACGTCTTGAAGGGCGGCGTCTAAATCGCGGTTTAGCTCAAATTCAATCGTGATGACCGAGCGACCCAGGGAAGAGGTGGAGGAGACTTCTTTGATCCCCTCAGCCCCCATCACCGCATCTTCAATTAAATCTGCCACTTCGGTTTCCATCACCTCCGGCGCGGCCCCTTCGAGCGTGACCGTGGTCACGATCACGGGGAAGCTGACTTCCGGCAAATAACTGACACCGATTCGCTTGGCGCTGATGAGGCCAAAGACGATCAGCCCCACCATGAGCATCCAAGCAAAGACCGGACGGCGGATCGAGAGGTCGGAAAGGGTCACAGGCCAAGGCCCATGGCCACGCGAAGACGGATGTCGTTTAAGCGCGTACCGGCATCGGCGCGGAGTTTTCGAAGGCGTAGGTCCTGGAGAGTATTAAGCACATCGAACACCTGAAGATTATTGATAAGCCCCAAGCGATATTCTTCCTGCTGAATTTTGTAGTTGCGTTCAGCCAGTTCCACCGCTTTGGCATAAAAAGCCGTTTGCGACAACCCGTAGCGCAAATTATTGTGGGCGGTGCGAATTTCTTGTTTAACCTCGCGCTCCTGCCGGGCGCGCTCCAGCTGAGCAATCAAAAGCGTCGCTCTCGCCTCGCGCACATCGGCGAGGGTTTGAAGTCCCGTAAATATCGGGACGGTTAAATCGAGCTGCATATCCCAATTCACTTCTTTATTAAACCCCACTCGTTCCGTGTAGTAGCGACCGGTAAAGTCGAGGCCGGGCCAAAAATTTCCTTTGGCGTAGGTGACCATCCGTTCCTGTTGTCGCTGCCTTTCGGCAGCGGCCAAAAGATCCGGGCGCTGGCCGGCCTGGCCCAAGCTTTGGGCAAAGTCCGGCAGGGCGGGGGGACTGCGGTCATCCATCAAGGAGGGCTCGGGGGTAATGCGCGTGAGAAACCAAAGCGTCTCGCGGGCGGCGGCCCATCGCTGACGAGTGTCTTCGCGCTCGGCTTCCAAGGAGGCGAGCTCAACCCGGGCGCTTAAAATTTCGCTTTCACGCGACCGGCCTAAACGCACGCGGCGACTGAGCTCTTCAATGCGTTCTTGGGTCAGCTTAAGCTGCGTTTCAAAAACATCCAATTCCTGCTGCAATTCTAACGCGGCATAAAACACTTCCGCGACGTCGGCCAGCAATAGGAGGGCGGCATATTGGCGTTCCTGCTGCGCCGCACGCGCCGCCGCTTTGTAACCCCTGACGGCGTTAAATTCACGAAGGCCGTGAAACAGCGGTTGATCTAATTGAAAAAAGGATTCCGGTCGGCGTTTACGCAGTTGGGTGCTCGTGGCATCGTTGCCCGTACCCATGGCCACACCTGTCGTGTCCTGCCAAAATTGGGTCATCTTCCAGGAAATGTCGGGGAGTGCGGAGCCTAAGCCTCGGCGATACCCCGCCTCGATTTGTCGAATTTCGGCTTCGCTTATTTCCAACGTTTCGCTAACGGTCACGGCGCGTTGATAGGCTTGGGCCAAGGTCACAGGGCCGCTGGACAAGTCCGCCAAGCCGGAATCGTAGGCCCCCAGAGGTGAAGTGATCCCAATTGCCGCCAAAGCAAGCCCTAAAATGTGTTTGGTCATCACGTGTAAGCCTCCATCCAAGATTCGAGCCCCTGGGGCAACGTTATCGGCATCACAAAGTTGCGTTAAATATCGGTTTTCACTTCAACTCAGGCTACCATGTGGGTGATTCATGAGGCAAGGAAGAGAAAAACCACTGTTGCCGAGGCGACAAGGCCATGTTAAACTGTTGCTCGTTGCTATCCAAAGGAGAATGGAATGAATTCTAACCCACGTACACCGGATTGGGGAAATATCCTCTTTCTGACTCTTTCGCCCCTTGTCGCGCTGGTATTTGGAACTTTCTATATTCGCGCAAACGGTGTGACGGTTACTGAAATTGCTCTATTTATCAGTCTGTTTTTCGCCACAGGCCTAAGTATTACAGGCGGTTATCACCGTCTTTATTCGCATGCGGCCTACCATGCCAACCCGGTGGTCCGATTCTTCTTCCTAATATTTGGGGCCTGTGCCATGCAAAACTCTGCCCTCCACTGGTCAATGGACCACCGGCTGCACCATCGCTACACGGATACGGACCGCGACCCCTACAACGCCGGGCGCGGGTTCTGGTACTCGCACATCGGGTGGATTTTTTGGAAAACCAATAAAGATCGTGATTTTTCCCTGGTCCCCGATCTTTTAAAGGACAAATGGGTGATGTGGCAGCACCGAAACGCCGTTTCGATTGCGCTCGTCGTGGGGTTTGCGGGGCCGTTTGCGCTGGGGCTCTTTTTTGATCGGCCATGGGGCTTTTTGTTGTGGGGTGGGTTAATTCGGGTGGTCTTTGTTCACCATGCCACCTTTCTCATTAATTCCTGGGCACACAAAATAGGAACGCAGCCTTATTCCCGCGCCGACACCTCACGAAACTCTATTTGGCTGGCCTTTTTTACCAATGGCGAGGGATACCACAATTTCCACCATCGCTTTCCTTCCGATTACCGTAACGGCATTCGCTGGTATCACTGGGACCCCACCAAGTGGTTGATTGCCAGCATGCGTTCGCTGGGGCTTACCTGGAAACTTCACCGAATCCCTGAGCATTTGATTTTAAAAGCGCGAATGGAAGTGGAAGCATTGGACGCGGAAAAGAAAATCACCCAAATGAACCCTACGCATGTCCTTCAGTGGCGGGAACAGATGGAAACGGCTCGATTGCGGTTTGAACATTCCTTGACGGCCTGGGCAGAAGAGAAGACGCGTTATTGGGAAGCCAAAAAGGCCGCCTTTCGAGATTCTGAACGAGTGGCTCAGCTCAAAGTTAAAGCCAAAGAATGTGAAGCGCGGTTCGAAGAAGCGCGTGATCAGTGGAGAGACTTTGTTCGCTCCCTGAGAAGGCTGCCCGCGCCGAGCCTTTAAATCGGGGTTAAGGCCAGGCTAGGCTGGACGGGGTTGTTTCTTTCCACGACTGGCGTTGGAGTACCACATTCAAGGCAGGAACCTGAAGGCTGTCGTCATAGAAAACACCGCACGAATTGGCTAAGCTTCCCCCGCTGGCGGTGACGGTTCCGTTGATCCAAACGGCGCCGTTAAAATCCAAATAGCTGATGATGGTTAAGTTCCCGCCCACATAAGTAAATCCTCGAATTCCAATCGTATTAACGTAGGGGCCGCCTCCTAAGCCCGGCACGTTAAACGTTGTAGTGCCAAAATTAAACGTACTGGCCGTTTGGCGAAGGCCCGTATCGGCCGGGTATTGCCCGGCCGCCGCCGAGTCGAAAGTGGAAATGAGAAATTTTTGATGTTCTTGCCAAGCCGTGGAGGGAACGGTGCCTGTGTAGGTGTATTCCCCTGGCGTCGCGATCGTAAGATTGCCTCTCACGATCACGGTCCCTCGAAGACCGCAGCTTTGGTTGGAGCCAGACCCTCCGCTTAACGTGACATCCCCATCCCAATACCACACGAAGTTCGTGTTTGGGTTCAACCGTGCCGATTTGGGGTGGCTCCAGGGATTTCCAAAGTGAGAACTATGCAACCCTGCCGAAGTGCACGAGGCACGAATGTCCCAGGCTGTCGCACTGCCGAGCGTCCCCGCTCCGCCTTGTGTGGAACGACAGCCAAAAACATTTAAGGTGCCGGTGGCCGCCGCGGATGAGCGAAGGGTGGCAAAGTCCAATAACGGCACGTCCGGGACGCCCGCGTATTCCGTCCACCATTCCGTATTGTCGGTGTTGGGCGGGGTCAGCCCGTTGGTGTCGCGAGGGTTGGCGGCGGTCCCGATAACGGTTCCTTTGGCGTATTTTCGAGGGTAATAAATGCCGCCCACCACATCGTCGGCCAAGGTTATGTTCCCCTGAGAAATAATGGGCCCCCAGAACACCACAAGCCCTTTCGCCCACGAAATATTCCCCGCCGACATCATGGCGCTGTAGATGGTTTGGTTTTTATAAACGGCCTGGATGGCGCGGGTTTCTTTACGTTGAGCGTCGCGGGCTTCGGCGGTCACGGTGACTTGCGAGGCGGCGGGGCCGGACGTAAAACGAATCCGGTATGTCCCGCCTTCCAGATCTTGGTAAGTGGTGTCAAAGTTATAGCCGGAAATCACCGTGCCCGCATAGGCTTGAGTCCAGGTCGTAGTAGAGCTTTTAAGTTTCCACATCCCACGGTCGATCGCACCGCTCGCCAAATTAAAGGCATTGGACGATTTTTGCTGTTTGACGGACCAATTGCTTTCGTTTTGAACGATTCGAATCAAGTGCGGGATGATGATCAATAAAACGGTCATCGCCACCAAAACGCCGACAAGCACTTGGCCGGCCGAGCGCTTCATTAGTTCATCACCTGAACTTTTTCAGACGCCATGTGCAGCGCTTTGGTTTGACCTTCGTAGATCGCTTTTTCAAGAGTCATGGAAACCGAAACAATTGTCATGTCATCGGACCGGGGAAATGTGAAGGCAAGGTATTTTAGGTTTTTGCTAAGCGTTGTGCGGACGGTCCCGGAGGAGAGCTGCACCAGGTTGGTTCCACTTTGATAAAACGACATCGCGCTGCCCTGTATTTTGGTGAACGTGATGCGAGAATAATACGGCTGCCCCGTTGCCCGGTCGATGCGAATGGTGGCGCTTTGGGCTTCGCGCAGCGTTCGCGTCATAACGGAAACCGCCGAGCGGGCCTCGGCTTGAATTTCACTGCGCGCGTTGCTCAGAATAAAAAAACGTCCAATATTTCGAATGATGGGAGGCCCGACAAGCGCCAATATCCCAATAATGGCAACGACCATCATGAGCTCCACGAGCGTCACGCCGCGCCTGTTGCGCTTTAGCTTTACCATGAGAAATTGATGTTGGGCGTCGTCTGGCCGGCCAAAATGGAGACGGAAGATACCGCAGATGAACTAATGGAAACGCTCTGCCCGCTTAGCGTCGGATAAAACGCGTGAACTCGGTAAACCGTTGAGCTGCTGCCTCGTACTTCGACGCTGTAAGACCCATCTTCGAGGCTTGAGGCCGAATAATATGAGGCGCCCGTTAAAGTCGTGGAGCTTAAAGCGGGTGGTGCGCTGATCGTTCCGGTTGAGACCACCACGAGCACCCCCGTCTTGATGATCGAGCCTGATTTCGTAACGGTCCCTGTGACATAACCCATATCCCCTGAAATGGTAAACGTGCTAGCGCTCACGGTGGTGCCCGCTGTGACGGTCAACGTTTGCGAAGTGGGGTTTGAGGCTTCTCCGGTATCTAGAACCGGTTGAACGGTGTAGGTGCCCGTGGCCAAATTAACCAGGGTGTAAAGCCCGTTGGCGCCGGTTACTTCTTGGTCCATGGCAACTCCGCTTGAATTAATCGCCACCATCCCCACGCCCGGCAGAGCATTCGTCCCGTCTCGTGTGACAAACCCCGAAATACGCCCGCCTTGTGAGAGCGTGAAATCCACGCCATTAACGACCTCGCCGAGTAAAACCGTCACCGTTTGATTGTGCGATACATAAATTTCGTTCGTGTTGTTGGGATTGGCGGTGATCGTATAAATTCCGGGGGTCAAATTAAGAAGGTACATGCCGTTTGTCCCGGCGGTTACCGACCCTCCCCCAGAAGCCGCTACGGAAATGGCTGGGCTAATAACATTGCCAAGCGCGTTAGTGACTCGCCCTGACACATAACCGGTGGCCGTAGCCGAAGATAAAATGACGGTCGAGTATCCCGCCGCAGGCCACGCCGGGGACGTAGTGGCGTTGGTGGCCCAGGTGGTGGTATTGGCGGTTAACGTGACGGATGAAATTTCCAGCACGCGGCTGCCGCTCGTGACTAAAACGGTCCAGGTTCCCGTGGCCACACGCGGGAGCAGGAATTCGGCATAAGGCGGATTTCCGGCGGCATAGGCCGTAGCCGGAGACGAGAGCCCGTCTGTGGCGGTCACAAAGGAACCATAGGCGGGTGTCCCGGAAACGACGGGTTCGGTATCGGCGGTGCTGCGAGGGGCGTGAGTGATGGGGGAGGTCACGATAAAGTCGTTATTGTTGTTGTTCGTGTCGTAGGCCCGTCCTATGCCGGAGGTCACTCCCGACGTGGAGCTTCGGCGGGTGTATTGTTCTTGGTCTTGCAGCCCTGTAAATTGGTCTACGGGGGAGCCTTCGTAAAAAGGTGGGTCGTTGCCTGCGGTTTTCCAACCGATTTGGTCAATCCAATCCCCGGTGGCGGTATAGGCAATTCCAAGCGACGAGGCGTCATAGCCTCCATCCGAATTGATCTTGATTAAATTAGGGTACCCTGCATTGGAATTAAGAAATACCGCATCCGCATGCCGCATGACCCCGCCTGCATAAACGGGAGAAGTGCTTGCAAAAAGGTAATACTTGCCCGGCCCGATGGTTAGAGAGTTGTACATGCAGTTCAAAGTGGTGATGGCGCCGCCGCGGATTTGGTATTTCAAATCGATCACGGGGGTCGTGGCATTGGAGGCCATCGTCCAGGTGAAGGTGGAGGGATTAAAAAGTTCTACATATTCTTGGATGAAGCCGGTGTTTAGGTTTTCGGTGCTGCCGACGACTTGGCTGATCACGGGGTGTGAATTAAGCCACACGGCGCCCTTGACGGTTCCCGTGGCCATGGGAACAAGCGTCCAGTCCTTCACCAGCGTGGTGGTTGGGGCAATGGAAACCGGCGCCAAAGAGGAAAAGTAGCCATCGGCGGTAGCCAGAGAATTATAGCTTCCGGGAGATAAATTGATGAGATAGGCGCCGCTCGCGTTGCTTGTGTCTCGCCAGCCGACGTTTTCAGAAATATTGACGAGCGCATTGGGGATGACGGCGGAGGTCACCGAGTTGCGGACGGTGCCTTTCATGATGACGGTACTCATCACGCTGTTGGGGTTCGAGGCAATCCCGCGCAGTTGAACTTTTTGACTCGAAGCGCCTTGGCTCCAAATGGTTGTGACCGTAATGAGTTTCATTCCCGTGTCCGGTGTCGTCGCGGGCAGAGTGCTGATGTTTCCCGAATCTTCCTGGGCCACTTGTACTTGGGTGATCCGCGTAAACCGGATCCCTCCTTCTAAGATGGATTCCGGGGGGTAGTAGGCGCGGTCATATTCGATGGACGGCGTGAAATCGGTTCGCCAGGCCGTTGAGGTGGAAACCATCAGTTTGTTGTACGACTGCTGTTTCAAAATTTGCATCTTCTCTTGAGATAAATTGGTGCCCAGCGATCTCGCTTTAGAATACTGGAGCCCGGTATGAATGCCGCTAAAGGTTCGAATGCCGCCTAGGACGACAACGCCTAGGATCGCCACCGAAACCATCAATTCAACTAAGGTCACACCGCGGGCGGTCATTTTCACAGACGCTATTTACAGCTCTTAACAGCGCTTTGCAACTGGAAACTTTCCAAATTTGAGATTTTTTACAGGTTGAAAACAGCTCTATTTCAAGAGGGGTTCGGAAAGAGGCTTTTTAAGGATCCGGTGGTAAAAAGGAAGGGTTTCTCGGACCGTTCGTTCCACCGAGACCTGGGTGAGTTCCGCAAACGCCGAACGAACCATAGCCACGTGTTTAGAAGGGGTGGCTAGTGTGTGGGATAGAGCCTTTAACGCCCTGAGGAGGCCTTCGGTGGTGGGTTGGCCGTGGACATAGGGAACTTCAAACCCGTTGGGGGCACGTCCATCGATTTCGCGGCCTTGAAAGATGACCGATTCGGGAATGGCGCCGTCTTCGGTGGCGATGATGAGATGCCCATTCAGTTGAGCTTTCATAAAACCTGTAGCGGAGGCTTCCCGGCCGTCATCGGCCAGCATGATGGAGGCGTCGCCCCCTTGGAACAACAAAGGGGCGATGCCGACGTTGAAGTTATCTAGAAACAAAATGCGCTCTTGCAGCGGTTTGTCGACCGAAAGCGCGTCGAGCAAGTTGTAGACCATGGTTTGGGCTTGGTCGTCATGTTGGTGGATGCGGCCGCCGATCAAAAGGACTAAGTTCGTATCTAGAAAGGCTTGACGGTACGCTGGGTTTTTGCAAATCCCCAAGAGCAAATCCATGCGTTTGTACCCGGTCAGGCGACGCGTCCAGACGACAAGACCTTTGTCCTGCACTTGCGTTTTCCAGGTGTGCCAAAGCCCATAATGCCTCCACACCCAATCCAAGAGATCGGCTTTTTTCTCTCGGCGCAAGGTCAAGAGCTTTTCGTCGCTTAAGGCTTCTACGTTTTTGTATTCCGGGGCCTGCCAATAAGCGGGAAGAACCCCGTTCGTGATGGCTTCAATTTTGTCCGCGTAATCTTTAAGCGAGGGCATGGCTTTCATCACGCGCGCATGTTTTTGGGCGACACCAAAGACGCCGTGGCATTGGCTGATTAAAAGCCGCGTGATGTCGACCTCCCCTTTGTCCGGCCAACCAGCCGGCCGTTGGTAGAGACGCGTGTCTAGCTTTGTTTTCTCGATGACGGGCGCAGGCCAAATCGGGTGTGCGTATTCGAGAGGGGTGTGGTCGTTAAAAATGTAGCGCGTGTTTTCAAAAAAAGGATCATTTTGCAGGGCGTCTTGAAACAAGCGGTGATGCCCAAACAATGTCGGCGTCTCGCTTAGGACGGTCAAGTCGGGTTTGAAGTTTAAAGCCTTCGCTAACGCCAGTGCGCCGCGGCCCACCAGAGCACTTTGGCGTAACCGTAAATCGTCCGCCCAGGCGGTGGCCGAAGGCGCGCCGGGCGGCGCGTCCTCGTCGCTTGGGTAAACGACCTGGGTGATGGCCGGAAAGTCGAGAAAATAAACCGGGGCTTTTCCGTAATGGGCTTGCCAAATTTTGACTTGAACCGTGGTGCCATCAAAAAGCGTGACGGGAAGCGAAAGGCCCATGTCCACAAGAATTTCTCTCATGTAAACGGCGGCTTCGCGTTTTTCCAAGTGCAGCTGGCCCCAGTCGTACCAGCTTTGGATCCAAACGCTGTCATAAAGAAGCGTGACTCCCATCACCTCCACGCCTTGATGAGGTTGTTCAACGATTCGTTCACGCAGCAACGGCCCGATGCCTCCAACCGAGGTCGACATCGCGGCGTCGCGCGCGGTGCGAACGCCAAAACGCCGGCGGACCTCTTCCACGAGCTCCGGTGTGAAGGCGATTTCCATCGCGATTTCAATTACACGCATAGTGTCGCAATAATACTAAAGCCGTCATCCCGGCACGTCGTAAGCCGGGATCCCGTGTCGTGGGTCATAACGCTAGGCCCCGGCTTACGGCTTGCCGGGGCGACGCATGGGGGGATGCCTGAGTATAATGCCGCCTCATGGAAGATCGACTCGAATCACTCGCAAAAGATGTGCTAAAGGAGCTAGGGGAAGACCCCGCGCGAGATGGCTTGGTTCGAACACCGCGCCGCTTGGCCAAGTCGATGAGGGAGCTCACCGCGGGTTACCAGGTCGACATCGACCGCCTGATCAACAACGCTCTTTTCGACGTTCCTTACAACGAAATGGTCTTGGTAAAAGACATCGATTTTTATTCGCTTTGCGAACATCACATGCTTCCTTTTTTTGGAAAAGCGCATGTGGCTTATATTCCGGATGGAAAAGTGATCGGTTTAAGTAAAATTCCGCGGCTGGTACGCGCGTTTAGCCAGCGCCTGCAAGTGCAGGAGCGTTTAACGTCCCAGATAGCAGAGGTTTTGCTAACTAAGATTAAGCCGCTCGGTGTGGCCGTGGTCATGGAAGCGCGGCATTTGTGCATGGAGATGCGTGGCGCCCAAAGCATGAATTCGCCCACGGTCACAAGCGCCATGAAGGGAATTTTTCATACCGATGCCAGGACACGGTCGGAATTTTTGCAGTTTGTGAGAGGGCCTCTATGACGCAGCCGTTTGTCGGTCTTGAAGACGTGGTCATCTGCGAATCCGCCATTTGTTTTATCGACGGCGAAAAAGGAATTTTAAGTTACCGTGGTTATTTGGCCAATCGCTTGGCCGAGGTGTCCACCTTTGAAGAAACGTCCTACTTGCTTTTGTACGGCCGCCTTCCTGCGGCCGATGAATTAAGCGCCTTTCAAAAAGACCTTCGTGCCCAGCGAACCATTCCGGAAGGCGTTTTAGACATCCTAAAGCGCGTGCCCCCCGAAACAAACCCGATGGCTTGGCTGCGCACCGCGGTTTCGGCGCTCTCCGGTTTTGACGTCGATGCGGAAGACAACAGCGAAGCCGCCAACATTCGAAAAGCCATTCGCCTAACCGCCCAAACGGCCACGCTCGTGGCCGCCATTGATCGGGTCCGCAAAGGGCAGCCTGTGTTGGCTCCCGACCCAGCACTCGATCACTCCGCCAATTTCCTCTACATGCTCACCGGTAAGAAGCCGGAGGATTTGTCGCGAAAAGCGTTGGATATGGCGTTGATCCTGCAAGCCGATCACGAGCTTAATGCCTCGACTTTTGCGGGACGCGTCACGGTCTCCACCCTTTCGGACATGCATTCGGGAGTGACGAGCGCGGTGGGCACGCTTAAAGGACCCCTGCACGGCGGGGCCAACACGGCGGTCATGGAGATGCTAAAAAAAGTGGGTTCGGTGGACAAGGTGGAGGCCTGGCTCGCCGATCAATTTGCCAATAAGAAGAAGATTATGGGTTTCGGGCACCGCGTATACACCGTCTTCGACCCGCGAGCTGCTGTGCTCAAAAAAATGTCGAAAGAACTCAGTCTTAAAGTGGGCCCCTCCCAATGGTTTGAGATGTCCGAGGCGATCGAAAAAGCCGTAATCACCCAAAAGAAGATTAATCCAAACCTTGATTTTTATTCGGCGACGGTTTATCACTACCTCGGTATAGACACAGACCTCTATACGCTGATATTTGCGATGAGCCGCATGATCGGGTGGTGCACGCATATCGTCGAACAACATAAAAACAACAGACTGATACGCCCGCTTACGCAATATGTAGGCCCGCAGGACCTTGCTTACTTGCCCTTAAGCCAGCGTTCCAAATGAAGCTGCACGAATACCAAGCCAAAGCAGCCCTTCAAAAGTTCGGCATCCCGATCCCTCCGGGTATCCCACTATTGTCCGCTAGCGATATCTCGGCGGTATTGCAAAACCTGCCCGAAGGGCCGTGGGTCGTCAAATCGCAAGTTCACACAGGTGGTCGAGGAAAGGCGGGCGGCATTCTTAAAGCCGCGACTCCAGCCGAAATCGAAAAAGCCGCCAAGGCCCTCTTTGGCAAAACGCTCGTCACGCACCAAACGGGTCCCGAGGGCGTGGTGGTCCATAAGCTTTACATCGAACAAGCTCACCCCGGTGAACGGGAACTCTATTTGGCATGCGTACTCGACCGCGCCAAAGGCCGGCCCGTCCTTATGGCCTCCGCCAAAGGCGGCATGGATATTGAAGCGTTGGCCAAAAATCACCCCGAAGAACTGCATTATGCGGATGTAAACCCGGTGTCAGCTCTCGAACCGTATGAGGCGCGGCGACTTGCTCAACAGCTGGGGCTTCAAGGCGCGGACATCAACTCCTTTGCCGACATCGCCGTAAAATTGGCGAAGGCTTTTATCGCGTGGGACGCCTCGCTCATCGAAATCAACCCGGTGGGTATTGCCGCGGACGGAAAGATCGTCGCCATGGACGCCAAGATGCTCCTTGACGACAACGCTCTTTTTCGTCACAAAGACGCCTTGGTTTGGCGCGACGCGGCCGAAGAAAACCCACTAGATGTGCGTGCCGCGGAAGCGGGCGTCAATTACATCGCGCTCGAAGGAACGATCGGCTGCATGGTCAACGGCGCCGGCCTAGCCATGGGGACGATGGACTTGATCAAATTTCACGGCGGAGAGCCGGCCAACTTCTTGGATGTCGGAGGAGGCGCCAACACCCAGCAGGTGACCGAAGCGTTTCGAATCATCCTGTCGGATAAAAAAGTCAAGGGTGTTCTAGTCAACATTTTCGGCGGCATCATGAAGTGCGACGTGATCGCCAACGGCATTGTGGCGGCTGCCAAAGAAGTGGGCATTCAGCTTCCCGTTGTGGTCCGCTTGGAGGGCACGAATGTCGACCAAGGACGAAAAATTTTGAAAGACTCTGGCCTTAAGCTCGAAGCGGCGAAAGATTTAACCGATGCCGCCGAAAAAATAGTCAAGGCGACCCGCGGATGAGCGTTCTCGTCAATAAATCGACCAAATTAATCGTTCAAGGCATCACGGGGTCGGCGGGCGCGTTTCATGCACGCGGCTGCCGTGACTACGGCACGCAGGTGGTGGGCGGGGTCACGCCCGGCAAAGGCGGGACGAAAGTCGACGAGATGCCGGTGTTTGATACGGTGGCCGAAGCCGTTGAAAAAACTGGAGCCACGGCCTCGATGATTTTTGTTCCGGCTCCTTTTGCGGCGGATGCTGTGCTGGAAGCGGCGGATTCCGGAATTGAAGTGATTGTTTGTATCACGGAAGGCATTCCCGTTTTAGACATGGCCCGCACGCGCGCCAAGTTGGCCTCGCGAAATTTCAAAGGGCGTTTGATTGGCCCCAATTGCCCGGGCATTATTTCGCCCGGCGAATGCAAAATCGGCATTATGCCAGGCTATATCCATAAGCCAGGGACGATCGGCATCGTCTCGCGTTCCGGTACGCTGACCTACGAAGCGGTGTGGCAATTGACCCAGCGCGGTCTTGGCCAATCTACCGTCATTGGAATCGGCGGTGACCCGATCAACGGCACGAGTTTCATTGACGCCCTCGAGCTTTTCCAGAACGACCCCAACACTGAAGCCGTCTTCCTGTTGGGCGAAATCGGTGGCCGCCAGGAAGATGAGGCTGCCGAATTCTTCCAAAAACACATGACCAAACCCATGGCCGCGTTCATCGCGGGTCAAACAGCGCCACCTGGGCGCCGCATGGGTCATGCCGGCGCCATTATCGAAGGCGCCTCGGGCACAGCTGCCGCCAAAATGAAAATGCTCGAAGCCGCCGGCATTCACGTCGCCAAAAGCCCCGAATCCTTGGGCGAAACCCTGACCACCCTCCTCGCCTAAGAAGTAGCTGTTGCAACGCTTCACTTGCGGGGGCATACTGGCCGCATGGAGCCTTTCATTCATTGTTTTGTACCGATTTTTGTCGCCATGGATGTGGCGGGGCTTATTCCTGTTTATTTGGGGCTGACGCGGTCCATGGACGAATCCGCGCGTCAAAAGATTGGCGTACAAGCGATCGGGACCGCTTTTGTGATCAGCGCCGCCTTCATGGTGCTCGGGCAATGGGTGTTTGAGATGCTTGGGATCGGGGTGCGCGATTTCCAAATTGCGGGCGGGGTGCTCCTTTTGGTGCTGGCGGTGGTGGACATGCTTCGTTTGGGGGAAATGCCGCTTAAGTCGGTTCAAGCGGGGGTGGTTCCTCTGGGAACTCCGCTCATTGCCGGGCCTGCGGTGCTTACGGCGCTTTTGCTCTTAGTGCCTCAGTATGGTTACCGCATGACCTTGGTGGCTCTTTTAGCGAATTTGATCTTGGCGCTTTTTGCCATTCGGTTTAGCCGCCTTCTGTCGCGTTTGATCGGCGAGGAAGGCATGCGTGCGATGTCGCAGGTGATCAGCTTGTTTTTGGCCGCGATAGGCGTGAGTCTTATTCGCCACGGCCTTTTTCCATGATTCTCAAGCCCTGTCCGTTCTGCCGCAAAGACATTCCCCGTGCCATTCAGGTTTGTCCGTATTGCCACCGCGATGAAAAAGGATGCATTGTCCAAGTGGACTCTACGGGGTTGTGGGGACGTGAAGAACGCGCCGTCAAAGAACATTTGCAGCTTCTTCAAAGCGGCTCCGTACACGAACAAGAAAAAGCCCTTCATTTTTTTCGACGCCACCGGGATGAACGCGCCGTCATGCCTCTCATTCAATTGGTCCGCTTTGGGGAAGAGCCTCTTCGCTTCATTGCCATCCAAACCTTGGTCCTTTTTTCAACTCCGGAGGTACTCAAAGTATTAATCGAGGAAGCCGAGCGTCCGCATCCTTATGTACAGCCTTTTTTAGCGTTTATGTTGGGGGAATCGAAAGCCCCTGAGGCTAGAACCCTTCTTAACAAACTGGTCAAAAATGCGCGGCGTACCACGGCTTTTCAAGCGGCGTGGGCTTTGGGGCAGGTTAATCCTCAATCCCTCTCCCATTACGTAGGACAATCGCTTGGGAGGTGGAGATGGTTTTGGCGGTGGCTTAGTGGAAAAACTCCCGCAGTGTCACATCCAAACGTTTAAGAAACGGCGCTTCATCCAACGGTTTGGCGATAAACCCGTTCGCCCCTTTTTGAAAACATTTCTCGAGGTGGTCGCCATCGCTTCGCTCAGAAAACACAAGAATGGGCATGGAAGACCACTCGGCGCTCATTCGTAAACCCATCAACATTTTCCACCCGTCGTCCCAAGGCAAATCCAAGTCGATGAGTAAGACGTGGGGCCGATAAGAGGGCATCACGAGCTGCGCTTGGGCCGCATTAAAAGCCACCCAAAGGTCTTCCGTCCGATTTTTAAGGGCCTCGCCAATGCAGGCCAAATGAGCAAGGTCTTCCGTGATCACCATAAAGCGTGGTTTCTGGGGCAAGGTGGCCGCCGCAGCTCCAGGGCCTTTCGCTGTTTTTGACGTATACGTATTCATTTGAAGCAGAGCGTCCCACTGGCTGTTGGCGTAAGTGTGTTGTGCCTCTCCCAGAAGCCGATACGTTGCTTCAGAAATGCGGATGCTGTCAGGTAAGGCTCCTTCTTGAAGTTTTGCGGCGCGGTCTAGGGTGGGGGATATCCATTGACCGGAAGAGACGCCTTGCATTTCATGCACGTCGCCGGTATGAATACCCAGGCGTAAACGCAGGGAATGGCTTAGCCGGTTGTGGGATTTGTTAAATAAGGTCAGTTCGAGCAGCACCGCTTCCGCCATCGAGGCGGCTTGCTCAGGGGTTTTGAACCGGCACATCAAGCCATCGCCAGAAATGTTGATCACCTCTCCTTGGTAGGTGCGGGTGAGGTCGCTTATAAAGTGGTGATAAGCCATAAAGGTGTGAAGCACGTCTTCTTCGCGTTGGCCGGATTTAAGTTGTGTCGAGCCCACGACATCAATAGACACAAAGGTGCTGGTTCGTAAGGAGAGTTCCATGGGCATGGTAGGTATAGACGTCAAAGACGGCATTTGCAAGGCCGATGGGAGGCGCCCGTGGGTGTTCTTTTAAGCGGTCATTATGGACAATCGCCTGAAGCCGAGTCGGGTCGATTGTCGCTTCAAGAATGCGCCCAGCGCTTAGGCATGAAACCCAGCGACTTTGTCTCCGCAGGCGACCCGACATTCTTCGAGAAAACGTTTGGCGGCAAAGGCCGTTACCTTTTATTTAAAGCCGAGCCCGCGGAAGTGCAAGGCAGCCCGGTGTGGAAACAGGGGTATTACCTGCTGCCGCTGGATGCAATCGACGTGCTCTCGGCATTTCCAAAAAAAGGTGGGGCGGTGCAAACCGGCCACCGAGTGCTTCCTTACAAAATCGAATCCAAAGAAACGGTGCCGCCGGAGGTCTTGGCGCGAGCGAAGAAATGGGCGGATGGTTGCCAGCCGCTCTTCTTTAAATGCAAGTGTGAGTATTTGGAAGTGCGTTTGGATGCCCCGTGGAGCTTTCGACGCAGGTGGAGGGTTCATCTGCGCTGCCCCGACCGTTGCCAACCGCAGCGAAAAGAAGAGGTGTAACCCACTAGTGGCCCCCCATGCTTAGCGGGTCCTTTCGTATCCCCGACCGTCACGGCGTAATAGTCGAATTGATACAATTCGCCAGTCTCACAGATTTCGGCGGGGTAGCTCAGTTGGTTAGAGCGGCGCCTTCATAAGGCGTAGGTCGCCGGTTCAAGTCCGGCCCCCGCTACTTTTTCCCTTCAAACTCTATGTTAACTCTCTGGCCCCAAAAGGCCCCTGCCTTAGTCATCGGTCATCGCGGAGCCATGGGCTACGCGCCGGAAAACACCCTTGTCTCCTTCGAAGAAGCCATTCGTCGGGGGGCAGACTTGATTGAATTGGATGTGCAGCTTTCCGCCGATGGGGAAGTGGTGGTCATGCATGATACCTCTGTGGATCGCACCACGGACGGCGACGGGCTGGTGCGGGACCTCCCCTGGTGGAAAATCAAATCGTTTGACGCCGGTGTTTGGTTCGGACCGGATTACAACGGGCAGTTTGTGCCCTCATTGGCGGAAACTTTGCGACATTTCCGCAACCGTCGGACCTCTTCCAATCATGCGGTGTCGTTTGTCGTCGAACTTAAAACCATTAAGGGGTCTGGTGGTTCTTTAGCGGATGCTGTCGTGGCCGTTTTGGCTCGTGAAAATTATTTGGACCGGGCGTTCGTGATTTCATTCGATGCGGTGGCGCTTCAAGAAGTGCGTGCGGCGACGAAACAGTTACCGATCGGGCTGCTCTATTCTGATGAATCACAAGAACGGGTCGATCAGGCCAAAAGGATCGGCGCCCATGCTATTTTTCCACGCAAAAGTTGTGTGAGCACGCGCTTGGTGCAGCAGGCACATAAAGCGGAGCTCGCGGTGGCCACTTGGACGGCTAACACCAAAATTGAAATGAAGCGCTTGTTAGCCTGCGGGGTGGACGCGCTCACGACTAATTTCCCCGATCGGCTGCGAGGAGTCATGGAATGAGTTTGCGCGCGATTATTTTTGATATGGATGGCGTCATTTGTGATTCCGAGCCGCTGCATATGCAGGCTTTCCAGCGTGTTCTAACCGAAGAGTCGATCCATATCTCAGACCAGGAGTATTATGACCGCTACCTGGCCCACGATGATCGCGGAAGTTTTACAGCCGCATTCCGTGACAACGGCCGACCTGGCCCTGATACGGATAAGATGAAAAACCTTCTCATCCGCAAAGGGCGTTACTTCGACGAATTTATGAAAAATGGACTGGTGATTTACCCAGGGTCAGAGGCCTTTGCCCGCAAAGTGTCGCACTATTATCCGCTCGCGTTGGCGACCGGCGCCCGGCGCTTGGAAGTGGATTTCATTTTAAAGAAAGCCAAAATCCGCGACATTTTTACGGCCATCGTCTGCGCAGATGACGTGAAAAATGGAAAGCCCGAGCCGGAATCGTTTGAATTGGCTCTGAAGCATCTCAACCGCATGCGCTTGGACGCAACGCCAGAAATTCACGCGAGCGATGTGCTCGTGATAGAGGATTCCCCGCGCTGCATCAAAAGCGCCAAAGCGCTTGGGATGAAAACCGTTGGTTTGGCCACATCGTACCCGGCGGCCCAATTAGCGGAGGCCGACCGCGTGCTGGAATCGCTCATGGCTTTCGAAGTCGCCGATGCGGAGAAGCTCTTTGCTTAATGGACTCTTGGAACAATCGACGACATCCTTGCCCCCTGTCATCGCCGATGCGCTCCGCCGGCCCTGGGACGAGCGGGAAGCTTTTGCGTACTGTTCTCATGTGACGCAGGGCCATTACGAAAATTTCCCCGTGGGGTCCATCTTAATTCCCAAACATCTGCGCCCGGCCATACACAGCTTGTATGCGTTCATGCGGATTGCCGATGATTTTTCTGATGAAGGCCGCCAGAATGGGGATGAAAACGAGCGCTTAAGCTGGCTAAACACCTGGGACCAAATGCTGCTGGATTGCCGAAATGATACGCCCAAACATCCGGTGTTTATCGCGCTTCGGCGAACGCTCGCGCAGCACGACCTTCCCATCGAGTGGTTGCGGGATTTGCTGCGAGCGTTTAAACAAGACGTTACCGTTCGGCGATATGCGACGTACGCGGATGTGCTGGACTATTGCCGCTATTCCGCCAACCCCGTTGGTCGTTTGATTCTTGCGTTGTGCGGCTACCGCGATGAAGAGCGCTACCGCTTGTCCGATGCGATATGCACGGCGCTTCAGCTCGCCAACCATTGGCAAGACGTCGCCGTGGATTTGAAGAAAGACCGAATTTATTTGCCTCAGGAGGACTTGAAGCGCTTCGACGTTTCTGAGGAAGACCTGCACCATGGCTTGGCTACTGCGAGCTTTCAAAAATTAATGGCCCATGAAGCGGGATTGGCGCGCGATCTATTTCTTGAGGGGCGCCCTCTTCCTGAGCGCGTGAAAGGGCGGCTTCGATATGAACTGCGTTTTACCTGGCAGGGAGGGTTTTTGATACTCCAAAAATTGGAAGCGGCGGGTTATGACGTGTTTCGCCGTAGGCCGGTGGTCACCCGAAGCGATTGGGCGTCCATCGCGTATAAAACCCTGTTAGGGCGATGAGCGTGAGTTCGCCTCCTATCGAAGCCGCGCAAGTGGCCCGCAAAAGCGGCAGCAATTTCTATTTGTCTTTCTTTTCGCTGCCTAGAGAAAAGCGTGAGGCCATGACCGCCGTTTACGCCTTCTGCCGCGAAGTCGATGACGCCGTCGATGACCCGCGGGTTGAAAACCCTTCCGAAAAAATTGCCTGGTGGCGCAGCGAAATCGCCCAGACATACGACGGCAAGCCCTCACTTCCTATGACGCATACGCTGCTTAAGGCCGTGGAGCGATTCGACCTCACGCGGGATTACTTCGACGGGATCTTGACGGGCATGGAGATGGATTTAACGATGAAGCGCTACCCAACCTGGGCTGCTTTGGAAAAATATTGTTACCACGTCGCTGGCGAAGTGGGCCTTTTGTGCATGGAAATTTTTGGGTACCGCTCCGAGCGGCTCCAGCAGTACGCGGTGAAACTGGGCACGGCGTTTCAGCTCACCAACATTCTTCGCGATGTCGGTGTCGACGCTCAGCAAGGGCGTATTTATCTGCCTCAAGAGGATTTGGCTCGTTTCGGCGTGGCGGAAGGGTGGATTATAAGGTCGACGGCTGGGCTCCCGATGGGTGCGCTGGGGAGTGAAGGATTTAAAAATTTTCAAAATTTGATGTCCTTTGAAGCCTCGCGAGCGCACGGCTATTACCGCGACGCCGCCGTGTTGCCGCTTCCAGAAGAGCGCCCTTCGATACGCGCCGCCGTCATCATGAGTGCGGTCTATGGAAATATTTTGGACCGTATTAAGCAGCAGGGCTATAACGTCTTCGGCAGCCGCGTTCGTGTGCCGACGCCGGTTAAGCTCTGGCTTGCCGCAAAAGCCTATTGGGACTGTCGATGAAACAAAGTGTTCTTGTTATTGGAGGCGGGTTTGCCGGTTTAAGCGCTGCGACCGCTTTGGCGGACCGCGGTTTCACCGTCACGGTTTTAGAAGGCCGCCAAGTGCTGGGCGGGCGGGCTTACTCGTTTAAAGATCCCCAGACCGGGGACTCTGTCGATAACGGCCAGCATCTATTTATGGGCTGCTATCACCAAACGCGCGCCTTTTTGCGCCGGATCGGGACGTCATCCCATTTAAAGTTTCAGCCGACGCTCTGCGTTGATTTTGTCGGCGACCACAACCGCCATGCTCGCCTTCGCTGTTGGCCCGTCGCCGCCCCGTGGCATTTAATCAGTGGACTTAGCCGGCTTTCGACCTTAACTTGGGGAGACCGCTTCCGGCTGCGGCACATTCAAACCGCGCTTAAGCGTGCGGAGTCAGAAAAAGAACTTTTGGACGAGATCACCATAGACCAGTGGCTTTCCCGCGCGCACCAGTCTTCGCGCGCCAAGCGGTATTTGTGGGATTTAATCGCCGTCGCGGCCATTAATGAAGACACGAAGGTCGCTTCGGCCACTGGCTTTGTCCAGGTGCTTCGTCAGGCTTTTTTCGATGAAGCCGCCGGGTCGCGTCTTGGGCTGTCCAACGTCGGGCTAACGGATTTGTACATACCGGCGGCGCGGTCCTATTTGGAAAAACGCGGCGGAGACGTGCGGGTTAAATCGCCGGTTCACAAGCTCGAGGTGCAGGGGGGCCGCGTGACCGGGGTCGTCCTCCGCGAGGGCTCCCGATTAACGGCAGACTGGGTCGTCTCCTGCGTTCCCGCGTGGGCGCTCTCTAAAATGCTGCCCCCCGAGGTGGTTCACGCCAGCCCCATTTTTATGGAGCTCGAGCGCTTTAAATATTCGCCGATTATTTCGATTCACCTGTGGTTTGATCGAACGATCACGCGCAAAACGTTTGTCGGTCTTTTGGATACGCAGGCGCAGTGGATCTTCAATAAGTCCAAGATCTTAGGCGGCAAGGACGGCTATGTTTCGCTTGTGATCAGCGGGGCCCGTGTGTTTGAAGAGTGGACGGACAAGCGACTTCTAACGATGACGTTGGAAGAGCTTCGCCGTTTGTTCCCGGCGGCGCAAGACGCTGTTTTGCTGCGCTCGCTCGTGATTAAGGAACACCAGGCGACGCTGTCTCCTATTCCCGGTACGGAAACCAAGCGCCCGGAACACCAATCGCCAGTTTCTAATCTCCTGCTGGCCGGTGATTGGACGCGTACAGGCTTGCCCGCCACGATTGAATCCGCCTGTGCGAGCGGCCATGCCTGTGCCGATCTCATCTCAACGCGTGCCGCTACGCTTGCGTCCGCTAAGGAGGCCGTTCATGTCTGACCAATTGAATATCGATTCCACGCTTAAAGAAAGGCGTGTTTTCAAACCGTCCAAAGCCTTTTCTCAGCAGGCTTACATCAAGAGTTTTGCGGCGTACCAGGCGCTCTATAAGCACGCGCAAAAGAATCCGCAGAAATACTGGTCGGATCGCGCTAAAGAGCTGCTGTCATGGTTTAAGCCGTGGAAGAAAACGCTGGTCTGGAAAGCACCGTTCTCTCAGTGGTTCGTGGGGGGCAAGATCAATGTGAGTTACAACTGCCTCGACCGGCATTTAACGACGTGGCGAAAAAACAAAGCCGCCCTTCTTTGGGAGGGAGAGCCCGGAGATGTCCGAACCCTCACTTACCAGCAGCTTCACGATGAGGTATGCCGCTTCGCCAATGCGCTCAAAAAACTGGGCCTCAAAAAAGGCGACCGGGTGGGGATCTACATGCCGATGGTCCCGGAAGCGGCGGTGGCAATGCTTGCTTGTACGCGCCTAGGGCTCGTCCACAGTGTGGTTTTTGGAGGCTTCTCCGCGCAGGCGGTGCGAGATCGCATGAATGACGCCAAAGCCAGGGCCATCATCACAGCCGATGGCGGCTATCGTCGTGGAGCCATCGTGGCGCTTAAGCCCAACGTGGATGAAGCGCTTAAAGACGCGCCCACGGTAGAGCACGTGGTGGTGCTGAGGCGCTCGGGGCAAGAGATTTCGATGACGCCAGGGCGTGATCATTGGTGGCATGAGCTTACCGCGAACGAACTCTCGGTGTGTGCGCCGGAGGAGCTCGGTTCGGAGCATCCTCTTTTCATTCTCTACACTTCCGGCACAACCGGGAAGCCCAAAGGCATCATGCATACGACGGCCGGCTATTTACTCGGGGCGACGCTGACCACGAAATGGGTGTTTGATTTAAAGGACACCGACACCTACTGGTGCACGGCCGATATCGGCTGGGTGACGGGGCACAGCTATGTCATTTACGGGCCGCTCGCTCTCGGGGCGACATCGGTCATGTATGAAGGAGCCCCTAACTATCCGGAGTGGGACCGGCTTTGGGCCATTATCGAGCGGTATAAGGTCAGTGTGTTCTACACCGCGCCTACGGCGATTCGCGCTTTTATGCGGGCTGGTGAGCAGTGGCCGCGCAAGCACGACTTGTCGTCTTTACGTCTTTTGGGGTCGGTGGGCGAGCCCATCAACCCAGAAGCGTGGATGTGGTACCAAAACGTGATTGGGGGAGGGCATTGCCCCATCGTCGATACCTGGTGGCAAACAGAAACGGGCTCCATTATGATTTCGCCCTTGCCGGGTGCAACACCCACGAAGCCCGGATCGGGCACGTTCCCGCTCCCCGGGATCGAAGCCGAAGTGGTCAACAAAGAAGGAAAACCGGTCCCCCCGGGCTCCGGAGGTTTCCTCATTTTGAAGAAACCCTGGCCCTCCATGCTGCGGGGCATCTATGGAGATCCCGAGCGTTTCAAACAGCAGTACTGGAGCCAGCTTAGGGGTGCTTATTTCACTGGTGACGGCGCCCGGCGCGATAAAGACGGTTATTTCTGGATCATGGGGCGCGTGGATGACGTCATCAATGTCGCCGGCCACCGTTTAGGCACGATGGAAATTGAATCGGCGCTCGTCAGCCACCCCTTTGTGGCTGAAGCTGCGGTGGTCGGTAAACCGGACGCGCTCAAAGGCACGGCCATCGCGGCTTTCGTGACGCTTAAAGCCGGCCAGGAGAAGTCGGACAGTTTAAAAGACACACTTCGCCAGCATGTGGCCAAGGAAATCGGTTCGATTGCCAAGCCGGACGATATTCGTTTCTCGGACGCGCTCCCTAAAACCCGCAGCGGAAAAATCATGCGCCGCCTCTTGCGCGACGTCGCCGCCGGCTCCACCACCGTGGGGGATACGACAACGTTGGAAGATTTGTCTGTGCTCGCCAAGCTAAGGAATGACGAAGAATGAGCAAGCGCTACATCTATCTCGATCATAACGCGACGACACGGCCTCGTCCCGAGGTAGTGGAGGCCATGCTGCCGCATTTAAAAGGCCATTATGGGAACGCCTCGAGCATTTATCAGTTGGGTCAGGAAGAGCGACATGCGGTGGATGTCGCGCGCGAGCAGGTGGCAAGGCTCATCCATGCGGCCAATCCCGAAGAAGTGGTGTTTACCGCTGGTGGCTCGGAATCGATCAATTGGGCCATTAAAGGTGTGGCCTTTGCCAATCGTGACAAGGGGCGACACCTCGTCACCACGACCATCGAACACAGCGCGGTTCTAAAAACCTGCCAGTATTTAGAGACCATGGGCTGGCACGTCACCTATGTCGGAGTAGACGTTCATGGCCGTGTGAATCCAGCACACCTTGGCGAGGCCATTACGAAAGAGACCGCGCTCGTTTCCGTGATGCAAGCCAATAATGAGTTGGGGACGATTGAAGATGTTGCAGCGATTGCCCGGGTATGCCACGAAAAGGGCGTCCCCCTTCATGTGGATGCGCTGCAAACCGTCGGGAAGATTCCTGTTTCGGTTATGGATATCGATTGCGACCTCTTGTCGATCGGCGCGCACAAATTTTATGGCCCAAAAGGGGTCGGGGCGCTTTATATTCGACCCGGCGTGCGGCTTCACCCGCTCATTCACGGCGGTTCGCATGAGCGCAACCGCCGCGCGGGCACAGAAAACGTGGCTGGCATTGCGGGGATGGGCGTGGCGGCTGAAATCGCTGTCAAAGAAATGAAGCATGAAGAAAAACACGTGCGTCATTTGCGCGACAAACTTGAAAAAGCGCTTCTCAAAGAAATCGAATGTGTGCGTGTCAACGGGGATCCGGAACATCGCATGTTTAATACGTCCAATTTGAGTATCGAAGCGCTAGAAGGCGAGGGATTGATTGTGGGCTTGGACATGCAAGGCTTTTGCGTTTCCTCCGGCAGCGCCTGCGCCTCAGGGGCAACAGAACCTTCTCATGTGCTGAAGGCCATCGGCGTGCCCATCGAACTGGCCAAAGGTTCGATTCGTTTATCGCTAGGCCGTGAGAATACATCCGAGGAAATCGATAAGGTGATTGATGTGCTCCCAAAAGTCGTCGAACGCCTCCGTTCCCTTTCGCCGCTCTGGGGCGATTACAAAAAGGGTTTACGGAAGTCGATCATTACGGGAAAAGCGGCATGAGCAACTCTATAAGGCAACTTCCTTCTGTTCTTGCGGCTTTTCGTGAAGTGGAATTTTCGTATTTGTTTGGTTCGCGGGCTCAAAATCGAGCGACTCCGCGCAGTGATACAGACGTGGCTGTTTATTTTAAGTCGGGGATATCCTCTAAAAAGCGTTTTGCTTTGCGGCTTAAGTTGATCGGCCAATTGATGGACACGTTGCATGACGATAGAGTGGACTTGGTTGATCTGGCGGATGCGACGCTGGCATTGCGTTTTCGGGCGGTCCAGCCCGCTCACGTTCTTTATTCGCGCAATGAACGGGAGCGCATTCGTTTTGAGGTGGCCACAATGTCGGAGTATTTTGACCGCCTGCCGCTGATTCAGCGCAGCAGTGACCGCTATTTTAAGCAAGTGGCCAAACATGGAATCCTATGACTGACCGAGATAGTATTCAAATCCGTCTCGACAAGCTGAGCGAATACCAGCGTTTGTTGAAAGGGTATCAGAAGGTTCCCTGGAAGGTCTTTAAGGAAGATCCCACCCTTCATGGGGCAGCACAACATTATTTTCTATTAGCGATCCAATGTTGTTTGGATATTGGGGAGATCATTATTTCCGATAAACGTTTCCGGCATCCTACGGAAAACCGCGATGTTTTCCGTGTGTTAGCTGAAGAAAGGGTGCTTCCGAAGGCCTTTGCGAAAAAAATGATGTTAGCCGCGGGATTTCGCAATTTGCTGGTGCATGCCTACACCAAAATCGACTTAGCCAAAGTATATGAGCACCTTCAAAATGAAGTAAAAGAATTTTCAGCCTTTTCCCGGCACATTGCGGCCTATGTCCAAAAACATTAATATTCGAAAAAAAATCGTGGTGGCGATGTCGGGCGGGGTGGATAGCTCCGTGGCGGCAGCCTTGCTCAAAGAGCAGGGCTATGATGTTTATGGGATCACCATGAAGCTTTCCAACTGGCAGGACACCGAGGGGCGGAGGTTCGGCGGATGCTGCGGTTCGAAGGATTTTTATGACGCGCGTTCGGTGGCCCAAACGCTGGGGATTCCGCATTACAGCTTGGATTATGTGGATCAGTTCAAGACGAAGGTGATCGATTACTTTAAGCACAGCTACACAAATGCTGAGACCCCCAACCCCTGCATCGCTTGCAACAACCACATCAAGTTTAACCGCTTGTTAAGCCACGCGATGGCGATGGGGGCGGATTTTTTGGCGACGGGGCATTATGCTCGTATTGAGAGACGTGAACGGTGTACGGTGAACAGTGAACCGAAAAAATCCGTCCACGGTTCACCGTCCACGGTTCACTATGTTTTAAAGAAGGCCATCGACGCTTCCAAAGACCAATCCTATGTCCTCTATCACTTGGGCCAAGAGGAGCTATCAAAGCTGATGTTCCCGTTAGGGAGTTACACCAAAGCGGAAATCCGCGAACTGGCACGTAAGTACGGCCTTAAAACGGCGGATAAGCCAGACAGCTACGAAATCTGTTTCGTACCTAATTTGGATTACAAACAGTTTGTCTCTGAAGAAATCCCGCAAGCCGATCGCCCTGAAGGCGACATTCGCCACGTGAACGGCCAAATTCTGGGCCGTCATAAAGGGCTTCCTTATTACACGGTAGGCCAACGGGAAGGCTTGGGGCTGGCGGTAGGCCGGCCCATGTATGTGGTGGCTTTAGATAAAGCCAGTAACACCTTGATCGTGGGTGAGAAAGATGATGTGTTAGCGCCCAAGGCTTCGCTGCGAGATGTGGTCTGGGGTTTGGGCCAGCCTCCGATGTTTCCCAGTGACATCACGATCAAAATCCGCTCTCGACATTTGGAAGCGAAGGCGCGCCTCAATTCCGATTTAACCGTCGACTTTGTGGAACCTCAGTCGGCGGTAACTCCAGGCCAATCGGCCGTGTTCTACCAAGGAGACGCCGTGCTGGGCGGAGGCGTGATAGACCGTGTCACAGCCTGAGATCTATTTCGATAACGCGGCCACGAGCTTCCCGAAGCCGCCTTCGGTAGAAAAGGCGCTGCTAAATTTTCATCGCACTATCGGGGCCTCGGCAGGCCGGGGTACTTATCCTCGGGCCATGGAGGCGGGCCGCTTGCTTGACGACACACGAGCGCTTCTGGCTCAGCTGTTCAATATCCCTACGCCTAAACAGATCATCTATACCCTGAATGCTTCTGATGCGCTTAATTTGGCCATCAAAGGCATCGACTGGCAGCCCGGTGACTCGGCGCTGGTCTCGGCAATGGAGCACAACTCGGTGCTGCGCCCTTTGCATGAACTGAAAGCGCGCAAGGGCATCGACGTCATCAAAGTCAAAGCCGATGCGCAGGGTTTGGTGCGCGCCGCGGATTTTGCTGCGGCGATCCAGCCGCGCACGCGAATGGTCGCCTTGGTGCATGCATCCAATGTCTCGGGCACTCTTCAGCCTGTGGGCGAGGTGGGAAAAATATGCCGTGAAAGAGATTTACCGTTTCTCGTAGACGCCGCGCAAACGGCGGGGGCCTATCCGATTGATGTCGAGGCGCTTCATATCGATTTATTGGCATTTCCGGGCCACAAGGCCCTCTTGGGACCTCTTGGGACGGGCGGGCTTTATATTCGAGAAGGCATCAATCTCCTCACGCTGCGCGAAGGCGGAACGGGCAGCCGATCGGAGTTCGATGTGCAGCCGGATTTTCTCCCCGATCGCTATGAGCCCGGCTCGCATAACGCGCTTGGCATCGCCGGATGGAAAGCGGGCCTTGAATTCGTGCGCAGCGTTACGGTTTCGAAAATTCGTCAGCTCGAGGAAGCGTTAACGCGGCAATTTCTGGAAGGGGCTAAAACCATTAACGGGTTGACGGTGTTTGGCCCCGCTCAAGCCTCAGACCGCGTGGCGGTGCTGCCGGTTCGTTTAAACGATTTCGCACCCGAAGAGCTGTCCAGGCGGCTGTTTGATGACGCGGGGCTAATGACCCGCTCCGGTCTTCACTGCGCCCCCGGCGCTCATCAAGCCATGGGTACCTACCCCGTAGGCGCCACGCGTTTTTCCTTCGGGTATTTCAACAACCGCACGGACGTCTCCCGCGCCATTTCGGCCTTGGAGCAATTGTGTGACGCCCCAGTGGCTTGAACGGTTAATCGTAAACTCGGCCGTCGAACTCGAATCCGCGTCCAAAACGGTTTTCCAATTTTCAAATAAAATTCGCCAAACCCTTCAGCAGATGCCCATTCAAGAATGGGAAGCCGCCGCTTGGGCCCGCGGGCTAAATCGCAGACTGCTTACTCTCGAAGGCTATTTCTTTCGCGCGGGGACGGGGAAAAATTCTGGGTTGTCCTTTTTTGTGAGAAATGAGCAAGGGCTGCAAGTAGGGCTTCGGCGTGAATCGATCACGCAAGCCGCCTTGTATGTCGAATTGGTAACGGACCATGGATATTCCCGGGCCCAAACGCGGTTTGAATCGCGTTGGATGGACGTCGCCGTCTACGGTAATGACGGGCGCGTGCTACTGTACGCCGAAACGAAGGCTCACGCGCGAGTTTTGGAAAAGCTTTGCCGACGTCTTGAATCGGAGTTTGCCGGGCACGTTCCCTTCAGCGCAGGTGATGAAACCAACCCGCCGCATGACGACGCGCTCCGCAAAGCCCAACACATCTGGCGTCACCAGCCTAAATGGTTTTGGGGCGTCAGCCCGACTACGCGAAGTTATTTTTCGGTCCGTGCCGACAAAAGAGGGTTTTGTTTGGAGCCTGCCTCGTGTGCCGCTGGCGCCTTAGGCGGCTTGGTTTAATTGTCGAAGATAGTCGTGAGCCCGGCCAAATAACTTCAAATGCTCTTCAGTAAGCAAGGGATTCAGCGAAATTAAATAACCACGAATCGTATCGGGGTCCAATCGCCCAATAAAGTCCTTCGATGCCTCGACCAAAACGTCTTCTTCAAAAACCAGGCGATAGAGCACCTTATGCAGAATGGGGTCGTATCCAAACAACTTTCTGCCTCCATAGGCGCCCATCAAACGAATTAAAAGGTGTGGTTCCTGTCGAATTCGCCCTTGATGGGGTGTAAGGATATGACGATGAAAAGCACCCCACTTGGCTTCTAAGTTTATCGAACGTCCGAATGATTTAAATAAATTACTTGCCGCCTGAGTCCAGCTTTTGTTGAGTATCGCGTCAGATTTCGTCCATTGACCGCTCAGCAAACCAGCGACCAAGTCTTGCGGCGGTATTCCGCGACGCACCAAACCACTTAACCAGAACATCTGTGCAGCAGAAGGTTGCGCGCGCAAAGTGGTTTCGTTGAGAGCTTTGGTCAGTTCTGGGGGTGTCTCAGGGAGTATAGACATTTTCGAAAAAAGGCGAGCGATCGGGTTTTGATTGTCAACATACGCAAGCAACTCGTTGACGTGAAATTCCGGCGATTCAGCCAATTTGCTCGTGCCACGGCTCTTCAATGTGGCAATATGTTTTTGATGTTTGCCTATAAATGCAAAGATATCTTCAACTTTGAACAGATCAAGTAAAGTAATAATTTCTTTGATAAAAATCGCAGGAGGAGCGTACCCCAAGCGCATTGTAAAAGCATTAATAACGGCATGAAGAGCCATTTCATTCGCCAGGGGTGGGGGATAAACCGTAGTCTCGACAAAGGCTTCTTCGCCTTCAACGGTTAGATGACAGTCCAGCAGTGTGTTAATGCCAAGGGAAGCGAAGGTTTTTGCCAAGGCACTTTCAGCGAACGCCAATTGCAAAGTGGTTGCGCGTTCCTCTTCGTTCATAGTCTTGATTTTGGAAATAAGGTCATGGTAAGGACCCGGCTTGTAAAGCTTTGAATGCCTATAAAGTTCAGGAAGAATGTCGCTATCTCGAAGGCTGATTCGAAACCGAGTAAAGGGCATTGTATGGGTGAACAAATGCGCGAGAATTTGCCTGCGTAATCCTTCGGTATCGTGTTCTTTGGAGGTGATGACGGCGCGTGTAATGGTGAGAGTGGGCCATTCCGTGTCCAAAGCTATTTCTAAGGAACCAATTGAGGAAGCTGTTCCATCGGACAAAGGAAAAATGGAAATCGTTAAGGGGGATGTCGCCTCTGCATAATTTCTCGTTGCAGCGATTCGATACCCTGCGCCTGAACGGCCGGTGATTTTGAAGTGGTCTAGCCCTAACGAGGCGATAAAGGCATCTGTGGGGTTCTGCGGAATCGTTATGTTACCGATCACGGCACCTGAGACGCTGGCCATTAGCCATGCCATCCCTTGACCCCAGGTTCGAAGTAAGTTTATGTAAGGTGTAAGGGAAAAGTGAGCGCCTAACTGAGGCAGCGCAAGGGCCTGGGTAGTCACAGGGTTGCTATCCGCTCCTATGGCTTTGATGGGCGCCGAAAATAAAATTGAAACAATGCAAAAAATAAGCCATTTCATGACACGTCAAGTATGGATTTCATGACTCAATTTGGCTATGAGGCAAAGGGTCTAAGGTTTTTCTGGGTCTAAGGCGTTTTTTATACGATCGCCCGATGTCTCCATCCAAGCCACCGGTTTACGCTTTCATTTTGTCGGGCGGGCAGTCGAGCCGCCTGTTTCCATTTAATAAGGTTTTATCCGACCTAACCGGGTCCGGGTCTACCCTTCTCCAGCAGGCGCACTCGCGCGCCGTGCGCCTGGCGGGTCGAAAAAATGTCCGCGTCATCACCGTCCCCGATATGGTCCCTAAAATGCGTCGTCAAATCCTTTTACCCAAGGCCTGTTTTTTATCCGACCCCGCGCGGCGCGGCACATGGCCTGCGATCTTGTGGGCGATGGCCCATCTGCGCTCTCGGAAGGACGCCGACCCCATCATCGCGGTATTAACCGCCGACCATGTAATGAATGACGCGCGGGCTTTCCTACACCTGGCCTCAAAGGCCATAGCGCTTGCCTCCAAGCCATCCAGCCTTGTTCTTTTAGGAGTTAAGCCGTCCAAGGATCCCAACGCGTGGCTCGGGTTTGGCTGTTTTCGTTTGGGTGTGGGCGGCACGGTGCAGCGCTTTGAAGAAAAACCGGCCAAAGCGAAAGCGTTATCGCTGATCAAAGAAGGCCGCTGGCTTTGGAACTCGGGTATGTTCTTTTTTCGCACGACCGCGGCTGAAGACGCCATGAAACTTTACCAACCCGAGCAATACCGGGTTTACCAAAGGATCGTAGCGGCGCTTCGTTTAAACCAAACGGCAGCGGCTGCGCGCGCGTACCAAAATTTTCCTGCGCAAATTCCACATCCGTTACAACCCGATCGGCGAGTCGACAACACGATTGATTATGCGATTGTCGCGCCTTTGGTGGCCGCCCGGACACCGGCGGTTTCAGTGCTGGCAATGAAGAAGCCGGTCGCCCCATGGTCCGACATTGGACGCTGGGACGCTATCCGCGAAATCCAAAAGTCCGATAGGCGCGGCAACATTTGCCTGGGCCGTGTAGCGATGGGAAAGGGCGTGCGCCAGTGTATTTTGGCCGCCGACAAAGGATGGCGCCTGAACATTTGTCACGTCGAAAACGCGGTCGTTGCCATTTCAGGCGGAAAGGCGCTTATGTTGTCTTTAGACCGGCTGTCTGCAATTAAGGAAATCGTCGGCCTGGCGAAGGGCCCTATTGTCATTGACGGCCTTACAGGGGTTCAAGTCCGTCGTCGCGGCAACACGTTCGTTGTGAGCGGCCGGGCCAACTTGTTACGATCCGCGTCATGAGTTCTTCGACGGAAACCTGGGCAAAAATCATGCGCGGCGTCGCCGAGGTGATCTCAGAAGGTGAGCTTCGAAAAAAACTCTCCCTGGGAAGGCCCCTTCGCGTCAAGTTAGGGGTGGACCCGACGGCGCCGGACCTGCATTTGGGCCATTTGGTGGTCCTTAAAAAGCTGCGCGACCTTCAGGACCTAGGACACCAAATCGAATTTTTGATCGGCGACTTTACGGCGCAAATCGGTGACCCTTCGGGGCGCTCTGAATCACGTCCTCCTCTAAATGCGCAGCAAGTGTGGGCTCACGGCAAAACCTACCAAGAGCAAGTGTTTAAGGTTTTAGATCAAGAGAAAACCCAAGTGCGCTTTAACAGCAATTGGATAAACCCGCTGGGCATACCCGGAATTTTGGGTTTGATGCGCCGCACGACGATGGCCCAGATGATGCAGCGCCATGATTTTTCGCAGCGGCAGGACAAGGGTGAATCCGTGACCCTTTTAGAGCTGCTTTACCCGGTGCTGCAAGGCTACGACTCCGTGGCGATGCAGTCCGATTTGGAGTTAGGCGGCGTCGACCAAAAATTCAACCTTCTGATGGGACGTGAACTTCAAGTCGAATATCACCAAGAACCGCAGGTCGTGATGATGATGCCGCTCTTGGAGGGCTTAGACGGCGTGCGCAAAATGTCTAAGTCTTACGGCAACTATGTCGCTTTCAATGACCCGCCGAAGGAGATGTTTGGAAAATTGATGTCGATCCCCGATGCCTTGATGTCCAAATATGTCGAGTTGTTGACCCATTTGGATGCGGCGTCTTTAAAAACCATGCATCCCAAAGAAGCCAAGGTGCTTTTAGGAAAAACGGTGACCGCCTTTTTTCACGGGAAAGAAGCCGGGGAAAACGCGGCCGCGGAATTTGATCGCGTTTTTTCCAAAAAAGAGATTCCACAGCATATCCCGGAGTTTCAGACGTTTAAAGGGTCGCATAAATTGATCGACGTGCTTGCCGCCTCCGGAATAGCACCCAGCAAAAAGGAAGCCCAGCGATTGTTGGTTCAAGGGGCCGTCGAAGTCGAAGGCCAGCGCGCAGGGGAAAAAGATCTTCTAGAGCTTCAAAAGCCGGTGCTGATTCAAGTCGGCAAACGCCGGTTTGTTCGCGTCCTTCCCGTATAGTATGCGCGCGCGGCTCGCCTATTTGGGAGTGGCGCTCTTAGCCTCATCCGTTACGGGCACGGATTTAGTTCTTTCTTCCGGCACGGTGTTGCCCGGTCAAACCCTGCGTTTTGAAGTCAATGGCCTTTCACCGGACACGCGTCTTCAGGCGCGATTTCAGTCGGGCAAATACCCGCTCTATGTGGTAGGGCCTTCTGCGCAGCGCGGTTTAATCGGTATCGCCTTGGGATCGGAGCCTGGGACGTTCCCTCTTGAAATTATCGATATTTCAAAGCCCGGAGGGCCTTACCCGACGGTTTCGAAAGTTGACGTGGTTGTGGCTTCTCGAACGTATACGATTGAAAACGTCAATTTCACCAAACAAAAAACAGATCTCATGCGGGCGGAACGCCGGGAGAGTGCGTTGATAGGCCAGCGCAAGAAGTATTTGAGCCGTGATCAACTTTGGGAAGGGCTCTTTGCGGAACCGGTTCATGGCCCCGTTATTGGCGAATTTGGGCTGAAGCGCTTACGAAACGGAAAAATTGAAGCGGGCTTTCATAAGGGAGTTGATTTACGGGCTTCGGAGGGCACGCCGATCCTAGCACCTAACAACGGGGTCGTGTTGATGGCCTCTACCCTTAAAGCGCACGGCAAAACGGTGATGCTCAACCACGGCCAAGGGGTGGTGACGATTTTTCTGCATATGAGTAAGCTGGGCGTTCACCCCGGTCAAAAAGTGAAAAAGGGTGATGTGATCGGCTGGGTGGGCGCCACGGGTTTGGCAACGGCGCCTCATTTGCATTGGCAGCTCTACGTTCATGGCGTTCCCGTGGACCCGGATCAATGGCTGCAAACCGAGTATTAATGAAACCTATTCCCACTCAGATTCAATCTAAAGAGGGGGACATTCGTATCGTCTGGGATGATGGTCACCAAAGCCGGTATATCGCGCGGGATGTGCGTCTGGCCTGTCGCTGCGCGGCTTGCGTGGACGAATGGACTCACGAGTACCGCATTAACCCGGACACGGTGCCGCCCACCGTTAAACCGCGTTCCATGGAGCCGGTCGGCAGTTATGCGCTTCAAATCACCTGGAGTGACGGGCACAGCTCAGGGCTTTTTACTTATGATTACTTGCGTGAAATCTGCAGCTGTGAGGAATGCAAGAAACCAAGGAGCTTCGATGTTTAACCCTCTAATCGTCGCCCCGGCAATCCGGAAGCCGGGGTCCAGTGACTTCGATCTAAGACGCTGGATCCCCCGCTTACGACCGCGGAGGATGACGACAATAGGGATCTATTGTCTTTCAGTTTCTTTTGTTTTTGCCGATCACCAACCCGCCCGCCAAGCGGTTCAGTCCTACAACGAAGGCGTGAAGCTTTATAACCAAGGCCAATTTCGTGCGGCGATTGGCCCGATTGAGCAAGCCATATCGCGCGACCCCGATTTTGCCGGGGCGCATATGCTGCGCGGGGCGTGCCGCTACCAGTTAAAGGCGTTTGAAAACGCATTGATCGACTTAAATCAAGCGCTACGACTGGACCCCACCTCGGCGGAAGCCCGGTCGCTGCGAGGCAACGTCTATTACGAATTGGACCAATGGGACCAGGCCGTGGAAGATTTCTCAAAGGTTTTGGCCAAAGACTCAAGCCACGCGAGCGCTTTATTTGGTCGTGGTCTTATTCGCTTGCGGCGGGACGACTATGCGGGCGCCAAGCAGGATTTTCGCCGGTTTTTAAGCGTCAAGCCAGATGACCCCATCGCACCGGAACTTCGAAAACTATTGTCCTCCCTTTCAGGGGGCTGGGAAGATGCTGCTTCATCGGGTGAGGCGGCATCCGCCAAACCCACGTCGCGTCGCTCCTCCGCCGCGCGCGCGTCCCAGGCGGCCAAAGCCTTCACCGAATCCCTCACCGTTGGTTCCCGCGACCTCTCCGAAGAGTTCGGCCGCAAAGCCATCCGCGGCGAAGCCGGTGAAGCCGTGGGGGATATCCATACGGTCGTACAGCCTCAGTAACCGAAACGGTTTTAATCAGGTTGTGTCAGTTAAGGTGCCTGGCATGACATGGCGTTCTTATCACCATTTGTGGAAAAAATCTCCAATGTCATGCCCGGCGCCGAAATCCTGGCACAGAAATCGACAACGACGCGCCTTTTACTAATGCGGAAGATGGCTAAACGCTTGCAGTCCTGTGTACTTGGCGAGGGTGGAAAAATCACGGTCCTCATGCCATACAGGAACCTTGTGGTCAATGGCGATCGCGGCAATGAGACAGTCCACAGAGGAGCGAATGGTCAGTCCCTTAGTCCGTCCCATGCGATAGAGGTCAGCGGCTTGCAAATAGAGGTCGAGGGATACGGGGTCCCCAAGGCGTGGAAGCGCAAGCATTGAATTTTGAAAGGGGCCTGCAAGCTCATGGGCTTTTAACCCCTGCAGCACTTCTTGGATGATCGGTCCGCAGGTGGCAAATTGCAGGAGATCGTTTTCGTTGGGTTTGTGCGTGGGTTTAGACGAGAGGAGATTAACCCAGACGGACGTGTCGACGAGAATCAAGTGCGTTTGGGGAGAGGCCTGTCTTCACGCATTTGAGCCAAAGTCCCATGCCAAAGTCCCTGGCCAAAAAAATGCGACAGCCCCTGGATCTTTCGGATGCGAATCACTTCTTCCATCGCCTGATTGACGGCCGCCGAGTAGGTCTTGGCTCCCAGGACCCGGGTCGCCTCTTTTAGGATAGACTCATTAAGCACAAGATTTGTACGTTTCATGCGCATAGTATGTCACTCTTCCTATCCGAGGTCAATGGATTTTATGCCATCTCGGTGCCAGGCATGACATTTGCGGTGCCAGGCATGACATTTGGCGTTCTAATCCCCATTTGTGGACAAAATCTTCCAAGTTTTGCCTTGCACGTGAAGGCAAGAATCGGTTTTGATCCAGTTTGATCCACTTTGATCCAGTTTGATCCAGTTGTCCAATGTATAGTCAGTTGTCGTCGGTGGTTTAAGTGGGTCAGAAGTGGATCAAATGATTGGGTGTGTGTGATCCAGTTGATCCAGTGATCCAGTGGCCGATTAAGCTTGAAACATCCGTGATTTCCAGTAAGCTCAGTGTCATGGTTTGGAAGCCTTTGGTGGTGTTGGCATTGCCTTTGCTTTTCTTGTCCGATTTGCCGCGCAGGCAAGTTCCCGTGGATTGGCGTGCGGGGCGGGACTGGGGAAATATGGTTATTCGCCAAGAAGGCGATGTGGAATTGTGTTATGTCACCACCCAGTTGGGCCGCGCTCCATTTGAAGTTGTGCCGGTTTCCTATTTTTCCGGGAATCGGCCTGATACGGCTCCTTTAGCGCGCCTGGTTGAACGCTTTGAGGCCGAGACCAAGCGTCCGGTGCTCGCGGCGATTAACGGCGGATTTTTCGATTTAAAAACACGGCTGCCCATCGGTTTTTTGCTGCGGGACGGCGAAATGGATTTTTTCAACATGCCCCAAAACGTCAAGCGCAGCATGGTGGGGTTTACCGCCGGCCATCAAAAGACAGGAGTTTTGATGGCCACACCAAAGGAAATGCCCAAAGCCTGGCTCGACCTCGTGGATGTGCGGCGCGGTGGGCAAAAGCGCAGCCTAGCCGTGCATCACATAAATGTGCCTGGGGGGCGAAATGCTTTTACGCTTTATACTCCTCGTTTTGGTCATGAAGTGCCGATGCTGGAGGGTGGACTTTATTTTGTGGCTCACCAAGAGCCCGGTCTGCAGGGTGGGCGCTGGCAAACGCTTCAGGCGCTTACCTCCAAGACAAGGCGCGGCGTTCCCATACCCAAAAATGGAATGGTGATCGCGCTTCACGGAGCCTCGAAACGTCTATCCCCGCATTTTAAGGAAGGCCACCGCATTTGCTCACGCTGGACGCTGCCCCCCGCTTGGAAAAACGCGCGCGTGGTTCACGCCTTGTTGGCCGGGCCGCGGCTCTTGGAGGGAGGCCGCCTACGCGTAAGTGCAGGAGAAGAAAAACTCGCCCATTTAAACAGCCGTGACCGGATGTCCTTGGGGGTGACCCCCAACGGCGAATTGATTTTTCTTTGGGCGCACCGAAAAACGCCTGGAACGTCGCTCGGCTTTGAGGCCACCGCCCAATTATTGGCCGGTTTGGGCGCCTCCGAGGCCATTGCTTTAGATGGCGGCAGTTCGCGAGCCGTTTGGTCCGATGAGTTTTCGTTCAACGGACGGCCCATCGCCAATGCGCTCATGCTGACGCTTCGAAACCCCACGTAAGCTTTAGTTGTGGTGCCCTAATTCCTCGCCCTCCACCTAGTTCCCCGCCCGTCGAAGACGCATTGACATCATGATGCTTTCGTGTTAGCATCATGGCATGAGAACAACCCTTACCCTTGACCCGGACGTCATGGCAAAGCTTCGCGCCGAAATGCGCCGCACGGGGCGCTCTTTTAAAGACGTCATCAACAGCTTCCTACGCATCGCGCTGAATCAAAAAGCGCCCACAAAACCAAAGTCCCCTTTTGTGGTGAAACCAAGAAACATGGGGATGCATCCGGGACTAAACTATGACAATATCGGTGACCTTCTCGAGCATTTGGATGGACCTCAGCATCCATGATCCTCGTTGACGCAAACTTATTGCTTTATGCCTACAACACGGCAGCCCCGGCCCATGTCGCGGCGAAAAGCTGGCTTGAGCGTGAGTTATCGGGAGCTGGTCTTTTGCAAATGGCATGGGCGACGATCCTGGCCTTTATTCGGATCAGCACCAACCCGCGCGCATTTCCAACGCCGCTTTCCGCCGCTCAAGCCACGGGGATCGTCTCCCAATGGCTCGAAGAGCCAACGGTGGGGCTTCTTGTGCCCGGAGAGCGACACTGGTCCATTTTTTCACAGCTTCTTAAGGATGCTCAATCAACGGGCCCGCTCGTGAGCGATACCCACTTGGCTGCCCTAGCCATTGAGCACGGCGCAACGCTTTACACCACGGACGCCGACTTCCGTCGTTTTCCCGGCCTTTCCCATAAAAATCCTCTTTAAATTCCCTTTCGTAGTCGACCAATAAAATTAAAAACACACTCATTTTCAACTGAGACGCGGTTATGCGGCGGGGTTGGACTGGTCGAGTTCGTAGGCGGCGGCGTCGGGGATCATGCAGGCCGTAACCCAGTGGTCCATGCTTCGAAACAACACCGTGCTCGGCCATTTGGCGTCGCGCTCGGTTTTTCCGCGAAAGGTAAGGTGAACCACCGCTAAATCCGCGGAATGGTTATGGAGGAGAAAGAGCACATTGTCGTCATGACATGTTCGCGCGATGGCGCTGACGGGTACATCAAAGAGCGGATGACCGGGTGAAACTTCCAAGCTGAGTTCTTGTTCGTAAGCCACCCGCCCTCGCGCCGAAATGGCCTGCCAGGGTGAAATCCAAGGGAAACGCTCGAAGTCAGCGATTTGCATCCCCACAAGCTTAGGGGGAAAAAAATTTATTGCAAGAGTTAGTTGTGTTCTAGACTAACCCAAAAGGCCGACTCGGCGCGCGGCCCGAAACAACTGATGCTTCACGTTGTCGCGCAGCGGCGACTGACCGATGGGGCAGGGTTTAATCCCCTTGGCGCGCAGCCGCATATTCATTTGGCGTATGCCGGAGTCGCGTTCGGAACGGCGCGAGCGAAACGTAATGCTGAAGGATACGGAAACATCCGGACCGTTTTTGACCCAGTGGGGGGCGGCAACAGGAAAATGCAGGCCCTGGCCTGGATTAAGATCCGAAATAAACCCTCGCGAGCGAATTTCTTCGCGGTAGGTTAGGTTGCGAATTTTTCCATAGAGCCCTTGTTCAATATCGGCGTTGGTGGCCACAAGCTCATCAAAGGGGTCAAAGATGGCAACCTGTTTTTGACCTTGGATCTGGAGCAGGAAATTATGCTCCGGATCGACATGGAAGGGGGTCGTCGAA
Source organism: uncultured Elusimicrobia bacterium (assembly GCA_964441955.1). Taxonomy (GTDB): domain Bacteria; phylum Elusimicrobiota; class Elusimicrobia; order 2-01-FULL-59-12; family 2-01-FULL-59-12; genus CAYTWA01. Next base: position 107,708 of record CAYTWA010000006.1, read on the forward strand.
TTGGGCGAGGACAAAAAGATGAAACCCTCTTTGTTGTACATGCCTTCGACGTAGTCTTGGGACAGGGTCTTCACTTGATCCAGGCATTGGTCTAAGAGCGCGCTGTATTCGGGGTCTTTTTCGACGTATTTAAGCACCATCCAAGACTTCGCCTCGCGGATGCGCCGGATGGTCTCTTCCGCCGACAGCCCCGAGCGCGGGGAGGCTTGGGAGGCCATGTTCAGTGGAATGTCTCCTTTGTTGTACTCAACGCAAGACTCCGGTAGCGCTTTGGATAATTCCAGTAATCGCGAGACCCCAAAAAGCGGGTGCTGGCTTAACCGATGACGAATCAAAAAGGGTTTGCGCGGAAAATTATTTTGGAATGTGGGAGTGTCGATTTCTAACAATGTTTCAGCGGGTTGTGTCATGACGAGGTTCTCCTTAGTCTCATTTTGATCCAACGCAAAAGCGGAAAAACGGCAACCATAAAACTTCCCCACCGTTTGTCCGGCGAAAACATCAAGGTTTCAACGCTGCGGCGATCCACCCATAGCCTGTTGATCATAAAATGCTGCGACTCTGCGGTTGAATCCATCCAAGAGAGCTTTTCATCCCGGTGGAAACGTCGAATGTTTTCCAATTCGAGCAATAAACCCGGCGAGAACGCGGCAAATTCTTCGTCATAGGCTATCTTGAAAGCAAAACTTCCGCAACCGGAAATAAAATTGCACTTTAGCGCGACCGGGCGGCCATTGAGAAAAAGGCCCAGCATTCGGAGCTGGCCCCGGCGGTGTGCGGCCAAAGCGCTGGCGTTAAAAAATTCGCGCGACGACTGTTCGCTGGCCATCGCCGTTTTCTTTCGGCCTTTCCAGCCTTTTAATTCCAATTCGAGAAACATGGCGATCCATCTTTGCGCTTCCTGCGTCCTTTCCAATGCTTGGTATTCCAAGCGTCCCTGTTCGGCCAGGCGCGCTTCAAGCCGTCGAAGTTCTTTGCGCCGGCGACCGCGCAGCGCCAAAGCCAGGTACGCTTCGTCATTTTCTTGAGGTTTAAGCAGCGCGCGCGTGGTGTGTTCCGATTGGTAAAGCGTCCAGCGTCGGTCGGTGAGTTGTTGATGCACGTCTTGCATCCATCGGCCTTCGCCTGTGGTGAAGCGAAATTCTACAAGCGAGCGGCTTTCCGGGTTCTCATGGAGCCATTCCAACATCGCTGCCGCACATTCCGCGGTAAAGTCCCGGTGGATGAGCGGGGTGCACAACATCATGTAAGGAAGACGAAGCGAACGAATGGTCCGACAGGGCAGTCCTCGAATTCTGGCGCGGCGCTCAAGCGGAACAAGTCCGCACAAAAGGAGCGGCCCGGTCGTGCATTCGGGGTTTTCGGTATAGAAGGCCAAACACAAAAAATCGACGTCTTGACCCCACAGGCGCAGCGCCGGAAGAAGCATGCAGGGTTCGTAAAATATGTTTGGATCACAGGCGCGGTCCGCCAGGTCCGTCCAGGATGCGCCTAACGCCTCCAATTCGCCGGCACTGCGAAGGATTCGGACTTGAATGGGCCTGCCCTTGGCGGGTAAAGTGCCGAAGGCATCGGAGTGACGTTTTGTGAAAGTGGGCATCGATGGATTCTAACGGGGTTTCCCGACGGCCGCAATACCTGGTTCGTGCGGCGGGCCAAACCCCCGCGGGCCCGGGGGCTTTCGCCTATGCCGACCAGCCTGTTAGAATAAGGCCAACCTAGACCCCTGCAACCAGCCTACGCACGACCTATCAAAGGGCGATTTAGCCCCCAAAGATCCTATTGCAACAGGCCTATCGGCAGGTTACACATGCGGCATAGGTAATTGAAAAATGAGCTATTTTTTGGATGCAAAGGTTATCGGCAGCCTACTGGCCATCCTAGGCACAATCGGAATTTTAGGACTCACGGTCCTTTTCCCTTGGCTTGCTTGGGTCTTTTCAAAATTCCGCCGATTGACCCCTAACCTCCCACCCCCGCCAACGACGATGGACTCCCTTGACATTTTAATCCCTGCGCACAACGAGGCCGCCACATTAGGGGCGACTTTGGCCAGTATCGAACAAGCGATCGTTTACTTAAACTCTCAAGAAAACTCGGGTGTCCGCGTTTCTATTTATCTCGGCGCCGATTGTTGTGACGATAACACGGTGGCGGTTGCGCGACAATTTAAAGGGGTAAACATCCAAGAGTTTTCAGACCACGCGAGCAAATGGCTTACCCTGCGCGCGCTCATGACGGCCTCGACCGCGCCATGGGTGATCTGGGTCGATGCGGGGACAAAGTGGCGCCCGGACTGGTTGGCCTCTTTACGTGACGCGTCAGTGCGCGTTCCTCAGGGGGTCGCTTTTGCGCCCGGATATTTGCCTAACCGTGCCGGGGTGCTCGCGCGCTTTCTTTGGCGCCTAGAGCGGTGGATTAAAAAGTGTGAAACCTCAAGCGGCGGACCGGTCAGTGTTCATGGCGCTACAGTGGCCTACCGGGCACCTTTTTTGCGAGCGGCGCTTAAGGCGCTGGGGGAAGCGCGCTGGATTAATGACGACGTCGCCGTACCGCTGATGCTGCGTTTTCTTTATCCTGAGGGTTTAGTCGTTTATCCGGTTGGAGAGGTGCAAGATGCCGGCGCTATGCAGCACCAAATCGACGTGGGGCGCCGCCGACGTCTGGTTGCCGGAAATCTTCAGTGGATTGGCCAGCTTCTGTGGCCGAATTTCTGGCGAAATCCAATTGCCGGGATCGTTGCGCTTCGACGGGTTTTTCGGGTGGTGTGGGCGTATTGGCTCGCCTGTTGGGCTTTGGCGGCGTGTTTGGCGTTTCCTCCCGTGACTGGGCCGTTTCTGTTGGCGACCGTTATCGGTGGGGCGCTCCTGGGAAGCTTTCGTCAGCTCTGCGGCGCAGCGTGGGTGTCGCTCCTGGCGCCTTTTTCCGTATGTAAAAAGTCGCTTGATGCAAGGGAGTGGAAATGAAATTTAGACTCAGTAAAAAAATCGGGTTTAGCAGGCCGGCCGATTTCTTAGGGCTGCTCGCCAGCTGGCTTCTCTTTACATCCGTTTTTTCAACAAACGATACGGCGCCGGTCGCCTACGTTATTTGGGTTTTTTTGACCGCGGCCATTTCGCTTAGTTTGTTGGATGCCGTGGGGTACTTCGAACATCACATCCCCAAGCCCGAATTCAGCGATTTGCTGAGTTTGCTGATGGTGCTGCCGCTGTCGGCATTATTGGCCAAATGGATCATTTTGCTTAGTTACGCGCCCGTTCCGTTCCGTTACTCGGAAGCCGTTTGGGCCGCGCCTTGCGTGGCGCTTTCGTTTGAGCTCGGGCAGCAGATCATCTTTAAGATTCACCGCGACATGGGACACAAATGGATTTTAGCGACTAATCTCGAAGCCTCGGAGCTGCAGCTTTTGCGAGACGAAGTGCAGCGTTCGGGGTATTCCTGGTGGATTGAAATTCGCCCGCTCAAGGCGCCGCACTACGAACTTTATGGGGAGGAAACCATCGTGACGTCGCGTAAGGCCGCGCGCCATCTGCACGACCATCCCGAACTCCTTGAAGCGCATTTGCGCGGCCAAGAAATTGTTGACTTGCGGCAGTTGCTCAAAGAGTTCCGCGGGCGCGTCGACATCTCCAACATGGACGCCTGGACGTATTTGCTCGCCTCGACGCACAAAAGTTATCCGATCCGGCTTTATTTTTACCTCAAGATTTATTTGGAGGCAATTTTGGCCTTTGTCCTTCTCATCGTCTTGTCGCCGCTATTATTGGGGATCGCCGCGGCCGTCTGGGTTACTTCGGGTCGACCGGTCATCTACCGCCAGCAACGGCTGGGTTATCAAGGAAAGCAATTTGCCCTTTACAAGTTTCGAACGATGGCGGTCAGTGCCGAAACCGATGGCCCGCGTTGGGCGCAAGTGAACGACAAACGTTTAAGCCCATTTGGCCAATGGCTTCGCAAAACGCGGTTGGACGAATTGCCGCAGCTTCTCAATGTCATATTCGGACAATTAAGCTTTGTTGGCCCCCGGCCGGAACGGCCGGAGTTTTATAAGCTGCTCCAAGAGCCGATACCGCTTTTTTCGTTGCGTCTTCTGGTGCGCCCCGGCATTACGGGCTGGGCTCAAGCGCGTCAAGGCTATGCCGGCACCATAGAGGAATGTAAGCTTAAGCTGGAGTACGATCTCTACTATGTCCAGCATATGTCCCCGCAGTTTGACTTGCGTATCATTTCGCGGACTGTGGCGATGATGATACATGGCAACAGTGGCCGGTAAAGTCCCCTCGCACTGGCCGATCACCCTCACGCACGGCGCGGTTGCGCTGCTGAGCATCTTCCTGCCTTTGGCCCTCGTGCGTTTTTTATCGTTGGAAGAGATGGGGCGCTACAATATTTTTTTCCTCTACGTGTCGGTCCTGCCGGGATTTGTCTTGACCTCGGGCCTTAACAGCGGTCTTTATTATTGGGCCGGACGCTATCCTGAAGCGAAGCCTCAGATCCGGCAGAGTTGGACGTTAAGTCTCTTAATGGGAACAGTGATCGGCGCCCTGGGGTTTGTATTGGCTCCCTGGGCCGCCGGTCGGATGAAAAATTCGGCCTTCGATATCCAGCTGGTGATGGTGTCTTTTCCCTTCGCCTTAGCCGCCGCATTTCTCGAGGAATTGCTGATTGCTCGGGGTTCGATTTGGAAAGGTGCCTGGTTTGGCTCCGGGTTTAACATCCTGCGCACCTCGGGGCTCTTGGCCGCGGCATGGTGGACGCGCCGCGTGGATGTGGTCTTCTGGGTTTATCTTTCGAGCGTAGCCCTTAAAGCCGGCGTCGGGTATTGGTTAGCGCGGCCAAGCGGGGATGTCGACCCCATCCTCTCGAAGGCGCACCTACGCAGCGTCTTGCACTATGCCTTGCCGGTTTCACTCGCTGGACTCTCCGCCTTGGCGCTTCATTACGTGGACCAATTGGTCTTGTCGTTTTACTTAAGCCACGCCAATTTCGCGCTTTATGCCATGGGATGTCTTAGCGTGCCGCCGCTTGAAATTTTTGAGATGTCGGTTAATCGCGTGCTCATTCCGCGGCTTTCGGAGGCTTTTCACGCCAAGGAGCTGGCCCGAGCCGCCGCGATGTTTTCCGACGGCATCGCGGAATTATTTCGTTTTTTGATGCCCTCGGCAGTCGGCCTCTTTTTATTTGCTGAGCCAATCATTCAAATTCTTTTTACGGAGCGCTATTTGCCCGCCGCGCAATATTTAAGGATTTATTCGATCAATTATTTGATCATGGCTTTTCCCTCGAGTTTGGTGCCGCGTGCGCGCGGCGATGGCTCGTGGATTTTGCGCATATCGCTAGCCTTCACTGTGCTTAGCACCGTCACCACTTGGCTTGCCGCGCAGCGTTGGCAAGCCATCGGCGCTTTATCGGCGATTTTGATCAACCAAGTTCTCATCCGGGTTTACTCCTTGGGGTATCATCGCCGTAGTTTTGAGGCTTCTTACCGGCATTTTTTACCGTTTAAAGAAATGACACAACAGACGGTCCTTGCGGTCGCAGGCGGCGTTGTCGCACTAACGATAAAACCTCTGTTTGATGATTCGGTCCATTGGTTTTTAGCGGCGGGGTCCATTTTTTCTGTCGTGTACTTAGCCGGCACCTATGGTCTGGCGCTTCGAAGACTGGCCCACGGTGAAGGCCCTATTCCCGTTCTTGAATTGGCGCAAACATTGGAATTGGGCGGTCTTGAAAGGACCGTCCTATCCTTGGCGCAAACCCTCAATCAAAACCCTGCGTTTCGTTTTCATGTGGCCACGTATGATCACGCCGAAGGAAAGCCGTCGTTGGCAGGGCATTTGAAAAAATCCGGGGTGCCGCTCTTGGAATGGCGCAAAGGCAGCGGCGTCTCGGCCCAAACGGTTTGGCGATTGGTGCGTCTTATTTTCGCGCATCGTATTCGTATTCTGCATGTCCATGACCTAGGACCGCTCGTGTATGGCAGCTTGACGAAGGCGGCGCTCTTGGGCCATGCGGTGATGGTGGTTACGCTGCATACCGCGCTCGATCTAAAAGCCGGGGGCAAACGTCGGGCGCTTTACCGGATTTTTTTAAGGTTCGCCGACCACATTGTCGCCGTTTCCGCCGAAGTGCGCGACGCGCTGCTTGATGCGGGCATTTCGCCGGACCGCATTCAAATTATCGCCAATGGCGCCAGTTTTCTATCAACTCCGGCGGGGTCGCTTTCGGGTGTCGAACGCTTCGCCCGCCGCCGCGCGCTCATTGGTGGACTTCGCGACGAGGTGTACCAGGCGCGGTGGATCCTCTGCCTAGCTCGCCTTCATCCGGGCAAAGGCCATGAACAGTTGCTCCAGGTTTGGAAAGCCTTGTCCGAGGAAACGCGCGCGCAACTGGGCCTTATTTTTGTCGGTCAAGAAACCTCCCCGGGATTTGCCTCTTATTTGCGCACCCTCATCCAAGAATGTCCCCAGGCTCATCGGATCGTTTTGGCCGGCCCTTCGGAATCTCCACAGGAATGGGTACAATGTGCCGATTTATTTATGTCGGGTTCCTTGCTCGAGGGGATGCCGCTCGCCCCTTTAGAGGCGGCAGGTTCGGGATTGCCGACGCTTCTGACCCAAATTGAAGGGCATCGCTTCTTGGACTCATGGGCTCATTTTTTTGATCCCAATCATCCCCAAACCGGGGCGCAGCACATCACGAAGCTCTTACGGCTTCTGGATGAAAACGATCCAAATCATACGCCGCAAAAGCGATGGGAATCAGCGGCGCCGCTTCGCGAGCGCTGGGGAGCCTCATCGATGGCGGAGGCGTATGCCAAACTTTTTAAAACGGGGACGCTTATGTTCAAGGAGAGACCATGATGGGCAACGGAAACACAGGCAAACGATCCATTTTATTTCGCGGTCTTTGTTTGGTGATGGCGGGTTTATCGACCGGGTGCAGCACGGCACGCAAACCAAATATGTGGCACGACCTCGGCGCCCAGCCCATGGCTGGGACCACTTCCAAAGTCCCCGAGATTTTGGAAAATTGGGGGTCTAAAGTAGATGTTTCGAATGATCCGGACCCACTCTTAGCCCCTGGGTTTCTCATCAACGTCAACTGCCCGGCGGATCCCAAACTCGTGGGTGATTACCGCATCGCATTCGGAGGTGATTTATTGCTGGCTTACGGCATCTCGCTGGATACGACGGGCGCCACGCTGTCGCAGGTCAGGAAAAAATTGATCGAGCGCTTGCGCGCCTATTTAAAAGACCCAACGAATGTGGAGTTGCGCCTCAAAGAGCGCCGTTATTGGGTCGATGTTCGCGGGTTGGTGGAGAAGCCGGGGCGCTACTTAATTGAGCCGGAATCCTCGCTCGATATGGTTATCGGCCTGGCCGGTGGTACAAGTAAGGATTCCCCGCCGCTTTATGTGCGCATCCAAAAAGAACGGAAGTTATTCATTTTTGATCTAAACCGCTATTACTCTCAAGGGGAAGAACAACCGCAGATCCTTGGATGGCTGGGGGGCGAAGTGCTTTATTTCCAAAAGGAAAACTTCGATGGTACGAGCCATGCCTCCGGTTCGCTTTATCGCCTGCCGATTTCGATGACGGGAGAAATTCGTAAGCCCGGTGACTATACGCTTTTGCCCGGTTCTGATTTTGTCGATACCCTGACGCAGGCTGGAGGCTTTACTGAGCGCGCCGATTTGGATCAAATCGAAATCGTCCGGCGCTCTGGGGGCCGCAAGCGCGCCTACACCTTCGCATGGAAAGATTTCCACCGGGCCCCCGCGCCTCAGCAAGGGGACCTCATTTTCGTCCATGCCAGCGCTACGACGAAAGGCGAGCGGCGCACTTCGCTAGTGGCCACCGTTATCGGTGCCATGGCGGCGATTTTAACGTCGACGATTTTAATCTTAACCTACAACCGCGGAGGCTTTGGGACCCGGTGAGCGCAGGAGAATCCACGAGTCTCGCCCTTTCCTTAAGGATGAGCGAATACGTGCGTTACGCGGAACTAAAGGCCGCCGCCTACGCCGTGGCGTCCCTGCAACAAAAGAAAATGTTTCATTCCTTGGCCATTCTCAGCCTTTATCCGCGCGATGGGAAAACCCACTTCACGGCGGCTTTGGCGCTGGCTTACGCCGATGTTTGTCGCGCCAACGTTCTGGTCGTCGATGCCACAACGTATCAAAACAAAGATTCGCTTGCCCTGCAGGAAGTGATTCCAGCATCGCACCCTTTCGTTCGGGTGCGTTCGGTGGCCCAAATGCAAATAAAGCCGGCGACTTCGGGAGCCTCTCCGGGGTCTCATATCCCAGGCGAACCCCCAGTTGAAGCCGAAATCGTCCACCCCGATGAGGCGCCCAAGCCGCCGCTACCAGACAATGATTTTTCCCTGCTTCAGGACGTCATGAAACAGTCAAAACCTTACGGTTTGGTGCTGCTCGATACCGCGGCGATGACCGCCAAAAACAAAAACAACATCGATCCTTGTCTCATCGCGAGGCTGTGTGACTCGTCGTTGTTACTGGTCGGCCCCCCGACGCTGAGCGCGCCGGATGTGACCCGGTCATTGACTGTTCTCCACGACCCTTCGATCCATCTGCTCGGGCTCATCGATAATGCGGGAGACCGCGCATGATTTCAAGCGCGCCACAGCCTTTTTCCGTTCACGACATACCCCGCCTGGTGGCGAAGCGCTGGTTTTTTATCGGCGCCTCAACCGTTCTTTGCGGTTTGCTTTTTGCGGGGATGAGTTTTGTCTTGCCTAAAAAATACAAGGCGCATTTTGTCCTCACCATTTATTCGAAATATTTTCAAAGCCCGCTGATCGGTGAATTTGTCCCGGAACTCTCGGAATCAGGAGAGGCCCGGTCTCAGAGGGAATCGTTGATTCGCCAAGTCTTAACGCCCGACTTTTTGGATTCTTTGGGTGAACGCTACGCTATTTATGAATCATCGACGGGGACAAGTCGAGCCGCCCTGGCCGCTAGTTCGCTGTATCAAATCCGTCAGAAAGCCAAGGCATGGCTTATTCGCCGGGGGCTTTATGAAACGCCGGCACTGGAATCGCGCCGCTCGCAAGACCGAAAATCGCTGCTGTCTCGTATCGAAATCTATGCCATTAACAGCACGACATTCCAGGTCAGTTTTACCTATTCTGACCCAAACGCCACGTATCAATTGACTTCGGAACTCTACCAGCGCATTATCGACAGCTTGCTTAAAGTGCGTAAACACATCATGTCGAATGTGCGCGACGCCCTAGAAAAGCGGCTTCAGGCGTTATCCCCACACATGACGCCGGGGAACGTGGCTCCCACGCCGGAAGCTCCGCCGACCTCGAACCGGCTTCCCGCTCAAGCCGACATGGAAGATGAGCTTCGCGATGTGCGCAGCCAGCTGCGCGTTTTGCTAACCCAATATACCGACGAACATCCCATGATCCGGCAATTGCGCGAGCGCGAGGGAGCACTGCAGAGGTGGCTGAGCCGTGGATCGTCCAATCGCCCAGAGGCGGGGAAATTGCCATTGCCCGACGAAATGCCTTCAATTGAGGGAAAATCCAAGGAAGCCGTGCGCGAAGTGTACGGTGATTTAACGAAGAAATTAAATTACTTAGGCGTCGCTATCGATTCGGACAATCAGCGGCAGAGTGATTACTTCGCCACACTGGAAAGCCCGATGTATCCGGCCGCGCCTTTATGGCCCAAACCCTGGCTATTTTTAACGTGGGGCCTTTCCGCCGGTTTTTTTGGTTCGCTGTTCCTGTCTATGTTGAAAGAATATTTTGATCGCAGTGCCCTGCGCGCCGATGTCCTGGCCGAACGTTTAGGCGTGCCTGTTTTGGGACGACTGCCCCCGTTCCCCAGGAAGGTGGTGGTTTCGACTCCGTTACTCGCGCCCCCCCGCCCCACGCCCCCGCCCCATACTTAAGGGGTTGACCGTTTCATGAGCTCACTTCCCATTCTCTATCTGCATTTAGAGACGGCCTTGCTGCCGTTATTTTTGGCGATGGTCCTCGTGTGGCAAATGGGCCGTGCGCCCGACCCGGGCTATTACACGCAAAACGCGCGACGCCAAACGCTGGCCTTGTTCAGCGTGTTCTGCGTTTTAGCCCTGGGGTTTATTCCCCTACTCATGAATACCGCGCCGCTGCTCGCCATCGAGTTGGCGGCGGGATTTACGCTCGCTTTGCTTCACCCCGCCAATGCGCTTTGTTTGTTTGTGCATCTGTTGTTTCTTCGGCCCTGGGAAATTGCAGCCGAGAATAACCTCCTGCTTGCCTTGCCTCGTTTGGGGGCTGCGATGTGTGTTTTTTCATGGCTGCTTCATACGGCGCGTCAGGCCAAACCCAGCCCGCCAGGGCATCACGCGCTTAATCTTTTGATTGGCTTTAGCGTTTGGGTGTTTTTGTCCACCTTCGGAGCGGCCGACATGGCGAAAGCGCAAACCGAATGGTTCAACCTTTATTTCAAGTCGATCGTCATTTTTCTTATGAGCTTGTATGTTTTGGAGAGCGAACGCAGCGTGGCGCAGTTTAAATGGACGATCGTGCTGAGCGCTTTTGCCCTTATGAATTTGCGGTTGTTTCAGCTCTGGGACCAGGGCGCTTCGTTAGTCCGGCTTCAGACCGCGGGGATGCTCGGCGATTCCAATGATTTGGCCGCCATTGTCGTGATGGCACTGCCGTTTGCCCTCGTCGGATCTTTCCAGAAAGGGACCGACGTTTTTCGCCAGCTCTTCGGCGGTCTGTTTTGTCTTTGCGCCTTTCTTGTCATTTGGTTTTCACAGTCGCGTGGGGCGATGCTGGGCCTGTCGATGCAGGCTCTGGCGTGGGCGGTGATTCGTTCTCGCGGCCAAAAATTGTTTCGACTCTTATTTGTAGCGGGTGTGTTATGCGCGATAGGGTTCACAGCGATGAAAGCCATGCACCGGCAATCGGAAGAAATGGAGGCGTCCTCGGAAAGCCGGATCACCTATTGGAAAACAGCCGTCAACATGGCGGCCCATCATCCGCTTTTGGGGGTTGGGTTCAATCAATACCCCGTGAATTACGACGCTTATAGCATCGGTACCAAATACGAATGGGGCCTGCGGACCGCCCATTCCAGCTGGTTTCTCGTGCTGGCCGAGACCGGGCTTCTGGGGGCGGCCTTGTTTTTGGCTTTTTTCGTAGTCGCTTTAAAGACCGCTTGGAAGCAGCGAGGGCTTTGGCCAGACCATTTTTGCGCCATGGCCGGTTATGTGGTCATCATCAGTTTTTTGTCGCACCCCTACGTCATGTATCCCTATTTGCTGATTGGATTGGTCATGGCCGCCGACGCGCTGCGGCGGCCTCAGTCCCATGGCTGAGGCGCCCCTTCATGTCCTATGGGTGACGCCCCGATACCCTGTTGGGGTGGCGGACGGAGCCTGCCATGCCACGCGGCAATTGGTCGCGGGCCTTACCCGTCAAGGTGCCGAGGTTGAAATGATCAGCGTTGTCCAAAAATATGATCCCTCGTTGGAAGTTCAAACGCGGGATGAATTGGGAGTTCGCCTTTGTACCTCCGTTATTCGACGTCGTTCCCTATGGAGCCGATTACCCAGTTGGAAAACCCCCTTTACATTCCGTGCGTTTTCGACCAAGGCTGTTCGCCGTCAGTTATGCGAAGCCTTAGGGTGGCTTCTTAATGTCCCTATGGACAAAGAGCGCAGCGTCGTGGTCTTCGATGGTCTGCACCCCTTGGCCGCTTTTAGTCACACCGATTTGGAGCGATGGGTGACTGAGTGTCGGGGCGTTATTTATCGAGCGCACAATGTGGAAACGACCCTTTGGTCGCAATGTGCGCAACGGGCGCGTACGCCCTGGTTCCGATGGTTCTTCGAACATCAAGCGCGTTTGGTCGGTCGCATCGAACGGCGCATTGTTTCCTCGGTGACGGCTGTGGCGCCCGTCTCGCCTGAAGACGCGCAGGTTTTCAAACGGTGGGGGGTGACCGGGTCGCTTTGGACCACTCCGATTGGGATTGCCTTCCCAAGCGAACAGGCGGTGGCTTCTGTGCCCGCCGCTCAACGTCTCGAAGTGCTCTTTGTCGGCCGCCTCGACTGGCTGCCTAACCGCGACGGCCTCCAATGGCTTTTGGAACGGGTCTGGCCACGCGTTATAGCGAAACGCCCAGCGTGCCGGCTGCGCATTGCAGGGCTTGGAAACGGCGGGTACCTGGAGCGCTATCGCCATTTACCCGGCATACAACTCCTTGGCGCGGTTCCTGAGGTCAAACCGTTATATGAGTCGTCGCACATCGCCGTTGCGCCGTTATTTCAAGGCAGCGGCACACGCGTTAAAATCATCGAATCGTCACGGTATGCGCGACCGGTATTGACCACCGCCTTAGGCGCGGAAGGCACCGGGCTCGTCCCCGGATCATCGTACTTTCAAGCCGAGACGCAGGAGGAGTGGACGGCTCATTTGGTAGGCGTCGATGCCGCGACCTGTGGAACCATGGGGTTGTCCGCGTTTCGACAGATGCGCGAACGCTTTGAAGAGTCTTTAGTGGCGCAAACCTTTCACGATCATCTGAAGTCTCTTCGGGTAAAATCAGCGTGATGCTCATATGAATTTAAGAATGCAGTTAAAACAATCGGTGCTTCAGATGCTTAAGCACGGCGGCGTCTTTGATCGCATGCTCAATAGCCCCTGGCGGAGTGAACGGCTGCTTATTCTGTGCTACCACGGGCTTTCTTTGGACGATGAGCACGTTTGGCGTCCTTCAACCTTTATGACTCCCGCGCTGTTTGAATCGCGCTTGCGAGCCCTCAAAGACGGCGGCTATAACGTCTTGCCGTTGGGCGAGGCGGTCACGCGCCTGTTGAACCGCACTTTGCCCCCGCGCAGCGTCGTGATCACCTTTGATGATGGGCTATACGATTTTTATGTTCACGCCGTGCCGCTGCTGCGTCAGTATCAATTTCCAGCGACGCTTTATTTGACAACCTATTATTGCGAACCGCAGCTGTCCATATTCCCTTTGATGTGTTCGTATTTGCTGTGGTTAGGCCGCGGCCGAACCCTGCCGGCCGATTTGGAACTCAGTCTCTGCGAACCCGTTGACCTTCAAACGCCGCCCGGTCGAGCTCACGTGGAAGCACAGATAACGGCCCTAGCCAAATCGGTGGCGATGACCTCCCAGGAGCGCGACCTGCTCCTTCGGCGTTTGGCCGGCGCGCTCGCGGTGGACTATGACCGCCTTGTCTCCAAGCGCCTCTTTCATTTAATGACCCCGGAGGAGGTAAAAAAAGTGTTTGCGTCGGGAATCGACATTCAACTGCATACGCACCGACACCGCACGCCTAAAGATCAAGACGCCTTCGTCGGTGAAATTCGAGAAAATCGGGACCGCATCGTGGCCTACACCGGAGTGGAACCGAAACATTTCTGTTACCCCAGCGGAGTTTATCGTTTACCCAATCTTCCCTGGCTCGCGGATTCAGATATGCTTTCGGCAACGACTTGCGACCATGGTCTGGCCAACGCGGGCTCTAACCCTTTGCTCTTGCCGCGATTTTTAGACTCCCAAAATGTCACGGCCGTCGAATTTGAAACCTGGCTCACAGGCCTAGGGGGATATTTGAAAGAGCGCGTGTCTTGATGAAGGCTCCGCACGTTGTGGTGCTGTTTGCTTATCATTTTCCGCCGGAAGTGGAAATTGGCGCCGCACGACCCTTTCGATTTCAAAAATATTTAAAACGCCTGGGGTATGCCTGTCATGTCATCACCGCCGCTGCGCAAAACACGTTGTCAGCGGATGTCCATTACGTCGCGGATCCGTTCGCACTTCGCCGACCGCTTGATTGGCGTTGGCAGCTTGAGCGTGCCGTACGAAAAATCTTTTTACCGGGCGCCGTCGGGTTGGGCTGGGCTTACGACGCCGCTAACGCTGCAGAGCAATTGCTCCGACCGATGTCGCTTCGGCAAGTGACCGTTATTTCGACTTTTCCGCCGATGGGGGTTCACTATGCCGCCAAAAGACTGGCTCGTCGTAATGGTTGGCCTTGGATCGCTGATTTTAGAGACCCCATGGGCGGTATTCAATTAAACGATGTGGTCGCCCCTCAGACCCTGCTGCGACGGTTTCTAGAAGGTCGAATTATTAAACAGGCGGATCGTGTGATCGCCAATACCGATGCCAGCCAGGTTCATCTTCAGCAGCGATTTCCAGAACGGGCCCCGCGCATCCACGCCATTTGGAACGGGTTTGATCCAGAGGTTCGTCTCAAGGCCAAGCCATTGCCCGAACGCCCTTACCGTATCGTAAGCCATACAGGGTCGCTTTATGGGGACCGCTACGGGGGGCCAATTTTAGCCGCCTTTGACCGTCTCTTTGAAGCGGGGCGAATCGCCGCGGGGTCGCTTAAGGTGCGCCATGTGGGCAACGCGGAAGCCGCGTGTCTAGGCGACTCAACCGTTTTGGCGCGCGGCCGGGCCAAAGGGTGGCTGGAAGTCGATGTGGAAGCAATCCCTTTAGACGATGTTTACGACCGTACAAGCACGGCGGATTATTTGCTCTTGATCCTCCCGCATGCGCCGCTCCAGGTGTCTGGAAAGCTCTTCGAATACCTGCAGGTGGGGCGTCCGATACTCGCCTATGTTCTGCCGGACTCGCCTGTCGAGCGGATGCTCATCAAAAGCGGCGTGGCCCATCGCTGTATTTATCCGCACGACAGTCCCAGCGTCATTGATCAAAAAATTCTGGAATTTTTGACCCTTCCCGCTATACCCAGAGCGCCCAACGCTTGGTTTGAGGAAACGTTTAATGGTGAACGTCAGACGCGCGCGTTGGCGGAGCTTATCGAACAGGTACAGCTGAAGAAGACGTAAACCGACGCCGCAGCTGATCAAGCCCAACGGCGATGCACGGTATCAACAACACTTCGCTGAAACAAAACGTAAACCGAAAGACGCCGTAGTAAACAACCGTGGTCAAGAGCTGCACAAAAGCCATCGATACAAAGACCAAGGCGTAGGGCGTCCCCATACGCCCACGCCAATAAGGCCACAAGGCAAAGAAGGATAAATAAAGCGCCCAACGGTAGCCGAAAGCCACAAACGCTGGAGTTTGAGTGCTCCAAGGAATGGGAACATAAGCTCGAACGAGCTTGCCCAAAACCAAACGCGGAAGCTCTCGGCGGTGAGTCCGTATCCAGGCGCGGGCTTTGGCGTCGTAATAGTCGTTCAGCGCTAAATCATTCGGCAGCAAACGCGCCAGCGCCCTCTTCGGTGTTTCCCCCGGAATATCGTTTGGAAAAACCCAATAGCCCCAATTTTTTAATTGATGGGACACGACCTCATTATTGGCGCCGTAAAGCGTTTCTCCTTGCATTGAGCTTAGTACCGGAAATCGGCCGGTCAGATGGTAATTGCGGCCAGCCCAGATTAGCGCCGGCAAAATCGATAGACCAAAGGCCAGCGCCGCCCCTTTGGTACGCCCCGAGGAAAAAAGCCAGCGGCGACCTTGTGCGCTTAAAATCAACAATGTCGCGGCGATGAACGGCACAAGAATAAAATTACTTCGGCAAAGCGCCGCCAGGCCCAGCAATAAGGCCCCCACGCAGCGGAGATTTTCCGTTAAAAAAAAGTACAGTCCGGCGCCTAATAGCAGGACGAAAGAGATCTCGGACATCCCCTCCATGGACAGGTACAAAAGGGGTGGGGCGAAGGCGACCATGAAGCCAGCCAACACCGACGTGGATGCCGAAGCGCCCAATCGAAGAGCGACGAGCACGAAAAGCGATCCGGCGAAGGCCAAGCACACGGCATTGGTGTATCGCGAGACGGCTTCGACTTGGGCGTAGGGCGCGATTCGCAAGCCCAGGCTCAAAAGGACCGGCCAAACCGGCATGCGATCATAAGCGGGCCTTCCCGGCCAAAGACCGGCTGGGTGAGCGTACCCATGCCCCGTGGACAAACTCTGTGCCAAGGACAGAAAATGCGGGGCATCGCCTTGTTCAAAGGCCCTATCTGCCCCACTGCGGCTCGTGAGGGTCAAGAGCGCTGCCCCGCTCCCTAAAAACACCATGACCGCCAAGTAAAAAATTTTCTTCATAAGGGTGGATTTTTAATGGTTTTGACGATATATAGAGTGTCGGTGAATGCTACTATTTTTGCCGTGAAACGGCTGCTTTCTCCTTTCCGCTCTTTTTTGGCGGTGTCTGTGGTATTGACGGCCTGTCATAAACCGGTTTCAGCGCAAGGGATAACGGCCATCTGGGCTAATACGGGGGAAGATAAGGTCACCCGGGATGAACTGCGCGCCACGAATGGGCGAAACGTTTTGAACTCGGTTTGGGACGGCAGCCGAATATCTATTTTTGGCGCGCGCAACGAGGTGGTGTCATTTAACCTGATCCTTGAAAGCGCTAGTGGCGGCGCCTCCAATGTCAGCGTGACGTTTAACCGGCTCGATGGGCCATCGGGTTCGGCCATCGCCTCGGCCCAAGCGACGGGCAATGGGGTTTTTAACTGGGTCGGGCGGCCTATTGAACTCTTCTTCGTCCGCTATCTTCAAATCAAAGGCCTCAGCAAATTATCCTACGACACCTATGATGAGCGCCATGTCCCCGAACGGCTGAGGAGACCCTGGTCCGGCCAGGGTGCCGCCCGCGGCGGATGGAGCGATAGGCCCGATCACGATAAATTTTACCCTGACATCGCCGTGCCTTTGGAACTAGTGCCGACATTTTCACTGGCGGGAGGTCAAAACCAAAGCATTTGGGTGGACGTTTACATCCCAAAGAATGCGCCCGCGGGGTATTACGTGGGACAGGTCTTAGTCCAGGAAGGGGCGTCCGTTGTGGCCACCATTCCCGTTCAGCTAACAGTCTATGGTTTTACGCTGCCTGACACCCCCTCGTCAAAATCGATGATTTATTACTCCGCTGACAACATCAACCACCGGTATTTGGGCGCTCCCTATGTAGACAAAAATTCACCCGATGCCTCTAAATCGGTGCTGCTGCGTGACCGCCATTACATGGTGGCGCACCGTCATCGGCTTTCGCTAATTGGTGATGCCACGAGCGATTGCGCCTCCACGGCCGATCAGCCTTGTCCTGAATCAATCCGACGGCTAAATGGAAGCTTGTTTTCATCCGGTAATGGATATGAAGGACCCGGGGCGAATACGGGCGAAAACGTCTATTCTATCGGCACCTACGGCGTCTGGCCTTGGGATAAGACGTCGCAGGCTCAAATGACCCAGCATTGCAACGGCTGGAGCACGTATTTCAGTCAAAATTTGCCATCCGTGGAATATTTTCTTTACCTTATCGATGAATCGAACGATACCCAGCAGATTGAAACGTGGTCCCAATGGATTCGCGGGATCTCCGGGCCCGGCCGTCAAATGAAATCCCTGGCGACCATATCGCTGCCGACCGCCGCCGCGGGGTCGCCGTCTTTGGACATCCCGACCTCGGGAAAGTCGATCGGGATCACATCGCAATGGGAACCGTTGGCCCAGCAATACACCTCCGATGTCCGCCGGCGATATTTCCAGTACGCCGGCAGCCGGCCGGGAGCAGGCTCGACCGCCACGGAAGATGACGGCGTGGCCCAACGACAAAAAGCGTGGGCGCAATATAAAAAGAAAATTCAGCGCTGGTTTAATTGGGAGTCGACCTATTACAACAACTACCAAGGCGGTATGGGACAAACCAATGTCTTTCAAACGGCGATGACGTTTGGAACGTCCTCCACACAGGACGCCGTGGACGGGCAAACGGGTTGGAACTATACGAACGGGGATGGCGTGCTTTTTTATCCAGGAACCGACAAACTCTTTCCTGGCGATTCCTATAACGTCGAGGGTCCATTCGCGAGTTTGCGTTTAAAACATTGGCGGCGCGGCGTCCAAGATGTGGATTATTTGACGTTGGCTCAAGGAATCGATTCGGCCGCCACAAAAACGTTGGTCGATGAGATCATTCCAAAGGTCCTGTGGGAATATGGCGTCGACAGCGCCAACGATCCGACCTACGTGCACACCGATATCAGTTGGTCTAGTAACCCCGATGTGTGGGAGGCGGCGCGACTTAAGCTGGCGCAGATGATTGCCGGGGCGCCGGAGGGAGGCACCACGCCTTTGCCGGCGCCGACGCTGCGCTTGCCGTCCACGTTGCCCGTGACGGCAGAGATTACAGCCGACTATCCTTCCGGATACGACATTCGGTCTTTTCAATGGTCGTTTTTGCCTCAGGGTTCACAAGTCGCCGCCGTTCCCTCGGCTGATTTGCACGGAGGGGCCAATGCGCCTTCGGGCTTTACCACTTTGCGGCCCAGTGTGTCTCTAGCGCCGATGAATTTATTGCCCGGAAACTACACCATCTCGGTCGCCGCTATCGATGATTTGAACCGAATCTCGCCTTCGGCCAGAGCCAACGTGACGTTGACTTCGCCCGAGACCTCTAAGATCCGCGTGTATCCCAATCCCTGGCGAGCCGATCGCGAAACTGTGCGGCGAATCACCTTAGCCTCACTTCCTGCGGGGTCATCGGTCAAAATCATGACGATATCGGGTCATCTGGTTAAACGGGTGGCGGTGGAGGGAACAACGGCCGTGTGGGATCTAACCAACGAAGCCGGCGATTCGGTGGCCTCGGGGATATATTTGTACCTCGTCCAAGGTCCTGGAGGAGAATC
Organism: uncultured Elusimicrobia bacterium; assembly: GCA_964441955.1. GTDB lineage: Bacteria > Elusimicrobiota > Elusimicrobia > 2-01-FULL-59-12 > 2-01-FULL-59-12 > CAYTWA01. The sequence continues at coordinate 126,383 of CAYTWA010000006.1, forward strand.
ATCGCGCGGTAAAATGGCGCTGATGCAGTGACGCTCGTCCACTTATTTAATTCCAGTTCCCTGAGCGGTCCCGAGCGTTTGGTGGTTCCAGTATTAGCGAAAGCTCCTGGACAATTTGCCGTCATGAACCTCGTTGAAGAGCGTCTTCAAAACAACCTTACAACCGACCCGTTGGCCCACTATGCACGCGCGTCGAACCTGCCTTACTGTGCCATCCGTGTCCGTCGTCGTTTTGATGCGCAGGGGATATCGGAATTGGCCGCACGGCTGGGTGAGATGAGGCCAGCACTTGTTCATGCGCATGCGGTTAAAGCATCCGTCTATTTAACTCACGCCGTACGTGCGGCAAATCACAAGCCGCTTTGTGTCTCCACGCACCACGGGGTGCTTGGGCTTCCGGATTGGAAAACACGACTGTATGAATGGGTTTATCGCAAGTGGTATCTGCCTCGGTATGACCGTGTATTGGCCGTTTCGAGCGCGGATTATCAATTGTTGCGTCACTCAGGCCTTGCCGACGAATCGCTTCGCTTGCATTTAAATGGAGGGGGAAGTCGCGTGACGCCATTTGGACAACGCGTATCCGAGGCTGCCCGAATCCGGGCCAGGTGGCTGCCGAACGAAAAGGACGTCGAGCGGTATTTCCTCATGGGTGTTGTGGGGAGGCTCTCCAAAGAAAAGGACCATGCGCGTCTATTGCGCATTTTGGTTGTTCTAAATGCCGCCCAGGTGGAACGTCCATGGAAATGTCTTATCTTTGGAGACGGCGCTTTATCCGCGCTACTTCGGCAGCGATTCGAGGAGGCGGGTTTGACGGACCGCGTGGTGTGGATGGGTTACCGCAGCCAAGTAGGAGAGGAATTGGCTGGATTGAACTTATTAATCTCGCTCTCAAAAGCCGAGGGGCTTCCAATGAATATATTAGAAGCCGGATGCGCCGGCACGCCCGTGCTGGCGACGCGAGTGGGGGGAGTCGGCGATGTCATGGCCGATGAGCGATTTGGCATCACCATCGACCCTTCGGAGCCTCCCCCGGTTACGGCGGAGAGATTGCGCCAGCTCCTGCGGCCTTCGGCCGCGGCGTCCCTGGCCGCTTGGGGCCAGCAGCTTCAGGACCGGGTCACGAAAGAATTTTCTCAGGAAAAATGGATGGAACGTCTGCAGGAAATCTATAAAGAACTCGATGTGAGCGTGGTGTTTAGCCGATGAATTTGGGCGCTCTGGCCAAAAAAGTGGTGCGGGCGGGCTTATACCACGGTAGAGTCCTCGATGCGATCCGCTATTGGAACCGCGAAGGCCTGCGTATTTTGATGTATCACGATTTCCCTGCGGTCGAGGGGCTGGCCGAATCCTTAGACGAGCAGTGCCGGCACATGCGGCGGCATTATTCCGTTATCTCATTGGATGAAGCCGCTCATGGTCTGATGAAAAAGCAGGCACTTCCAAAAAATGCGTTAGCCGTGACGGCGGACGATGGGAATCGGGATTTTTTTGTCAAAGCTTATCCGATCTTTCGTGCGCACGGTATTCCCGTTACGGTTTTTTTGGTGAGCGCCTTTTTGGATCGGCAGCTTTGGTTTTGGTGGGACAAGCTGGGTTTTCTGGTGGATGCCGCGCAGCAGGCAAGTTTGACCATTCCTCTAATTCCAGGACAATCGCCGAGCACGTTTGACATCAGCACGCCGGCCCGGCGTGAACGTGTTCTAACGACGATCGCGTATTCGATCAAGCGCCTGCCCGTGGCCACGCAAGAGACGATGTTAAGCGAACTCTCTCAAACCCTTGGGGTGACGCTGCCGGTCAACCCGCCGGAGCATTTGGGGCCTATCACCTGGTCGGAAGCCCGCGATATGGCCGCGCACGGGATAACGATTGGGGCGCACACGGTAACGCATGCGCGCATGGCAGATTTGCATCGACCAAAAACGCTTTATCAAGAAGTCCATCTCAGTAAGAAGAGAATTGAACAGGAACTAGGCGCTAAAGTGAATCACTTTTGCTACCCCTACGGCCGGGAAGAAGATTTCAACCAAGCCAGCGTGGATATGGTCAAGGCGTTGGAATTTAAAACGTCGGTGACAGCCATACACGGTCTGAATCACGCGTCATCGGACCCCTTTCGCCTTAAACGATTAAGTGTGGATGCCATGCTCCCGCCTTTTTACTTTCAAGAGCGTTTAGCGGGTCTGCACAAAGGCTAACCGCAGGATCGACGCAACCGTCGGGCTCCCACTTTCATCATATCTACCATGTATTTCATCAAGCCGGTGAAGTTTCGGTTGTATAAGACTAATGTCCATTGGCGGTGGTAGGTATCCGTCCATAATCGTTTATAAAACTCCGGGCCTTTCAAAAAGTCGTACTCCGCATAGTGTTCTTGAAACGATTTTTGTATGGCTAGGTACAAAGCTAGCCCCCCCGCGCTCCATTTTTTCCATGCAGGGTCGAAGCCGGATTGGTACATCCATATTTTATTCTGATAACAAAAAGCATAAACCGCTCCGATGGCCGTGGTGCCAACGCAGAGAAGTTGCAGGTTTAGCCGCTGATCTTTAAGGAAGGTCGAAGCGATGGATTTGTGAAAACGTTTCGCCTTCTCGGATGAAAAATTCGACTGACGGCCCTCCCCTTGGAATCGCAAGTCATGCAGCCTAAAGACATCATCAATGGCGCCCGGAATTTCCTCCAACGACTGAATGGTTTTTTGGCTCAACTGTCCTTGGGCTCCAAGTTTGGTCAATTTTTTAGGATGATCGAAATGTTGAAGCGTTTGGCGACTCTCGTAATGATCTTCAAAAGACCCTTCAATGCGCAAATATGGGCAGTCGAGAGCTCTTAGCTTTCGGTAGAAAACACCCCGGTTTCGTGCCGCTTTCTCAAGGAGTGGGGAGCCGTCCCGAAGGCTGTTGAGTTCAACTATGTCCCACATCGTGCGCTGCTCTAAAAGTCCCTGCCATAAAGCCTCGAGTATCTGCGGCTCACTTCCTTTTTCCAAAATGAAATCCATGTAATCCGGCGACAATTCGTCGGAACAAAACCGCAGCACGCGCGCGGCCTCGGGTGTTTGGGTTTCGGCGTAAAGCGGTGCAAGCCCCACGAGGCGTTCGCGGTCCCATGCCGCCAAGATCATTAACCGGCGGCCCTCTCCAAAAAAGGACCACCAGGTATGCAGCCATTCCCAACGAAGAAAAAGAGTGTCCGCTTCACTGCGAGTAAGAAGCGTATTCCACTCGTTTTCAATCGAGTCAAAGTTTTCCGGTGTCAATAAAGAAACGCGAAGGGACATTGCACGAGATTGTATCGCCGCGCAACACTTTCTGCTTGCGTTTTGTGCTTAAAACTGAAATGTATAGCGGTAATGATTCGCACATGGATGGTATGCGCCTTCTCGGCACTGTGGGCTACGCATTCTTATGCTGCGGCCGGACGGGAGGCGGCTAGTTTCTTGGATATTCCCGTGGGAGCGGGGCCTGCGGCATTGGGGTCGGCTTACACCGCGCTCGCCACGGATGCCTACGCGCCCGTGTGGAATGCTGCCGGCTTGGCCCAATTGGATTCCGTTCAAGCGGCGGGTATGCATCTGCCTTATATACAGTCCGTCCGTTACGAGTATTTGGGGATCGCCGTTCCTTTTGACGAGAAGCGTCAAGGCATCGGGATGGCCATTCAATACCTGGGGTCAGGGGATATTCCAGGGCGTGATGAAGTGGGAAACCCCACCGCTCCATTTTCCACGACGTTTGCGGCCTATTCGCTCGCGTATGGGCGGCGTTTGACGGATGATTTATCGATCGGGGGGGCGGCCAAAGTCATTACGGAGAAAATTTCAGATGCCAGCGGCAAAGCCTACGCGGCGGACGTCGGGTTGCTTTATCAACTTCATCAAAAGCTGCGTTTAGGCGCCTCTCTGACCAATGTAGGCTCCTCCCTTAAGCTGGTCAATGAACCGGACCCGCTACCCACCGCTTTTCATGGCGGAGCGCTGTGGCGCCCAAGCCGGTCGTGGGATGTCTGCGTGGAAGGCGTCTATCGAAGGGAAGGGCCATTCGGCGCCTCTTTTGGGGCCGAATATAAATCCGGGGAGGCCTTTAGCCTGCGGGTCGGCTATGACACGAGCCGTACGAAGGAATTAGGGGCCTTGGCGGGTGTGCGCGGAGGGGTCGCCCTTTTTTGGAAAGGTCAAGAGTTTTCCTATGCGGCCTCGCCCTTCGGCGATTTGGGGACGGCCCAGTATTTGTCGGTGGTCGTTCGGTTTACAACGAAAGACAGGGCGGATCGCCCAAAAGGGGATTCCGATCATTCGTCCTCCCAATTTGATGATACCTTTGGCAATTTTGATACGCATTACAACCTCGATGACATCCTAAGTCCTGCGGAGAAAAAATCGTTATGGAAGTAATGAAACGTTTAAGCCATGGAACATTGGCTTTGCTGGGCCTGGTCGGCCTTGCGTCGGCGCAAGACCTAACGCGGCGGCGGTCACATGAGGCGCGTTATGCTCCACAACTATTGATTCAGTTCCTCCCGGGTACTCAAACATCTGCTCAAGTGGCCTGGGCCCGTGCCAAGGGGATCTCCTCGAACGGTGGAATCGACGAATTGGGGGTCCGTGCCATCGAAATCCCTCACGGAGAAACCCGCGAGTCCATGCTGGCCAAACTTCAAAATGAAGTGGGCAAAACCATTGCTTATGCCGAGCCCAATCCTCTTCGCTACGCCGACCGTACGGTAAACGACGCCATTCAGGGGTATCACCTTTCAAAGGTAGATGCCTTTACGGCGTGGGATTCCACGCGCGGATCGGGAATTACCATCGCCGTTGCCGATACGGGAGTCAACACCGCGCACGCCGATTTATCCGCCAATATCACAGGGGGCACCAATTTATCCGGAGTGGGCGGTGCCAATGATGTGACCGATAACGAAGGTCACGGGACATGGGTGGCGGGCACGGCGGCAGCTGTTGGGAATAACACCATTGGAGTCGCGGGCGTGGCTTTTGAAAGCCGCATTCTGCCGATCAAAATTACCGATACCGACACGAGCAGCGACTTAATTATCGCCAATGCCATTGTCGCTGCGGCCAATCAAGGAGCCAAGGTGGTTAATGTCAGCTTTTCTTCCGATCTCCCCGCGCCGGCAGGGTGTTGGAGCTCAACAGTCATTTCAGCGGCGCAGTACATGCGCTCGCATGGAGGGCTCGTGACGATTTCGGCCGGCAATGGCGGCTTGGACGGGGTGGGGGATAACAAGGGATGTGCGAACAATGCCGAGTTAATTGTGGTGGGCGCAACCGATTCGGGCGATGCGCTCTCAAGTTTTTCAAATTTCGGGGCCGAGGTGGACGTGGTGGCGCCTGGAAGCGCCATATCAACGACCGATAGCGCCGGCGCTTATGCGTCGGTGAGCGGGACGTCCTTTTCAGCGCCATTAACCGCAAGCGTCCTGGCGCTTATTTTTTCTGTGGACCCAACGTTTACGCCTGATCAAGTCCAGCAAATCCTTTTTGATTCTACCGATGATTTAGGTGCTGCCGGCTACGACACGGTGTTCGGGTGGGGGCGGGCGAACGCGGCACGCGCTGTGTCGCTCGCTCAAGAGCGCTCGGTTCTTTTTCAAACGCAAAGCTTGCGCAATGTCTATGCCTATCCAAACCCCTGGGATACACGCCGCACCACGAACCGCACCATGACCTTCGCCGTGCTGCCTGATGGAGCGACGGTCAAACTCTTTACGCTTTCCGGGTTTTGGGTTAAAACCTTGACCGCCAACGGCGGCAACGCCGTTTGGGATTTGCGCAACGACGCCGGGGAGCTTGTCGCCAGCGGTTTATATTTCTATCTCGTCGATTCTCCCACCGGTGCCCAGGTCAAAGGAAAGGTGGCGATCATTAAGTAAAAGTGGAAAAGTAGACATTTGGCCCTCCAAAATTGAGGTCCATTAGGCTGACCTGAAAGTGGCCCATCGTTCTATAGAAGACAACCCCCGACTTCAGTAACCTGTACGCTCGGTTCACGATTTTATGCGTCAAATCACCGCTTGTCTCTTATCAATACTGCTTTGCGGCCATTGGGGAGAATCAGTTCTTTCTTCTCATTGCCTTAAAAAGCAATACCCTTCCCTCAAATCTGCAGCCTCGCGCGCTTCATTGACAACCCCGCTCCGCTGAGTTCGTCATATTCTCGATCAGGATGAAAAGAGCGGGGAAAAGACATTGGGGGGGGTTGCGCCGCAAGGCATCGTCAGCCAGTCAGAAAGGTAGCGTGAATTTGCCTCCGCTGTTGGGCATTATTGCGGGGCTCATGCTACTGCTCATGCGCCTTCCTGATATTTGGTTTGGGCATCCGTTTCAACTTAAAGCGCTGCATTCCTCGCCTCCTCCAGTCTCTCATTGGCCGTCGGTTAATTTTCCATCGATGTGTTGGCCGATTACCGGCAGCGCGGTGACTCTTTTCATATTCGTCGGGACACTTGTTTTCATGGCCCATTTTGTCCAGAAGCGATACGCCGAATCTAAGTTGGGCGAACTTGCACAGCAGAAATTTAATATTACGCGTGACCGCGCATCCTCGTTTGCCCATAAAGAAGCAGCGTTGAATTGGCTTATTGAAAACCGTCAAGAGTCTTGGTTGTCAACCTTGCTGTGTCACGCTCAGTCAGCGCTTCGACCACCGGAAATTCATTCAGCAAAAAAAGACGAATGGGTGATTAGGGTAGTCCAAAGCCTTAAAAAGACGGCGAACTTTAGCCTGCGAGCACAGTTGGCGGAGGAGTACGAGAAAATATTGCGGTGTGACATCTCGCCTGACCTCCGGTTGGCCCTTGTTTCCACGTTGGTCGCTTGGCACTACGACGAGATTTTAAGTCGACTCACTCGCGATTACGCTGGGCTCGAAGGAAACCGCGTTTCGGATGTGCCGGGGGATACGACAGAGGAAAAAGCTCTATGGGCTTCGTCCCATTTTTTGCAAGCGATGGACCAATCGGCGCTAAAGCGCTTATGTGGCGCCCGCCCTTTAGCTTCCATCCATCACGGTAAAAAGCCCGCGCCGATCTTAGGTTTAACGCCTATTACGTTGGCCTCACAGCTGGATCTTCTGGCCATTTTAAGAAAACACTATCGGCCGCGTTTGTCCATAGGTATAGACGCTCAGCTGCTTGAGGCTGCAAACCAGTTGATCGCGGGGCGCTCTTTGCATGCGGTGCTTGAAGGATTGTCGGTGCAAAAGAAAACGATTAAACCGCCCAAGCGCGTGGACTTAATCGTTAAAGCCTTGTTGGCGCGGTATCAATTTCGTCCTTTGACATTCAAAGACCAGAAGGCGGTGGAGCAGTATCTGCTTGCGCAAGCCCGTATTTATCAGGGGGAGGGCATCCAGGGAGAAGTCTTACGCATTGGAAAAAAATGGGTCGTGCGAATGCGCCGCATTGCCCATTCGTCTGGGGGTGCCGAAGGGATGCCGAAACCCCGAGCCGCCATCCTATTCGTCTCAAAAGGCGCTTTCGACGCCCAAGATTCCCGGATCGAAGCCATGCGGTTTTCATCGAAACGTCAGCGCGCTTTGTGGGTGATCCCTCAAGAAGAATCAGACGACGAGATCCTCATGCTGCATGCCGATGTTCGTGTGTCGCCTCCGATCCCCGTTACTTTGGCGCCCGCCACCGTAAGCACAGCCGCGTAATTTCCAACGATCTATCGTTCTTCAATCGGTGTATTATCTCGGCATGAATGCGTTCTGGATGGCCTTAACGCTTTGTTTCGGCGCGGAGTTTGGTGACAAATCGCAATGGTTGATTCTCGGGTACGCAACGCGGTTTTCTTTGCGTCAGATCACCCTGGGGATATGTCTTGGAACGGCGTTGGTATTGTTAATGCCGGCTATTTTGGGCGCTTGGATCAGTCGATGGCTTCCCGCGCCGTGGGTTGCGGCTTTGTCAGGGCTTTGTTTTTTGGTTTTTGCCTTTTGGGCGCTGCGAAAAGAGTCGGATTCTCAAACGGTGCACCGAAGGCTTCCATTTCCAATCTTGGCCATTGCGGCGACCCTATTCATTTCTGAATTTGGGGATAAGACGATGCTCGTAACAGCAACGCTTGCGGCCAGTCACGCATGGCTGTCGGTTTGGCTTGGAGCCACCGTTGGGATGATCTTGGCCGATTTAACCGCTGTGGCGCTAGGGCGTCTCCTCCACCGGTCATTGCCGGAACGCCATCTGCGCTGGGGAGCCTTTGTGCTTTTTTTGGCATTTGCCGTTTGGTATTTCCTCAAGGCCATGAGCGGCTTTAGGCCCAGCTTTTCTTAGAACTTTCGTCGCATTCTTTCGGGGAAGCAAGGGTTATAAAATCCCACCCTTGAGCGCAACGGTGCGCCACTCCAAATGTATGAATTAAAGCGCATCGTCGCGGCTTGGCTTGGTCTGTTGTTGGGGGCACCCTCCATTCACGCCACATCTTTCGATGTGGCTTGTGACACTCAAACCGTTTCATTTACCCGCCAGGCCCTCTCGTTAGCCGATTTGTGGGTGAACCGCTCCTTTAGCCCCAGCCGTAGGGCGGCTTTCATGTGCGCCGCCAGCGCCGCGCTTTACGGCCAATCCAAAAGCGAGGGGCAAGCGCTTGATGAAGCTGTCGAGCAGTATGAGCGGCATGTTGATCTCCTGTTAGAAAAATACCGCCGGCCTTCTCGCGGAAACGATGGGCCCGATTGGCCACCCGCCGATAAAAATCGACTGAGCGGCGATTTAAGCGTGACTTTAGAGACAGCGCGCCTGGCCTTCGCCACTCGGGCGTGGACGGCCGGGGTCGCTTACGACCCCGATTTGGTTCGCGACATTGAACGAATTGAGGCGATTCTGGCCAATATGCCAGCCGAGAGCTCAAAGAGTAAACAAGTTCGAAAGCGCCTTCCTCGCCCATTAAAACCCGGAGAATCCAGGCGTTTGATGATCGGCCAAGACAGCAACGAGTTTTTTGAAAAGCTGGTCGTTTGGTTGATGACGCACTTGGGCATCCCCGCGAGCCAAAGTCCGCTGCGCAATGCCTTTTCGGTGACCGAAATCGTGTACGCCGGTTTCGACCAATTAACCGGCGATCATCTCTTCATCGAAACCCACTACGTTCACCGTCCTGGAAAGCCGAGCGGCGTGACATTCCTCGATGGCACGGTCACGGCGGTCAATTCCAATACGAGCCGCCTCGAATGGGGTTTCCACCGGCTCTACGCCCAACATGCAACACAGACATTTCGTGGAAGCGTGGATGTGGCTTACCAGGCCGCGCACGTAGCCACGATTTGGGCGACTTTGCCCACGAAACCCATCCGCCTCCCCACAAAAGACCAAATGCACAATGAGATCGCTCTTTTAGACGATCAGAAACGTGTGCTGCAAAAGGCGATAGAGGATTACGACCGGAAACTCCTTGAGGCCTGGAACTCCAACCGCCAATTAAACAGTAAGCCGTCGGATCCGCTTGAATTAGGCCTAAACCAAACCTGGGGGCAAGAGGCGATTCGGCGCCGTGCGTTTGCGGCGCGTGCCGCAGCCGCGGGAGAGCCGCGAGTAAAGCAGGCCATCCTTGAGCTTACGAATACGATCAAGGCGCTTGCGGTAAGTCCCATCATCACGGCGTACAACGCGACGGCGGACCGAGATTTGCCCTTCCCCCGGAAAGTGATCGACGGTTTACAGCGCATCTATGCCGAGCGCTATGCGGATCTTCTCTTGCTCATCAAGCGGGCTCAAGGGTGGATCCCGCCGGAACTGCGAACCGATTCTTTCGTCGAGGTCGTAGGTCAAGGGGAATTAAGCGATCAAGTTCTGGTAACGATGAAAATTCTCGACCCTACACCAGACGGCATCTGGCGCATTCTCACGGATGTCTCCATTCGCCGGTCGGTGGGGAAACAAACCCCTTTTCAAACGTTCAGTCAAATTGTCCAAGTGAGCCCGGACGGCGCGCAATGGGTGGAGTCTTCGACCTCATCTCCGTTATCGAATGGTTCAACATCCATGAGATCGGCTTATCGAGATTTCCTGGAGAACCGAGTCTTACCTCTCCTTGCGCTTGGTTTATTGTGGCCGATCGTGAATGCCCAAACGCCAAGCCCAGCCCCGATCGAGCCAAATCCTTCGAGCATAACTTCGCTTGAGGCTGAGCGCGTTACCCTTTGGAAGGCTCTTGAGAATTTGGAAAAGACACCGTTGTTCAACGAGCTTGCCGCGCAGCGGTCCGCCCTTGACGCGAGGCTGCGTCCTCTCTTTGTGGGTCGACAAAAATCGAATGACCCCGACATTTTTTTTGATCGCAAGCTGCCCGAGTGGCTGCAGTGGCAACTCTTTAAACTTCGGATGACGACGGTCGACCCGGCGCTGGGAGCCGAGCTCCAGCAAACGGCGCATGACATCAATGCCTTACTGAATGCCCTGGCGCGCGCCACAGAAGCGGACTGGATCGTCCATGTGAAAAACTTAAAAGAAAAACCAGCGGAAAGGGTTTTGACAAAAGAAGAATGGCGTCAGTTTTCCCTTCGCCGCGCGACCGCCGTTGAACGGGCGCAGTCCGCGTTAGCCGAAAACCTCCCTTGGCGTCTTAGTCCTTCCGGCATGCCGGCATGGCGCATCGTCAATGGGTTTGCTTTTTTTGTCGAAGTCCGCCGTGTCGAGGAAGGCACTCATTTTGTCGTCCATGTTATGGCTCTTCCGAAAGGAATATTCTTGGCGCGCGGTTGGAAATATGTCTGGCACGTGTTTGTTGATGGAAAGGGAAATGAACGACTTTTCCACCCCGATAAACCCACGATGGTTCGCTTGTTTTCGGGTTTAGGAAGCGGAACTCTTGAATTAGGGCTTCCAAAAACAGACGCCCATCTGGATCGTTGTCCTTGGCTGTCGAAACAGACTCCCGCCGCGGCACTTCATCGCCATTCGCTCGAAGCCGCCTAAATTTATCGCCTCCTTGCGTCCTATTTTTGAGCCGAGCCCCTAAAAACGGTATTATGCGCTCGTCCCGAAGTTCCGGGCGTTCCCCAATCATGACCCCTCCATCGCCCTGGCGCCATGTGTTTGCGGGTTCCACCTTTGCGGCCACGGTGATCGTGGGCGTTTTTGCAGGTGTGTGGGCGGATAAGCGATGGGGAAGTGAGCCGTGGGGCGTGTTGTTGGGCGCAGGTCTTGGCATAGTGGCCGGGTTTTATAATTTGCTGAAGGAATTCAAGGACGATTCCGACCCTTAAATGGATATCGACGCTATTTTGGCACATCATCTGCTGGACCACCGCTACGCTTACTTATTCAACGTGGGATCCATTCCTGTTTACTTCACGGCCCATACCGTGATGATGTTGGTCGCCTCGGCAATCATTTTCACGGCGGTATGGTGGGGGCAGAGACGGCGCAGTGTTGGTGCGGTGCGTTTTTCAAATGTGTTGGAAGGGTTGGTGGTGTATATCCGCGATGAAATGGTTCGTCCCAACCTGGGCCAGCGAGGCGACCGGTATCTGTCCTACTTTCTCACGCTTTTTTTCTTTATTTTGGTTTGCAACTTGCTGGGTATGGTGCCGTATTATGGGCGTACGGCGACGGCCAATATTGCGGTGACGGCCGGGATGGCGCTTCTGACCTTTCTATTGATTCAATTCGCGGGTATTCGTGAACTTGGCTTGGTTCATTATGTGAAATCGCTCGTTCCTCATGGTCTTCCTCTATGGCTGGTCCCCTTGATGTTTTTCCTTGAGGTGCTGGGGTTATTTACGAAGGCGCTTGCCCTGTGCGTGCGACTTTTCGCCAATATGATCGCTGGGCACATCGCTATTTTAGTGCTGATTAGCCTCATCTTTGTTTTCAACAGTATCCTGGTTGCACCCGTTTCTGTCGTCGCTGCCGCCGCCATAAGCCTGCTGGAAGTATTCGTATGTTTTTTGCAGGCTTACGTCTTTACGCTTTTAACGGCGCTCTTTGTTGGCGCGGCAGTGAATCCACAACATTAAAGTGAACTACTAATAAGGAGACGAACATGGAATTGACCTTTGTGGGATGGGGCTATGTAGGGGCAGGAATCGGGGCGGGGTTAGCCGTTTTGGGGGCTGGTCTTGGGATCGGTAAACTAGCGGCGGCCGCGCTGGAAGGCTCAGCGCGACAACCGGAGATGGCCGGCAAATTACAGACGACCATGATCATTGCGGCCGCGCTCATTGAAGGGTTGGGACTCATCGCGTTAATCACCTGCTTGTTGGCCAGCTTGACGCTAAACGGGGTCGCCAAAAATAACGCCGTCAGCCGCGTCGCCGACGCCACCGCCGCGCATAAATAAACGTGGAAAATCTGCTCACCCCTGATTTCGGGCTGACCTTTTGGACAATCATCACCTTTCTGGTGTTGGTCGCCGTATTGGGGAAATACGCCTGGGGGCCGCTCATCCGCGCGTTGGATGAGCGCGAGGCGGGTATACGACAGGCGGTTGCACAGGCTGAGAAGACCCGGCAGGCGGCGGAAGCGCTCAAGGCGCAAAACGAAGTCGAATGGGCGAAAGTGCGAGAAAAATCCGATGAAATGCTTAAAGCCGCGCGCATTGATGCCGAGCGACTTCGCGCCGATATGGTGAAAAAGGCGGAAGAAGACGCCAAAGCGCTGCGAGACCAAACGCAGCGGCAGATTGAAGAGGACCGTGCGCGGTTATCTCGTGAACTGCGCCATGATATCGCGGCCTTGTCGGTCCGCGTTGCGGAGAAACTGCTGCGCCAATCTATGAATGCTAAGGAGCAGGAACGCTTGGCGGCGGAATTCTTAAGCGATCTTGATAAGGAACCCTCACGACCGTGAAAAACACGAGCGCCGCAAGAAAATATGCTCGCGCCTTATTTAACCACGCCGTGGAGAAACAAGCGTTGCGCGCTTGTCAGCAAGGACTTGAGGAAGTCGTAAGGCTTTGCCGACTTAGCCAAGGCATCTTTAAAGGCATGTCCCACCCCTTCATTGGGGCCTCGGAAAAAAGACAAGTGCTGTCGTCGGTTTTAGGGGAACATTCCACCCCGCTATTGCAGCGGTTTTTTGCGATGTTGGTGGAACGCGGACGATTTAACCTCGTGTTTGCCATTAAACGGGAGTTTCAGGATTTAGTGAACCGGAGGGAACGCCTTGAGCCCGTGACGATCCAAAGCCCTTTCCCGGTCAGCGCCGGTGAACAAAAGGCCGTCGCGCAAGCCCTCGAAAAATGGCTTGGTGTCCACGTCAAATTGACCTATCAGCACGATGCTTCGCTCATCGGCGGCTGGGTTGTACAGACGCGCGATTACGTATTGGATCAGAGTTTAAAGGGACAGCTGCAGCGCTTGCAGGGCACGTTAGCGCACTAAAGGCATCTGCACCCTGCAGCGTTTTGCATCGTGGCTGTCTTCCTTCAGGAGAGGGTCAAATAAAAGGAGTCCGTTATGGCCATTCGTTCGGATGAAATTACGAGTGTTATTCAAAAACAGCTGGAAGGATTTGAAAGCAAGCTCGAACTAGCGGAAGTCGGCTATGTGCTGCAAGCCGGCGACGGTATTGCCCGCATTTACGGCTTGAAAAAAGCCTTGGCTGGCGAATTGTTGGAACTGCCCAACAATGTTTATGGCATGGCGATGAATTTAGAAGAAGACGCCGTGGGCTGCGTGCTCTTCGGCGATGATCGTTTAGTTAAGGAAGGCGACCCCGTTAAACGAACGGGAAAGGTCATGGAAATTCCCGTGGGAGAGGCGATGATCGGCCGCGTCGTCAATCCGTTGGGCCAGCCCATCGATGGCAAGGGGCCGATTAAAACGACGACGTTTCGTTTGGTTGAAACGATTGCCCCCGGCATCGTGGAGCGCCAACCAGTGACAGAGCCGCTTCAAACCGGACTTAAAGCCATCGATGCCATGATTCCCATTGGCCGCGGTCAGCGCGAACTGATTATTGGTGATCGGCAAACCGGCAAAACGGCCATCGCCATTGACGCCATTTTAAGCCAGAAGAATGAACCTGCCGCGACGCGACCGGTTTGTGTGTATGTGGCGATTGGCCAAAAACAAGCCAGCGTGGCTCAGGTGGTGCAGCGTCTCACGGATTTGGGCGCTATGGCTTATACCGTCGTGGTTTGTGCGACCGCTTCCGACCCCGCGCCGCTTCAGTATCTTGCGCCTTATACCGGCGTGACCTTGGGTGAAGAGTTTATGTGGAACAAAAAACACGTGCTCTGCGTGTACGACGATTTGACCAAACATGCGCAAGCGTATCGTCAGCTTTCGTTGCTGCTTAGACGCCCACCCGGCCGTGAAGCCTACCCGGGCGACGTCTTCTACCTGCACTCTCGCCTGTTGGAACGCGCTTGTAAGCTTTCGGATAAAAACGGCGGCGGCTCCCTGACGGCGCTCCCCATCATCGAAACCCAAGCCAATGACGTGTCGGCTTACATTCCCACTAACGTGATTTCCATCACAGACGGGCAAATCTATTTGGAATCAAACCTCTTTTATGCCGGCATACGTCCTGCGGTCAACGTGGGATTGTCCGTCTCCCGTGTCGGCGGCAACGCTCAAATCAAAGCCATGCGCCAAGTGGCCGGCCAGCTGCGGCTTGACATGGCCCAGTACAACAACTTGGCCGCTTTTGCCCAGTTCGGTTCCGAACTCGACAAAGTGTCACAGTCTCAGTTGGCGCGCGGGGAGCGCATGGTAGAGCTTTTAAAACAAGATCAATATCATCCGCTGACGGTTGAAAAGCAGATTGTGTCGTTGTTTGCGGGTTCCAACGGCTTTGTAGATGACATCCCCGTAGCCGCCGTTCGGCGGTTCGATGAAGAACTGCTCTCCTTCATGGAGCGACGCTTCGGTGACCTTCTTAAAATTATCCGCGACAAAAAAGTCATTGACGAAGCCGCTAAAGCGCAGATGAAATCCGCCATCCAGGAATTTAAAGCCATTTTTAAAGCCTAATGGCGTCTCTACGTGAATATCGTCAGAAAATAAAATCTGTTAAGTCGACCCAGCAGATTACCAAAGCCATGAAAATGGTGGCCGCCGCTCGTTTGCGAAAGGCGCAGCAGCGAATCATTTCAGCACGTCCCTTTGCGATCAAAATGGAAGAAACGATGCGGGATTTGCTGGGGCGGGTGAGCGGAGAGGAAGATCATCCGCTTTTCATGAAACGCGATGGTTTGAAACGATTGTTGATTCTAGCGACATCGGACAAAGGATTGTGCGGTGCCTATAACACCAATTTGATTCGTGAAGCGCTCAAATACCTCCGCCAGCATGGACCACAGAACGTCATGCTCATTATCGTGGGGCGAAAGGGTCGAGATTATTTCCGCCGCATTCATTCGAGTGTGCTGAAAGAATATGTTCAAATTTTTCAAAACCTATCCTTCGCGCAGGCCGAATTGATCACTCAAGATGTGTTGGAGGCTTACCGCAATGCTTCTTGGACGGCGGTGGATATGATGTACAGCGAATTTAAGTCGGTAGTGTCGCAGCGCGTTGTCTTAAAGCCTCTATTGCCGCTAATCCCCGTAACCTCGCCTGAAAATGGCAGCCGATTTGACTTTATATACGAACCTAAAAAAGAAGATTTGCTGCAAGCCATTGTGTTGCGGTTCTTACGGTCGCAAGTGTATCGAATGCTTTTGGAAGGTGCGGCTTCAGAACTAGGGGCTCGTATGAGCGCCATGGATAACGCCACGCGCAACGCCTCTGAACTGTTGGATTCTCTAAAGCTGCAAATGAACCGCACACGTCAGGCGTCTATTACGAAAGAAATTCTAGAGATTGTAAGCGGAGCGGAAGCGCTGAAGTGATTCGCGCGCTTCTCGAGCTGGCGCTGGCCTATCGCCACGCCCGCCGCGAGTGGAGCCCTCGTGAAACGCTGTTGGGGCGAGATCGGCGGATTTTTCAGCGCGTGGGTGTCCAGAGCGCCTGTAAAATGGACAACTGGTTCTTCGAGCTTCAAAGCAAGGCGACCCTGACTAATCTGAGCTTAGGCGGTGCCGGGCTGGAAGCGCTCGTATCTTGGCCGGAAGGCACAAGGATCCTGCTGCATTTTTTGGATCATGGGTTTACCGCCCAAGGCATATTGGTGTTTCGGCGTGCACCGACCGGAGTTCAAAATAATAGCGGGCGCGTGCGTTACGGGGTGAAATTTTCGAGGCTTGGGGTTTGGCATGTATGGCAGCTGCGTTCAATTTTGAAAAAGAATTACATCGGGCCCCTTGCGGTCCTTTAAGGAGTTACTGACATGGCTACTGTAGCGTCGAATGCGGGAAAAGTAATGCAAGTCATTGGTCCTGTGGTGGATTTGGAATTTGCCCCTGGAAAACTTCCCGCGATTTATAACGCGGTTGAAATTAAAGGCGCCGCCCCGCTCATCGTTGAGGTAGCGTCGCACTTGGGCGATGCCCAGGTACGCACGATCGCTCTTGGACCTACCGATGGCCTTCAGCGCGGCATGGAAGCGCTGGATACCGGCGCTCCTCTCTCCGTTCCCGTAGGCCGCGAATGTTTGGGTCGCTTGATGAACGTTTTGGGTGAGCCGAAAGATGATCGCGGTCCGATCACGACGAAGTCCAAATCGCCCATCCACCGCGCGCCGCCATCGTTCACCGACCAAGAAACCAAGCCTCAGATTTTCGAAACGGGTATCAAAGTCATCGATCTTTTAGAGCCGTATCAGCGCGGCGGTAAAGTCGGCTTATTCGGCGGCGCCGGCGTGGGGAAGACCGTCATCATCCAAGAGCTCATCAATAACGTCGCCAAGCAGCACGGCGGTGTGTCGGTGTTCGGCGGCGTGGGTGAACGTAGCCGCGAAGGAAACGATCTTTGGCTCGAAATGCAGCACACGAAGCTTTCCGACGGCCAGCCGGTGTTGTCCAAAACCGTTCTGGTTTACGGTCAGATGAATGAGCCGCCCGGTGCCCGCGCGCGGGTGGCGTTGACCGCTTTAACGCAGGCCGAGTATTTCCGTGATCAGGAGGGGGCGGACACGCTGCTTTTTATCGATAACGTATTCCGTTACGTTTTGGCTGGAGCGGAAGTGTCGGCCCTCTTAGGCCGTATGCCTTCGGCGGTTGGCTATCAGCCGACGCTTGGAACCGAGGTGGGTATGCTTCAAGAGCGTATCACTTCGACCAAAAAAGGCTCGATTACGTCTATTCAGGCCGTTTACGTGCCGGCCGATGACGTGACCGACCCCGGCGTGGCCACAACGTTCCAACATTTGGATTCGACAACCGTGCTGTCGCGTTCGATCTCGGAATTAGGAATTTATCCCGCCGTGGATCCGCTCGAATCGACGTCTCGCATCTTGGATCCCAAGATCGTGGGCGAAGACCATTACCGCACCGCCCGCGATGTGCAGAAGATTCTGCAGAAATACAAAGATATGCAAGACATCATCGCCATCCTGGGCGTGGACGAACTCTCCGAAGACGACAAGCTGCTCGTCTCCCGCGCGCGCAAGATTCAAAAGTTCCTGTCCCAGCCGTTCTTCGTGGCCGAGACGTTCACCGGCCGCCCGGGCCGCTATGTGTCGATCAAAGACACGATCCGCAGTTTCCGCGAACTGATCGACGGCAAATGGGATCACCTCCCCGAACAGGCCTTCTACATGGTCGGCAGCATCGACGAAGCCGTCGAGAAAGCCAAGGAACTGGAGAAAGCGGGAGCGTAAGATGCGCTTAACCGTCTCTATCGTCACACCTGAACGCCCCGTCCTGGAAACCCAGGCGGATTCGGTTGTCGTTCCAGCTTTTGATGGGGAATTGGGAATTCTGTCGAACCATGCGCCGCTCTTAGCGCAGCTGTTACCGGGGGAAATTCGTCTAAAAACCGCTGATCAGACCGAACACTTCGCCATCTCCGGCGGTTTCGTGGAAGTCCGCGACAACAAAATCGTCGTCCTAGCCGAAACCGCCGAAGCCGCCCACGAAATCGACCTGGAACGCGCCCGCCAAGCCGCCGAACGCGCCAAATCGGCCCTTCGTGACCGCCCCGCCGATATAAACATGGCCGCCATCGAAAGCGAACTCCGCCGCGCCTTAGCCCGCTTGCGAGTTGCTCAACAGCTTCAGCGCCGAAAACCCCGCCCCTAATTAAATCTCGACGACGTCTCCAATCATGGGGAGCATCGTTTGAGAAATTCCCCGTGTTTTTAGATAGGAAGTAAATAGCTCCCGATCTTTGGGGTCACCGTGCACCAGAACGATGTTTTGAGGGGCAGGCCTAAGGTTTTGGATAAACCAAAGCAGGTCGGCTTGGTCCGCGTGAGCCGAGAAGAAAGACATCGCTTGAATGCGGGCTTTAACATCGTGTTCGAGGCCAAATATTTTGACGATTTTTTGGCCTTCCGAAAGCCTTCTGCCCAATGTCCCTTGGGCTTGGTAGCCAACGAGAAGAATAGTCGTGGACTCTTTATGAATGTTGTTTCTTAAGTGATGAAGAATTCTACCGCCTTCGCACATTCCGGAGGCGGAGACGATGATCATGGGGCCAGGCATATCGTTTAACTGCTTGGATTCTTCGGATGTTCGAAGGTAGCGCACGTTGCCATAACCAAACGGGTTGCTGTTGCTGCTGATGTAGTCTTTAAATTCGGGAGCCAGGTGAAAATCGCGCAGGTGCTTGTTGAAGATCTCGGTGATCGAAACGGCCATCGGGCTATCCACATACATCGGCAGTGCGGGAACGCGGCCGGCTTTCCGGAGTTTCTCTAGAATCAAAATCACTTCCTGGGTTCTTTCAAGTGCGAAGCTGGGGATTAGGACTTTTCCTTTTTCGCGAACGGCGCGCTCAATTACGCGAGCGAAAGCGTCTTCCGCATTTTCAACGGGAGCATGGTGTCGGTCTCCATACGTGCTCTCGATTAAAAGCGTATCCACGTTTTTGGGTGGCTCGGGACTTTGCATGAGAAGCATGTTTCGTCTTCCCAAATCGCCCGTATACAACAGTCGTCGGGAGTCCTTGGTGTTTTGAATGTCTAACTGGATCATGGCCGAACCCAAAACATGGCCGGCATTTAAAAGCGTCATGTGGACATCGGGACGAACGGCGAAAGGCTTATCGTAGTCAACCGTTTCGAAAAGGGTGAGCGTTTTTCGCGCATCCTCTTCGGTGTAAAGCGGTTCTATGTGTTGGCCGTCGGCCGCGTGAAGTTTATTGAAAAAGAAAGCGTCTTCTTCCTGGAGCCGACCCGAGTCGGGAAGCATTACCGCGCACAAATCTCGTGTTGCGGGCGTCGCATAAATCGGCCCCGCAAAGCCGGATTTAACCAGTAAGGGGAGGCGTCCGCTGTGATCAATATGAGCGTGCGACAATAAAACAGCGTCCAGTGCGTCGGCTGAAAAAAGGAGTTGTCTGTTTTTGTTCAGCGCGTTTTGTCGGTGACCTTGGAAGAGACCGGCGTCTAGGAGGAGCCGCGACTGAGTAGTTTCTACTAAATAACTTGACCCGGTGACTTCGCCGGCCGCGCCGCAAAATTTAATTTTCATTCGCGCATTAATATAGCCGATTTTGTGCTTGACAGGTGCAAGTGATTTGCATAAGATCACCCCACTTCGAAACAGAACGAAGTGTTCTGTGGTCGGGTAATTGTTTTTTTAGGAGTTCTTTGACAGAAGGTCTACATACGCGCAAGCCAATAAACGCCCCATGCAGTTGACGATAAGTCGAATGCATAAGGGGCAACCAAGGGCCAAATAAGATGAACTTTGGTGTTTCATAATATAGAGCCATTCAAACCAAACCTCTATAAACATCCGCGGTCAAGCCAGTTCGTTTGACCGATGGACAATTTAATGGAGAGTTTGATCCTGGCTCAGAGTGAACGCTGGCGGCGTGCTTAACACATGCAAGTCGAGCGAATTTCAACGGGGTATCGTTGAAGTTAGCGGCAGACGGGTGAGTAATACTTAGGCAATCTACCCTCGAAAGGGAAATAACCTGGCGAAAGTCGGGCTAATGTCCCGTAATACCACGGAATCGCATGATTCTGTGTTCATAGCTCCGCAAGGGGCGTTTGAGGAGAAGCCTGAGTTCGATCAGCTAGTTGGTGAGGGAACG
>CAYTWA010000006.1:146462-146931 GCA_964441955.1 uncultured Elusimicrobia bacterium
CTACGGGAGGCAGCAGTGGGGAATTTTGGACAATGGGGGCAACCCTGATCCAGCGACGCCGCGTGGAGGACGAAGGTCTTCGGATTGTAAACTCCTTTTCGGGAGAAGGAATGACCTAGTGAAAAACTAGGAGTGACTGGTACCCCGGAATAAGCCACGGCTAACTTCGTGCCAGCAGCCGCGGTAATACGAAGGTGGCAAGCGTTACTCGGAATTACTAGGCGTAAAGCGCAGGTAGGCGGTTTGATAAGTCTTTTGTGAAAGCTCCCGGCTTAACTGGGAGAGGTCAAGAGAAACTGTCAGGCTAGAGTGTGGTAGAGGAAACTGGAATTCCCGGTGTAGCGGTGAAATGCGTAGATATCGGGAGGAATACCTATGGCGAAAGCAGGTTTCTGGGCCATCACTGACGCTGAGCTGCGAAAGCTAGGGGAGCAAACAGGATTAGATACCCTGGTAGTCCTAGCCCTAA
>CAYTWA010000007.1:0-141804 GCA_964441955.1 uncultured Elusimicrobia bacterium
GTCATCATCTGTTGGTAAAAGCGGTCATTTTGCTCCGGCGTCAGGACTGTTTTCATCGTCAGAAGATGATTGACAACCCGTTTTTGCTGTTCTTTTTCCAATTCACAAATAGTCTCCAACTGTCGGTCGAGGCGGGCCCGATTGATGGGTTCCTCATGCATGAAACGGCAAAGCGCCATGCGTTCTTCTGCAAGACGTTTTTGAACTGCGGCGATATCTTGTTTAAGCGACTTCTCGAGCGGCTCGATTTTGGCTTCTTGATCTTTTGTTAAACCAATCGTGTGTGCCCAAGCGTGAAAAGCGCCAAAATCATCCTTTGATTCAGTAGGCTTCATCACACATTCCCTGACAAATAGAAACGAAGATGCCCCGCCCAACGCGAAAATGGCAACGAATGAAGTCAGGAATATCCAACGGCGTTTATTCATGAGTAGGTCCTTTGAAGTAGATATCTGCAAGCGATTGTTCGGCGAAAGGCGCGCTGATGATTGTTACGGCGGGATGAGCCGATTGAGCCTCGCGGTCTTTTAGGGCCCAGATGGCGGGACCGGAAATCCCTATTGTCCAAGCGGTCAATGCTCCTGCGGTGACCGCAGCCCAGCGCTTCCATGTCAACCATCCAAAGATCGGGCTTTCTTTTTCATCCTCTTGGCGAACCCTTTCCCAAAATCGAGTCCGGAAATCCGTAGAGGGAATGAGTCTGAGATCTGCGCCCAAAGTATTCCACAGGGCCGTTAAACGCTCCGCTTCCATGCGGCAGGTATTACACCCATCCAAATGAGACTGCACAGCGGCACGTGTCGGATCCTCGTTTTTGAGGCTCCGATATCCAGGCAATTCTGATCTGACGTCAGCGCAGTTCATTTTCATTCACATTGTCCTTCAAAATCGGGGGGCGGCGGGTGAAAAGGAGGTTCCGTACACCCGCCGCCTAAATTCCCTGATCCGTTATTTAAGCTCCGCTTCAACACGACCAAGTTCGGTCTCGAGGTCGGTAAATTCCTTCTCATGTTTCGCCAGGTGTTCGCGCAAGGCTTTGGCTCTGTTTTGCGTCTCAATCACTTTTCCGCCTGTAAACTTACCGGCTTTTTTGTCCGCTTCGATTTCGGTTTTCAGTGCATCGAGCTGTTTGCGAATATCCATCGCGCGGCAATGTTTGGTGCAATACTCATTGCTCATTCCCTGCATCTGCTTGTGATCCATATCGGCGCGTGCATACCCGGTTGGTGTTATTAGCCCGATCCCTACGATTAATGTTCCTGCGATTAAGGCTGTGGTGCGTTTCATGGCATTGGCTCCTTTGGTTGTTTTGAGGCAGCTTCTTCGCCGCCTTCACTTGCCAATACACGAGGAGCCGATGAAAGTTGCGGGCCTGTCTTTCCCAATCGTTTGAGCAGAGTTTGTGTACCACGAAAAATGAGCGATTTTACCGCCTGAACGGATGCCCCCATGACCCGGGAAATGTCGTCATAGGACATCTCTTCAAAGCGGCACAGAAGAAGGGCGGTTTTCTGACTTTCCGGCAATTCTTGAAGAGCACGTAATATTTCAACTGTTTGAACCTGAGATTGGTAAAGGCGCTCCGGTTGAGTATGGCTCTCTTCAGTCAACCCCGTCGCAGGGGATGATTTCACCTCGTCCCCATCCACATCCAGTGACGATTCCCGATGTGTTTTGCGGTCGCGCACTTTGTTTGCCGATAAACGTGCGGTAATTGAAAAAATCCATGATCGGAACGGGCGCCTTGCATCATAACGGTCCTTGTGTCGATAAACGCGCATGAACACTTCTTGTGCCACGTCCTCTGCTTCGGTTTGGGAACCGATGAATCGATAGGCAAAATGAATGAGCGGAATCGTGTAGCGCTCAAAAATACACCGAAAAGCCCCTTCATCCCCTTGCTGATAGCGAGACATTAAGGATTCGTCCGATTCTTGGACATCCGTCATCTAAGCCCTCTGGTTGTGTCGGTACTATGTCAGTGGTTGTAAAACACTACGCGGTTTTGCGCAGTGCATGTCAAAACGACCTGCAACGGTTAAGCGAGGAAGGAGGGAGGGCTGAGATTATGAAGCAGCGCCAAAAAGCCAAGCGGAGGTTGGCCCCGTTCGGACGCCATGCTTCGTTTGGCCGAGAGCGATGGAGGTGCATACATGGAAGAATTTTCAACCAGAACAGCAAAAGTGAGGTTTGTATCGAGTTTGACAAGCGAAACAGGACGGGGGTCTAGCCCAACTCTCGGAGTAGGCTCAAGCCAGCATTGATCGCAACAAGGAGGTCCTGGATTCGCCTTGGACGACTCTGGGTTGCTTTCGCCGTGACAAGAACGGGTCGATTCCTGTAAGGGTTCAACGACAGTCACACTGTGCCGGCAGTCACAAGGTTTACTCGTTCCGCAGGGATCTAAGGCTGCAACGGAAGAAAATGAGAAGGTTACAAGAAGGCTTAAGAATGTTGCGCGTTTGCCGGTTGACATTAGGTCATTGTCTTATATCCTGCCGATATTAATCAAACCACCCAGGTCATCAGGTTCGCTTATCATTTCTTACGAGCATAGCGACGGCATTGGCGATGCCAGTGAGTGATTTGTCAATGTCCCGAGCGCTGGCAGCCGCACCGCCGGATCCCAACCCGATGGCCAGTGCGGTGACCCAGTCTTGGTTTTGACTATAGGCGTAGAGCCCGCTGGAAAGAATTCCGAGTACGATCGGGATCAAGGCGTTGATTCCTTTACGCGGGGATTCCTCTAGCCGGTCTGTTTTGAAAACTTTCTTGAAGACTGCCGTGAGAAACGGAATGCCTGCGGTGATGAGGGCGACGATGCTGACTGGTTCCATGTGATCCTCCCTTTGCTTACATTAATGACTGCCTGAAATTCTCGAGGTCCCAGCATTTGCCCGGACAGGATTTCTGCACAGGGACGCCGAGTTTGCTGAACACTTCACGATGGCCGATAACGCGTGCTGCGGTAATTCCAAATGCCGCCATGAACGCGCGGGTGATCTGCAAATTGAATTCCCAATGCTCCGGCTTCGGCGGTGTCGAGTCGAAGTCGCCGACCGTGCAGAGGCCAAGATATTCCGTGTTGAAGAGATTGGAGGCGTTTTTGACCCCGGAGTGTGCCCCGATCTCAGTGAGAGGCCGCCCCCAGTTGAACACGACCTTGCCGTCCACCCACTCGGTGCCGCCGTGATAGCCGACATTGCGCCACGGCCGCTGGAAAGTTTTCCCGTGCCCATATTGGAGCCGCCATTTGAACTCCTCTTCCGTGACGATTTCGAAGTCGACGCGAAAAGAGGTATGGTATTTGACGATTCCATCCCAATCCCTTGTCTGTCCATCAGGGCTTGCGCTGTGGTGCCAAACGATCCCCTTCCATGGACGGGATTTCGCTTTATCGATGAAGAGGTCCGATGCAGACGTAATGCTCATGGTTTCTTCAGCGCCATATATATCGCCAGGAGCGCGCCGATGCCGAAGGTCCCCAGGAACGGCGCGAAAATCCACATGCCGATCTGCTTGACTATCGACATCTCCGTCGACAGGCGCTCGATTTCCTTGGTGTGGCTCAGGAGATATTTCTCCAAGGACACGAACGAGGCCCGCAGGAGCGCTACTTCGGAGAGCATTTGATCCGTCTTGGCCTCAAGCGCCGACAAGCGTTCCAGCGTAGAGTGGGATTCGCTCATCTCACACTTCCTGGTAGTTGACAAGAAAGAAGCTCCGGATGCCGCCGCCCACGCCGTTGATGAAAACCGTCAAGGCTTCATTGACCCCACCTGAATAGTTGGCCATGACATAGACGCCCTGTTGGTCGCTTCGGAAGACTTTATGAAGGGTCTTGCCACTGGCCATGCGGATGCCTGCGTCATAACCGCTGGCAGCTTCCACAATGACGCACATGCCTTTGACTAAAAGGCGCTTGCCCGTTGCCGGCGTGACGAGCGTAACACTGGCAATAGGACCTGTTTGCTCTCGCGTTTCGGTGAGTGTCGCATCAGGAGGCAGCGAGACCGTACCGCTCACCGGCACAGTTCCATTAATTCCAACATTCCCGCTTACGGGAACCGTGCCGCTTACTCCTACAGTTCCGGAAACAGGAACGGTGCCATTGATTCCCACATTGCCCGCAACTTGCACAGGCCCGCCTCCGGTGCCCGTGACTTCTACAGGACCACCTGAACCCGTTGCCCCGGTCACAGGAAGTGGATTCGTATTCGAGACGCGGCGAACTTCACCGTCCTTCTCGAAAAGAAGCGTGGGGTTTCGATTTCCGTCCTTTAATGCGGTTTCATCAGCCATTTCATACCTCCGTCATTTCGCCTTCCATCGTGTATCCGGCGGTCTTGACCAACTCCGAATAAGGGAAGGGGATCGTTTCTACAGACCATCCGGTGTCGAACAAATCGCGTGGGCGGTACTTTGGCTCCGGCCAGAACGTTACGAGAGGGTTGTCCTTGAAAACCTGCTCAATCAAATCTTTTCGGTCTTTCTCGACCTGTGAGACGCGCCAGCGGGAGGCATATTTGTCCCGGCCGCGGTAAGCCACGAGCTTGCCGCCCAGCGTCCGGAGGCTGCCGGACTCCACGAGCTCGCGTTTGGGTTCGTATTCGTCGAAATTGGGCAGGACGGCCAGGAGGCGGCCTGCATAAAGTTCGCCCAGTGATTTCTTTTGGTTCGGGGTCCGGCTGCCTGAAATAAAGAGGATGATGTTGGATGTCAGGTAGGGGTCGAATCGAAGGATGACGTCCGAGGCGAGCAGCTCACCGCTCCAAACCATCTTCCGGTCGTTGAACCCGATCCTGGACAACTCGATGTCGATGCGTCCGAAATTGGTGTTGCGAAGGATGAGCGTGTCGATGATCGATTCGACCGGCATTCCGCCGCGGCGCAATCCCAGGGTGAGTGTCCAGCCGATAGCGAATCCTTCCTGGAATGCGGTTGATTCCCATGCTGTTTCAGCGTTGCCATCCTTGACGTAAGGCACCGATGACTGATTTTCAGCCGGAGTGGTGTTCGAAGAAGACACCGCATGGGAATCCGGGGTGATTTCATCCAGCGATAAAATGAGCGGGCTATCTTCAACGACCGCTTCGATTTCCCATGTCAGCAGAAATATCTCGGGGCCGGGGGATGAGGAAAAGAGTCCCAACTCGATCTCGAAGAACGCCGCCGGCGCAAGAGCTAACTGCACTACGCTTCCTGCTGAATCAGGCACGAACTGGCCCGTTGTCTGAAACGGGGCCGACACAAGGGCCTCTTCGGAATTCGCCGCGCGTGCCTTGATCGAAATCAGCCCGGCGCTGGCCAGCGTCGGATGAACCTTGAGTTTGCCCAAGCGGCCGCAGGCTCCAAGATTCTCACGGAATCGGATGAAGCCACTCGTTGTTCCTGTGACAGGAATATCGGTTTCGACTGAATCGTAGAGGTACGTCACGTCCGGCGGCATGTCGAGGTTGCTGTCGCCCAGGACCAGCCAGGGTTGGAAGTCACCGATCTTGATGGCCAGGGACTGACTGGAGGTGTCGAAGCGGATCACCCCCTGGTCGTCTCTGGCCTTGATGGACAGATTTGCGCCCGCAACGGATATCTCGAACGACCACGTCGTTTCTTCCTTGCCGGCGGGAATCACGTTTTCGACCGCGCCTCCGGTCACCCAAGCAATTCCATTCCAACTCACGAATTGACCGTCGGACCGCAGGGCGATGAAGGCGAAGCGCCGGGTGTTGTCCGCTTTCTTGGCCCAGCGGATGATCAATGTGTGGTGGCTGCCGGGGGCGATTCCACCGAAGCGCAGATCATTGGGGACCGGCTCGGCCGGAGAATTAAAGATCGTCAAAACGTTCATCGCGGAGTCCGCACCTGAGGGCAAGCCGCCTGAACCTTCGATGCGCCAACGCGCTGTGATGTTGAACGTGGTTGGGAGCGCGACATTCTTGACGAGCATGGCGTCCGCATCGGATGACTGGATCTGCATGCGGAGGAAATCGAATGATTCAAAGAGCGTTGCACCCCTGCCGTAGATCGTCCATACGGGATCGATGACAAAATCGTCGAAGAGATCCTGGAATACGGGCGAAAGCGTCGCCATGCCGCCGCCTCCCGGTGCAGCCACAATGGCAACCGAAGACGATTTCTCGATAAAGCCGTTCCAGTTGTCGATGCTCTTGATGTGGCGGCGGATCGTTAGAGGCTCCGCTTCCTCAATCGTCACCGGCTCGCCGCCCTCCGGTGTGAAGGTCAGGGAATATTCCAGAAGGTTGGGCGATGGAGACGCTCTCGTCAGCCGAATCAGGCTTTCCCAGAATTCAGCGCTCGGCAGATTGAGCAATGCTTTCTCGAATTCCGCTTGCGGATTGGCAGGATCGAAGGACCCCGGCGTCGTTTGGATGATCGAACCGAATGCGGCCGCCTCCAGCTCGGCGATGGACGATCCGGAACGCAATTGCATCTCTACTTTGTCACCAAAAGCAGGAAGCAATCGCCTGATTTCGAGACTGTCGAGCGTTGTTTTGACCCCGAAAGCGTGCCTTAGCCTCAGGAATCCTGTCGGGACCTCTACAGGAGGTGCATTCAGCTTGATGGAATCTACGTCGATAGCACAACCAAATGCGCCGTTTGTGCCCACAGGACCGCCGATTTCCAAAAAGATGTCGCCGGGGAGTATGCGAACCGCGGGTGATCCTTGCGTTTGATAAAGGACGTTGCCCGGATTGTCGGAGTGATAAAGCAGATAAGTGAGGCCGCCATTCGCGTTCTTGGTGACGCGCAGGGTAAAGATCTGGCCATCCGGTGCGATCATTCCTTGGTTTACGACAACCGGCCAGCCGGCATCTCCGGCAAAAACGTTTTGTCCTGCCGAGTTTTTGATCCGTGATTCCCAATTCATGATGCCGTTTTGGGTGATCGTCATCACGAACTCATGAAGAACCTTCGCTTCGCGTGCGGGTCCATCCACTACCTCGCGCACTCCTTGCAGGAGGGCGAAAGAAAACATGCCGGTATTGAAGGTAGGCGAGAGCAGCCGTCGCCTGAATCGCGTCTCAAATTCAAAGCCGCCTTGCGCGACATTGCGGATGGTATGCACGTGATCTGGAGAACCGGACGTAGCCAAATACTCAAAGGTGAAAAAGCCGCCTGCTTCCGTAGGCTTGACCCTCGGAACGGTCTTGTAGAAACGGAAGTAAAAATCATCGAGTCCGAATACGGCAGGAAACCAGGCGTTTTGAGCGTTATCGAATCGGAGCGCCTCCCCGCCGGTGTAGAGATCTCGCCCGTCACCGGTCATTTCCGCCCAGTTGGAGGTGCTGGGTGTCCAGTTCGGAACCACCACGAGTGCGTACTTCACGCCCGAGGTGAGGTTGACCGGGGTAGCGAACTGAAACGTTACCCACATGGGTCCCAATCCGGAGGGCTCTCCGAACCAATCGGATACCGGCTTGGTCACCGAGGCGATCAGCGTTGAACCGGGATGTCCGGACCCGTCGGTATTTCTAAGTTCTAAGGTGACCGTGTCGGTTGCCAAAAGGAACCCACGCGCTTGCAGAATGATGGCGGCCGCCACAACGGTTTTATCGGCATCCGGTGTGAAGGTTTGTGCGAGCTTATGCGTCCCTAACTGATCGATGTTGAGGCTGTTGACCTGTGATTGAGGCGGTTGCGGGAAATAAAAGAAATCGATGACCTGATCGAGATGCGTCAGCCACTCCGGTGCACGTACACCGTCGTTGAAATCATCCGCCAGCGCAAGCGGTGCAGAGCTGGATGACAGAACCACTCCCGTATCGTCCGTGACCAGTCCATTGTTCTCGACCGCCTGATCCCAATCGACTTTCTTGTTGAAAGTGATCTTGGGCATCAGGCTTGCTCCATGAGATCCAACTCGGTTTTGAATCCCATCAGATCATGGGCGATACCCAAAATCTTCGCATCGAACACTTGAGCGATCGGCCGTGGACTGATGACGTTCATGGACACGCGGTCCCCGAGTTCCACCTCCGGCATATAGCGGGCTACCACGGTGACCCGCCGTTTCGGCTCTTTGTACCGGGTCCAATAACGCCTGGCCATGACCGTCGCCAGGTCGACGTCGGTTTGAAATACGAGGCTCCCTCCGCCCACGGAAAGGGAACGAACACCGAACCGATCCATGCTCGTGGGCGATGGATCGCTTTCGGTTATGGAATCGATTTCACGGACGAAGGGACCGAATGAGGAACGGATACTGTTGTAGACGCGGTCCCATCCCGGCGAGAAGGACTGCACTTTTTCGAGATTGGAATCATCGAGTGTCAGAACAGAAACGCCGGAAGCATCCTTGTTGCGAAAGAAGAACCGGCCATCGCCATCCAATCCGACTTCGAAATCCGCGATCTTGGCGAGTTCATAGAGAACGTCCAGTACCGTCCTTGTTCCCAAATTGACCATCGAAACGAGTACCGTGCGAGTGGTGAAGTTGATGATGCTCTCGCGCAAGAAAGGGGCGTTCGCACCTGAGGTCGCCAGGAGCGTGATGAAAACGAGCTTTTCAGCGGCCACGCTGTCCAGCTGAGCCGCGTCGTCGCTTTCGATGGAATCGGAAGGGCCGATATTCCGGTAGTAGCCGAACCCGGAGGGTGTAGCCGCGACGACGGCGGTGAAGCGCTTCAGGGTGCCGTCGTTTGCAACCGAGGTCGCTTTCCACGTTTCCCAGGACACGACGCCGCTGCCGGCATCGATCAGGTTTGATATGGCGAGTCCCGGCAGAAACAGGTTCTTAGCCGCGACGAGAAGGGGTTGGTCATCGGCGGTCAGCTGAATGCGGAATTTGATGAATCGCGGGGCATCGGTGTTCGTGAAGCTGCCGATGTTCGCGCCGAGAGATAGTTCCTGTTCGGGCGTGTAGGCTGATCCATTTGTGCTCCAAGCGAAGAAATACTTGATGTTGACGGCGTTGCCCTGTGGCTCGGCGAAAAAGGGCCCCAGCGTACTGATCAAAGACGCTTGAACGATCCCCGGCAGGTGAAGGCTATAGTCCACGACCTTCTCCCAGTTCCCGAACGGGAAACCTGTTCCCAGTCCGTTGAATCGAAGGTAGTCGATTTGGAAAACGTTGCCGTCTCCCGAAATCGAATGGAGGAAGATTCCTTGAAACATAAGCGGATCGGCTTGACCGACCGCACCGGATCCGACCTCCACACCATCGATGTAAAGATGCCAGGTCCCCGAATTCGGGTTCGACATCGCGAGCGCCAGGCGAAAGTTGTGGAACTGTGTGAGGTCGACATTGAACGGGCCGAGTTCGGTCCCACCGGTCCGAACGCGAACGCTGTTCAATGTCTCGAACCACATCGCCGCGCCGCGAACCGGCGATCCGCCGGGAACGACCGTACCGATCTCGATTCGACCGGCGGTAATCTGAGTAACCCGAAGTCGCGCATAGACCGAGCGCGAAGGATTGCCTTCCTCCTGTTGGTTCATGATGAAGTAATCGCTGAGCGCCGCCTGAGTGACGGAGAGGATGCCGCCGGAAACGCTCCGATTGGCGACATTCGGCGCGCTCTGGAGTTCCTGCCAGGATGTGCCGGGTAGTTCTTCGACTTGGATTTCCTCATTGGACGGAAGAGCATCGCCTTCGTATTGGGAAGTCCAAAGCGTCGAAATTCCGCCTGACACTCTTCGCGGGTTGATGCGGTTGAGCGTCCCACTTTCCCATTTGGCCTTCGTGTCAAAGGGGTCTATCGTGACCAAGCCATCGTTTTGGGGTGGAGCGTCTTCCGGCGTCACTTTCGTCAGACGCAAGTCGTAACCTTGGAAATCGCCTTGGAGCGTATGGAGAATCTGCCGGCTTGCGGCGGGATCAAACACCACCGGCTCTATCAATCCGACCGGCACCTGGGGAACGATGCTGAGAAGATCGGCAACCACCTGCTCGATCCGCTGGTCTTTTTTCCAGACGACATAATCGGCCCGAACTTCCTCTCCCGCCCCCGGCTGGATCGAAACGAAGCTGATCTTGGCGGGTTGAGTCGGGTCGTTCAGATTCGAAATGGTGTAGCGCAGTCCAGGGCGGATCGACTCTCCGTTCAGCCGGATCTCTTTGACCGCTCCCACGGGAAATTGTGATGTCATGAAATCGGATTGAACGCCGTCGCCGACACCCAAGAGTTCATCGGTGACTGCAACGGCCGCCGCCTCGGCCGATTGGGTTCGCAGAATAGCGTCCAGGCTTTCGACATCGAGTTGAAGCGTTGGTTTGTCGGAGTTTTCGGTGACGTCCTCAATGACGCCTGTGAAAACCGGAAAGGATTCCTCGCCTGTTTCGAGTTTCAAACCCAACGAAATGCGGATCTTGGAGTGATATCGAAGGAACCCCGCAAACCGGTCGAGCGATTCATCATCCCAGCGGCGATCGGCATTTTCGACTTCGATACGGATGTTGGAAGCCTTGAATTGATTGAGCGCATCCGTATCGAGCTTCCAAGAAAGCCGATCAAGGCGAACAACCTCGGATGTGATATCGATGGGTGCGACTTCCCAATCGTCGCCGTCGGCCTGCCGACGAAAGAGTTCCACCTTCCTGACCGGATAGATCAGGTTGGAAGCTTGGACGTCTTTGTAGAGTTCCGATACCGTTTTCATGTTTTGTCACACCGACTGCTTCGAGACACGGTCCTGTCTTGAGAGGATTGATTTCACAAGCTCCGCCCCCTCTGCTGCGCCGCTTCGGGTTACATCCGAAATCTTTCGCATCATTTCGCGGACTTGCTCATCGCCTGCGCTACCGTTGATCGTGAAATGATTCGTTTGCTGCACCGTGACTTCCGTCTTGCCGACACCGTTCAGCCGATCGAGCGGGATAATGGCTTCAGGGCCTGCTTCGCCCACAAGCCCGACGGTCGGTTTGGTCACCACACCGCCTTCGGCGAATTTGAATCCTTTGCTAAGCGCGAGTCCTCCCAGAATGGCGAAACCGGCTCCGGCGCCGCCACCGAAGGCCGCTCCCTGCGCAGCATCCCGGGCAATCGCGGCTTCAATGGCCACACGCGTAAAGGTTTCGATGGCGGTTCTTAAGACCGTGTTGAACACGGACTTCATGGCATCTTCGAAGCTCTTGCCGTCCAGAATCATGTCGGCGACCGCCTTGCCGACCGATGACGCCATCGCGTCCGAAGTTCTCTTGGCGGTTTCGGCCACTTCATCGAGGCCTTTGAGTTGCTCCTGCTGCGCCTTTTCCAGCTCGAGGCGGGCTACTTCCGTTGCGTTGGCACGGGCCTGCGCAAGTTCCTGATCCGTAATGAGCTGCTTTTCTTTGAGCGCATCCAGCTGCCGGAATCGCTCTTCTTTTTCGAGTTCGATGATGAGCCGGCGCGCTTCGACATGGTTCTGCTCAAGTTCCAGTCGCTCGGATTCCAGGCGCACGACTTTCTCATGGGCATCCCGGGCGGATTTCTCTTTCTCCTCCTGCTCTTTTTGCGCTTGCTCGATGGACTGCTCGGTCACCCGCGTCTTGATCCGGCCTTCTTCCCGGACGATTTCCTCTCGCTCCCGGGAGTAGCGGCGTTCGATTTCGACCGCATGCTCACCTGACGCTTCTTCAATGGCGGCGAGCTTCGCCGCCGTTTCCCGGCTGATATCCGGCAATCGAGCGAACTGCCCTGTAAACACCGCACGGGTTTTCTGCGCCAGCCCGTCTAGATGGGTAACCGCCTTGGCTGCGAAGTCGGCGATAACGGTTCCCAGGATTTCGAAGAACTGAGCGCCTATAAGCACACCCTCCAGGAAGACTCGGAATACGGGGAGTACGCCCCCGCCCACGATTTCCTGAAAATCGCCCAATCGGTTCCGAAGTGAGGCAAGCTCCCGTGCGAATCCGCCCTGCTGTTCGGCCGCACCAAGGAATCGTTTGGAAAGAGCATCGACTACTTCTTGAGCGCTATTCGCGTCGCCGATGAAGGCTCCGAATTCGTTCTTAAGCGCTCGCATGCGGCTCGCGTCGCCGTTCAAGATGGGGCCCAGGAGTTCGATCACGCTGTTAAAATCACGCCCGGAAGCGGATGCCAACCCAAAAGCGAGACGCGTTCCTTGCATCGCCTGGCCGACGTCGCCCGTTACCCTCACAAGCCTTCCCATGGCTTCGAATGTTTGTGTGTCCGAGAACTGGGTCAGCTCCTGTTGCTCTTGAGCGAAAGCGAGGATCTTGTCTTTCTCAGCAGCGAAGGATGCGCCCGTCGCTTCCACTGCAAACCCCAATTTGCGGAGCGCTTCCTGCTCCCCCAATGCCGCCTCGGCGGAGTCCTTGAAGAAGGCTGTGATTCCAGCGACCGTCGCAAATCCAAGGATTTGTTGCTTGAGTTGGTTGGCCGCCTGCTCCAGCGATGCCATCGATGAAGAGGCTTGGGACGCTTTGGGTGGGATCTTCGAAAGGCTTTCATCCGCCTTCTGGCTGGCGACAGCAATGTCCCCTGCGAAACGCTCGGACCGCTGGGCCGCCTCAAGCATCTGCTTGGAGAGTTTCTCGATGATCGGGGAGGCTTGGTCGGTGGCTTCAAAGAGGATTTCAAATCCCGCCATAGCGGTGTCTCCCTAACTCTCGAGTGAAAAATTCACGATATGGATGTAAAGGGACGATGAGAGTTGATAGTCCGAGAGCACAAGATCAACGCTCACCGCGTCCTCGGCATCAATCTCCGTAAGGCTCGGCTGGACGACGCCTTTTAAGAGGATCCGGCGCATGCGTGGCAGCGTGGGGCTCGCGAGCAACGCTTTGATCTTCTGCGTCAGGATCTCTTGTCCCTGCCGGGCGAGCTCCCACAGGTCATCCGATTCCTCCGCCAACAGCAGCAGCGGAATTTTTCGGATACGGAAGCTCATCCGGGAGATTTCGACCGTTTTCTCCTTTTTGAGCTTCTCTTTAAGGGCGGTAGCGGTGATCGGTTCCATTTTGGCCATCAGTAGGCGCTCACCGCGTTCGTCAATACAGCTTGCAGGCTGTGGCCGGCGGCCGCGTTGTACTGCGCCTGGAAGACCACTTTTGCCCCCAGCAGGTCTTCCAAACTGCCATAGGGATAAGCGGAGTAGCGAACCTCCGGTAGTTTGAACTCGAGCTCGTTTTTAAAGGCGTCTTCGATGATGTCGCCGGTCAGAAGGATGTTTAGGGCCGCCGCGCCTGCATCCAGAAACTTCTGCCGCTGCGCATCGGACTCGAAGTAGATTTCGAACCCGCCGTCGATCACGAAACGGCCCGGCGACACGATGTCTTTGGCATCCCTGGATTGGTTGAGCGTCCGTTGCGGGACCGACCCGTTATCGATTCCCAGCGTCCAGCTGCGGACATTGAGATCCGTCACGCCGTCTATCTTGAAGTCCGTCTGGAAGAACATAAGCGGTTTGGGGGAGCCATGGGTCGGCGTGAAAGCGGAGCCTGTCTCTTCGGACTTGAACAGGACATCAGCCGCTACCTGTGCCTTGCCGTCCACGGAGCCCGCGAAGGAAAGCTTCTTGATGACGGTCAGCGGGTAGCGTTTGATCGAGACGCCCCGATCCACAAAGAAGGTGAAGGAAGGCATGATGAGCGCGTTCAACCGCGAAAAGGTGTGACGATAGACAGTGGGCGAGTTGGTTCCATCCGGTTGGGCGGTAGCCACGCTCCCTAGGCACCCCAGAAGAAGATCGCCCACGGTTGACGCTTCGACATCCACCGCGGCCAGGGTCCCAGTTCCTTCTTTGATGCCGAGCGCGGAAGGAAACCGTTCCTTGAATCCCCGGATCTTATCGTCAGCGATCAGAATGGAACTGTAGGTGAGCTCGCTATCTGCGCCAACCGCCAGGAACTTGCTGGGCGATGCTTCTGCCACGCCACGGCTAGTCTCTTTCTTGAATCCGAATTTTTTCTGCTCGGTTGCGAAGGGCATTGGGGTTCTCCTTTCAGGCTAAAAAACAACACGTTTTCAAACTGCAAAATAGGTCTTGACGATTCACCTTTGCGGGGCTAACATATAAACGGTCGTTTATATGACGATCTATGTCCCACAAAGGAGTAACAGCATGAAAAAAGCCATGTGGGGGTCTTTGATGGTGGCAGCCGTCGGTGTGGTGACATGGGCGGTCCAGGTGATCGCTGCTTGTCCTCCCTGCAGCGTCTGCCCCTAGGAGACTTCGCCGGGCGGGAGGGCGCCCTCTCGCTTGGCCGATTTTGAATGCGATGCCGGATGTTTTCTCACTCATAAAGCTCGCCAGCGAACCCAATCGGCTAAGGATCCTCTCCCTCCTGCGTGAGAAGGATCTGTGTGTTTGCGAATTGGAGGGAATTCTTGGAATATCCCAACCCCTCGTCTCGGCCCATCTGCGGACGCTGAAAAAAGCTGGCTTGATATCGGATCGCCAAGAAGGCAAGTGGGTGTATTTCTTCCTGAACCCCAAAACGTGGAAGACAGAAAATGCGTGGCTGAGCCCATTAATGAAGCGCGCAGCGGAAGATAAACGACTTCTCAAAGACAAATCGCTCCTTTCGGACTGCCTCTGTGAACGCGTCAACGGGAAATGCATAAACCGCTTCCGTCCCTCCCGCTCGTAACCCTCATTTGCGTGAGCTGGTCTCGACTGTAAACACGAGTGCCGTCGCCGTCATATCAGCGTTGATGCTGGCGATCAGATTGTCCTCGGACGGCTCCCACTCGATGCCCTTGAGCGTCGTGAAGAGGATTTGTCCGTTCGGGAGCGCCAAACCTCCCAAGTCCACGTTATCGATCAAAAGCTCTGCGATCTTCTGCGTTTCGACCGTCTTCTGCCAAATGATCTCCTCATTGGGACCGAAACCTTTCACGTAGACGATTCGGAAGTTGTAGGCGATCCGGTAAGTTTGTCCGGTCGTGATGCGTTCTAGATTCGTCGTCGGAGAAGGCTTTATGAAGACAGCCGGCACGTTGTTTCCCAGGGTTTCAAGCGCAGGAAAGAATTCCAGCGCGCCGATCGTTACCACTTTGAGCCCCATCGGCCCTGATAACGCCTGATCGATCAACTCGACGATCCGTTCGGCGATGAGCGTTTCATGGAGCCGGGGAGCGGGCATTACGCGTTTCCTCCCTCAGCTTGGATCGCTTCTCGGAGCCGTGATTCAAAGATCGTCTGAACACGGGATGCTCCTGTTTCGAGCGCCGGCAATAGATACGGCTGAGCTTTGAATCCCCGCCTTTTGATGGCGCGGCCGACCACGAACGCCAGACGTTCATCGCCCAATTTCCTTCGGGCCCATACCTTGAGTTCCGATATCGGAGGAAACCAGCCGGTTGTTCTGCCGGATTCGAGCACCGGAGCATATGCGAGAGCTGAGCCTACGTGGCCTACCAGCTTTCCGCCTTCTTCAGTGATTCCTTGAAGGATCGAGACGCGAAGGAGCCCACGGAACACAGGGGCCTTCACTTTAGCCAGACCCTGGATCAGAATCGCCGATTCCCGCATCGCTCGCAAAATCGCGATACGGAGCCGCTCGGAGAATTTCTGCAGCAGATTCGCCGTTTCGGAACCGCCCTTGAGCGTGATTCGGATCATGATTTCTTCTCTTCCACGACCGCTTCCAAGTGATGGCCGAAGTAGTTCTTTACTTCGACCGCGACAAACGTCTTTCCGGTGACCTCGTCCAGCACTTCATAGTTCTCATGGAACTCTCGGGGGTTCAGAAAAAGCTGAAACGCCTTCTTGGGCGTCTGTCCGAGCACATTTCGGTTGAGCGCTGTTTTTTCCGGATTGAATCGGGCGTGGACGCCGGTCGCGATGGTCTCGAATTGGAAAACAGGGCGCTTGGTGGACGGCGCGAAACTCTGGACCGGTCTCCGTATCGCGATCCGGTCCGGCAGCAGCCGTTCAGGGATCGATCGGCTCACAGGATGTCGATGGAGAAGCGCTTTCCCCATGCCGCCCATGCGCGGTCCAGTTCGTCGTTCAGCTTCTTGAAGGTCCGCGTCTGATTGAAGTCGCCGATGTTTTCGTTGTCGACCAGAGGCCCGTTTTTTGCCGAAAGCGCCGTCTTGGCCACCATAAGCGTCGCGATTTTTCGGATGATGGCGGGAACCGTCGGGTAGCCGTAGACGCCTGAAATCAGGACATTCGCCGAACCTTCGGGGAAATCCCCGCGCAAAAGCGTGATCTTTCCGGTCCGGAGATTAGCCTTATATAAGGAAGGTGGGAGGATGATCCCGTCGACTTCGACGCTCTCGATCTGAACGAGTGGATATTTCCGCGTGAAAACGTAATCCTGACCTGTCCCGTCCAGTTGGTCCTTGAAGCTTAAAGCCCGGAAGGTCGTCCCGGTTTGGCGGTCGATTTCCTCGATGACCCAATCCAGCCATTCGGATTGAACTTCTTCAGGCCGGACTTCACCGCCGGTGGCCTGGCTGACCAAGCTCGGGAAGGTGTAGTAAACCCGGACGGTCGCTGAAACAGGATCGGAGAGCTGAGAAGCAAGAATGCTCACCGGCACCCTCCATCATCGACCACCTGTGCCGTCCCCGACACCGGCGGTCTTGGATGCGCTCGTATCGAGCGTCGGGATATTGGCGGTCCCGTCCGTCCAGAAGGTCGCCGTGTCTTCCGTTTCGAGTTTGTACGTGAAGGTTTGGCCGTCCTGAGGGAACGGCACATCGTTCGATGGACGCCGGTTCGAAGCGTTGGCGGCGCTGTCGTCGAAACTGACGCGGCCCGTCCCTTTGGGGATGAGGACCGAGTTCACCTTGAGCGCCTGACCGGAGTCGAAGACCGCCCCGGGCGATCGGAAGATGTTGTACCCGTTCGCATTCGTGTCGGAAACAGCGTCCCACGAGACGAGCGCTTTGTTGGTCGAAACTTCGGCCGCAGGATTCTGAGCGATCGTTCCGACCGTTTCCACCATGACAAGATGCAGATTGGCTGTCATGACTTCGCTCGTCAAATTCGACGCGTTGCCCTGGGAATCCACCGCGAAAAGGTAATAGGTGTAGTCCTTGCCGTTGTCCGTATCCAGAAGTGTTTGATCCTGGAAGGATGTCGCCACGGAAGAGATCGCATTGTCCACAGTCACCACGCCGGATGCGGACAGGACATTGGTTTTGGTCGGCACCGAAACCGGCGCGTTCCCGGGAACGCGGTAGAGTTCGTAGTGATTCAAGTCTTGGAGCGTGGTCTGATACCGGATGACGATCCGGTTGCCGGTCGTGAATCCGCCTGCGACCTCGGTGAGGACGCCCGTGGCCGTATCCAGAGTGTAGTGGGTGGTGAGCGTCTTGGCCGCCAATGTCACCTCGGCGACGTTGGCTCCCGCCGTATGCGGATAGAAGAGCCCATCTTCCAGAACGATCTCGCCTGTGCCGGTGTTGACCGATTTGACCTTGGCATACTCTTCCTTGTTCGTCACCACGTCATCGATGACGAGATAAGCTCCGACGACGATTTCGGCAGGCACGGGGGTGCCGATGTTGATCACCCGCTGCCCGTGAACGGCGCTGGCGGTCAATGTTTTCACGTTGGCCGATACGGCGGTGCGTTCAAAAACCGAAACGGATGCCCCGACCAAGGGATCGAATTGAGCTTCGTGAGCGGCTCCAGCGGTGCCTTCGGCGACGTCTGCCGTCCCATCGGGGTTTTTGAAGAGCTCTCCGGCGATGAATTCGTTTCGGGTCGGGGCTGTCCAGTTCAGCGTAATCCGCGTCTTGCCCTTCGGTGTCAGGCCATCGACAAATTGGAGCGCCTGGATGAGTCCAAGCAAAGGCGGCTCAGGTGCAAGAATATCTGCCGCGAGATTGGCGATGACCTGCTGGGACAGTTGAGATTCAAGAATAGCCATGGCGCTGCTCCTTATCCGTTACTTGCAATCGTGTTGGTCTGACCGCTGTTATCCGTGATCGTCGCCTTGTTCCCTACGACGACATTCCCCGAAACTCCGCTGCTCAGCGTAATAGCACCCGCCTCTGCACGGTTTCCGGTGATGCAGTTATTGCCTCCGTCAATCACCATCCCGATAGACGCTGTGATACGGTTGCCCGCAATCGTGTGGTTGCTCCCGAAAGCCCAAATACCTCTGCCGGCTGACCCGCTGATGAGCCGGTTGCCGGAAACGACGCATCCGGTCGCTGAGGTATCCAGAATGACGACGGTCAGAATTGCGTTGCTGGACGGATTAACAATGATGCAGTTCACCAGTGAGCAATCCGCTCCCAGCGTAACGGCGTGCTGAAAACCGCTTAGGCTCCACGAGCAGTTGGACATTGCGGATTTCGGAGGCATGATTCCATTGACGACCATCCGGACGTTGTCGCCGACGCAGTTGGTAATGACCCACCGTTGGGACCCGTTGCCGCTCGGCATGAAAATGTCGTCAGAGCTGTTACCGGTAAATCGGCACTGCTCAATCCGGACGTCCGCATTCGGATTGCCGCACCGTATTGCCGTATCGGTCCAATTGCTCCAGTTGCAGCCTCGGAAAATCCAATTGGAGATAAAAGGGAGCAAATCCGTTGGATGAGCTACTCCGAATCCCTGGCTCTTCAGACTGTCGAAGTTGCAGTCGATGACTTGAAAGTTGGACGCGATCGCGCGGAGATCGGTGCGATCGAAACTCCCTGTCACAAGAGCCATGTCCACCGTGAGGTCTTGCAAGCCGGTGTTGCCGGCCATCGAGATGATGAGCGAGTTTGAGCCCGAATCGAGAGCTGCCTGGCCTTTTAAGATCGTGGCCGAGCGCCCCATGCCGCGAAGAGTCACTTTGGTTGGGATATTGAGCGTGGCGTTGATTTGGTAAGTGCCTTCGCGCAATTGCACCGTGCCGCCGTTGGTTGCGGCAGTTGTGAGCGCTGTGTTGATGTTGCTCGTATCGGTTGTGGCGTTGCCGGATGGTGCGGCCACCACCACGGTGGCGTATCCGCTTGCTCCGCCGCCCGCCGCTGCCGCAATCGTAATCTTGTTGTTGGGCCCATCCTGCGTGAGCGTAATACCGGTTCCTTGTTCGAGCTTCACATCGCCTGCAAGCGGCGAGGCTTCTCCCAGCTTCCGGACACCCGTCACACCGGCATTGGCCAACGTGATTTTGTTGTTCGGATTGTCTTGAGTCAGCAAAAGACCGGTCCCTTGCTCAAGGGTGACGTTGCCCGTCAACGCGGCACCGGGATCACCGGTCTTCTTGAGCGATGCGACTCCGGAGCCCGCCGCTTGAATGGTGACGTCGCCCGTCCCATCCGGAGGCGAGACGGTAATCCCGGATCCGGCGATGATCTTCGCCACGGACATGCGGGCGGTGTTTACTGTCGGAACTGAAATGCCGGAGTTCACAGCGGTGTTTCCGTTATCGGTGTAAGTCGACGATGATTCCCCGGTGACTTCGGCCAGAAACTTCTCGGTTCCTGTGGACGCGGCCTTATAGACGCGGTAACCGGTGGCGCCTTTCACGGTTTCCCATTGGAGAATGACAGGAACCGACGTTACGGGCTGAGTGACCTGGGACTCGAGAATGGCGGGAATCTGATTTTCGGTGGTTTCGCCTGCCGCGTTGATCGCAGTCACCTTGTAGAAATAAGTTGTGCTGCCGGTCAGGTTGGCTCCCACAGAACCGGAGCCGAGCGTCGCGAGCAGCGTCCGCGGCGGCCGCAGGAGTTTAAGCTGGCCATGTTTATCAAGAAGCTCCAGATTGGCGTTCGCACCGGCACCCCAGTTCAGATCGCCGGTGTCGCGTTTCGAAAGTCGGAGGTTTTCAGTCAGCGTTTCGGCCATAAATCAAAACCCGTATCCTTCCAGCCCGAACGGCACCTGTCCCCATCCACGAAGCGGCGCGCCGAATGGGCGGCTGTTGTAAGGCAATAGACCGAAGCCATTGTTGTCTGGTTCACCGAACGGAGATTCACCGAACGGCGCTTCACCGAATCCTGATTCCTCGACCGCGACGCAGATATAGCCTCGGTCCGGCCCGGCCTGGGGGTCGGTGTCATCGAACTGGAAGATTCCCGGCCCGAGGACGTATTCATCGGCAATACGGTCCCCGAGCTCATCCGGGTTGGATGAACGGTAAAGTCGAAATCCCTTCAACCGGTGTCCGGCTTTGACTTCCGGCGGGTAGTCGGCCCAGATAAGCCGGACGTTTCCAGGCTCCGCCGTAACGACTCGAAAGTTCGGAACACGAGGTAGAGGGAAAGAGGACATGTCAGGATTTGCCCCTCCTGGGCTTTGGTTTTTTGCGGTCCGGTGGTTTGACGACTATTGGCTGCTCCGAGAGCGGTACGACCTCATTGACTTGCTCGTAGCCCATGTTGAGCAGGTAATCGCGCGTCACGGGACTCTGCACTTCACAGAGCCCGTTGACCACTTTCACCTGTTCGCTATAGGCGAACTCCCAGAGTGGGGTTGTCTCCGTCCCATAGGGCGGATAGATCTTGCGGAGCCGGAACATTACAGGACACCTGCGAGCCTCGAAGTCTTGATGTCGTTGGCCAGAACCAGCGTGATGTCCTCGAAGATGTCGAACTCGCTGTACTGCGAAGACTTCTGCGCAAGACGCACCATCTTTAATGGAGTCAGCTCCCCGAGCCAGACGGCGCTCGTATCGAGGATGTAGATGTCGGTGGCGGCGTTGGACGTGCCTTGGGTTTGGGTATCGGAAATCCAGATGTTGCGGAAGATCGGAATTCCGTTATAGACCTGAACACGGAAACCGCCCTTCACTTCCATCGTGTCCACGAACCGCTGCTGCGCCTGAAGGAGCGCGTTCAATTTTCGATTGGCTTTCTTGGACATGATGATCATGTTGGGATTGCCGCGATTGAGATCGATGGCCTGATCCATGAGGTCCAAAGTCAGTGGCGAGCCGTTGGCTCCGGCTACAACCGTCTGGCCTGCAGGGATGAGTTTGCGGAGGCCGTCGAATT
The DNA here is from genome assembly GCA_964441955.1 of uncultured Elusimicrobia bacterium. Lineage (GTDB taxonomy): Bacteria > Elusimicrobiota > Elusimicrobia > 2-01-FULL-59-12 > 2-01-FULL-59-12 > CAYTWA01. The sequence continues at coordinate 20,862 of CAYTWA010000007.1, forward strand.
GTTTCGGGTTGGCCGTCGCATCACCGTTGATGAGCGCACTCTCTTCGGAGTCCCGTACGTTTTGCAGACCGTTTTCGACTTCCTCGGCTTCAGTGTCCAGGAGCGTCTTGCCAACAGCAACAAGTTTGCGGGTGACCTTTCGGCGATCTAGAACCGTTTTGTAAGCAAACTGTTTTGGAACATAAGTCCCCTGCGTTTCAGTCGGCTCCTCCGTGTCGTTCACGAAGGCGCTTGCAGCCCCACGAGTTGTCCTTTGGTTTAAGATCCAGGCAGATCCAGAACCCGGTTTTCTCGGAAGGTTTTTCCGCAGTGGATTATTGACCTCGATCAGCTCCTGAAGAACCCGGTCAACGAGTGGCTGCTGGAGCGCCGAGCCGGCGCTTGCCATGTCCAACGCCTTTTTCAACTGTTCTAAATCGTTCATTGTCGTCATACCTCCCTAAGCTTGTTGGAGAGCGAGCGCCACTTTGAGCTTCTTGTCGGGCGACAGGTTCTCGTATGTTTTCCGTACGTCCTCAGGCTCCGAGTCTTGCGCGACGAGCCCCTTGCGTATCGTCGGAATCGTTTTCAAGGCGGCTTCCATCTGCTTTTTCACTTCACCGCTGACCATCTTTGCGATGTCCTCGGGGAGGACGGCCTTGGAAGTCGGCGCAGCTGTAGCCGGGGATAGGGCGACCGAACTCTCGGACATCGCTGCGAGAATCGTTTTGATCTGCTGAGCGGTGGCGGCCGCTTCGCCGCCTCCTGCGATCAGCTTGTCCAAGAGAAAAAAAGCCGGAGTTAGCATCATCCTCACGGGGCTGGAAAGCGCCTTTTCAGTTTCCTCAGATGCGGGTGTTGGTTCAGGAGCAACCACGGGTTCTTTCTCGGGTAACGCGGAGTCCGCCGACTCCGAAGCAGGGGTTTCCTCCTCTGGGCCTTTCGCAGGGATAGGAGCTGTAGCAGGGACTTCTTCAACAACGACTTGATCGTCTTTCATGATGTTGTCTCCTCCTTGGAGGGCTTTGGACAGATACCAGCCGATCGCTCTGGCCTCGGGATTAGCGGGAACCGAGACTAGCGATACTTCGACCAATGCGATCTTCTTGATCACATTGACCACGCGGTCGTATTCGCGCATGAACTTCTTCTCGCGCTCCAATACCTGACCACGAATCGAAAACTTGTTAAGGACGCCTTCTTTGATCTTCTGGATGATGTCGGGCTCGGTCTGTGAGATAAGCGCATCGATCAAAAGACCGTGTCGGTCGAAATCGACTTTCGTCACCTTGCCGATGGGTTGCTTGAGATCATGATTGAGGAGAACCGTCGAATTCTTAATGAGATCCAGCGATGCGCTCTGAAGCGCTTCTTCGGTAATGATGTCGCCCTGCAAGTCGAAATCGGTGGTCGCAGCATACCCAACGACATGGAACTGGCCGTCCCGCTCCACCTGTTTCAGGACTTCAAGCGGGAATGCGAAGGGGATCGCCTGGATAAAGGGCGCATCGGTCATTACGCGAAGATTTAATCGCGATACCTCCGATGCGTCCATGAACTTTCAAACTGTTTACAGGCTTGATGGACAGCACACTTTTTCCTTGTGGCCGAACCGATCTCGGGATAAATCTGAATCGTGGCGAAAGAATCTGAGGTGCGTTCAGCGGTGATCCGATGGCTGTATAGAAACGGATATGCCTACTTGCAGCCGAAAGATGAGCGGCAGCATGGGGTGGATATCCGTCTCCGCAACGTGCGATATGGCCGCTGGTTCATCATCGAAGTCAAAGGCGACCCTGCAAAAGCGAAGGCGCCCGACTCGTCTCGGACAGCGGCGTTTTGGGTGGCGATAGGCCAGATCGTGACGCGGATGAATCCGAAAAATGGCTATTACTACGGGATCGCTTTTCCGGTCAGTTACCGCAAGAAGATCAAGAATTTGCCCTGGCAGTTTTGCCTACACAATCGTCTCTATGTTTTTCTGGTTGATGGGCATCGTGTGGAGTTGCTCAACTGGCGCGATCTGCGCGCCATTCAAAAAACCGCCCCTACAGCAATCCCGCTTCGGAAGGCTTGAACGGCTCCAAGTCTTTCTCGACAAATAAGTCGCTGGACTGTAGCGGAAAATTGGAGACTAGGAGCTCATACTTTTGGCGTGCGCCCATCTGGTGCATGCCGGTCCATAACGTCTTTACGCGATAGGTCTTGAATCCCTTGAAGAGATTCGCCTTTTCCAATTCGTAACTCAAGATGAACTGTCCTTTGATGCGCTCAAGCGTAGGCACGAGCTCCTTCTCATCAAAGAATTTGGAACCATGCCTCCCGCCCTCTCGCGGCCAGTGCAAGGGATATGGAGGGTCAAGGTAGAAAAAAGTGTCCTTGCCGTCGAATTCCTTGATTACATCCTTCCAATCCCAGGCGTGGAGTTTGACGGGTTTGAGTCGCTCCTGAATTTCCGGTAACCGGTCAACCAGCCGGATCTCGGCTCCCTCGCCGCTGCCCCCGTTTTCACGGATGCCCTCCCAGACATCCGTCCTCCCCCAGTAGGTAGATTTGTTTAGATAGGCGAATCGGTAAAAGCGTTCGCGAGGTGTCGATGGGACCGAGTCGAACACTTTCTTTGCCCGCGCCTGGGAAATGGTCCAATTCTGCTTCTGAAGCCAGCTTAAATCATCCGACGTCATGTTCTTGATGAAACGGTAGGCATTGATAAGATCGACATTGACGTCATTCATAACTTCTTCTTCAGAAGGCTTTTTATGGAAGAGCACCTGCGCTCCACCGCAGAATCCTTCGACGAAGGTCTTGTGCTCAGGAATGAATGAGATGATCTTTTTGTAGAGCCGATACTTCCCGCCAGGGCTTTTGAATGCACCGCGGATTTTCTCGAGATCCGTCCCAGCGTCCAGTTGAGGCAGGAAGGGAGGCGCTTCATGCTCGAGAAGGCCGATGCCCTCTTTCTCGATATAGAGATGGACAGGTTCCAAGGGGAAGTTGGAAACGAGAAGCTCTTCGACCCATTCCTGGTTGCCACCCGGTCCCTTCATCTGATTCCGGCGCTTGACCCGTTCGATCTGATATCCCTTGCCCTTAAACACAGATGCCCGCTCAGCAGGGTAGGACACGATCCACTTTGCTTTGAGTGCCTCCAAGGCTTTCAGGAACTGCCCTTCCTCGAAACCGAAGTCGAACAGATTGAAGGTCCCCGGGTAAGGCGGATCGATGTAGAAAAATGCTTCAGGTCCGTCATACCGTTTGAGGATCTTCCGGTAATCCTTGTTGTGGATGGAGATGTTGTGGAGCCGCGCTTGGGCGCGCTCAATGTTGGCTGGGAAATCGATCCGGACGCCCTCGTTCGCCGGGTTGAAGGATTTGCCGCGCATCTTTCCGTAAGACGAGCGCGTCAAGTAATAGTTCTTGTAGAACCGGTCGCGATCAGTGCCGGGATTCATCGTCTTCAAACGTTCATGAACATCTTTGCGGATGGTCCACTCTCGTTTCTCGAGCGCGGCACGGTCTTCCGGCGAATGGTCGCGAATGAATCGATACATGAAGGCGATCTCTCCATCCCTGTCATTCAGAACTTCCTGGGGAGACACGTTCTTGGCAAAGAGAACCGCCGCGCCCCCGGCAAAGGGTTCCACATACGTCTTGTGGTAAGGAACGTAGGCGGCGATCTTGTGCGCCAGAAGCCGCTTGCCGCCGTACGACCCGAATGCCTGGCGTACGCCTTTCTCGGCGTCTTCGTCAATTTCAATCAGATGCCCTGAAAGGTTGAATGGCGCAATCGATGCCTCGACAGGTTTTGCGGCGAGCGGTGTCGATTCGTCCGTTAAAGAATCCTGGATTGCATGGGTGAATCCGCGAACAGCCATCTCGGCCCGTGTTTGGTCGTGAAGCCTCACGATGTCCTTGTGACGCCAGTCCTCAGCATTGAAAAATATGCGGTGGCCGGCACGTTCGATGGCGGCTGCACGGTGCAGCAGGAAATCGAGAGCGAGCAGTTCCTGGTCAGGCATGCTCTTGGGATCGCGCTTAAATAGTCCGCCGAATTGAGACAGATTTATTTTGACGGCTTCGATGGCATTCATAGGCCCTCCACGACATACGTACAGCGGCAGTTTGGATGAACAGGGATTTGCCCGGACGCATCGCCAATTGAAATGACTTTCCCCAGTTTATCACCGGCGACTGCTTCGGCGGCCGCCTGGCATTCATGACAAGCGTCGGATGAAAGAAGCCACTGAACCCTCTCCACATCTGCCTGGCGAAGCGCATCCAGATTGCCTTCATTGAACGCCCGGTTGGCTTCCGATCGTGCGATCATCTCCGCCATCGTTCCGCGGGTAATCCGGCGGGTCGTACCCTCGCGGATCACGTTTCCTTCCGGATCGATGACAGGTCGCACCGGAATGGCGGCCACATTGTCCAGTTCTTTTTCGATGCGCCGCATGATCTCAGGAATTGTTTCGTCCGCTGCGATCCCTTCGATGAGCGACCGCCGAATACCATCCTTGATTGCTTGCGACACATGGCCAGCCAAATCTGTTGCATTCCCTTTGAGACGTTCTTCGAGCTCAAGGCTGATCTCATCGATATCCGGACGCTTCTGACGCCTGGCGGCAAGCCGCAGTGCTTTGCGTGCCGCCTCGAGCGTGAACCTTTCTACGGTCCTGGCGATCTTGTCTTTGTCGATAAGTTCCAGGAGGACTTCCAAATCATCCGACGCCTTGGCCAGTTCTTCGATCGGAACATCGGCTTTGAGATTCTTGAGCCGTAGACTGGGGAGTCTAGCGGCGATAGTCGCTTTGATCTCGCGGAACAGATCGGACACCGCTCTTACAAAACGGTTCTCAAGGACCACAACCGCCTCCGTGGCGCTCGCAATTGTTTCGGAGGCCGTCAGCTGTTTCTGTGCATCAAGGGCTTTTTGGATTTCCGGCATTCGCGGAGCCACCATGCGCCTGACTTCCTCTGGGGAAAACACGCCGTTTTGCAGATAAATATTGAATATCTCGGCCTGATCTTTCTCATCGATGGCTCGCTTATTGAACTGAAACGCCCAATCCGTGATGCCAAATCCCTGACGGACGACGTGCTTATTGATCTTCTCCGCCACGCGCATCTGGAACGGCAGGATGGTTTCTTCGTAGAAGGTCTGGGTCTGGTGGTCACCCGTGCCGGCCCCAATGTTCCCTGTTTCGATGATCGACACTTTCCCTGGCGGGACGCCGTAGACTGCCAGGATCTCGTTTCGAGTGAATTCCCGGAGCTCCAGAAACTCCATGTCCTTCTGGTTCACGCCGATCTGCTTGAACTCGATTTCGCCTTCCAAAAGTAGATCGGAGTGGGCGCTATCGGGATTTTTGGCGCGCGCTTGCATGTATTCGCGGTTCCGCTCCACCTGTTCCGGGGTGGCGTCCTTCATGATGAAAGCGCCTCGTATTTTTGCGCCATTGATGAAAAAGGCGCGGTTGTAGATCTGAGCGTACTTGTCGACCGTCACCGGCAGGATGAGCGAAGCCAAAGGCGAGAGTCCATAAAGCGTCGCTCCCTTGGTCCCGAGCTTGAAGTGGATGACTTCGTTAGATGCAAACTCTACCTTGCTTGCACCTTTGGCAGAGAAGCGCGGCGCCTGCACATATCCTGTGATTGAGCCATGTTCGTCTGCTTTGACGCGCATGGTCGTGGCATCCAGATTCCACAGCTCTTTGGGTTTCCCGTTGACTCCTTGGACGACCTCGAGAAAGGCGTTCCCGAATACGTATTCATCCCGTGTGATGTCGTCTAGGATCTCAAGCAGGGTGTCGTTGGGATTGCAATTGGCGAAAAAGTCCGCCAACAATTCGGCATTCTTAGGATCTGCCCCCGGACGGGTCGGAGCAAGGGTAAACCCGCGCGCCGTCACGGCTTTACAGATGACGCCTACGACCGCACGCACCCAGGAGGTCTGTTCGTACATCTGATTGAAAATCTCGAAATCGATATCGGGAATCACCCCCTCGGTGTCGGGGAGTCCTGTAATCTGACTGACCACCTGCTTCGATGACTTGTGGATCTCTTCGGCGATTACATCCGGGAATAACATCTTGGCCAACCGCGCTTTAAGTCCCACAGCAACCACCCCCTTCTCCATTTCGGAAGAAATATCCGCAGGAAGGACAGCGGATCTCGTCTTGTGGCACCCAGAAGGCGCAGGAGGGGCAACGCTTCATCTCACGAATCTTCGGGCAATCCGTCACGCCAAGTCCTCCGCAAATACGATCCGGGGTTCGACCCGCTGGAGCTCGACACCACGCAGGGCCATCCACAACGCATCGATCATGTCGTTGGTTCCGTTGGGAAAATGCAGCAACTCTTCTTCCAGCTGGCCGACCCAACTGGCTATATCAGCCCGAGGAAGCCGAATCGTTCCATTCTCGAAGAGCGGAGCCAGTCCCCGGATCCGTGCGTGTTTGTCGTCATTGGAGTTTTCGGTTTTGATTGGGAGGCGCTTGGTTTCAGGGTCTGTGCGTAGCGATTCCGGGAACGCCGCCTGATAGGCGTTACTTTCCACAACGATAAGCCGCGGGTTATGCAGGTGGTAGATTCGCTTGGCCGCACGCAGCTGTTCGGTGAAAGAAATCCGATCACGATAAGCATCGAGAATGTAGGCAGTGCCGGTTTTATCCAGTCCGATCACGCAGTAGGAGAAGCGGGAGCTTTTCTCTTTCTGGCTGATGGCAAGATCAATACCGGCAAATACCGTCAGACCGTCCGGCGCTTTGTCGTAGCGTCCCGAATCGATCCATGCGGCTCTGAAATCAGACCCTTCCTGCCCAGCTGGGTCGCACAAGTAGACGCAGTTGTAGTTGGCCGTCCCCATGCGAGATTTCTCTTGGTCGAGCATTTGGGGTGTGAAGCGTTCAGGAAAAAGGACGTTGCGGGTGCCGTCGTCATCCACTTTCTCGGCCGGGAGGCTCAATATCTTCCAGTCCTCGTAGCCTGGGTTATTCATGATCCAGCCAGCCAAGTCGTCTTTGTGCCAGCGCGTCATAACCACCACCAGCTGCCCACCGTGATCGAGCCGGGGAAGAAGGTCGCGCTGGAACCAATTGATCACCTTCTGTCGCTGGGTCGGGGTCTGGGTATTCCGATTGGAGCAAGGATCATCGACCACCAGAAGGTTCGGATGCACGCTCACAACCGTGCCCAGGACGGAGGCGACCGCAATCGAAGGCTCCTTGCGGATCTCACTGCGCGGGATCTGAATGCGTTCTTCCGTCCAGGTGTCCGCAGTCAACCCCCAGTCACCATAACGTGCTTTGAAAGATGCGTTCTGCGTGATATGCCCTTTGATCTCGCGCAAGAACCCTTTCGCGTTATCCAGGATCTCGTTGACGAGCAAGCATCTCAGGTTGGAATCTTCGGCGAGCCGAAAGAGCGGATAAACCATCGTGCAGATCGTGCTTTTGAAATGTTTGGGAGGCGCAAGCAGAAGCAGGTACTGATAGCGAAGCAGCGCATCGAACCACGAGAGATGAAGGTCGGTGAGTTCTTTGTATCCCAGGACTTCCCGTGCGAAGAAAAAGAGCTTGGCCAGGCGTTCCTCATGCGTAGGCATAGGCAACCCCACGGCGTACGGCAAAAAGGCTGTTTTGTACGAAAAACGTGCAGAACGATCTCCGACGACTGTTTCGAACAAATAAAAATGACCGTCTTTTGCCTTTGGCGTTCGAAATAACTGTAAGAGGGGAGTGTGCGCGGTTTGGGCTCGGAAATTTACGCAAATTTAATCGGGCCTGATCAGAGGTCTCCGTCCGTCGAGGATTCACTGGACATAATGGGACATTATGTCCAGTCGCTGCCGCATTACGTTGCACGGTTGGCCTCCTCGTTGATCGCTCCGCTTCCAAGAGGAAGAGCCTCGGCTCTTAACTTTTCTGTCTGTTCGGGGGGTGGGCTGCCCAGGTCGGTTTCCGTCGCTTCTTTGGACGTTCGGCTTTTCAGAAAGTTCTTCACTTTGACCGCAATCTCCTCAGACACTTCGACGACTCTCGATTGAACGGAAGCGCTTCGAGAATCGAGAGCACGGATGGACTGGATATGTGGGGCCAGCTCCGTCAGGATCTTGAGGTTCCCTTCCCAGGTTTCCGGCATATTCTTGCGGAGCCTTGCTGCTGCTTCGCCAAGGACGAGCCAGAACCCTTCGGCACAGATACGCTGGGCTTTCGGTGTACCGGCATTATTGGCGGTAGGGTAGTTGCCCGGATGATCGAGCCAGTACTTGACGGTCGACTTGGTGACATTGAATTCGCGGGCGATATCGCTCAACTTCACGCCCGCATCAGCTTTCGCGATGGCAGCTTGAATCACTTCTGGTGCGTGTTTCTGCGGCCCTTTATGACCCATCATTTTGGACGCGAGCGAGACTCTTCCGCTCTTCTTCCCTTTCCCTGCGCTGGTATTCGCGCAGATATTTACGCCGCCAGCGTTTCTTGCATCCCCAGTGCACTTGCTGATTGCTGTACCACGGCCAAAGCGTTCTGCGGCAGTAGAGACAGCGGCGCTCAGGATGCGCGGCATGCCGCTTGCCGGTTACTTTCTTAGCCTTTGCGCTCACTGGAAGTCCATGAACATTCAAACTGTTGACAGGCCAATGCGATGGTCATGGCCTCCCACTTGAACGATCTGGCATAGTCCTGCGAGCCGTGATGGAATCGTGTCTTCTTCGAGCTTCTGCGCCAGGCCATCGAGCGAGTATTTACTTGTGATGATGAGCCCGTTCCGCCGGCTGCCGATTCGCGCATCCAGAATCTCCTGAAAGACCTGTCGGGCAAATGCGGTGTCATTGCCGATGCCCAGTTCATCCAAAACGAACACTTCGACTTTGGAGAGCTCATCAATAATCGTCTGCTCTTCCTGCGGGTCTTTCTTTCGCACCTTTCGTAGGAGTTGGGACGGTTTCAGAAACACGAATGTCTTTTCGGCTTCTGCGTGCTTTCGAACGATAGCGGAGGCGAGTGTTGTCTTGCCGACACCGCAAGCTCCCCAGAAATACAGGTTGTGCCACTGAGGAATAAAAGCCTTCGCTTTCTCGAATGCCGACCGGTTGGCATCCATAACATCGAATCGGCTGAAATCCGCTGATTCGTAAAATTTTTCACCACCTAGGGCTTTGATGAGGTGAGCCTTAATGCCGGCCATGTGTTTGGCGGATCGTTCAAATTCTTCGCGCGCTTCCAGGCAGGCATAGCAGGTGCCTTCGACCGTTTGAGTCCGCCATGCCCCTGTGCCCGATAGTGTTCGATGTCCGAGGATGATCGGCGGGAACCATTCCCAAGGAATTTCTTTCCGGCACAACACGCAGATTTCAGCGATCGGAGATGTGGGCATACTTTCCTGGAATGGGTTTGGCTGCTCCGGCGGTGTGATGGCCATTGGAACCTCCCTTCATGAGTGATGGATCGATGTACCAGCGCAGAATCGTTTCGAGCGTCCAAGAGAGCTTCTGATCATTTAAATGTGTGCCGATTTTGGTGATGGCGACAACTGCGTCTTCCGCGTTCTTTCCACAGGCCTCAAGGAGTCCTTTGGCGGCTTTGCCGTAGCGGCTATAGAACGCCCGGGTCTGTGCTTTGGATAAATGTTCGCCCTTAAATGCGATGTAATGATTCATGACTTTCTGCAGCGGTGTTTCGGGCTTGTCAGCATCCCCGATAGGGGATGTGTCTATCTTTGTCTTTGTACTGTCTTTACTATTGTCTATAGCCCGACGTAAAAGCGATGACTCCTGTCCGCTCTTTCGATGACTAGAGTCATGGGTTGCGATGATTCCTGTCATCGCTGGGCGATGAGCGGGCTCAGCGCTGACGCCTGTCATCCATAGCTGACGGGCGTCATCGGTGGAGTCCGAACTCACCTTCGTTTGATTCCACTTTTCGTAATCCTTCTGAACCCCGATTTGGCGGTTGGAAAGATACAGCACCTGCTTTTGGAGCAGGCGGTTGCCTTCCCGGACAACCCCACCGCGATCCAGGGAAAGGTCTTTGGCGACGCGGTACCAGCTGAAGGCAGCGAGCTTGCGGTTCCAGCCATAGGTATTTCGCACCACCCAAAGCACGATATGAAGCTGCACCCCGGTAAACTTAGCCCGAAGAATCGCTTCAAACAGTTCGGTGGATAGGCGAACGAATTTATCCGGCTGCGGCGATGCCATAGGCGGCCGGACGCCTACAGCGCACTCGCAATAGTGTCCGCAGCATCGGTCAAAGCGTTCGCAATGCTCGTTCCGTCCCCGGCATGAACCCCATACAACCCCATTCTTATGCCCATGCAGATCTCATGGCCCAGGTCGTCGCGCCAGGCGCTCGCACGAAATCGGTCCGCGAGAACGAGGATCGATGCTGCGATTTCATTGTTTGTGACCTCGAGATAAGCTTCATAGCTGGATGTGTCGATCATGTTTTCTCCCTCATTTCTGTGATCGCGATCAGAACCCCGCAGCTGGAGTCAATCGAATAGCGTTTACTGGCCTCAAGAGACACCACGAGCGCGTCGTCCCGAAAGAATCCGGCGGCAACGAGCGCGTCCATCACCGCTTTCATCAGATTGTCGAGATCGGGCCGCTGTATCGCCCAGGAGGCGTCTCGGCCACTTTCGCCCCGGGGTTTCGGCAGGAAAAACTCGAGCGCCAGATGAACAGGTCCTTCGACCGGCGCGCGGGGGCGGTATTCAAAGGCCTGCGCGTAGACGCTACGCTTCCAGGCTTCGGTTTTCTTCGGATTCATCGTGACGTAGCGCCCCGAAATGCGGTGCAGGAATGTCCTCGGCCGTGCCTGGGGAACGGGAATACCTTTGACGAAGAACTGGATCATCAGAAAGGTATCCCTTCGGCATTTTCGTCGTAGATCTCGACATCTTTGACGACGTTCCGAATGACCCCGTTAAAGTCCGGTTCCTGGTCGACATGACCGACCAGGAGCTTCCCGATCCAACGTTCCGGAGCGATTTCGATGGGCCCTTCGAAGGGTTCACCGATCGTCTTCAGGAAATGAAGCGCCATGCCGGCGCCTTTGGACTCCGCGGGGAGAAAGGTGACGTTATGGAACCGGAGTCTCCGCCCCGCATAACGTCCCTCATGCACTTTGAAATCCACGACGACCATCGGATCGCCATTTTTGGACCGCTTGGGTGTGGCGGATTCGATGCGCAGCAGATACCGTGATTTGGGGATGGGAGCAAACCCGCCCGTGGGCTCGATGCCGGTCGCGTCGTATCGGAAGCTCATTTTTTACCTCCCGGGGTTACGGCAAGCAGTTTTTTGATCTTGGCGCGGATTTTCTCGAGTCCTTCTCTGAGCTTTGGGAGATCAAGGTCGGCCACCGCCGTCCAAGAACGCGTGCCGAAGGCTTCGAAAACGAGGTCGGTCTTGATCTTCTTGTCTTCGGCTGCCTGGCCGGGGAATGCGGATGTGAGCTCGCCCTGGATTTCCTCCAGGAGCACTTCCTTCCGGCGTTTCTGCTCGTAGAAGTTCTCCTCCGAGTTTTTCTCGAAAAGCTTGGTGGAGTCTTTGTCCGTTTTGACGCCGATATGCTCGCCTCCGATGTTCAGAAAGTTGAACACAGGCTCAAAGCAGGAAAAGTCGGGGTTCACGAATTTCTTTCCCTCGATGAGCGTCGTCCGGTCTTTGAGCACATAGCAAACGTGGTTCCAGAGCTGGCCTTCCACGCGCCCATCCGGTGTCTCCATACGTTCGCGCACCATCTCGAGGAGAAGGCTCGGCTCATACCCCATGTCTGTTTCCGCCTTCATCTTGGTTCCTGTTTTCTCGAGCTGTTTGGCACCGGATTCGTCCTGAAAGTAGTCGTACTCGTATCCTGCGCGGCCGCACATGATGACGTGGACTCGGCTGTTCAGGTAGAGATCCGTGAACCGCCCCCACTGATCTTTGATCGGACCCCAGTCTTGGAAGAGCAGCCGGGATCGGTTGTGGGTTTTCTTGTAGGCGTCCTGCACTTCCTTCCAGAAGTGACTGATGCTGTCGATAATGAGAACGGATGCGTGTTGCTCAGCCGCTTTCACACCTTCCAAAAGCTCTGTAAAGGCGCGGCTTTTAGATACGTAAAGCGGAACGCCCCATTCTTTGAACTTCGGAACAAGAAAATCGGAGCCGGTCTCTGTGTCCAGAAAGAACACGGGCTTCGGGCTTTTCAGGCGTTCAGCGATCCCCTTGGCAATCAGGGCCGAGGTGTAGGTCTTGCCCGATCCGGCGAATCCCAAGATTCCGGCTTTAAGAAATGCCTGCTGGTTGGTTGCTTCCTGGAATGGTCCGTAGGTCGGCTTCGGTGCGACGTCACTTGGATTGCTCATGTTGTCCTCCGTTGGTTGTGTTTGGTTTGCGCAGCGTTTCGATAAAGCAGGCGTGGGAGCAGAATTTTCGGCGCACGACGCGTTCGCCCACGCGCTTGAAATGGCCGCGCGGGCTTTGAAAGAGCTTGCTGCAGGTTTCGCATCGGAACGTGGCCGCGGGACGTCTTTTCATCTCGAAAAGATGGGGTGGAACCTTGAAGGTCAGATACAGAGAGCCGTCTTCTTTGCGCTCGGCGCGAACGATGCGGTCAGGAATTCGCATGGCTGCTTTTCCTTCCCAACCGCTCGACCTTAAATGAAGTCTCGCCGAACTTTTTGCCCGACAGTGCCGTAAAGACTTGTGCGATATGACGACCGACGGGTGTTGCGCTATCGATGACGCACACGTTTTTGCACCGATCGAATTCGAAGGACGAGTCGAGGCGGACTTTGGCTTTTCCGAAACAACTCTCGGCATTGAAGACCGCCCAGAAAAGAGCGTCTTCAATCTCCTTGGAGTCGAGGCTGGCGTTAAATCGGAATCGGTAACAGGGTTTCATCGCGCTGTCCTATCCCAAACAAACGGGAAATCCTGGCGAACTGGCACACCCACCTAAATTTCCAGACCGCTCTCGATAAGCGAATTCCGAATCCGGGCGATGGCCCGCCGTACGGTTGTACGCTGGACGTGGAGTTCTCTGGCGATCCCTTGAACGGAATACCCTTTAAGGAGAAGCGCGAGAACTTGTCGCTGGAAGTCGCTTCCCGAATTCATCGCTGCTTCTACAGCCAGGTGAATTTCTATCGCATCGGCCGGTCGCGCCGGTCGCCAGAGCGCATCTTCTTCCCGAAGGAAATCTTCGTAGCGGATGATGTCTCCATCGCTAATTCCTGGGATTTCCTTATGAAGCGTTTCCTCTGATAGATGCCCCTTTCGTTTTTCGGACAAAATCCGGTCTATGAGATCCCGGATCCAGTTGTCGAGAATCCGGCTCATGACTGTTCGTTCTGATGCTTCGATTTCTGTCCAAAACCTGCGAACGTTTCGTTTGAGATGAATTTGCAGGAGCAGTTCTTGCTCAAGGTCTGCCTGGTCGCTGGGGGTGAATCCGTATTTCCCGATGAGCCCCTTTGCTTTACCTTGCGCCAATTCAACTTCCCACTGAGCAAATGCCGCATAGCCAACCCGGTCCTGTGCCATGGCCGCCTCCTCCGGGTCATCGCCGGAGAGAGGGCGGCTCTGCGAAAAAGCAAAAGCCTAGCCGCGTCCCGGGAATGATCCCTGGTTCGCGCGACTAGGCTCTGGCGGCACGGGCTCGGAGGCACTGGCCTGCCTGTGGCTCTCTTAGAGTCGCTAAGTGGTCTTCATCGAAGGCACGGGCACTGGGCTCTGACCTTCACCTGTTGAGTCGAATCCAAAATCGTTTACATTTCGTTTCCTGTTGGGCTGTGCGAGGACTTCGCAGGATGCGCGGGAGATGGCGCGGCACTTCCTGCAGAAAACGAGCACGCTTCCGTGCTCGAGGAACACGCCCTGAGACTTGCGACAGGAGGCGCAGCGCACCTCCATCGCAGTCTTGAGCAGCCCGTTGATGTCGGCTGCATCTGGTGGCATAAAAAAAAAGAGGCTGCTGCCTGAGGGTTTATCCTCTGGCAACAGCCTCCGATGATTCGGTCAGCTGCTAACGAATGTTGTTTATCGTCCTACGGAACGGCTATTCGAGTTTGAGCTTCTTCTTGATGTCTTCTGCCGATACGGGGCGTCCGTTATGGATGTGAAGCGTGATGTCCCCGTAGCGCAAATTCTTCTTGCAGTATCCGATGACTTTGAGCCAATTCGTATCCACTGAACTGCCGCCGTCTTTCACCACGAAGTCACCGAAGCCTTTGAGATCCTCGTCCTTGTAATCGTCCATCCGTTGCTCCTCCCCCGCAACCCCGTCGTATCCCTGGCAGGACGATAGGCGGAATCGTCTTTTCAGTTTTTCACGACATCGTTCCGCTGACCGGTGTAAAACACTCCGATCACTTTTCCCTGGATCTGGAAATGGTCGTCTTTATGGACCCGCCTAGGGTCGTACTTCGGATTGGCCGGCACAAGATAAACGTCGCCATGCTTTTGCTTGTAATACTTGACCGTCGCCTCGTCATTCAAAAGCGCCACGATGATATCCCCAAAGTGTGCGGCGGACTGGCGGCAAACAACCAGGATATCTCCGTTATGAATTCCAGCATTCTCCATGCTATCGCCTTTGACGCGAAGGCAGAAGCCTTCTCGTCCTTTCGTAATGGCGCGGTCCACGCCGATGTAGCGCTCGATGTGTTGTACGGCAGTAATGGGAGTGCCGGCAGCGATATGGCCCAGCAAGGGGTAGCTGAAAGGGCTCATGGGATCTATCGCTTCTTCAGTATCGGGGTTGGCGAGAGAAAGACCGCGCTGGCCGCCGCGTTTAAGAAATCCTTTCTTAACAAGGGCATCGAGCATGTTCCCTACCGATCCGATGGATGCGATTTTCAGATGATCACGGATTTCGCGCAAGGAGGGGGGCGTGCCAGAGTGCCTTAAGGCGCTCTGGATGAAATCCAAAATCTGTTTCTGTCGAGTCGATAAGGGTCGCATAGTTTATTTTTGCTGAACAACGATCACTTCAGCGAACTGTACATATATAGTAAGCCTTACTACACTTGTCAAATCTTCCGTCAATCCAACATCAGAATGTGGTTCCGGTTGTGCCAGATGAACTTGGAATCCCGTTCATTTAAGGTGATGGACCCCACCCAGCCTTCAATCGATCCGGCAGTGCTGACCTCAGGTGAACGACTCGAGCGGATGACACACCTATTGGCGATAGCCTGCATTCGCCTGGCGAGTGCAGGCCAGCATTCCCTTGAGGAAGCCGATCGAACGAAGGTAGTGTCTGGGCATGAGCATGGAAGTTCTTGAGCGCGAGACCGAGAAGAAAACGGTCTGGTGTGCGATCTATACCCGCAAGTCGACCGATGAAAACCTAAACACGGACTTCAACTCGCTCGATTCCCAGCGGCATTATTGCGAAAGTTTCATCAACGCCCGCGGCGGCGAGGGTTGGAAAGTTTACCCCGAGAAATACGACGACCCGGGATTCTCCGGCGGCAACATGAACCGTCCGGGCCTGGCCAAACTGCTAGCTGACGCTCGCCAGGGCAAGATCCAGGTGGTCGTTGCTTATAAATACGACCGCCTCACCCGCAACACCAAAGACTTCCTTCAAATTCTCGAAGCGTTCGACAAACAGAAAGTCGCTTTCGTCTCGGTCACGCAGGCCATCGATACTTCCTCTTCTATCGGCCGGCTCATGCGCTCGATCTTGATGGACTTTGCCCAGTTCGAACGGGAGATGATCTCGGAGCGCACCCGCGACAAGATGATGGCTATGGCCAAGCGTGGCAAACGGACCGGCGGAACACCAGTATTGGGCTATGACATCGACCGCGATACAAAGAAACTCAAAGTGAACACCAAGGAAGCGGATATCGTGCGTGATATGTTCCACACCTACCTGGTCGAGAAATCGTTGAGCGCGACCGCGCATTCGCTGAATCGCCGTTCTCGCCGCTTAAAGCAATGGATCACGCGCAAGGACGCTCAGCGCGGTGGCGGCTTGTTCAACAAGACGAATCTGAGCTTTATGCTCCGCAACTCTCTTTATCTCGGGAAGGTGCGTTACCGCGGCCAAGAGTATCCCGGCGAGCATGAAGCCATATTGGATCAGGAGACCTTTAAGAAGGTCCAGGAGCTGCTCATGAAAAATAACGAAAAGAAGAAATCCGAATGCCAAGACATGCATGATTTCCTTCTTCGCGGTCTGCTTCGCTGCGCGGTGTGCGGATCGTGCATGACGCCTAACTTCAGCTACTCCCGGCTGGGCCAGCGCTACTTCTACTACAAGTGCACTGCGGTCAACCGGATGGATAAGACGGCTTGCAGCGTGGCGAGCGTCCCGGCAAGGGCCCTGGAGCAGTTCGTACTGGAGCGAATCGAGGTCTTGAGCAAAGACAAAGAGGTCGTGGCCAAGATCATCGCAACCGCGCAAACCATTTCGGGAGACGAGCTACCCCGCAAACGCCAGGAGAAAAGCGTGGTGTCGGCGGAACTGGGGAAAGTCGAGGCGGAGGGTAAGAACTGGACGGTCATCTTGGGCCAAGAGGGCCCTGAATCGCCACGGCGCGATTTCCTTATGGAACGGTTGGACGAACTGGGCAAAAAGCGCAAGAATCTACAAGAGCGGTTGATTCTGCTCGAGTCTGACATCGCGCAACTCGAAACCCGGCAGATGGACGCCGAACTGGTACAGCAGTTGCTCGGCAACTTTCTGAACGTTTTTAAGGGGCTCACTCCCAAGGAACAGAAGGAATACATCCGGCTCCTGGTGAAGGAAGTGATCTACGACGGAGCCAAATCGGAGATCACCTTGGGGCTATACCCCATCGACCTCATACGGCCGATGGAGGCATTCGGGGTCAATTTTGACCAGAGTACAAGATGGCTCCCGGGCCTGGATTCGAACCAGAACTACCGCCTCCAAAGGGCGATGTGCTACCGTTACACCACCCGGGAATAAATTGAATTTGCTTTTGGGATTATAGCTGTAACCTGCCCCTGCGTTGGCATGTCCCATCCGTATGACGATCCATAAGCGACGTGCACACAGGAGGCCGAAAATGGACGATGTGCGAGATGCCGGGGAAACGGTGACAAAAGAAGCAGAAAAAGCGCGGGAACGGGTCCGCAGTATTGCCGACGAAGCGATCAAAAAGGGAAAGGAAGGCTGGAGTGAACTTAAAACTCGTGGGGAAGACGCCTTGGATGACGTCAAATTGCGTGGAAGTTATGCGCTCGATGATGCGCAAGAGCTCGTGAAACGGTACCCGTTTCAAGCCATTGGCCTTGGCATCTTAGTCGGTGTGGCGTTTGGCGCATTAATTGCCGGACGTGACAACGAATAGTGCCGATGCCTCCGGAAGCAACTTCGCAAATCCAGCGCGGTTTTTTCGAACTACTCGAAAACCATTTCGAGCTAACAAGTTTAGAACTGCGTTATGAATGTGAAGAAGGACGGCGACGCCTCCTCTATGCAGGCTTCGCCGTCCTATGCTTCATGGCGGCCTTTGCCCTATTTAATTGGGGTTTAGTATTTGCAATGGTGGCGCTAGGACTTCCAATTTTCATCTCCTGTTTTATTCTTTCCGTAGTTTGGGGTCTGGCGAGTTACGGGGTATGCCGACAGGCACCAAAACGCGATCCGCGTGCGGGGGAACCTTTTGCCGGCACACGAGCAGAATTTGAGGAAACTCTTCGATGGATACAGAATCGTTTCTCGTAACCCGCGCCGCGTGCCGAAGTCAGCTTCAGGAAAATCGAGCGGCGCTAACACCTGCCCGCGAAGCCTATTGGGGATTAAACATGTCCCAGTTTGTGTGGCCTATTTTAGGATGGGGAATAATGAAGTTTAGAAAGTCGGCACCCGCTTCCCTATGGAGTTCTTTGCTGCGATGGGGCGCTGGCTATTTTTTTGCACGTCAACTCTCTACTGCCCCTAATGGTTTTCATAAGCGAAGCGCCGTGCGACAACTTCTTAATTACTTCCAGCCAAAATTCTAACAATGACACTTCCGGGTTACGATTTTATGTGTCACGCGCCTTTTCGTGCAGGCTAACGATCCAATTTATACGGATCAGGCCCAATGAGGAAAGATTCTTTTAAACGCCGTTGAGTATCTTTACCTGACTTCCGCGGTCGATGAAAAAATGAGGGTCTCATCGACGGAGCTAGGTGGAAAAATGGGTGTCCCGCGGCTCAAATAGTGGGTGTTTGTCCGGAAAAAGAAGGATAAAGGCGGTTCCGTAAGCATTCAAATCATTGAAAAGAAAGATGGAACCGTTCGCGTTGTTCAGACCGTTGGGTCTTCACACGACGTTCACGAAAAGTGATGGATGTCGCTTGGTCGTCACCTTTTCGACCTCACGCGCTCGCAAAGACGCCGCCCATCGAGCGAAGGGCGTCGAGAAGCTTCGTGAGCAGCTGCGCAGTGGACGATTGACCAAGGAAAGCATCCTCAACCGGGGCTACAACAAATTCCTCACCATTCACGGCAAGGCGACACTCACCATTGATGAGCACAAGATCCAGCAGGACGTTTTGTGGGATGGTTTGAAGGGGTACGTGACCAACACGAATCTATCGATGAAAGACGTCACGGAAACCTATACCCATCTGTGGCAGATTGAACGAGCCTTCAGAATTTCCAAAACCGACTTGCGAGTCCGTCCTATTTATCACCATCTTCGAAGAAGAATTGAAGCGCACGTCTGCATTGCTTTTGTCGCCTAAGTCATTTTCAAAGATCTGGAATTCGTCTTAAAACAGAAAAAACTGCCGATGAGTCTTGCTCGGGCAGCGGAATTGCCACAGACCGTCTATGCGCTCGTGTACACCCTCCCAGGGACCAGCGAAGAGAAACGTCAACTTTTACAGATGGATCGGGATCAATCCCTGCTCTATCAGGCCATTCATTCTTAGCTCGGGTGTCCCAACGCGGAAGTCAGGAGCTATATTAATCCAAACCGCCTAGGTGATTGGCGCCATGGTGTGAACAATCCAAGAATGGCGAAAGCGAGCTTTTATGAGTGAATGAATTTGTTTTGCGTGAGGCCGAGACCGGGCTACGGCATAGACGGCGGAACCTGAACCAGACATCAAGGCATTGACGGCTCCCGCATCAAGCAGCGTTTTTTTAAGTTGGGGCAGCACGGGGTGGTCTGGAAAGACAAGAGATTCGAAACGGTTAAACGCCGTGGAAGGGGCTTTGTCTGCAAAAGGGAGATTAACTTTCGCGTAAGCTTCTTTTGTTGAAACGCCGAAACCAGGCCAAACGAGCACCAACCAGGTTTTAGGATATGGCTTAAGGGTTTGAAGCTGATCCCCGATGCCGGTGGCGTGGGCGTGACCGCCTTTTAGGAAGAAGGCGACGTCGGCGCCCAATCCCACTGCGAGCGCGTGCATTGGCGCAGGCGGGACGGTTTTGTCCCAGAGTTTTAACAACCCTTTAAGAGTCGCCGCGGCATCTGCGGACCCACCTCCTAACCCAGCCCCCATCGGAACCATTTTCTTTAGATGGATTTTCGCCCCGCGAGGTTCTTTTAGATATGCACGTAAACGCACCGCGGCCTTCATCACCAAATTTCGTTCATCAACCGGCAAAGATGGGTCGGAGCAAGTCAGGATTAACTCTTTGTTGTCTTTAAACGTCAAGACATCGCCAAGTGAAATTGTTTGAAATACAGTGGAAAGGAGATGGTAGCCGTCCTCACGCTTACCGGTAATCTCCAAATGCCAATTAATTTTGGCGTGAGCGGTAAGACGAATCACTTGAAAGGAATTTGGTTATCCGGCTGATTGACGACCCAGTCGGAAAACTTGACGAGAGCTTCAAATCCCCGTTGGCGGTTGCGCAAACGCATTTTGGACGGCAGCCATAACCCGTCGATTTGAGCATACCCATCGATATCGATTTCATCCCGCCCACCGTCTGGGTTGCTTTGAACCCAACGCGTCAATACGCCGGACACCGGGTCAATCCAGGCTTCTTCTGTACGGCTTTTATAATGAACCAATTGTTTTTCAGTCTTGGTGTCCACATTGGGGTGATCGAATGACGACGTCAATGCACCTGAAAAAAAGCGCGGCAGCACTTGCAGCCCGCCCGCTGCTTGCGGCGTAAGCGCGCCAGCATAGTCCGCTGGTTCCACGGTAACGCCCGCGCCGCTTACGCGAAGGCGAATGTCGGGCATATTGCTAAGACCCGGCACTTCCACTACCAAATCATCAGGCCGTCGATAAAACAGAAGCCCTTTTAATTTAAAAGGTTGTTTTTTAAGTCGAGCGTCCACCCAGACGCGGCTGCGCATATCCGCGATTTGCCGAAGGTTTCCTTCGATGTTCGTTAAAAGCTTGCGCCCATCGGAGCCGCTCGTCTCGGCGCTGACTAAAGCGGTTTGGGCTAACTTAAGGTGGTCGTGAATTAATTTATCAGGGGTGATTTTTGATGCCTTCTCCAGAATCTCCACGGCTTCGCCATAGCGGCCTTGTTTAAACCGTAGCCACCCTAGACTGTCTAGATACGCGCCGTTTTGTGGGTCGAGGGCAACGGCTTTTTGAAGCAGCGTGTCGGCCTCTGATAGCCGTTCTGCGCGTTCCGCCCAAGAGTAACCCAAGTAATTCATCGCCGCCGCATTGGAAGGATCCAGCTTAATCGCCGTTTCAAAAGACGAAACGGCTTTTTCGAATTGGTTCAGCCGGTCGTACGTGACGCCCAATTGAAACTGAATTTGTGCATCACCGGAAGAAACGTCTACTCCTTTGACCAAAGCTTCCTTGGCCTTTTCTAATTTACCGAGTTCTAAATAGTTGAGCCCTAAAAACAACAAGACATTCGGGTTTTGAGGCGTTTTCGCGCGTGCTTTTTCCAACCAGGTAATGGCTTCGGCCGGCTGTCGGTTTAATGTCAGGTAATAAGCCAGAAGCGGCAAAAATTGGGGGTCACGACTTACGTTATACGCCTCTTTCGCATGCTGGGCGGCCAAAGGCCAATTTTCCTGGTCTTCGGCGATTCGCGAAAGCCAATAAGCGTTGGTCGGGTCTTTGGGGTTGGCCGATTGGCTGATTTGATAATGACGGTAAGCATCGGGAAGATTTTTCTGGACATAATAAAGCTGAGCGAGACGTGAATGAATTAATGGGTGCCCCGGCTGAAGCGCGGCGGCGCTTTCGAAGGCCGCGATGGCGTCGGCCGTGCTTTTTTGTACTTCGTAAATCTCCGCAAGCGCCAAATAAGGCGCGGGCTGCCTCGAATCGTATTGCAGTGATTTTTTTAGCGTTGCGATGGCTCTGTTCGTTTGCCCGACTTTATGCTGCACCATGCCCAACTGAAACAGCATTTCGGGATCGTGAATATCCAAAGCCAAATACCGTTCGTAATAATCGAGTGCTTTGATGGGGTCGACGATGGCGTAATAATTACCCAAGTTTTCCAGAGCACGAAGGTTGTGTGGTTCCAAATCAAGAGCCTTCTGATAAGACTGCGCCGCCTTAGCCAAGTTGCCCTGAGCCACGTGAACGTTGCCTATAAAAATAAAAGAGGATGGGTCTTTAGGGGCTAAATCACGCACACGCTCGGCGGCGCGAAGAGCCGCGTCATTTTGACCAAGGCGCAGGCTTACTTGTGCAATATCACGGAATACTTCGATGGCCTCCGGATCTTGTGTGACCGCGCGTTCGTAAGATGACAACGCATTGGTGAGGTTGCCTGCGCGCTCTTCCAGCATGCCGCGGAGGTAGTCATAGTAGGCTGGCTCTGCGGCTTGAGTACGGCAGCGCAAAGCGAGCAGCGAACAAAGAATAATGAGCAACGTAAACGCTGTTCTCTGCTCGCGGCCGTTCAAAGTCGTGTCTCCATCATGACGGCATCCTCTTCTGGGTTTTTATACAGTTTCGCGCGCCTTCCCGTCTCACAAAATCCCATTTTGGCATATAGCGCCCTGGCATGAGCATTTCCGGCACGGACTTCGAGCGTCATGGCGCTGCATTCTTCGCTGCGCGCACAGTCCATGAGAAAACCAAGCAGTCGCTTCGCATGGCCTTGGCAGCGGTGGTCTCGCCGTACGACCAAGTTCGTGATTTGTGCCTCCAGGCCTGCTTTCCAATATCCTCCATAGGCGATCACTTTATTTTCGCTGCCCCCCAGCGAGGGATTTACGGCGTGAACCCCGGCAGGTGAACTCAACGGAGACGAAATGACAAAAAATCGGATGAACTCAGAACCGAGTTCCTTCTCAAATTGAAGGCGCGACCAGTGGACATCGCCTTCTTGCGACTCAATTCGCTCCACTTCATCGAGGTGTGATTCGCTAAGCGGTGCAATCATGCGTGGAGGCGTTCTACGGCGGAGGCATCGCGAATATAAAAAGGAAGGACCCGGCGGTAAGACGTTCTTCCAGCCTTAGCCAAGCGCGATGGCGCGATTCGAAGCAAGGTGGCGGCACGCGGTTTCTCGGCGTCGGTCGAAGACACCCAAATGGCGGTCGATCCGACTTTTTTGCGGACCTTTGCCAGCCAAGATGTTTCTTCGGTTCGAATCCCAGGTTCGATGGCGATCACGCCGGTCGGCGCGCGTTTGAAGAGTCCTGTGAAGATTTTTCCTTGTAAACCGTCTAACCTCGGACAAAGCCACTTGAATTGAGGAGGAGCTTGCACGGCGATCGCTTCCAACGATGTGATGCCTACGACCGGAATACGCAGGGTCTGCCCCAGCGTTCGGGCCACGGCCAAGCCGATGCGAATTCCCGTAAAGCTGCCGGGGCCTACGCACACCACGACACCGTTTAAATCCGTTATTCGCCACTTCACGCGGTTGAGGAGTTTACGCAGTTCTATAAACAGTATTTCGGCGTGCCGCCAAGCCAATGCACTTTCATGCGTGGCCAAAACCCGATGGTTGTCCCCTAACGCCAAAGACAATCGTGGGCTCGATGTTTCGAGCGCTAAATACCGCGGCATGTCAGCTTACGGGTTTTGGGATCAAGGGTTTGAAGATGGATTTGAATGGTTCTAGGCGGCCATCGCTCGCTAATGCGGTCAGCCCATTCAATGAGGCAAATGCCTGAGCCAACATAATCTTCCAACGGAAAGTCGATGGCTTCGGCGGCAGACAAACGATACATATCCAGATGGTAAAGCGGACCGCGCTTCGATGCGTATTCATTGGCCAATGCGAACGTTGGGCTTTGCACAGCCCCTTTAAAACCCCATCCGGAAGCGATGCCTTGCACTAACGTGGTTTTCCCTGCGCCTAATTCGCCCGTGAGCATCACAACATCACCGGCTTGAAGTTTTTTGGCAAAGGTGCGCCCCCAGGCGCGCATGGCTTCAGGGCTTCGCAAAATGCGAGAAGCCATATCTTTGAAGCGCAATGGTTTGGCCATCCCGAAGCGCGCAAACGCCAGCAGAAGCGGCAAGCGTACGGCCAATGATGCGAGCCAGCGGCAAACGGCGCTGCACGCGTGACCATTCATTTGGACGGACCGTAAAAATCAATTCATAATCTTCACCACCGGTTAAAGCGACATCGCGGGGATCTTTTTTTGCTTGTTTGGCCCAAGACGCGAAAGCGGGAGTAATGGGAAGTTTGTCCATCCAAATTTCCACTCCAATTCGTGATGCATCGCTTAAAATACGGGCGCTCGCTTCAAGCCCATCGGAACAATCCATGAGGCTGGTCGCCAATTTAGAAGTGGCTAAGAATTTGGCTTCGTCAAATCGTGGAGTGGGACGACGGAAGGCTTGAAGCAAGAGGCGGTGCGACGGGTTTGCGACACCCCCTTTCATCAATAGATTTAGACCCGCGGAGGCCAACCCTAGGGGGCCAGTCGTTGCCAGCCATTCACCCGGCCGGGCGGACGAACGAATTAAAAGGTTTTTGGCGTCCGCTTCGCCTAAGATCGTGACATTGACATACCACCCCCCCTTCGAACCGACCGTATCCCCCCCTAAGAGGCCGGTTTTCCATCGCTTGGCACAGTTTTCCAGTCCTTTGTAAAACTTATCCACAGCATCCACAGAAGTATCCCCAGGAAAAGCCGCCGTTACTAACGCGGCTAACGGCTTCACATTTCCCATCGCCGCTAGGTCGCTTAAGTTGACGGCCAACACTTTATAGCCTAAATCTTCCCAAGAGAACCAATGACGGTCAAAATGGATTCCCTCCACCATCGCATCGGTAGAAGCCACAAGCCGCTTACCCGGGGTCAGTTTCAAAACGCCGGCATCATCGCCAGGCCCGATGCCCAGATGAGACCGCAACGAAGGCGGCCAATACAAAGAAGGAAGCAGCCTTTTAAGCCATCCGAATTCCCCAAGACCTGAAAGTTTTTTGACGCTCACTTAAGTCCAACTTTTGCCAAGGCTTGAGGGAGCGTATGAGCCACTTCCCGTGCCAGGAGGCCGCGGTCGCTGATGCGGCATATTTGACCCGCCAAGCCGTGAAGGTAAGCGCCGGCACAGGCCGCAGACCACCGGTCCAACCCTTGGGCAAGAAGCCCGCCGATGACGCCGGATAATACGTCCCCCATTCCCCCGGAGGCCATCGCAGGATGCCCCGTAGGATTTAAAGAGGTTTGTTGTCCATCCGATATCAACGTGTCGCGGCCTTTGAGCACGCAGACTGCTTCCATGTCGCGGCCGGCATGACGCGTAAAATGTTCACGATTCTTTCTGATCTCCGAACGGTCGATATTTAACAAACGACTTAATTCAGCCAAGTGGGGCGTGATGATGAGCCGTTCATAGCCACGCAAATCATCCGCTTTAATGTTGTTGAGCCCGTCCGCATCCAGCACCAGCGGTAAATCGTATTCATCCAAAATACCTCGGACGGCATGCGCCACTTGCGTATTCATGGAAAGTCCAGGCCCCACAACGAGAGCGTTGACGTTGTGGCCGCCTAAATAACGGTCGAGCACTCCAACCGAGCCTTCACTGATCGTGCCTTCCGGCGTTTCGGGTAGGCCCAGCGAAAGAACCTCCGGCAATTGTGCGGCCACGCCGGCACGCTCTTTTTCGGGGACGGCCACACTCACCAACCCTGCGCCAATGCGCAAGGCTCCAAGGGCGGTCAGTACGGCAGCGCCGCTCATGCCGCGGCTGCCCGCCACAATCAACACATGCCCATTTTGCCCTTTGTGGCTGTCTAGCGGGCGTTTCGGAATCCATCGTTTCACATCGGCCGGCGAAAGTCGTTTAAGTTTCATCGTGAGCCTCCACGGAACAGCGCCATGGCCACCGCGTAATCCCGTCCATGCGAGAGCGAAATGGTGACGCGACGAGCCAACTTTTTAAACCGCGCCGGAAAAACAATTTCCGGCTTCCCGTTGCTTTGATTGCGAACTTGAATGTCTCGGTGTAATAGCCCCCGTCCACCAGACAACCGGCGGATGATCGCAGACGACGCGATCGCTTTCCACACCGCTTCTTTAGCGGCAAAACGGACGGCAAAATGTTGGGCGGCATTTTTACGCGCACGACAGTAGGCCACTTCGGGGGCCGTAAACACACGTTTGAGAAAACGAGGGTTGCGAACGGATTGGGCGATGCGCGGGATTTCCACAATGTCCACACCAATTTCCATTTATTCTACCGTCACGCTCTTGGCGAGATTGCGCGGTTGATCCACGTCACAGCCCCGGAAACAAGCGATGTAATACGACAGCAACTGAAGCGGAATGATGGTAATCAGCGGTGTCAGTGTTTCTTCCACATGCGGAACCCAGAGCACGTGATCAGCATGTTTCGGCGTGTCCGCATCGTGTTCTTCGGCCACGGCGACCACCTGCGCGCCCCTGGCTTTGACTTCCTGGATATTGGACAGCATCTTTTCGTAAATAAACGTTTTGGGGGCGATCGCCACGATCGGCATCTCTTCGTCAATCAACGCAATAGGCCCGTGCTTCATCTCCCCGGCGGGATAACCCTCGGCATGGATGTATGAAATTTCTTTGAGTTTAAGCGCGCCTTCCAGGGCGATGGGGTAATTCAAGTGGCGACCCAAATAAAGGAAATCTTTGGCGCGGAATAATTTCTTGGCGACTTTTTCAACCGCCGGGGCTTGCGCGACCACATGACTGATGGCCAGCGGAAGATGCGAGAGCGCCTGCAAGAGGGTTGAAATGCGCGCCTTGTCCTGCGTTCCACGCTCTTGACCCAAGTACAACGCGAGCAGAAATAAGGCGGTCAGCTGCCCGGTGAAGGCTTTGGTAGACGCCACGCCAATTTCAGGCCCGCAATGGGTGAGAAGCGTGTGATGTGCGTCTCGTGTCATGGTGGACCCCACCACATTGCAGACGGCCAGCGTGGAAAAGCCTTTGGTTTTGCAGTCGCGAAGGGCGGCCAATGTGTCGGCGGTTTCCCCGGATTGGCTGATGGGCACAATCAACGTTCCGAGCTCCTTTTGAGACCTTCGGTAGCGGAACTCACTGGCAATTTCCACTTCGCAAGGGATCCCCGCCAGCTCTTCAATCCAAAATCGCGCCACCAAGGCAGCGTGGTACGAGGTCCCACAACCTACTAGGCAGACCTTGGAAATTTTCTTGATTAACTCTTTAGGAAGGGAATCGTCTAATTCGACACGACCTTCTTCTAAATTGATACGACTACGGAACGTGTCTCGGACCGTCACCACCTGCTCATGAATTTCTTTGAGCATGAAGTGCTTGTAACCGCCCTTCTCCGCTTGCACGGCATCCCAAATAATCGTTTGCGCACGGCGTTCCACGGGGTGGCCGCTTAAGTCCGTAATGCGGACCTGGTTGCGGCGGATTTCGGCCATGTCCCCGTCTTCCAGAAAAATAACTTGGCGCGTGTACTGCAAAATAGCGGGCACATCGGAGGCGAGAAAGTTTTCATGCTCACCCAAACCCAAAATAAGCGGCGAATCTTTGCGCGCGGCAACCAGAAGCTCCGGCTGGTCGACGGCCAGCACGCCGATGGCGAAGGACCCCCGGATTTCTTTGACGGCCTGACGCACGGCGGAGGGAAGATCTCCTTGGTAGGCTTCTTCTATAAGGAAGGCAATGACTTCGGTGTCCGTCTGCGAGCGAAACGTTAACCCTTTGGCCGAGAGGCGCTGCTTGATTTCGACATAATTTTCGATGATGCCGTTGTGCACCACCACAATTTTGTGGTTCGGCCCGGTGTGCGGATGCGCGTTTTCTTCGGAGGGACGCCCATGTGTGGCCCAGCGCGTATGCCCAAGCCCAAGGGAACCGGCGACCGGCTGCTTTTTAAGAAGATCTTCCAGGTTCGCGAGTTTACCGGGACAACGCTTGAGCTGAAAAGCGCCCGTGTTTAATACCGCCACGCCGGCCGAGTCATAGCCGCGGTATTCGAGCTTGCGAAGCCCGTTGACCAAAATATCCGACGCCGTTTTTTCTCCGATGTAACCGACAATACCGCACATAAAAATCCCCTTACGAAATTAACGTCTTCATTTGGCTGACGGCGGGCCCAAGTCCCGAAAACAAGGCACGCGCGATGATGGAAAAACCGATATTAAGCTCCACCATGCCGGGCAAGCGGGCGATAGGGGCTACGTTGCGGTAGTCCAGCCCATGACCGGCGTGCAATTCGAGCTTTAGTTTGCCCACAAGTTCGGCGCCGCGCAAGAGTTTTAACAGTTCTGCTGCTTTTGCGGCGCCGCCGGTTTGTGCGTAACGCCCAGTATGGAGTTCAACCATCTCCACCCCCAGAGACTTGGCGCATTTGACTTGATCGCTGTCGGCCTCAATAAAAAGACTCACGCAAATGTGTTTGGAGTGAAAACGAGAAATCATTTTGCTGAGGCGAGAACGCATGCGGATCACATCCAAGCCGCCTTCGGTCGTCAGCTCTTGGCGTTTTTCGGGTACGAGGCAGACGCGCGCCGGCTGAACGTCTAAGGCAATACGTTCCATTTCCTCCGTCGCCGCCATCTCCATGGCCAAGGGAATGGCCAATGTTTGCTTAAGGCGGTGCATGTCGCGGTCTTGAATATGGCGGCGGTCTTCGCGCAGGTGCGCGACAATGCTATCGGCGCCGTTTTCTTGGGCGACCAAGGCGGCGTAAAGAGGATCCGGGGTTCCATTCCTTACCTGCTTGCCGGCAGGCAGGCGCTGCTGGCGCAGGGTCGCCACATGGTCGATATTGACGCCGAGCTTTACCGACATAAAAACTTCTCGGCTTCAGCGGCGATGCGGCCGGTTAACTCTTTTAGTTGGTCTTCGCGCGGACCTTCCATCATGATGCGAAGAAGCGGTTCCGTGCCCGAATAACGGACGAGCACGCGGCCATCATCACCCAATGTGGATTCGGCATGACGGATAGCGGCTTGAATGGTGGGGCATTGGTCGACCGGCGTTTTCTTTTTAACGTGGAGATTAAGCAACACCTGCGGATATTTCGTTACGAGCGAATGAATCCAAGACATAGGTTGCTTTAGGCGCGACAGCATGGAAAGGATTTGAAGACCGGTTAGAAGGCCATCTCCTGTAGGCAATATTTTATGGAAGATAATATGCCCTGATTGCTCTCCTCCAATGGCGCCGCCGCAGGCGTCCAACTTCTCAGAAACGTAGCGATCGCCTACGGGGGTCGCTTCCGCTTGGATCCCCCAAGATTTAAGAGCTTTCATCAATCCTAAATTGGCCATCACCGTCACGACGACACGGTTGCCCGGCAAACGTTTTTCCATTTGAAGAATTCGCGCGGCGCAGGCAATCACGTAGTCGCCGTCCAATACATGGCCATGTTCATCGCACAAAATGATGCGGTCAGCATCCCCATCGAACGCCAATCCGCCATCGGCTTGGTTGAGTAAAACTTCGCGCTGCATTTTTTCAGGATGCTGGCTTCCCCAGCCGGCATTGATATTGTTTCCATTCGGTGAGGCGCCTATGGCGATCACTTTAATGCCCAAACCTTTCAAAAAAGCCGGGGCGATTTTTGACAGCGAACCATGGGAACAATCAACGACAAGCTTTAAGCCTTTAAAGGATGTTTTCGGTGGAAGGTTTTTCTTCAAAAAGCGTAAATAGTCTTTTACGGCTGAGAAGTCTTTACGAAGGGGAACGCGCTTAGCCGGAACATCGGCCATGGACAACATGTTTTTTTCAATGAGAATTTCCCAGGCATCGGGACATTTGGTGCCCTGCGCACTAAAAAGCTTGATGCCGTTAAATTCGGCGGGGTTGTGGGACGCCGAAATCATCGCGCCCCCCAAAGCTTTCTGAGCGGGTACAAGGTAAGCCAGAGACGGCGTCGAGGTGACACCCAGGTCGACGACGCGGACTTTCTGCGTGGCGGCGCCTTCGGCGAAGGCCTTACTCATCCAGGGGCCGGAGCCGCGCGTGTCGCGGCCTAATAGAAAGAATGGTTTTCGGCCTTTGACCTGTTTTCGATAGACAGCGGCCGCGGAGGCGCCCAATTTTCGAATCGAGCGAGGGGTCAGTGGTTCCTGACCGGCAATACCGCGCACGCCATCGGTTCCAAAAAGCGATTTCATTTTAAGCCCCCGTCTTCATTCGAACAAATAACCACAGCAAAAAGGCGATCACCAACGCCAGAAGGCGCAATTCCCAATTTTTCTTCCACCCGCTCATGACGGCGTTCCCTTGCGGCGTTTTTGATATTGCTCCATCAATTGATCACGTAAGACCTCGGGCTGAATTTCTCGTTCGAGCCGTCCGCCGCGCGCCAGAGAAAGCGTCCCCGTTTCTTCCGAGACGACGATCACCCAGGCATCCGTAAATTCGGAAAGGCCCACGGCGGCGCGGTGACGGGTCCCCAAAATTTTAGCCAGGCTGGGATCGTTGGACAAAGGAAGCAAACACCCGACGGCCGTCAGACGGTCGTTTTGCACGATGGCCGCGCCGTCATGCAGCGGCGAGCGGTAATGGAAAATGGAGATGAGCAGTTCTTTGCTGACGTCGCCGTTAATATAAGTGCCGGTGTCGCAGTAGTTGCGAAGGCCCACGTCTTGTTCAAGAACAATCAGCATGCCCATTTGTCGCTGCATGCCTTCTTTGAGAGCTTCGATAATTTCATCGACAAACGCCAAACGCTGGGGCATCAGGATTCGGCCCATCGGATGACTGCCTAGTTCCGCCAGGGCCGTTCGGATTTCTGGTTGAAAGACAATCACGAGCAGCACCACGGCCCATGACCAGAAATTATTAAGCAGCCAAGCGGTAGCGGAGAGCGGCAGGACGTGGCGCACGATAAGTGTCGCACCCATGAGCATCGCCAGACCCATGGCCACCTGGGCGGAGTGCGTGCCTCGGATTAAAAGCAGCACTCGGTAAACAACGAAGGCGATGACCACGACGTCTAAAACCGGCAGAAGTATCGACATTACCGTAAAAGAGCTTCCCATACCTTGAGAGACTTTCGCGCCGCTGCCACATCGTGCACTCGCAAGCCACTCGCGCCTTCTTGAACAGCCCAGAGGTGCGCGGCCAGCGTGCCTTCTAACCGTTCTTCAGGTGGAAGAATTTCGGGGTGTCCCAAAAGTTTTCCAATAAATGTTTTTCGTGAAGCCCCCACCAATAAGGGGCGTCCCAACTTTTTAAAGGTGCTGAACCGTTTAAGAATGTCCATGTTGTGTTCCAGCGTTTTTCCAAATCCCATACCAGGATCCAGGATTATTCGACGTTCCGCAATGCCTTTTTTGACCGCAAAATCCATGCGTTCTTGAAAAAAAGAAATGATCTCGGCCACCACATCTTGGTACCGCGGATCCTTTTGCATGGTGGGAGGAGTGCCTTGCATATGCATCAGTACGACGGGAACATCGCCGCTGGCTAATACATCCGCCATCGCTGGGTCATACCGAAGCGCCGAAATGTCGTTAATGAGGTCCGCGCCTTGCTCCAACGCTTGACGGGCGACGTCGGCCTTTTGCGTGTCGATCGACACGGGGTATGAGAAATGTTTTTCTTTAATGGCATTTAGGATAGGCAATAGGCGACGCGCTTCTTCTTCTGCGGAAACCGGCAGCGCGCCCGGCCGCGTGGATTCGCCGCCGATATCAAGCAAGTCCGCGCCTTCTTGGATCACGCGTTCCCACTGAGAGAGACGTGACGGGGCGTAAAACGAATCCGGGGTGGCATTGACCACCCCCATGATCCATGCGCGGGGTTGAAAGAGAAAAGAGAGGTTAGGCCGGGACCGGGGTTCCAGCGCCTGGGTGTTGGATAAGCGCGTCGACTTCATCGTTGTCGAGGATCTCCTTTTCGATCAAACGTTCGGCCAGACGGTCCAGGAGCACGCGGTTTTTGTTCAGAAGGTCGCGCACATACACAAGCGCTTCTATGACTAACGCTTTGATTTCCGCATCAATGAGTTGCGAGGTGTCGTGCGAGAAGGCCCGGTCGCGGCCAATGTCGCGGCCTAAAAAGACTTCTTCGTCTTTTTTCTTAAACGTCAACGGGCCTAATTTTTCGGACATGCCGAATTCACAAACCATGCGTGTGGCCAAGTCAGTGGACTTGGACAAATCATCACAGGCACCTGTCGTAATTTCTTTGAATGCGATCTCCTCGGCCACACGCCCACCTAACAGCACGGCCAGGCGATGCTTCATTTGGGTGCGGCTGGTGAGGTAGCGGTCCTCGGTTGGCAGCTGCAAGGTATACCCTAGCGCGGGTCCACGTGGAATGATGGAGACTTTGTGAAGCGGATCGGTTCCCGGGGTGAGCTTGGCGACGAGCGCATGGCCGGACTCGTGATAGGCCACCACTTTCTTTTCTTTTTCGGTGATCATGCGACTTTTGCGTTCGGGACCGGCAATCACGCGTTCAATGGCTTCTTCCATATCCTTCATTTCGACATGAGCTTTGCTATGGCGCGCCGCGATAAGGGCGGCTTCGTTGATCACATTGGCCAAGTCCGCGCCGACAAAACCCGGCGTACGTCGGGCAATCACCTTGTAGTCCACGTCAGGGCCCAGCTTTACGTTTTTAGCGTGAACCTGGAGAATTTGTTCACGACCTTTAAGATCGGGACTTGGGACGGTGACGTGCCGGTCAAAACGGCCAGGGCGTAGGAGCGCGGGGTCTAAGACGTCCGGGCGGTTCGTGGCCGCAATTAAAATGACTCCTTCTTTGGTGTCAAACCCGTCCATTTCAACGAGCAGTTGGTTCAAGGTTTGCTCGCGCTCATCGTGCCCGCCCCCAATTCCTGCGAAGCGGTGACGTCCCACGGCATCGATTTCATCGACAAATAATAAGCACGGGGCATTCTTTCGACCTTGATCAAAAAGGTCGCGAACGCGGCTCGCACCCACGCCCACAAACATTTCGACAAATTCGCTCCCGGAAGAGGAAAAGAAGGGCACCCCGGCTTCGCCGGCGACGGCTTTGGCGAGCAATGTTTTTCCTGTTCCTGGGGCGCCGACGAGTAAAACGCCTTTGGGGATTTTGCCTCCGAGCTTTTGAAACTTTTGAGGATCTTTAAGGAACTCGATGATTTCTTGAAGTTCTTCTTTGGCTTCATCGCACCCCGCCACATCGGCAAAAGTATTTTTGGATTTCTTGTTTGATTGGAGTTTGGCTTTCGTGCGGCCAAACGACATGGCCTGTTTCCCCGGGCCCTGCATTTGCCGCATGATTAACACCCAAAAGACGATAAAGAGCACGACGGGGCCAAAGTTAAGGAGCACGATGCTCATCCAATTGCGCTCGACTTCTCCAGAGAAACTCGTGACTTTATTACGCTCCAAATCTTGAACCAGATTAGGGTCGTTTAAGGGGATCGTGCGGAAGTTTTCTTCTTTGCCTTCAGGGCTTCGGGTAATGCCCCGAATCATGTCTTGGCGTACGGTCACCTTGGCCACTTGGCCTTGGTTTAAACGCTGCTTAAATTCGGAATACGGGATATCGCGTTCCACTGTGACCTGCTTCATCGATTGAAAAATGAAGAAGAGAACGCTGAAAAAGATCAACCACGGCAGTGCACCACGCCAGTTGCGATTATTCATAATTCCTTTCCTGTCCTAGGGACCCATTAACCTTCATAAGGGAGTTTTCAACGGCTTGGAAGGACAACCCCGGGTTCTTAAGTCGCCATTTCCGTCGAGAAGCGGCCTTATGATATCGGAATAGGTTCGCTAAATCAATTTGTTTTGATGGTTTACCCGAAAGTGCATTCTGCCAGAAATCTTCCTCCTGGCTAAAAATATCCGCCATCTGACTAAGACGTGCCCCAAGCCCTGGGAATTTCATCTCGAGGCTTGGTAACAATTGTCGACGGATCCAGTTCCTGGTAAAGACTGTTTGCCGGTTGCTGGGATCGGTTCGATAGGGAATCGAATGTTGCTGTAAATACAAATCGATTTCATCTCTTTGTACATGCAACAAAGGCCGAATCACCCGCCCACCGCCTTTTGCAAGAAGGCGAGAGGCCGGAATACCACAGAGCCCCTTAGGCCCGGTGCCGCGGAGGAAATTCATAAGCACCGTTTCGGCTTGGTCGTTGGCGGTATGGGCTGTAACAATAAATGGGCAGTGAAACCGCCGCGCCATCTGGGAGAGCGCGGCATAACGCACATTGCGCGCTGCTTCTTCTAAGCTCTGTTTGTGCTTTTGCGCATAGGCCGGCGCATTTGCCCGAGTCACCACGCAAGGGATGTCCCATTTCTGAGCTAATTTTTGAACAAACCGCGCATCAGTCGCGGAGTTCTTTCGAATCTGATGATCGATATGCGCCAGCACCAAGTCATAAGGGAGACGCCGCAGCCAATGGGCTAAGGCGACCGAATCCGGGCCTCCGGAGATGGCCACCAAGAGCCGCGAGCCGGGGCGAGCCAGGGCGTGGAGATCAAATGCCGCCCGCTTTTCCATACGGCGCAGAGTTTCAAGGGTTTGGAGGGAAGGTCGTTTCATCGTCGGCATTATCGGTTATGATCCGCCCGCGAGCAACGCATCCGCACCCGTAGCAGCACGGGCGGCAAGCGGCTAGAACTTTCTAGCGCTGAAGTAGGTTGTAGCGGTCAAAATCATTCGAAATGAAGACCAAGTCAATATCTTATTTTTCGGTGGCTGTTCCGCGGCCATAGGAACCGAAGACAATGACTTTTTCCACGCGAATTCCCTTGGTCGCTAGTGTTTCAAGATAATGTTTAGCAATGGCTGTTAAATCGTCTTGTGTTTTAACCACGAGAGGAGTTCCTCCGTTTCTTGGCCTATTTTCTTTACTTCTTTCTCAGTATAGGCTTCCAAGGCTTCATCCAAATCATCTGGGTATCGGAGCGGAACGCTGACATCATGAAGTTCATCAAGAATTCGAAGTTGTTCTGGTGGAATGGGGCTTTCCAATTCCGATACCAGCTTAAGAAGATCGTGTGTCCTTGGCGGAACTTTTTTATTCTAAATTTCAATTACGGCTTTGAGCATATATTCAATGGCCTGTTGATAATTAAAGACAGCATCCAAGTGCTGCCCGGATTCCTGCAACACCTTGGCCGAACGAACACGATAGTCTGACAACCGAATCCACTGTTCCGAGGGTTTTCGCACGAGTGAAATTGTACCAGTCCCATGTGCTGCATCCACAAAAAGGGAGTATGAGAGTCCCTCAACACATTAGTTGCGCGCCCAAGCCAGCGGGTCGGTTTTGAAGGTGGCGTAGACGGAGGCCATAGAAGTGATCGATTCGGGGGCGGAATTCCAAGCAAAACCCGTATTCCCCTGACGAGAACTGGTTTGGCCCGGTCCTACCGCGTAGGCTCCCGCATGTAGGGATAAAAAGGTACGCATGGAAGTTAGATCAGCCTGATTCCGTTCGAGTGTTCCGGGGGAACATCCCGAACGATAGGGCGGACCACTAACATTTCCGCAGGAAATTGTCATTTGCTGAACAGCGAAAGCAGCTCCCGCTGTCCATTCAGGCGAAATGAGAATATGTTGAGCAATGGCATTTCGGTCTGAGTCGATATATTCTCGAGAAAAATCGATACCCGAAATGGCTTGGTCGCGATTTGCAATTCCGCTGAATTGTTCTCGCCCATCAGCGCCTACCGTAACCACTCGGCCAAAATTCTGACGGGTGGAGGCCCACATCGATTGGGCTGTATTGGGGCCAAACAATTCGTTCAATTTGTCGACCCCCAAGGAAGATATAGCCCACATGCCCGCAGAGTCTGATGCGTAGCGGGGTTCTAGTTCCCAGCGTTTATTGACGCTGTCGTAGCGGGCATGAACATTGAACATGCTTCCACCACCTTCGGCACCGTAGCCGAGGAGTCCCGTTTGCATTTTGCGGGTTTCAGGGTTGTAGAACTGGCCTTGACTTAAAAATTTTTCGATTTTTGACGCCGCTTCGCGATATTTCGTGTCTTTCGTCACTTTGTAGAGCGCTAAGAATGCAGAGTAGGCGCTGAGGTTGTTTTCCGTGTTGATTTCATCGTAAGCATTTCCATTGGAGCTGGAAAGTGGGCCGAAACGCACGCCCCCTTGGCTGTCCCCATGATCACGTCCATCGCTCATGCGCGGATTATTTTGAAGGAGAAGAAGACCCTCCCCTATTCGCTTGATCATGGCCAATATCGCCTCATCGTGGCCGCCTTCCAAGTAACGTGCACCGGCTAAAATAAGCCAAGCGTTGGGACCGGCATGGACGGCATACTGATCCCAGTCAGGAGACCATTTCGCGCTGGAGCGGCCGATATCAAAAAGCAAGTACGCATTGGAATTGAGCGGAGTGAAGCTGTTTTGGTTGTTGGAATTCGGAAAAGCCTGAAGATCAATGTCTCCGTGACGGCCTGCGGCATAAATACTCAAGACGCTGCGCGCATCCCCTCGTTGATTGGCCTCAAGCAGCGCCCAAACCGCGAGAGAAGAATCGTAAAGATTAACGCCTTCTCGAATCACTCGATTGTTGATGGAAACACCGGCGGGTATGTCATATGACTTGGGCAGCCCATTTCCGGCCTGAATTTGTTTTCGTATAAATTCAATGGCACTTGTTTGATTTGCGAGGTTCGTGGCTTTTCGAGCTGCGGTTTTGGTTGGCGGGGGCGATGAGGCAAACCTGGCTGATTGGCCGTTGCTGTTGGTGCCGGCGCGCGCGCGGTGCACAGGGGCCGTTTTAGAAACCGAAATCAGGTCCCGTCCGCTTAATTGTTGAGCTTGGCGAAGCTGATCTTGGGCTTTTGACAGCGTGAGCGGTTCATAAGAGTATGGCCCCCCTTCCCCATAAACGACGTCTTGCTTGGCCGCCCAGCTCCCTGAGGAGAATAGGTTTACGATTACTATAAAGGAAGGAATCACGCGTGAAAAGGGTTTGCACGGCATGGTGACACCAGTGTGCGGGCAGTTGGGAAGTGTTGCCATGGAGAAATCGGCCCAAAAATGAGCATCGTTAGGCCTAAGGCCTTGACTTACTAATTAGTAAAAGCTAAATATTAGTCAAAATGAATGAAATAAACCCCCTTTCGGCGCGTGAATCCTTAGCGGATATGTTTTCGCGGTTTATCCCAAACATGGTTCGGGGAGCCCAGCTCGACTTTTTTGCTGGAAAGTCGATCACACAAAGCCAGTTTTTGGTGCTGCTTTCTTGCCATGCCCACGGACGTTGTCCCATGGGGCAGTTGGCGCGGGACATGCATGTGAGTTTGCCCACCATGACCGGGTTAGTGGATCGCTTGGTAGTGGCGGAGTATTTGACGCGGGTGGCTTCATCCCATGACCGGCGTCAGGTGCTGATTGAGCTGACAGATAAAGGGCGCGCCTTTGTGATGGAGCATCGCGGGGTGGTCGCGCGGCGATTTAAAGAGGTGTCGCAGGCTCTTTCTGACCAAGACGTTGAAGACATGCTGCGTGTGTTGACTCGCCTGTTGTCTCAATTCAAAACGGAGACGCCCTCATGACGCGCGCGGCGTGGTGCGTTGTTTTGTTGATTTCTGGCCCCCTTTGGGCGGAAGAGCCGCTTGTTCTCGATTTGGCTCATGTCGTGCAGTTGGCGCAGTCGCGTTCGATTGAGGCCATTGCATCGCAGAAGCGTGTGGCCCAAGCCTTGGAAAGAATGGAGCAGGCTCGCGGGTCGCTTCTTCCTCAAATTTCAGTGTCCGCTTCGCAAACCCGGCAGACACGGAACCTGGAATCGCAGGGCATCGCGCTACCAGGAAGAGAACCGTTGGTCGGGCCCTTCAACAGTTTTGACGCGCGGGCTCGGTTAACGCAGACGTTGTTCGATAAAAGCCAACTAGACCGCTTGGCGGCGGCGCGCGCGGGACACGACTTGTCGTTGGCGGAACAGCGAACAGCGCGCGAGGACGTCATCGCCCTGGCCGCGGCCCTTTATTTTGACCTGCGCCGCGCGCAAGCCCAAAAGGCAGCGGT
Source organism: uncultured Elusimicrobia bacterium (assembly GCA_964441955.1). Classification (GTDB taxonomy): domain Bacteria; phylum Elusimicrobiota; class Elusimicrobia; order 2-01-FULL-59-12; family 2-01-FULL-59-12; genus CAYTWA01. The sequence continues at coordinate 58,132 of CAYTWA010000007.1, forward strand.
AATGGCACGAGCTGCGCAGCAAGAGGAGCAGCGCCGTTTGGCCCGCGTCTTACTGCAAAACGGAACCGGCCAGGAGTTGGAAGTGTTGCAGGCTCAATCCGCCGCGGCGGCTGCCGTTGAACGCGTGCAGGCAACGGATAACGCCTTGCGGCAGGCCGAGTTGGATTTGGCTTCCGCATTGGGATTCCCATCCGAAAAATCATTTCGTCTTGTGGGCACAGAGAGTCTTCCTGCGCCTGCGACATTGCGACTTTCGAGCGCTTCCGTTGTTGAAACGCAGCCTGAAGTTCTGGTCGCTCGCCAAACCTTGGCGGCGCGCCAAGCCGACTTGTCCACCTCCCAAGCGGACTACTGGCCGCGCGTTTCGGCCAGCGCGGATTATGGTTACAGCGGAAAGACGCCGTTTGACAAAGAGCGGACCTATACCTATGGCGCGCAAGCGAGCGTCCCCCTTTTTGAAGGGGGCCGAACTCGCGGTCGCGCAAGAGAATCGCAGCGCTGGGTGGAAGAAGCGCAAGCGCGGTTGGACGACGCCACACGCCGGGCCCAAGCGCGAGCGGAAAGCGCTTGGGGCGATGTGGAACGCGAATGGATTTTCGTTTCCGCACGCCGCGAAGAGGAAAAAGCGAAACGGCTGGCGCTGCAGGTGGCTCAACGCCGAGAATCCAACGGGACCGGAACTCTTTTAGATGTGCTTCGCGCGCAAGCAGACTTCGCGGAGTCGCAGGGTGCCGTCTCGGAAGCCGAAAACCGTTATCAGCTGGCACGAGTCCGCTATTTGCAGGCCATCGGCCGTACGGCCGACTTGTCCGAAAGGAAAACACCATGAGACGATGGGGATGGATCGTATGCGCCGCGATGCTCACCGGTTGCCACCAGAGCATCGATAATCATTTTTCCGGAACGCTCGAGTTAACCGAGCATTCCTTAGGCGCGCGCGCCGCAGGGCGTTTGGTGAGCGTTCGTGTGGAGGAAGGCGATACGGTGTCGAAGGGGCAACTCTTGGCCACGTTGGATCGCTACGATCAGGCGGCGCGAGATGCCGAACGCGCCACAGATCTTTACAAAAACGGCGGCGGCAGCAGGCAATCGGTGGAGCAAGCGGAGTTGACGCTGGCGGACCAACGCATCGTTTCCCCCGTTAAAGGTGTGGTGCTGGTTAAAGCCCATGAAGCCGGAGAAGTGGTGCAGCCCGGTATTCCCGTGGTGGTGGTGGGTGACCGAACCCAGTTGTGGGTGCGCATTTTTATCCCTCAAGGCCTCATCAACCGAGTGCAAAAAGGCCAGAAAGCAACCGTGCATGTGGATGGCCTTGAACAAGGATTCCCCGGCCAGGTGAGTTTTATTTCCTCCACGGCCGAATTTACGCCGCGCAACGTCCAAACACCGGAAGAGCGCATCACTCAAACCTTTGCCGTCAAAGTGACGTTGGATTCGCCACCCGACTCCCTTCGTCCCGGCGTGGCCGCGGATGTGGACTTGCTTTGGTGAACGGCCCCTACGCGATCGAAGCCAAAAGCCTCACGCGCCGCTTTGGTGCGATTACGGCCGTAGACCACATGAGTTTTTCCATTCGATCCGGTGAAATCTTTGGTTATTTGGGGGCCAACGGCGCCGGGAAAAGCACCACCATCCGCATGCTGTGCGGTATCTTGGCGCCCAACGAAGGTACCGCCACGGTGGCCGGGTTTGATGTGATGAAGGACCCGGAATCCGTTAAAAAGGCTATTGGCTACGTATCACAAAAATTTAGTCTCTACCTGGACCTCACCGTTCAAGAAAATCTGGAATTCTTTGGGCGCGTGTACGCCTTGCCTGAAGCGCAAATGCGCCAGCGCTTAGAAGAAACGTTGGTGATTACGGGGCTGGCTTCTGTACGCCAGCAAATGGCCGGTACGCTTTCTGGGGGCTGGAAACAACGGTTGGCCGTCGCCAACGGATTGCTGCATCGCCCGAAGATTTTGTTTTTGGATGAACCCACCGCCGGCATCGACCCTTTGGCCCGGCGCTCGCTTTGGGCCCTTTTTAATCGCTTGTCTTCGGAAGGCATTACCTTGTTTGTCACCACCCATTACATGGAAGAAGCCGAACGCTGCCACCAGTTGGCGCTCATCAGTCATGGGCGCATTTTGAAAATGGGCACACCGGATGAACTCAAACACGCGGTCGAGCCCGTGGCCAAATCATTAGAAGACGTGTTTGCGGCCTATGAAAAGGAAGACCACCCATGAACGGCCTTTGGGCGGTGGTGCGTAAAGAGATGATTCACCTGCTGCGCGACAAACGCACGCTGCGCATGATCATCCTGATGCCCTTTTTGCAGCTGATGATTTACGGCTTCGCCATCAACACCGACGTCAAGCACATGGCGACCGTGCTTTATGATGAAGACCGTTCGCCTTTATCCCGACGCTTAGTGGAAGCCTTTGTGCAGTCGGCCTATTTTGACATCACCGAAACCGCCAGCCATCCCGCGGCCATCCGCCGTGCGCTCGACCGCAACCGGGCCAAAGTGGGGCTGCACATTCCCCCTGGCTTTGCGCGCGACGTGTATGCGGGCCGTTCCCCCAGCCTTCAGCTGTTGGTAGACGGGTCGGATTCCAACCCCGCCAATACGGCCGTCAACACGGGACAGGCGATTGTGAACGCTTTTTTGCAGCGGGAGGGGCTCATCGCCACCCCTGTGATCCCGATCCAATTTCGCCCGCGCATGTGGTACAACCCCGACCTTAAAACCACCTATTTCATGATCCCCGGATTAATCGGCCTGCTGATTCAGTTTCTCATCCCGATGATTAGTGCCGCGGCCATTGTGCGCGAAAAAGAAAACGGGACCATCGAGCAGCTGCTGGTGACCCCGATTAGGCCCTATCAAGTCATGATTGGAAAATTGATTCCGTATGTGGGGGTGGGCATGGTGATTGCCACGCTCATCATTGCTGTGGCGAATTTAATCTTTGGGGTGCCCATCCGCGGCCACTTGATCACGCTTTATGTGTTGACGCTCTTGTTTATTACGGTGTGTTTAGGCATTGGCATGTTTGCCTCCACCGTTGCCTCGAATCAACAACAAGCCGCGCAAATCGTGATGTTTTTCGCCATGCCCTCCATTTTGCTTTCCGGTTTTATTTTCCCCCGCGAGACGATGCCGATGTCGGTATATGCGTTAGGTCAGCTCATTCCATTGACGTATTTTTTGCGAATCGTGCGGGGCATCATTCTTAAGGGTTTAGGGTTTGCGGACCTCTGGGATCAAATCCTGCCACTTCTGGCTATGGCCGCATTCATCCTGACGGTAAGCATCAAAAAATTCCACAAACGACTCGCGTAGTGACCAAAACTCCATTCAGTGAAAAGGAATGGCCATCCTGCTCGGAATTTTGTGGGGGAGGGGCTGTTGAGGAAGCAAAGGCGTACGACATTACTGAACACATGGTTTGTGAAGCCTGGAAAAAAGTGGCGATGCGCGGCAGGGTGCTGTGACCCTCTTGGCTACACAATCCTCAACACCAGAAACTAAAATATACCGCATGCTTAAAAACTGGGGTAGATCCGATTTTCAAGCAATACAGCGTTTTTTACTTGAAAATCTGATCTGACCCCAGTCGATAAACAGTTGAGTGATCCGTTGATGGTCATTAATGAACTCCAGTGATGGGCGTGTTTTTAAGATAGGCAGCTAACACGCGTGGAGCGTCTTTTTCATCGCCGATGAGTTCATCGGTGCCGCCTTCATAGATTTTGCCTTCGCGAAGGGCAAACTCGCTGAACCAGCGGGGTTTTCCTTGGGGGTCTTGGACAAGCACGGCCAGCCAGCGCGTATCGGCGGAAGAGGCCAAATAAAGACTGCCTTCCACACGGACGGGCTTGTCGGATGTCCACGATCCGCTGATGACCTTAATGGTTTTAAGTTCCACGGGAATATCGCCGGCCAAATCTTTTTCGCTTCTAACGGCATCAAGGGGCGGAGCACCGAGTCGCTCAAACTCTACAGCGGCCAAAAATTTACAACCTTCGGGTTCAGTGACCAAATCCAGCGGGATGGCGCTTGGGTTGCGATAAATTGAAACCTTTTCCCCCCGGCCGCATCCAAGGAGAACGGCCAAGGCAAGTCCAACCCAATAGCGTGGCGCCAACATGGCACAATTCAAGCAGTTTTTTCTATCGAATGGGTTTAATGAGGAGGGTTATGCGGGTTCACTTTCTTGCAGGAATGTTTCTTCTTGCTGTGCCGCCGCTGCGGGGGCAGTCCCCTCCTGTGTCGGTCGACACCTCTTCAGTAGTTATAGATGACGCCGTCTCCGAAACGGGTTCGCTTAAATCTAAGAATATTTTGTTCCCGAGAGCGGAACTTTTCCAGTCGCTCCTCGCCGACCCCAAGCAGCAACAGTTTTTTATGGCTTTTGCTCGCATGCGGGGGTTAGATCAGGTCAGTTCGCAGGCGTTTACGGCTTGGCTTGTGGGGTTTGGTGAGACGCTTGGTATATACCGGCGAGCAGGGTCCACGCCTCAACAGGGATGGCAGGTGAGTTTAACCGCAGGGCTTTTTGGGTTGTTTAATTGGGATGCCCCATCTACGGATTTGATAAATGCCGATTACACGTTTGGGACAGTGATTTCTTGGAGAAAGATCGATACTTCCGCGCGCCTGCGGGCCTACCACCAAAGTTCACACCTAGGGGATGAATTCGTTTTGCGTGTAGGCTCGTCGCGCCAAAATTATGCCTACGAAGCGATTGACGGTATTCTGGCCCAAGAAGCCGGTCCGTTCCGGCTATACGGCGGGGGCACGCTGCTGTTAACTCGTGACCCCTCTTCGCTAAGACGTCACCGGCTTCAGGGTGGGCTGGAGTTTACCGGCCGGCGTCTTCCTGATTTTTTCCGGTTTGCCCGCCCTGTGGCCGCCATGGATATCCAAAGCTGGGAACAGCAGAAATGGCGTCCTAGTTACGGCGTCCGTGCCGGTTTTGAACTCGGTAAATCAGGCCCTGGCGGACGAAAAGTTCGCCTCATGCTTGATTATTTTAACGGCTTTTCTCCGCTGGGCCAGTTCTACGACGCCCGCATTCGTTACCTGGGCGGCGGCTTGTATTTAGGATTTTAGTGCCGCCAAATCCTTTAACGTGATGGTTTGACCTGGTTTCATAGGGGCCACAGCCGTTGGGATAGCCCTTCGCTTCAATTCTTGTTGGAGTTGCTCCGGCGTGCCAGACAACGCCGGAAACGTGCCGTAGTGCATCGGAATGATAGTTCTAACCTGCAAGTTCCGAGCGGCCATCGCGGCTTCGGCCGGTTTCATCGTGTAAACCCCGCCGATCGGTAACAGGGCAATGCTGAAGGAATAAAGCTCCGAAAGGGAGGACATATCCGAAAATACGCCCGTGTCTCCTGCATGATAAAAAGTCGCGGCGCCATCTTCGGCCACAATAAAGCCTAGCGGTGCGCCAGCGTATAGCAACTGCTCCCCCTCCTTATAACTAGACGAGTGAATCGCTTGGACGGCAGTGATCGTCACGTCTTCTAAGCGTGTGCTGCCGTTTGGGTTAAGCGGCTGAATTTTGGCGACACCTTTGCTTTTGGCGATTTCGGTTAATTCGTAGCTGGCTATCAAAGTGGCATTGTGCTTTTTGGCTAACTCAAAGGCCTCGCCTACGTGGTCCGAATGCCCATGCGTCACCAAAATGCCGACGACGTTTTTGAAGGATACATCTTTCGGCGCTTTGGGGTTGGTGATCCAAGGGTCGATTAAAAAAACTTTTCCGCTGCGTGTGGTGAATTCGAAAGCGGCATGTCCCAACCAGCGAAGCGAAGGTTCCACGGCAAAGCCCTTCGAACTCGCCAGGCTTAGCAGGGCTACCCAACCGATTAGTCGCATTTGTTTCATACGTAAACCTCCGCAGAATTAGATTTCTACGAAGACTATAATTCGAATGATGTCCCGAAATCCAATAATTAAATTGTCGGGACATACCGACGAAATTATTTTTTAGAGGATCGGTATGAACGAACAGCAAGAAAATCTCTTACGACGCTATGTCGACGCCGTGCTTAAGGCGCCGGCGCATCTTCATTTAACGGCCGACCGTGACCCGACCGTGTTCTGGGCGCGTCATGTGCAAGACGCGGTCCATTTGTTGGGCGCGATTCCCCCCTCGCAACCCAAAAAAACCATAAGGGTAGTAGATGTTGGGAGCGGCAACGGCGTGCCGGGAATCCCCATGGCCATTCTTCAACCCGACTGGGAAGTGACATTGCTTGATTCAGATAACAAAAAATGCGGATTTTTAGATATGTTTTTGAATTTATATGCAATAAAAAATGCGCGCGTGGTGTGCGATCGTGCTGAAAAATACGCGCATTTAGAAAAAGAAATGTACGACCTCGTCACGGCGCGAGCCTTAGGGAAGCTGTCTGTGGCGTTGGAGTTGGGCGCCGCATTCTTAAAGCCAGGCGGCCTCTTAATTGTTCCACATGGAACATCTTGGGAATTAGAGCTAAAAAAGACCATGAAGGCTTCAGACTTCCTTGGGCTCACTTTTTTGGAGGCAAAGCCCTATGCATTGGACCATTTAAGCTTCGTTTTCCTTATTTATAAGAAAGTGAAGGACACCCCCGGGGGTTATCCGCGCTCAATAGGAACTCCCGCCAAGCGCCCCCTATGATTCCCCTTCGCGATAACATTCCATCGGGGCGAACACCTTTTGTGACTTGGGCACTTATTGCGGCCAACGCATTTGTTTTTTATCACCAAATAACCGCGGGCGGCTATGCAGGATTTGAGAAATTCGTGTTTCAGTGGGCAGTGATCCCCCATCAGCTCTTTGGAAATCCCTCCTCCCATTGGCATAGCCTCATTACGGCCACCTTCTTGCATGGCGGCTGGATGCATATCCTTGGAAATATGGTCTTCCTATATATCTTTGGCGACAACGTGGAAGACCGTATGGGGCATGTCAAGTTCTTGATCTTCTATCTCTTGCTGGGTGTTCTGGCGAACTTATCTCAGGCTTTCTTGCATCAGTCCAGTTCGATCCCATTGATTGGGGCCTCTGGGGCTATCGCCGGGGTTCTGGGATCTTACTTTTACTACTATCCCCACGCTCGAGTTCTCACGCTGCTGCCTTTTGGAATCTTTAGCCGCGTGGTTGAGATCCCAGCTTTTTTCTTCTTAGGGTTCTGGTTCTTGATGCAGGCGTTCAATTCGACTGTGTCCATTGGCGTCGCGATGGCCGCTCAAAAGGAATCGGGCGGAGTGGCGTGGCTGGCTCACGCCGCTGGATTTGTGATTGGCTTGGTATTAAGTCCCATTTTTGGCGAAAAACGCTCGCGCTTTAAATAGCGCCTCCCTTTGAAAAAGGGAGGCTGGGAGGGATTTCGTTGTACAAAAAATCCCCCTCTATCCCCCTTTTTCAAAGGGGGAAGCTGTTCATTTGATTTATCTAGTTATGTGAAGTAGTATTGTTCCACGTGGAACAAAAAACGAAAAAGTTAGTAGTGGCCAATCAAAAAGGGGGAGTTGCAAAAACAACAACCTCTGTGAACCTCGCCGCCTACCTCGGCCAGCTCGGCAAAAAAATTCTTCTCGTGGATTTGGATCCTCAAGCGAATGCGACATCCGGTATCGGTATCGATAAATCTACTGTAACGAAAAGTATCTACGATGCCATCATCGGCGCGGAATCTCTTTCTTCCATCGTTTTGGAATCGCCTACGCCCAATGTGTGGGTGGCCCCTGCGAACCTAGCCTTGGTGGGCGCTGAAATTGAATTGGTGAACGCCGAGCGACGCGAATCGCGATTGGGGGAAGCGCTAAATCAAAACGATTCTATAAATCAATATGATTTTATAATTATGGATACGCCGCCTTCGCTCGGTTTATTAACCGTCAATGCGTTCACGGCGGCGGACAGTGTGCTGATTCCGATGCAGTGTGAATATTATGCGTTGGAAGGGTTAGCGCAGCTTTATAAAACCATCCAGCTTGTTCGACAAAAATCAAACCCTTCCTTATCTATAGAAGGGTTGCTCTTCTCCATGGTCGACCCGCGCGCGAATCTCACCGTGCAAGTGATGGACGAAGTGAAAAATATTTTGAAAGACAAAGTGTACGAAACGGTGATTCCACGCAACGTTCGCTTAGCGGAAGCGCCCAGTTTCGGAAAGCCGATTTTGCTTTATGACAAAGCATCTCGTGGTGCGGAGGCGTACGAAAAACTCGCCCAAGAGTTTCTAAAGCGAAACGAATCCGCTAATAATCCCCTCTCCCCGTCGGGGGAGAGTTCGGGTGAGGGGGGAACTCAAGCAGAAAACACATCCCAATCCCCCATCGAGCAACCGGTAGGATGATAAAAACAGCATTCGCCCGAACATTGCGTCGTAATCAAACGGATTCAGAAAGAAAGCTTTGGCAGTTACTTCGGGGGCGTCGTTTTCTCGACATGAAGTTTCGACGTCAGCAACAAATTGGCCCATACATCGTCGATTTTTATTGTTCTAGAGCCAAATTAATTATTGAGCTCGATGGAAGCCACCATTTAGATCAAATGCAATACGATGAAACGCGAACCCATTTTTTGCAACAAGAAGGATATACGGTTTTTCGATTTTGGGATAACGAAATTCTTCGAGATTCGGAAGGGGTTATGAATAAAATTCATACTTTTTTCCAAGCTCGAAATAACAGCCCTCACCCCTGTCCTCTCCCCGGAAGGGAGAGGGAGATTAAGGAAGGAGACCTTGTGATATGAGATCAGCTCTCGGTAAAGGTTTGAACGCTTTAATTTCGGATGATGTCGTGACGAGTGTGGCGGCGCCGCCGAAGTCGGCAGCCCCCGTGGATGTGATCCCTCGCACGTTGCCACTCGACAAAATTAACCCCAACCCTAAACAGCCGCGACGCGATTTTTCGGAAACGGCCCTGGATGAATTGGCCCATTCCATTCGCCAGAAAGGCGTGCTGCAGCCCATCGTGGTGTCGCCGTCGGAGGGGGGAAGTTACGAAATTATCGCGGGTGAGCGTCGCTGGCGTGCGGCCGCCCGGGCGGGTTTGAAAGATATCCCCGTGGTGATTCGCGGAGGAACAGAGGCCGAAAAATTTGAATTGGCTTTGATCGAAAATCTGCAGCGCGAAAACTTAAACCCGATCGAGCAAGCGTTCGGTTATCAACGGCTTCAAGATGAATTTCAAATGACCCAAGAAGCCATCGCCAAAGTGATGGGCAAAGACCGCGCGGTGGTGGCCAATGCGCTGCGCTTTCTGACGCTTTCCCAAACCATTCAGCAAGCATTACGCGAAGGGGTTATTTCCTCGGGCCATGCCAAAGCGCTTTTATCCGTCGAAGATGTGGGAGAAAGGGAAATCCTATTTCAGCGCATCACCTCAGAAAACATGACCGTTCGCGCCGTGGAAGACGTCGGCCGCGCCAAGAAAAAAATCATTCGCGACCATGCCAGCTCCACGGGGTATGACAACAAACCGGCGGAAGTTCGGGCGCTCGAAGAAGAACTGCAGCATGTGTTAGGGCGGAAGGTGGATATCCACGCGTTGCCTTCCCATAAAGGGTCCATCAAGCTAGAATTCTATTCCCTTGATGATTTTGATGCGCTCATCAGCCGTCTTAAGAAAAGCGTTTAGTCTTTTTCTTCTAGGCATATCCTCTCACGCGGCGCCGAACCTGGATTTTCCGGTTTATGTCACGGCGAGCCCCAATCCCAACGATTACACCCTTTTCGCCAATTCCGGATGGGACGGCAATTGGTATGTGGGCTTCAATAATTGCTGGATCAAGAAACTTCCACCGATTCCACCGGGGGATTACGCCCGCGCTTACCTAGGCGTCCGTTTAGGACGCATGAAAACGACCGGTCCCGTCGGCCGACCCCCGGAATTTCCATCGATTCCGGGTTCCTTTCAAATGGCGATATCTTCTGTTGCCGCCTGGAGCGCCGCGTTGGGGGTGAATGTTGCGGAAGGTGAAGAAATTCCATTGGATGGCAGCAACGAATACGCCATCGAAGGCACAGGCGAATCGCAATGGTTTTGGGGGGAAGTGCCCGTCGAGCATATCAATAGGAAGGGGGACAATTATTTGGTGGTTTGGTCTCCAACACCGTCCTATGTGCAAGTGTCTTCGGCGCCCGTGATCGCGGCCGCCCCTGGAGGGAAATCCGCCGATGCGTGGATTTGCAAGAATAGCGCCGGCGCCCCTCCGGCGCAGCTTGAAAAGGATCCTGGGACAGCCATCGGTTATTTCCAGCCAGCGTTGGGGTTAAAGTTGATTCCACAAGGACGCCCGCATCCTGTTGAAGTCCATTTGGTGTCCTGGCGGCCGGGGACGAAAGAAAATCCAAAACCCGTGGTGACTGCGAATGTCGTTGGTGAATCTGTGGAAAAGGCATGGATCGAGTATAAAGGGACCGGGCCAAATTGGGTGCGGACCGGCCGGCCGCTTTGGAAAGCGCCATATATTTTTACGTTCGATCCGCGTCCACTGCCCCGGGGACGCGTTCAACTTCGCGTCGCCGCACAAAACGTATGGGGCGAAATGGGGACGAGCGATGGGTTCGGCATTGAAGTGGGCGACGTCCATAAAACAGGTGTCAAGTGAAAGCCCTTTTACTCGAAGCCCCCAATCGGCTTACCATTCAAAACATTCCTGAGCCGACGCTTGAGGTGGGGGATATCCTTCTTCGGGTGAATGCGTGCGGCATCTGCGTGTCGGACATCCATAAGATCCGCTACCGAACACTAGCCAAGCCCACCGTATTGGGTCATGAGATTGCGGGGGTTGTAGCTCGTGTGGCTCCTGGCGTAACGCGTTTTCGCGAGGGGGACCGCGTCGTGGTGGCGCATCATGTGCCGTGTCTTGTGTGTCATTTCTGCCAAAGGGGCAGCTTTTCGATGTGCGAACAGTTTCGCCAAACCCAGTTAGACCCCGGGGGCTTCTGTGAATTCGTTCGCGTTCCTGCGACGCATGTGACATCGGTGGCTTTTCCTATTCCCGCCGGTTTAAGCGATCACGAGGCATGCTTCATGGAACCCCTCGGCTGCTGCGTGCGTAATGTGCGGCGTGTGGGCATCAAGCCGGGCGATACCGTTGTTATCGTAGGGTTGGGGTCCATCGGCCTTTTTTTAGGCCAGTTGGTTCAAGTGAACGGGGGTCACGTCATCGGGTTGGATTTGGACCCCGCTCGCCACGCCTTAGCTAAAGCGCATGGGTTTCGCGCCGCATTTACAGCAGCATCTCCTGAATTTGAATCACAAATAAAAGAAATTACTTCGGGTCGTGGCGCGGACGTCGTGATGTTTACTGCCGGGAAACCCGCGATGGTCAGCGGCGCTTTGGGCTGGATGCGCGATGGTGGCACACTCAACCTCTTTGCCAGTTTTCACCCCGAGTCACAGGCCCCGGTCGATTGGAATCCGTTTTATTACCGCGAAATCAGCGTGGTCACCAGTTATTCGCCCTCTCCGGTGGATCTCGAAGAGGCGCTGCGCTTGTTGGGGGAGCAAAAAGTGAAGGTTTCTAAACTCCTCGCGCCCTCATTTACTTTGGAACGGTTTGATGAAGCGCTAAAAGCCTTGGACGCGCGCCACATCATGAAAGCGATCGTGACACCGCATGCCAATGGCTGAAACCATGCGCTCCGTTCTGTTTTACGGTCCGAAAGATATTCGTTTTGAAGAACGCCCCGTACCAACACCAGGACCGGGTGAAGCCGTACTTCGAATTAAAGCGGCGCTCACCTGTGGAACCGATTTTAAAGCCTACCGCCAAGGCCACAAAGTTCTTTTAGCGAAAACGCCTTCTCCGTTTGGGCATGAGATGGCCGGCCTCATCGAGTCGGTGGACCCCGGCGTCTCCCATTTAAAGCCCGGGGACCGGGTGGTTGCGGTCAATTCTGCCCCGTGTGACTTGTGCTTCTTTTGCCAGCGCGGGGAAACGGAGTTGTGTGATCGCTTGGATCTTCTAAACGGCGCCTACGCCGAGTACATCAAGTTGCCGGCGGCCATTGTGAAGCACAACACGCACGTCCTGCCGGCGTCTTTGGATTTTTCGCTCGCGGCGTTAGCCGAGCCTTTCGCGTGCGCGCTGCATGCGGCTCACAAATTGGCGGTTAAGCCCGGGGACACGGTGGCACTCTTGGGATTGGGCAATATGGGGCGTTTAGTGATTCTGGCGCTCAGAGAAAAAGGCGTACGGGTTTTGGCGTTGGGCCGCAACGCCGAGCGTTTGCGCATGGCCAAAGACGCCGGTGCGGATGAGATCATCGATTTGGCGAAGGAAAACGATATGGCGGTGGCCGTACGAAAGCGCACTCATGGGCGCGGTGCGGATGCCGTTGTGGAAGCGGTGGGAAAACCCGAGGTGTGGGGCCAAGTCCCCGCGATGGTCCGAAAAGGCGGGCAAGTGTGTTTCTTTGGAGGTTGTGCCGCCGGCAGCCGAGCCGACATCGACACACACCGGTTGCACTACGACGAGCTAACCCTGTTCGGCGTTTTTCACCACCGCCCCGAATTCGTGAAACAGGCCGTGGCCTTGCTCGCCGTCGGCAAACTCCGCCGCGACCTCTTCATCCAAGGCCGCCTATCTTTAGAAGAAATCGTCCCCTACTTTAAATCCCGCGCCGACAGCAGCCCCCTTAAAACCGAAGTTATTCCGTAGCTGTAGTTAAATTCTTTTTAAGTCCCATTTCTTTACTTTCTTCGTCGGTAACGGGAATAAATTCCCGGCTCGTGCCTCTAAGTCTCCAGAACCTGGATCCCTGCCAACTAACCGCGGGGGCGACAAAAGAAAAGGAGACATTCCATGAACGGGAAAATCATCATTCGAGCGTTGGCCAATGGCCGGTGGCAAGTCAAAGTGATTAATCGCAAAGTCGGACGCAAAGGGCAGGGGTTGGTGGAGTACATCTTGGTGGTGGTGTTGATGGGGATCTTGGCCATCGGAGCCATCACGAAAATGGGAGACAAAACCCAGCAAGGGTTCAGCAAATCCACAGATGCGCTCGATACTGAGTTCAAGAAAATCAAGTGACCTTTGTGAGCCGATCCGTTTCTCTTCTATTCATTCTCGGCGTTTGTGTACGCATGTTAGGGGCGGAAGTTCCTATGCCGCCTTTGATTCAAATCGGGGTGGAAGTGGTCGAGGTGAACGAAAAGAAAGCGCAAAACCTGGGGGTCAGCTGGTTTGAAGATGTGAACTTGGTTGAACGCTCGGTGCCGTCGCTTCTCAAAGTCGGCACGATCGACCGCTCGCAAGTCTTTGCGCAACTGGAAGTCATGATGGAAAAAGGTGCCGCGGACTTGCTGGCCAATCCCAAGTTGGTCACACGGGATTGTTCCAGCGCCACCTTTCATGCGGGAGGCGAATTGCCGTACCCGATCGCCCGCGACCGGGACAGCGTGGATGTGGAGTTTAAGCCCTACGGTGTCAAGCTCAACATTCTTCCCAAGATTCAGCCCAACGGAAGCATTGCCATGACTATTGAGGCGGAGGTTAGCGACGTCGACATGCAAAACGCGGTGACTTTTGGCCAAAGCGTCTTGCCGGGCATTCGTATACGAAAAGTGACTTCGGAGTTAACGCTAATGCCGGGAAGCACCCTGACATTAGCGGGGATGATTCAAACCCAAAAAGAATGGAAACGTCGCGGCGTGCCCTTGCTGATGGATATTCCCGCGCTAGGGTACTTGTTCAGTAAAAAATCGGAAATTCAGCGCCGAACCTCCATTGTTGTGTTCATTACGCCGGTGATCTTGGAAGCGGAGTCGCTCCATGCGCGGTTGTGATCAAAGAGGTCAGTCTCTAGTGGAGGTCGCGCTGGTGATGCCCGTATTCGCTTTTGTGGTCTGGACTCTGGCTCAGTTGGCCTTTTTTTGCATGAACCTCGTGGAACATCAGCGAATGGCTCAGGTGGCGGCCGAGAATTTAACCATCGATAGTTTCATGTCTCGCAGACCGTATCACTGGTTTTATCGCAACCGGGGCACCACTATCCCGGCTTTAGTCAAGACGCGCGTGATGGCTATTCCCGAACAGAAAGACCCTCACGCTTTCGCCGTCATCAAAACCGGTGGGCGGCTTTTTCACGTCCAGGTGACGAGCCAGCTTTTGCCGGGCGCGTTTATGGGTCGGTTTTTGAAATGGGCAAACCAAACGGCGGCGGCGGAGGCCTGGATGGAGCCGGATGCGCCGGAGGGAGATTAAGATGGTTTCGAATCGATCAGAATCCGGTCAATTGAGCTTGCCGATTCTGGCTGTTTTATTTCTTTTTGGAATGTTTATCTGTCTTCATGCCCGCCGATCGTGGGCGACGTATCGGGATATGCGCTTGGATATCACAGCGGATTTGGTGGCCTTAAGCGCATCACGGACGCAAGCGCAAAACCTGAATACGTTGGCTACCATGGAAGATGCTTCGAACGGGCTGTTTCAAAAACTTCAAATAGGGCCTACGGATGTTGCCCGCATGTCCATGACCTCTTTCGGTAAATTCAATCGATACAAAAAAATGATGAAAGGTTTAGATCAAAAGTTCATTTGGGACGTCATGAATGCCGCTCGTATAACGGCGAAAGCCAACGGCGCCAAAAATCTCCCTGTTCCGCTTATGAAGGATCATCTCGGGCATCTGTTGAAATGGAAGGTTGTCACCATCCAACTCTTTCTGAAGTCGGTGGTCCCAGCGCCCATTCCACCTATTGCCACCGAGGCCTATCTTGTCCGCACTTGGAAACCGACTGTGACGCAAGCCCAACCGATTCACAAACAAAAGTGGAAGGTCTGCGAAGAGGGTACGTGCAAAACGGGAAAGGCAATTCTTTGGTTGGATCTGCGATTGATCCCTCTTGGAAATAATGGGGGTTTCCCTCCGTATGATCCGGGTTTCTTGGGGGGCATGGGCGTCCAGTGCATGCTTCCTCATTTCACATCCAGACAGTTGTCCAAAAATACACGATGAATTCGCGCGGCCAAGCCATGATCGAAGTCGCCGTCTTTATGCTTTTTACCAGCGGTCTGATGGTGGGGTTGGTGGTGTTTACGCAGTGGATTCTTCTCCACCAAAAACTTCTACTCACAGCGAAACAGGGAATTCACTTATACAGCTCTGGACGCTTTGAGAAATCCGATGTGGAGCGGCATATGCGTCGCTACCTTGCCACGAGTCCTCCGTGGATCGATCCATCGCGCGTGCATATTGAAATTAAGCCGCAGGAAGGTGTTGCAGGATACGTTTACCGTCTGGATCGCGTGTCGGTTCAATACACCCCTTCTCGTGCATGGTTTCACTGGTTGGGCGAACTCGGCACGATTGAAGAAGTGTGTGTCGTTGCCCATGCCCCCACTTATGCAGCTTCCTATCAGCCTTGGTATGGGCCGGCGGTGCCGTGGTGAAGAACAAGTCCCTATGGATTCGCGCCCTCTTGGGCGGCGCCATTCTGGCGGCGTTGATGTGGGTGGAAATTCCTCGTGTTCTGAGTCATGTGCCTATGGGACCTAATGGAGACGTCGCGTTATGGGTGGCCGACCAGTACATCCCTGCGTATGCCCCTGTGACTCTTAAACATCTTCGAAAGGCTCGCTGGCCACGAGCATACGTTCCGCCGGGGGCACTGCTTGTCCAAGAATCACTCACCGACAACCTGGAGCGCCCACGGTTCAGCGCAGCGGTGGCGGTGCCCGAAGGACAACCGTTAACGCGAACGCTGCTCTTTGATGCACAAAGCGGGGAATCGATTTCCAGCCTGCTCCGGCCGGGCCAAGTCGCCGTGTCGTTTCAAGTGGAGCGGTCTAAAGGGGCGGGAGGCTGGGTGCGCCCGGGAGATATCGTGGCTGTCTTTTCTGAAACCACTCAGGCCGCCGCAGGCTTACGGCTCATCATGCCCTCCATTACGGTGCTGGCCGTTGACGATAAACGTTTAAGTCCCGAGCCCGCGAAAGCGACTGTGCATTCCAGTGAGGAGGAAACAATCCCTCAGCCCATCCCTTCTTCTTTGGTGATCACGGTTCGGGCCAATCCGCTTGAAGCCAGTTCGCTCATCAAAGCGTCCGAACGCGGAAGCGTTCATATTGTCGTGCGTTCTTCGGGAGATGAGTTGCCATGGACCGCGGTCAACTAATTCTTTTTCGCTCGACAGCGCCCCGTGTAGGGCGTGCCTCCTTGATTCGAGAGCTGCGGTGTCAATGGGAACGCCAATCTATTTTCTGCCTTAGCGTCATTTTTGAAAAAGAAAACAGCAACGCTTTGGATTTGGCGGAATGGTTAGAGCGGTACCGCCCCTTGTCCCCACTCCTGCAGCGCAATGCACTCCAATCCGCTCAGTCGTATGGGTTTTTGAAGTTAAAAGAAACAACCCCAGCCGCCCTAAAGGAATGGCTGGGGCTTGCGACGTCTCTTTATCGCTGGGTTCTCGTGTCCGCCCCTTCCGAGAACTCAGAAAGTTTCGTGACGCTTCTCGATGCCGCAGACCTCCTGGTCACGGTCACCGTTTCGGGCGGACGGCCAGAAGACGATAGCCGCCTTTTACGGGATTGTCTCGAACGAGAGCGCTTCCCGTTGGCTTTCCATCAATGGGTTATCAATCGAGAGCCAAGAAGCTCAAAGCCATCGCCGATCCATCCATTGAGCATTTTGCCGGAAGATCCCTTGCTAGGCATTCGCTGGCGAGAAGCGGTTCGCGGCCTGGCTGAAACCTTCAAACAAAAGCCCGCACTCTTTAAACCGCAAACGCCCCTTTCGCAAAAAGAGGAAACATCTCGGCAAGTGCTGGAGGATCTCAAAGCCCGAATACAGCCTCAGCTAGTTCAAGCCATGGAGCAATCCCCCACTCAAGGAACCGAAAAAGTCCAAGCCGTATTGGCCGCGGCGTTAGTTGATGAAAGCCGTTTGCCGGTTGACCGCCAGCAGCGTGAAGAAGCGATGCAACGTGTGCTTGAAGATGTGTTGGGGTTGGGGCCTATAGAGACGTTGCTTAAAGATCCCGAGGTTTCCGAAGTTATGGTTAACGGGCATGGGTGCGTCTACGTCGAAAAACGCGGAAAGCTGCACCATACGCCAATCCAGCTGGCGTCTGAAGCGCAGCTGCGCACATTGATCGATCGCATTGTGGCGCCGCTGGGCCGGAGGGTGGATGAATCCATGCCGCTTTGTGATGCGCGCTTAGCCGATGGCTCGCGAGTGAATATCGTATTGCCCCCGTTGGCGCTGGATGGCCCTACGCTTACCATCCGGAAATTTATGACAAAACGTTTGGCCTTTGATCAATTGGTCGAGTTAGGCTCAATGAGCGCCGCGATGGGAAGATTTTTAAGCGGGGCGGTGATGTCCCGTAAAAACATTTTGGTGTCGGGGGGGACGGGAAGCGGGAAAACCACGCTGCTCAATGCCCTCTCCTCTGCCATTCCTGACGATGAACGTATTGTGACGATTGAAGATGCCGCGGAACTCAGACTTCAAAAACCCCATGTGGTGCGCTTGGAATCCCGTCCGCCTAATGCGGAGGGGCAAGGTGAAATTCCCATCCGGCGGTTGGTGATCAATGCGCTCCGTATGCGGCCCGACCGCATTGTGATTGGCGAGTGCCGGGGTGGCGAAGCGCTCGACATGTTGCAGGCCATGAACACGGGTCACGATGGGTCGCTGACCACGATTCATGCCAATACACCGCGGGATGCGCTCGGGCGTTTGGAGACCCTCGTGCTCATGGCGGGCATGGACTTGCCCGTGCGGGTGATCCGTGAACAAATTCGAAGTGCGATTCATCTTATTGTTCAGCAGGCACGTTTGCCTGATGGCTCCAGAAAGGTGACCTCTGTCACCGAAGTTACGGGGATGGAACAAGAGGTGCTGGTCACACAGGAATTGTTTCGTTTGCGAAACGGCCAGTTTGAAACGACGGGTCTGCGAGCGGCCTCATGATTATTCTTCTGGCTGTCGCTGGCCTTTCCTTTTTTATTCCCATTCTTTTGAAACGCTACCGCGCTGAAAAGCATCAACAGCTTTTGGCTCGCCAGTTGCGCGAATCGATAGCGGCGATGTCTCATGCGATGCGCGTGGGCGTTAATTTCCAACAAGCGCTGGCTTATGCCGCCCAAGAAGGAAGCGAGCCCTTGGCTGCCGAATGGCGACGCGTGCTAAATAACGTTCAAGTGGGCCGGCCTTTGGCCGATGCGTTGGGAGAATTGCCGGCGCGCGTGCCGGTGAGTGCGATGCATTGGTTTGTGGCGGCGGTTCAAATCACGCAAAGCACTGGGGGTTCGCTGGCGGATGTCTTGGCCACATTGGCCGAGACGCTTCAGGACCGCGAAACGTTGCGCGATAAAGTGGCGGCACTCACGGCGCAAGGGAAAGCGTCCGGCATTCTTTTAAGTCTTCTTCCTTTCATTGTGATGGCGGCTCTTTGGGTCATCGTTCCGGATATGGCAGGCCCGATGTTTGCCACGATGACCGGGCAGGCGATGTTAGCGGTGGTGATGGTGATGGTGTTTATCGGTGGGCTCATCATCCGCAAAATCGTCACGATCGAGGTGGCTTAGCATGAGACCGTTATCGTTTTATGTGACCGCGCTTCAAGACTCCCAGAAACGAAAAAAACGATTTGCTCAAATCAGTGCCGCGCTCCCGGAAGCGCTTGATTTGCTCGTGGTGGTCATGCAGGCTGGGTTGGATTTCCAGGTGGCTTTGGAGGAATATTTAAACCGTGCCCCTAAGGGACCGCTTTGGGACGAGTTCTCACGTCTTCAGGCAGAAATTCGCACCGGTTCTTCGCGTGTGCAAGCTTTGCGAAGCTTACGGGCACGCGTCCCACTGCCTGCCTTACAGGAAACGATGCAAACGCTGATCCAAGGCATGGAATTAGGCTCAAGTCTCACCCCGCTTCTGCGTACGCAAGCCAAGGCTCTGCGCATGCGCCGGTCCTTAGAAGCAGAAAAGCAAGCCGCGGTGGCGCCGCTAAAGTTAATGTTTCCGTTGTTCGTCTTTATTTTTCCAACGCTCTTTATAGCGCTGCTTGGGCCCGTGTTTCTGTCCATGTCCAAAGGCGGAATGCCGTGATGGGGTTGTTTGAAAAACGCGTGGTATTTGGCGCCGCTTTCCTGGCGCTGTCCATTCTTGTCATGGTCGCAATAGCGCTTCGGCGAACCGGACGCGAAACGCAAGAAGCGCTTCTTTCCCGCTCAATGGGGCCCGTGGTTTCTTTGATTGAAGCCGCGCATCGCGCGCAAGATGACCCGGCGCTTCAGCGCTTGGTGCATGCCATGGCCGTGTCTCCGGGCATGATCTGGGCCGGGGTTTTGGATGCGAAGGAGAAGCGGTTTGTGGTGCATAGTGATCCTGTTCAAATCGGCGAGCCTTGGAAGGGTGAATCGGTTTCATGGACAGCGCCCCTAGAAAATGGTGACGCGCTCTGGGGCCATTTGATTGTTGGTTTCACTCCAGACGTTTTAGGGCGATTTCAACGACGCCTGTTTCTCTGGGGGGCGGGGGGTGGGGCGGTATTTGTTTTTTTATCGGTCCTCCAAGCCGGGTATGGGTTTCATCAAAAAAAACGATTTCAGGCAGAAACAAGCGATGCGGCAGCCGTTCAAGATGAGCTGCAAGAAGCGTTGGCGAAGGCTCACCATCAAGCACAGGAACGAGACATCGTTTCAAGCCAGTGTCTTCAAAGTGCGTTAGAGCAAATTCCTCGCCCCTGCCTTTTTCTTGACCGGCACCAGCGGGTGGCCGCTTGCAATTCGATGGCCCCCCTTCTACTGGGCGCAGGGCTTCCCGCCGAATGGATGGGAAGGCCTTGGCAGGACATCCCCATGCTGGCTGACTGCGGGAAGCCTTTGGCGGAGTCGCTAGAAAACCCTCAGCGGACTTTTCGTGTCACGCTCCTGTCTCGGGGCGTGACCATCGATTGGTGGTCCTTGGCGGCTGTCTCTGGTATTTCTCCCGGAACATGGGTCACGCTTTATCCGACCTCGACTTGATAAAACATACGTACGTATGATATCCATGCGGCATGGTTTCCTCCCATCAGGTTCGCTGGTTGTTTGTGGATTTCAATGCGTACTTCGCTTCCGTAGAGCAGCAGGAAAATCCGGCGCTTCGCGGAAAGCCGGTAGGGGTGGTGCCGATGATGAGCGATTCCACCTGCTGCATCGCCGCCAGTTACGAAGCCAAAGCGTTTGGCATAAAAACCGGGACGAACGTAGCCGAGGCGCGGTCATTGTGCCCCTCCATCCGCTTCGTCGAGGCGCGACATGGGGTGTATGTGAAATATCACCATGCGTTGGTCGACGCGGTGGATGAATGTATTCCGGTGGAGAGCGTTCTTTCAATTGATGAAATGGCCTGCCGCCTGACCGGGTCCCAGCAGGAGCTTCCCAACGCTTTGTCCGTAGCGGCTCACATTAAGCAAAACATTCGGCTGCGTGTCGGGGAATTTCTCAAATGTTCCATCGGGTTAGCCCCGAACCGATATTTGGCCAAAGTGGCCGGTGACATGCGTAAGCCTGACGGCCTCACGGTTATTCGTCCAGCGGATTTGCCTTTGATTTTGTGGCCGCTTAAACTGCGTGATTTGCCGGGCATAGGACGGCACATGGAAGAGCGGTTGTCCAGACACGGCATCCACACGATGAAAGAATTGTGTTCTCTGGAGTGCGCGCGCCTGCATGAGATATGGGGTGGCGTCGTGGGGGACCGTTTTTATTCCTGGCTCCGTGGAGAGGAACCACACGAGCCGGCCACGCAGCGGCGAAGTGTCGGTCACTCCCATGTGCTTGAACCGCAGTGCCGGTCTTTGTCAGGGGCTTACAAGATTGCCCAGCAGCTCACGGCCAAAGCGGCGGTCCGCCTGCGGCGTATCGGCTGCCGGGCAGACGGCATGTCGGCGGCTATTCAGTTTTTGAAAGGCAATACATGGGCGGCTAAGACAAGGCTTGGCGGAACCCAAGATACGCCAACATTCTTGAAAACGCTATCCGCCTTATGGGATGGGACTCCCCCCGGCATTCCCCTGTGGGTCGGCGTGACCTTCTTTCCTGTAACCCCGGAGCATCTGCACACCCCTTCCCTATTCGATAACCCCAAGCAAGAACACCTCTGCGAAGTGATGGACCAAATCAACGAACGGTGGGGGCGCGACATGGCTTATTACGCCGCCTTAAAAGACGCCGAAGGCCGCGCCCCCTCTCGAATTGCCTTCACGCGCATCCCCGACCTTCGGGAATTCGATGAAGTATAATTCGCGCATCTATGAGGAGCGTTTTGGCCGCCCTTTCGGCCATTTTCATTTGTGGCACGTTGCATGCCAATCCTGCGCCTGTGGTCGCTTCAACGTCGCCCATCACCGAGATGCGAAATTCTCAGCTTTATGCGCACAACAAAAATTGGCTGAAAAGTTTTCCTTCCGCTTTCGTGGCGGCCAATATCCGCGGTGAGAATATGCAGTACGCCGAAAGGCGTTTAGCCGCGTTGGATTTGGTCCGCCAGCAACGAGATTTTGGCGTTGTTTCGGAATTAACTCTGGCGCTGGAAAAAGGAAGTTTTTTGGATTTTGAGATTCTTAGCATTTTGGAGGACTGGAAAGCCAAACGTGCCGTGCCGCTCCTGGAAAAAATCGCGAAAGACCCCACGCGTGACAAAACGTTGCGAGACCAAGCTGCGAAATCCGCAAGTTCGATCAGAGGCTTTAAACCGGCACCGCCTCCGAAGTTTTAAATTTGCCCTACTTTTATGGCTGACGTCAAAATCAAAGCGCTGCAGTGTAAAGAATGCGGGCATCAATTTCCCGCCAAGGCGACGCACGTCTGCGAATTCTGCTTCGGGCCGTTGGAAGTGGTTTACGATTACGACGCGATCAAAGCCCGCGTCAGCCGCGCCTCGATTGAAAAAGGCCCGCGCAGCCTTTGGCGTTATTGGGATTTCCTGCCGGTGGAAACGCATGATCCGATCACGATCCAAGAAGGCTACACCCCGTTTTGGCACGCCAAGCATTTGGGCGAGCGCCTTGGCTTAAAAAATCTCTACATCAAAAACGATTCTGTAAATCCCACGTTCTCGTTTAAAGATCGTGTGGTGTCGACCGCCTTAACGCGTGCCCGAGAACTGGGTTTTGACACGGTGGCGTGCGCATCGACGGGCAACTTGGCGGGCGCCACCGGTGCTTACGCCGCCCACGCCAAACTGAAATCCTTTGTATTCATCCCCGCCGATCTCGAACCCAGCAAGGTGGTGGGCGCGGCCATTTACGGTCCCACGATCGTGGGCATCAACGGCAATTACGATCAAGTCAATAAGCTCTGTGCCGAAATCGCCGACATGTTTAAGTGGGCGTTTGTAAATGTCAACGTTCGTCCCTATTACGCGGAAGGTTCGAAAACGCTCGGCTTTGAAGTGGCCGAACAACTCGGTTGGCGCGCGCCGGATCATTGCGTTGTCCCCATGGCTAGCGGGTCGCTTTTGACCAAAATTTATAAGGGTCTCCAAGAATTCACCAAGGTGGGTTTGATTGCCGAACATAAGACGCGTATGTCGGGGGCCCAAGCCGAAGGGTGCGCTCCGGTGGTGAATGCCTTTAAAGAAAAATCGGACATCATTAAACCGGTCAAACCCAACACGATTGCCAAGTCTTTGGCCATTGGAAACCCGGCGGATGGTTTTTATGCCCTCGATATCATCCAAAAAACGGGGGGAGCGGCCGAAAGTGTGACCGACCCGCAAATCGTAGATGGTATTTTCCTTTTGGCTAGCACCGAGGGGGTCTATACGGAGACCGCGGGGGGCGTCACCATTGCAACTTTAAAAAAGCTCGCGGAGTCTGGTAAAATTCGTCCCGACGAGGTCACGGTGGCCTATATCACAGGGAATGGCTACAAAACTCAGGAAGTCATCGCCGAAAAAGTGAAGAAACCCCTAGTGATCGAACCGTCGATCGATCAATTCCGCGAGATTTACGAACAGCTTTCGAAGGAGACATCGCATGGCCATCAAAGTTCGCATTCCAGCCCCGTTACGCAAGCTCACTAAGGAGCAGCCGGTTGTCGATTGTCAGGGCAAGACGATCGAAGACATTTTGGCCAACCTGGAAAAAAACTACCCGGGCACCAAAGAGCGCATCTGCGATGAAAACGGCCAAATCCGTCGATTCATCAACGTGTTCGTGAATGGGGAGGACATCCGTTTTAAAGAAGGCGCCAAAACCATAGTGGCGGATGGTGCCGAAATCTCCATCATTCCAGCCATCGCGGGTGGCGTGAGTTAGTTTGTGCCAAAAAGACAAGTCGAACTGATTTTTCCGCAAGACCAGATCAAAGAACCGGTCATCTACAAGATGGCCAAAGCCATCGATGTCGTTTTCAACATCCGCCGTGCCAAAGTCACCACCCGCACGGGCGAAATCGTCCTAGAGCTCGAAACCAAAGACGACGCCACCATGGACAAAGCCATTCAATTCCTCACCACCGCCGGCATCCAAGTCGAACCGATCACCCACTCTACGTTAGAGTCGTAAGCACGCGAGGGAATCCGGCGAATCCGGCGGTTCGATACGACACTCACCGGCGGACCCGCCGGCTTCCCTCGCTAATTCACCTCCAACGAGGGAATAAAATTGGGCCAAACCACTCTAAGCCTCACTATGAATAACAACCTATTGAAATCTGTTTTTGGGCATGAGGCTTTTCGACCGGGGCAAGAGCAATTGATTCTGGCTTTGAAAGA
Source organism: uncultured Elusimicrobia bacterium (assembly GCA_964441955.1). Lineage (GTDB taxonomy): Bacteria > Elusimicrobiota > Elusimicrobia > 2-01-FULL-59-12 > 2-01-FULL-59-12 > CAYTWA01. The sequence goes on from CAYTWA010000007.1 coordinate 81,844, forward strand.
GGGGCGAGATCTTTTGGGGGTGATGGCCACCGGCAGCGGGAAATCGCTTTGTTACCAGTATCCGGCGGTGCAGCGCGGTGGGCGGTGTTTGGTCGTGTCGCCGCTCATCAGTCTTATGGACGACCAGGTGAATAAGCTAAACCTCTGTGGGGTGGCGGCGGCCACATTGCACAGCCAGGCTTCTTTTTCGCAGCGGCAAGAGGTCTTAAGGCGCTGGGCGGCTGGGGCGCTCCGGTTTCTTTACGCCGCACCAGAACGGTTTTCAGATGAAGCCTTTATGGCGGCCCTCGAGACGTCCCGTCCGGATTATGTGGTGGTGGATGAAGCGCACTGCATTTCGCAATGGGGGCATGATTTTCGGCCGGAGTACCGCACGCTAGGCCAGCTCAAAGAACGATTCCGTCTTCCCATCGCGGCTTTTACGGCTACCGCCACACCCCAAGTTCAGGAAGAAATCGTCGCCAATCTTAAGCTGGAGCAACCCCTGGTTCGTGTTCACGGGTTTTACCGGCCCAATCTCGCCTTCTCTGCCGTTATGGAGGCAGGTGCCCGGCAGCGGCTGGAGCGGATCTTGGATGAAACAGATGGGGATGGCGCGGTGATTGTGTATTGTTCCTCACGTAAACGGGTCGAAGAGTTGGCGGAGGACCTGCACGAGGCCGGCCGCCCCGCCTTTGCTTACCATGCCGGTTTGGATGGAAAGATCCGCGAAAAGGCGCATCGCCACTTTCGAGACGACGCGCGCGTGGTGCTGGTGGCCACCAATGCCTTTGGAATGGGCGTCGACCGGCCCGATGTGCGCGCGGTGATCCACGCACAACTTCCGGGGACAATCGAAGCTTATTACCAAGAAGCAGGCCGCGCTGGGCGTGATGGCTTGCCGGCCAAATGCATTCTGATGCACAGCCCAGGCGATATCGCGATCCACGAATTTTTTAATCGGCAATCGGTGGAGTCGATCCCAGCGGAGCGCCGGGAAGCATGGGAACGGCACAAGCAAGAGCAACTCGATCTCATGCGCCGCTACGCCTACAGCGGCAGCTGCCGTCAGCAGGCGATGATGGAATATTTTGGCGATGCGGAAAGGCTCACCCGCGGCTGTGGTCAATGCGACAACTGCCAAACGCCAGAGGCAGAGCCTGTGGATGATCACACGCAAGAAACGGTACGCGTGTTGTTGTCTGGTGCCGCGCGATTAGAAGGCCGCTTTGGCAGCGGCCAGTTGACCGATCTTGTCACGGGAAGCGAATCCCAGCAAATCCGTCGTTATGGCCACGAGAAGCTGCCCACCTACGGCCGCTTAAAAGACATGAACAAAAAACGCGTCCAAGCGATGATCCAAGCGTTAGTGCGACAGGGCTATATTCGCCAAGAGGGATTGCGCTATCCCGTGCTGGCCATCACCGATACCGGCCGTGAAGTCATGCACAACCGCACACAAGCGCAGTTGGGAGAATGGGAACCGAAGCCAAAGAAAAAGCGTGGGGACGTAGGGGGTGGGGGAAAGAGGGCGGGACGTACTTCTTCAAAGGCTGAAAGTCCATTGCGTGAAGCGCTTCGAAATTGGCGACTCATGACCTCGCAGAAATTAGGCGTACCGCCTTACACAATCTTTTGGGATCGCACCCTGGACGAACTCTGCGAAAGTCGCCCCACAACTCCGGGCGAATTATTAGCCGTTTGGGGCATGGGCGAACAAAAATGCCGAAAGTTTGGCGACGAAATACTTAAGCTGGTCGCCTCACAACCGAAATAATGCGCGAGCGTTCGCAGTGGTGCAATGGGCGATTGTTTCGGTAATAGTGTGTTTAAGTTCGGCTATTGCGGTGGCGATGGTCCGAATGTGAGAGGGGTCGTTGCGTTGGCCGCGCTGGGTTTGGGGAGGTAAATAGGGGGAGTCGGTTTCCAAGACCATGCGTTCCAGCGGCAGGCGGGAGACGTTTTCTTTGAGTTGTTTGGAGTTGGGGTAGGTGACGGGGCCATCGATGCCAAGCATGAAGCCGTGGAGCAGGTAGGCTTGCGCGTCGGTCCAGCTTCCGGTGAAGCAATGGATGACGCCGTGGGGTTTGGGCAGCGCGTGAGCGCCATTCACGTTGGGGAAGAATTCCAAGAGGCCTTTTTGAGTGTCTTCGTGGGCCTCTCGGCAGTGAATGACGATCGGTTTGCCGGCTTCCCGTGCCAATTCTAGTTGGCGTTTAAAGAGATAGTCTTGCTGTTCTTTGGTGTTTTGCATCCGGAAATAATCCAGCCCGAACTCTCCCACCGCCACTACCTTGGGATGCTTCAAGAGTTCTTTTAATCGAGACGAAACCGTCGGCCATTCATTGGGGCCGACTTCGTGGGCGTGGTGCGGATGAATGCCTAAGCTCGCATAGACATCGGAATACTTTTCGGCCAACGCGATCGCCGCATCCCAAGTTTCGGGAGATTCGGCGATTTCCACAAAGAGGCCAACGCCAGCGCTGCGCGCTTTGGCTAGAACGTCTTCACGATCCGCATCAAATTGGCAGTCCGCGACGTGGCAGTGGGTATCAACCAGCATTACTTGCGAGGGAAAAGCGGGGCGCCGTGTTGAATGGCTTGGCCGACGGGAATGTCCAGAGCGGAGGGGTTGTCGAAGAACGCTTTGGCGCGTGTTTGCATATCGTCGGTTTGGCCTAAGCGCTGCCACACGAGCGGAGCGGTTTCGGGGAAGAAGGGAACCATGTAGAAGACAATCGCTTTTAAGCAAAGCGACACTTCCCAAAGCACTTCTTTAACGGCTTCGGGGGATTCTTTGGCGAGTTTCCATGGCGCTTTGTCTTCAATAAATCGATTGACGCGGTCGGCGGCGGCCATCATCGACCCTAACGCGGCGTGAAATTGCAAGTGATCAAGTTGGGTAGCGATTGGTTTTAGATCATCCAGCACCGCTTGGGCCAACGCTCGGCCTGTTCCCGCAGGAACTTTACCATCGCAGTATTTATCCACCATATTTAGGGCGCGGGAAATGAGATTGCCTAATTTGTTAGCGAGCGCGGCATTGTAAGTGGTTTTCATCGTCTCTACGGTGAAATCGCCGTCGGCGCCAAATGGAAAAGCGGAAAGAAGCAAAAAGCGAGCGCCGTCGATCCCATATTCTTTGATCAATTCCGCTGGGCGTACCACATTGCCCATGCTTTTGGACATTTTCTGGCCATTCACCGTAAAAAAGCCATGGGCGAACACTTTTTTCGGCATGGGCAAACCCGCGGCGATAAGCACGGCAGGCCAAATGACCGTGTGAAACCATAAGATATCTTTGGCCATTAGATGCAAGTCAGCGGGCCACCAATGGTCCACGCGCGGTTTGTCATCGGGATAACCGATGGCCGTTAAATAGTTCACCAGTGCGTCGACCCACACGTAGGTGGTTTGTGAGCGGTCCCAAGGCAGCGGAATTCCCCAGGCCAACGTTGCGCGCGAGATGCTGACATCGTTTACGTCTTGCTTTAATTTCCCGATCACTTCGTTGCGCCTCTCCAATGGATAAATTTTGAAGTGATGGGGGTGATCTTCTTGGGTGATCGCGGCCAATAAATCTTCACGAAAATGCGACAACCGGAAAAAGTAATTGTCTTCGGACTGGACTTCCGGAGGTATCCGGTGGTCTGGGCAAAGTCCGCCAATTAATTCTTCATCCGTATAGAAGCGTTCGCATTGGACGCAATATTTTCCCTGGTAGCGGCCTTGAAAGATAACGCCCTTATCCCATAGCAGTTTTAAAAGGTGGTGGACCGCTCGCACATGGGCGGGGGAAGTCGTACGAATGAAGGCATCATTGGAAATGGAAAGGTCTTTCCATGCTTGCTGGAATTGCCCAGAGATATCATCACAATACTCCTGGGGCTCTTTGTTGTGGGCGGCGGCTGCGCGGGCTATTTTAGTGCCGTGCTCGTCGGTGCCGGTTAAGAAAAAAACTTCGTTTCCCTGCAGGCGGTTCCAACGCGCCAGCACATCGCAGGCCGCGGTAGTGTACGCGTGGCCTATATGCGGCACGTCGTTCACGTAGTAAATGGGGGTGGTGATGAAAAATTTATTCATGATTCCATCCGTCATTCCCCGCGGTAGTAAGCGGGGGATCCAAGAGATGGGCCCCCGATAGTGGCACTCGGGGGTGACGACCTTTCTTTGGACAATTGAAGCAGGAGATTTTCGTACACGAGTGCCGGCTGGACGTTTTGCCGCAGCTGAGCCAAGGCGGCTTCGATTTGTTGAATGATATGGCGGGAGGCCGCATCCCCGCCGCGGAAAGCTCGGATCGCGGGTGTTAAAAGGTAGCGTAACTTTTGATCGATTTCGCAGCGTCCCGGCCGCGAGGCTTTTCCCCGGCCTTCGGTTTTCCCCAGAATTTTCGCTGGGGTCATTCGAGGCACATTTTCCCAAAGGTCTTCCGCCTCCGCCGCCGCTTGCAGTTCTTCATCACGGCTGATGTGCAAGGCGCGGCCGGGTGATCCCAAGGCCAAGTCGATGAGTCGTGCGCGGTTTTCTTCGGGCACGCCGCAGCGTTTTAAAACCTCGATCATTTCTTTGTTGTCCAGCGCACCAAAACGAACCGGCTGGCAGCGCGATAAAATCGTCTGAAAAAGTCGGTCACGGTAGGGCGTTAAAAGGAAAAGTGCCGTATGGTCGGGCGGTTCTTCCAAAATTTTAAGCAGCACGTTGGCCGCATCCGGCGTTAGGCGATGGGCTTCATCCAAGATCATCACCTTCCATGCGCCTTCCACGGCCGTTTGCAGCAGTCGCCGGCGTTCTTCCAACACAGTTTCAATGCGCAGGCTGATTTGTTTTTCAATCGGTTCCTTACGGAGTTCGGCTTGGTGCGCCAGGTTGACCACGCGAACATCCGGGTGAATCCCGGCATCGATCTTGCGGCTCTCCTTGTTGAGCACCTTGGCCATTTCAAGCGCCAGCGTTCGTTTCCCGACACCGTCAGGACCATAAAACAATAATGGATGCGTCGTTTTTTTAGCCAGCCAACGCTGCGCCAGCTCTACCGCCATGGGTTGGCCGACAATGGTTTCTGCCAACGGACTCATAATTTAAATCGCGCCTTCAAAATAGATTCAATTTGCTCTTGGGCTTTTACGAGGTGCATGGAAGGGATCATGCGAAATCGTTTGGGGTCTTGTTTGGCTAGAGCTAAATACCCTCGGCGGACTCGTCTATGAAAAGCAATCCCCGCTTTTTCCAGTCGGTCATGGCCTTTTTTTGCGGAATGAGCCCGCGCTAAGCCTAGCTTTGTCGGAACGTCCAGCAAAATCGTGAGATCGGGTCGAAAACCGTCCGTGGCGATGTCGTTTAGTATTTGAATCGCCTTGCGGTCCAACCCTCGGCCATAACCCTGGTAGACCAGGGTCGAGTCCGTGTAGCGGTCGCACAGTACGATAGCGCCCTTCGCTAAAGCGGGGCGAATAATTTGCTCCACATGCTGAGCACGGTCCGCCTCATAAAGGAAGAGTTCGGCCATGGGGGTTAAATCCTTCCCCGTGTTCAGCAAAATTTGACGAAATTGGCCGGAAAGCGGCGTGCCGCCCGGTTCCCGGGTAATCACTACGCGCCTTTTTGTGCGTTTAAGATAGGCCGCCATCATGCGGATGTGCGAACTTTTTCCGCTGCCTTCCGGTCCTTCTAGAGTAATGAAAATTCCTTTTTTCATGATGGTTCGGCATTATACCTTGGGTTGTTATAATCGCCGGGTGAAGCGATTTTTTCTGTTTTTCACCATTTTAGGCATGGTGGGTTGCGCTACCTCCCCCGAAAAAAAACCTAAGCCCGAGGACATTTCTCCCGCTGCCCACTCCGGCAAGGCGGCGCGGCATATGATCACTTTTGTCCCGCTGACCGATGACGATACGGCGTCTTGGCTATCCCTCTTTAGCCGCTACCCGCGCCTGCGGATGGTGGTTGCCTTGTCGCCCCGTTTCAAACAGTTTGATAAGCGTCCGGATTTAAAAGCCCGCCTAGACGAGTTGATAAAAGCGGGTCGCCTGGAACCGGCTTTGCAGTTGCCCAATCCCCCGCTGCTTCCGCTGATGGTGGACCGGTTTCCTGATGATCTTTTGCAGCTGGTGGCCCGTGCGAAAACCGACTATTACAAGACCTGGAAAACATTTCCTGCGGGGTTTGTGGTGCCGTATGGCGCCATTTCACCCGCGCTGGTTCGCCAGCTCGAGCGCATGGGATTTTCGTGGGCCGTGGTTGCGCTGGGCGCTATGGAAACCGATCCCGTGTTTCGTTCCGGACCCTTGACGTTGTGGGATGCGGCGCCCTCGGTGGACCGTGTGGCCACGTTGGTTCGTGTGTGGGATGACCGCACCATGCCGATGGAAAACAAATTACGTAAAGGGTTGGACGCCTGGGCGCAGGAACTGGAAAAGAAAACCGATATTCAAGTGATTTTGCCTTCTGATTTCACGGTTCCTGCCGGAGCGTTACCGGACTATGCGGTGTGGAAACAAAAAACATGGGCCGCTTCCGATTGGTCGGCTTGGGTGGGATCACCGGCCAAAGACGCGGCATGGGCGCAGTTGCGTAAAGCACGTGAAATGTTGGAAAAATTTAAAAATTCCGGTCAAGCCTCCGTCAAACGGTTGGATATGGCCTATGAGGAATATTTCCAGGCCGCCAATGCCGGTTATTTTTCGGCGATCGGAAATGCGAGTCTGCCTGCAGCGACGTCGGAAGATCGTGAGCGAGAATTCAAAGCCACACTCGCCTCCATTTACAAAATCATCGGTCAAAACCCGCCCGATAATTTGTTTGAGACGGTGACACCCGTTTCATCTTCTCCATCCTCTCTTGCTTCAACCAACGGTATTGTTTTTGAAGATCCCGTGGGCGATGATCGCGGCCATGCCGGCCCGGCGTTTGATCTGAAGCGTCTCGGCGTGGTCTCTTCTACAAGTTCCCTAACCCTCACCGTTCTTTTCGCGGCGACCGGGGAACCCCGCGTGGATATTTATATCGATTTGAATCAAATGGCGGATGCCGGTACTACGACGATGCTTCCCGGGGTCGGGTTAGGCGCATCGGGAACTGATGCGTGGGAATTTGCGGTTCGGCTTTCCAGCGCGTCGGCGACGCTGTTTCGTACCCAGCCGGGCGGAACTTTTGAGCCGGCAGGAATGTTTCCCGTGACAATGAAGGAATCGGCCTTGACCGTTTCGTTGCCTCGTGAGGTGCTCCGTGGAAGCCCCACACGTTGGGGCTATCAAGTCCTAACGCTTTCTACGGGGGTTGCCGATATGCTGGATCCTCCCGGGATGACGCAAGCCGCTTTCTTCGATACGGTTGACTCCGGGATTCGAAGTGACGTACCTTTTATACGCCGATGAAAAGTTGGCCGGTTTTATTTCTTTTGATGCTGGTCTCCTGCAAAGCGCCGGCGGGTACCCCGGTGGCCGGGGGTGCGTCGTCCCTTCCCGTTCACCCGGAGGTATTAAACCTCCAAGCCTCCTTTACCAATGTGGCTGAAACGGTGAAGCCGGCGGTGGTTAGCATTTCGACCGTTCACATCGAGCAAATTCCCGAGGCCCCCATGTTTTTTTTCGGAGACCCGTTTGATTTCTTTTCAGAAGAATATGGAAATCCTTATCAGAGGCGTGACGCTCCCCGTCAACGGATGCGCCAGTTTCGACAAGAAGGCGTAGGCTCGGGGGTGGTTATTGATGCTGAGGGATTAGTGCTCACCAATGAGCATGTGGTTCGCGGTGCCGACGAAATTAAAGTTCTTTTCTACGATAAAAACGGTAAAAAAAGCGAATACCCCGGCAAGGTCATTGGGAAAGACGCGCGGACGGATTTGGCTGTGGTTCGTATTAAAGGCACAACGACGTTTCCCTTTGCCAAGTTGGCCGATTCCGAACAAGTAAAAGTAGGCGACTGGGCTATTGCCATCGGCTCCCCCTTTGGTTTGGCGCAAACCGTAACGGCCGGTATCATTTCGGCGGCCCGGCAATCGCTGGCCATTGATGACCGAGAATACCGCAACATGATTCAAACCGATGCGGCCATCAACCGAGGTAATTCGGGCGGGCCTTTGCTCAATATTCGTGGTGAAGTCATCGGCATCAACACAGCCATTTACGCGCCCTCAGGCGCATTCGCCGGCATCGGGTTTGCCATTCCATCGAATCAAGCCAAACTCATTTTGGATGACCTCGTAATAAAAGGCCGCGTGGTGCGCGGCTGGTTGGGTGTGGAATTAGGACGCGAAATCACCCCGGCGATGGTCAAAGCTTTTGGTTTGCCGGATGACAAGGGCGCATTGGTGAACAGTGTCATGAAAAATTCCCCCGCTGAAAATGCTGGACTAAAGCGCGGGGACGTGGTGCGGCGTTATGAGGGCAAAGAGATCGACGATGCGGCCGCCCTCCAAGCGCTCGTGTCGCAAACACCGCCGAAAAAGACGGTTTCGCTGGACGTGATTCGTGAACGCAAAATCCTTACGCTCTCCTTGACGTTGGCCGAGCGCCCGGACCAACTTGATGTGCGCGAGGCGGCGTCCCCTCGCTCCTCAAATGAAGCGAGGGATGATTCCGAAGTGTCCTGGGAAGGGGCACGTTTTGAAGCGGGTGAAGAAGGTGTGACAGTGACTACAGTAGATCCCAACAGCGCCTCTGCCGCGCTCGGCTTGCTCCCCGGCGATGTGATTCGTGCCGTCAATCAAAGACCTACTCCCGAACCCAAAACTTTCGCCAAAGTGGTTAAAAGCGCCAAACTCTCGGATGGCATCGTCTTCGACGTCCTTCGCCAGGGCCGCTCGCTTTATTTAAGTTATACCCGCCCATAAATTAAGCGGCTGATCCCAACCTTTCCGGAGGCTTTCGAAGAGAGCCTTCTGGTCCGATGTAGGTTTTGAAATGCATGAAGGCATGTCTAATTTGTTGTCGAGTAAGATGAAAGTCACCTGTTAATACCGAACGAACCCCAAAAAAAGCATTTTTAGGGTCTCGAAGGTACTTTTCCGCTATGTCCAGTAGGTATGACGCAAGCTCGGCGTAGTGTTCACCATCCGCAAAACTAAGGAGATCTCGTGCAATTTCCAATGTTTGATCCTCGTTTAGTCCTAGTGAACCCAAATGAGTACCAAGGTTCACTCTGGCTCCTCGCTGGCCTTGGCGGGTCGGCGCGGTTAAACTCTCACGAATAAACATTTTGGCGGCGAAAAGAATTAGATTTTTGCGCTCCGGAGTGCACCATTGTTTTTGAATCGCAAAAGCAACAATGCGCTGGTCTAAATAATCTTGGGCTAGGTGTGCTGCGAGAGCGTCGATTTGGTCAATGCGGCCTGAGAGCTGCGGAAACGATGATTGAGCGACAGAATTTTGTATCGCCGTCTCGAAGGCTAAAACGGCCTCTTCCCCAAAACGAGGAAGAAGAAGTTCCTTAAATAAGGCTTGTTCTGTGTGAGGGTCGCGACCCGCCGCGATTCTCATCGCCTGAAATAATGCCGCGAAAGCCAAATGCTTATACAAGACATTATTCGGGTCGAAGAAATCAGAAATCAAATAAATGCCCGAAAGGTTGCCAGTCCCTAAAAAATAAGAGTTTGTTCCTTGAACGGCGCGCGGTGCACCGACCAGCCCGCGATTGGGGAAGGATTTTATTTCCAATGAACTTTCTGCCAATAAGTCGACAGCATAATTAAATACGGTAAGTTTGGTTGGCTGAAAAATACCGGATTTGAGGAAAAACGTCATTAAATATGGATCGATCGTAGAAATGGCCGTTTTGAGTTCATTCGCCATTTGAGGCAAGGTTTGCGCGTGCAGTGAAATCTTCAACGCAGCGGCCAGCCTCCTTAATATCTGAATTTTGATTAATGTTTGTTCGAGAATGGCTTCCGCGCGGTCTTTAATAATCTGTTGCTCTTCTAGAGAGATCCCCTTGGAGAAACTCTCACGAGCGGCCTGTGGGGATTCCAGCCATCCCAAGGGGGCGGCTGCCAAAACCACGCTCTTAGCCGCAACCCAGGGAGCGATTGCCAGTCCTTTCGCCAGCCAAAAATATCCAAAGGCTCCAAGCCCACTGGCTGACAGAATCAGGACTGGAATCACGACTTCTCCCCATTTAAAGAAATCGGAGGTCTGAGTGTTCAGATTTAAAAAGGCCCATTTCATCAAAGACGCCGCCTTAGGGTCTTTGGGAGGGTGAAAACCAGCGCCGGGTCGCGGTGGAAGGGTCTGAAGGTTAAAGAAAGAGGGACCAGCGCTCGCTAAGTCGACATTAGGAATAATCGAAATAAAATCTGCAAAATTAGGACCTATGGCTACACAGGTCGCCAAGTACAAAAAGCTTATGCGACGCAAAAGCATAGATAGACTCTCTCAAATGACTGTTACGAATAGATTAATCATAAGGCCTATTTTTGCATAAGCGTATTGGCGTCAACGAATGGGCCTTAAGATCAGGCGGCGGCTTGCTGTTGGGTGGGGGGCCAGATGCGGAAGATGTCGCCTTTTTCGTTTTGCTCGAGGCCTTTGGGAATCCAAAAAGTAAAGGTAGAGCCTTCACCGACTTTGGAGCGGACGGAAATTTCGCCGTGATGAGCTTCTACGATGTTTTTGCAATTGGCTAGCCCAAGCCCTGTGCCGCCGCGCGTCCCCCGGACTTGCTCGAAACGTTTAAACATCCGGTCCATGAATTCTGGCGGAATGCCGGGACCCGTATCGATCACCTGGCACTGAATCCGGTCTTTAAGTTCCACAAATTTGACCGTCACAAAACCGCTGTCCGGCGTAAATTTGATGGCGTTGGAAATCAAATTGACAATCACCCGCTCAATCAATGAAGGGTCCAGCTTCATGGCGGCCACCTCTTCAGGCATGTCGAGCGTTAAAGTGATGTGCTTCTTAGCCGCTTCCGTATGGAGAATTTCTACAGTGGGGGGCACCACTTGGCGCATATCCACCTCCGCCAAGGCCAACTTCAGTTTGCCCGCGGAAATTTTGGCGGAGTCCAAAAGGTTTGAGATGATGTGCAAAAGTTTTGTGGAGGCGTTCTCCATGATATGGATCATCTTCTTCTGCTCGGGCGTGATGGGGCCGGCCATTTCTTCGCCGAGGACCTGAAGGTAGCCGCGTATGGCGGTCATCGGGCTTCGCAAGTCATGGGTTAGAGACTGCAGGAAGTCATCTTTGAGCGCTTCCAATTCTTTCTCGGCGGTAATGTTTCGCAGGGAAAGGACGATCCAATAAGCGGTTTCGCTACCCTCCGGGGCATTGACCAACGTAACCGAAAGGCCGTAAAAACGACGAATGGTTTCTTGCGACAAATCGATCATGCGCGCGCTCTTCGGGCGGTCGCCTTCAATGGATTCTCGAAGCGATACGCCGAGACGATCGTCTTTCACAAACCCCCAGATGGGCCGGCCCGCCAGCGCCTCTTTGTTTTCTTCCTCCAAGCCTAAAATGGATAGCGCCTTGGGATTAATGAGCTGAACCTGGCCTTCTGGGTCGGTCAAAATAATGCCATCTTCGCTGGAATAAATAACGCCTTCGATTTTGGCTTTCTCGGTCACCACTTCATCCACGCGTACTTCGCTGTAGCGACGCATATCTTCGCACATCCGGTTAAACGCACCGGCCAAGTCTTGAAGTTCATCATGCGTGTGAATGTCCACCAGGGTGGAAAAATCCCCTTTGCCGATGCGCTGCACGCCGTGCATGAGGGCGCCAAGGGGTTTGGCGATATGCCGTGCTAAAAGAAACGCACAACCTAATGAAAGGGTTGTGACGGCCATCAGCCCAAGCAAGCTAAACCAGAAATGCTCTTCGTAAAAGCGAAAGACCAGGCTGGTCATAAACGCGACCGGTAATAAGGAAGATATTCCACACAACAGCAATAACTTGGCGTTAATCGTCATGCGGAACAGACGTTCGGAAAACCGTTTCATCGACGAAGGGTAGCCCTCGAACGTTAGGACTTCAAGAAGATTCTTTTTGTTAAAACGCAGATTCCTAGAAGGGTGACCGTGGCCAAAATAGCCGTTGGGCCCAGGGGGGTATCGTAGTGATACGACGCGTAAAATCCAGCAAATCCGCCTACCCCCCCTAGGCAAGAAGAAAGCCAAAAGAAGGTCCCCATTCGCCGGCAAAACCGGCGAGCCGCTAAGGGGGGAATAATTAAAAATGCAAACGTCGGCATTGGCCCTACGATTAAAACGCCCACGGATAACGCTATTCCGATGATGAGGTAAAGGAGCGTATCCCAAACCCAAACGTTTTCACCCATCACACGCGCCGTTTCGCGGTCAAACGACACAAATAGAAAATGCCGGTTAAAAATCAAGAGAAGAAACGAGAGCACGCTGAATACCCCGAGCAGCAAATGAAGATCCTGAGGGCTCACGGATACAATTTCCCCATGAAGCATGTTTAAGACTTCAATTTTTCCAGTTGGATTGGCGAAGACGAGCATAATTGCCAAGGCGTAAGCGCCTGCCCACACGGCCCCGATGCGGCTTTCTGCGCTCCCCGTTCCACGACGTTCAAAAATGGCCAAAACCATAATGGCGGCCAACGTACAAACGGCGGAACCAGCCAACGCGAGCGCACGGTCGTGCGCTTCGCCGGGGTGCAGGGACCATGTAATCCCCAGTCCCTCCAAGAAAAAGACAAAAGAAATCCCGGCCGCAGATACTTGCGGCAAAGCCGCCCCCAGCAGCACCATCCGCCGCAAAAGAAAGTATGTTCCGATCAGAGGGCAAAAAAAGCCTACCGCTAAACTTCCCAAAAGGGCATTTTGCAGCAAGAAACCATGACGAAATAAATCCCAGAAATCGTTCATCGCAGCAACTCTTGGGCGACGGTGCCATTTTCCACACGCAGGGTTTGTTTGACGCGTTTTTTTAGGACGTCAATTCTGTGTGTCACCATTAATATGGCCAATCGATCCTCACTGTTTAGTTCGGATAACAACGTCAAAATGCTTTCTTCTGCGATAGGGTCCACGCCGGCGGTTGGTTCATCCAGAATAAGGAGCCGGGGTTTGGCGGCCAAGGCGCGGGCCATCAAAATACGCTGGCGCTGGCCTCCGGAGAGTTCAGCAAAAAGGCGCGACGCGTGGCTCTCCATGCCCACACGCTCAAGACAAGCTTTAACGCGAAGATGATCGGCTTTTTGAGGTCGGCGATACCACGGCAAAAGCCCGGTCAAACCCATAGCCGCTACGTCGTAGGCGGTGAGAGGATAAATGGGGTCTAAGGTGTCGCGCTGGGGCACATATCCGATACGGTTTGTTAAGGAGGGGGCGCGCTGCGCCTCGCCTTGGAGGGCGGGCAATAGCCCTAAGAGGCCACGAAACATCGTGGTTTTCCCGGCCCCATTTGGACCAACGATGGCCCAAAAACTCCCTTCATGAACGGAAAAATTCACCCTTTCTAAAACGGGTTTCCCGCAGTACCCAAACGAAACGTTTTTAAGTTCAATCAACGCATCGCTGGGCATAGACCAGGAGGGTTAATTGGTATGGCGTAGGTAGTGGTGGCGGTCGTGAATCAAAGCGTGACGGTCGACTTCAAACGCCACCTCGTTTACGCGGTCGCGAAACCACAAAAATTGTTCGGGAGTTAAGGAAAGGTCGTGGTCGGCCGTCCGCACATGCACGCAGTGGCAATTGTCGCAGGCAAAAATGTCCATCTTTGGTTCATGGTTATGTTTTTTTCGTTTCATGGAAGGTCCTCTCTCAAGGAAAGATTGAACGGGCCTATTTTAACCCTTTATGGCATCTAGTATCGAGCGAATGTTGTGATCGATAAAGCCAAAGTAATCTTGGGTGCCTGGAAAGGCGCCCCCCATCGTGGCAATTTCGGCGATGTGGGCGCCGGTTTGTTGCGCGATCCACTCCGCTGTTTTGGGGCCGTATTGAATTTCTCGAACCAAAACGTTCACGTTTTCCACTCTCATGGTATGGATTAAACGCTCCAGGTACGCAGGGGTTGGCGGAATGCCGGGCTTGGGTTCCACCGTTCCCATAGACTGCAGCCCCAAAAAGTCTGAGAGATAAACCAAATCGGGGTGATGCGTCACCACTTTAAGTCCCCGGAGAGGTTTCGATGCTTCACGCCATGCCAGCAGCTTAAGGGTGAGTTCATTTTTAAAGGCGTTTCGATTTTTTTCGAACTCCGCTCGGTGTGTTGAGTCCAGGCGTGATAACCCCTCCATAATGGTGTCGGCGATCGTAAACCCTTGGCGCGGGTCCATCGTGTAATGGGGATTCCCGAAGGGGTGTAATTCCCCTTGGGCGCGAGAAAGGTCCTCTGGGACTTCGAGCGGCTTGATCCCCTTGCTGCAGTCGATGTGTCCGTCGCGGCCTTTTAAGAGTTTAGGGTTTTGCGCGGTTTCTAAGAGCGCCGGCAAAAAAGCGTGTTCCAATTCCAGTCCGACTAAAACCACGGCGTCGGCTCGGTTTAGTTTCGGAATGAAACTTGGGCGTTGAGGGACGTTATGAATGTCTTCCCTCCCGCGCGCCAGGCTTTCGACCTGAACGTGCTCGCCGCCGATGCGGCGTGTGATGTCGGCCAGTTCCGGAACGGTCGTGACGACGCGAAGAGATGCGGCTTGCGTGAACGAGACGAGTCCTAATAGCAAAATAAGCAAACGTTTCATATTCCTCCCTAGCGATCCTTAAATAAATGGACGTGTGTCCCGATCGAGCCAAACCATTGCAAAAACACTTGGTGGTCGGCTTTGGTGCCATCGTTTATTTTTACTTTGGAGACCTGTAAGCGAATCCGCTGAAATTCCGATGGCAGGAAGTTCAGGGTTATCCCATAGGTGTGGGTGGTTTGGCGTCGGTTATTGAGGTCGTTGGCGATATCCACAAAACCACCCGTGCTCCAACGGGGCGCAAAACGCCAGTCCACATAGGAGTACCCACCGAGAGCCTGTTTACGCTCGAACGTATCCGTGTCACCGGCGCCATCGCCATCGGTATCAAGGGCCGACTCCTGACGGCGTCGTTCGTCATTGCGGAATACTTCGGTTCCCCAAAGGAACTTTCCCACTTGATGGGCGCCCGTGGGTTCATAGCGGAAAGTGAGATCAAAAGCATTCAGCCAGCGGGGAGTAGCCAAGGCATCGTTTCGTACACCCCCGATATAAAACTGACGCGGGGTTAAGGCATTGCTGATTCCTACATCGACCCCTGAAATATCCCCTAACGGAATATAGGTAAACAAGCGCTGAAGATACGTCATGGCCTCTGCCCCTCTGCCTTTGGAATGTCCATCCGCCTCGGAGGGAACGGTTTGTTTAAGCCGTGTGTTTTCAGCTCCGATTTTCTTGTAGGCCCCCAGCGTGCCTTGCAGAAAGAAGGGGGTTTTAAATAGATGGATCACTTCCGCTCCTTCCGCTTGCCCTTCGCCACCCACAAAATTTTCCAAGGATGCCGTTCGGTTGACAAACGGCAATTCGTGGTCGTGCCAGTGGGGGAGGCGTCCAAAGTTGACAAAAAAGCGCCCCCCGCGAACGGTTAAATTCCATGGCAGCGAAGTGGTCACAAAGGCGGCTTCTTCCACTTCGATTTCATCCGGCGTGCCGTTGATGATGGCGTAGAGGTTGGCAAACGGATCTACCGCGGCGGTCATATTCAATTCAGCCGAACGAAATCGAAAGTCCGAACGCTCGTTTCGTGTGGATTGAAAGGCGGTGTCCAACACTAACCCCAAGGCTGGGTTAAATGCGCTTAGGTTGGATGGAACGCTCGAGACATCAAGCGGATTGATGGTTGTGGGGCGTATCCCGCTAGCTTCCGCAGCCAAGAGCGTGCCGGTCGTAAAAAGTGCCAATCCAGCAAGAATGGCACGTAGGGCGTACACGTGTTTCATGGTGTCCTCCATAAAGTGAGATATAAACAAAGCGTTAATAGGCTTTAAAAACACTAACGGACCCAGCCGCTAGGGTAACATCAGAACAACGGATCAGAACAGATGATTAGAGGGCTGCTGGAGGTGAAAGGCCGTGCGAGGTTGAAGCGAAAACGTGGTATTGCGCTGGCGAAAAATCAACGGTGGACCCTAAAACGCTGAAATGAATTACAAAAACGGAATCCGCAGGAGTTAAGGCGGGTGTTTGATGGGCGATTTTGCAAACGGAGCAATCCGTTGCCCGGGTGGCCCCCAGTTCTTTATGCGCATGGGCCCATTCCGCGGCCGTAAAGCCCAGGAATCCCGCCAAAACAACCAAGCCGATGAAGCGTCTGAATAACATCATACGCAGTAGAAGTATCAAAACCGACAGATAGGAGTCAAATGATTTTCAGTAGCCGCTGTAAAGAATAAGCGAACAAATGATGAACACTAAAATGGCAAACGTCCAATGAATACCGCGGGTCATGGCATCGCGTTTAAGGGTTTCCACCTGAAGGTCGCGAAGTTCCAGGTAGGGGGTTTTCTTCCCGCGGAGCCACCCGTGAACGACGGCGTCTTTGTCGTTGAGCTTTGCCAGGTTTGAGACGCCGAAAAGCCCCGCGGCCAAATTCCACCCGGAGTGGCGATCCAACGGGAGAGCTTTTTCATCAACCCGTAAATGCCACACCATCGAGGCTTTTTCTTTAGCGCCGACGAGTCGCCCTTTAAACTCCTGCAGCGATCTTTTGGAATAGAGCACCTCGATTTTAGGCATACGCGCTAAGGACCAAGTCCAAACCATCCAAGTGGCGGCATAAAACCATTCGAATTCGTAGGCGGTCAGCCAATGAAGGAGGAGTGCCCCAACGGGCAGCACGGTAGGTAAAACAAGCAGGGCTCGCTGCTTAAACGGTCGTTTGGGAAGCGATTCCACCATTTGAGGCAACGCGGGTTTGGGAGGCTCCTGAGGTTTTGGCGTGGGTGTGACTATGGGGGGCGGCACCGGTTTTGGCGCTGGCACTGGTTTTGGTGTTTCGACAGGCTTAGGAAGTTCCGCGGGGTTAGGTGTTTTTTTCTTGTCGTCATCCCCGCGGATGGGTAGCGGGGATTCAGTGTCTTTAGGCGACGTCTTCGCCGTCGGTTGGGCGGTTTTTTTAGGTCCGGAAAACAATTGGCTGAAAAAGCCTGGCTTCTTTTGAGCCGTGGAAACAAAAGGTTTGGCTTTGGGTGGCTCAACGGGCTTTACCGGTGTGGGTGGTGGAGCAGGAATCTCCACGGGTTTTTCAGTTTCAAGCGGTTTAGCGGGCTCGGCTGGAGGAGCGGTTTCTGGTTTGGCTAATTCCGCGGGCTTTACAGGTACGGGTGTCGGGTCTGGGATCGGTGTCGATATCGGGAGCGGCGTTGGTTCAGGTGCAGACATCGGCAAAGGCTCCACACTTTTAACCACCGGCTCTTCTTTTATCTTCGGCTCAATTTTCTTGGGCGTGTCTGAGGGTTTCTTTTCTTCTTTACTGACTCGCTTAACCGCTTTCTCGCTTTCTTTGGCCGGGGGCATGTTCGCGCCCAAACGGTCCGCGGTTTTTTCGAGCGACTTGGCCATGGACTTCAAAGCTTTGGCCAAGGGATTGGGTTTTATGGGTTCTACTTCTAAGGTTTCCATGCGCGGTTTGGCCTCATGCGCCGCCAATTCCACTTGTTCGCGAAGGGAACGTTCCAGCGCGCGGTCAAAAACGGCCAAGGTGCGAAAATCAATCCAAACCCCGCGGTCTGAGGGGCAAAACGTGAAAATGAGCCCGGCCGTTTTCGAGCGGCCTTGCTGCAGCTTGCCGTTGCATTTCGGGCACGAACGGGCCGTGGCCAACTTGTAGTCGTATGCTTCCTCGAAAGCGGTTTTAAAACGGGCATGGTCATCACTAAAGCCGTCCAGCGTGCTTTGGTCGGACCAAAGGAAGGCGCAAGACGGGCACTGGTACACCGTGCCATGCGTGGTTTTGCGCGCCTGCAACTCCATCCCATCACAAGTCGGGCATTTCATTGGGGACAAGGATATCAGGTCCAGTCGGCCATTTTAAGGTGGGGAATGCGTGAGAATTCCCTGGTGTTGTGTGTGATGAGGGTTGAATTCAAGCTTAAGGCATGTGAAGCAATGAGGAGGTCGTAGGCGCCGATAGGCACACCGCGACGTTCCAGGTCCACGCGCAGGCGCCCGAAATGATCGGCGCAAGAGGTGTCCAGAGGAAGAACCGGAATGGCGGCCGTCAGTTCGTGAATGGTGCTTAAGTTTGTTGCCACGCGTTGGCTTTTTCGGGCGCCGTAAATTAACTCCAGATAAGTGACGACCGACATCCCCGTTTCTCCGGCAGGCAGTTTTTCAAATCGAGCCAGGAGAGCGGGTGAACTTTTTTTGGCGATGTAAATGCAGATATTGGTGTCGAGAAGGTAGCGCATTACAAGCGGGCACGTTTTTGAGGCTTGGGTTGCTGGCGCCCCTCTGCGAAGAAGTCACTCGAAAGGCGAGTTAAAAGCGCATAGGCATGAGCAAGCGAGTGGGGTTTTTCGCGGATCACCAGATCAGCCCCCTTCCTGAAAATTTCCACTCGTTTACAGGTCAAGTGAAACTTTCGAGGAATGCGAACCGCTTGAGAGTTTCCACTTCGAAACACTTTGGTTGTCGCCATGCGTGAAGTATACACGCCATGTATATACGTCACAAGGGCTTATTTTAGATTGGAGATGTGGTACGTGGCCGAAGGGTCGAAAGGGCCGCCGTCGCGTTTGAGGCGGCCTTGGGTTTGAAGCTGGGTTAGCAGGCGTGCCATGCTGCGGCGGGGGATGGCCAGCGCCTCGGACAAGGCTTTGGGGGTTTGCGGGCCGTTGGCGCGGACGTATGAAACGATTTGCTCTTCTTCCGAAGCGTCAGAAGGGGGTAAGCCCGCGGCGCTGGGGGAGCCACCCGTCACCGCCTGGCGTGCCCGCGGTGTCCGGCGAAACTGGCGAAGCGCATAGGCGCCGAAGAAGACGCTGATCACTTTAATGGTGGTTTCTTTAAGTTCCGGCGGCATCGGGCGAGTGGGGTCGGCAATCCGCCAAACCCCCGCTGCCAACAACAGCAACACCCAAACCGTGATGATCGGCCCGCCTTTTCTAATCTTCTCCGGCCAGCCCCCCGCGTCTTCGGGTTCCGTGTCTTTCATCCAGCGCTTGATCTCGGGGGCCCCCGCATACGCCACCAAGAAGACCATATAAATATCGCTCCACGAATCCGGCGAGTAAAACGCCCCCCGGGTCCACAAATAGAGCGCATTCAAGGTTATGAGAAACGCCGTGCCCCCCAAGGCAAAAGGTCTCATAAACAAGCTGCCATCCTTCGTTTGCGGTAACTCTGCCAAAGTAATGGAATTATAGTGATTTTGGCATGGTTCCTGGCAGGGTTCTGCTTGCGACAGTAATTTAGTGCCAAAATCTCATTTGGCAGGGTTATTAAGACTATTTGGCATGGTTTGGCAGGGTTGCGCCGTGGCGTCTTTTTGGATATTATGAAGCCACCATGTCAGCCTTAGTCTTATCCAACATTTCTAAAATTTACCGCCGGTCTCACCTGGGCCGGACGAAAGAAACCGCGGCCATTCAGAGTTTGTCCCTCGAGGTGCGCGCGGGGGAAGTGTTTGGGCTGCTCGGCTTAAACGGGTCTGGGAAAACCACGACCATCAAAATGCTTTTGGGGCTTTTGCGGCCTACCCAGGGAACGATCCAGGTTCTTGGCCGCGCCATGCCCGACCGCCAGGTGCTCGCGCGTGTGGGGTATCTTCCCGAAGCGGCGTATTTATGCAAATGGATGACTGGCCGCGAAGCGGTAACGCTTTTTGCCACGCTTTCTGGGATCCCGGCGTCTTCTCGAAAAAAGGCCGTTACCGATATTCTGGAACGTGTGGGAATGACCGTGGCGGCCGACCGCAAAATTGGCGAATATTCCAAAGGGATGCTGCAGCGTATCGGCATGGCACAAGCACTCGTCCATGACCCCGAACTGTTGATTTTTGATGAACCCATCACCGGACTAGATCCTTTGGCGGTCAAGGATATGCGCCAGTTGGTGGCGTGGCTCAAAGCCAAAGGCAAAACCGTTTTCTTTTCCTCGCACGATATGTCGGAAGTCGAAAAACTTTGTGACCGCGTCGGCATTTTAGCGGGCGGGCACCTGGCGCTCACCGCCGAACAAAAAGACTGGCGCGACCGCCCCGGACATTTAGAAGAGCTTTTTACCGCCACCGTTAAACGATCCGATGCGATCGGAATGCTTCAATTCAATGAAGGAGAATAAGTTGGGGCAGAGGGAGTGGGAGTCGAGGTTGTTTTTATTGAAAGGGCCCTTAACCTCGACTCCCACTCCCTCTGTCGTTGCTTCTACCTAATGGACCGTCTTTTCAGCATCATCCGCTACACTTTTCAAGAGCATTGGCGCAACCGCGTTTATTTGACGGTGATTCTCTTTGGCGCCATCTTGCTGGGCGGGGCCTTGGTGGTTTCTAGTTTGGCGGTGGATGCACGCCTGCGCATGCTGAGCGATTTGGGTTTGGCGGCCATTGAATTTATTTCGCTCATCGCTGTGGTATTTGTGACGGTCAATTTAATTCTCCAAGAAGTAGAAAGCCGAACCATTTACTTGCTGCTGTCGCATCCCTTGCCGCGCTGGCAATATTTGCTGGGGCGCTATGCGGGCACCCTCTTGGCCATAGGGGTCGGCATGCTGGCGATGGCGGCGCTCCATGCAGGGCTTTTAGGTTTATTTGGATTTACGGCTTTTAAAACGTATGCCGTTTCGCTATTGTGCGCGGTCGCCAAAGTGCAAGTGGTGGGAGCGGCAGCCTTGTTCTTATCTCTGTTGGCCACCTCGGCGCCCACGGCGATGACGTTTACGTTATTTCTTTGGATGGCCGGTCACTTTTCCAGCGAAATGAAATTTTTAGCCGAACGGTCGGCTAACCCGCTGATCAAAGTCGGGGTCTCATTTTTTTATTACGTAGCGCCTAACTTTAGCTACTTCAACTATCGCGACTTTGCCGATGCAGTGGCTCCCTCCTATGCCTGGTTTGGTTGGTTGGCCGGTTACACCGCCGCCTATACCGTTGTGTGTTTGGCCCTTTCTCATGTCCTTTTTGCGAAGCGCGAATTCTAAAGTTCTTTTCGGGGCGCTTCTCCTAGGGGGCATCAGCCTTCGGGGGTTGCATCATGCTTACGCGCTGCCTTGGCCTCCCCTTTCGACGTTTTCGGCTGGCCCCGAAGCACTTCAAGATATGTCGTTGGTGGTAGGCGGGTTTCGTCGTTTAGCGGCGGATATGGCCTGGGTGCAAATGCTGCAGTATATGGGCACCTCGTGGGCGCGCACGCAAGCTGATGAACACGGTCATGAAGGCCATCATCACGATTTGTACGACATCACGGAAAAACAAGAAGGCGCCTATGGTCGGCTTAAAGAATTAGCGCTTCGTATCGGGTGGTTGGATCCGTATTTTAAAGAAGCCTACTTGTATGCCGCAGGAATTTTGGCCTGGTCCCCCATGGTTGACCGGCCCGAAGAAGCGGTATACGTCCTTCAAGAGGGTCAGCGCGCCAGCCCCGACTATTGGCCCTTTAAAACCTATATGGCGGCCATTCTCTACAAAAAGCAGGCTCGCGCCTCGGAAATGACGCATTTATTAGAAGACTCCATCCGCCAACCCGGCTGCCCGACGATGGTCAAATCGATCTTAGCCAATTACTACAAATCCCAGAAACGCTACGCCGACGCATTGCGAGTGTGGCAACGGGTCCTAGAAAACCCATCCGATGCCGTCTACCATGACACCGCCCGCCGGCAAATGGACCAGCTCATCCCCATGCTTGGGAAATAAGTCCAAAAAAACCGGTAACGTTAAATTAACGTTTACGCCACGAGGTTGTAACACGATATTGTTACTCTCGTTTCATGACGATCAGACAAATCCTTTTGGGTGTGGCGGCCGCGGGGGCGACAGCGGCGCTCATGGTGCACCGGCTGCCTGAACACAAACCGGCGAAGCCGCTTAGAATCGTCAAGGGAAGTTTTGACTTCAAAGAAGTTTCAAGTCCTACCCCGCGAAAACAAAAACCCTCTCAGCCGTTTAAAACCGCACGCGCCTGAGCGCGCTCTTGGGCGTCACCCATAATGACCAGGATGTCGTTAGCCAAAAGAACGGTGTCGGCTTTTGGGTTGGCCAGCAGTTTTCCTCGCCGATAAATGCCCACCACCGTAGCGCCCGTTTTTTCACGCAGGCCAACCGCTCGTAAATGGCGTTCCACGACAGGGCTTTCGGGTTCCAAATAAATTTTTTCCATCAGTTCGTCTTCTGAGGTGATTTCATTTTCGTGCCGAGTGAGTGCGGCCAAACGCAACGGTTCGCTGGTGGTTAACCCCACAAGATGGTCCAGAAAGCCTTCCAAAACCACATACCCTTTTCGGTAGAGGCCTCGCAGAAGATAGGTCATCGCGGGCAGAATCACAAGCGTCGCCGCCCACAAACGAGGGTCGGCAAAATCACTTCGTGCCCGTAAAAACCAAGCCAGTGTGAGTAGCCCCATCAACAGTGTTTCCGTCGCCGTGTAGGCCTTGTGAATGGGGAGGACGCTCAGGAGGCGCGTGGCGCGCAAACGCACAATGCTTTCCGTGAGTGCCAGAAGCAAGAAGTGGTTGATGTAATATACGACCGCTAAAAATAGCGGCACCAAAAGCAAATACGCAGCGCTCCATAAAAGAGCGGGAATAAAGCGTTCTTGATGAAGTACGCCCGCCGCCCGACCCGTAAGCAAATAAACAGCCATCCAAAGGGCGATATAAAGTCCCAGCCGAAACATATACCGCGACAATATCGTGCCTGTTGGAGAGGGGGCGCGGTTTCTAAACCGCTCTATGCGTGCCAGGTAGCCGTCTTGAAGATGTTGCAATGGTTTCGGAGTAAGCCGGATGACGATGGCTGAAAGGGCTTCGGCGTGGCGAATAAAAAAGGGTGTGGTAAACGCCGTCACGGAAGCCACGGCCACGGCCAAAGGATAAAGAAAATCGCCCGCTTTGGGGCTTGCGAGTGCCAGCGATCCAAAGACAAACGAAAATTCCCCGATTTGGCTGAGGGTAAACCCCGTTTGGAGCGCCGTCGATACCGAATGCCCAGCCAAAAATGTTCCAGAAGAGACGAACAGGATTTTCCCCGTTATGGTGACGAGTGTGACAAGCACGATGGGCCCGGCATACGCGTAGAGCATTTGAGGGTCGAGCAGCATGCCGGCCGAAACAAAAAAGATTGCGGTGAAAAGGTCACGCACAGGCTGAAACCATGTTTCAATCGGGCCGCATTCTGGGGTGACCCCGACGATCGTGCCGATCAAAAAAGCGCCCAGAGCCACCGAGTAACCCGCCTCGGAGGCGGCGAGCGCGCCGAGCAAACAAAGGCCTAAACTAAGAACCCCTAACGTTTCCATCGATTTGGTGCGCGCCGCCCACTGGGTCAAGCGCGGGACAAGCGCCAACCCTACCACGCCGAACAAAATGACGAAAAAACTCACGCGCAGAAGTGAAGCAATCAAGGTGCTGCCCCCCACGCCCAGGCCACTGATTAAGCCGCTGACCACCGTGAGCAGCAAAACGGCGGCCACATCTTCGAGAATTAAAATTCCAAGGGCCGTATCGGAACCGCCGCTGCGGAACAATTTGAGATCCGTTAATACTTTCACGATCACCGAAGTGCTGCTGATGCACATGATGGCGCCTAGGATGACGCTTTCGGTACCGTTCCATCCAAAGAAGCGGCCTAAAAAATACCCTACGAGCGCCATGGCCGGAACTTCCAAAAGGGTAGTGATGGCGGCGGATGGCCCTACCCGCCGCAGCCGTGGGAGGCTAAATTCAAACCCCAATGAAAACAGTAAAAACACAATGCCGAGGCTTGCCATGGTGTGAATGCTGTGTAAGTCTTTGACAAAGGCAAACGGCGGGGTGTGCGGGCCGATGAGCAAGCCCGCCAGCAGGTAGCCTAATACCGCGGGTTGGTTCAGTTTTCGAAACAACAAGGTGACGGCGGCGGCGGCCGCCATGACCACTGAAAAGTCTCGTAAAAAAACCGTTTCGGTCATTGGAACCCTAGGAGACGGCCCCCTTGAAACACCGCAAACGATGCCAGGTACGCATAGGCGTTCATATAAAGGAACATCACAAGGGGCACTTTCCATCCCCCCGTTTCCCTTCGTATGACCGCGAGCGTTGACGAACATTGCATGGCGAAGACAAAAAACACCATCAGCGACACAGCCGCTAAGGGTGAAAGGTCGCTGCGGATGGCTTGTTGAAGGCTGGCTGTATCGGCGCTTGCCGACACGTGATAAATCGTGGCCAATGAGCTTACCATCACCTCGCGCGCCACTTGAGCGGAGAGCAAGCCCACGCCGATTTTCCAATTAAAACCCAGCGGTTGGAGGAGCGGTTCCAAGAGATGGCCGATTTTGCCGGCGAAGGAATGCTCGATCCCCTCCGCGCCGGGATGCTGCGGGAAGGTCGCCAGAAACCACAGCACGATGCTGGCGCCCAGAATGATGGTCCCGGCGCGGCGCAAGAAAACTTTTGCCCTATCCCACATAATAAGGAAAACCGTTTTCGCCATCGGTAAGCGATAGGGGGGAATTTCCAAAAAAAACGGGGTGCGGTCGGATTTTAAAATGGAGCTTTTTAAGATCCAGGCGGTCATCATGGCCGCGAGAAAACCCATGACATAGAGCCCCAGAAGCGTGGCGGCCCGCAAACCCAAAATGCCGGGGATCACCGGAATGTTCGGGACGAAGGCGCTAATGAGCAAGGTGTACACCGGCAGACGCGCGCTGCAGGTCATAAAGGGAGCGATCAATATGGTCGCCAGGCGCTCGCGTTTGTTTTCGATGGTCCGTGTGGCCATGATGCCAGGGACCGCGCAGGCGTAGGATGAAATGAGCGGAAGAAAAGATTTGCCTTGCAAGCCCACGGAGGACAGGGCGCGGTCCATCACCAGCGCGGCGCGCGTTAGATACCCCGATTGTTCGAGCGCGGCGATGAAAAAAAAGACGATGAGAATTTGCGGTAGAAAAATGACAACAGACCCCACTCCGGGAACGATGCCCTCGGTAATAAGGCGCGCCCAGAGCGTCGGGGGAAGTATGGACTGCAAGGCTCCAGATGCCCATCCAAAAAACCCATCGATGCCATCCATAAGCGGCTGTGCCCATGTAAAAATGGATTGGAACACGACTAAAACCACGGCGGCAAACATGAACGGCCCCCCGATGCGGTGCATTAGGATGTTGTCTAAACGGTCGGACAAGACAGGCGAGGTTAAATCATTCTTAAGGACTGATCGGGTGATTTGTTTCGCTTGGATCCGGCGTTTAAGAATGTCCGCTTCGGTGGGCAAGAGAAGCTTTCCCGGACTGTCGTGCTGCGTTTTCTTCCCGTGCCACGCGTCGAGGGTTTCATAGAGAACGTTAAGCCCTGTTCCCTTCGTGGCCGAAATAGCAATCACCGGCGCATTCAACAGCTTCGATAACAAGCCCCCGTCAATGGCGGAGCCACGCAAAGCCAGCTCATCGGTCATGTTGAGTAAGACAACGCAAGGGATGCCCGTTTCTAAAATTTGCAGGGTGAGAAACAAACTTTTTTCCAAACTGGTGCTGTCGATAATGCTTAAGACGCCGTTTGGAATCGGCGTTTGCGGTTGAAGCCCCAGCAGGACTTGGGCCGCCACGCGTTCCTCTTCGGAATTAGGAGAAAGGCTGTACGTGCCCGGTAAATCAATCAACTGGATGTCGCGGCCCTTTATTCGGAACACCCCTGTTTTTTGTTCTACGGTAACGCCCGCATAGTTCGCCACTTTTTGGCGAAGTCCCGTAAGGCGGTTAAAGAGCGTTGTTTTCCCGGAATTAGGGTTGCCAGCCACGGCCAGCGTTATCATCGAAGGTGAACGTGCTCGGCATCCGACCGCC
Source organism: uncultured Elusimicrobia bacterium (assembly GCA_964441955.1). Lineage (GTDB taxonomy): Bacteria > Elusimicrobiota > Elusimicrobia > 2-01-FULL-59-12 > 2-01-FULL-59-12 > CAYTWA01. The sequence goes on from CAYTWA010000007.1 coordinate 107,729, forward strand.
GGATCGCCAAACAATACCCCATGACCTCAATAGCCATAGGTCCGCCCAAGGGGGCTAAGCGCAGCACCTTAACCGGTTCGCCCGGACATAGCCCCAGCTGCATCAGCCGATAAGCGGTTTCCGGATGAGACGACAAACGTTCAATGATGCCGGTTTGCCCGGGTTTAAGATGCGTGAGGCGATGAGGCGGTGTAGTCATGGTCGATGAATGGTGCCAATGCCTGTGTGCCGGGCGGTGTTTTGCGGCCACAGGGGAGACATCCAAATGTGAGGGCGTTGGTTTGCCCATTCGACAAAAAAAGCTTCAAGTTGGGGAAATTTAGCTACTCGGCGCAGCCCTTCTTCTGGACCCAATACAAAAAGCGCCGTGGACCAGGCGTCGGCTTGTGCTGCGCTTGGCGCGATGACCGTGACGCTTCGCCTGGCGTTCATGGGTTTGAGGGTTCGAGGGTCTAGAATGTGGCCTCCTTTCTCGAAAGGGGCGCTCGTGCTGATGGACCCGCGGCGTTTCATCCAAAATTCAGGAAGCTCGTCACGTCCCCAGCCGGGAATCTCGATGACGACAATTTCACTGACGTGGTCCTCCCGGTCCCAAAACAAAAGCTGCCCGCCAAAATCCATTCGAAACGAAAAAATATCGGAAAACGCGACGAGGCGCATTTGTGCTTGGTCCAATGCAAAACCCTTCCCAAACGCGCCCAAATCCCATTGTCCCTGAAGTTGGGGGTTAAACGCACCTTGGGTTTCATCGTGATAATGCCGGGCAAGCTTCAGGGCTTCGCGTGTCGAAGAAGAAAGGTCGGCCTCGGCAAGGAGGCCTTGGTTAAGTCTATACAAGTCGCTTTCTCCACGAAAAACCGAAAGCCGTTCTTCCCATTGTTGAATCGTATCGAGCGCCACTTCTTTCGCTTTTTCAACGCTTTCCTGGCAGGTGCCTTGGACCGACATTTGCAGCAAGGTCCCCATGACATATCGAATCCCTTCCGCAACAAAAAAACGCAACTTAGGCCCGTCCCCGTGACCCTTTCTGGGCAGGGGCCGGCCGCTGCAAATACATCACGAGGGCTGTAAGCAAAAACCCAATCATTCCTTGGAGGGTTAAAAATGAAAGAATTTTCAAAACCGCGAACCCTGGATGTGCAAACCGCACCAACCACCCTGCGGCTTCTAACAAAAGAGCTGACCCAAAAGACGTGCTTATAAAGAAGGCTTTAAACGCGTTTGAAAAGGGGGCAAAAATCAGTAAATGGGTCAGCAGCAGCATGACTAAAGCCATCATCGGCAGGTGCATATGGGTGACTTCTAGCATGGCGTGTGCGGAGCGGGGCGGAAGGAATCTTGCCTCAGAGCCGTTGTAATAGTCCACAACACTTTGAGCGGTAAGGCCCATTTTCGAAAAATAAAAATAGAAGTTGGTGATCCAAAAACCGGCCAACAGCAGGCATGTCCACATCAGCGTCAAGCGCATCATGGGGTGGTTTTGAAACCCGCCTTTTTCCAGGTATTTCATTTCGTTTTTATAATCTCCTGATGCAGGGCCAACGTTTGCCTCAGCCCATCTGCCACGGCCTGACAGGTTAGTGTTGCGCCCGTCACATTTGGGATGTCGCGGCGCAAACGGACCGGTTCGGTGTGTTTGCGCCCGGTCAGTAAATCAAACCAGGTGCGTCGGGGCAAATAATCCTCAGGCTCAAAAAACGAGAGTACCTCGACGCGGGACACCGTTCCATCCGGGCGAACGACAATCATGAGGGTCATCGGCATGGTCCGCACTAGACGGGTTTCAAAAAAAGCGGTGCCTAGAATTTTTCCGTCGCGCGTTCCGATGTAATACGAATAGACAAGTGATTCCAGGCGAGTTTTAGATTTCGATTGAATTGATTCCGCCTGGTCGGGGGTCAGAAACGCGGTTCGGCGGTCAATGGAGGCTCCGGCCTCAAATACTTTGGCCAGAGCCTCCTCTTGGCTCATGAAAAGCCTGGCGTGAGCTCCCTGCGTGGCGGGCACGACGAGCGCAGGAACGCTTAGAAGCCATGTCAATCGCTCCCATCCCATTTAGAAGATATACCCCAGCGCGAAGTTGACTTGATTGACCCCGGTTTCGGCCTGATTGTCGAGGTCTTGCCATTCGCCTTTTACGACCACTTGGGGGATGGGCTTATAGGTCAAACCAACGGTGTACTCCGTACGGCTGTTGGCGGCACTTTTCGTATAGCCCCCGGGAACGCGCTGCTGCGTATCGTAGCGTTCATAACGAAAGAAGGGCGCGAGGTAATGATTGGTATTCATGAGGGAAAACACATTGTAAGCGACCTGGGCATAGCCCCCGAAAAGGCGTTCGCCGACCGAGCAGGTGCCGCTCGTGCAAGGGGTTGCCATGCCCCGGTTGATGAGCGCGGCGTCACCGATGGTTCCTTGAGCATAAAGACCGCGCAGTTCAACTCCGCTTCGTTCCAAGGACGCATGCGCCTCCCAAAGCGTGATGGGCGCATCGACTTCTTGGTTGTTGACCGTGGCATTCTGCCCGGCTTGGCCTGTATATAAGGAAGCGCCTATCTGGGTGTTGGGTAAACCGACATAGTCAAGCCGTCCCACCCAGGCCACATCTTCTGCAAAACTACGAGCGCCTTTGGAGCGGCCGTTTCGAATACCGGAAGAAGCCGAGAAACCGCTGACGCCAGTTCCGTTAGTTGCCTGGAGGCCGGCCAGCACGTACGACCGGTAACTAAAAGGCCCCACATCGCCAAATACGCCAACGCCGTTTTCGCGCCAGGTGGAGGGAATAATGGATTGTTCCACAGAGGGCCGCACAGCGCCGTGGTAGGCGGTCGGCTCATGGAGCTCATTGGTAAACCCCATAGGGACTAGCATCATGCCGGCGCGCAGCGCGGCGGGTTTAGTCAATATAAAATCAAGATAGGCAAATTCTATGCTGACTTCTCCACGCGGCGTCTGGGAGGTGCTGGCGTTGTCCGTGGAGGCATGTTCATATTCAATTTCCGAATTGAAAAGAATTTTGTCGTTGAATTTAAAGCCCGCATAAAGAACGGCGCGTAGAAAGTCCAAATCCCTTCGCGATCCCGAGGCGGTTCCGTTGTCGCGCTCATTGTCGAATTCGCGCAGCACCATTTCGCCGTAACCGCCAAGCGACACGCCGCGGTTCACATGGTAAACCTTCGAGGCGGCGGGCGAAAGCCCAAATTTGGGCTCATAAACGGCCGGTGTCTTTTCGGAAGCGGCGCCCAGCTTTGATTTTTCAAGTTCCTGGGTTAAGGCATCCACCTTTCGTTCCATTTCGATTTTCCACTGCGCGTCGGCCGTAGGTTCCTCCGCATGGGCCCATCCCAAAACCCCCGTCAACATCCCCAGCCTCATCCATCGTTTCACGGTTTGACTCCTTGGTAGTAAAGTGGCATCTCATGTGCTCTTGGCCTTGCTAAGCTTAAGCATAATAGTTATATTGAAACCATGTTTCAATAGAAACAGATCGCAAGACGCCATTCTCGACGTAGTCAGGGTCATTTATTAACAATAATGTCTATTTAGAAAAGTTTGAATCGGCTTCTGATATTCGCTGCGGATGCGATCGGCTTCTAGCTCGCCGTGTGACGGAAGGCTATGAACTTAAATGCAGCCGTTGCAAGGCCGTCTGGTTTTTACCGGGAGATTTGGCTGAACGGCCCCTACTGCTGCAAAGCGCCCCTAAAAAGACATCGTGAGGAGAACGAATCCGGCGCGGCGCCCCGGAGTTGCCTTAATACCCCCCCGAGGCGCCGCTGGCGTCTTGATTATTTCGTTACTTTCTTTTCCATCATTTTGTCGAACTTAACCATTTGTTCCGGCGTTAAAAGCGCGCGTATTTGGTCCCGCGCCTCTTTTTCGGCCGCGTCGATCTTTTCATACTTTTGGGCTTTAATAGAATGGACTTGGGTTTTTTGATCGGGCGTTAATTTTAAGTCAGCCGCGAACCTATCAAGTTTTTTACCGCGTTCCTCCGCCGTCATGGTGTCTTCATAAGCGTGGGTGAGATGCGGAACAGCGGCGCCCAGCAGCATTGCGGCCGCAAGGCCTGTGGTGAAGTTTTTCATGGTGTCCTCCGTGAATTTTAAGCGTCTGGGTAATTAGACAGACACTTTACTTTGCGGTTACAACTGGTTTTCAAGAGGCCGTTTCAGTATAAACACGCCTATGGCCGCTTTAGAAAAAGGAAAACAGGCTCCGAACTGGAAATTTAAAGACCAGGAGGGGAAAACCCACGCGCTTTGGGATTTTAGGCAAAAGCATCACACCATCCTTATCTACGAGCCCAAAACGACGGTTGAAAAGGCGAGGCAATGGCAGCAGGCTATTCACGCCGACCGCCAGCAATGGGACTGGCTTAATGTCCGTTTCTTTATTTTGAAAAAAGCGCCTGCGGAGCTTTTGCCCGGCGCTTATGTGATCGACCGATATGGGCGTCTTTGGAATTATTTCTCATCGGACCATTGGAGTTTCGCCGACCTGGAAAAAGATTTGATTTATTATGAAGCGAGGCATTGCTAAGGAATGGCCTTAAAAAAGAAACTCCCTGTCCAAAAAGAAGCCCCGGCGCTAAAGCCCCTTAAAAAAGAAGCCGCGACCGAAGCCGACCGCCAAGCCGCTAAGCAGCGGGATATCTCTGTCTCCGAATTTTTTCTAAAAAATCGTCATCTGTTGGGGTTTGATAACGCCAAAAAAGCGCTGCTCACGACAATTAAGGAAGCGGTGGATAACAGTTTGGATGCCTGCGAAGAAGCCAAAATCCTTCCGGAAATTTATGTCGAGGTCAAAGGACTGGACCAGGCGGATCGTTTTGTCGTGATCGTGGAAGACAATGGCCCCGGCATTGTAAAGGAACAAATCCCCAGCATCTTTGCCAAACTGCTCTACGGGTCTAAATTTCATGCCATGAAGCAGGCGCGCGGCCAACAGGGGATCGGCATTTCAGCGGCTGGCATGTATGGCCAACTGACTACAGGCGTGCCGACTCGCATCACCTCTCGCATCTCGGCCAAGAAGCCGGCGCATTATTTTGAACTCCAAATTGATACGGCTAAAAACAAGCCCACGATCGTCAAAGACGAAGTGATTCACTGGAAAAAACCGCATGGCACGAAGGTGCAAATCGAACTAGAAGCAAAATACCAAAAGGGCCCGCGCTCGGTGGATGATTACATCCGCCAAACGGCGCTCGCCAACCCGCACGCGACGATTCACTTTAAAAGCCCCGAAGGCGACAAGGCGGACTACAAGGCGGCGACTAAAAAGTTGCCTGTTGCGTCGAAAGAAATCAAGCCGCATCCGCATGGGGTGGAGCTTGGCATCTTAATGAAAATGCTCAAATCCACCAACGCCCGAAAAGTGGGAGCATTTTTATCGAAAGATTTTGCCCGAGTTTCGCCGCGTGTGGCGCATGCGATCTTAAAAGCGGCGGGGATTGAGGCGGATGCCAAACCAGCCGAGATCGCCCATCAAGAAGCCGACAAACTTCACCGCGCCATAAGCGCCACGAAATTGATGAACCCCCCGACCAATTGCCTCTCTCCTATCGGTGAAGCGGCGATGCTTGCTGGGATTAAGGAAAACGTCGAAGCCGACTTTTACACCGCTTTGACGCGGCCGCCTTCGGTGTACCGCGGCAACCCGTTTCAAATTGAAGTGGCCCTTGCTTATGGCGGTAAGATGCCGCCCGAGGAACTGGCCCAGCTGCTGCGGTTTGCCAACCGCGTGCCGCTTCTCTATCAGCAAAGTGCGTGCGCCACCACCAAAAGCGTTTTGCAGATGGGTTGGAAAAACTATGGCGTCAACCAATCGAAAGGGGCGCTGCCTACGGCCCCGCTTATGATAGCGGTTCACATGGCGAGCGTTTGGGTGCCCTTTACCTCGGAATCCAAGGAAGCGATCGCTTCCTACGAGGAAATCATTAAAGAAATCAAATTGGCGCTTCAAGAATGCGGACGCCGGCTGGATGCCTATTTGCGCCGCGGCGCGCGCGAAGCGGAGGCGAAGCGCAAACGCGACTACATTAAGTCCTACCTGCCGCACATCGGCATCGGCTTGCGTGAGATATTAGGCTTCAAGGAAAAAGAGCAGAAGAAGGTTTTGAATTTGCTCATCGACATCCTGGAAAAGGAGCGCGCCTAATGGACCGATCCACCGAAAAGTTAATTCACCAGGACGCCGAAAAGCTGTACCAGGAAATTTTGAAGAAAAAAATACCGATGCTGGACTTCCCCATGCGCAGCCTTGAGAACGTCACCTACGACAAGAAGAAGGGCTATTTTGAAATCGGGGATCGCGTGGTGGAACGCACGCTGTCCTACAACACGATTAAAACCTTCGCGCAAACGGTTCGCATGATGGCGCTCTCGCATGAGATCGTCAAAAAAGACGATATGGCCACCAAACGGGAGGCGTATTACGTCTCTAAAAATTGGGGCGAAGCGCGTTTTACCGAACAGCCGGAGTCCGACACGATCATGGACGACATCGAAGCTCATTTTCGTTTGAACCGGGAGAAGCTGGGTTTTATTCCGGAGGAAAAAGGCGGCGACATCGTGGGGAAACTCACCGTCATCGACAAAGACCCCAACACCGGCAAAGAGATCCGCATCGACTGTACGGGTTTTGGCTCCGGCGCTTATTCCATTCCAACCGATTGCGAGGGGCTTAAGTTTGAAACCAAAGCCAAATACATTTTGGCCATCGAAACGGCCGGCATGTTTCAGCGGCTTGTGAAGCATAACTTCTACACCACGGATAACTGCATTTTAATTTCCATGGGCGGAGTGCCGACGCGTGCATGCCGCCGGTTTATTCGCCGCTTAGCCGATGAACACAAGCTTCCGGTGTACGCCTTCGTGGACGGCGATCCGTACGGCATGACGAACATTTACCGAACGCTGAAGGTGGGGTCGGGCAATAACGCGCATTTAAACACCTTCTTTTGCGTTCCACAGGCGAGTTACCTAGGCGTAACCCCACAGGACATCATCGACTTTAAACTAAAAGACGCCACACACCCTCTCGCCGAAGTCGACATCAAGCGCGCCAAAGACGCCTTAAAAAGCGATCCCTTCATCAAGGCGCACAAACCGTGGCGAGACGCCATCGAACAGATGCTCGAAATGGGTGTGCGCGTCGAACAGCAGGCCTTCGCCAAACACGGCCTTAACCACGTGATCGAAAAATATCTGCCCATCAAACTGAAAAAGCCCTCCAAATTTTTGCCCTGACTTTCTGTAACCTCTCCGTTCGAAATCTGTCTTAACAGACAGTTCTCAAAACGTTTTAATTCCGGAGGGTCCAATGTCTATGTTAAACCTTAAGTCTAAGACCGATGCGATTTCGATGCTGATGGAGGATCACGAAAAAGTCAAAGGCCTCTTTGATCAGTTTGAAAAAGCAGACAACCACTCGCAAAAAATGAAGTGCGTTGAAAAAGCCATCGAAGAATTAAAGGTACACGCCGCCATCGAAGAAGAAATTTTTTACCCAGCCGTGCGCCAGAAATTAGACGACCCTGAAGGCATCATGGAAGAGGCTGATGAAGAGCACCATGTCGCCAAAGTGCTCATCGCCGAACTCGACATGATGACCGGCAAAGAAGAACACTGGGAAGCAAAGTTCACCGTTTTAGCGGAAAATATCCGCCACCATATTAAGGAGGAAGAAGGCGAGATGCTGCCCGAGGCACGGAAAACGCCGATTGATTTCGAAGCCTTAGGCGCTCAAATGATGGCGCGGAAAAAAGAACTTCAGGAAAAGGGCGTCCCGCCGGATGCCGAAGCCAAAATGGTGAAAAAAAGCGGCTTACGCGGAGACAGCCCTGCAAAACACGCGCAGAAAAAAGTGACTGTGCCCCTTCAGTCCAACTAACCCATACGGCGGCGCATAGACTCGTGCAGCCGCGCCCTTTCCGCCCGTAGGGTGCGTCTTATGAGGATGGGTCAGCGTGACGTTTGCCTTTTGGCATACCCGCCAGCCATACTATGATCCGTTTTGTGAAACGGATATTTTGTTTTGGGTTGATGCTTTTATTTCTTCCTTTGGATCTTTTTGCCCGTGGGATGGCCTTGGCAGACCCGTTTTTCCCCTGCGCTGTTCACCAATGCCGCTGCTCGAATCGTCTAAAGTGCCTAACGCGCTGCTGTTGTTTCCCAGGCAACAAAAAGGAACGCCGCGACGCGCGCCCCAAAATGAAAAGTTGCGGCGGGTTTGACGAACAAGCCGATGCGTCTTCGCTTCGTATTGTCGTCACACCCTCGCCGTGGATGCTGCGTTTGCAAGCTGTTCACCACGTCGAAGACCTTCCTTTGACCTGCCAGACGCTTGTTTTTGATATCCCCACGCCGCCACCCAACTTCGCCGCCTCCTAAGCCGTTCATTATTTATCGGTTATTGGTTTCTAAAACCTTCATAGGAGGCTTTTATGATTTTGGCATTTCTCTTGTTGTTTTTTTCCGCCGGAGCTTGGGCGAGCTGCGGCTGCGTCGCCGGTTGCCCGTTGGACATCCGCAGTGCTCAGGAATGGCGTGCAAAAGAAGTGCGAGTGGGGTATGAGTTCGAATTCATGGATCAAAACCAACCGCGCATCGGTACGCACAAGGCCGCGGTGGGTGAAAGGAGGGGGCATCACGATGAAGAGCGAAGCATCAATCGCATCCATCGCCTCACGGTGTCAGCCGCCGTCACCAATCGCTGGAGCGTGGACTTAGCCCTTCCTTACATCAGCCGAAGCCACCGGCACATCCACAACCACGACGATGGCGACACCATGGCCCAAGGGTGGGATTTTGGCGGTATCGGGGATCTTTCCGTGCGCACACGCTACACCATTTGGAAGCCCAGTGAAAAGCACCAGCCTACCCTGTCGCTGATCGCTGGGCTTGAGGCGCCGACGGGTAAAACCCATGTCGACAATCACGATGGGAGCCATGCCGAGCCGTCCATAACCCCCGGGTCGGACTCGTGGGATTTTCTGGCGGGGTTTTCGACTCTTCAGCAGTACCGTGCCCCCATGGTGTCTGGAGGTGATGGGCTGCTGCCGGTGTTCTTTAGCCTCACCCATCAGTGGAACGGCCAAGGCCATGAGGATTACCGTTTAGGACGGGTGCTCACGCTTTCCGCGGGCACTGTCTATCCGGTGCTCACGCAATGGGGGGTGGTGACGCAGTTAAACGTCGTCCATAAAGGAAAAGAGGATGCCGGATCGACCAACGAAGAAGTAGGGAAGACAGGCGGCGAGTTCCTTTATGTGACTCCCGGCCTTCAGTGGCGTCCGACGACCGCCTTGGATATTTCGGCCTTGGTTCAGCTGCCTGTGCATCAACGTGTAAACGAAATCCAACTCACATCCCAGTACAACGTGCTCGTGAGCGTAGGGTATCGCTTCCAGCTGTAAACGTATCGACGCGCTCTGCTGCCGTTTGAATTGGACGTCATGAAAGCGGCACAGACCGCCTCAGCTTAAATTGGGGACGGAGCCAAAGATCGTACACATTGCTCTTTTAGGTCCGTCCCCCTTTTCTATTTTCCGGATTCGGCGCGATCTAAAAATGGCGCTGGGTAATCGAGGAAGGATCGAAGAGGAAACTTGGGGATTGAGGATCCTCGTCTAATTTAAAAAGAATGTCCACAAGCCGGCAGACGCTCGCTGAAAAATCCAGCGACCAATGGTCGTCGTAAATCTCTCCTCGGTCGCCCATGCGTCGCACGCGATAGCCCCCGTTCTCACGTTTAAATGTGATATCGGCCATAAAGTGCTCAAAGGCGAAATCGTTGTTGTCTTTGATCAGACCGTCTAGAGCGTTCACCCATTGATCACGCGGAGGCATTATTAATAGTGGCATAAGTCTGGGTTTTTGGGTTTGCGTCAGAGAGCGAACCATCAAGTCTTGCACCAATTCGTGAGTCATGACGACATGCCGGGGTTCGGTGCGGCCGAGGAAGCCAGGTTTATTGGCGAGGGTAAAGAAACAGTGGCCCAGCCTGTCCAAAAACTTGTGCACTAACAAATAGGCAACGTTGACGTTATCGGCAAAGTTATATCGGTTCACAATTTTTGTGCCCTCGCGCGTTATTTCGCTGATTCGACGAGACGTCAGAGGGGGTTGCCCGGCTTTGATGAGACGATATCCTTCCAGATGGCGGTCCTCGATCGTTGTCAGAACCGTTTCCATGTCCCTGATTTCCAGCGAATCAGGTGTGGGCGCATGCAAAATGGCTGATTGATCTAGGCGGGGGTAAGACGTAATTTGCCATTGGAAAGCGTCTCTTAAATCTTTCGGCGTGACGACGATCGGGTCTAGACGGTTCCAAATTTCAATCTTCATGGGCTAAATTTTAGCATCCCACCCTGCGAGTCATCGCCCAAATCCTCCGGTAATTCTTATGACTCGACAGTGATTTTGAAAAACGCTTCACCAGAATGGTGAAAAATCTCTGCCGTCATCCCGGCAAGCCGTCCCTCTTACAACTGAGGGACTGTCCCTTCCGATAGATTCAAAGGAATGGGACGTAAGCCGGGACCTGCCTGCCGGCAGGCAGGATCCAGTGGCGTTGACGTCGAAGACGCTGGACCCCGTACCCGAACAGGGCACGTACCCATCCTTTGAGCAAGAAAGGAAAGGGTACGGCTAACAATCCGCCGGGGTGACGACATAAAAATCGATCCTTGTCGGAGGATTTGGGTATAGAGGTTTCTTTCCCATTTTCCCAGATATGACGCGCGTCATAGTGCGCGCATGCGTCTCCTGTTACCCTAAACCCCGTGAAAAACTTTTTTCTACTTTTAACGGGATTGGTCTTAACAGGGGTGTCCTCGGCCGTGGCCGCCGACACGCTGTTTTACACGTTGGGGCTTCGGCCGGATAGCCGTCTTTACTTAACCGGAGACTCCACTCTTCATCCGTACGGCAGTACGTCGACCCTCACCCAGGTGACGGCGGTTTTAAGTTCGGTGTCGACATCAACCGCCTTAATGGATGTGGCGCGGCAGGCTCCGTTTCAAAAATTTGAAGTCACGGTCCCCGTTCAGGGCCTTAAATCCGGCGATTCGGGGTTAGATAAAAACTTATACAAAGCCATGAAGGTTACGCAATATCCAGAGATCTATTTTGTCTTAGACCATTATGAAAAACAGCCGGAAATTCCCGATAGTCCCCTGTCATTTAAAGCCTCCGGCCGCCTCACCATAGCGGGGGTTCACAAAGACATCGTCTTAACTGGCAAAGCGCAGCCCCATAACGGCGTTCTCCTCGTGGAAGGCCAGTATGACCTGCGCATGTCGGACTACGGTATTAAGCCGCCGACTTTACTGCTCGGTGCCATTCGTGTCGCAGACCCCGTGGTTATCCATTTCCATTTACTTTTCGAACTCATTAAAGGAGCGACAGAATGAAAAGAATACCGTCGTACCTCATCCTCGGTGCACTGTTGGGGGGCTTGGCGTCTTCTGGCTTTTCGATGGGCATCGACGTCGTCAACAACGACAAGTTAAGCCTCGTCATCGGGGGCCGCATTCAAGTCGTCGGTTATGGGCAGCAGGTTAAAGACCCCGCGCTGGCCGACTCGCGGATATTTCTCTTCATGAAGCAGGCGCGCTTAAATGTCCATGGGCAGGTCGAAGGCATTAAGTACAACACCGAATGGGTGGGAGCCGCCGAAGACGTCAACGGGTCGAATGCGGGGCTGACGCTGCTGGACTATATGTTTGATGTTCCGGTTTACCGGACCGAGTCCACGTGGTTTCGTATCGGGCAATTTAAAGTTCCTTACGGCCGCGAAAACATTGCCGATGAAGCCCAATTCCAATTCGTCGATAACTCACTTCTTTTCAAGGGGTTCAACCTAGGAAGGGATTTGGGTGCTGTCATCCACACGTACAAAGGGACCTTCGCGGGTGCCTTCGGCGCTTTTACAGGGGGTTCGCGCGACGTTCCTCTGCGCTTCTTGCCTGAACAGCTGGGCGTTCCCATGCTGGTGGCGCGAGTGGGATACAACGATGGTTTGGATAAAGACATTTTTACGGTGGCTCAGAATGACTTAAGCCCCACGCGGACAACCAAGGCGACGTACTTAAACGCCATGTACTTTAAAGACACGCTGATTGGACACTCCACCGTCTTAGCGGCGCGAACATCCGAAAAGTCGTGGCTGTTAAACCCCAATTGGAACCCCTACATTGTGCGTGGGGCGCCGGTCGCCGGCACGCCCGCGACCGCAAGCCGCTTAGACCGCGGGCAATTCTTCCAGATGGGTTGGGATGCCGCGGCGCGCGGCACGTTGGAGGGTGGATGGGTTTGGTCGTCTGAAGCGCAAATCGACCATGGTCAATACGCAAACGACTACGGGAAAATTGACTTAACCGGCGCTCGGGTCCAAGCCGGTTTGCTTAAAAACAAGACCGAAGTTGCTTTGCGCTATTCGATTGTGCTGCCGGACGACACGTTTGCGGCCACCTACGGAGGACGGCGCACGACGGGTTCCTCTCCCATTCATGAAGTGGTGCCGGCGGTGACCTATTATGTGCGTGGGCATGATTTCAAAGTAGTGCTGGATGCGCCCGTCTTAATCGACGTGCCGGTTTTTGTTGAAAACCGCGTGGGCAGTTACGTGTCGACCGAACAGCCTGACCAATCTACGCTCAATACGGGGGTTAAAGGGTATATGGAGCGGCAAACGGTTCCCGAAGTGCGTGTGATGTTTCAACTCGCCTTCTAAATTAAAACTCGTGCGTCGTTGGGTCATGATGGCGCGGCCGGCCCTGGTGGTGCTCCTGTCTTTTTCTAGAGCCGCCAGGGCCGCAGACGTTTATCTGACCTTAAATGCGCAGGGTCAGGGGACCTACGTGGTCGAGGCGCGCTTTTGGACCGCAAGCGACCTACCGGGGGTGTGGGGGGTGCTCACCGATTATACCCGCCTTCCCACATTTATCCCCTCGCTAAAAGAAAGCGAGCTTCAGCACAAAACCACGGACTTTCTTGTCCTTAAACAAGAGGCCGTGGGGCGCGCTTTGGGGGTTTTTAACCGGCACCTGCACGTGCGGCTTCACATCACGGAAAAAGAGAACAGGGAAATTACCTTCAAGGACACGGCGCGCCGAGATTTTGTCTCATATTATGGGTCTTGGCAGATAGACCCCGCCTTAGAGGGGGGCACCTGGGTGACCTATCACCTCATCGCGCAGCCCGCCTTTTATGCGCCGTCTTTTATCGCCCGAAAATCCTTTCGAACCAATGCCAAAGAGCTTCTGATGTCCGTAGAAGCCGAAATCGCCCGCCGGGAACATCTCAAGAGTAAACTTCTATGCTGTTCCAAAGATTAGCTGCCGCGGTCTTTTTGATGGTATTTCTGCCGCTCTTTGGCTGGGCCGCTCAAAACGCGGAAAGGGCGCGACAGTTTATCGTCATGGGTTATCAAGGCTTGGTCCAAGAAGTCGCTGAAAACCGGCGAGGGGCGTATCTCAACACGCTAATCGATTTGTTGAAGATTCCATCCGATCAACAACCCCAGGCCATCGAGAAAATTGAAGTAGCCGCCAAAGCCTATCCGAACATCATGGATTTTGCGGATCATGTGCTGGCGCAGGAGCCTCTGCTTGGAGTCTTGAACTCCACGGCAGCTGTTTCAGCAGCCATCCCCGCTCTCCCGGCTAGTGCCACCTTTTATACGGGACCCGGTCTCGAAAACGCCCTTAAGCATTTGGCTAAAGGAATGAGCGTCACGGTGTATACGAAGTCCGATGAAACTGTAAAAGGAAAAGTGGCTGACTACGATTCCCGCCGTTTATGGCTTAGAACACCGGCCATGAAATCCTTCAGGCTTCAAGACATCCAAGCCCTTGAGGCTCCGGACCTTTAAGGGTGTGGCGACGCGGCATAGGTTGGGTTTGGGTCGCGCGGGGATGTGGCCTTTCGCGTGATGCGGTTCTGGTTTAATAATTCAGTTAGTGAGCGGGCCAGCGTACTGCGGGTGAGGTTTAAATCCACGCGCAAGGTTTTAGGGGTGGAAGGGCCGCGTGTGGTGAGATAGTCCATCACCTGCGCGTTGGTGTCTGCGACCTCTTCACTTGGGTTTAAATCCTCTTGCACTTGGCCGCGGCGCACAGAGCGGCGGCGGATTTGGCGCAGAGCGTAGGTCCCAAAGAAAAGCCCCATCACCTGAAGTAAAATCGTCTTTAGCTCGGGCGGCATGGGCACGGTGGAGTCATGAATGCGCCACAGCACCGCCGCCGCCCAGAGCAAAAACCACAGCGTCACCAGGGGCCCGCCTTTTCGAATTCGTTCGTTCCACCCCTGGGGGTCTTGGTCTTGCCCTTGAGACCAGCGCTTAATTTCCGGTCCACCCGCGTAGGTCGCCAGAACAAAAAAATACACATCCGCCACCGCATCGGGAGAGTGAAAAGCCCCGCGAGTCACCATATAAAGCCCTATATACCCCGCCAAATAAGCCGTCATCCCAATTGCAAACGGCCGCATATAGAGGCTGCCATCGGAGGAGGGCTGAAGGGGGGTGTTTTCCAACTGACTCATGTGCCCAAGTATAGGTAATAAATGAGGCAGTCATGAGGCAGTTAGTTCCTAAGAGGGAAAACGCCGGTTTTCTGAAAATATGAGGCAGTTATGAGGCAGTTGTGAGGCAGTAATAATCTGCTTTGGTTATGAAAACTGACACACCCCCCTAAAAACACTCAAAGGCCCACCGTATCATTGACATTCGACCGGTAAGCCCATAGACTTCTAATCGATGCCAAACCCGCAGCGGCGAAAGCGTTCATGATGTCTTTTGGCTCTATTGAAGGGTCTGTGGCTTTGCTCATTGGGGGGCCTGCTCTCTTGGGCTGGGGGCTGCGCACCTTTCAAAAAATGCGTTTTCTTCAAAACGTGCCTCGTTCAAAAGTACGCTCGGCCGCGATGGGAATTGTGGAATTACACGGCCAAGCGCGTATCGCCCAACCCCTGGTGTCCCCTGTGTCTAATCGGCCGTGCTGTTGGTGGCGCTGCCAAGAACAGGAATACCAAGTGCATGGCAAGCAATCCCGGTGGGTGACGCTCTCCGATACAAACAGCTTGAATTCTTTTTTTCTTGAAGATGAAACGGGACGCGTTCGAATAGACCCGGCCGATGCCGAGTTGCACATACCCAGCACGACGACCCCTTCCGGTTTCAATCGCCGTCATATCGAACAAATCATTTTTGAGTATTCCCCGTTATACGTCATAGGGTTTAGACGCTCGGCCCCTGGGCAGGGGGAAGACCGGATCGTCATTGGTTCGGCGCCGGGCAGCTTATATATTTTATCGACGTACGATGAAAAAAACCTTATCCTGCGTTGGAAGTGGGCCGTGCCCTCCGCCATTGGGGGAGGAATGGGCTTAACAGTTTTTGGCCTTTATCTTTCCCAGAAGGCCGATTTCCCCATTTGGCTTGCGGCCGGTGCGCTGGCTGTCGGCGCGATCGTCGCGCTAATTACAGATGCGAAAGGAGCCTTTCAATGGCGCTTATCCCGTTGGTCGTAATGGTGCTGGTCGTGTTGGTGGTTGGGGTTTATATCACCAGTCTTTATAACGGTTTGGTGATGCTTAAAAACAACATCGAAAAAGCCTGGTCCAATATCGACGTGCTTTTAAAACAACGCCATGATGAATTGCCCAAGCTCGTCGAAGTCTGCAAAGGGTATATGGCGCATGAAAGCGGCGCGTTGGAGAAAGTGATGAACGCTCGGCAAGGTCTTATAAGCGCCCAAGGCCCCACGGCCAAAGGCGAGGCGGAAGGTCAGCTGCAGGGCGCGCTGCGGCAGCTTTTTGCTTTGGCGGAGAGTTATCCCGATTTGAAGGCGCAGGCGTCGTTCGCGCAGCTCCAAACGCGGATTTCATCTTTGGAATCGGAAATCGCCGACCGAAGGGAGTTCTATAACGAGTCGGTGAACACCTACAATATCCGCATCGAATCGATCCCTGACACCTTTTTAGCCAAATTCCTCACCTACACTAAGAAAGAAATGTTTAAGGTCGACGTTCACGAGCGAAACGACGTGAAGATCCGCTTTTAACGGCGTTTGATGCCGAGGCAAGTAGGAATGCTATCATCCTGCTAGCATAAGGAGGATGGCATGCCTAACATCTTGATTCGCAACGTTCCTCAAAAAACCATTCGATATGCCAAGCGGTTGGCGCGCCAACACCGAACCTCTCTTCAGGAAGAAATTAGAACTTTAGTGGTTCAGGCATTGGATACTCGGATGGGGTCGTGGTCTGCCGCGGCCGATCGTATTCGGCGCCGATTTGAAAAAGAAGGAAAGCATTTTTCAAATTCAGTTGATCTGATTCGTGAAGACAGGATGCGGTAAGGCAGCACGTGCAATTGGTTTTGGACGCTTCTGTGGCGATTAAGTGGTATCTGCCAGAAGAGAACACAAAAGACGCTATCGAATTGAAAGAATGGGTCCAGCGGGGGTCGCACACATTTGTCGCGCCTTCTCTGTTTTATTCTGAATTGACTAATATCTTGTGGAAACGTGTTGTTTTGAGACATGAAATGGATCGTCAGCGAGGGCGAGAAATTATTCATAAGGTGCTTCAAATGCCGCTTCAGGTGGTCCCTTCTCAGGACCTCATCTCTGATGCGTTTGAGATCGCCGCTCAGCACGGATGTTCCGCTTATGACGCACTTTATTTAGCCGTTTTGGCGCCGCAAGAATCCCGCTATGTGACGGCCGATGTGGCTTTGATTCGACGAATGTCGAAAACGGGTTTGGCTTCACGCATCGTCTCGTTGGTCGAGTGGAAAAAGAGGTTATCTTAAATGTGGATTGTGACCGGCGGGGCCGGGTTTATTGGTAGTGCAATGCTTTGGAAGCTGAATCAGGAAGGGATCGATAACATTTTGGTTGTCGACCGCCTCGATTCTACGGATAAGTGGAAAAACCTGATCGGCAAGCGCTTCGCTGATTACTTGGAGGCCGATGATTTCGTAGCCGCCCTGGAAGCGGGGAAGCTAAGAAGTGCCAAGGGGATCATCCATTTCGGCGCTTGCTCTTCCACCACCGAGACGAACGCCTCTTTCCTCATAAAGAACAATTACGAGTACACCAAACGCTTGGCTATTTGGGCGCTCGCCCATAAAAAGCCTTTTCTCTATGCTTCGAGCGCCGCCACGTATGGGGATGGAGCTCTGGGGTACACCACGGACGATGCCACCACAGAGAAACTACGGCCTCTCAACATGTACGGCTACTCCAAGCATCTTTTTGATTTGTGGGCCCTGCGCGAAGGGGTCGCCAAAAAACTGACGGGCATCAAGTTTTTCAACGTGTTTGGGCCGAACGAATATCACAAAGGCGATATGCGCTCCGTGGTCTGCAAAGCCTACGAGCAGATAAAAAAAGATGGAAAGATTCGTCTCTTTAAGTCCTACCGTTCGGATTATCGCGACGGCGAGCAGCAGCGCGACTTTTTCTACGTCAAAGACGCCGTCCAGGTGGTATGGGAATTGATGAAAAATAAAAACCCGCCGGCCGGCAAGCAGGGACCGGGTGGGCTTTACAATTTTGGGGCTGGCCTTGCTCGTAGCTGGAACGATTTAGCCCATGCCATCTTTCGCGCATTAGGCAAAACCCCGAACATTGAATACATCGATATGCCCGAGACATTAAGACCGAAGTATCAGTACCATACCAAAGCGGATATGAGTTGGCGGAAATCCGGCAAGCCATTGATGAGCTTGGAAGAGGGCGTTGCCGACTACGTCCAAAACTATTTAGCGAAAGAAAACCCGTACCTATGAAAAAACGAATGGCACGCATCATGCGCGAAACCCGCGAGACGCAAATTGACCTCCAATTAAACTTGGATGGCACGGGGGCGTCGCGCATTTCCACGGGTGTCCGCTTTCTCGACCACATGCTGGAAGCGTTTGCCAAGCATGGACACTTTGACCTCGTTTTAAATGCCAAAGGCGACGGTATCGATGATGACCATCACTTGGTCGAAGATATTGGAATATGCCTGGGCGAAGCTATTGCCAAAGCGGTGGGGGATAAAAAGGGGACCCATCGCTACGGCAACTTTTACCTGCCGATGGACGAGAGCTTAAGTTATGTGGCCATCGACCTCTGCAACCGCGCGTACTTCGTTTGGAAGGTGAAATGGATGAAGTCGACCATCGGCTCGTTTGACGGCGATCTTTTGGAGCATTTCTTTGAGTCTGTCGCGCAAAATGCCCGCATGAACCTGCATATGGCCTTAAAATACGGCAAGCAGCCGCATCACATCGCCGAAAGCCTATTCAAGGGTTTTGCCCGCGCCCTAGCCCAAGCCGTCTCCTACAACCCCCGCGTCAAAGGTATCCCCTCAACTAAAGGCAAGCTGTAGTCTAGAGAAATCTCAAATTGTGATAGCCACCCGTCCGGTCGGGGGGAGGGATCGTATAAGCGCAGGCCGAACCCACTCCGTCTTTAACTTCTATTAGGAAAGGAGTGGGATGGGGCAGGCCGGAGCGTTACGATCCCTCCCCCGACCGGCTGGTGACGGAGTAGGACGTGGAGTTACATGGGTTCTTTGCCTATGAACTAGAATAAAAGACCGATGTTCATTCCAAAACTGATTGTTTGTTTTCGTGAAGGCTATTCCTTCAAGCAATGGCTTCAAGACCTTCAAGCGGGGTTTGTGGTGGGGCTGGTGGCATTGCCATTGGCGATGGCCTTTGCCATTGCCAGCGGCTTGCCGCCGGAACGCGGACTCTATACCGCGATTGTGGCCGGGTTTTTAATTTCAGCGCTCGGGGGAAGCCGTGTGCAAATCGGCGGCCCCACCGGCGCATTCGTTTCGGTGGTTGCCGGTATCGTCGCGCAGCATGGCTATGAGGGGCTAGCGATCGCCACCTTCATGGGCGGCGTTATCTTAATTGTGATGGGCTTAAGCCGTTTGGGCACGTGGGTAAAATACATTCCGAACCCAGTCATCACAGGGTTTACCTCGGGTATTGCCGTCGTCATTTTTCGTGGCCAACTATCCGAAATAATCGGGCGACACCATGCGCCATGGAACCCTTGGGCATTGGCGCTATCCACGAGTACCGCTCTTGGAATATTTCTGTGGCCGAAATCCTGGAAAAAGTTTCCCGCGCCTGTGGCCGCCCTTTTGGGCATGACCGCGATCGCCGCTTTGGCCCATCTCCCCGTGGAAACCATTCAAAGTCGCTTCGGCGCCGTTGCGCAAACGCTCCCGGCGCCCTCCTGGCCAGACCTGTCGCTTGCGCACATTGGCCAGCTGCTTCCCGCGGCCATCACCATCGCACTGTTGGGTGCCATTGAATCCTTATTATCGGCTATGGTGGCCGACCGTATGATGAGTGGACGTCACAAATCTAATCTAGAGTTGGTCTCTCAAGGAATCGCCAACATGGTCTCCCCGATTTTTGGCGGGATCCCGGCGACCGGCGCCATTGCGCGCACCGCCACCAACATTCAAAATGGCGGGCGAACGCCGGTTGCCGGGATGACGCACGCCTTGGTTTTGTTGGGAATCATTGGGGTAGCCGGTGCCTGGGTGGCCTACATTCCCATGGCGGTCCTCAGCGGAATATTGATTGTCGTGTGCTTCCATATGTTTGATGGGCGAAGGTTCCGCTCGCATCTTAAAGACCCTGTGCATGAGCGCGTGGTGCTGCTGGCGACATTCCTTTTAACCGTGACGGTTAACTTGACGGTCGCCGTAAGCGCAGGCTTAGCATTGGCGGCCGTTTTTGAGGTGATTAAGCGACGAGGTTCTCCGGCTTGCCCGCCAAAAACACCTGGATGTTGCTGACGGTCGTATCCAAGATGCGCTGCAAGGCTTCTTTGGAATCGAAGGCGATGTGGGGCGTGATAATGACGTTGTCGCGGTTTAGGAGGATATGGTTTTGAAGCAGCGTTTTCATTTGGTCTCCGGAGAAATCCTTCGCCAGAATTTGGCGTTCTTCCTTAATTAGGTCTTCGCCTTCCAATACGTCCAGCCCGGCGCCCGCCAAAATTCCCTGATCCAGCGCCAAAGCCAGCGCTTCAGTCTCGACTAAGCCGCCCCGTGCGGTGTTGATCAAAAGCGCGCCCTTCTTCAATTTGTTGATATTGCCTTTGTTGATTAAGTGATGGGTGTGCTTGTTATAGGGGGCATGGAGGCTGATAATGTCGGCCCTGGCGAGCAGTTGATCGAGGGACACATAGGCAAATCCCAACGTGTCGGCCAGAAACTCGCTTTTTTTTGGATCAAAAGCCACAACGTTCATGCCAAACCCTTTGGCGATGCGAATGGCATGAATTCCAATGTGTCCCGTTCCCACGATCCCAATGGTTTTGCCTTTCAGATCAAATCCTTGAAGACCTTTAAACGAGAAATTTCCGCGAATCGTCCGAAGATAGCCTTCGTGCGTTTTGCGGGAAAGGGCCAAAATCAATGCAAAGGTATGCTCCGCCACAGTATTTTCACCGTAGAAGGGCACATTGGCTACGGCGATGCGCCGCTTTTTACAAGCGGCAAGATCAATGTGGTCGTACCCAGTCGACCGTGTGGCAATCAATTTGAGCCGCGGCATTTGACGCAGTGTTTGAGCCGTGACACGAGAATAGATGAAAACGGACAAGACCTCCAACGACCGCAAGGCCGGCCCTTTCACATCCGAGGGCTTATCTTCAAAGAAATGCAGGGCGTGGCGTGAGAGCCCGCATTTCTTCAAATAGGCGGTTTCGTCAGGGGCGGATTCGAAAAAAGCGATAGAGGCCATGAGGGGCTCCTATCTTATGAATTTTTGGGTGCCGGCTTGAGGGGAGGGGCCGAGACGCTGCTTTTGAAAACGATGGTTTTGTTCTTTCCCGCCGCCTTGGCGTTGTACAAGGCTTGGTCGGAAGCATTCAAGAAACTGTCCTTATCGAAAATGCCCGCGGCCGTGTCCGGATAGGTGGCCAAGCCAATACTCAGTGTTACTTTGGCGGACATTTGTTGAAAGGTAAATAGCGTCGATTCCACAGCTTTTCGAATCCGTTCGCCAATCACCTCCGCCACGTCCGCTTCGGCATGCGGCATCAACACCATGAATTCTTCACCGCCATAACGACCCACGATGTCGATGCGCCGCACTTGGTCGCGAATGATTTGCGCGATTTGGGCGAGCACATGGTCGCCAAAGGGATGGCCGTGGGTGTCGTTAACGGTTTTAAAGTTGTCGATATCCAGCATGAGACAACTTAAAGGGGTTTTGTAGCGTTCCACACGTTCGACTTCCTGTGCGAGCATTTCTTGAATATGGCGGTGGTTGTAGACGCCGGTCAATCCGTCGGTAATGGCTAGGAGATTTAGCGTGGAAACGGTCCCTTGCGCTTTTTCGTTTTCGTCTTTTAAGACATCATTGTTGCGTCCCAAAAAAAAGCCGAACAAAGCAAAGGCCGTCACTGTGCCAAGCGTCATATACAAATAAAACCCGCCCACACTGGCCCACTCGCTTTGAAACCATGCCCAAAGCCCCGTATGGTACGTGGCCACAAATCGCCAAACCAAAGCGCCTGCGGGCGCCCCTAGACCTAAAACAGCCCCTAACAAGGCAAATCGTTCTTCATTGCGCATGAAGCGCCACCTCTTACTATTAAGATACCGCGATAGTGCAGCCTTGTTTATGACGGCGGTCATACGCGTATTTTTTGATGGATGAGGATGGAAAGCCGGTTGCGGCGAAGTCGTTAGCAGCGCATCAAAGCCACTTCTTTTTGAAGCGCATCGAGGTTCTTAAGCGTGATGGCCCCACGGATAGACGAGACCCAGCCTTTTTTAGTGAAGGAGGAGAGAGTCCGAATGGCGGTTTCCACGGTCGTTCCCGAAAGTTCACCCACTTCGCGCTTGGTCATCGGTATCTTGGCTCCGTGTTGTTTGTACAAGCGAAGCAAAGTCATGGCGATGCGTTTTTCGACCGGCTCTTGCCCCTGGCAGCTAAGGTCGCGTACGTTGTTTAGCCGTTCGCTGCACAGGGAACAAACCCCTTTCATCATGGCGGGGGAATGGTTGTAAGCCTGCAGGAAGGCTTGGTCGGCAATTTGAATGACCGTGGTGGGGGTCGCTGCCACGGCCGTGCATGGGTAGCTTCGGCTGTTACCCCCCATACGGCAAAGCGTACCGAAAAGTTCCTTAGGTCCCAGGCTTTCGATAGCAAACGAGTGGCCAGTCGATGTGAATTTAAAGATTTGAATTCGACCGTCCTGCAAAACCCAGACGCTATCCGCCGCGTCCCCTTCCGCATAAAGGGTTTCCCCCTTTTTATAAGAGCGCTGTCGGGCGCCTTTTTCCAGGCGAGCTAATTCGTCCGCGGGAAGGGACCGGAATGGGTCGGCTTGGGAGAGGAACGTATGGATAGAGGAGATCCCCATGGGAGTGGGGACATCTTATCTCACCCGCGTTTGCGCGCCAAGCGGGAAAAACCCTCCTGGCCGCGATGGAACTCCGTGAGGTAGGGGCCGAAGGTCTTACCGATAGCGCCATGCAGCTGACGTTTAATCAGCAGCCAGGCCGAGGTGTCGGCATCCAAACAAAAATCGTTGAACAAATGCGCCTCGATGTCGGTGTAAAAACCAACGACGCCCTTCTTCAATTTAAACTGACGTGCGCCGTCGTGTTCGCACGTGCGGCGTTCGTGGACCCATTTGCGAAAATGAGTCCGCAAGGTTTTGGAAATGTCCGATGGCTTGACGGGGGCCACCCCGACGGCCCGGTACTGCGCCAAGAGGCGGGCCACCCGCCCGCCTAATTCCTTCAAAATATCCTGGACGTTTTCCCCTGGCGGTAAGCGAAATTGAAGCGTTTGCACCCGCATAAGGTAGCGGGGAATTTCACAAGAGACTATGACGGCCCTCATAGAAGCGTTTTCTGAAATGCCACATCCACGACTACAGGTAAATGGTCTGAGGCAATCTTTTCAAGCTCCGTATCCGGAATATCTACTCCGGTTACGGTTAAATCTTCCGAAACGAAAACGTGGTCGATGCATCCTACCGGAAAGCGGCCAAACCAGGTTTTCTTCGAAGGATATCCGGCGTGCCGCAGCTGGGCGTCGTGCAGGCGTTTTTGGAAAAGGCGCCAGGTGGGCGACCCTGGCCATGCGTTCATGTCTCCTAGAACGATGACCGGGTAGCGGCAGTCGGGGTGGCCCACCCAGTCCGTGCCCATTAACGCTTCGGCTTGCCGCCGCGATTGGGGCGCCCAAATGCTTAAGTGTGTGTTGACGATTTGCACCTCTCGGCCGTGGAGATGGACAGTGGCCCAAAGTGCTCCACGCCGCTCGGAATCACTGAAAGTGGGTTCACCGGGCAGGCGGCCTTGTCGCACCAAACGCATCGGATGACGGCTTAAAATCGCATCGCCGAATTGCTCGTGCTCCTCCTGAACAGCGGGAAAAAAGAATTGGTGCATGCCTAAAAGATGAGCCAGTGTGCCGGCTTGGTCCGTCTGGCCGGATCTTTTCCGGCCGACGTCTAGTTCTTGAAGCGCCACGACGTCGGGGTGGTGTGTTGCGATCACGCGCGCCACGCGCTCGATCGAAAGTCGGCCATCCATGCCGCGGCAGCCATGCACGTTATACGTCATCACCCGAAAGTGTCCAGGAGCTCGCATGCGGACGACCCGCGTGGGGGCTTGTTCCGTATCTTTCCCTAAAATGTGAAGCGCGGCCTGACGCAAATCCCAAGGTCTTAGAAATGCTCGGTGTCCCGAGGGGAGGGCTGTGTCGGATGGAAGCAGCGCAAACGCTTGCGTTTCATGTGAACCGGGACCCCCATGAGATCCGTTTACGGCTTCCCACGTCACGGATTTTTTTCCCGGTTGCCATCCGAGGAGAACCAAGTCCCCAGCATCGGGGTGGTGGGCGAGCGACACCAAATCGCCCGCGAGTTCGCCATGGAACGGATGGTTTTGGCCAAGCAGGCGATCCGCTTGACCCGGAAGACCAAGCTGGCCTTCTTGCGTCCATGCGTGGGCCAAGCCAGGATGCCCGGCGCTCAAAATACAAGGAATCGGTCTTTCGGCGATCAGCTGCGAAGCCAACGCAGACCGTTCAGCGGCCGTTGGGCGAGATGCCAGGTAGATATGGCCCACCGGCCCCATGGTGGCCGTTGCGGCAACCCTCAGGTGCTGCTTCGAGGCGGCGCGACTGGCCGTGACGGCGAGCGATTCACCGCTTAAGTCTCGGTAGGCGATGGCCTCTTCCTGCCCATGGTCGGAATACACCCAGACGTCATAGAGACGATGGGAGGAGCGGTGGGCGGCTTTCCAAATGTCTTGCACCACGCGGTCGATGCCTTTAAGCGCCCAGGCGGCGAATGCTGATGAAGGCCCGCGGCGGTGTGCGTATTCGTCATAGCCCACCAGATTGAGATGAATCACCGGCAGGCCCCGGACAATGTCGATGATCGCCGCGGCGGCAATAAATTCACGCAAGAGTCCGCAAACAGTCAAACGTGAAACAATAAATCCAAGCTCTTTTGCGATGTTTTGGCCTTTCAGAATGCCGGAAATCGCCATCGTTACGGCCAATGTGGATTCCATGATGAAATAAAGGAGTCCGCGAGGGGAAAGACCTACGCGTAGCAACAGAAGAACCGTGGCAAAGAGTCGCCTCGCCTGTAGGCCGTGCCCCCATCCTACGGACGCCATGCAGAAATGGGCTTCTTTGGCGCCCCCGGTAAAAATGTCCGAATAAGCAGACCCCCCTTCTAAAAGCGGAAGGCCTTGCTGCGCCAGTTTTTTTTCTAAACGTGCCGCCGTGTCCGGTTCAAAAAAATTCACCAGGCGACTCAGGCCGCGGTCGAAATACTGGAAGGCCGGCACAGCGCCGCGCACACCGTAAAAAAGTTCACCCTGAATGGCTGGTGTCGATGCTGGCAAGCCGGTGTAAAGGGGATGTAGCGCGTAGCGCTCGCCGCGGATCAGCCGGCGGATGAACGGAAGCCGCCCTTCCGCCACGGCGCTTTCCAAACAGCGCAGCGAAAGGCCATCGATTTGAATCATGACCAAACCCCGGCCCAGGTCCTTCGGCGATGCAGAAGGAAGCCGCCACACCCAGGCAATCCACTGAGCGGGGTTCAAAAACCGGCCCAACCGCCGCACAACGGTTTCTATCCAGCCAATCATCCGAAGACATCCTATCGACCCTTCCCGTTGCCGACTATGACGGTCGTCATGGACCTGCCCGGACGAAAGGTTTACGCTAGAGGCGAAACGGACGGGCAGGGGGTGTGGTCATGGTCAACAAACTTCCGTCGGCAGTGCGTAGCCTTCATCTTAATACAGCCCAGTGTTTGGACGATGTCGCCAATAAGGCGGCTTTGCTGGCTTGGGACGGGCTGCTCCGAGAAAACCATTCCACCGCGTATGACCCCCACTGTTTCCCTACGCTGGCGAAAACCATCCATCGTATCCTTCAGCGCCGCATCGACACCTGTCCCCTTTGTGAAGACCCCCGACAATGCGACCCCTGGGCGCGGACGGGTGGTGTTCCGCTTCATTCCACAGTCTCTACGGTGTCGTGCATGGGGCATCGCGCGCGAGTTGAAAAGGAGACGAGCGATTCCTTGGAACAGCTTCGCAGGGAACTTGAAAACGAAGCCACCTTGTTTTTAACTGGGGGCCATCAGCCTCGCGCCACACCATCTCCGTTGTTGACGGAGATGGTGCATCGTGCGATGGAAAACACCGTGTCGTATCTCAAAGAAAACGTTGCCTGTTCCCGCTGCGAAAACGTGCGTAACGTCCGAATCCAAAAAGAAATCAAGGCGTCGAAGGGGGGAGCCATGCTGAAAGCAGAGCTAGGGCAGGAATTGGTTCTCGAAGTGCTTAACGATATCGGCGTGTTGGCGGAAATCACCCAGGTGGTCTCGGACAAAGGCATCAGCCTTCGTGCGGTGTCTAGCTGGGTGAAAGGGGCCGACGGCCTCATTCACCTGGTGACAGATGATAACCTGAGAGCAGGGGATGCGCTGCGCAAGAAAAAATTCAAAGTCCGAGAGGAAAAGGTCATCCTAGCCGAGCTGCCGAACAAGCCCGGTATGCTTAAACGGTTGACGGAACGACTCGAGGCCGAGCAAATCGACATCCACCACCTCTATGCTACCGCTGATGGAATCGACAAATGTCTGGTTGTTTTTTCCTCATCCGACAACGACCGGGCGATGGTGGAGATCAACCGAGCATAAACTGGGTCCGCTTCTGATCACGAGGCGTCGCAGGTGCCTTCTCGAAAAAAGGGCTGCCCCAGAATACGGCCGGTGAATCGATACCCGTACACCCCTGATTTTGGAAAGGTAATGCTTCCTTTGAGGAGATGGCCCTCGCGGTGTTCTTCTAAAGTCAGCTCGAGGCGCTGGTAAAACCCATCCGCATGAAACTCGGCCGCGGCGCCGTCACTGACCCCGCAACAGGAGGGGATGTGGGCGGCCAATTGGATTTCCACGTCATAGGCCAGCGGCGTGGTGTTGGGAATAAAACGGACGTTTTGTATGGGTTCGGTCATGGTGCTCTCCGCTGAGGTAGCGTAGCGTATTGTTTTTTGAATTGGATATGACCGGCATCATAGTGCTTTACCCTCAGAGGCCCTACATTATTCCCGCACATGACCACTACAACGGAATTCGAGAATAGATTTTACGAGCTCTTCTTGGCGTTCTTTCACCGCGCGGAAGCGCATCGCCGGTGGAATCTGCAAGGGGATATTCCCTGGAAAGAAGCCAACCCGTCTATTTCTGATAACGTCGCACTTATTGCGGAATCGTTTATGGCAGTGGAGCTTTATTTGCCGGATTACACCCGGCGCATCATGGAGCTCGTGCGCCAAAGCCGCGGCCGGGCGTGGTTCCAGGCCAATTGGGGCTACGAAGAATGCAAACACTCGCTAGGTTTGGAAATGTGGCTGGTGGCTTCCGGCAAGCGAAAAACAAAAGAAATTAGGGAGTTTAGTTCCACGGTGCTCGAGCGCGTGTGGGATCTTCCCTTTGAGACGCCCCGGCAGATGATGATTTACACCACCTTTCAAGAGTTGGCCACAGGCCTTAATTACCGACGCCTGCGTGAGCACGCGATTCAGCAAAACGACCCAGCCCTTACGAAACTCTTAAGTCTCATCGCGGCCGATGAGTCGGCGCACTACCAGTTTTTTCAAGATGGCGTAAAACTCTACCTGGAAACCGATCGCGACAAAACATTGGAAGACATTCAGCGCGTCTTAACCCTTTTTCGCATGCCCGCACAAGATTTGATTCCCGATTGGGAACACCGAGGGAAGGTGATTGTGGGTGAAAAAGTGTTCAGCGACCGTATCTTCCTAAAAGACATTGTTTTCCCTGTCCTTAAAGTGTTGGGAACGAGCCGTGAGGAGCTGAAAGCGCTTACGGCTGTCCCTGCGTGATATCCTCCCGAAGATTTGGTGTGAGGGGGGGCATGGATCGGTCTCGATATCTTCTTTTCTGGGTGTTGACTTGGGCCTCGCAGGCCGTCGCGGTGGAGCCGCAGGGCTTGGATCGCCTGGTGGACGCGGCTTTGGCCGGCAGTGCTCAAATAAAAGGAGTCAGCGCGCGAGCGGCTGAAGCTCAAGCGGATGTGCAGGAGGCGCGGCGGCGACGGCTTCCAACGCTGTCTGCGCGCAGTTCCTGGACTCGCGGCGACCAACCGGTGTATGTCTTTGGTTCACTTTTGGAACAGGGGCGTTTTGGCCCTGGCCACTTTGCCATCCCTTCACTGAACAATCCCCATGATCTCACCAACATTAAAAGCGGTTTGGATGTGGAGGTCCCACTCTTCACAGGGTTTGATTTGACCAGCGCGGTGCAACAGCGCAACCATTCCGTCGAGCAAGCCCGCAGCCTTCATGAAGAAATGGCTCAGACTCTGCGGTGGCAGGTAGCGTCGGCTTATCTTCAACTTCTTTTCTCTCGTGAAATCTTAAACGAATTGGAAGCCCGGCTGGCCGCCTCTAAAAACGAATTGGCAGACGCCCGCCGTTTGCGGGACCGAGGCGTGGTGCTGGGGTCGGATTTTTATGCCGCCCAGACGATTTACGGAAGCCTCGCGGCTTGGAAAGCCCAAGCCACCGCGCAGGAACGAGCGGCTCACTCGGAGCTTGAATTGTTGACGAAGCAAAACGAGGTGTCGGTGGCTGGGGTTTTAAGCGAGACAGGCTACGCTCTCCCCTCGAAAAAAGACGCCTCGGCCTTGGCATTGGCGCATCACCCGGAATTAAGGGCCGCTGCCTCGCGCGCCGCGCAGGCGGGGGAAATCACCCAGCAAGCGCGGCGTTCGGTGTGGCCTCGGGTCGAGGGTTTTGCCAGTCTGGAAACCAATACGAATGATTTTCACGCCAGCCCTTCCAGTCATCTCTATGGTGTTGCCGCGCGCGTGCCGTTCGGGGACCCTGGGTATGGCGCGCGACGTTCGCGGGCCGCGTATAGCCAAACGGCAGCCCTCGAAGCGGCTTCGGCGACCGATGAGGCGATTCAAATCGAAACAAGCCGTGCGTATGAGACGTATCAAGCGGCCGCGGAAAGTCTTCCCACCGTCAAGCAGATGGCCGACGACGCCGCCACGTCGCTTGAGCTTTTTCGGCCGCTGTACCGCTCGGGGCGGCAAAGCATTCTCGAGGTGTTGCGTGCGGAAGAGGCGCTCGCCAAAGCCAAGGCCGCGTATTGGCAGACATTGCTTCAGCTGCATTCGGGCTACTTGCAGTTGATGAAGTCGCTGGGCATGCTCGATGATCAAGCGGTCCGGGAAACGGCTACTCGCTTAGGAAAAAAACCATGACCCCTCTTCGGGGTGTTGCGGGTCACCTGTCCCGGACGTTTATAGGGTCCAAGCTGACCTTGCTCTTGGCTCTAGCGGCACTGGGCGCCGGTGCCTTGGCGATGCTCACGCTTCCGAGGGAAGAAGAGCCGCAGATCAAGGTTCCGATGTTTGACGTTTTTGTTCCCTTTCCGGGGGCGAGCGCGCGTGAGGTGGAAGAGCAGGTGGTCAATGTGGGGGAGCGCAAGCTTTGGGAAATTCCTGGGGTGGACGATGTGTACACCACGGCGGAGCCGAATGGGGCACTTTTCATTGTGCGCTTTAAGGTGGGCACCAACCCGGAAGATGCGATGACGCGTGTCTACACCAAAACGTTTGCCAATGTGGATGTCTTGCCCCCAGGCGCCGGCCAGCCGCTGATCAAACCGCGATCGATCGATGACGTGCCTATCTTGGCCCTGACGCTCACGGGTTCTGGTTTGGATCCGCTGACACTGCGTCAAGCGGCCGCCACACTTCGCCAAGACATCAGTGCCGTCAACAACGTGGCGGATACCACGCTTATCGGCGGCCACCGCCGGCAGTTTCGGGTGCACTTTAGCCCCGACAAGCTGGCGGCGTACCGGTTGACGCCGCTCGAGATTGTCGGTCTCATTCAGTCCTCCAACCGACGTTTGCCTGCGGGTCACGTGAACGTGGAGGGTCAGAAAGTCCTGGTCGAAACCGATGCACTCATCCGGACGGCCGAGGATTTAAAACATGTCGTTGTGGGCACCTCAGGCGGCAGCCCGGTTGCGCTGGGAGAGGTTGCTCAAGTAAGCGATGGACCCGATGAGTCGGAGCAGGATGTGCTGGCCCAGACGCCCGGAAATCCTCCCGTGCCGGCGGTCACATTGTCGATATCCAAGCGCAAAGGCGCCAACGCCATTGTGGTAACCCGTGAGGTGATGAAGCGGGTGGAACAGGCCAAGCCACGGTTGCCACCCGGCCTCGCGATTACGGTAACGCGCAACTACGGCCAAACCGCGAAAGACAAATCGGACGAGCTGCTCTTCCATGTATTCTTGGCGACACTTTCGGTTGCGCTTCTAATCGCCTTGGTATTGGGCTGGCGCGAAGCGCTCGTGGTGTTGGTGGCCATTCCAGTGACGCTGGCCTTGACCCTGGTCATTTACAGTCTCTTTGGTTATACGCTTAACCGCATCACGCTGTTTGCGTTGATCTTTTCCATCGGCATTTTGGTGGATGATGCGATTGTGGTCGTGGAAAATATCCACCGCCACTTTATGATGAAAGACGGTCGTTCGATTCGGGATCTCTCCGTAGATGCCGTGGCCGAAGTGGGTAACCCTACAATTTTGGCCACCTGGGCCGTGATCGCAGCGATTCTGCCGATGGCCTTCGTGGGAGGCCTCATGGGGCCGTACATGCGGCCCATTCCCGTGGGGGCGTCCTTTGCAATGCTTTTTTCGCTGGCCATTGCGTTTATGCTTTCCCCGTGGGCCTTCGCGCATATTTTGAAACGCTGGCCCCCAAAAGAATACACCGTTCATCAAGAGGGCCGGCTCGACCGGCTTTACCGGCGACTTATGCGGCGCTTATTGGACGACCGGAGGTTACGCCGTGCGTATCTTTCCGCTATGGTGGTGTTGCTTCTTCTGGCGGTTTCCCTGGTCTTTTTTAAAGCGGTGACCGTCAAGATGTTGCCGTTCGATAACAAAGATGAGTTTGAGGTCATTTTAAATATGCCGGAATCGGCTTCATTGGCCGCCACTCGCCAAGCGGCTTTGGAACTGGCTGAAAACCTTCAGGCCGTTCCTGAAGCCAGACAAGTGACTACGTACGTGGGAACGGCCGCGCCTTACAACTTCAATGGGCTCGTGCGGCACTATTTCCTGCGCCAGCGGCCTTCCCAGGCCAGCCTCGTGGTGAACCTTCAGCCGCGCCAGGAACGTCGGCGGCAAAGCCATGCCATCGCCTCTGCCGCGCGCCCAGCGCTTCAGAGGATTGCTCAAAAATATCGTGCGCGCCTTCAGGTGGCCGAGGTCCCACCTGGCCCACCGGTGCTTTCCACGCTGGTTTTTGAAGTTTATGGTCCTGACACCGCGCAGCGGCTCGAATTCGCTCGCCGGTTGCAGCGCTTAATGCAAGACACCGAAGGGATTGTGGATGTAGACACCTATGTCCCTGATGCCCAACCCAAGGAGTCGCTTGTGGTGGACCGAGAACGCGCCACGCTTAATGCCATCAGCCCTGCTCACGTGGCCCAAACGGTGAGCTTGGCCCTAGACGGCCAAACTGTGGACTTAGCGCATACGGAGGAAGAGAAGGAGCCGGTGGAGATCCGCCTGCGTTTGGCGAAGTCATTCCGTCGTGATGTGAATTCCGCCCGGGCCATTCGTCTTTACACACGGAGCGGAACCCCAGTCACGGTGCGCGAGTTGACGCACGTCGAACCGCGCGAAGCGGACCTGCCGATTTATCACAAGAACCTGTTGCCGGTGACGTACGTGTTGGCCGATGTAGCGGGCAAGCAAGAAAGCCCGGTGTATGCGATTCTCTCGCTTCGTCCAAAAATCGAGGCATTGGCTCAGTCGATGGGCATGACGCTTAAGTCTTATTTCTCTGGGCAGCCGGAAAGCTCGCAGGAGACGGCGCTTAAGTGGGACGGTGAGTGGCAAATCACCTACGAGGTGTTCCGCGATTTGGGTGTGGCTTTCGCGGTGGTGCTGGTGCTGATTTATATTTTGGTGGTGGCGTGGTTTCAGTCGTTCGTGGTGCCGCTGGCCATCATGATTCCCATTCCGCTGACCCTGGTCGGCATTCTGCCCGCGCATTGGGCGATGGGCGCGTTTTTTACGGCCACGTCGATGATCGGTTTTATTGCAGGGGCCGGCATTGTGGTGCGCAACTCGATCATTCTGGTGGATTTCATTCGCTTAAGGCGCCGAGAGGGGATGGCGCTTAAAGAAGCCGTGATTGATGCTGGCGCCGTGCGCTTTCGCCCGATGCTCTTAACCGCTGCCGCGGTAGTGGCGGGCTCGAGTGTTATTTTGTTCGACCCGATTTTTCAGGGTTTGGCGGTAGCCCTCATGGCCGGGGAAGTGGCCTCCACCTTGTTGTCTCGTATCGCCGTCCCGGTGCTGTACTATCTCTTAGCCCACCGCTACGAACCTCAGGAGGCCACCTCATGACCCTAGAACACCGCATTCGTTTGATCGCCGGAAGTTTCATCTTAATCAGCCTCGCCCTCGCCCATTGGGTGAACGCGAACTGGCTTTGGTTCACCGCGTTTGTGGGCGCCAACTTGATCCAGTCGTCATTCACGAAATGGTGCCTGATGGAAATCATCCTGAAAAAAGCCGGCCTCTCCGGCGAAGGCAGCTGCTGCGGCAACTCCAAATAGCCGAAACCATCCCTCCCCCGGCTGGCCAGAGGGAAATTTAATATTGAAATGGCTTGAATTCGTGGTATCCTGGATTAGGAGATTAGGCTAGGAGGCCATAAAATGACCAAATTGATTACAACGACACCGGTGGGGAGAAACGGGCAAACGGTTGTGCCTGCTCAGATTCGGAAAATGTTTAAGCTGCACAGCCGTTGCACTCGTGTCGGTTGGTTTATTCACGATCACCGCATTGAAGTCGCTCCCATGGAGGAACGAAAAGCCGGTTATTCCTTAAAAGATTTAGATAAGCTGGAGAGGCTAGCACATACAAAAGGCGGGAAGGCTTTTAAAAGCACAAAATCTGCCAAAGCCTACCTCGATACGATTTGATTCGTGGAAATCGAATACGCGCCGTCGTTTTTGAGGGTTTATAAAAAACTGCACCCACCCGCTCAAGAAGGTATCAAAGAAACCACTCGCAAGATCATCGACTACTACACCTCGAGGCACAAGACGCATGGGCTTGGAATTCGCCAGCTTCGGGGAGACCTCTGGGAAGGTCGTTACGGTCTTCAGATTCGGGTCATCTATTGGCTCAGCAGAAATCGCATCAAATTCGTTCTCGCCGGCACCCACCAAGACATCCATAACTTTCTTAAGCATCTGTAGATCTCGGAGAATGGCTAGAAACGAGAATCGTCTGTAATCTTTTAAACACCGGAGAGCATACGTCCAAAGCTTCTCAAGAAAAAGAAAGTAACCAAAGAAATAGTCAGGCCCGTTAATGCCACGGCAATTCCCATCGCTTTTAATAGGGCGATTTTCCTAATGCGTAAAACGCTATACCATGCAATCACAATTCCAAATAGAACAGACAGGCCAATCGCCGGATAGCTGCCGATCCAGAGGTAGGGCATAACTATAAGCACGTAGATCCAACTCGCAATACCGCTCACGTTTCAATAGTAGTAAAGGCAAAATATTTTTGTTCGGTGTCTAGTGGTCGGACTTGGGACGTACGCGCCGGCATAAGTACCGATACTCGTTTCCGATCCATTCTTTTACGCAGCGCCAGGTGCCGGAGGTTGTGGAGCCGCCGAGCGAAAAGCCACGCAGGCTGGCTTCGGGGGAGACGTCTTGGGAAAGAAGTGAAAAGCGTACGGTGACAATACCCCATTGGTCGCCGAAAGTGTTTGGTTTTTCTATGAAGCGCCATTGGCGGATCGCCTCTTTCGCTTTTTCGTCCAGACGCGGGTCGGCCGTCATCTGATACGTTTCCATGCCGGAATGGACCTCCCCGGCCGGATTGACCCATACTTTCAAGCGAACGGTTCCAATGACTTCCTTTTCCTGTGCCCATTCGGGGTACTCCGGCATGACCCAGCTGAGAAGACCGCGGTCTTTGAGGGGCCCGGAAATATCAATAGGGCCTTCGGGGCTCGGTTTAGGGGGAAGTCTTTTCGGGGGCTTGGTGGAGGGCCCCTGACTCACGGATACCGGCGGCGGTATCGGCCGCATTCCGTTTCGAAGATAGATTACGCACAGAGCAACCAACAGCAGACTTATGGCCACCGCGAAAACCCATTTCATAGGACACCGCCTTTTATAGATTGCCCCTCTTCGTAAGAGTAACTGGGAGTGAGCCGCTTGGGTATGACGCGGATCATAAATATCACTATGACACGGCTCATAAACGAATGAGGAATGCAAAGTCTACACTCTAGGTGGAAGAAAAAGCGGTTTAGGGAGGCCCTCATGAAAAACTTACTCGTGGTCGTCATCAGCGTTTGGGCTTCTGTGGGGTGGGCGGATTCTCCAATTCAATGGAGAGGCGGCAAGGGTTGGGAGCCGGAAAGCGCTTATTGTCGGTTGTACGACGCCAAGTCGAC
>CAYTWA010000008.1:0-94502 GCA_964441955.1 uncultured Elusimicrobia bacterium
GATCCAATCCTTGATACGATTTCTTCAAGAAATGGCCTTTGAATCTCCTAATCTTTGACCTTCGGCAAAAATGTGTACGGGTTATGCTCAGGTAGCAGTTAGGTACACCGGATCTCTGGGAGATTCGAAACGCAGAAGTTTTGGACCGCGACTCAATACCACGTTTATTAGAAATTGAGCGACAGCAACCGTCAGGTAAGCATAAAAGGAGTTCATGTAAGCATTGCGAAAGAGGGTTATGACGACAAGGCCCCACCCAGTTGCGAATGCCTTGAACGTATAAGACTGTCCGGCATGCGACGCCCCGAAGCCTAATGCAATGCCTGGGATAAGCAGATTATCATAACACGAACCCACTGTAAGAAAATGAGCCGCCATCAGCATCGCCGGTTCTGTGCTGCTTACTATCGAATTTATTATCCACGTTGGCGGATCCTTTATAACGAAGCTTAAAATCGCTTTTATATTTCGGTCCCACCAAGTCATATGCAATTGTCCCGACGATACTGTTGCGAGTCCCTTTCGAATTAAAATTGCCGGCCCTGACATTAAGGCCTGATATGACATCAACGCAATCTCGTCTTTATCCATAAAAGGAATACCGGTCATGTCGAAGACCTCACCATTCTCCAAATCAAGAATAATCGCCTTTGAGTCGGTCCCCTCATTTGCTTCGACATGAATAATTTGTGATTCGAGGTTCATTTTCTTAAGTACTCGTAGAATTCTTAAATGCATTTGATTGCCGATCCCGCCGATCATATGAATAGTTATCTCACGGGGATTGGCTCGCATCAAGTGGCTAATTTGCGCAAGAGAAGATTCAATGTCTGTGGAACCATCGATGTGTATCATCGCGCCCTTGTGGACAGAGGCATCGTAAAATGTACAAACCACACATGTCGATGCGCCAAAAGTTTGAATATATCTCTCCAACAATCTTCCAGGAGCGTACTGGCTTACAGCCATCTGACGCTGGCCCACAGTGATGACATTGGAATTCCATGCTGATAGTTTTCGCCGCGGCGGAACAGATTTTGATTGAATAAAGAGAGCCTCGATTTCTTGCTCCGCTTTTTTTTCAATACTGCGGGCATAAGCAATTGCTTCTTCGTCCTCTTTATTGACTTCCGGCAGTTTCAACAAATTCCAAACATAGTTCACCAATGGATGAGCTCGATCTTTTGAAAACATTACTGCCGCCCGCTTGCTGGCTTCAGCGCTAATATGGTCGAACTGTTTTTGGCGTAGAGAGAAGGGATCCTTCCCACCATACAACTCCTCATGAACGCCGTAAAATAAATTATTACTTATCCTATCGATCTCATCGGCATTTGGTTTGAGGACAATTGCCACAAAATTGGTGCGTCCAAGACCACTTGTTTCGTAGATCCGCAAGATAATTCCTTCCGATGAATTTCGGGGCATATGCGCAATTACATAGACGGATTGACCCTCGAATATCACCTTATCAGTTGGTTTAGGAAAATCGACAATATCGCCATAATTTACATGCGCAATTTTTGCGCCCTCAATACGCCAGGGCGTGTTTTCTTTGCTTGCTAATAATTCAATCGAAGGAAAATTGAGAATATCTTGACGACTTAGCGGCCATCGCATTTCATAGAAGTGATTCCCTGCTAAGATTTCCGCGTCCTTCCCTTCATCTCCTCCATCTGCATTCGCTTGCATCATAAAGATGGGTGATTGCCACTTCGGAAGTTGTAATGACTTGGGCGCGATCGACTGCATTCCATTCGCTGACTGAAAAATTACCGCGGGCGCAAAACTCCACGGCTGTCGGAAACGAATTCGGCGAGCGAAATCAAATAGAGTAATTCTTTTCTGATTAAAAGCTTGACTCAGATGTCTACGTATGCGAGCTGAAATTTCTCTACCAATTGGCGGGGATGTTTCAAAAAATATTGCCGCTGGAGAGAGGGCTTGCTGGACAAAGAAGAATCTCTCACGTTGGGACTGCGCCATCGGGTTTGGCAAAAATTCAATGTTGTCGAAATATGGGTTCGCCAGCAGGCATAGGAGAAGCAGAACATGAATCGAGTTGTTGGAATTCTTCATAGGAATTTGATCAGAAGCCGGTTTTACAGTGTAACAACCAAGTGTTAAATCAGCGTTAAATTTCAACTCTCAGGTTTGTCAATAATTTGTCAACCTGGATGTGGGTAGAAAATGGTCAATTTAATGTTGAAAAGGGGTCTGACCCAGCGGCGGAACGTAGTGCGTTTATTGGGACAGAGCATTTGCATTTTGACGAATCGGTGGAGGTGGAATACCCCAGAACCGCATCCTGCAGCGTCTTTTTGGTGATCAGCTCTTTTCGTTTTAGAACCTCTTCTACAAATTGTCTGCACTTCTGTCGCCTTTACGGCACGTCCGGACCGAAATATTCCAGCAAGAACCGGCAGTCCACCAAGATATCGACTTCGCCGCGAATCAGCTTGCCGTAGTTGCTCCATCGGTAAACTTCCGGGGGTCAATGAGGGAATACTCGGCCTGGTGACGATCACCGGGGAGTTCGGCTCGGAGTCAAGGGATGGGTTTGGAACTGACTCATGTGCCACAATTAGGGTAAAAAATGAGGCAGTAATGAGGCAGTCAGTTCTTTCGAGAGAAAATGTGCGTCTTTTTAATGAAATGAGGCAGTATGAGGCAGCTTTGAGGCAGTTGTGAGGCAGTAAGGTACGGCGCTTAAGTGCAGTCTATAGGTCCCGGTGAGTGTCACCAGGAACGAACGTAGGTAGGTTTTGGTGCCGGAGTGTCAATGGTTATCTAAATTGACCCTACTCAATGCGCCCATGGGACCGTCCCTGGGATTCGTCCCAAGTTTTCCTATGACCCTCCACAACTGTAAAGCTCGAATCAGTTTTTGGTCTGGCTGCAAAGTCACGATGTGTTATGTGTGCGATAGACACGCTCAGATTTCGACTGAGCCTATTACGGAACGCCGCTACAGACCGGCTAACAAAGGCTTGGTCTTGAAAATAGGAAGTAGCCTGGGTGCATGGCTAGCGATGTCTCGATAGAAGTTCTAAGCCTGGTTGTAGTGGGTCAACCATCAGCGCGCAGACTTATAATACTGCGAGAATGCAAGCGAGGAATTTCGACATAGTTCTCTAATGCGATGGCGCGCACCAGACTCCTACATTTTACGGCGAAATATAGGTGTGAACCAGACCAAAAAATCGTTGCCCGATTGACCTATATATATGCTTCTCTTCAAAAACAACCTTAAAAATAGTGCTAAAAATAGCGCCTCCGACAATCAGTGACATTGGAGACAAGGGACGGCCCAAAAGAAAAAACTCATTGCGCTATTGGGACCGCCCCTGGTTTCCAGATGAGTGTCACCCGGGACTTTAATTCATGAAAATTAAACTCTTCTTTATCCCTATTGGCCTGATCTTTGGGGGTGTCGGCGGTTTCTCGGCATGGCAGGGTTTTCAATCGGCGGTGTCCGAGGAACCCTTTTTACCGGTCGTGCTCATTCCCTGGACGGTAGGGGTTGCGTTTACGGTCGTGGGGTTGGGGATGTTGGCAGTTGGGCTTTTTGGAAAGGAAATTCAGCCGGGAACGCAGTCGCCGTTAGCGTGGCGTAAGCGCTTGATGGGAATGCGCACGCCTGAAGATCAATGGCGCGATGGTCAGCTTCGCTCGCATGGGGTTGAGGAAGTAGTGGGGGCGGCGTTTAAGGCCGCTTTCGGCAGTTTGTGTGCCGCGCCAACACTTTATGTCGGTTGGATAAAAGGCGTCGAGCAAGGTCAGCCCTGGTACGCGGCATGGCTTCTTTTCGCGGTCATTCCCCTTTTTCTCTTAGGGAAAACACTCTATCGGTGGTTGCGCTGGCGCAAATATGGAACGTCCATATGCCAGCTCGAGCGCATTCCAAGCCAAACAAGCGGGGAATTCAAATTTTTGGTTCGAAGCGGCATCACCCAACTGCCGGAGGGTGACGCGACCGTGACATTCCGCTGTGAAAAACGCGAGTGGCAAAAATCGGGAGATGACCGGTATTTGAGCGTGACGGTGCTTTGGCGCGAACAAAAAACCATTCCCGTTCAGCCGATGGGGTTAGGTATCGCGGGGGCATTTCAAATTCCACACGAACTCCCCGAGGCCAACGCTCGCATGGCAGAGGGAATATTTTGGGTTCTAGACGTTTCGAGTCGGGCCTTGGGGATCGATTATCTTGCGACGTTTGATATGGCGTTTAAGCGAAAGGCGTAAGGATCGGCATGATTTCTTGCAATAAGCGCGCGCCCTTTCGGGAAGGTTTTTGAAAGCGAATTAAGCGGCTGCCGCGGAAAAATGGTGGCTTGTGTGCGGATAGCGAAAAACTTGAATGCCTCCTGGATGAGCGGGAAATAAACGATCCGCTAATAGTTGCAGCGCCGTGTATATTTCAGCGGGTAAGCCGAGCCGAAGAACATCCAGGTAGCCAAACTCCGCCAAAACGCCTTTCAAGAGGATGTTGGGGCCAACAACCATGACCGTTCCCATACGCCCGAATATTTTCACAAAATCGGAATACCACGATTTTTGAATTCGACCTTTTTCGAAAATTCCCATATCGGCTGGCTCGATGGGCACACCGAACTCTCCTTGGAAGACAAACATGCCCCTGGCGTTGATGGGATGACCCGGCGCAAAGGCATCGAGTTGTTCCACCGGGTTTTCGATTGGATTAATTCCATCCCAAATGCGACCCTTTCCCACAAATGTGACAGCGCCATGCCCCGCTTCCGGAAATAAACCCAGAAAGCGCAAAAGTCCTATAAGAACCTCCACACCCTTCTGCGGACTAATCTTTAAAGCATCATCTAGGTCCCCTATCATCCGACGGATAGCCAAATCCTTTGGACTGCCTGGTAAAAAATCGCCGTCATAGCTGGAGACAGGCGGTTGTAGAGGGGCGTCATCCCCTGCTTTTTTTTCTGAGTTTTTTGCACTTCGAGTTGAGCGGCTAATGAGCGAAAAGATTAACCCGGTCACAAGCACAGAGAGGATGGCCAAGACCATAAAATCAATCTTTTCAAACCTCGGACCCGGTTGTGGCAGGGGAGGAAGCGTCAGGGTTTCCCTCTCGGGGGTAGGGGTTCGGGAAATGGGAGGAAGCAGCATTGGTTTTGCGTGCGGGGGGGTGGGCTCGGTTGCTTGAGTGGGCACCGCTTGTTTAGATTTCGCCTCTACTTTTTCCTTTGGAAATGCAAGCCGTTGACCGAAAGATACAGCCAAGGCGCTCAAAAATCGACGTTGGATTGGGTTAAGCGGTCCTTTGGCACGGGTCGATAAGTGTTCCCGCAACAGCTCGGTTTTCCAACC
This sequence comes from uncultured Elusimicrobia bacterium, assembly GCA_964441955.1. Classification (GTDB taxonomy): domain Bacteria; phylum Elusimicrobiota; class Elusimicrobia; order 2-01-FULL-59-12; family 2-01-FULL-59-12; genus CAYTWA01. The sequence goes on from CAYTWA010000008.1 coordinate 5,341, forward strand.
ATGAGAAGAGAGACGGGGTTTAAGAAGCCGGGCCAATTCACGGGCTTGCTTTTCGGGGTTCGCCGCGGATGCCATGAACTCATTCATAACCGTCTCTATGGCTATCCTTGATTCATCAACTTTTTCCGATTTTTGAAGTTGTTCCAACGGGTTTCCAGGATTTTCATTTTGGGCCGGAAGGATGGGCACGGCGACTGCGATCACTAACAGGCGCGCCGCCCATTGGGACGAGCGCCAAGCGGCTTTACCCAAAGGCTGAGTGAAAGGATTGGTCAGATAAAGAGTCAGCGCCTGGGTGCTTGAAATAGTCAACGGCGAAGGCGTAGGCGCCGCCGTGAGAGTTTCCCCAGAAAAATGCGGCGCGCACAATGCGCCGGCTAAAAAAATGGCCTGAAATCTCATGCGCTATTTTAGTTAGTATTCCCCTTGGCCAACAATCAAACGTTTTAAAAGGAGAATCACGATGGCGACACAAATTCAAGCTTTAAAAAATGGCCCGTTGATTGTGACGGGAGAAATTGAAGTGCTGGATTCAAACGGACAACCCATGACGCCCCCTCGGCCTCGAGTGGCGCTTTGCCGCTGCGGACAGTCGGCGATCAAGCCGTTTTGTGACGGTGCGCATAACAAAGCAGGGTTTCAGAGTGTTTGCGAGCGCCAAGTTTAAGGCCTGAAACTGTTAGCCGGTTGGTGGTGTCCTACCTACCATGATTCCTCCTGAACAGGTATGTCCCCAATGCCACCGGGCTCGAAGTGAATGGCGAACCGCGAACAGCGAAGGGTTTACGCAAAACGGGCAAACCTATTGTTGTGAAGGGTGTGCCACCAACCAAACCTGCACGTGCGTCGTCATGCAAGGCGCTATCCGCCTCGAGAAAAACGTGTTGGATACCGACGATGCAAAAGCGAAAGGGTTGGAGTAGGTTTTTAGAAGGCGAACGATAAGCCCAGTTCGGGGTAAACCAACGCGCGCGCTAATAAGCCGGAGGTGCATAAATGTTGAGGCTCCGCAAGGCCGTTCGTCCGCTGCTGTGGATTTCATGGGTCTCGCCTTTCTCGATTAATAGCAGCGTCCCCGGCTGAATCGGGTAAGGGCGCCCTTCAACGACGGCGATCCCCTTACCCTCGGTGACGTACAGCCATTGGTCGCTCGCATGTTTGTTGCGAGGCCCGCCTTCGCTTTTTCCCGGGGAAATGACCATCTCTCCGGCTTGCGAACGGCGGGTGCCAGCCAGAATCTTAAATGTTTTGGCTTGGTTGAGTGTCAGGCATCGCATGTGGGAGATTCTTAAACGTTCGAGGTGGTCCAGGCCGGTGGGTCGCTCGCCGGAAAAGATTCTTCGGACGTTTCATCCACGACGGGCTTGCCGGTTTCCAATTTGGGGTCGCGGCGCGATTCGAAGGCCTCTTTGATGGCGCAATAACGTGTGGCACCGGTATAGATCAGTGGTACAGCCGCTAAAGCTAGCCATTTCCAAGGACTTTTGACTCTTCTGGCTGCGGCCAGGAGCAGCGAACCCGTTACCAACCGCCCTATTTGTTCCAAACGTCCCATATTCGTTTTCATAGTGTTCCTCTTTATTCAAGAATTTAAACATCCTTTATCTGACAGTTTGAAAGCAGAAGGGTTACGTACAATAAAGACACCCTCCCTCCCAGGCGTTAATGGAGGAGGGTCTTGCTCCACGAATGGAGGTCGCTAGATGAAAACATGGATCAACCGGGCCGGCCGTTTAGTCATGGGAATGGGATTGGCGGGAATGGTCTTTGCGGAATCGCAGACGCAGACACAAAATACGCCGCAAGGACTGACGCATCCAACGCCTACGGCGAGCGTGACACCGGCCATCGGTGGGCCCATGCCGGAACAGCAAGGGTTGCCGGTGAATTCCAAACAAATTCCGTCGGGATCTAAAATTGAAGCGTTAGACGCGGATATGGCGGGTATTCAAAAATCGCTCAAGTCCAAACGCCTTGCACCCGCCAAACGAAAAGCGTTGGAACAAAAATTAGGCGAGTTGAACGCTGAACGGCTTTCTATCCCCGCCTCCGTTGCGAATTAAAGGGCGGGGATTTCTCCAGGCAAGGGCCGCCTTTTCCAGCGGTTGTGAAGCCACAACCATTGCTCCGGTGTTTCACGCACCCAGCGTTCCACATAAGCGGTCAGCGTTTGGGTGTCCTCCGCAATGGCTTGGGTGATGTCCGGGTTCTCGCTCAGCTGCACGGGCGCCTCGCAAATGATGTGAATTTTTCCATTCCGCCAAACGTTGTGCATCGGCAACACAACACATCCCGTGCGGTGCGCCAAAATCGGAACGAGGGTGTTGGTCGCGGCGGGTCGTCCAAAGAAATCCACGAAAACCCCGCCTTTGTAAAAATTCTGGTCGATTAAAACTCCCAAAATTCCATTGGATCGCAAAAGTCGTATGCCTTCCTTCAGCACGCGGTGGCTGTCGATCACAGCGCCCCCGCCCGAACTACGGATCCGTGTCACCATCGCGTCGAGTTTGGGGTTGTCGAGTGGCCGTACCACCATCGCCACCCGTGGATACAGCCACGTTACATAGACGGCCATCAATTCCCAACACCCCATATGGGCCGTGAAGGTAATCATCCCGCGTCCTTTCCGGAATGCCTCTTCGATGTGTTCAAACCCTTCGATCGTCACCCAGTGATCCAACGTCTTTCGGTTGAAAGAGGAAATCCGGGAAAAGGTGGCCACGCCATCGGCGAGTGTGTTCAACGACCGCCGGGCCAAGGCTTCCAGCTCCGAGGAGGAAAGGGTCGGAAAGCAGGCGGCTAGTTGAGATTTCATCAACTGACGCCGTTTACGGATCACATGCATCAGCGTCTGCAACAGCCCGCGGCAGAGCGCACGACTCCAGAAGAAAGGAAGAATGCGAAGCAGGAATAAAAGCGCGCGCAGCGGGTAATACTCCGCTTGAATGGCTAAAGGGGTTTTACGTGCCATAGTAAAACCGAGTGTAACTTATGCGTTCACGCTTGAAATTCATACAGATGCATGATAACCTCTCGGTATTCCAACGTTCCGGAATCGTCCTTCGACCAAAGAGAGAGACTTTCATGACCGCTCCAAAACCTGAAGAAGAAAAAGACTTCCTGCGCCGCATTATCCGCCTGGCCGCCACGCGCTGTTCCATGGCCAGTTGGGGCCAACCCTTTGAGGCCATTGCCTCGTGGTTGCTAATTGAAAGTATCGAGGACAAACGGCGGCAAACTTCGCATAATCGTACGGCGGCGCCGCAGAAAAAGCCGCACGAAAAGGAACCCCGCCATGAAAAAAATCGAAGCGTTTATCCGACCTGAAAAATTGGATGCGGTTGTATTTGCCTTGGAACAAGCAGGGTACGGCGGTATTTCGATCTCAGAGGTAAGAGGTCACGGTAAACAACGCGGAGTCAAAACCGAATGGCATGGCCAATACGAACCGCATACGTTCCAATCGAAATTAAAGTTGGAAATTTACGTTCACGATATGGATGTGAACCCGGCCATCCACGCCATTACACAAGCCTCACGCACGCAGAAATTTGGAGACGGGAAAATTTTTGTTCTCGAAGTTCTTGATGCGGTTCGTGTGCGTACAGAACAACGGGGCGAAATCGCACTCGACTAATCAAATAGTGTCAGTTGCGGCCCAGACGGCCGCCGAAAGGATGCCGTCGAAAGCCCCGGCATGCGTTCCGGGTACCCCACTTTATGTCGTGCGATCTTAAAAAGGCGATGAAGGTGTTCAGCGTAGGGCCCTTCACCTCTCATGCGCGAACCGAAGCGCGGGTCATTTAGTTTTCCGTTTCGTACTTCCTGAATTCGCCCCAATATCTTGCTTTTCATTCCAGGGTAATGCGCGTCCAGCCATTTCGAAAAAAGACCCTTCACGCCGTAAGGCAAGCGCACCACCGTAAACCCGGCCGACTGGGCTCCGGCGTCGCGGCACCGCTTTAAAATCTCCGGCATTTCATGGTCGGTGAGACCGGGAATGATCGGCGCCACATTCACGCCCACCGGAATACCCGCTTGGGCCAGCGTACGGATGGCGTTTACGCGCGCTTGGGGGGCGGCGGCGCGCGGTTCCATTTTTTGCTGCAAGTCCAAATCCAATGTGGTCACCGAAACCGTCACGTGAATGCATTGGTAGCGGGCCATCTCTTGAAAAACATCGATGTCCCGTGTGAGCAAAACGTTCTTGCTAATCACGCCCGCGGGATTGCGGCACTCCGCTAACACTTCCATGCATCGCCGTGTAAGTCGCAAACGGCGTTCAACAGGCTGATAACAATCCGTCACGCCGCTTACCATCAAGACCTGAGGAACCCAACGCGGCGCGGCCAATTCCCTCCGTAAAAGCTCTGGGGCATCTTTTTTGACGAGTATTTTGCTTTCAAAATCCAAACCACACGACATTCCGGCGTATTCGTGGGAAGGCCGGGCATAGCAGTAAATGCATCCGTGCTCGCAGCCGCGGTAGGGGTTGAAACTGGCGCTGAACCCTAAGTCCGGGCTGTCGTTGGTGCTGATGAGTGATTTCGAGGAATCGATTAAAAAGGTTGTGCTGGGTGCCGGGTCATCGGGGCTTTCGTTTTCGGGATCGCGTTCGATCGCCAATTTTTCAAATCGGTTCTGCAGATTGCTCGGCGCGCCACGTCTTCGATAAGGTGTAAGCGGATCCATGCTCGAATTATACGCATGTACAATGATTTTTGTGGCCTGGGAGTGTAACGCCCTTCTGCTACGATCGGTCTAATGAAAAAGAAAATCACCATGCTCAATGAAATGCGACTTTTTTTATGGGATACCTACCAGGAGTGGCGTAAAGATCACCCTGAACTGCTCGCGGCGGGGCTCGGGTACTTCATGCTGTTTTCGCTGCCGCCGTTGGTGATTTTAGGTTCTGCGTTCCTGGGTGTTTTGTCCAACCATATGGACACGGCTGTTTTGCTCACCAAGCTGGCGATGCTCATCGGGAGTGATGCGACGGTGGCCGTCGCCGGGTTTTTAAACGTCGCGGCCGGTGCCGGAAAAGCCCAGGCTACTGTGTTTAGCGTGATTGTCTTGTGGCTGGCGGGCTCCAGTGTCTTTACCCATGTCCAATCGGCGCTGAATATCATTTGGAAAGCCTCGCGTGCAAAGCGGAGTTTCTGGCGGGAATTCATCGTGACAGGTTTTCAGCGTGTGGCCGTGGTGGTGGGCGTCACCCTGTTTTTAGCGCTCGTTTTTTTAACGGATACGGCGCTCGCTTTTTTTAGCAGGAAATTTCCGGGTTTCGAAGTGATCCACCTCTGGCAGTTTTTAAGCTGGGTCGCTTCCTGGGCGTTGCTGACGATGCTCGTGGCGGGTGTCTATCGCCTTGTTCCCAACGCCAAAATTGAGTGGAAAGACGTGTGGCCTGGCGCCGCCATCACGGCCATCTTATTTTCGATCGGCAAGATGGTGATTACGCTTTATGTCGGCCTTTTCTCCTTAGACAGTGCCTACGGCGCGGCGAGTTCGGCCATCGTGATCATGATCTGGATTTATTTTTCCGCGCAGATCTTTTTCTTCGGCGCCAAGCTGACCTGGCTTTATTCCCGCCGTTACGGCTCCCAAGCTAAGTAGAATAGCCGCCGTTCTCCAATGGAAATTCTAACGCGCGCCTTTGACGTATTCATGCATTTGGACAAGCACCTGGCCGAGCTCGCGCAAGCCATCGGGCCGTGGAGCTATGGCGTGCTTTTCGCGATTGTTTTCTGCGAAACGGGACTCGTGGTCACGCCGCTTCTGCCGGGGGATTCCCTTTTATTTGCGGCAGGGGCGCTCTGTGCTGTGGGCGCGCTCAACGTTCATGCCCTTTTTGCTTTGCTTTTTATCGCGGCCGTCCTGGGCGACACCGTCAATTACTGGGTTGGCCAATGGGTCGGTCCAAAGGTCTTTCAGTATGAAAATAGCCGCGTCTTTAAAAAGGAATACCTCGAAAAAACGCAGGCGTTCTACTTTAAACACGGCGGCAAGACAATCATCCTGGCCCGGTTCGTTCCCATCGTGCGCACGTTCGCACCCTTTGTGGCCGGCGTCGGGCGGATGCCCTACGGCAAATTTCTGACCTATAACGTCTTGGGCGGCCTGGCATGGGTGTCGAGCTTTATCTATGGCGGTTATTTTTTCGGCAATTTGCCCGTCATCAAGAAAAATTTCACCCTCGTCGTTATCGGCATCATCATCGTTTCCATTCTGCCAGGCGTCATCGAATACCTTCGGCAACGCCGCAAATCCCAATAAAAAACCCCCGGCCCTTTCGGACCGGAGGTTTTCGTTAAGCGGCTAAACCCCGCTTACAACATGCGGGGATCACAGGTTTATTAGAGGTCGAAGAGCATGTCCGCGTACGTAGGCACCGGCCAGAGGTTAGCGGGAAGCAGCTGTTCCAAGGCGTCGATGTCTTCGCGAAGTGCGGCTTGCGCGGTGAACACTTTGTCACGGAACGCTTCGGCCCGTTTTTCGGTGCTGGTGATGTCGTGGGCTTTATGCGTTTCGGCTTCCAAGGTGGCGAGGTTAGCGGTTGCGCTTTTTAAGAGGCTCGATACCTTGCTTAAGAGGTCGGCTTGCACGTCCGATGAAGCGCCGGCGGCTTTAAGCTGCGCGACAATGGCTGCCAGCTCACCGCTGTATTCGATTGCGGCCGGGATGTAAAGCGTCTTGGCCATGGTAATCGACGTCTTGGCTTCGATGTTGACGTGCTTCACGTACGCTTCGAGGTAGATTTCGTATCGGGATTCAAGTTCCCGGGCTGAGAGAACGCCGTATTTTTCGAACACCTGGTGGGCTTCCGGGGTGTTCATGGATTTGAGTGATTCGATCCAGGATTTGATGTTGGGTAAGCCGCGCTTCTTGGCTTCCGCCACCCACTCTTCCGAATATCCATTGCCGTTAAAAATCACACGGCCATGCTTTTGCATCGCTTCCTTGACGATGGCTTGGGCTTCCTTGTTCACGTCTTTGGATTTTTCAAGACGGGAAGCAATTTCATCCAGAGACTGCGCCACGATGGTGTTTAAAACTGTATTCGGGCCCGAGATCGAGGCTGAAGACGCCACCATGCGAAACTCGAACTTGTTGCCGGTGAAGGCAAACGGTGAGGTTCGGTTGCGGTCGGTATTGTCCATGGGAAGCGCCGGCAGGGTATCGACGCCGATCGTAAGGAACGACTGTCCCTTGTGGTCGTATTTTTTGCCTCCCGCGATGGATTCCAAAATTTCGGTCAGCGTGGAACCCATGAAGATCGAAATGATCGCCGGCGGCGCTTCGTTGGCGCCCAAGCGAAGGTCATTGCCGGGGTTGGAGGCGGCGGCACGAAGCTTTGTCGCATGTCGGTCGACCGCGGTGATGACCGCCGCCAAGAAAACGAGAAACTGTTCGTTTTGGTGCGGGGTCTTCCCCGGTTCAAGCAAGTTCAAACCGTCATCGGTGGCCAACGACCAGTTGTTGTGTTTGCCGTTGCCGTTGACGCCGGCGAAAGGCTTTTCAAACAACAAGCACGCCAAGCCGTGGCGGAGCGCGACTTTCTGCATCGTTTCCATCACGAGCTGGTTATGGTCGGCTGCGATATTCGTGGTTGAAAAGACAGGCGCCATTTCAAACTGGGCGGGGGCCACTTCGTTATGCTTCGTTTTAGACGCCACACCCATTTTCCAAAGCTCAATGTCTAAGTCCTTCATGAATTGCGAAATGCGGTCTTTGATCGCGCCGAAGTATTGGTCTTCAAGCTCCTGGCCTTTTGGCGAGGGCGCGCCAAAGAGCGTGCGCCCAGCGCAGATTAAGTCGAGGCGTTGATCAAAGAATTCTTTGTCAATTAAGAAATATTCCTGCTCGGGGCCCACCGTGGAGGTCACGCGCTTGGACTTCTTGTTGCCCAGGGCGCGCAGCACGCGGATCGATTGTTTGGACACGGCCTCCATGGAACGAAGCAGCGGGGTTTTCTTGTCGAGCGCTTCGCCCGTGTACGAACAGAAAGCGGTCGGGATACAAAGGGTAACGTTACCTGCGTCGTCTTCCTTTAGGAAGGCCGGCGAAGTACAGTCCCACGCGGTATAGCCTCGCGCTTCAAACGTGGCGCGAATACCTCCCGATGGGAAGGACGAGGCATCGGGTTCGCCTTTGATGAGCGCCTTTCCTGAGAACTCCACCAAGGCGGTCCCATCGGACTGAGGCTCTAAAAAAGCGTCATGCTTTTCGGCGGTTTTGCCGGTTAACGGTTGAAACCAGTGGGTGTAATGGGTGGCGCCTTTGGCAATCGCCCAGTTCTTCATTTCTTCAGCGACCCCATTGGCGACGTCTAGGGTGAGCGGTGCGCCGTCATCGATTGTTTTTCGAAGCGCGGCATAGGTAGCTTTAGACAAGCGTGCGCGCATGACTTTATCGTTGAATACATTCGAGCCGAAAATTTGTTCCAGCCGAACGGAATTCGCCGAAGGGATAGCGATGGTTTTTGATGAGTGGCCATTTTGACTCAGGGCAAGAGTTTTCATGTTGGCATCCTTAATTTTGATTTTGTGGCCCCGCAGCGTTGGAGGGTCAGATTGGTTTGACAAAACCGATTATAACAAAGGTCCGGACTTCTTGAGGTCGGCTAACGAATAGCGCGTTCCCCGCCATTCTATCCCTCCGCGCCATTGGGCCAAAAGAGCCGACCGCCACACCGCGTACACCCCAAAAAGGGCTGAAAAGGGAAAAAAAAGCGCCATCCAAAACGGCTGACCATGGTAGCGAGTGTTGTCCATCGCCAGTCCCAAAATGAGCAGAATAGACGCCATATAAAGCGCTTTTTCGACACCCGAAGTTAAAAAAACCGCAAAAAAGGGCCAAATTTGACTTATGACCGCCAAAACAGTGCCGGCCAAAACCACGTCCCACCTATAAAAAGCCCCTGCAAAGGCATTTTTCTCGAGACCTCTTCCAAGCTCTCCAATCGATCGGTACCATTCCACGCTCATCAGCTCAACACCAAAGCGCAAATCCTGCTTAAAACCAGCATGTTTTAAACGTCGGCCTAATTCCATGTCATCAATGGGGGAAAAGGGGAAGGCCGCGTGGGTTCCGATGGCTTGATAGGCCGAAGCGCGCACCAGGTTAAAAGCGCCCACCCCAATAAACCGCGAACTTTTGGGGTCCCGAGCTTTCCAAGGGGCGGCATAAAAGGCGAAATTTAAAGTAAACCCGCTGATTAAGGCTTGGAGAAGAAAACTCTTCCCGCTGACTTGAGGCGCCACCGCCAAATGGTCGAGTTTTTGTTTTTCCATTACGCTCACCGCGCGGGGCAAAACGCTAGGGTCCATCAGAATGTCGGCATCGGCAAACACCAATAGTTCTCCTTTGGCTTGCAAAGCCCCCAGCTTAAGCGCATGATTTTTCCCGATCCAACCGGACGGCAATTCTGTAACAGTGATGACACGCAGACGGGAATGCATGGCGTTCAGTCGCGCCAAGATTTCACCCGTGCCGTCCATGGACCGGTCGTTGACGACGAGCACGTCATACGCCGCGTAGTGTTGGGCCAGCATCGACGTGACCGCTTTTTCAATGGACGATTCTTCATTGCGTGCGGCGATGACGAAAGTCACAAACGGTTGAAAACTGGCCTCCATCGGCTCATCTCTTAAAAAGCCGATGGAGCGTTGCCCCCGGCCCGCCCATAGGGCGGCGGCCAGCCACCCTACGGCGGTTAGCGTAGCCCACCCGAAATGAAAAGCTTCTGTCATGCGTGAATTCTAAAACTATAATCGGCGCCGTGGGTACTCGCAAAGAAACCGACAGCATGGGCGCCGTAGAGGTTCCTTCCGATAAATATTGGGGCGCTCAAACGCAGCGATCCCTTCACCACTTTGATATTGGTCAAGACCGCATGCCGCCGGAGCTCATTTGCTCCTTTGGCATCCTAAAGAAAGCCTGCGCGCTCGTGAACAAAGACCTCGGAAAGCTTAAAGCCGATCTTGCCGATTGGATTTCAAAAGCGGCTGATGAGGTGATCAGCGGGAAACTAAACGACCATTTCCCCTTGCGCATATGGCAGACGGGCTCCGGTACCCAGACCAACATGAATGCCAACGAAGTGATTTCCAACCGGGCCATCGAGTTGGCGGGCGGCAAAATGGGTTCTAAGGCGCCGGTTCATCCCAATGATCATGTGAACATGTCGCAGTCTTCCAACGATACGTTTCCCACGGCCATGGCCATCGCCGCCGCCACCGAAGTGGAAATGTCGCTTCTGCCGTGCCTGGCGCAATTAACCGAGGCGCTGCGAAAAAAACAAAAAGAGTTTGAATCCGTCGTCAAAATCGGCCGCACGCATTTAATGGATGCCGTCCCGATGACGGTGGGTCAGGAATTCTCCGGATGGGTTTCGCTTCTGGAGCGCGATCTGGCGCGGCTTAAGCACGTTCTTCCGGGATTGCGCGATTTGGCCATTGGCGGTACGGCCGTGGGGACGGGGCTTAACGCCCACCCGGAATTTGCGGAACGCGCGGCCAAAAAAATCGCGGAGCTTACCGGCCTGCCGTTTACGTCACACCCCAACAAATTCGCGGCGCTTTCCGCCCATGATGAACTGGTGTATGCGAGCGGCGCGCTTAAAACGTTGGCCGCTTCGCTCATGAAAATTGCCAATGATATCCGCTGGCTGGGTTCGGGCCCGCGTGCCGGCTTAGCCGAGCTGCAGCTGCCTGAAAACGAACCCGGGTCTTCGATCATGCCGGGGAAAGTAAACCCCACGCAGTCCGAGGCGATGACGATGGTCGCGGTTCAGGTGATGGGCAATGATGCCGCGATTGGTTTTGCGGGATCGCAGGGGAATTTTGAGCTCAACGTTTTTAAGCCCGTTATAATTCACAATTTTCTGCATTCCGTTCGTTTGCTTAAAGACGCTTGCCGCATGTTTACCGAGCATTGCGTAAGCGGCATCGTTTTAAACCATGACCAAATTGCCGGCTACGTCAAAAATTCCTTAATGCTCGTGACCGCGCTTTCTCCCAAAATCGGCTACGACAAAGCCGCCGAAATCGCGCACAAAGCCCATCACGAACGCCTCACGCTTAAAGACGCATGCCTCAAGCTCGGATACTTAAGCGCGGACGAATTCGAGAAGACCGTACGTCCCGAAAGCATGACGCACCCCTAAGACGTTTTTGTGTACACCCTCAAACGAGAACAATTCGTTCCCAAACCGCTCTCAACCGTTTTCGCTTTTTTTCAGCGGCCCGAAAACCTGGCTCGCATCACGCCGCCTTGGATGCGTTTTGTGATGTTAACCCCCTCGCCTGTCGAGATGGCGGAAGGGCTGCGGATCGATTACGCGATCCGCGTATTAGGCATTCGCGTGCGTTGGACCAGCGTCATTACTCACCACAAGCCCCCGCAGTCTTTTTCCGACCAGCAAGTTCGCGGGCCCTACGCCTCGTGGGAACATCACCACACTTTTGTGGAAAAAGAAGGGGGTACGCTCGTGCAAGACAAGGTTTGTTATGAAATGCCCTATGGGTTTGCCGGCCGAGTGGTCCATGCGCTCTATGTGCGAGGCGCGCTCAAACGGATTTTTGATTTTCGAGAAAAAATGACGACGCTGCTGCTGGGGGATTAGTCGAGCGGGATAGACGGTTTTTTGGATTCGTAAAACGTCCAACCAAAACCAAAATAGGCGCCGCCCGTCAGGGACTTTCGGTACAGCGGGCTGTCAGCATTCGCAGACCCCGAATGGGTGTTTAGTTGTCCTCCAAAGAAAACACGAAACCGGTGATGAAGCGGCACCACCATGCCGACGATTAAATCCGAGCCAATATAGCCCGAACGTGCGTCATAGGCCTGGCGAGCGACGCGTGCGAATTCAGGCTTCACGTCATAAAAATAGGCGTTTAAGGGCCGGTCCGCGAAATTGCCAGAAACCTGGGCGACGCCGATCCAGCCGGGCTGAAAGCAATCCCGCACGCGTAATGAAAGGGTGGGTGTCAGAGAATACCCGCGATGTTTCAAGTGGGTGAAGTCCGTGGAAAAAACCGCGCGGAGCGGAAGGTAAAACTTAAGCGGCGTATACCCCCACGCTTTCCAGAGGGGAATGGTCAGCCGTGGGCCGATTTCCCCCAACCAATCCAGGTTCGGCATGCCATCGCGCGCGTCATTGTCTTTGGAACGGGCCGGCAAGGAACCCGCGGCGCTAAATTCTACTTGGTACCACGGAGTGCGTATCAGCCGGGCGCGGGCGCCGTCTCGGTCAGCCCGGAAGATGAGCCCGCGATAGATGATGTACGGCGCGCCTAACCCACGCCAATGGTTTTGGCCTGCGGCGGGATAATCCGGGGTGTATCCGCCGCCGGCTAAAACACCCGCTTCCCAAAGCGGTAAAGGGACTTCGCGCTCCGGGGGGACGTGGGCGTAGGTCACGCGACAAAGCCCGCACAGAAGGAAAAACAGCCAAAATAATTTCACATATCCTTATTAGAGCTCAAATAGAAAAATTACAAGAGTAGATTAGGCTTTCGGTTTTCGTCCGCCGGTGATGGCGAAGTTAAGGTAGCGCCAATGACACCCGACGTCTTCAAAACCCGCGGAACTGATCCATTGCAGCTGGTTTTCAACGGTAGCAGGAGGGTCGTGAGTTTGAAATTTTTCGTACCAGGCGGCGCTGTCTTCGCCTTGAGCGCGCATGTAGAGCCGCCATAGCCTTTCGTATTCCTGCGTAAGGCGAGTGGAGGAGCCGCGAACAATATCCCGGGCTAGGACGATGCCGCCGGGTTTCATACGGGGGAGCAGTTTTTGAAAAAAGGCCTTTTTCCCAGAATCGTTGGCGTGATGGAGGACTAACCCCGCAAAGACGACGTCATACCTACTCCCAAAATCATCTTTGGTGAAATCGCCTTGAATGTAGTGCGCGCGGTTGGGGTAAGCCCAATGCTTTTTTTTGCAGACGTCGAGCATCACCGGGCTGATATCAAAGACCGACACGTGGGCATTGGGAAATGTGTCCAGCAGCAGCCGTGAAAGCACGCCGGGGCCAGACCCTAAATCCAAAACCGAGAACTCGTCTTTTCGCTGAAAGGGAATCAAATCCATCAAGAGAGAATTCTGTTTTTGGTAATAAGGAACCAGCCGGTTCATCACCGATTCGTATTCCGGCGCCAGGTGTTCGTAATATCTCAGCAGTTCGGTGCGATCCACTCTTGGCATAATAATAAACCTATGACGTACTGGTTAATGAAGTCTGAGCCGGATGTTTTCTCGATCGATGACTTAGCCCGTGACCAAAGAGCGCCTTGGGACGGGGTGCGCAACTATCAAGCACGCAATAACCTACGTGCGATGAAACAGGGGGACGACATCTTCTTTTACCACTCCAACGCCAAACCCGCCGCTATCGTTGGACGTATGAAAGTGCTTCGCGAAGCCTATGCGGACCCTAAAGACCCTGTTTGGACAATGGTGGATGTGGGCTTCGTTGAAAAATTTAAAAAACCGGTAACGCTTGAAGCGATTCGGGCCATGCCTCCATTGCGTGATATGGTCTTGGTGCGGAACTCTCGTCTATCGGTCCAGCCCGTTACGCGCGGCGAATGGGCCTTTCTTCTTAAGAAGGCGGCCTTCCTTATGATAGGCGGATGGTTGGCCGCCGCACCGACGCAGGCGGCCTGCACGTACTTTTTAACCAAGACGCGCGCGGGATCTTGCAAAGCCATCCAAGTGCCGCCTTCGCCGGACCACGAAGCCATTACCGCCGAAGATGCGCTTGAGGCTGCTGTTGAAAAAGATGACGGCCGTCGAATTCAGCTCATCTGCGAATGCGACTACAGCCTTTCTGGTTCCGACCCGCGCTGCGATTTTGACCGGATGGACGAAATCCCCCAGCTCTTGATGGAGACCGACGTAAAAACCGTGTGCCGTGAGAAGAAGAAGCGGTGCCGAATGCTTTGCCCTCCTCGAGTTACCGACGGGAAATCTCGTTGACAGGCGTTTTACCGTCGTATAGAATGCAACTGCATTCATAAAAGTTCCGCGCCAATGATGCGTTGGCGCGCCCGACATGTTGTGGTGTCGGGCAATTCACGACGGGAGGTGACTGAACCATGGCAGAAAAAGTGGCAAAAGCGGGAGTCAAACGGGCTGAGGGCTATCTCTATTTCATCGATAAAAACGGAGATGTGTCTCGCGCGAAAATGGCACGCGGCGGCAAAAAAGGCGGCAAGCCCGAGAAAGTCGCGAAAGTTGGCGTGAAAAAAGCGTCAGGCTATCTCTACTTCTTGGACAAAGCGGGAGACGTGTCTCGCGCCAAAATGAAGAGACGTTAGAAAAGACAGTTCTCTAGTCGCATCAGAGCCCCTTTCTTCTGCGAGCCGTCGGCAGAAGAAAGGGGTTTCTGCTTTACGACGACGGCAAACGACGTAAGTCGTGAGTCGGTAGTCGACTCTCTACTCACTACTTCCGACTTACGCCGTATGCCTTGATAGAATCCCCTTGTGAATGAATTCACTAAAGATACCGACGGTTTCTTCGCCCGCCACTTTGATCGCAAGATCTCCGGCGCTATCAGCCAACAGCTTTTAAAAACACCGATTACCCCTAACCAAATCACAATCGCGGTCACGTTCATCGGGATTGGAGCGGGCTGGCTTCTGGCCCAACCGGGCACATTTCATAAAACGTTAGGAACGCTCGTCTTCTTGCTCACCTCCATTTTGGATGGTTGTGATGGCGAAGTGGCCCGCGCCAAGAAGATGACCTCGAAGCTGGGCGGTTGGCTCGACCTTTGGGGCGATAACGTGGTGCACGTCGCTGTTTTTTGGGGCATGGCCGTAGGGCTTTTTCGCGATTCGGGGACCGAACGGTACTTGTTTCTGGGGAAACTGGCGGTTGGGGGCACCTTGCTTTCCGCTGCTTTGGCGAGCTTTCAAATGGTGCGGCAGGGCCGTTCGAGTTTTACGTCGGTGGTGGGAGATGCCAAACGTATTGAGAGGGCATCAGCCTGGAAACGGTTTTTGACACAGGCCAGCGATGCTTTAGCGCGGCGCGATTTTATTTACGCGATTCCATTTCTTGCTCTAATGGGATGGCTGTCGTACTTCCTTTGGGCCTGCGCCATTGGGGTAACCCTTTACACAGGAATTCTTTTACTACTCACCTTTACTCCAGAGAGGTCCTGACATTCCTTTCCACGACCCTTTAAGCATCACCATTCTTCTTTCACTTCGAGGCATTTATCATTTGGTCCTCGGTAAGCGTGGCACCGATTCGGAACGCACCGCGATGATGCATATCGTGCGTTTAACAGGCGTCGTCATCGGCATCACCATCGTTTGGTTCCTCATCCGGCAGGTGGGTTGGGATCAGATCAAACAAAGCTTAGGGATGCTGAAGTGGAGTTATGCCATCGTCATTTCCTATCCCATTACCTGGATCCTTTTGAACACGCAAGGCTGGAGGCTGGCTTTGCATAAGCCCTATGCACGAGTTCTGCCACTGCTCAAGTTGGCCGAGGTTCGAACCGCGGGGGAAACGTTTAATTCTCTGCTTCCCTCTGGCTATGTTGGGGGCGAACCCCTTAAAGCGCATTTGCTGTCGCGTTGGATTCCTTTGTCGGAAGCGGCCTCATCGGTTCTCATCGCCAAAGCGGCGCAAAGTGTTGGGTTGGTTTTGTTTATAGGTTTGGGACTGACCATCGGAGGAAAAAAGGGCAGTCCCAATCCGCTCACGCGTCCAGGCGAGGCGATCGCCTTGGCCCTTTTAACACTGGGCATCGTCTTGTTTGTCGTGCTTCTGGCACGAAGTTCGTTTGCCCGTCTGGGGCAACGTATTCACCGCCTGACCGGGCACCCCTTTCTTCACAAGCTTGAACCCCACTTGATTGCCCTCGACCAATCGATTGGCGCGTTTTACCGGGAAGGGAAAATGCGGTTTCTGCTAAGCGTCGGCTGGCACAGCTTAGGGTGGATCGCCGGTGCCATTGAAGTGGCGATTATTTTTGCGTTGGTCGGCCATTCGGTGAGTTGGCGTGAAGCGTGGTTCGTAGGGGCGCTGGCCCAATTAGGGTCGGTGGTCGGGTTGTTTGCCCCGATGGGGATTGGCTTATATGAAGGGGGACATTACCTGGCCGCCTCCGCCCTTGGAATTCCACCGGCCTTGGGTGTTTCCGTGGCGCTTATCCGCCGCGTGCGTGAACTATTTTGGAATATCGTGGGCCTTGTGATTTTCTGGCGAACGTCCAAGATCAAGGAAGGGGCGGTTAACACGAGCCTAAATAACAATTCGTTTTAGATCGTTACAATGAATACATCGATTTTCGATTTGTCATGACAAATCGAAAATCAATTACCGAATGATCGGAGATATTTTTAGGCTATTCTTGGCCCTTTAACATTCCCTTAATAGGGGAGTCTTAGACTTAGGGTGTTGTGGGCCAAGATCTAATGCGTTTTCTGGCCGTGGCAATGTTAACCGTGCTCCTGGCTCAGTACCCCGCAGCTGCTGCATTAACCAACCAACCAACCAACCAACCAACCAACGAGATTAGCCGCTAAAACCACTTATCAAAACCAGGCGCTTTCTTTGTCTGCCGTCCAATATGTCTCGGTGTTGGCTCAAAAGCCAAAAATCATGATGGTGTTGGCGCTCGCCTCTGCGGCGACTGCAGGAATCATTGGACTCGGACCCGATCATTCGCCGCGCGCATTTCGTTGGGCATCTCTTGGGGGAATCCCTTTGGTAGTAGCGAATCATCGACTTCGGCGGTCGTATGTGTTGGTAAAAGAAACCACGGCTCGAAAAATTGTGGAGGCACACTTTGCGATGTCCATCCCGCTTTCCTCAGAAGTGATGCCTGAGCTCATCGACGCCTTTCGTGTTTATGATCAAATTCTGCGACAAGCGCTGCATGAAGCGTATTCTGTAAGTATGCGACAACAAGCGGATTCGATTTCGAAAGCATTGGCCACACTGAAAAAAAACCGTGATGACCTACGGAGAAAATGCGAGCCTTGGGCTGAGCATTACAACTTATGACACGCTTACGAGAGATGCTTTAAAAAATGTAACAGATTTATCTAATTTTAAGGATAGTTTGATCCAAACAGAAAACCATTGGAGACTCTTGCTCGAACGGTCGCTATGGACCCCCACGTTTAATCGCACAACTGAAGTAGGGAATACGACTCTCGTGCTCATTGGATTGATGAATTCAGACGGTGAATTGTTCATGGCCACGAGTGATCCTGGTCGTTATGTGAGCTTAGACAACCGCGCACGGCACCTGGAGTATGGATCAACGCTCAACGTTGAACGTGAACGGCCTGTCGGCTGGCGTATTATCACGATCGATTTTGGTGCTTATCCTGGACCGAAAGCCTTCGAACACATTCGACAAAGTGCCCCACAGATAGAGGAAGCCCCCCGATGGCTTTTGCCTTGGCTGCGAGCGGTCCAGCAATCGGTTCGACAAGGTTCACGTTTTATGGACGCCGCACGACAAGAAGCTATCAAGCCTCAACTGTTTACTGCGGAAGGAGCTTCTTATGAAAAAGCGCGCCGATGGTTTTTGATCGATGAAAAGCTTCAAGAAGTTCGCGTGTATTACAAAAACCCTGAGCTCGGCTGGCTGGGGTGGGTCATCAAAGAAAAAAGCGGGTCGTTTTCCACCTGACTTTCTGTTTAAGCTAACAAAAATAGAAGTGGATTCTTTGAGGTCGCAAATTGCGACCTCAAAGCTAGGACGTGGGGGACGTCGCTACTCACCATTCGCTTTTACTGAACACGGCATTGCGATGCTTTCAACGGTTCTAAGTTCGGAACGCGCCATCCAGGTCGACATCGCGATTATGCGGGCCTTTGTGAAGTTTCGCCGCGCACTAGCCGGTCACCGGGATCTTGCCCAGAAGTTTGAAAGGCTTGAAGGGCGGGTCAATATGCATGAAACGGACATCCGCTTTCTTCAACATGACGTTAAGGGTTTAAAAGAAAAACCCATCGATATTCCTATGTTTCGTGTGAGAGGTTTTGGTCGAGACCAACGCTAGACAGTTTGGATTGTGGGGGAAAGAACTTCGAGTTCCTTAAATCTCTGAAGGTGGGAGGCATAAGCTCCGCTCGTTAAAGCCACGCACCAGCCAGCTTCCTCGAGATTTTGGTGGCGTTGAGCAGGGATGGCGATTTCAGCGGCGAAGTCATTGAGAAGTGGGCCAAACCAATCGGCGTGATGCGATCCTTCGGAGAGCGCGGAGTCAAAACAAATTTTTTCCTGCTGGCCTTGTTTGTCCGTGATTAAAATTCGGTCGTCGTCAAGCAAGAGGGTTCCTTCCGTGCCCTGGACGTTCATGCTGTTGCGGCGTTTGTCGGCGCGCCAGGTTAAATGGATGTAGCCATCGGCTTCCGGGAATTGGACCAACACTTGGGCAGCTTCTTCGAGGCCGGTGGGGTTTTGGGGGTCGGTCAGCAGTTTGGCCATGACCTTTTCCGGCTCTTGCCCCACCAAATGAAGCAAAAGGTAAAACGCATGCCAGCCGTGGTCCACGATAATCCCGCCGCCTGCAACCGAGGCAACTTTCCGCCAATCTTCTACCGCGGAAGGCGCGCCTTTGCAGTGCGAATGGCGCAGCGTAAAAATCTCCGCATGCCAAACCTTCCCGATACGCCCTGATTTTAGAAGCTCCAGCGTTTTCTGGAAGATCGGCGCATACTTCCAGTTGTGAACGGTAAACAGCACGCGGTCTTGAGACCGGGCCGCTTTGGCGAGGTCCTGGTATTCTTGGGGTTTAAGAGTCAAAGGTTTCTCACACAATACATGCAGCCCGTTTTCGAGTGCGCGAAGGGCAAGCGGCGCGTGCGAGGCGGGGGGCGTGCAGATATCCACATAATCCAGCGATTCGTTGGCGAAAAGCTCGTCCACAGTGCTGTAGAGGCGCCACGAGGCATTTGTTTTTTTGGCGGCTTCTTGACGGGCTAGCGAGGATTCCACCACGGCCACGATCTGGCACTCTTTGGACGGCGCATAACTAGGTGTGTGGCCGAGCTCGGCGATGTTTCCGAAACCGATGAAGGCGCCTTTATAGGGCACGAAAATCTCCTTCGATCATGGCAAAGGCTTCGTCCATCGTAGCGACCGCTTCTTGGGCTTGCGCTACGGTTAATATAAGCGGCGGGTGGAGCCGGATGCGCGGCGTATAGCTCATGGCAATCACCCCGCGTTTTAAGCTTTCGAAGAAAAACTTTTCACAAAGGGCTTTTGGTAGAAATTCTTTCGTTATGCGGTTTTTTACCAGATCGATGCCGATCATGAGTCCCCGGCCCCGCACGTCGCCGATGAATTCGTATTTGTTTTGAAGTTCTCGGAGGCCTTTCAAAAAGGTTTGGCCGACCCGCGCGCTGTTTTCGACGAGCTTGTCTTCTTTGATCGTTTGTGCCGTAACGCGGACTGCCTCGCTGGCAAACGGGTTGCCGCCGTAACTGGACGACGAAGCGCTCGGCAGCGACCACGGTTTGGCTTTGGCATGCTCATCGGTCGTAATGACGCCCGAAACGGGAAAACCGTTCCCCATGGCTTTGCCTACGGTCATGATGTCGGGAAGCACCCGGTCGTGGTCGACGCCAAACATGTAACCGGTCCGCCCGAATCCGCAAATCATTTCGTCCGATATGTAGACGGCGCCTTCGTCTGCGGCAATGTCTCGAATGGCCTTGATGAACCCATCGGGGGGCACAATATTTCCCGCGGTGCCTTGAACCGGTTCGGCAATCACAGCAGCCACATCCCCTTTGGCCGTGGCGCGGATTTGTTTGCGCAAATGGTCTGCGCAGGCGATACCACAATTGGGGTATTTCAAGTTGAGCGGGCAGCGGTAGCAGTCGGCATAAGGCGCTTGCTGGTAACCAGGCATAAGCGGTCCCACGTCAAACTTCCAATCCACGAGTGAAAGAGGGAGCGTGCCCTGCGTTTTCCCGTGATAACCGCCCCAAAAGCCAAAAATCTGCTTTTTCTTGGTGACCGATTTAGCCAAACGAAACGCGGCCTCCACAGCCTCGGCGCCGCTCGAGAAAAGCTGGGTGCGGCGCAGTCCTTTGGGGGCGATCTCGGCAATCAATTTTACGAGTGCCAGGCGCGCCCGGGTGGTGTAGCTGCCCACGGTAATCTTCTTAAGTTGTTCGGTTAAGGCAGAAACGTATTTGGGGTGGGAGTAGCCGAGGCTTGCCACCGACACGCCGACGTTTAAATCGAGATAGCGGTTGCCATCGATATCAATCAGATAACACCCTTCGCCCCGGTCGGCGGTTAATTTGGACGAAAGAGCAATGGACTGATTGCCCGGGGCGATGTACTTCTGCTCTTCTTCAAAAAGAGCAACGGATTGCGGGCCTGGCCAATTCGTTTCAGACTTGCGCGGTTTTTCGGGTGTTTGCGCGGGCATGGAAAGCATCCTTTAAATAGTGAGCGATCGCGCTGGCGGCGGCACCCCGGCAAGGGGCGAACGAAGGCCAGTCGTTTAAATCGATCAAGGTGATGGAGCCGTCGGCACCGATGATGGCGTCGCCGCCGTAAATGGATAGGCCCAGCGCATCCGCCGCGCGCTCGGCCTTGGCCTGAAGGTCTTTTTCATCAAACGGGTAGCCTTCGGAGTCTTTCGGGTAAAAGGGCCAAAAAAGTTTGCCGCCATGAACGGCATAAAACTTCACTTCGTCGCCGGCGCAATGCTTTTGAAGCACCGCTTGCGTGAGCCCGCGTTTTCGAAATTCAATCAAAGCGCTTTCAAGGGCTTGCCATTCGGGAACAAAAACCACATCGCCGGCTTGGGTGGCATGGACGTCCGCACGCTTGAGCCATGCGCCGCCATCCTTAAAAAGCGGCCGATAGGTGTCGTAGCGCCCGGGGGCGGTGGTGGACAAAAATTCACTGTGGGGAAACCCCAGTTCTTTTTCACGCAGCGTCGAACATAAGCTGTCGCGGTACGTTTTTTGAGAGGCTTCGGGGTCGTTTAAAATTAACGCACCGGCTTTTTTCCATTCGACCAATTCGGCCACCGCTTTGGGCCCTTGGCACATCGAAAAAATCAAATCGAATTCTTTTCGGATGGGACGGGCCTCTTCCAACGAGGCGAGGCAAACCGTGGCCCCCAACTGTTCCAGTGCCTGCCCCACCAAGCGCAAAATCTTAGCGTCATTGGAGGCATGCCGCCCAGGTGAATAGTCCGGCTCGCGATATAGGCCTAAGAGCTTCATGAGTTGATGAGCGCTTCGGCGGTGGAGATGTCCTCCGGGCGGTCCACGTCGACCACATCCGCCAGGGGGATTGCGTAGAAGCGATGGCCGTATTTTAGAAGATGGCCGAGCAGCTGGCGAAGGGCGTTGTAGCCACCTCGTAGTGCCGCATCCTTTTGGGTTAGGATTCTGGTGCTCACCCCGTAAAAACCGGCGGTGACAAAGTCGCTTTGAAATCCGTTATTCGTCAGAGCGACAATTTCATACGCCGAAGGGTCGTCCGAAAGCCGTTCGGGCAGAATGCCCGTTCCTTCCGTTCCGCGCATGGCCACCCGGAGCGGCTTTTCGTCATCGATGAGTTTCGTTATCCCCAAGCAAACATCCGCTTCCGGAAACAGCCCGCAGGTCCTGAGGAAGGTCTGATACGTGCGCGGGGGACAAACGGAATCCACGGTGGTGATCATTACTTTGTCGTCATCCCCGCATGTCGTAAGCCGCCCTCCACTGGAACCTTGGCGGGCGGTCCGCCAGTCGGTAGTGGTGGACCGGGATCCAGTGTCGTTAGCGCCGCTGGACCCCGGCTTACGGCCAGCCAGGGAGACAGACTTCAGTCGTTCCAAGACAATCAAAAAACTGTGCATCGAAGACGGGGTGGTTTGGATGATCCAATCCATCGTGAGTTTGCGGTTGGAGCGTATGACGTATTCAGGCACGGCTTGGGCGGCTTCGTTGACGATGCAGGTCACGTGGGTGATGCCAGAAGCTTCGAAGCCATCCAGCGCAAAATCGATCAGTTTTCGCTGGCCCACCGGGGTTAAGGCTTTCGGAATTTTCTGCCCCAAGCGTTCACCCCAACCGGCGGCGATGATGCCGGCGGATTTCATAGGGAGGAAGTGGGCGTCAGCAGTTTGCTCGGCAGATCTTCCAGACTAAAAAGAATGCCATCGACCTTGGAGGCATCCGGGGGATCTTTCGGGGTGCCACCTACGATCCAAAACGTTTTCATGCCCAGGGACTTGGCCGGAAGAATATCGCGCTCGAAAGAATCTCCCACCATAGCGGTTGTAGCAGGATCGGCTTTAAGACGTTTCAAAGCCAGTTCATAAAAGGCTGCATCCGGTTTGCGCAGGCCTTCCACCGCGGAATCCAGCATCACATCTAGAAGGGAATCGAGCCCGGCTTCGCGGCAAAGCGCCGGAATGTTGCCGTAGAAATTCGAAATGACCCCCAAGTGGTAGCCGGCAAATTTAAATTTTTCCAGCACTTGGCGGTTACGCCGCAGCACTCGTTCGGAAGGTTTGGCAAAGGCTTCCGCGGCGGCGGCTTCGCGCTTGGTATCGCGAATCCCCAGCCGTTCGAATTGCCAGCGGACATGACGTTCCATCATTTCCCGGTAGCTCGCTTCGCGAATCAGGGGGGAGGCTTCGGCTTGAGCATCGGCCCAATAGAACGCTTCTTTGATGCGCTCTTTCGGGATGTGTCCCAGGCCGATTTGCTCAAAAATAATGAAGAATCGGTCTAGCCAATGCCCCCCGTCCGAGTCCAGGGTGCCGCCAAAATCGAAAAGAATCGTTGAAATCATGTCGTATTTTAGACCTGTTCTGCCATGTAAGGGGTTTTAAGGGCTTGTCGACGGGATTATAAGGGTTTCCGACGGTCGTTTTCAATCCAAAATTGCTAGTATTTCCACGCTCCCGACCATGAAAAGGCCGAAAAAATCGGAAGCTCTCTTCAAAAAATCCCAAGACATTTTTGCGGGGGGGGTCAACTCGCCCGTACGTTCCTTCAAAGCGGTCGGTGGAACGCCCCGTTTTATCAGCCGCGCCCAAGGCCCATACCTTTGGGATGCCGATGGCCAGCGCCATATCGATTTTTGCAATTCGTGGGGCGCCTCCATTTTGGGCCACGCCGCGCCGCCTATCGTTTCCGCGGTTGCCAAAGCCGCCCGCCGCGGCACCAGCTACGGCGCGCCCACGGAATTAGAAAGCCGTTTGGGTGAGTTGATTCAAAAAGCCGTTCCATCCCTTCAGCGCATGCGTTTGGTGAGTTCCGGTACCGAAGCCGTGATGTCGGCGATTCGTTTGGCGCGCGCGGCCACCCAGCGCGATGTGATCGTCAAATTCTCTGGCTGCTACCATGGGCATGTCGACTCTCTTTTAGTCAAAGCCGGTTCCGGCGCTCTTACGTTGGCAAGCCCCGACTCTGCCGGCATCCTGCCGTCGCTGGCCGCTCGTACGCGCGTGCTTCCTTATAACGACATCGAGGCCCTGAAGGATTTGTTTTTGCGCGAAGGCCAGTCGATTGCGGCCGTGATCGTCGAGCCCATTGCCGCCAACATGGGCGTGGTCGAACCGCGTGAAGGGTTTTTGGCCGCCCTTCGCCAAATCACGCAAACCCATGGGGCGCTGCTTATTTTTGATGAAATCATCACCGGTTTCCGCGTAGCCTGGGGGGGCGCTCAAGCACTTTATAAGGTAACCCCCGATTTAACCTGCTTGGGCAAAATCGTCGGCGGGGGAATGCCGCTGGCCGTTTATGGCGGTCGGCGCGATCTGATGGAATGGGTGGCCCCGCTTGGGCCCGTGTACCAAGCCGGGACGCTTTCTGGAAACCCCGTAGCCGTATCGGCGGGTTTGGCCGCGCTTTCGGCGCTTAAATCCAAAAACCCGTACAAAGCGATGGACGCTCTCGCCCGCTGGTTTGTGGAAGAAATTCAAAACCTTGCCGCCGAAGCAGGGCTTCCTTTACGCGTCAACCGCGTGGGCTCTTTGCTGACCCTCTTTTTCACGAACGCGCCCGTGGTCGATTTGGTCAGCGTCCAGCGCGCGAGTGCCGCCGTTTATTCCAAGTTCTTCCAGGGCTGCCTAGAGCGCGGCGTCTATTGGCCCCCCTCCGCCTACGAAGCCGCCTTTTTAACTACCACCCACACCCGAGCGCTCCTGCGAAATACGCTACGCGTCATCGAAAAAGTGTTTAATACACTGCCTGTTTCCTGATACCCCGAAAATTAACTTTCCTGTCATTTAAAGAGTGCGAAATTTTAACAGGGGGCTGGTAGACTCCTCTGGAGCTTAAAAAACTCTCTAAATGGCGACGTTTCTGCGAATCGTGCCGGGGGTCAAAAAATTCCTGGCTGTTGGGTTATCCGCTTGTTTTGTTTGGACTTCGGGGGGTATCAGCGAAGCCTTAAACCAAGCGCCCGATGTTTTTCAGTCCCCCAGTTTTTTGCCGCAGGTGGCACTTCGTCCACCCGAACGCTTGGGCCAAATCACTGATTACTACAACCCCAACGCTTCTGCTAAAAACAAAAAGCTCGTCATCTTAATCCAAGATCTCCATATCAATTATGGGGTCCAGAAAAATATCTCTGCTCTTCTCGAATTCTTTGCCGCTAAGCTAACAAAGGGGTCTGGCCCCGCTTCGGTGCCTGACCCCAGCCGTTTGCCTTTTGCCTTAGCCGTCGAAGGCGCCGAATGTCCCATCGACACCACCGTCTTAGCCCAATGGCCGGAACCACAAATTAAACAGGCGGCGATGGAGTACTTCCTGCGTCGTTAGGAAGGATTCCATCACCATTGTTTCAGGTGATCGGGGCGGGATCTCTACGGATCCAAGGCACGAAGTCTTGGATATTCCAGACTTTCAATTCAAGGATGCTAAACGGGTAATCGGTCAGAATCTTCTTAAACGAAAATTGGCGCTCCGCGGCGCCCGATTTAGCGAATTCTTGACGATGATGCAAGAACCCGGAAGCCAGCTATTGATCAGCGTGTCTTTGGTGGTGGGTGGTCTGTTGGGTGTCTTAACGGTGGGGGGTTTGCTGGCGTTGGGGCTTCACGCGGGGGTGGCCGTGGGCACAGGCGTCAGCGTGGGGAGTATGGCGGTAACAATGAGCGCAATCGGCTTCGCTGCGCGAGCCACGGAGAAAGCCCCACTCTTCGCACTTACCCCAAGCATGGAAATCCAAGCGCTGATGATGCCCATCGCCGGAACGAAAAAGCGTCTCGATAACCGCGCCCCATGGAATGCATATCATTCTGCACTTCACATTTTGACGGCCGCCTAAAATTGGCACGCCTTCTTCAAGACAAATGGGGTGCTAGAATAAATTCCAGTTGTTATGTTGCTTAAAAAGGAGAACATCTATGCGTGAAATTGATTTATTAAGCGTCGTCGCACTACTGGAAGATGTTCCATCGCATGGTCTTTTGAGGGGACAAGTGGGGACGGTGGTTGAACAGTTAAAACCAGATGTTTACGAAGTTGAATTCAGCGATGATGCTGGCCGCACGTACGCTACCCTAGCCCTCCAGATTGATCAACTCATCATTCTTCACCATAAGTTAAAGAAAGCGGCTTAAGCCCCGCGTTGAGTTCTCTCTTTGTTAAAAGGAGAAACCTTCTTTTTGGGCGGCTATCTTGCGTCTAAAAACGTAGCGCGCGAGATACAATTCCCCTGGGTTTATGAAGAGAGACAAGCAAATTATCCAGTCGGCATTGCGCATTCTTAAGAGGGAGTTGGCCCCTCGACGGGTGATTCTGTTTGGTTCTCGCGCGAAAGGGCACGCGAGACCCCATGCGGATTTTGATATCGCCGTGGATGCCCGCGTTCCGAGTTTAAAACAAAAGCTGCACCTGGAAGACCAACTGGAGACTGTTGCCGGCCTCTACCGAATCGATTTGGTCTTTTTGTCCCGCGTATCCAAGGCATTTCGGCGTGTGATTGAAAATACGGGAGATGTTCTGTATGAACACTGATGCCGTTCTGGCCTTAAAGAAACTCGCACAGTCCGTTAAACGACTCCATGAAATCGCACGTCTTAAGCCCTCGGATGTGGTGCGCGATGCGACGATTCAGCGTTTTGAATTCACCTTTGAGCTGCTTTGGAAAACGCTTAAGCTGTTGCTCGAAAATAGGGGGGTATTGGCCGATACGCCAAAAGCGGCCATTCAGCAAGCCTTTCGTTTGGGTTGGATTACCAACGAAAAGGCCTATCTAAGGATGCTCGAGGCACGAAACAAAACGTCTCATATTTACGATGAAGAAGAAGCTGAACAGATTTTCAAGCAAATCCGAAAAACTTTTATTAAACCGATTCAAACCACCTTGGCTAAGCTCAAAACGGTTCCCTGATATTTTCCAACCCACGAGTGCCTTCCAAATAAGCGGGCAGAGGTCGATGACACTGTGACGACAAGGTAGAACCGTGTGTTAGAATCCATTCCGCATGGTCGCCGTTTCTCCCTTTAAAGCCGTTCATTACAACCTCAGCAAGTATGCCACGCTTTCGGGGGTGATTTGCCCGCCGTATGACGTCATTGGCGTCATTGAATACGACAAACTGTTGAAGCGCGATGAACGGAATGTTGTGCGCATTGAACTCCCTCTCGCGCAAAAGAAACTTGATCGTTATGACAATGCGGCTCTCTTATGGAAGCGCTGGCTGACCCAACGAACTCTTGTAGAAGATAAAGCCCCAAGCTATTACGCCTATGAGCAGCGGTTCATGGTGGGGGCCGCCTCTTACGTGCGTCGTGGATTTTTCGCAGCGCTTAAGCTCGAAGCGCCCGGCAAAGGTCGAATTCGCCCGCACGAACGAACCTTCCCCAAACATAAAGAAGATCGTCTTAAACTCATGCGCGCCACGCACGCCAACATCAGCCCGATATTTGGAATTTTTTTCGACAAGCAGAAAAAAGCCCAAGCCCTTTTAGATAAACGCATGCTGACCAAACCGCTCCTGATCAGCCGGGACGACCGCGGCGTTACGCACCGCTTGTGGAAAATGGACGACCCGCAGTCCCTCAAAGTGCTTACGTCGGTGCTCGCCGCGGAAGACGTTCTCATTGCAGACGGCCACCACCGCTACGAGACCGCCTGGAACTACGCCCAAGAGCGTTTGGCTAAGGAACGGTCGTCCGCCAAATCAAAAAAGGCTTACCAGTATGTGATGACGTTTCTGTGCCCCTTAAGCGACCCGGGTTTGGTGATTCAACCCACGCACCGCGCGGTTCGGCTCTCGGCGCCGCTCGAAGAATGGAAAAAGCGAATCGAGCCTTATTACGCGATGCAGTCCGTCAGCAGTTTGACCGATATGATTTCCAAGCTCCGCGCCCCGAAAGAACCGGGAGTCCTTGGCCTGGTGCTTGAAGGCGGCAAATTGTTTTGGCTCACCTCAAAAGAAAAAGGGCGCGTGATGCCGGTCGTGTCATTGCATGAGGGTATATTAAAAGACGTGCCGCTTGAAAATGTGTCTTACGGGCAAGACCCGAAGGAATTGGTGCTTAATCTTCAGCGCGGCGAATGCAATGCTATTTTTATTCTGCCGCCTCCAGACAAAGAGGCCTTTGCCGCGCTTTGCCGGTCCGGGCAATTGCTGCCGCAAAAATCGACGTATTTCTATCCGAAATTGGCCACGGGCCTTGTGATGCGCTCCTTGGACGGCGACATCTAATGTATCCCTCGTTCGCCCAGTTTTCCCGCTGGGCGGCGCAGTACCGCTGTGTACCGCTGTGGATCGAGCCGGAATTGCCCGCCGGCGATATGCTGGAATGGGTCCACGCCTGTGCCGGCCTTAGGCAGCGGTTTTTTTTCCTTCACAGCGCCGCCCAAGGGCTCCAATCCCGCTATTCCTATTTTGCACTCGACTCGCCGCGCTACACGATTGAAACCCAGCCTGGCGGGCTTTATGTGCAGCACCGGCCTGAGCATGGGACGCGGCACGAAGCCCTCAAGGTGGGGAACTCCTTCGAACGCTTCCATCAATGGTTCTCGCAATTTCGCGGTCCGCGCATCGAGGCTCTACCGCCCTTTTGGGGCGGTGCCGCCGGGTACTTTGGGTACGAAAGTGCCGCGTGGCTCGACGAAAAAATGGCGTCTTTTTTCCATGACCGCCCCAAACCCGCTCACTTGGCCACAGAACATTTTCCGGATATGGAATTTGCGGTCTATGACGCCGTGGGGGCCGTCGACCATGCCCGCCAGCGCTTATGGTTGGTGTTAACCGTTCTATTGCCTGAAGGCCGTCTTTTAAGCCCAGCCTCGCTGGAACGTGTTTACCGCCAGGCGCAAGACCGCTTACGGCGCTGCGCGGTAGAGGTGCAACGCGCCATTCGCCGCCGGCGAAGCTGGGGCAATTTTTATGCAAACGATCTGCGGTCAAACCGGTCCGAAGCGGCCTACCGTTTGATGGTGCGCCGCGCCAAAGGGCTGATCATGGCGGGTGATATTTACCAAGCAAACCTCAGTCAAATTTTTGCCGCATCCTGGAAGGGGGACCCCTGGACGCTCTACCGGCGTTTAGCGACCATCAACCCGTCTCCTTATGCGGCGTTATTTCAATCCGGCTCGCGCTGGATTGTGAGCGGCTCACCCGAGCTCCTCATCCGCCAAGAGGCCGATGCTTTGGAGACGCGGCCCATTGCCGGCACCTCAGCGCGCGTTGCTAGTTTTTCGGAAGGCTCGTTTATCCGGGACGTCAAAGAACGAGCCGAACACATTATGCTCGTGGATTTGGAACGAAATGATTTAGGCCGTGTGTGCGTCCCCTCGAGCATCCGTGTCGCGGAGGCGCTCGTGTTGGAACGCTATTCCCATGTTCTCCATTTGGTCTCGGATGTACGCGGGCGATTGGCGCCATCAAAAACCTGGAAAGAGGCCTTTGCGGCGGTGTTTCCGGGCGGCACGATCACCGGCTGCCCTAAAATGCGCAGCATGGAGATCATTCATAAACTAGAACCGCAGCGCCGGGGCCCCTATACGGGGTCGCTGGGGTGGGTTGGGTTTTCGGGCGACATGACGTTTAATATTCTCATCCGATCCATTTTTCTAGATAAAGGGCGGCTTAGTTTCCCGGTGGGCGCGGGGATCGTGGCCGATTCCGATCCCCAAAAGGAATACCATGAAACGCTGCTTAAGGCACGCGCGATGATTGAAGCCCTGGGGTCACCGGATCCGGCTTTGATGGTTCAAAAGAAGGCAAAAAAATGAAGAGAACTTCCCTTCTTGTCGTTTACGGTTTAGTGTTCTGTGCTCTTCGTATCGGTTATTCCGAAGAAGCCGCTTCGAAGGACCCCGCCGTCCTTCAGCAGCTTCAAATGCTCAATCAGATTTCCGAAGAAGAACTCAATGAAAAAGTCGACCCGACCTACTCGGTTTTAAAAAAACTCTATGACGTGGATTCTCCCGACTTTTTAGTTTTAAGAAAACTGTTGGGAAAAGCCGACGTTCGAAAAACGCTGAATGCGTCCGTTCGCGCGCTGTGCGCCAACATTATTTCCCAGCGCTGGGACAGCTTTTCCTTAAGCGGAAATTTGTATCTGGCGGGGTTGCGCGCTCAAAATTCCGATTTGCGCGAAAAATCCCGGCAGCGGCTCGTGTCTTTCATTCAGCCAGCGCATATCCCCGTGCTCATTGACACGCTTAAAGTGCCGGGGCCCAACGTGGCCGCGCTCGACATTCTGCGCGAAGTGACCCGTCAAAATTTCGGTCCCAACCAAAAGGCATGGACGTCCTGGTGGAACAAGACGGGCGGCCAACTTGACATGGTTGGATCCTTGTTAAAAAACACGCAAGCCCGGCTCGCTAAAATAGATGTGGAACCTTTTGACCAAGAACGGTTTTGGTATTTGCCGGAAGGGGTGTCGAATGCGGTGTCGCCTTACGCGGAGCGTTCCGACGCGGAAAAGCAGACGGTTGGGCGTTGGAACAATTGGGCGGGCGTCGACGTCAAGCGTTTCGTGGACCGCTGGGATGAAGTCAAGCCTGTCTTAGACCGCATCAAACATCAACCGGACCCGCGAGTAAACGCTTATTTAGAATCGCTTGCCCAGCGGCCAGGCTACGACGATTACGCCTGTGTATTGCTGGCGTGGCGCGGCAGCCGCGCCTCATTGCCGGTCCTTCAGCGCGCCTATCAGCAGCGCCCCACGGTGGGAAAAGCGTTGGCTCGAGGAACCTTGGGGGACCGCACGGCGCTAGTGAGTTTGCTCAATGGATTAGACAAGCATCAAAAGCACCCCTTGACTTACGGCATCATGGACGACTCGGTCCGCGACCTCACAAATTCTCTGCGGCAAGTGGGTGTGGTTCCCGCTGAGCTTGCATTTGAGCTGCTGGCGCACCGTCGTTTTAATTTTGACAATGCCGCCACACCATCGGAAAAACGCAAAACGTTTAAAGAAGCCAAAAGCTGGCTCACCAACAACGCGCGTGACTTAAAGTACGACCGCCGCCGCGGCTATTACTTAAGCGGTTCGTGATTGTTTTCTTAAACGGCCGTTTCCTCCCCGCCTCCCAAGCCCGCGTTTCCATTTTTGACCACAGTTTTTTGTACGGGGACGGCCTCTATGAAACCGTTCGGGTCGACGAAGGCCGTGTTTGTGATTGGCCGGCACATTACCGAAGGCTAAAAACATCTGCGCAATCGTTAGCGTTGGCGATTCCCTGGAGTTCCGCGTACCTCGAAAAAACGGCACGTTCTCTGGCGCGCGCCAATCGGCAAACGAGCGTCACCATCCGTGTCACCATCAGCCGCGGCCCCGGTCCGTTGGGATTAGACCCGACCCTTTGTCCTCGCCCCACGTTAGCCATGCAGCCGCATCCGCAGCGTCCGCTGGAAAAACTTTGGCGGGAGGGTGTTTCCGTTATGATCGCCAGAGTCCGCCGCAACCCCCCCGAATGCTTAGACCCCTCGATTAAAAGCAACAGTGCTCTCAACACGGTCATGGCCAAAAAGGAAGCCCAAAAAGCCGGCGCCTTCGAAGCCTTGATGCTGAATTTAGACGGTTATTTGACGGAGGGAACCATCACGAATCTGTTTTTTGTTAAAAAAGGGAAACTCTTTACGCCAGCGTTGACCTGCGGTCTATTGGCGGGAGTGGCCCGTGCCCGCGTCATTCGTCTGGCCCGCAAAATGAACAGGCCAGTCCAAGAAGGCCGCTACACCCCCCTCGACCTCAAAAAAGCGAATGAAATCTTTCTGACAAGCAGCACGTTAAGAGTCGTGCCCGTGGTTCGCGTCCATTCTCTCTGGACCGGCCGCCTGGGTCCCTTAACGCGCTTCTTTCAAGTCGCCTTTTCTCGATAACGACTCCGCTGGCTAGGCTGATATAATCCTCGATCGACGACACCAATTTAACGAAAAGAGATTTCCATGACTGAAACCAAAAAACTAAAACTCGGGCTTCCCAAGGGCAGCCTTCAAGAGTCCACGATAGAAATTTTTAAGCGCGCAGGGATTCGCGTGAGCGCCTCCGACCGTTCCTATTTTCCGGGGTGTGATGATGAAGAACTCGAAATCATGCTCGTGCGCGCGCAGGAAATGGCGCGGTACGTGGCCGATGGCGTCTTTGACGCCGGAATTGCCGGGCATGACTGGGTGAAGGAGGCCGGGGTCGATGTCCAAGAAATTTGCGAGTTGATGTATGCCAAAACGGGCTTCCGACCTGTGCGCTGGGTGCTGGCGGTGGCGAACGATTCACCCATCCAAAACGTCAAAGATTTAGAAGGAAAGCGCATCGCCACGGAACTCACAGGATTCGTTCAGAAGTGGTTGGCGGAAAAGAAGGTGAAGGCCGAAGTGGAATTTTCTTGGGGCGCTACGGAAGCCAAATGTCCGCATTTGGTCGATGCCATTGTCGAGCTCACCGAAACCGGCAGCTCGCTTAAAGCCAACAAGCTGCGCATCGTAGACACCTTGCTTACCTCCAGCACGCGCTTTTTTGCGAATAAGGAGTCTTGGAAGGATACCTGGAAGCGCGAGAAAATGGAAAACCTGGCGATGCTGCTTCAAGGGGCGATTGCCGCCGAAGGGCTGGTGGGTTTAAAACTCAATTTGGAGACTAAAAATCAAGACGCCATTTTAAAACTTTTGCCGGCGCTTAAGCGTCCAACTATTTCGCAGCTTACCGAAGCCGGGTGGGTCGCCATTGAAGTGGTGATCGAGGAAAAAACCGTGAAGAAGCTCATCCCTCAGCTTAAGCGAGCCGGCGCCTCCGGCATTATCGAATACCCGCTTAATAAGGTGATTCCCTGAAGCGGCTGCTGCCCTTCATTGTTCTCATTGTCTTGTTCTTCGGAGGGGTTCTAGCCATTCCCTTCCTCCTCTCCTCGGGATCCTTTAAACCTCGATTGGAAGCCATGCTAAGCGATCGTCTGGGCTTGCCGGTTGCTGTCGGCAAGTTGACCGTCGGTGTTTGGCCGCCGTCGGTTAAACTTCAAAATGTGGCGGTTAAGTCCGCCTTTAAAGCCGGGGAAGTGGAAATTCCCCTGCGTTGGCAGGCGTTCCTTAAGTTTAAGGTTGAACCGCAAGCGCTTTTCGTGCGCAATTGGCGTCTGGTGTGGCAGCGTCGCGTCGACGGGTCATGGGAAGGAATAAACACCGCCCTGCTTGTGTCCAACTATTCCAGTCGACGCTCAAACCCGCTGCCCATTGACCGGCTGTCGTTTCAGCAGGGCGTATTGGCATGGCTCGACCCCCATGGCCGTGCGGTCCCAGGCTTGGAGCTGCGCAGTTTAGCGGGAGAATACCGCCCGCGCCAGGATGTGCTCACGTATACCGGGGATGTCTCTGGGCTCGCCACGCCGGTGCGGGTGAAGTTTGAAGGGGCGTCTTGGACTCAAGGCACGTTCGCCCTATCCGATGGCGACCGGCGGTGGAACATAACCGTTCAAGCGGAAGGGGAAAAAATTCGCGTGAACGGCCAAGCACCGCAGTGGCGCTGGGACAACGCGTGGGCGCTTGCTCAGTTTTTTGGACGGTTTCACGGGACGTTGGCTGTTCCCCCGCAGCCTGTCTTACTGAAGGAATGGAAAACGGAATTTGTTGCGGGCAGCAGCACCCAGAGTTTTACGACGACCGGTCAATGGGGGGATGGGCGAATGGAGGCCCGCGCCACTTTGGTTGCGCAGCCTTCCGGTTTGACTGTCCGATCAACCGTGGCCCTAGACCGAGTTCCCGTGGACGCGCTGCCGGATTCGCATGGCCTCACGCGTGCTTTGGACGGGAAATTGTCCGGTTTGGCGGAGTTTGAATGCGTGGCTTCTTCCGGCCTTGGGCGCCACATTCGAGGCCATGGGACCGCGGAGATTACGGATGGCGTATTCGTTTTTCCAAAAGCGTCGATTGCCGCGATCAAAAAATCCAAAACGCTGGCTTATTTTCGAAAAAAGAACCCCCGGTTTGAAGAAGACGGTTATGCCTTTAGCAAGCTGCGCCTGGTTGGGCGGGTGGAGCGTTCCATCCTGACGTTTGTGGAAGCGTGGGCCCAAGCCCCCGATAGTCGGGTTTCTTTCTCCGGAATTTATGATATCGAGCGCGGCGGCCTTGACCTTCAGACCCGCTTGGATATCAAGGAAAAGAATGCCGCGTTACGCCGACTCCTCTCCGGTCGTTATGTTTCGGGTCCCGTGGGCCGGGAAAGGGTGCGCCCCATCTTCGGTCACCTCCAAGGCACCCCTGACGACTGGCAGATCAAAGCCACCCGCCGCCAATAAGCCCTTCGCCAAGTAGCATCAAAATTGCTTATTCCCAAGGCAATAGCCATGGGAAACGAGCCCAAGCGCGTCTTAATTGTCGACGATGAAGCCACGGTCCAGGTGGTGTGTAAACGCATCTTAGACCGCGAAGCCTATCAAGCCGAAATCGTCCCAGGCCCCCAACAGGCCCTGGCACGCTTAAAAGAAACGCATTTTGACCTCGTCTTAACCGACCTTCGCATGCCGGGAGGCATGGATGGGATCGAGCTCTGCAAAGAAATCCGCCGGTTTTCCCCTAATACCAGAGTCGTTCTCATGACGGCCTTTCCCGGAGTCGACAGCGCTGTGGATACGATCCGCTTGGGTGCGGCGGATTATTTGGTGAAGCCCTTCGATGCCCACGAGTTGGTCGACCGGATCCGGACTTGCTTGGCCATTCCCGAGGCGACTGCATAACCCCATGATGTGCCGCTGGATGCCGTCGCTCCTCGTGTGGATGATGACGGCAACGGCTTCATCTATTCCCTTTGCCGCCGAAACGTTCACCCCTGATGCGCTCCCGCGGCTGCTGGACCGCTTAACCAAACGCTCTCGCACTCCTCAATTGTCTCTCCAGCGAATTGAGGGCGATGTGAAAGGCCAAAAGGCCAGCGCCTATTTTTTGGCGGCCTATCGCCAGGCCAACGGTGAGGGGATTCGCTGCATGCTTCTTGAAGGCATGGCCAAAACCCAGGACGCTTCCTTGCTGCCTTGGCTCACCGAGCGTCTTTATGCCGGAACACCGGCGGAACGCGCGTATGCGCTTTGGGCAATCGGAGAGCTGCGGCTTCCAAAAACACTGCCTTTGTTGGAAAAAGAATGGGCCGGGTCCTCGCGTGAGCGGCGCCTGATTGCCTTGGATGCTTTCGGTAAACAACCCTCCCCTAAAACAGTGAGACATTTAAAGCGCGCTTTGGAGTCACCTGATGTGCAAACACGGTTTGTCGCGGCCACCGCGTTAGGGCGCCCGGAAAATACGTCTCTAAATTCATGGCTGCTCGACCGGCTTCAGCGTGAAAGCCAATTCGACGTGCAGGAAGCCTTGGCACGCAGCTTGGGCCAAGCGGCGGATGAGGCGATGGTCCAAAAACTCGCGGGCCTTCTGAATCAGGAAAAATCTCCTGAATTGGAACATTGGATGGGGCTTGCCTTAAAAGAAGCCAAGCCCTCCTACGTGATGGCGGCCTTAACGCCCCAATTGACGGGAGGCTCGCGCCTCGCCCAGCTTCGGGCTGCGCGAATTTTGGGCGCTTTAGCCTCGAGCGAGGTGTCCCCGGTGCTACTCGACATGCTGCGCCGAGGAAAACCCGATGTCCAGGTGGTGATTCTTTCGTCGATCCCTCGCGGGGCTCGAGGAGCGGTGGCAGATGAAGTGCTTCGCTTGTTAACCTCCCGACATGCGTCGGTTCGAGCCGCGGCGGCGCAGGCGGTGGAACGTATGGCTCCCTCGCTACAGACCTTAGAGCCGGAGGTTCTCCCATGAAACGTTTGGCGGTGGTCGTGACCTTGCTGTTAACACTCAGTGTCACGGCAGGGGCCGGCTTTTATCTAACGTCCCGCCGGGCCTTTTTAAATGATTTAAACAACGGTGTTCGCGCTTATTTAACCGGCCACTTTCAGGAAGCGCAACGGTCTTTAGCCCAGGCCCATGAGCGTCGGCCTAACCATGCGGAGGTTCGCTCGCTTCTCGTCAAAGTATTAACCGAGCAAATGATAGCCGCCTACCGCCGCGGCGATTCCGCGGCGGGCGAAGAAGCCCTGGCTCGCGCTTTAACCTTTACGCATCCCAAGGAAGACGCCTATGAAGCACTTCTGGCGCTCGACCGAAAGTTAGCCCGCGCCGAAAAGCGACCGCAATCGATCGAAGAAGTCCTTCATGCACTCTCCCGCCAGGCGCGCGACAACGGATCTCAAGGGGTGTCGCGTTATTTAGACCAGTGGAGCGCTGAATTTCGCCAAACCCAGGACCAACAAATGAAGCGTTTCTGGCAGCGTCAGGAAGACTGGTTGACGCATCTTGAGCATGCTCGGCGCTCGTTTCAGTGGGCCTTAGGGGTGAGCTTATTGCTTGTCGCCGCATGCTTTGGCTTCTTTACGTGGGTCTGGAGCCGCGTTCTCAATGCTTATTTTGGTCGCCGAGGCCTGGTCATTCAATTACTGGAAGATCATTATCACCGCATGGTCGCAGCCCTTCCGGCGGGGTCGGTGCCTCTCATGGGTCCCCCGCCCAGCCACCGCGTGTCATCGGAGTCCAAAAAAATTGATGCCATCGAAGCCGAGTTGGTGGAACGGCCAAATCCCGAAGAGGCCGGGCGACTTTTAAAGTCCTTTTTAGAGGGGGAAGACCCTTGGGTGTGCGCGCGTGCGGCCAAAGTTCTCTACGCCTTTGACGCTTCCTTGGCGTTATCGGAGTTAAAACGCTTAATCACACAAAAAACCCTGGCGCGACAATGGCCCGGCATATGGGCGCTCACCGAATTGGGGTCAACGGAAGCGTTGGATCTTTTGAAGCCTCTTTTGGAAAGCCCAAACCGCGAAGTCCAGCAAGCTGTGGTGCGCAGTTTGGTGCAGCTTCAAGGGCGCGAATCGCTGTCACCCCAGGCGCGCGCGGCGGTAGCGCAGATGCTTGAGCACGTCCGCGAAGGGACAGACTGGATCATCTAATCGATTTTTATACGGTGAAATATTTGGCTTCGGGGTGGTGCACGATGATCGCACTCGTGCTCTGCTCGGGAACTAACTGATACTCTTCGCTTAAACTCACGTTAATACGGGAAGGGTCCAGCAAGTCAAACAATTGAACTTGGTCGTTTAAATTGGGGCAGGCGGGGTAACCAAAAGAATAACGCCCGCCATGATAGGCCTGATGAAACCAATCGCGAATTTGTGGCGCGTCTTCCTGATGAATGCCTAATTCTTCGCGCATGCGCCGGTGCCATAATTCGGCCAGGGCCTCGGCGGTTTCAACGGATAGGCCATGCAGGTACAAATAATCTGTGTAGGAGTTTTTCTTAAAAAGCTCCTGTTCTTCATGGCTGGCTTTGGTTCCCACCGTTACGATGGAACACGCAAACACATCGAATTCACCCGAGGTTTTGGAACGATAAAAATCGGATATACAGCGTTGAGGCGACTCTTTTTGCCGTGGGAAAGTAAAGCGTGTCCATTCGGTTTTTTTGTCTTCATGAAACACGATCACCGTGTCGCCCTCGGACTGGCAGGGGAAATATCCGTAAACCACCTGCGGGACCAGGAGCTGATGTTTTAAGCCGTAGTCCTTCCATTTCTGAAACAACGGCTGAACTTTTTCCGTTAGAAGCTTTTGGTAATCCTCCGCGGTTGTTTTTCCGCGAGAAAACCCCCAGCGAACTTTCAGCAAGGCCGTTTGATTGATGTGCTCGAATACATCTTTAAGCGGAATTCCTCGTGCGACTCGGCTCCCCCAAAAAGGAGGAGTGGGGATGTTAGGCACGAGGCGAGGAGCCACAAAAACAGCCGGGGCGCGCGTTGTTGACTCCACGGGTTTAAGGGTTTGCCCGGATCCCCCTCGAGACTCAACCAACGTTAGTTTTTTCTCCACAGCGGGGTTGGTGAGTTCATCCATGATTCGCAAGCCCGTAAAGGCGTCTTCCCCGTAATACACGTAGCCTTGGTAGAGCTGGCGTAAATCCTCTTCGACGAAACGTCGCGTGAGAGCAGCCCCGCCTAAAATGACAGGCATTTTAATGCCGCGCTTATTCATTTCTTCCAAATTGTCACGCATTACGGCGGTTGATTTGACCAAAAGCCCCGACATGCCGATGGCATCGGCCTTCTCATGTTCAGCCGTTTTTAGGATGTCATCGATGGGCATTTTGATGCCCAAGTTAATCACCCTGTAACCATTGTTCGTTAAAATGATGTCCACCAAGTTTTTCCCGATGTCGTGGACGTCGCCTTTGACAGTCGCCAAAACCATCTTGCCCTTATGTTGGCCGATGTCCGACTTGGGCATGAAGGGTTCCAAGTAGCGAACCGCCGTCTTCATCGTTTCCGCCGATTGCAGCACAAAGGGTAGCTGCATTTGGCCGGACCCGAATAGCTCACCCACCACGCGCATGCCGTCCAAGAGAATGGTGTTAATGATGTCCAAGGGGCCGCGCGACTTCATGGCTTCATCGAGAAGCGGCTCGATGCCTTGTTTATTGCCGTCAATAATGCGCTGCTTAAGTTTTTCTTCCGGCGTTTTGGGTTCTTCTTTTTGGGCGCCGCTCGCAATTTCCTTGGCCTGCGCATAGTGCGCCATAAACTCGGTCAGCGGGTCGAAGCCTTCCTTGCGTTCATCGAAAATAAGTTGGCGGGCCAGTTCGCGGCCTTTGTCGTCGATCTTAAAAAGAGGGAGAATTTTTTTGGAATTGACAATGGCGCCATCCAGTCCCGCTTCGATGGCGTAGTGCAGAAAGACGGAGTTCAGCACCTGGCGCGCTTGCGGGGCCAGACCAAACGAAATGTTGGAAACGCCCAGTACGGTAAAGACGCCGGGCAATTCTTTTTTGATCAGACGGATGGCTTCAATTGTTTCGATGCCCGCTTTGCGGAATTCTTCGTCGCCCGATCCTAAGGTGAAGGTCAGCGTATCAAAGAGCAAATCTTGCGGACGTAGTGCGTAAGTGTGGACGGCAAGGTCATGAATGCGTTTGGCGATGCGGACTTTGTCTTGTCGCGACTTGGCCATGCCTTTTTCATCGATGGTCAGAGCCACAAGCGCTGCCCCATACGTTTTAGCCATCGGGCATACCTGCGCCATGCGTTCTTCGCCGTCTTCTAAGTTGATCGAATTGATGACGCTGCGGCCGCCTACGCGCTTGAGCGCTTCTTCAATGACGGGCGCTTCGGTCGAGTCGATGACGAGGGGAATGCGCACCTGGAGCGTCATGCGTTTGACGCATTCGTTCATGTCCTGGATTTCGTTTCGGCCGACGTAAGCGGTACAGAGGTCAATCAAATGCGCGCTTTCATTGACTTCGTCCTTGCCCATTTCGGTTAAGGCGTCGTAATCTTCCTTTGCCAGGAGGTCTCGAAATTTCTTCGAACCGTTCGCGTTGGTGCGTTCGCCAATGATGAGCGGCTTGGGTTCCTGAGCGAAAGGCACTTGAATGTAAAGGCTCGAGGCGGCGGGGACGGCCGTAACCTGCCGCACGGGTGGCGTTATAGTTTTAACGGCTTCGACCACCGCCGCAAGATGGGCCGGCGTGGTGCCGCAGCAGCCGCCAACAATATTCACGCCAAAACGGGTGACAAAATCCTTTAAATGCGCGGCGAGTTCGGAGGGCGTCAGTTTGTAGACCGCCCGACCCCCGTCATTTTCCGGAAGCCCAGCATTGGGCAGCACCGAAATATAGCGCGGCCACTGTTGGGAAAGTGTGCGTACATGTTCCGACATTTCTTGCGGGCCTGTGGCGCAGTTCATGCCCATCGAGACAATGGGGTAAGGCTCAAGCGCGGTGATGGCGGCCGCCATTTCGGTTCCCAGCAACAAGGTGCCGGTGGCTTCCACCGTGACTTGCACCATGACGGGGACGTCTTTTTTAAGCGCGGCGAGCGTATCGAACACGCCCACCGCGGCGGCTTTAACCTGCAGAATGTCCTGGCAGGTTTCGATGAGCAGCAAATCGACACCCCCATCGACCAACCCCTTGGCCTGTTCGGCGTAATTCCTGCGGATCGTGTCGAAATCGGTGTGGCCTAAAGAGGGAAGTTTAGTGCCAGGCCCCATGGAACCCGCCACATAGCGCGGGAATGCCGGGGTTGAAAAGTCGGCGGCTACTTTGCGGGCCAGCTTCGCCGCCTTGACATTTAGCTCGTACGCGCGTTCAGCGATCCCGTATTCCGACAAAACAATGCGATTGGCGCCAAAAGAATTGGTTTCGACCACCTGACAGCCGGCCTTAAAAAACGAGGCGTGCAGGCCTTCAATCCAGTCCGGATGGGTATCCAGCAGTATTTCCGTGCATCCTTCCAAACCCGCGTAATCATCCACCGTGGGGTTATGGAGCTGTAAATTGGTTCCCGTCGCACCATCAAAAACAACAACGCGTTCCCGAAGAATCCGTTCAAACTCGCGTCGGTCCATTAATGGCCTTCTTGGATTTGTTTAAGGGCATCGGCGGCAATTTGGGCGACGCCTTTGTCTTCGTCACGCAGAAGGGACATGAGCGTGGGCGCGGCAGAACGGGCATCGAGACCAAAACCTCCCAAGGCTCCGGCGGCGGCGGCGCGCGCCTCTTTATCGGGGCTGGCGAGCATTTTTTCTAATAAAGGAATAGCTTCCGCGGGAGGTGGGCGGAGTTCTCCGATCCGTCGTGCGGCGCGAATTTGCATGGTGGAATCAGGGGCCTTAAGGGCTTCCAGGAGGGGGTAAGCCGCGGCTGAAAATCCGCTTTGGCCGCGAAGTTCCTTGGCGTCGGCAAACCCGGCGTCTTCTTTTTCCTTTTTAAGTTGGTCGCGCAAATCGCTGTAGGCATCTTTTGGCTTGTCTTTTCGAATTTCCTCTAACGTCAGTTCACTTTCCTGCGCGACGGGGCTGGCGGGCACCGGCACTTCGGGAAGCGCCTTTTTTTCTTCCGGAAGGGCCTGTTTTGCATCCGGCATCATTCCGCCGTCCGTTTTAATGCCCAAGGCCCCCAAAATTTTGGCCGCTCGACCGCGCACCAGGGGTTCTTCATGGGACATCGCTACCATTAGGTCCGGAACCAATTTGTATTTCGCTTCGGCTGGCATCTTGTTGAACACGTCAACCGCTTTCAGCCGCATGGCCGAATCGTTTGAGAGCAGCTCTTCAGCCAGTTTGGGGGGTGGGTCGTAAGCCAAGAGGATTGAAGGGAAAAAAACCCAAGTTAGCCTTATCAAAAAACGTTTCACATCGATATTCTATCATCCCCTCCATTCAATCACGGCCATGAAGAGTTCCCTGGACCACGTCCTTTCCGCCATCGATTCCTTTAACGCGAAAGACCCGCGGGGGTATGAACTTCCCTATTCCCAAGCGCTTACAGCCTGGGTTTTAAGGCTTTGGCCCGACGCGCCCGAAACGCTGCGTATTGCCGCACGCGGCCAGCACATCGGCCGATGGATGAGCCCGCGCGAAAGTTTTCCCATGGACCGCGCCGGGTATCTGCGGTGGCGGGAAGAGTTAAAGCGATTTCATGCGTCTAAGGTTTTGGAACTGATGGGGCAGGCGGGGTATTCGGAAGAAACCCAGCAGAAAGTTCGCTCGATCATCCTTAAAAAAAACCTTCAAACCGACCCAGAAGCCCAAACGATGGAAGATGCGCTTTGCTTGGTATTTCTGGAAACTCAATTCACCGATTTAATAACAAAAACCCCGCGCGACAAAATGATCGATATCGTTCGTAAAACCTGGAAAAAAATGACCCCGCGCGCTCATGCGGCCGCGCGGGGTCTACCGTTGTCGGCGTCAGAGAAGGCCTTGGTTCAAGAAGCGCTGATGGCTTGAGCTGGGCTTAGTTTCCGGTACACGTAAACGGAGGCCATGAGCGTGACCGGCACCGTAATCAACAAACCCACGAAAAGCATCAGCATGCCTAAAATATTTAGCACCAACACGACCAAGCTGAACAAGAAGAGGTCCCATTTTACCCCGTCGGTGATCGCGCGGCTTTCTTTTAGCGCTTCAATCGGACCAAGGCGGCGGTCAACGATCAGGTAGCCGACGTATAAGAACATATACGACACGATGATGCCGGGAACAACCAACAGCACCAAGCCCACCAGCACGATTAACCCATAGAGAATCTTGCCTCCTAGATAAGGAAGAAACTGCGGGATGAGCTCTGAAAGGCGCGAAAAGTCAGCGCGGCCCTGGTCGTGGATGTCGAGGGACAGGCGCGTGGTGATCATCCCCAAAAATAGTCCCACGAGCCGAAGGAGAATGTTGACGAGAGTAAAAGCGATCGTGCCTTGGGTGAAAATTTTACCAGCAATCCAATCCGGAACAATTGAAACCAAAGCCAGTGCCACCATCAGCCCGAGAAAAAAAGGAGCGTTTCCTTTAAATGTGTCCCATCCATAGGTTATTGCTTCTTTAATGCTGAATTTTTCATTGGCCATTGAAGTCTCCTTTAGAAAGCATTGACGCTTTGTATACGAAATCACTTGAAATTTCAACCCGTTTGATTCAAACTCTGTCCAGACTACGGTATGAGTAACGGCAACGGAAAGCCATCACCCAAAAACATTTTGTTTCTCTCCTGGGAAGCCTGCGCGGGTGATTTGGCCTGGCGCCTTAAACAAGAAGGCTATACCGTCCGTTTCTACGTTCAATCCAAATCCGACCGCACGCTCTACGATGGGTTTCTAGAAAAAGTGGATGACTGGGAACCGCATAAAGACTGGGCGGACCTCCTCATCATTGACGATGTAGGCTTTGGGCCGCTCGCCGACCGCTTGCGCAAAGAAGGTAAAGCCGTGCTGGGGGGCTCAGGCTACACCGACCGCCTTGAACTGGACCGCGATTTCGGTTCGCAGGAAATGAAAGCCGCCGGTCTTACCATCCCCGACTCCTGGGAGTTTGATTCCTTCGATGAAGCCATCAAATTTGTCGAAAAGACGCCGGCCCGCTATGTGGTCAAACCCTCCGGCAAAGCCCAAAACGATAAAGTGCTCTCATTCGTAGGCCGTGAAGAAGACGGAAAAGATGTGGTGGCCATTCTTGAACGTTATAAAAAGGGGTGGGGTTCGAAAGTGAAAACCCTGCAGGTCCAAAAATTTGTTTCGGGCGTCGAGGTGGCCGTGGGCGGTTACTTTAATGGCGTCGATTTCATTCAGCCCATCTGCGTCAATTTTGAACACAAAAAGCTGTTCCCCGGAGAGATCGGCCCGGCCACGGGCGAGATGGGCACCGCTATGTTCTGGGCCGGCCCGAGCCGCCTCTACCAAGAAACGATCGGCAAGATGAAAGACCGCCTGGCCCAAGCAGGCTTTACCGGATATTTCGATATCAATTGCATAGCCAACGCTCGCGGCATCTATGCACTCGAGATGACGCCGCGTTTTGGTTATCCCACGGTGAGTATTCAAATGGAAGGCGTCACCAGTTCTTGGGGCGAGTTCTTGTATGCGGTGGGGTCCAAAAAACCGTTTACGCTTAAAACACAAAAAGGCTTTCAAGTCGGTGTGGTGATCGCCTTGCCGCCCTGGCCATTTTCGGATTTAGACACCTTCCGCAAGTTTTCGGAAGACGCCGTGATCATCTTCACCAGACCCTCGATGGAAGGCATCCATTTGGGGGATGTAAAGCTCGAAGAAGGCGATTGGAAGATCACGGGCCACGACGGCTATGCCTTAGTGGTCACCGGTTCCGGCCCCACGATGGAAGAAGCCCGCCGTGAAACCTACAACCGAGTCAAAACCATCATCATCCCCAACATGTTCTACCGCACCGACATCGGCGAACGCTGGACCCAGGATGGTGATTTGCTCCATACCTGGGGCTTCCTCGCATAGTAAAATAGCCTCCTCATGTCTGTCACAAATCCAAACGTTCGCGTGCGTTTTGCGCCGTCGCCGACCGGCTACCTTCATATTGGGGGAGCTCGCACGGCGCTGTTTAATTGGCTCTTCGCTCGGCATATGGGGGGGACGTTCATTTTGCGTATCGAAGATACCGATGAGGTTCGCTCTACCGAAGAATCCGTTAATGCGATTTTCACGTCGATGGCCTGGCTGGGCTTGGACTGGGATGAAGGACCTTCGCTGTCTGACCCCGGGCGGGGTCTAACCCCAGCCGTTCGAGGGGAGTACGGCCCCTATTTCCAGATGCAACGTTTGGACAAATACGCCGCGGCCTGTAATGAATTGATCGCTAAAAACGCGGCCTATCCATGCTACTGCACACCGGAAGAAGTGGAGAAGATGCGCGAAATGGCCCTCTTATCCAAGCGCCCACCTAAATACGATGGGCGCTGCCGAAAACTGACGGCGGACCAGCGCGCGGCCCATGAAGCGGGAGGCAAAAAGAAATCCATCCGTTTTGCTACGCCTACGGAAGGCAAAACCGTATTCACCGATTTAATTCACGGCCCTAAGGAATTCGATAATGACCTGCTGGAAGATTTTGTCATTCTAAAAACGTCGGGAGTGCCTACGTACAACTTTGCTTGCGTGGTGGACGATCATTTGATGAAGATCAGCCATGTCATCCGCGGCGATGACCACCTTTCGAACACTCCACGCCAAACACTGGTGTACCAAGCGCTGGCGTGGGAACCGCCGCGATTTGCACACCTGGCGATGATCTTAGGTTCCGATGGCTCGCGTCTATCCAAACGCCACGGCGCCACCTCCGTGACCGAATACCGCGATGCCGGTTACCTGCCCGAGGTCATGCTTAATTATTTGGCGCTCCTGGGCTGGGGCACGGAAGACAGTCAACAGCTTTTTACTCCGCAGGAAATGAAAGACAAATTCACGATTGAGCGTTGCGGGAAAAGCCCCGCAACGTTTGATCCGAGCAAACTGATTTGGATGAACGGCGAGTACATTCGCCAGAAGCTGCCGGCCGATTTGGCGGCCTTAGGCAAACCGTTTTTCACTGCACCGCACGATGTGACGAAGGTTCCAGAGGATCGTTATGTAGGGGCCGTCGCGCTTGAACGAGAGAAAATCAA
The DNA here is from genome assembly GCA_964441955.1 of uncultured Elusimicrobia bacterium. Classification (GTDB taxonomy): domain Bacteria; phylum Elusimicrobiota; class Elusimicrobia; order 2-01-FULL-59-12; family 2-01-FULL-59-12; genus CAYTWA01. Next base: position 49,735 of record CAYTWA010000008.1, read on the forward strand.
ACTACTGGCGGACATCCCCAAGCTGGTTGATTTCTTGCTTTGGGACGATTACGAATACCGCGAAGAAGCCGTCACAAAAGTGCTTCGCCAGCCGGGCGCGGATGCGATATTAGATGAATTATCCACGCGGCTTGCCGCCTTGGAACCGTTTGATGCCGCCTCCATTGAAGTGATGTGCAAGGCCTTGGCGAAAGAGAAAGGAGTTAAAAACGGCGCTATCTTTCATCCGCTTCGCGTGTCGACGTCGGGCCGCACGGAAGGCCCAAGTTTGTTCCATTTCATTGAATTTTTTGGAAAACCTAAAACTTTAGAGCGTATGAAAAGAGCGCAGGATTATTTGAAAGGCGTGGTAAGCGGTCAGTGATACGTGTGGCGGTACGCATCATTTTCGTAACACGCATCACGTACCACCAAGGGGGTTTACGATGAGTAATGAGCAAATACCACTATCCGCTGAAGCCGATTATCGTTTTCTGTCCCTCGTGATGTCCTTAGCCACCGCCGCTTGGTCGCAGCTGGGCAAGGTCCCAAACCCTGCCACGCAAAAAATCGACAAAGACGTCGACCAGGCCCGCATGACGATCGAATTTTTACGCATGCTTCAGGAAAAAACGGAAGGCAACTTAACGTCGAAGGAACAAGAGCTCTTAGACAACATGGTCTCCGATTTGGAGCTTAATTTTGCCGACGAAGTGCGTAAAACAGAGACCGCTGAAGAAAAAAAAGGCCCCAGCATCATTGTTCCACCGGGCGTCTCATCGTCTAAGGGCCCAGAAATAATTAAACCCTAGGCACTTAAGGCGCATGGCTCCTAGTGCCCGCCTCGGGCGGACCAGAATAGACGGGACTGCACCGGCTAATAAGGCGGTGAGAATTCTAGCGATGGTCATGCGCTAAAGGATCGGCATAGAGCCGATCGTGCCGATGGCGGCCGACTCAGTAGGTGAGGAGGGCAAAACTCCGGGATGGTGTAACGGTAGCACGAGAGACTCTGAATCTCTTAGTCAAGGTTCGAATCCTTGTCCCGGAGTTTTTCCTTTCCGATCAAATTAGATTGATAATACAGCTCAAATCTAAATTTTATGAGACCAAACGTGGGGCACACATTCGTACCTTTTCTACCATGAAAAAGCTTCCATTCGCAGTTTTCTTGCAGAGCTTCCTCTTTATCCTGTTTTTATCGGGAATATCCACTATCCATGCGGACCCAATTGATGACCTGCGGCAGAGGGCAGAAGCAGGGGACATGAAGGCACAACTCGATTTGGGTGTGAAGTATGAACTCGGACAGGGTGTTCCGAAAGATTACGACAAAGCCTTGCGTTGGTATCGGAAATCGGCTGATCAAGGTTTCGCTCGTGGGTATTACAACGTAGGCGCACTTCATTACAACGGCTATGGGGTCCCTCCAAACGAGGCCGAGGCAGCGATCTGGATGAAAAAGGCGGCCGATAAAGGCTATGCGAAAGCACAGTCGACGATGGGATATTTTTATGAGAGCGCCAAAGGCGTCCCGCGCGATTTTTCACAAGCGCGTATTTATTACGCCAAAGCTGCCGCTCAAGGGGAGGTGGAGGCCAAAAAAGCACTCGAGAAACTTGAAAAGCGTCAAAAATTCATGACGGGCAGCACAAAGCCTGGATTTGATCTGGATGCCGGACCCATTACGTTTACCGTTACAACGTCAGATGGGAAACCCGTACAAGACGCAATTATTTTTGCGTTCGTCCCTGGAGAACGACAAGGACCCTGCGAAGCGGGGCGTATGCCGCTTAGCAATGGATGGTGTCCCACTGAATTCTATAAGGAATGGTTTGTAACGGATGCACAGGGAACTGCGGTAATGCCACGGCTCTCGCTTCATTCCAAATCGACAAAAGAGCAGGCGAACGAACTCGTCGTTTACTTCAAGGGTATCGATTACCAAAAGAAGCGTCCTGCTCGATTCGAAAATAAGTATTACCAGTTTGCCGATGATTCTTATAGCTCTGTGGATCAGCCCGAAATGCGGTTTTATTGGCAGCATAGCCCGATTCCACAGCGCATCGACTTTCGCATGAAGTTCGATCAAAAGACGTATCAATTCAAATTGGCCCCCGTCAAAGATGTCTTGCAATCATCAAACGTGTCAGCCGATTTTGTAAAGCTCGCTGGTATGTCTGCGAGTGATTTCGAAGCCGCTTTGCGCCGAGCATTAGCCCCTAAACAATTGGATCACGACCCCGAATTGGAAAAATTTTTCGAGGCAGTTTCTCGGGATGCATCTAAAGATGCGCAAACGCAACTTTCCTTGGCCGACAACTTGGCTAAAGAATTACATCCCCTACTTAAAGGTTTTTCGGTGGACTGGCAAAAGGGGATGGTTCAAACCGTTATTCTTCTCTTCGACCGACCGATGAATGAGGAGGAAATGAGAACACTCTTGCAGCGTCCAAAAGGTTCCCCCGAACCACCCAAGCTCCGCTTTTTCGGCGGCGCGGTGCGTATCGAAATGAATCCGGCGACAGCGCCGACGCTGTCGAGCAGACTGAAGCATTATTATCAAGAGATTAAATTTCGCCTGTATAGTCCCTTTCTTAAATATTTTCTCGAGATTCAAAACGTGGCAGTTGTTCCGATTTCTATCCCACGCATCGCGCATCCAGTGGGGTTGCGTGTGGAGTATGACCTTAAGCATCCAACGGGATTGGATGCCTTCATGGCACCTCTACAGATCGGTTTCGCTGTTCCCGATGACCAGAGGAAAATACTGGAACCACCTGTAGAAGAGAGGGATTATTTACTGCAGGTGCAGGCTCAGTCTCTTAGCGTTCCTTTAGGTGCGATGTCCAACTCCGAAGGCAAGGATACGGTGGGTACGCAGATGTTGGAAAGGGCGCAAAACAGGACACATCTTCGGTATGACCTTTACCCTAAAAGCGTCTCCAAAATAAACCCCGATGGCGCTTGGTGTTTGAACAAATCGAAACAGGCTACGGCCTCTCCCTCAGGGGAAAATCTAATGGCCACCGGTTATTTCGCTATGACAAGGCGGTACATCATTAACCTAGATGAAAAACTTAATTCAGCTTTGCTCCAAAGCCCTGAACTGCAACAGCAGTTTTCGCAATGGCCATGGCTCACTGCCGAGGAACTCATCGCGGCGGGGTATGTACCAATTCAAAAAGTACATGCCTACGAAGAAGATTGTTTCGAGATACCTAAAAATTAAATAACAGTTTTTCACCCTGAAGACGCTTGTAATAGTTCGTGGAATTCCAGACGTAGCTTCTCATGATCTCGAGAACGGATGATTGCTAAGAGGCGACGCAAGCTAATGAGGCCGTACCCTGTGGAAGGCGGCATGTTGCGAATATACTCTTGGATTTCAGGCGCCATAAAGAACGCCATTTTTGCCACGGATGAATTCAAACGGGGCTTCATCAACAAGGACATAAGCCGTTCCAAGGCTGGTTAGTTCTTTCTTTTTGAGCATGCTTACAGAAGGATTACCTTCTCCAGGGCGGGTAAAGCAAGCCAAAGTTCGTATCTAAGTCCCACCCCTGACTGCGACACCCATATTATTTCGAACTTTTATTGGGGGCTGTATGGTCGAAATGGGCAGGATCGGTAAGGTAAAAATATGCGTTTGATGCAGGATTTTGTCGGAATACTTCATTTAATCGCAGCAAAGGTGTTCGTTTACTGTCCGAGTCCGGGATTCGTAGCGGATTCGGACCTGAACAAACTGGTTCAGCGTCGACGGAAAAATGAAGGAAAGACGGGCACGATTTTTATTTTTTGAGAATGTGACGCTAATCGAACAGTGGAGAAAGGCGCGCGCCACGATTTATTGCCGGATGGTGTAACGGTAGCACGAGAGACTCTGAATCTCTTAGTCTAGGTTCGAATCCTAGTCCGGCAGAATTTCTTACTTGTGGAGGCATGCTATGAATATCGTGAGATGGACTTGCATCGGAATAACAGGAGTAGGTTTTTTGTGCTTCATGCCTGCTTCATCAACTCATGCATCTCAGCCTGGGCCTCAGCGGTTATCAATACTAGATAAACAATCCAAATACATAATTCTAGGACGAGTTACTAAGGTAACCCCATTAGATCCAATCCCAGGGCGCGATAAGATTCACGTTCAGATTATTTCAACAAAAAAGGGAGGGCCAACGTCTCTATGGAGATTGATCCGAGCCAACTGCGGATCTCTAACCCCGGAGGGCTTCCCGCGGGGCTTAAACCCAGCGAATTTGGCGAAGTGAGCATGCGCCGTAATCCTCTTGTGGCCGATATCGGCAATCGCGTCGGGGAAGTTGAGCGTGCCGGAAGCGGTATCCGACGGATGCGGGAGGCGGTTGCGAAAGAACACGGCATCACGCCTCAATTTAAATTTGGCAGTTTCTTTAGTGTGCTTTTCAAGCGCTATAGCGATAAAGAGTGGGCGGAGCTCTCTGACCGGCAAAAGAACGAGCGACCCAGTAAGGCAGCGGGCTGATTGGCTCGAGTTTTGTGTTGAGCCGAGAAGCAAAATGCAGATGATGACCCATTTGAAGCTGAGCCATCGACCCAGTTTTAGAAAGCAGTATCTTCATCCGCTCTTAGAAAATGGCTTGCTGGCGATGACTGACCCAGACTCGCCCAATAGTCCAAGACAGCGGTATGTGACAACCCCTAAGGGCCGTAAACAGCTGAAAAACCCATGAATCAAAATAAAAAAGTGGCATCGAAACTTTAAACCGCAAACGGAGATCTCATGTTTAAAAAGATCGGAATTGGATTGGTTGTCGTCGTTGGTTTGTTTTTGGGGTATGGGGCGTTACAGAAGCCGGAGTATACGGTCGCGCGGGACGTCTCAATCCATGCCTCACCGGCGGTAATCTTCCCGTACATAAACGATTCTAAGAAGATGGATTCCTGGAATCCCTGGACCGAGGTGGATCCGCAGGTCAAAATATCCTTTTCTGGGCCTGAGGCTGGGGTAGGCGCCAAGACTTCTTGGGAGAGCAAAGGGCGGATGGGCGTCGGGAGTGCGACCATCTCTGAAAGTGTTCCGTTTGAGCGAGTGGTTACTGATTTGGCTTACACAAAACCGATGAGGATGGTCCAGACGGCGCAGATCACGCTGACCCCTTCGGGACCCGAAACCGTCGTGAGTTGGTCGGTCAGCGGAAAGAATAACTTTCTGTTCCGTTGCATGGGCGTCTTCTGCAACATGGACAAGATGGTGGGTGGTACCTTCGCCAATGGCCTGACGAAATTAAAGGCGCTGGTGGAGTCTGAAACGAAATCACGATGAACTCACCAGGAGGCCTCATGAATCGAAACGCGGCCGGTTGGTTTGAGATCTATGTCCAAGACATGGATCGGGCAAAGAAGTTTTACGAAGGTGTCCTCGAACGGAAGCTTGAACGTATTGATACTCCAGACTCGATGAAAGCCTCCGAAATGGAAATGTGGACGTTTCCCATGAAGCCTGAACATCCGGGTTGTGGAGGCGCGCTTGTCAAAATGAAAGGTGTTCCGTCGGGTGGCTGTGGGACGCTCGTTTACTTTTCGAGTGTTGACTGCGCGATCGAAGAAAAGCGCGTCGTTTCCCTCGGCGGTCGCATTCATCGGTCAAAAATGTCGATTGGCGGGTATGGCTTTATTGTGTTGGCCAACGACCCTGATGGAAATCTGATCGGGATTCACTCGATGAAATAAAGATCAATGTGAAATTGCGGGTTGGATTATCATGGACCGGGGTTCGGCAGACGCTGACTCCTTAATTTGAGATGATCGCTAATGTCAGTTAGGTCTACGTAAAAATAAGGGAAGCTCAGGGCGAAGCCAACCAGAATACGTCATGGCGTCCTCTTTTAAGTGACCCGAGCGATTAGTTTGGTGTTCGATGACAGTTGGAATAGGGGAGTTTTAAACATGCTTCTGGCCCTATTGTTGCTTCCAAGTTTTCTTTTTGCCGCTTCCACTCCTTGGCACACCAACGAGCACGGCCGCGTGCGGCTGATCAGTGCGTCGGATACGGCCGTTCGTGGGGAAACGGTTTGGTTGGGGCTTCATTTCCAACCGCAGCCAGGGTGGTATTACTACTGGAAAGACCCTGGCGAAGCGGGGATTCCGCCTGCTGTAAATTGGATGGGGACGCGCGGGTTGACGGCGCCGGAAATTCTTTGGCCGCAGCCGGTTAAACTAATTCTTCCGGGCGACATCGTGGAGTATGGATACCAAGGCGAGATGGTGTACCCGGTTCGGGCGCGCGTTAACCGCGACACAATTGAAGTGCATGCCAAACTGTCCTACCTTACCTGCTACACCTCCTGCGTCCCTTATACGTACACATTTTCGCTTGATATTCCGATTGGCCCTAATGCCGTTTCCGATGTTGAGGCGCGCGATTTAATTGAGAAGTTCCATGCACAGGTGCCTTCTTTATCGGACCGCGACGTGAAGGCGAAAGCGGTCACGGTTCGTCTTGAATTGAATGAAGGCGCTCCCGTTGCGGCGCCCTCCGCCGCGAAAGGCCCGGGGTTATTCGTGATGGTGCTGTTCGCCTTGGTCGGCGGCCTTATCTTAAACGTGATGCCGTGCGTCCTTCCGGTCCTGTCGATCAAGCTGGCCGGGCTTTTGCAGCATTCCCATCAATCGCCGGCGCATGTCGTTCAAAGTTCTTTGGCATCGGCGGCAGGCATTTTGGTGTCATTTTGGGCCCTGGCGGGGCTAGCTATTGCGGCGCGCGCGGCGGGTCATGCGGTGGGATGGGGAATTCAGTTTCAAAACCCCTGGTTTGTGATTTTTTTAATGATGGTCGTGCTGATGTTTGCCCTAAACCTCTGGGGCGTTTTCGAAATTTTGACGCCGCGCTTCCTGGGACATTTCGCCACGAGTTTTGGCTATCACGAAACGTTGACGGCTCATTTCGTCTCCGGGCTTTTTGCCACGCTGCTTGCCACTCCCTGTTCGGCCCCCTTTCTAGGCACGGCGCTCGGGTTTGCCTTACTCCAGCCATCCGGCACAATTCTGCTGATTTTTACGGCGGTAGGTGTGGGGCTTGCGATGCCGTATTTCGCTTTGGCTGCATGGCCGAGGAGCATTCGTTGGTTGCCCAAGCCCGGACATTGGATGGTCTCGCTAAAGAAAATATTATCCATTTTGCTTTTTTTGACGGCGGCATGGTTGGGATGGGTGTTGTCTCAGCAACTCCACGCGAAAGGGCCACTGTCGCCACAATCTGACGAGTGGATCCCCTTCGGTGAAGCCGATATTGGGCACTATCTGCAGGAAGGAAAGCCCGTTTTGGTTGACGTCACAGCTGATTGGTGCGTAACCTGTAAATACAACGAGCGTTTTGTATTGGCCTCCCCAGCCGTGACGGCGGAATTTAAGCGCCGCGGCATGGTCCTCATGCGCGCCGACTGGACAAACCGTAACGATGAGGTCGCGAGTTACCTTAAAAAACACGGTCGGGTCGGTATTCCGTTTTATGCGGTCTACCTCCCCGGCCGCAAGCCGGTGGTTTTGTCGGAATTTTTAACACAAACCAAGGTCCTTGAAGCGCTTCGCTAGCCGTTCATCGCTTGTGGCGGCCATGCTTCTTTTTGCCCTTTTTGCGGGTCTAAGTCGGTCGATGGTCCAGCGCGTGGCGTTAACCGATGATGAGCCTTCCTTTATTTTTTCCGGGCTTATGGCCTGGGAGAACGATTACGGCTGGTACATTGAAGTGCCCGCATTGGCCCGAATGATTTCAGCTCTGCCTCTGCTTTCACCGCCGCTGTGGAAAGATAAAAACCATCCCTTGCTGCGCGCCGGTCACATCGGCGTGGGCAGCCACTTTTTTTTAAGCTACAACCGCATTTCGCGTGATGCCATCATGCACCAAGCGCGCGCCATGATGGCCGGCTTAGCGGCCTTTGGCGGGTTTGGGCTGTATGTGTGGACGTTTGGGGTGTTGGGTCCTGCGGCCGCGGCGGCTGCCTTAGCTTTTTTTGTTTTAAATCCCATTATTTTGGGCCACGCCATTCTGGCAAAAGCGGATATGGCGATGGCGGTCTTTTTGTTATGGAGCCTTTGGGCCATGGACCAAGGGCGTGAGCGCTCCGGGTGGTGGTATCCCTTGGGTGCGGGTGCGGCTTTTGGCGCCGCGCTCGCCAGCAAGTATTTTGCCGTGCTTTTCCTTCCGGTCTATGGCATCGGTGTATTCTTGGAGCACCTCCTTGGCCGGACCAGGCCCTGGAAGAACCAACTCCTGCGTGCCGGGCTTTTTGTGTTGGGTGCTGCCGCTCTCGTTTTGCTCGTGTACAAAGTTCAATTCATCCATTGGTTTATCGAAGGGGTCCGTTATGGTTCCAAAATTCAAAGCAGCGCAGGCGTTGGCATTATTCACGGGGAACAAAACGCGAGCGCCGCGTACTATTACCTCCTCACGCTTTTCGTTAAGACACCTCTCGCTCTTTTAATCATTACGGCGCTAGGGCTTTTGGCTCTGTGCCTTAAGCGCAAGGACATTCTTCCCATGCTTTGGCCAACCCTCGCGTTTGTTTTCTTTGGCGGGGCGATGCTGACGCTCGTTCATTTTCAATCAGGAGTCCGGCAGCTTCTACCGCTGTTTATGGTTATGCCAATGATTGGGGTTTATGGCTTGATGCAGCTGCCGCGAAAGATCGGGGTCGGTGTGGGGGCGGTGTTGCTCGCGTGGATGGGAGTGGCGGTGGCAAAAGTGCATCCATGGGAATTCGACTATTTTAATGAGACGATCGGCGGTTCCTCTCAGGGTCACCGTTACTTCACGCAAGTCAACATCGATTGGGGCATTGGGTTTTTGGATATGGTCGATCAGTTCAAAAAGCGCGGCATCAAGCAAGTGTATTTAGGCTATATCGGCCATGATGACCCACTCTTCCGCGGGCTCCACGCTTACCCGCTGACCCCGCTTGTGGCAGACTGGGAACGCTTTGTCGGGATGCCGCCTAATAAAAGTCGTCTGGACACGTATCGGTCGGTGGACCTTCGGAAAGAAAAACGCGCGTATATGGCCGCGCAAGCCGAATCGATCTTCCAAAAAGAGGCTTTTTTAAGTTGGCTTGCTCCCAAGAAACCCGCTTTTGTGAGCGCCTATTCCTACTTCGCATACGACATCACCGATGACGCCGATGCCCACCGTCATTTAACCCGGTTTTTTACCCAAAAAGGCGATTTGGAACGCGCTCGCATTCATAGCGATTGGGCTAAACGGCTCTCAAACTGACGTCCGCCGCGCGGTACCCCGACGCGATGCAATCGGGGATTCCCACACCATAGGCCCAGTTTCCCGCCAAAGCCAATCCTTTATGTCGTAGAGCCTGCTCTTCCAGCTGTGCGACCCGCTCCACATGGCCCACGGCGAAGAGAGGAAGCGCGTGCTCGTAGCGAATAAGCCGCGTAAAGAGCGGTTTGCCTTTAAAAGGAACCCAATCGTGAAGTTCGGCCAGAAGGTCGGCCTCAAGCTTCGCATTTGAATCGTTTTGCCACGCCGCTCCCGTTCCTCCGGCGAATGAGCGAAGGAGGGCAAACCCCTTGGGAACACGGCCTTCAAATTTTTGATGCGCAAACGTGCAGCCAATGGTGCGTTTCTTTTCGCGCGCGCGAACCACGAACCCGGCCCCTTTCGGCAAAGGCCCCAAATCCAATTCACGAAACGCCGCATTGAGCGTTACCGCGGGAGAATAGGCGATGGCTCGCAAAGACGACGCCAACGCGGCATCCAAGGGGTCCACCAATGTCGCAGACGCATAGGATGGCAAAGCTAAAATAACGGCATCCGCCGTACATTTTTCTCCCGTCGATAAAGTGACGGTCCACCCGGTTGGGTCATGAGATAAATAAGTAACGGCGGCGTTATAGCGAACGTTCACACGCGCGGCCAGGACGTTGGTCAATCGCTGAAGTCCTCCGCGTAGCGTTCTGAAAAGGCCGTAGCGCGCGCCGCTCGCCGCTTCTTTTTTGGACTTCTTAAGACCCAAAAGAACGCTGCCGTACTTTATTTCCATGTCTTGGAATTTGGGGAAAGTCGCGCGCAGACTTAACGTTTCAGGGTCCGCTCCATAGATTCCGCCGATGAGGGGCTGAGCGAAGTTTTCCAGCATCTGCGCTCCAAACCGGCGGCGCACGAAGGACGCCAGAGACTCATCGCCTGCGTTTTTTCGTGGGGGAAGGAGCGGTTCAAGAAGAGCGCGCCACTTCCCTCGCCAGCTAAGCAACGGCGTTTCCAAAAATGGGCGCAAGGCGCGCGGCCCCATCAAATAGAAACCTTCAGGGACCGGGTAGAGAGTTTTTCCGCGCGCTATAAAGCTGCGGCGAAATTCCATTCGAGATCCAAGAAGTTCTCTTTCCAGGCCCAATTCCCGGCATAAATCAAGCGCGGCTGGCTTTTCCGTAATAAAACAATCCGCGCCATGTTCCAATAAAAAACCATCACGCACTTCGCTCTGGAGCGTCCCGCCCGCGCGGGAAGTGGCTTCTAAAATAAGTACGTGGGCCGAAGCCTGTTGCTGCTGAAGCCGCCAGGCAGCCGAAAGGCCCGCAATTCCGCCGCCGATCACGATGATACGCTCGCTCATGGCCGGCAAGGCGGTTTCGTCGACCCGGGAAAGCAAAAACACCCGGTGAAGGGGAGAACTTCGGAAGAGGTTTGCGCCTCATGCGCTAAGGCGCCGGCGCGGCGTCGCACGACGTCGGCCATCATCTGGGCAAAGATCGTGTGGTCTCCGACCGTTTGGGCTCGAAACAATGTGACCCCCGCCTGCTTTGCCGCCGCTTGCGCTTCGATGTCGAGGTCATACAAAACTTCCACGTGATCGGCGATAAACCCAATGGGGATGAACAGGATTTTTTTATTTCCCTGGGCAGCTTCCTCTCGAATAACATCGCAGACATCCGGCACGAGCCAAGGGTCTTCGGGTCGACCGCTTCGGCTGGAATAGGCTAGGCGATATTGTTTTCGGCCGAAGGCCGCACACACTAAGGTGGCCGTCTTGGTCAGCTCTTCTACATAGGGCGACTCTTTAGCCATTGAACAAGGAATGCTGTGTGCGGTAAAGACCCAGGGAATGTCGGCGAGTAAGCGAATAGGCGATTGAGCAAGTAAGGAAATTGTTCCACTTACTTCCCTGCTCGCTTCGTTGCTTAATCGTTCAGTAATTTTTGCGCAGATGGCCTCGATAAAAAGCGGGTGGTCATACCAAGAATTGACGTAGTCGATGATGGGGGCGCGTGGAACGTTGGACCGCGCCGTTTCCACAGCCCGCAGGTAGCGTTCGAGGCTTGCTTCGCAGCGATGGGCGGCGGTGATAAACCCGACTGCGCGTTGGATGCCGTTGGCCGCCATGGTGGTCAGCGTGTCTTCCAAAAACGGATGCCAGTTCCGTTGGCCGATGTAAACGGGTACCCCCAACTCGCGCTCTAGCGCGGCCGCCTGGTTTCGGGTGATCTCATTGATGGGGGATCTCCCTCCAATGTCGTGGTAGTGGTGGGCCACCTCGTTGAGACGCGCCTGTGGAATGCCACGGCCTTTGGTCACAATTTCGAGGAAGGGCATGATGTCCTCGGGTTTTTCGGGGCCCCCGAAACTGATGAATAGAACAGCCGGTATCGGTGTCGGAATCGGCGAGGTAGATTTATTTATAAAAAAACTCCTTGCCGATACCGATTCCGATACCGGCCGTTTTATCTTTGCGAAAGCTCATGAACCATTTCCACCAAAGCAACGGCATGGTCGACCGGCGTTTGCGGCAGTACTCCGTGCCCCAAATTAAAAATATGACCGGGTCGCCCGGCGGCTTGCCTCAAGATCGCTTGCGTTTGTTTACGAATGTCGGGAAGGGTGTCGAGGAGCGCATGCGGATCTAAATTGCCCATCACGGCACACTCACCCAGGCGGCTCCAGGCTTCATCCAAAGGCAGACGCCAGTCCACGCCGATCACATCGCCACCGGCCTCCTTCATAAGTTCAAGCAAATGCGCCGTTTGGGTCCCAAAATGGATCACCGGAATGCCCGAAGTCACCCGCTTAATCAGCGCGCGGACGTGGGGCTGCACGGAGGTTTTGTAGGCCTCGCGCTTCAAGCACCCAACCCAACTGTCGAAGATCTGCACCGCTTGCACGCCCGCGTGGATTTGAGCGTTTAAGTAGCCCCCTAAAGAAGCGGTCAATTTTTCCATCAAGAGGGTCCAGGCGATGGGTTCGTTTTGCATGAAAGCAAGCGTTCGGGAATAATCTTTCGAACTTCCGCCTTCAATCATATAGGAGGCCAGCGTAAATGGCGCCCCCGAAAAACCAATGAGCGGAATATCCGGAGGCAAGGCTGTACGGGTTTTTTGGATGGCCTCATAAACATAAGACAACGTTTCTGGTTCAGCGACGCGCAGCCGCTCGACGTCCTTGGCAGAGCCAATAGGGTTTCGAATAGCCGGCCCATCCCCTTTCGTGTATTCAAGTTCCAACCCCATCGGTTGAAGAATAAGTAAAAGATCGGAAAAAATAATGGCGGCGTCGACTCCCAGCCGGCGGACGGCATGGACGGTCACCTCTGATGCAAGATCGGAATTTTTGCAGAGGTCTAAAAAACTGTTTTTTTCCCGAACGGCGCGGTATTCCTTCATGTAGCGCCCCGCTTGGCGCATGAGCCAAATGGGTGTACGCGCCGTGGGTTCGCGGCGGCAGGCTTTTAGAAACGGGCTGTTGTAAAGCGCCTCTGGCACGTCGCCATTTTAACACGACGAAAAAGAACGCCTATTCCGCGCAGGAGAATTGGTTGGTGGTGCTATCAATGATGCTGACGACGGGGATGCCAATAAATAGAGGGTCATCCATCTCACAATCGGCACCGTCTAACGACTGAAGGCAATATGAATAACGGATCGATCCGTTGGGGCGACGTAGACTCAGACGAACCACACCGTCTGTGTCGTAAAAATTGTCCCAGGTATAAAACCAGCCATCGCAGGGCGGTTTTGGCCATCGACGCAATTGGTTCGCCCAGCTTTGAGGCCAATCGTCGGGAGGGGTGCCGTCGGGTTCCGCGCCCGCCCACTCATCGTTGACTGTGTAATCTGTGAAAGCGGCTTTCGCCACACTGTCAAAATCCGCCTTCAGTCGGGAATACCGAGCTCTAGCTAACAACGGGTCCAAGAACATCGATGCAAAACTGACCAAAACCGCCAGGACTCCTACGGTGACCATCATTTCGAGCATGGTGAAGCCGGTTTCCTGGCGCAGCAGGTGTTTCACAACCGTTCCTTGTGTTTGATCACGATGGTCTTGGTTTTGCTGATGAGCGTCACGGTGTCTTGGGTGACGCGGGTGCGATAGCCCGGGACCACTTGCCCGGTGGGCAGGAAGAGTTTTCCTTGTCGGGCGATAAATTTGTCGCACCCGCTTTCTACAATCCCATAAGTTTGACCTTGGACATCCAGAAAAATCGCTTTTAAAACCATATCCGCTTCTAGGCGAGATATCCCGTCTTTAAGAAAAACTCGTTTACGCACCAATTCGGCGTCATCTTCCTGATAAACACTTGGCGCTTCCCGTTTAAATTGAGGTTGGTCCTTGGCCGTCGACCCAGGGGATGCGGACTCTGCGGCTTTGCGAGCCTTTTTTACCTCCTTGATGACGCCCATGTAGCGCGCACGCAAAATTAGCTTGATGCGAACAGGGTTGGTTTCGCTTAAAGGCTGATCTAAGACGGGCATCGCCTTTTCAATCAACTCCATCTGGTCGGCAGGCGCGCGGATCGTCAGCGTTTGCTCTTGAACGCCAATAATGCGCCGGTGCTCAGGGTCTTTAATGACGGCCTCCAGCACGGGAATCACATGGCTTGGCGCCATATGCTTAAGCGTGATTTTCCGGTTAACGACCGGGGCTAGTACCCCCTCGCTAAATGCCAGCGGCTGAAAGACCCCCAGCGCCAGCCCAAACACCCACAGAAGCCGACCTTTTATCATGGGGCTATGTATAGGAAACACGCTCTTTTTTCAATGGGTTTTTGTTGCTTAATCCACGGTCTAGTAGAATAACCTTTCTCTAAAAGCACGTCGTTATTTCCTCAAAGGAGGCCATTTTCGTGACCCACTTTGAACATCAGTTCCAATGCCGGTCTGTCTGTGCAGCGGTCGAGTTGTCCGCCGAAGCCTTGGCGCAGGCGGATGGTCGTTTTGCGCTTTCTGGCTCAACGCCTCACTATGCGCCAGACCGGGTTTTCGCGACTCGGCATATTCGTCTTAACCTCGCTCTCGATTTCGGCCGTAAAACCTTATCTGGCGCGTGCACAACGACCCTCGAAGCCTTGGCCGACCCTGCTTCGGAGATGACTTTTGATGCGGTGGATTTCCGCGGACTTCGCGTGTATGCTAAAAACCACCGAGTCACGCACACTTATGACCAGCGAAAGCTCGTTGTGCGTTTTGCCAAGCCGCTCCGGCGCGGTCAGACTGTGGATGTCACGATCCGCTACACCGTTAAAGAACCTAAACTTGGGCTGCACTTCATCAGCCCAGACAAGGCCTACCCCACCAAGCCGCGCCAAGCCTGGACGCAAGGCGAAGACGAATACAACCGCTATTGGTTCCCATGCCACGATGCGCCGCAGGAACGCACGACGACCGAGATGGTGATCACCGTACCAGCTCCGTATACAGCCATTTCAAATGGCGCGCTCCTGCGCCGGACCCAAAACCGAGGGCGTCGAACATTCCATTGGAAGCACAACGTGCCGCATTCGCCCTATCTCGTGTCTTTGGCGGTGGGAGAATTTAGCGAGATGAAAGACCGCTGGAAGAACGTCCCTGTGCTTTATTACGTGACCCCCGGGCGCGAAGAGGATGCGCGGCGAGCCTTTGGGAAAACGCCTAAGATGATCGACTTTTTTTCTAAAAAAATCGGCGTGCCTTATGCGTATGCCAAATATTCCCAAGTGGCGGCCGTTGATTTCATTTACGGCGGCATGGAAAACACCTCCTGCACCACGCAAACGGCGCTCACTTTGCACGATGAGCGCGCTCACCTGGATTTCTCGAGCGACCCGCTTGTGGCGCATGAACTCGCCCACCAATGGTTCGGTGACCTGGTGACCTGCAAAGACTGGTCGCACGCGTGGCTTAATGAGAGCTTCGCCACCTATTTTGAAGCGCTCTTTAAAGAACACGACATGGGTTACGACGAATTTATGTACGAGCTGCGCGGCAACGCCGAGGCCTATTTCGATGAAGACAAAGAGCGCTACCGCCGCCCCATGGTCACGCGCTTCTATAAAAACACCAACGATCTTTTTGACCGCCACTTGTATGAAAAAGGCTCCTTGATTTTGCACATGATTCGCCAGCTGCTGGGGGAAGACGCCTGGTGGCGTTCGATCAAACTCTACGTCAGCCGCCATAAAGGCAAAAGTGTCGAAACGCTTGACTTGATTCAAGCAATCCAGGACGCCACCGGCAAAAACATGCGCGCCTTCTTCGACCAATGGATTTTTAAGGGCGGCCATCCGGAATACAAAGTGCGCTTTTGGTGGGAGAAAAAAAGCCGGGAACTTCATGTGCGAGTGCTGCAAATGCACGGAGTGAGCGATGAAACCGGTCTTTTTTCCATGCCCGTCGCCTTCGACTTTTACGTCAACGGTAAGCGCATCCGCCGCACGGAAATCGTGGACAAAAAGGACCACCTGCTTCGTTTTAGTTTGTCGAGCGAGCCGGAGCTCGTGTTGATGGACCCCGACCATACGATTTTAAAGAAGGCGGACATCATTAAACCCGAAGCCATGTGGATCTTGCAGCTGCGCGAAGACCCCCATGTCTTAGGGCGTGTGGATGCGGCGCAAGCACTCGGGCGAAGCGCCAGCCCCATGGCGGTAGCGGCGCTACGGCAGGCGCTGCATCAAGACAAATTCTGGGGCGTTTCATGCGAAGCCACCCGTGCTTTGGGCGCCACTCGCGGCGCGCAAGCGCTGGACGCCTTGCTTCACGGCCTTGAATCCATTGAACATCCTAAAGTGCGTCGGGTTTTGTATGAGGCGCTTGCGAATTATCCGCTGCCTCGGGCGGTGACGAACATCAAAGCGCTCCTTCGCCAGGAAAAAAGCTATTTCGCCGAGGGAGAAGCGCTTCGCAGTCTGGGAAGAACCAAAGACCCCGCGCAGCTGGCGCTGCTCAAGGAATACCTTCGACGTGAATCATGGAATGATACGCTTCGGGTAGCGGCTTTAGATGCCATAGCAAACCTTCAAAGTCAGGAATCGGTGGCCATTTTAAAGCAGCACTGCCGCTATGGCATGCATCCCAACACGCGCATGACGGCCATTCGCCGCTTGGCGGGCTTTGGGAAAGGCCGCAGCGACATCCAAGACTTCCTGCTAGGGCTTTTAAGTGACCGCTACTTGCTGGTTCAACTGGCCGTGGTGCGAAGTTTGGCCGCTTTTTCCGATGAGCGCGTGGTTCCAGCGCTCATGAATCTGACAAAAGGCGATCGCGATGGCCGCCTAAAGCGTGCGGCGGAAGAAGCCGTGCGGAAAATCCGAAAAGGCATGGACAATGAGTTTCCAAACGACGGTGGTCGGTGATAGGGGGTCCGTGATACGTGATCAGTAGTACGTAAAGAGGTTTGGCGCATGACATATTTTTTACCACTGACCACTGACCACTGACCACTGACCACTGACCACTAACCACTCACCACGCCATTCTCATGATTTCTCTCCAAAAAACCGAAGCCTTATTCAAAAAAATGAAAGCGCTCGGCCTTAACGAAAGCGACATCGAAGAATCCTTCGTACGTTCCGGCGGGGCCGGTGGGCAGCATGTCAATAAAACGTCCACCTGTGTCCAGCTGCTGCACCGCCCCACGGGCCTTCTCATCAAATGCCAAGACGACCGTTCGCAAGCCGTCAATCGTTTTCTGGCGCGTCGGCGCCTCGTGGAGCGCTACGAAGCCGACATCTTGAAAAAACAAACGGATGAGCAAAAGCGCTTTGAAAAGATCCGCCGCCAAAAGCGCAGGCGGTCCCGCCGCGCGAAGGAACACATGCTGGCGCAAAAGCACCACCGAAGCCAGGCGCTTCAAAATCGTCGTTTTTCTAGCGAAGACTAAAGACGTGTGCGGGAAGGGTTATCCGTAGCGTCTTTGCGGGTGATCCCAATTTTCCGATGGGTCTTCAGGGCCGTGGCGCCTTTCTTTTTCAGCATAGAGGTTTTTATCGGCTTGGGCCATCAAATCGGAAAGTGGCCGGCGTTGTCCGGGTTCTAGGACTGCGCTACCAATGCTGATCGATAGTTGATAGGGAAGGCCACTCGTGCGGTTGTACTCGCTTAATTTTTCCGTTAAGCGGTCCAAAACCCCGTTTGAGTTTGTCTCTTCCTCTTCAAAAGCCAATATGGCAAATTCATCGCCGCCGATTCGCGAGACGATGTCCGAAGCACGAAACACGCTTTTAAGCGTCGCGCCGGCCTGCGTGATCGCCTGGTCGCCCTCATGATGCCCGTGCGAGTCGTTGATCGGTTTTAAATTATCAATATCGGCGAAATAAAGATGGATGCGCCGCTCATCCCGCTGGGCCATTTTAAGCGCGTGGTCGGCCATGGCGAGAAAGCCGCGACGATTATAGAGGCCCGTCAAAGAATCGGTCACCGTCATGTTTCGAAGCGCCGTTTCGGCTTCCGTGCGGCGAAGGACTTCTTCCTGCAGTTCCAATGTCCGCTCTTGAACTTTAATTTCCAATTCATCGTAAGCTTTTTGGAGCGCCATTTGGGCGGCCCGGCGCTCCGTGGAGTCTACGACGAAGCACAGGGTCTCTCCATCCGTACCGTTTAAGCGTACGGCCCCAACCAGCGCCGGCAGCCGTGTACCGTTGGCCCGGACATATTCTTTATCCACCGCGGAACAAACACCGTCTCTTTCAAGACATTGCTCCATCCATTGGTCGACCAGGCGGTATTCCGGCGGAGTCATGGCGGGCCCCCCGACTCTACCTTGGAGAAAATCACTGCGGCTGTACCCTAAAAGAAGCAGCAAGGCGTCATTGATGTCGAGCACAAGCCCGTCGCGGCTGACGCGCATGAAACCAATGATGTTGGATTCAAATAAACGGTGAAAACGCGCCTCGCTGTGCTGGAGCGCTTCCGCCGCCCGCTGGCGTTCCGTAATGTCTTGGGCGATGCACACGTACCCTACTGGGAGTCCCACACCGTCTAAGAGAGTGGACGCGGAAATGGAAAGACTTCGCGCCATTTCGCGCTCGGGCAGGGTTATTGAAAACTCATAATCTTTGAGCGTTCCTTTTTCTTTAAGCGTCTGCCAGGCGGTTTCCCACGTATTCGGCCGTGCAAATGCAGATATGGAAAGGCCGATAATTTTTTCGATCGGCCTGTTCAGCAGCGTGCATGCGGCGGGGTTGGCCATGCAAAGAATGCCCCTCGCGTCGATGCCAAACAGCGCATGCGGGAGGGTCGCAACCAATTCGTTGGCCGCAAAAACCGGCGTAATGTCCATGAATCGATATCGCCAAATCGTTTGGGCGATATAAAGCATTCCAGCAAAGACGGCCAAAAATCCAACAGGATAGACCGTTACACCGTAACATGCTAAGAAGTCGACCGCTCCCAGGGAACCAACCGTCATTCCAACCAAAAAAGATTTGAATTGATTTCGAGACGCTTCCGAGACGCTGTGGCGATAGGCTTGCCAAAGAAGTACAGCGCTTCCGACATAGGCGCATAAAAAATAGCTCAGAAAGGCAAGGCCAGCGGGGCCAAATTGCGGGTAATAACCCCAGGGAAAATGGCGGACGCCGGCGACCCAATGATGGGATAAAAAAGACAACCCGACAAACACCAACGAAATCGCAGTCGATGCATACAGCCAAGCGCGGCGGCGTTGGTGCTGATGCGTGATGACTAGTATAAACTGAAGAAGTGCGCAGGGAAGCAGCGCCACCGATGTCTTGGCCCACTTGGCCCAAAGTACCGCGTCGGTGGGAGACTGCGATACGAAAAGACCCGCGCAACACAACAGCCACCCTCCTGCGCAAAGTGAAAGCAAGCAGTAGGCGCGCGCCGCCCGAGAGAATCGTTCACGCACCAAGGAGCAGGCCCCAATGATGAGCAAACATACCCCCACTATTAAAGGAGGGGCTGCAGGAAAAGAGCGGTTAAAAACGTTTACGTCAAATGCCGGAATGAGCAAAGAATACCCCCCGCCTCTTATTTAGCCCATTAGAGGCGGGGGGTCAAGGAAAGGTTACGGCTTATTTTTTCTTTTTAGCGGGGGTAACAGGAGGAGTTTTTGATGCGTCTGCGGCTTCGATTTCAATCGTAATCTCCACGTCTTCGCCCAACATCAGGCTGCCCGTATCGAGCACCTTGTTAAACGCCATGCCGAAATCTTTGCGGTTGATTTTGGTGGAGGCGGTAAAGCCTGCGCGCGTATCGCCCCAGGGGGTTTTGACGACGCCGCCTTCTTCCACGTCTAGGGTCGTTGGTTTGGAAACCCCAAGCATTGTCAAAGTCCCTTCCACTTGAAGCTTGTTTGGCGCCACGCGTTTAACCGACGTGCTTTTGTAGGTCATGGTGGGGAATTTGGCTACGTTAAAGAAGTCCGCTCCGCGCAGGTGTTCGTCGCGTTTAACGTTGCTTGTATCGACACTTGTGGTTTGAATCGTGGCTTCCACGCTGGAGGTTTCCGGTTTTTGCGCGTCGTACTGAAGCTTAACGTCATAGTCCTTGAATTGCCCTGCGGTTTTAGACACCAAGTGGCGGATTTTAAATCCAACGCTCGAATGTTCTTTATCGAGCGTGTAGGTGGCACCGTGTGCCGTTGAGAAGCCGAGGACAAGGGCCAATGTCGCGATGAGTTTACGCATGAGGGAATCTCCTTTAGGGTTTAGGTTGAATTTTAATGATGCTGCCGTACGGCGGATCGATTTTTTTACCTTGGATTTTAAGCTGCAGCCAATAATCGCCGGGACGCACGTCCCCTTTAATCGCGATATCGGCGGATAAAGTTCCCGCATCCTGCAGACGCAATCCCGAAAGCGTAATCCCCGGTTCATCCAAGCCGATCGATAACGCTCCGGCAAAGTCTTGCGAGAAATCCCGTCCGAGAATTCGAAGGACCCCTGTTTCCCCGGGGTGAATGGGGGGGGTAAGCTGCACCCCGGCAATCCAGTTGGCGGGGATGAGCTTTAAAGCGTCTTTGCGTTCAAAAAGAAGCGTTGCCTCTCGTCCTAAAATGGTAACGGCGTAAGATCCTAAAGGAGCTTGCGGGGGCACCTGGACGGACAAACGAATTTGCGTTGGGTTGATATAGGTGAACGACCCTTTGCCCACGTCAAACCCGCTCACGCGGACGGACAATTCGCTGACGTCGGCGGGTTGAATCCCGGTCCCAATCACATAAAAATCCACCGCATCCCCCGGCCGACGGTACAACTCAGTCACAGAGAGACCCTGCACAAACCCGTTTTGGCCGACATTGGGTCGCACGATCCGGATCATGCCAGTTCTCTCAAAGATCTTTTTCTCGCCTAAGAAAATCTTAAGCCCGTAATCACCGGTGGGGACGCGAGGCCCAATTCCCATCAACCCTTCTACGATATAAGGAAGTTGTAGGCGAATATCGCTGATCGTGATTCCGGGGGTGCTGGGTTCTACGCGGAATGTATTGGCTAAAGCGTCATCCAGATGAGTGAACACGCGGAAGATCCCGGCGCGTCCGTTGTCTTCCATACGGGTGAAGACCACGTTCAGCACCTCGCCTTTTCGAATGACGGCAAACGGTTCTGGGGCCTGAAAGACGGGCAAGCTTTTGATCAGCACGCGTGGGTAAACGAAGGAGGTTTTGGCCGGCGTTCCCACAACCATCTCTCCATGGATTTGATTGGCTGTCACAAGCTTTAAATTCTTAACCGTCACGCCCGGGTGGGAGGGGTCCACTTTGATCATCTTTTGAAACTCGGAAGTAAACCCTGACCCATTGATATCAAACCCAAAACTCGTTCCGGGCGGCGCGATCTCTTGCGAGTAATAGCAGCGGACAATCTCAATGTTTTTAGGAATCAGTTCAGTGTGAAGTTTCACATCGGGCGCCTTGGGAGGAGCGGTGGTGTGCTTCACAGGTTTGACGGGTTTTGGCTTGACTAAGGGAGATGGGGAATTTATGACAGGGACCGAAGAAACGGGAACCTCCGAAACAGGCGTCGGGGTCAGGGGAGCCAAAGGTTGTTCGCCGCGATACCATCCCACCCACCAAAACCCAGTGGCCAACACCAAAAGCCCAAGCACAATAAAAAGTGAACGTCGACTCATGCAGAAATGATGGTACTAAACCAAACGATAGGTGGCCGAGGGGTCGTGGGGGCGCAGAACTTCCCCAAACCCCTTATCGTCATCCCCGAGTGCCCCTGTCGAGGATCCATCTTCGTCGTACGACTTCGTGGATTTCCCGCCAGTACCATGCCTGCCGGCAGGCAGGCGCCGGGAAATGACGATGTGGGGAAGTTCTGTTTACGGCTTAAGATCGTTTTGTAGGCACGTCTTAGCCGGTATAATCCGCGCCGGCCATGATCACGCTTCGAAACATTCATAAGTCTTTCGGCAACCAGGTATTGCTGGATGGGGCATCCCTCCAGATAAATTCGCAAGACCGCTTTGCGCTGGTGGGGCCCAACGGGGCGGGGAAGTCCACGCTCTTTAAGATCATCCTGGGGCAAGAAGAGCCAGATTCGGGAGAGGTGAGCCTGCGAAGCGGCGTGACCTTCGGGTACTTGGCGCAGGAGACCACCACTTTTTCAAAAACCAGCGTGTTAGACGAAACGCTTAGTGAGCACGCCGGGGACGCCTCTTTGGAACCCAAAGCAAAAAAGATTCTGATGGGGTTGGGTTTTCGTCAAACGGATTTTGCCCGGCCGATCGCCGAGCTCTCCGGGGGATGGCAAATGCGCGTGGCAATTGCTCGCCTTCTGTTTGAAGCCCCCGACTTGCTGATGCTTGATGAGCCCACCAACCACCTCGATTTGGAATCGCTGCTTTGGTTTCAGAACTATCTTCAAAACTACCGAGGCGCCATATTCCTCATTTCCCACGACCGGGAATTCATCAATTCCATCGTTGACCGAATTGTGGAAGTGCGCGACCAAAAGCTCAACGTGTATACCGGATCATTCGAAGACTATCTCACTCAAAAAAAGAACGAAGAAATAGCGCTGATCGACGCGTACAAACGTCAGCAAAAGGAAATCGCCGAACTGGAAGACTTCATCATGCGTTTTCGCGCCAAAGCCTCCACCGCCTCTCGCGCGCAAGCCAAAATCAAACAGCTCGAAAAAATGGAGCGGGTCGTGCTCCCGGATGAACTTAAAACAGTGGGCTTTGTGTTTCCTCAGCCCGCGCGAAGCGGACAAAACGTTTTGACGTTAAAAGGTATTCGTCAATCCTATGACGGCAAAAACTGGGTGTACGACGGGTTGGATTTGAATTTGGAACGCGGACAGAAAATTGCTTTGGTGGGACCCAATGGTGCCGGTAAATCCACGCTGATCAAAATGTTGGCGGGGGCTATCCCGTTCCAAGAAGGCGAACGCAAGCTTGGGCACAATGTCGAAGTCGGCTATTTTTCGCAACACCGTGCCGAGATGTTTAAGGATGGGCGAACGGTGTTTGAAGAAGCGTGCGATACTCGGCGTAGTCATTCAGAAACCACGATCCGATCTGTGTTGGGCTCGTTTTTGTTCCGCGGTGAAGCGGCATTTAAGAAGGTCGAGGTTTTAAGCGGAGGGGAGAAGAGTCGCTTGGGGCTCGCCAAACTCCTGCTCGATCCGCCGAACATGTTGCTGCTCGATGAGCCTACCACCCATTTGGATATTGCCAGTGTCGACATGTTGGTCCAAGCGCTTAAAAGCTTTGAAGGTACCATCGTCTTCATCAGTCACGATGTCTATTTCATCCGCCAGATCGGCGGGCAGGTGATCCACGTGAATAAAGGCAAGGTGACGTGGTATCCGGGCGATTACGATTACTTCCTGCATAAGAAATCCCAGGAAGACAGTGAAGAAGGGGAATTGTTCCGGAGTGAAGAGCGGATTGAAAAAGCGCATCACCCTCATTCGTCACCCCCGAATGCCCCTGTCGGGGGTCCATCAAAAGAAACCATGACGAATCCCCGCCAACAACCGGCGGGGATGACGACAAGTTTTAAATCCAAAGAACAAAAACGGCGCGAGGCAGAGGAGCGTCAGGCGGCGTATCGGCGGCAGCAGGAAGAGAAACGCAAACTCGATGTCGCCAAGCAGTTAAAAGAAGCGGAAGATTTAATTCTTAGCGAGCTGGAACGGCCTCAGACCCATCAGAACCCGACACGGGTGGCCGAGTTGACGAAACGTTTGGGCGAAATCCAGAAACAGCGGAAGGCCCTTGGTGCGTAAGCGCGTGGTAGGCCTCGTAAGCGGGCTTGGGGGAAAAGTCCCGCCGCACCAACCCAAAAAAATCCACCCCGTCTTTAAAATGGTTCGTATCCCGCCAAAATGCCCAAAACACTTTTTGAACGTTGGATGGTTCCAACGATAAGTCATAAATCTTTTTAAGCCAGTCGGATTGTTCGGCCTCATTCTGGGCGCGTCCCATCCACCAGTTCTTTTTATTGGACGTTGTCTCGACGCCCGGGCATCCGATTTCGGTGGCCCAAATCGGCTTGTTCTCATCCCCAAATTCCATCATGACTCGTCGCACGTGGTCATAAATTCCAGAAAGGATCTCCTGCGCCCGAGGGTCTTGCGGATTGACGAACGGGTGGATATTGACGATGTCAAAACTGTCCTTCCCGGCCTGCTGGTAGAGACGCCGCAATCCAAATGGCCATTCTTTTGAAAGTCCGCCCATCACCACCTTGGCCGTGGGGTCCTCTTCTCGGATGGCCGGCGCGACGCGCTTGAGCAGTTCCGAATAGCTTTTAAGCGCGTCTTGCGGAGACCAATACACGGGATGGTCCGGCTCGTTCCAAATTTCCCAGTAGCCGACCTGCGATTTAAAACGCCGCACCACGGCCCGCGCGTAGGCTTCATAGGCGTAGGGGTCTGGAGGTTGGTTCCAGGGCTGCCCTCTCCAATCGGGGTTGTAATGAAGCATGCCTAAGATGCTAATGTCGGCTTGGCGTAGGAGGTTGACTAGCGCGTCGTAGCGTTTAAAATCGAAGCGGCCCTGCTTGGGTTCTATGTCGGCCCATAAAAAATCCATGCGGACCCAGCCGACGCCCGCTTGGCGCATCAAATCGATATCTTTTTGAACATCGCTCAGGCGGCGGTATTGGTAGTCGTTCCAGGGGTGATTCCAAGCAAAAAACGCCAGCGTCCCATAGGGGCTGGGGTTGTCGCGAGGGTCAGCGCCCATAACCGGCGAGCTGAAAAGTAGAATAACGCTTATGAACCATAAGAGAATTGTAGGTACATTGGTTTGTTTGGTGGCGGGCGCACAATGGGTACTGGCCGAACAGGTCAACGTTTACGTCGCCGCCCAAAAGGAGCATGTCATGGTAGACAAAATACAGAAATCGGACGCAGATTGGAAGAAGGGATTAACCGACGAACAGTTTCGAGTCTCCCGCCAAGCCGGCACGGAAAGGGCCTTTACCGGAAAGTACTGGGACAACCACGAAAAGGGCCTCTATAAGTGCATCTGCTGTGGGGCCGACTTGTTCGAATCGGACACCAAGTTCGACTCCGGCACGGGGTGGCCTTCCTTTTACAAACCCATAGACCCGGCTAACGTGGAAGAGAAATCGGATGCCTCCCACTTCATGACTCGCACGGAAGTGCGCTGCAAACGCTGTGACGCGCATCTGGGCCATGTATTTCCAGACGGGCCCAAACCCACGGGGCAGCGGTATTGCATTAATTCGGCCTCATTGTCGTTTGAAAAGAAGTAATCAGCCGGCGAGCGTGACGCCCAAAAAGCGGCCGATGGCGAAAGTCACAGCCGCGGCGGCAAGCCCCAGCAGCCATTGACGTAAGCCCGAACGGAGAGCTGATCGCCCGGTGACAAGCGTAATAACGGCGCCTGTTAAAAATAAACCGAGACTACCAAAAGCAATGCTTAACCCAATCGCTGTCTGGCCCTTAAACCAAAAAAACGGCGCGACCGGGATGATCGCCCCGCAGGCAAACAAAGCAAACGAGGCCAAAGCGGCCTCCCAAGCCGAACCACCCAATTCATTCGGATCAATCCCAAGTTCTTCTCGGGCTAACGTGTCCAACGCGCGGTCCTTGTCCGAAATGAGCCGTTTCGCGAGTTCTTTGGCTTGTGCTTCGGGCAAGCCCTTCGCCTGGTAAATAAGAGCAAGCTCCTCCTCTTCCTCCTGAGGAGCCGCCGATAATTCATCAGCCTCCGTACGAAGCTGTTTTTCGTTGAGCTCTCGAGAGCTTTGGACAGAGACCCATTCCCCGATGGCCATTGAACACGCCCCGGCGAGAAGCCCCGCAATTCCGGTCAGCAAAATGCTGTGCTCGCTCATATGGGCCCCGGCCACACCCATGACGAGACTTAAATTGGAAACCAGCCCATCGTTGGCGCCCAGCACGGCGGCGCGCAAGGCGTTCCCTCCGATGGTGCGGTGGCGGCCTTCGAGCCGTGCCAAGGTTCCACCCTCCACACCGCCAGAATTTCCGCGGGTCAAAAGGGTCAGGATGCGAGCGTGCGAGCGTTCGTCCTGGGAAAAATCGGGGGTGGCTTCGCTTTGGTCGTCGTAGCGGCCCCGATCGGCGCTTTCCATAGCAGCCATCCCGGGTAAAACCACACCTGCTCCCCAATGTTTGACGATGAGTCGATTGATCCGCGCTCGCCAAGAAAGGGTGACGGCGTTGGGGTTTTGTCCGGCCTCTTGCAGCTTTCGAGCCCAGAGAGCGGCATGTTTATCTTCGACCGCGGCGAGGCGGCGGTAGAGCTCGGCCATCTGAGGCTGTTTTTCAGAGGCCGCCATGGCGTTGTAGAGAGCTGCGGCATCCACTTCGCCTTGAAGGTTTTCGCGGTAGCGCTCGATGTCGGCTGGAGAGGCAGTCACGCCGCTATTTTACATATGCCGTTCGTTCATCACTCTTTCTTTGACGGAAACGTCTTCTGCGAGACGAAAGTTCATACTGCCAATCACGCGGTCATCTTCGGTTAACGTTTCGATGCGCCAGAGGCCGCTTTGGTAATTCGATTTGGTAACAAACCCCCGGTACCCTTGGCCGCGGCCGCCGTAAATGGGCAAGGGAATTCGGTCCGACGGGTGATATCGGCGGGTTTTGGGGTCTTGCCAAAAAAAGCGCACAAAAATGTTGTGTGTGAAGCGCCTTGGGGCAAATACACGAACAAAACAATAAACGCTGTCCCCAGGCCGCGCCTGAAACGGGCGCGACTCTCGCCGCCAAAACCGAGTCCAGGGCGGCTTGGGGTAGATCAGCCGATAATCAGAGCCCTGGCGCTCCACCGAATGAAAGACTCCGATGTATTGAAGCGACAAAGGCACCGGCGGAATCCACTTGGCGGTATAGAGGCTGATGATCACCACTAAAATTAGCGCCGGAGGCCAGCTGAGTTGCCAACGGGCGGCCGTGGGATCTGCCCACCACTGCGAAAGTCGCCGGATGAGCTCCCCACAAATGGCGGCGGTTATAAAGGCGGCCAACGCGAAGGTCCAATGTCCCATTTGCCCCGCGATTACGGGGATGACGTAGTTCAAATAGGACACCAGGCAAAAGGCGTAGAGCCCCAGACGCATGCGCGCGCCGTAGCGTTTAAGCTGCGGCATTTCGTTGGCAAACATGAGGAGTACAACGAGCGACAAAAAGACAAGCGAACGCGACGCTGAGGTGCTTTTGAAATAGAAGATGACATACCCAGAAAGCAGCCCGCCGTAGCAGAAATGAATCGCTTCCGTCTCGAATCGCCACACGTTAAGACACCGTCCCTGCGGAGTCCAACGCCCTTGTTGAACGGCTACTTGCAAAACCAAAATCAGGGTGATGAACAGCAGGTAAACGCTTTGCCAAATTAAGTCGAGGATGTTGTCGATGCGGTTTAACGTGAAGACGTCGAAGAGAAAGCCGCCAACAAAAAAGAGGACGTTGGCATTGGATTTAAGCCAGTGTTTTGATTCGAAAAGGGTCATACGAATACGTCAAGTATAAGTAAAGTCATTCGTAAAGTCGGAAGAAAGCCTAGAACGAGCGGATGCGCCAGACTCGGTCCGGGTTCTTTTCGAAGCGGACTTTGGTGACGTGGATGGTGCCGGAGGCGCTGATCGAAGCGCGGCAGGTGGCCGCCCCTAAGAGCACTTCGCAGTCTTCGACATCACTGATGTTTTGGAAGATGTTTTTGAGTTTTTCCATGCCCATTGCTTCAAAAGATTTTCTGTATTGCTCTCTTGTGCCTTGGTAATCGGAGTAATACGTCAACGCTTTGTCGATTTTTCCAGACAAGACGGCTTCTTTCATGTCCCGCCATTGGATGATGATGCGCGTTTCTACTTCATCCCGGCTTTGGGCGGGCTCGGGGCCGTCGGCGTCGTTGTCCGTTTCCGCAGGTGCAGGAGCCGCTGCGGCGCCGCTGGTCCCCGCCACTACGCCCGTGGTCATGCCGGGGAGGATTCGTTTGGCGGCCCCAGGGCTTGCCGCGGTTAATCGGCCATTCGCGTGAATGCCTTCTTCAAACATTTTGTCAGCGTCGGCGGTTTTGCCCTGTTTCGTATAGAGGTTTCCCAGCACTTTATAAGCGGCCACGTTATTCGGGTCGAGTTCAACCGCCTTCTTAGCGGCGGCTTCGCATTTGGCCTGCTCATCCACCAAGTAATAGGCGTACGCCATTTGGCTTTGGTTGGCCGCGTTATTGGGGTCAATTTCCACGGCGCGTTCAGCCGCTTTAGACGCTTCGAGTGGCATGCTTTGAAAGAGATAGGCCATCCCTAAGTAGTAATAGGCCGGCGCATTCTGCGGCTTTAAGCGAATGGCATCATCCAGCGCTTCTGAAGCTTTCGTGAAATTTTTCGTGTGAAGTTCGGCAATGCCGCGCATCAAATAGGCTTCGGGATTCTCGGCATTTTTCTTAAGTGCCGCATCAGCCAGCAGTTGCCCATCGTGCCAACGCTTGAGCTCGGTGACGCAAGCGCGGTAGTCCTTCCACGCCTTCTCATTGGAAAAATTATCTTTAACGGCCTTTTCCAAACTGGTAAAGCGGTCTTTGCAAAGCGCTTTGCCATCCGCCGCCCAAAGCGAGGTTGAGCAGGATATGACGGCCCAAAGGACGAAGGTCTTTTTCACGGATTCTTTATAGCGGGAAAAGAACCACAGAACAAGGCGAATTTACAGCCGGAATGATAAACCCGTAAAAAGCGTCCATGTGGCTAACCCGATCGGATCGTGGAGTGTTCCTTCGCGAGACAGGAAATGAATCGTCCGAAGGGAGGTGTGCTGGTAGAGCAGGCGGTTTTCCCAGTGTATTTTTCGGCTCAGAGCTTTCGAAAAACCAAGTCCTACGTTCCACGAATGCCCTGTGGCGAAATCGCCGCTGTTTTTAAAAATGAGATGATTCCACCGGTAGCCGCCCAAAAAATAAGGTTCCCAACTGGATTTCCAGACCATCGCCAAAGGGAAAACCCGCAGGCCGAAGCCCCCATTCCAGGCGTAGAAATGCTCGTAGCGGCGAAGCGTGGTGCCGTCGGTGACCGCGAGGTTTCCGGATATCGCGGGGGCCCAGTCCAAACCGCCTTCCACTTGGAGAAGCGGGTGAAGACGAAATCCCCCGATAGCGGAAAGGCCGGCGTGGGGGGAGGCGTCCATCTCACCCGAAGAAGGGAAAAGTCCCGTAAACCCGATTTCCATATGAATAAAGCGGTCGCGATCGGGATTGGGGATCTCGGGGTTCTTTTCGCGGACGATGGTCATGACGTCACTTAAGGAAATGAAAACGGGCGTTTTGGGAGGCGGTTGGCTAATGAGGAGCGAACGAGACGTTTCACCCATCACGCGGCCTTCATAAATTTTGCCGTCTTTAAGGATGACTTTATCGGCGTGCGCAAGCAGCGCGCTTAGCAGCAGAAGAAAAAGTGGTTTTAGACGAATTTTCCGATCACCGCCCCCGCCAAAGCCCAGCCGATCACGGCATCGGCCAGATTGACCATCGTAAAGCCGGGTGGAAAATTCCACCAGATGAAGTTGGGCATGTTCCCCAGCCACCCTGCCGCAAATCCGAATACCGTCACGAAAAGAATTTTCTGTTTATATGACAACCCGGAGGTATGGGACAGGAGCCATGTTGCCAAAAAAGCGCCAAGGATTTGAACGACAAGCCCCATGGCCATCGCCTGTCCCATACCGCGCAGGCCGGTTTTGGAAAGGGAAACAAACGCCATAAGACGGCCAGAGGCGCTTTCCATTTGTTCCGGGCTTGGAAGAACGTAAATGCCGGAAACGGGAGCGGCAAAATCTAAAACGGAGGCCACGTCCGCATCGTGCTGAAATCCATGGAGAGTTTTGTTATGCCATGGCAAGACCGTCCAAGAAAAGGACCCCCACGCAAAAACCACCAGCCCGCCTAAAACCGCTGCCTTTAAGAGTTTGGCCATATCGCCCCCTTCTGGTTTTTATAACTTTTCAACACGCGTCAACACGGCGGCGCCTGCGATGAACAGCAGCACAATGGACAGAATGCCAAATCGGGGTTCGCCCGTCCAATACCCGACCATCCCCACGACGGTCGGCCCCGCCAGCCCGGAAAATTTTCCAACAAGGTTGTAAAAACCAAAAAATTCCGCCGATTTTTCATTGGGAATAAGCCGCGTAAAATAGGCGCGACTGATCGACTGAATGCCGCCTTGGACGCATCCCACCAATGCGGCGAGCACGAAAAATTCCCAACTGGAATGCATCCGCGCCGCCCAAAGAATAGCCAGGACGTATACGCCGATGCACAGGTATATGGCCGTTTTGGCGTGAATGTATTTGGTGACTTGCCCAAAGGCCAGCGTGGCGGGAAAGCCGATAAACTGCACCAACAAAAGCGCCAGAATTAATGACCCGGGAGCAAAGCCAATGGCGACACCGTAATCGACCGCCATCTTCATGGTGGTGCCGACGGCATCGTTGTAGAGAAAAAATGCAGCCAAAAAAACGAATACGCGTTTGAAGTTTCGCACGCGGCGCAGGGTGTTTCCCAGTTCCGTCAGGCCGCGGCGGACATGCCCGCGCCAATGGTCAGCCGAAGCCGACGGCTTTTCGGGGACCCAAATCATTAAAGGAACCGTAAAAAGTATCCACCACACCCCGACCGAAATAAACGAGACTTTGATCGCATGGACGTCGCTAGCCAATCCAAAGCGGGCGGGGTCTTGAAACATCCATACGTTAAGCGCAAACAAGAGCCCACCCCCGATATAGCCCAAAGAAAACCCGAGTGCCGAAACGGCATCGACCGTTTTAGGCGTCGATACGCCCGGCAGAAGCGAATCGTAAAAACAAAGGCTTGCGGCAAAAGCGACGGCCGCGGCGCCATAAATGACCACCGCACTCTGCCAATCGCCACGCCCCAAGGTCGCTAAAGCGGCCGTGGTTACGGCACCCAGCAATGTGAAAAAAGCCAAGAGACGCTTTTTGTAGGACCCTGAATCCGCGATCGATCCTAAGATGGGGGCGACTAAGCAAATCAGAAGTGTTCCGGCAGAATTGGCTAACCCTAAGCGTGCGGTGCTGACCGTAACCGGCGTTCCGTCGCTGCAGTAAGTCTTAAAAAAGATCGGAAAAAAGCCGGCAAGGACGGTGGTGGCAAAGGCAGAATTTGCCAAATCGTACAAAGCCCATGATAAAACGCTTCTATTATAGATGCGATTTGAAATTGACATGTTAACTCACGTAAATTTTACTTTACTTGGCTGAGTCACTGGGGGTAAGCATATCATGATGAGCGACTCTTCCTTTCGTCGAATCGGCAAACAAGTCGATGACTTAGTCTACCGCGCGACGTTAAACGCCGTGGGAGCCAAAGATGTCACGTATTCGCGTCTCGCCCGCCGATACGAAAATTGGGGGTGGTGGGAGCAAGCGATTGAAGCGTACCAAACGGCCATTCAAATAAACCCCCATCATGGGCCTTACTACGCGAAGATGGGTTTGGCTTTGGCGCGACTGGGGCGCAATACGGAAGCCGAAAAAGCCGGCCGGGAAGCCGTTCGATTGGATTCGGGTTCGGCGCTCGCGCATTTTCTCTTAGGACGTCTGGCGCAGGCGGCTGGGCGAAGCGAGGAAGCGCTGATTGCCTATCGTTTATCCATCCAGCATCGAATAAACGACGTAACCGCTTTTCAAATTATGGCCGCGGCCTTCGCTCAGGCGGGCTGCTTCGAAGAAGCCACCCAGCTTTACAAAGAAATAATTCGCATCTCTCCTCGAAATGTGGCCGCGTACGGCTCGATGGCGGCCACCTACACGCGGCTGCGCCAATACCCGGAAGCGCTCGAAGCCTACAAACGCGCCGTCCAGCTCAAGCCCACCGCCGATGCCTTCGGCATTTTAGGGGCCGGCTACGCCAGCTTAAATCGCTACAAAGAAGCCGTTTGGGCATATCAGCAAGCGCTTAAATTAGAACCGGGACAAGGCCAAGCCTACAACCGGCTGGTTCAAATCTACATTCAATTGGAAGATTTCGAAAAGCGGACGCAGCGTTTAGAAGGCACGCCCGGCGCCGCGGCTCTCTCCGGCATGGACCATGCTTACGTTCGTTTAAAGCGCGAGCAAGAAGTGTTGGAGCGCTTTAAAGAGACGATTCGCGTCCGGCCGAACAATGCCCAAGCCTACACCACATTGGCTGAGTTCTACATTCAACTCGGGATGGCGCCGCAAGCCTTGGAATTCATCAAACATGCGATTCGCTTGGAACCCAAAAAAGCCGCGCACCACCGGGCCGCATCCGCCGCTTACCTCGCCTTAGGCAAAAAACAAGAAGCGGATTCGGCGCTTAATTTGGCCACGCGCTTGGAACCGATGAACCCCGAAACCAAGGCGTTGGCGGCTCGAAACTATCTTCAGCAAGGACGGCTGGAATTGGCATTGAAAGCTTTTCAAGATGCCCTTCGCGGGCGTCCTCACCACGCGGAGTGGCATGCGGCGATCGGCGAAACATTGGAACGTATGGGCCGGCTCCAGGAAGCCTCCCGCGCCTATTGGGAAGCCGTCCACTTGAAACCTCAGGAACCGCGGTGGCGTTTTCGGCTTGGGCTTTTGTATGTGCGGTTGGACCACCGGCAATATGCCGTCGAACAAAAGGCCGTCTTAAAAACGCTCGATGCCAAATTAGCCGATGATTTAGGCCGCATGATATGGCGGCGGTCTTCGTCGTTTAAGGAGCGGTGACCGAGCGCCTAAGAAGCCCCTGCAGTTCGTTGGGATCAAACGTCGACCCCATCAAATAACCGGTCACCTGCCCCCCCGGTGAGAGCACGACCACTCCGACCGGATGGTCAAACTGATCGATATCAGCGTAATAGCGATAGGGGAAGCCTACGGAATCCGCGAGGGCGCGGATCGAGGATTCCTCCCCAGTCAAGAATGCCCACCCTTTGGCATTCACCGAGCGTCCGTATCGTTCGACATAGGCTTTACGTTTTCTGGCGGCCAAGCTCGGCTTCTCGCGAGCATCGATGCTGACCGTGAGCACCGCATAACCTTTTCCAGCGGTCGGGACCACGCCTCTCATTGCGGTGACTAGCCCGTTTAAAACAGCGGTGCACATGGAGGGGCATTGGAAATAAACGAGGTTTAAAATCACCGGGCGGCCCACTTGGAAATATCGGCGGAGCGTTACCGGAGAGCCCTTTTCGTTTAAAAAGGGAAGGTCCAAGGGAATGCGCGCCGCGTCTTTCACTTCGAATTTCATCGGGGGGCGTTGCACCGGCGTCGCCCAGGTATCCGTCGAGGTTTCGGACGCCGCGCTTGATACGGCAACCCAAACGCATAAGAGAAGAACCCCGCGTTTCATAAGGCCATTATCGCTCGAGGAATTGAGGCTTGCAATGGTGAAAAACCCTTTGTAAGAGTAATGGATGACGCTCAGTATTTTTGGCAAAAAGAAGCCCCCGGAATCGGGCCTACTCGTTCTTCATATCGATGATTCGAAGTGGGTTCGCATTCCGGTGGCCGTCCTTTTACGAAAACATTTCGGTATAACGGTCCTTGAAGCCGACAATGGGGCCGACGGCATCGTGCTGGCGCAAACAAAGCGGCCCGACATGATTTTGCTCGATGTAATGATGCCTCAGATGGACGGGTTCGATACGCTCATCAAGCTCAAAGAAAGTCCGAAAACAAAAAACATACCCGTCTTGATGGTGACGTCGCGGGATGTCATGCGCGAGGTAAATATGGCGCTGCGCTTAGGTGCGGCAGGTTATTTAACCAAACCGATTGAAGAAGACCGCCTCGTATCAAAGATTAAAGAAACGCTGATAGCGATGGGAAAATCGAAGGAGACGGCCCGACACCCCCCAGCGCCCCTCGACCCCCTCATGGACTTGGTGCAGACGAAAGAAGATGTTTCCGCCCCAGTATCCAAAGCCTGCCCCGCGTGCCAAAAACCGCTGGAGTTTGTCGAGACTTATGCCCAGTGGTATTGCCGCACCTGCCGTCAATACGCGTAGCTATCTTAAGGTTTGCACATCGAACAGCAACCGGACAGTAGAATGCAAAGTGAAGCGAAAGCCGTCAAACTCCACAGACGCATCAAGAGCACCCGCTCGTAGTTCCGCAGGTATCGCACTTAAGACACGTGCCGTTACGCACCATGGTGAATTGGCCGCATTCCCGGCAAGGGTCCCCGACGTAACCTTTCAGCTTGGCTTGGCGGGCTTTTTCCGCCTGGGTGGGTTGGTTTCCAACGGGTTTAAAACCGATCGAAGGCTGGGCGACCGAAGGAGCTGAAGCCGGCGGCGCCGCGGGGCCGGCGAAGTGCGTGGACTTGGGCACATGCGTGGGTGAAACCGGCGGCGCATCGGTTGTGTCCATGACGCGTTCGCTCACCACTTCTTCTTCCGTAAAGTCGGGTTGGGGGACAGCGGGGCCGCCTACGGAAGAGGCGCGAAGGTCTTCGATGGTGACTTGGGCCAAGTCCTGGCGGTCCAGGTAACTGATGGCGAGCTCCCGGAAAATGTAATCGATGATCGAAGTCGTCATCTTAATCTGCGGATTGCCGTTTACCATGCCGTTGGGTTCAAATCGGGTAAAGACAAACGCCTCGACGAATTCTTCGAGCGGCACGCCGTGTTGAAGACCCAATGAAATAGCGATTGAGAAACAATTCATCAGGCTTCGGAAGGCAGCGCCTTCTTTATGCATATCGATGAAGATTTCGCCTAAACCGCCGTCCTCGTATTCCCCGGTGCGCAGGTAAATCGTATGACCCCCAATCTTGGCTTTTTGGGTGTAGCCCGAACGCCGGTAGGGCAGGCGACGCCGTTTAGCCAGGTAGCGGTGGATGATTTTTTCCGCGATCTTAAGCGGCCCTTGCTGGAGGTCTTCCATCGTGACCTGCGTGCCGTTGGACGAATCCCCATCCGAGGTGGTATTGAGCGGCTGCGAGAGTTTCGAGCCGTCGCGGTAGAGGGCGATCGCTTTAAGCATCAGCTGCCAGCTTTCCACGTACGCTTCGTTGATGTCGCGAATGGTCGCGTCGTGGGGGAAGTTGATCGTTTTAGAGATGGCGCCCGAAATAAACGGCTGGGCGGCGGCCATCATGCGCAGGTGCGCCATCGGGGCAATGTAGCGTTTGCCCTTGGAACCGCACTTGTTGGCGCAGTCAAAGACGCTCAGGTGCTCGGCTTTTAAATGAGGCGCGCCTTCCAGCGTCATCGTGCCGCAGACGTATTCGTTGGCTTCGGCAATTTGTTCCGCGGTAAAGCCCAAGTGCTTCAAAATGGAGAAGCTCCAGTCATGCAGCTGCTCTTCGCTGATTTTAAGGTCGTTTTTGCAGAACGCCTCCCCTAGCGTCCACTGGTTGAAGGCAAAGCCGATTTCGAAGGCTTGCGGGAGAGCCGCTTCCACTTTGGCAATGACGTCCTCTGAAAAGCCGCGGTTTTTAAGCGCCTCGGGGTTGATGTGGGGACACCCCTTGAGCGTCCCGGCCCCTTTGCAGTAGCGCACGATCTCTTCGATTTGAAGCGTCGTGTAGCCCATGTTTTTTAGAGCGGGGGGAATCGAACTGTTAATGATCTTTAGGTACCCGCCGCCCGCCAGTTTCTTGAATTTAACGAGCGCGAAATCCGGCTCGATGCCGGTCGTGTCGCAGTCCATGGACAGGCCAATCGTGCCGGTGGGGGCAATGACGGTCACTTGAGCATTACGAAAACCGAATTTCTCACCCATGGCGAGCGCACGATCCGCGTCTTCGCGAGCGGCTTTAAGCAAGTTCTCGGGGCAGTGTTCCGGCTTGATCGACACTGGCGCCACGGAAAGGCCTTCATACTCGTCGCGCTTGGTGGGAAACGCCGCGCGGCGGTGGTTGCGCACGACGCGCAGCATGTTTTCTTTGTTGCGTTCGTACGCGGCGAAGGGCCCGATGGCCGAGGCCATCTCCGCGGACGTGGCGTACGAGCCCATGTGCATGATCGCCGTTAATGCCCCGGCAATCGCGCGGCCTTTTTCGGAGTCGTATGGAATTCCTTCGACCATTAAAAGCGCGCCTAAGTTGGCATACCCTAAACCGAGCGTACGGAAGACATAGGATTTCTCCGCAATCGCTTGAGAGGGAAATTGCGCCATCGTGACAGAAATTTCAAGCGTCAGGGTCCAAAGCCGCACCGCATGCCGGTAGCTTTCGATGTCGAACACGCCGCTGGCCGCGTCATAAAACTTCAGTACGTTGATCGAGGCTAGGTTGCAAGCCGTATCGTCTAAGAACATGTACTCGCTGCAGGGGTTGGAGGCGTTGATGCGGCCATCCGCCGGGCAGGTGTGCCAATCGTTGATGATTGTGTCGAATTGGATGCCAGGGTCCGCGCAAGCCCAGGCGGCGTAACAGATCTGGTCCCAGAGTTCACGGGCCTTAATCATTTTGCAGGCTTTGGGTTCTCGGCCTTCCTTGGCGGCTTTTGCTTTTTCGATGCGCCAGACAAGCGGCCACTCACCGTCGTTTAAAAGCGTCTCCATGAAGGCATTAGGCACGCGCACGGAGTTGTTCGAGTTCTGTCCAGAGACGGTGACATACGCTTCCGAATTCCAGTCCGTGTTGTATTCGTCAAAGGCAATCGACGTCACGCCTTGGGCGGCCAATTCCACCACGCGTTCCACATAGTTGGCAGGAATTAAATCCGACTGAGCCGAGCGAATGGCGGCGGCCAAGCGGGTGTTTTTCTTGCGGTCCGTCTTCTCCACGGCCTCCGGCCAGGAATGGACGGCTTTGATGATCTCGTTTAAATGTTTGCGGCAGAGTTTGGAGCCGGTGACCAAAGCCGCCACCTTTTGCTCTTCTTTTGTTTTCCACCCGATGTACTCTTCGATGTCGGGGTGGTCTAAATCAAGGGTCACCATTTTGGCGGCGCGGCGCGTGGTGCCGCCGGATTTGATCGCGCCGGCCGCCCGGTCGCCTATTTTAAGGAAAGACATGAGGCCGGATGACTTGCCTCCGCCGGACAGCGGTTCGCCGGAACCCCGGATGGTCGAAAAATTGGAGCCTGTCCCCGAGCCGTATTTGAAAATTCGAGCTTCCCGCACCCAAAGGTCCATGATGCCGCCTTCGTTCACCAAGTCATCGCTGACCGACTGGATGAAACAGGCATGGGGCTGGGGGTGTTCGTAGGCGTTGGTCGACTGCTGCATCTGCCCGGTGGTCGGGTCGACGAAGGAATGGCCTTGAGCGGGGCCCGCAATGCCGTAGGCCCAGTGCAACCCCGTGTTGAACCACTGAGGGGAATTGGGGGCGGCCATTTGATTGGCCACCATATAGAGCATCTCGTTGTAATAGGTGCGGGCATCCGTCTCGGTCTTGAAATACCCGTGCTTCCAACCCCAGTACGTCCAGCAGCCGGCTAAGCGGTGAAACACCTGTTCGCCGTTAGTTTCTGGGCCGAATTCATCCGTGTCGGGCTCGGAGCGCTGAAGCCATTCGGGGACGTTTGCTTCAAAAACTTTTTTTGTTTTCGTGGGGACGCCGGCTTTGCGGAAATATTTTTGGGCAATGATGTCGGTGGCCACTTGCGACCACCCCTTGGGGATTCGAATGTTGTTCATCTCGAAAACAACCGACCCGTCGGGATTGCGGATCGTGGAGGAGCGCTGGTCCCATTGGATCGCATCTAAAGCTTCACGCCCTTCGGGAACACACTTCGTAGAGACAGAAAGCCCTTTGTGATTTGCGCTCATAATCGCCCTCCCAGGCGGGTATTGCCCTATGGCCTTTTTTTGATTATCGACACCAGGACTGGTATCAGTGCCAAGTGATACATCTATATCTTGTAGGAGTCAAGCACCCGTCGGAAAAGGCGCGAAAATCTAATTTTGGCGCAGGTCGATTCGGTTGGAAAAATCCAAGACAATGCGGCCTGGCCCTCGGACGCGGCGGCCTACGCGCAATTCCCAGGGGATGCGGGCCAAGTCGTTGAGGGGAAAATCAATGTGAGCGCGGTAGGCCATGCGCCTTTCACTCACGCGTCCATGCCGTGCGTCAAAAACCAAAAAGGCCTCGCCTGGAGGGGCGCTAAATCGCGCGGCTTTGGTTTGGCCTTTGGCCCAAGGCGGGCTGTCCCAAATGTGCGGCTTTACATGCATCCGGCCGCTAAAGGTGAGGACATCGGCATTCCCGGCCTGAACGCCATTAAACGTCCAATCGACGGATCCAGACCAAAACACTTTCCAATCCTGGATTTGCTCCACCCAGCTCACCGAAGAAGTCCAGGTGTCGCCGGGGGTTAAACGTTTGGCCGGCCAATCCGGGGTAAGGAAATGAAGGGCCCGTCCCATGCGAACATTCGAAGGAAAATTCCGCTCGCTGATGCGGCCCTTCGCATCCAGGGCAAGGCTTCCCCCTTTTAGGGAAGGGTGAGAAATGGGAATTTTCGCGCTTTGCTGCGTCCCATGGGTCGTATCGCGCTGAATCACAATCCATTCTCGAGCACGGGCCTCAAGGCGTTTGGATTTTTTTTGAGCGGCGGCGCGTAGTTCAAAATTTCCCAATTCGTCGATCCGCACGTGGCTTAAAGCGGTGTCCAGGTTTTCGCTTCGTTCCGACCAAGCCTTAAAATCGGAACTAAAGGTTAACAGGTAGCGGACAGGGCGATGATCGGCAAACCGATAGACCGGCTTTAGTCCAACCACGCGGGTCCACCAATGCCCCGAAGCGGACCAAAAAAACAAGGCGAGCGCGGCCAATACCCCGGCGAGGGTCCAGAGCGGTTTTCGGTAAGGAAAGGCGAATTCCCGCGCTTGGCGAACCCCCTCTTTCCAATCCAGAGGCGGAAGGGTTTCCTTTAAATGGCCGCTGATGCGATTCAAAGATTGTTGCAGCGTTTCAGTTTCTGAGGGAAGACCCGTCCCCCCGCGTTCTTTCTCATGCAGAAGCCGTTCTCGTCTAGCCGAGCGCAGAAACGAGTCGGCCGCACTTCGGTTAAACACTTCGTAGCACATCCCGCAGTGGGTGGCCCCTTGAGGGTTGCTGTATTTGCAAGTAGGGCAGTTCACGAGAAGAGATTTAAGTTAATTTTGCGTCGAAAACAAGGGCAAAAACGAAAGGCTATTGACATTTTTGCGGCGATCCTTACAATTTGTGCCCAGTTATGAATTTTTCAAGCGGTGTTTCCTTTCAAATGATGGCCATGTCGATGGGCATGCGGATGATGTCCGCGTGCAGCGATGTGGCGATCTGCCGTTTGGCGAAGTAAATAACCGAACTCAAGCAGATTTTAAAAGCGCCCATCCTGCACGCCGGGATGGGTTTTTGATTTTTATCGAAAACGCCCATCCCGACTCCGCGGGGTGGGTTTTTTATTTTCGGCAATTAAAAAGGAAAAAGACAGTCATGAAAAAGATTAAACGTTGGAAAAGTTGGAGAGCCATTGTTTTAGGGTTTGTCGCCGTCACATTAGGTGGTTTCCGTAATAGCGCCTGGAGCGAAGACGTGGCGCCACCCCAAAGCCTTGAACAGCGCTTGGCTATTTTGGAGCGCAAACAAGAAATAGCGGATGAAACAGCGGCCACCAAAGCAAAAGAAGGCATTAAGCCGACGGCTTCCGCCGGCGACGGCTTCTCGCTTCAAAATGCGGATAAGAGCTTCCTTATAAAGTTCCGCGCGTTGGTGCAGGCGGATGGGCGCTTCTTTATTGATGACAAGGCCGGTACGGAGGTGCATCAGTTCGTGCTGCGCCGCATTCGCCCTACCTTAGAAGGAACGTTCTTCCGTGACTTCGACTTCCGCATCACGCCCGACTTTGCCAACAACAGCTCCACCTCCCTGTACGACGCCTACCTTGACATCAAGACCTTCCCAGCGGCCAAGCTGCGTGTGGGGAAATTTAAACCGCCAGTGGGTTTGGAACGCTTGCAAAGCGGGGGCGACCTCTTATTTGTCGAACGCGGCTTCCCCACGCAGTTAGTGCCTTCGCGCGACACGGGTTTGCAGCTCTTCGGTGACGTTCTAGGCGGCAAAATAAGCTATGCGGCCTCCTTCACAAACGGTGTAGCCGATGGGGCGGTGGGGGAAACGGATACGAACGATGGCAAAGAAGGCGCCGCTCGCCTTTTCGTCACGCCTTTTAAAGATAATCCCGGGATTCTGCAAGGGCTCGGCGTGGGTATTGCCGGAACCTATGCGGGGTCGGGCCTGGGGCTTCGCAATTACACGACGCCGGGTCAGCTGACCGCCTTTACATGGGCGGCGACCGCCATTTCGGATGGACCGCGCACGCGTATCGCCCCTCAGTTGTATTACAGCCGCAACGCCTTCGGGCTGCTCGGGGAGTACACCAAATCCTCTCAGCAGATCCGCGCGGGAACGGCGAAGCGCCGCGTCGACAACGAAGGCTGGCAGTTCGCGGCGTCGTATGTGCTGACCGGGGAAGACGCTTCCTTTAAGAGCGTTAAACCGAACAAGAACTTTGATCCCAAGGAAGGCGGATGGGGCGCTTGGGAACTAGTCGGACGCATTCAGCGCTTGGATCTCGATCCGGATATTTTTAACCGCGGGTACGCGGTGGGAACCAACTCATTCCAACGCGCCACGGCCTGGTCGGCGGGCGTGAACTGGTATCTGAACCGCGTCGTGAAATTCGTCGTCGATTACGAACAGACGGAATTTGATCGCGGCGCGGCGGTGGGCGCGCGTGTGGTGGACCGCCCGAACGAAAAAATCGTCTTCACGCGCTGGCAGTTTTCTTATTAAGCGCGAACCTATAAAAGGAGAAATCATA
The DNA here is from genome assembly GCA_964441955.1 of uncultured Elusimicrobia bacterium. Lineage (GTDB taxonomy): Bacteria > Elusimicrobiota > Elusimicrobia > 2-01-FULL-59-12 > 2-01-FULL-59-12 > CAYTWA01. Next base: position 90,143 of record CAYTWA010000008.1, read on the forward strand.
TGAATCGCATTTCGAAATTACTTGCCGCACTTCTTATTGGGGCGCCCGTTTTGGCCGAGGACATCACGCTTCTTAACGTGTCCTATGACCCAACGCGGGAGCTGTACCAGGAATTCAACACGGCCTTCGCCAAGCAGTGGAAAGAGAAGACGGGGGATACCATCACCATTAACCAATCGCACGGTGGCTCAGGCAAACAGGCGCGTTCCATCATCGACGGCTTGCCGGCCGATGTAGCGACGCTGGCGCTGGCCTATGACGTCGATGCGCTGAATGATAAAGGCGGCCTCATCCCCAAAGCCTGGCAGAAGCGTTTACCGAACAATAGCGCGCCCTACACCTCCACGATCGTCTTCCTGGTGCGCAAAGGCAACCCCAAAGGCATTAAGGACTGGGGCGATATTGTGAAGCCGGGGATTCAAATCATCACGCCCAACCCGAAAACCTCGGGCGGCGCCCGCTGGAATTATCTGGCGGCGTGGGCGTACGCGCTTAAGCAGCCGGGCGGCAACGAGCAAACGGCGAAAGAGTTCGTGACCAAGCTATTCAAGAACGTCCCGGTTTTGGATTCGGGCGCACGCGGCGCGACGACGACCTTCGTCCAGCGCGGCATCGGCGATGTGTTCCTGTCTTGGGAAAACGAAGCCCTTCTGGCGGTCAAGGAATTGGGCGCCGGTAAAGTGGAAATTGTCACGCCGTCCTTGAGTATCCTGGCGGAACCCCCTGTTACGGTGGTCGACAAAGTCGCCAATAAGCGCGGCACGGCGCCAGTGGCCAAGGCATATCTGGAGTATCTTTATACGCCGCAAGGCCAGGAGATTGCGGCTAAGAACTTCTACCGCCCGCGGCTTGAAAGCGTAGCGGCAAAGTACGCGTCGCAGTTCTCCAAAGTGAACCTGGTTACGATTGATGAAGTTTTCGGCGGCTGGCCTAAAGCGCAGAAAACGCATTTCGCCGACGGCGGCGTCTTCGATCAGATCTACGCGAAGTAAAACGAACTTTCCCCAACACGACGCGGGGGATGACGAAATTCCATCGTCATTCCCCGTGGCGGCTGGCGGGGAATCCATCATTTGGAGATAATCGCTCACCATGACACGGTCATTTAAGCAACGCCACATTCTGCCGGGCTTCGGCCTCTCGCTTGGGTTCACGATGCTGTACTTAAGCTTGATCGTGCTCATTCCGCTTTCCGGGCTTTTCTTTAAAAGCGCGACGTTAGATTGGTCGCATTTTTGGCAAGCGATCTCGTCACCGCGCGTCGTGGCGTCGTACAAGCTGACGTTCCTGGCTTCTTTTTTTGGCGCGACGATTAACGCCTTCTTCGGATTGATTGCGGCCTGGGTGTTGGTTCGCTACGCCTTTCCAGGGAAACGGCTGATCGATGCATTCATTGATTTGCCTTTCGCTTTACCCACGGCGGTGGCCGGTATCGCGCTCACGGCGGTGTACGCTCCGAATGGGTGGATCGGAAAATGGTTAGCTCCCTATGGGATTCGCATTGCCTTTACCGAATGGGGTGTCTTAATCGCCTTAACGTTTATTGGATTGCCGTTCGTCGTTCGCACGCTGCAACCGGTGCTGGAAGAAATGGATCCCGATATCGAAGAAGCGGCCGCGAGCTTGGGGGCCAATCGTTTACAGACATTTTTCAAAGTCATTTTCCCTGGTTTGTGGCCGGCGTGGTTGACGGGTTTTGCCTTGGCTTTTGCCCGCGCGCTCGGCGAATATGGGTCGGTCGTCTTTATTTCCGGCAACATGCCGATGAAGACGGAGATCACGCCGCTTTTAATCATCACGAAGCTCGAGCAGTACGACTACGCGGGCGCCACGGCCATTGCGGTTGTCATGCTGATGGCGTCTTTCTCTTTATTGCTGTTGATTAACGTGCTTCAGGCGCGAAGCGCCGCCGCCAAAGGACGGCAAGCCTAATGGCCGGCGGCGCGGCCACTATTCGCCAGGCGGCCAACCCCGCCGCACGACATTTGACGGAACCGGCGTGGGTTCGCCGGACGCTTATTGGCATGACGCTGGCATTTCTCTTCCTCTTTTTGGTGGTGCCGCTTTTTGCGGTGTTCTCGGAAGCGCTGCGAAAGGGGTGGGCGGTGTACTGGCAATCCATTTGCGACCCCATCGCGTGGGCCGCGATTAAGCTCACATTCTTGGCGGCCGCGGTCGCTGTGCCCCTCAATGTGATCTTCGGCTTATCCGCCGCCTGGGCGATCGCGAAATTTGAGTTTCCGGGAAAGAACATGTTGATCACCCTGATCGATTTGCCTTTTGCGGTGTCCCCGGTGATCTCCGGCCTCATCTATGTACTGCTCTTTGGTTTGCAAGGCTATTTTGGACCCTGGCTGGCAGACCACGACGTGAAAATCATTTTTGCCACACCCGGTATCATCCTGGCTACGATCTTCGTGACATTTCCTTTCGTGGCGCGAGAATTGATTCCCGTCATGCAATCGACCGGTTCAGACCAAGAGGAGGCGGCATTAACCCTGGGCGCCAACGGGTGGACCACGTTTCGACGCGTCACGCTTCCGAATGTGAAATGGGGGCTTCTCTACGGCGTTGTGCTCTGCAATGCGCGCGCGATGGGGGAGTTTGGCGCGGTGTCGGTCGTTTCCGGCCATATTCGTGGCCTGACCAACACGATGCCGTTGCACGTGGAAATTCTCTATAACGAGTACAACTTCGCGGCGGCCTTTGCGGTGGCGTCGCTGCTCGCCTTCTTGGCGTTGGTCACGTTGGCGGCTAAAACGTATGTCGAACATCAATTTCAAAAACAGACGGTGGTGGAGCCTCACGCATGAGCATCGAGATTCGTGGTTTATCGAAGACGTTTCCAAACGGCTTTAAGGCGGTTCACGACGTCAGCTTTCAAATGGATACAGGCTCGCTCGTGGCCATCCTCGGGCCTTCGGGATCGGGAAAGTCCACGCTCCTGCGCATGATCGCGGGTCTTGAGATCCCCGACTCCGGTGATATTTTGCTCACTGGCAAAGAAGCCACCACGCTGCATGCTAAAGATCGCAACGTGGGTTTTGTGTTTCAGCATTACGCGCTGTTTAAACACATGACGGTGTGGGAGAACATCGCTTTTGGTTTGGAAATGCGCAAAACGCCCAAAGAGGCGATCCGCTCGCGCGTGGCTGAACTGATCGATCTGGTTCAGCTTCAAGGACTGGAGAAACGCTACCCCACGCAGCTCTCGGGTGGCCAACGTCAGCGGGTGGCTGTGGCACGCGCGTTAGCGCCGCAGCCGCAAGTACTTCTGCTGGATGAGCCCTTCGGCGCACTCGATGCCAAAGTGCGTGAAGAATTGCAGGAGTGGATTGTGCGCCTCCACGAAGAAAGCCACGTGACCACCTTGTTCGTTACCCACGACCAAGATGAAGCCATGGCCATCGCCAGCGACATCCTCGTGATGAACAAGGGCGTCATCGAGCAAAAAGGCACGCCGCTTGAAATCTTTGATCATCCCGCCACCGAGTTCGTCACTCAGTTTGTGGGCGAAACCAATTTTGTGGACGCCAAGGTGATCGAGCCGGAGCTGGCCATCTGGGGCCCGTTCAAATACTCCGTGAACGGCTATGCCGTAGGCCAAAAAGTTCGCATTTATTTTCGTCCGAACGACGTGTATGTCACGTCGCGCGAAGAATCGCTCCAAGTGAAGGGCAAAATTCTTAAGACGCGCTTCCGCGGTCCCATCATTGAACTCTTAATCGAAGTCGGCGGCGAAAAACCGATCACCGCCCAACTCCCCAAAGGTCTCTCCATTGCCAGCGGCTTCACTGAAGGCCGTGAAGTCTTCGTTGGTATTACCGGCTTCCACAGCTTTGGGATCTAACCCTATGAACCCGAGCATGCGATGCCTTCATCCGACCGTCGTCCCTTTACCGAGCAGGAATGCTGGACTCAGTTGGCGCGTTTACGCTGGCCAGGCGGCGTCGTTTGCGCCACCTGCCAGCGCCTCATGTCTTTTCGTCCCAAACGCCGTCTCTTTCAGTGTCCGCGGTGTGCGAAGCACGCCTCAGTAACCGCCGGCACGATTTTCCATCACAGCCGCCTCCCACTAACCCAATGGTTTGAAGCGATTTACTGGATGGCCCATGCTCCGCAAGGCATTTCCATGAAGGCCCTTCAGAAAAAATTAGGCTTGCGATCTTATCGTTCGGCCTGGCTGTTAGCGCATAAAATTCGCCAAGTAATGCTGACGCAAGAACCGGTGCGTTTACTTTCGGCGATCCCCAAAGACGTTCGCTTCATCAAACGTCCGCATCCTGACCTCGTGGGAGGCACCGGGGTTCCGGTGACTGTCACCAGAAACGAACGTAGTGGGGTTTTGGTGCCGCAGCAA
>CAYTWA010000009.1:0-64571 GCA_964441955.1 uncultured Elusimicrobia bacterium
AGAACGGCAGCCTTCCAAGCTGCACACGTGGGTTCGATTCCCATCACCCGCTCCAGATATGTCCGTTTTGCTGGGGTAGCTCAGTTGGTAGAGCACCTCCTTGGTAAGGAGGAGGTCGTGGGTTCGATCCCCATCCCCAGCTGATTTTGAAACTGAATAAACGAGGAGAATGTTATGTCAAAACCCAAGTTTGAACGAACCAAACCGCATGTGAACGTCGGGACGATTGGCCACGTGGACCACGGCAAAACCACGCTGACCACATCAATCTTGTCCGTCCAAGCGAAAGATAAACTGGCGGAAGTGAAAAGCTATGCGGATATCGCCAAAGGCGGCACGGTCCGTGATGACTCGAAAATCGTGACGATTGCCGTCTCCCACGTGGAATACTCGACCGCGAAGCGCCACTACGCGCACATCGACTGCCCAGGCCACGCCGACTACATCAAGAATATGATCACCGGTGCTGCCCAAATGGACGGCGCAATCCTCGTGGTGTCGGCCGCCGATGGCCCAATGCCGCAAACGCGGGAGCACGTGCTGCTTGCACGCCAGGTGAACGTGCCGGCGTTGGTTGTGTTTCTAAACAAGTGCGACCTGGTGGATGACAAAGAGCTATTGGACTTGGTGGAAATGGAAATTCGTGAGCTTTTAACGAAGTACGAATTCCCAGGTGATAAGGCGACCATCATCCGCGGCAGCGCGACCAAAGCTTTAGCGGGAGACACCAGCGAGTACGGAGTGCCCGCGATCAAAAAGCTTATGGACGCTCTGGACTCCCAAATCCCGGAACCCAAACGCGAAATAGACAAACCGTTCCTGATGGCGGTTGAGGACGTGTTTTCGATCACGGGACGCGGCACCGTGGCGACCGGCCGCGTGGAAAGGGGCCGGACCAAAGTCGGAGACAATGTGGAGATTGTGGGCATCCAAGACACAAAGAAGTCCGTGGTCACCGGTATTGAAATGTTCCGCAAAATCATGGATGAATGCATTGCCGGCGACAATGTGGGCATTCTGCTTCGCGGAATAGAAAAAGACCAGATTGAGCGCGGCCAAGTCTTGGCGGCCCCGGGAAGCATTACCCCGCATAAGAAATTCAAAGCCAGCGTGTATATTTTGAATAAAGAAGAAGGCGGACGGCACACCCCATTTTTTAAGGGGTACCGGCCGCAGTTTTACTTTCGAACCTCCGACGTCACGGGCGATGTGACGCTCAAGCCTGGCGTCGAGATGGTGATGCCGGGGGACAATATTGAGTTTGACGCGGAACTCATCACCCCGATTGCGCTCGAAAAAGGGATTCGTTTTGCCATCCGTGAGGGCGGACACACGGTAGGCGCGGGTGTGGTGTCGGAGGTTCTCGCTTAGTCGGCGGGAGGCACTATGGGAGACCGTATTTCCATCACGTTGGCCTGTACCGACTGCAAGAATAAGAACTATTATTTCTCGCGGGGAAAGCGCAAAGACTATAAGGTAGAGGTCAAGAAGTTCTGCCGCGCTTGCGGGAAGCAAACCCCGCATAAAGAGACTAAATCCTCGTCTTAAATTTTGTCCGCCAAGCCTAACGCGGGCGGATGGGGGAAAAGTGTTCCGGTAGCACGGCAGTCTCCAAAACTGCAGGGTGGGGTTCAATTCCCTATTCCCCCGCCACTTTTTTTGGTAGGATAGCCCCGCTTCCCTAACGGGGGGCCTTTTTTTTGCCCATGAATTCATTCGTTCGTTTTATTCAGGAAGCGGTTCAAGAACTCAAGCTTTCCAGCTGGTTGTCTCGCCAGCAGGTAATTGGGTCGACGGTCGTCGTGATCTTGTTCGCGGCGATAATGGCTTTGTATGTGTCTTCCATCGACCGAGTGCTTCTGTTTTTGGCCAGTATTCTTTTTAGGATTGGATAACCGATGACCACGACGACCACTGAACTGCAGCCGCGCGCTTGGTATGTGATCCATACGTACTCCGGTCATGAAGACCGCGTCAAGACCGCTTTGGAAAAAACAATCGAAAATACGGCGCTTTCGAACAAGATCCATAAAATTTTGATCCCCACCGAAGAGGTGATGGAGATCAAGCGCAACAAAAAACAGGTTAAAAAGCGGAAATTTTTCCCGGGGTATGTGATCGTCGATATGCAGGTGGACAATGAAACGTATTGGACGATCCGCAATTGCCCGGGTGTTACGGGCTTTTTGGGCGGGGCAAAGCCGATTCCCTTGCCTGAAGCCGAAATTCAAAACCTCCTTGATTTGGCCACCGCGCAGCCGCAATCCAAGCCGCGCCCGGCGGTCACCTTCAGCAAAGAGGAGAATGTGCGCATTATCGACGGGCCCTTTCGCCACTTTATCGGCGTGGTTGAAGAGATCAACGAGGAACGCGGCAAACTTAAGGTCATGGTGTCGATCTTTGGACGCCCGACGCCCGTCGAACTCGATTTCTTGCAAGTCGAAAAACTCTAAGGACGACCCCCATGCCTCCCAAGAAAGTAAAAACAGTCATCAAACTCCAAATTCCAGCCGGTGCGGCAAACCCCGCGCCGCCCGTCGGTCCCGCGCTTGGCCAGCACGGTGTCAACATCATGGACTTTTGCAAACAGTTCAACGAGAAGACCAAAACCAGCGAAGCGGGCATGATCATCCCGGCGGTCATCACGGTTTTCGAGGATCGCTCGTTTACCTTCATCACGAAAATGCCTCCGGTGTCCTCGCTCTTAAAGAAAGCGGCGGGCCTGGCCAAGGGCTCCGGTGAGCCCAACCGAAATAAGGTGGCCAAGATCAACCGCAAACAGGCGGAAGACGTGGCCAAACAAAAAATGCCCGATTTAAACGCCAATAGCCTCGAAGCCGCTGTCCGGATGGTTGCCGGAACGGCGCGTAGCATGGGCATTGAAATTACGGAGTAATATCATGGGAAAACGACTCGCCAAACTCGAAAAAGAAAAAGTTTATGACGCTGCTAAACTCTACACCATCGCGGAAGCCGCGGCGGTTTTAAAGAAAACGGCGACCGCCAAGTTCGATGAGACGGTTGAAGTGCACATGAAGCTGGGTGTGGACCCAAAACAGTCCGATCAAAACGTTCGCGGGACGGTAGCGCTACCGCACGGCACCGGAAAGTCCAAAAGGGTCGTCGTCATCGCCAAAGGCGAGAAGCTTAAGGAAGCGGAAGCCGCTGGCGCCGATGCCGCGGGGGATGCAGATTTGATTGAAAAAATTTCCAAGGGTTGGTTCGAATTCGATGTTTTAGTCGCCACCCCGGATGCCATGAAAGACGCCTCCAAGCTTGGAAAAGTGCTCGGTCCCAAGGGCCTTATGCCCAACCCCAAAGCGGGTACAGTCACTTTCGACGTCGGCCGCACGGTGAAGGAGCTTAAGGCGGGGCGCATCGAGTTTAAGCTTGAAAAAGATGCTCCCAATGTCCACGTCGGAGTCGGCAAAGCGAGTTTTACCGCCGAGAAAATCGCCGCCAATGTAAAAGCGCTGCTGCATGCGGTTCAGTTGGCCAAGCCATCGGCCTCCAAGGGCACGTATTTGCAGACCATTACGATGTCCTCCACCATGGGCCCCGGTCTTAAGATCGACCCCTCACAGAAATTCGAGTAAGTTCCGACGAATCGGCTTCACCTCTCTTTACGCCAGCGTGAGTTCCGCTTATTTTTGGGCGGGGCATTTCTTTCGAACATCGGGACCTGGATGCAGCAGGTGGCCGAAGCGTGGCTTGTCCTCCAGCTCACCAACTCCGCCTTTTATTTGGGCTTAAACGGCTTTGCCAACACCATCCCCTTGGCGCTTTTTGCCTTTTGGGGAGGTGTGATCGCCGATCAAGCCGACCGCAGGCGCCTCCTGATGGGGACGCAGTGGGCGATGGGGCTATTAGCGTTCACCTTGGCCGTTTGGGTCCAATTTGGCACGGTCACCGTTCATGGCATTATTTTTTTGTCTTTCGTCGCCGGATTGGTTCAAGCATTGGCCTGGCCCACCTACCAATCCGTTTTGGCCAACATTGTTTCTGCTGAGGAACTTCCCAATGCCATCGCGCTTAACTCCACGCAATTCAACGTGGCGCGCACCATAGGGCCTATCGCCGGGGCCTGGGGGTTGGCGCATTTTGGGAGTGCGGGTTGCTTTTATGTTAATGCCCTCAGTTTTTTGTTTGTCATTGCAGCGCTCTGGCAAATTCGTGAGCGGCACCAAGACCGGCGGCAAGCCACGCGCGGAGGTTTGCTGGATTCCTTCAAAGAAGGCATCATTTATATGCGCTCAGAAAAGCGACTGCTGTGGTTTCTCTCCATCATGGCTATGACCAGTATTTTTGGTGTGCCCTTGGTGACGATGCTTCCTGTTTTTGCCCGGGATATTCTTCAGGTAGGGGTGCGCGGATACGGGACCCTCGTGGGCAGTTTTGGGGCGGGAGCCATTGTGGCTGGTCTCGTAGTGGCATGGCTTGGACATTTTAAGCGTCGAGGGCGTTTTGTCATGGTCTGCCTTGCGTTTTTTGCCACGGCCATGATTTTGTTCACACTTTGCCGCACCTATTGGGTATCGGTTCTTCTGATGGCAGTGGGTGGGTTTTCGATGGTGGGGTATGCCTCGCTCATTAACACGCTTGTCCAGTCCACCGCCCCCGACCACTTGCGCGGACGTGCGATGAGCTTATTTGTGGTGGCTTTCGGGGGCTTTATGCCGGTTGGAAACCTTCTGGCGGGGGCCCTGGCCCGCCACCTAGGCGCCCCTGAGGCCTTGCTCATTCAAGGCGTCGTGCTCGCCGTCTTTTGGGGATTTTTATCCTGGAAACACTCGGAACTTTATCACGCCTAGACGGACGGGCATCGTGTAAAAAACGCAGCAAGCGGGGCGTATTTAGGTCGGGTTTTAATCTCGCGTAATTTCGACGATGACTAACGTATACCCGGCTTTTCCTACGGGGACTTTAACTTTGGCGCCCACAGCCTGTCCCAGAAGCGCTTGGCCGATGGGGGAAACCGTGGAGATGCGGCCTTCGGTCGGGTCGGCTTCGGAGACGTCCACGAGGGTAAACGACATGTGTTCACCGCTTTCGTCTTTGACCTTCACTGTGGCCCCAATATAGACTTCCGTCGAAGAAATCTCTCCTTGGTCTTCCAAAATCTGAGCGCGACCCAATTTTGACTCCAATTCGCTGATACGCCGCTCATTGTGGGCGGAGTCTTCCTTCGCGGCGTGATATTCGGCGTTTTCTTTAAGGTCGCCTTTCTCGCGCGCTTCCAAGATTTGTTGGGCAATGACGGGCCGTTTGGCTTTAAGTGCCGCCAATTCCTTTTGCATTTTTTCGTAGCCCTTGCGGCTGATAAACACTGAATCGCTCGCCATGGGCAAAGTATACAATCCAACCATGCGTGCGCTCGTGCTGATTTTTTTTGCAGTCGTGTCCGTTTCGGCAATGGGCCGCGATCCCAAAACGGACTTTTCCTTCCGTGCCTTTGAAGATGACCATGGCGGGTTTTATGTCGTTTGGGCCGACTCGGCCGCTTTGCGCGCTCGCCACCTTTTAAACAATCAAGACCTCTGGGAAACTTCGGGAACCGTCGTTACATCACGGCTGGCTTCTGCGCGCGATTGGAACGGCCTTTCCGATGGCCAAGGCGGGCTGACCCTGTTTTGGAATGAAGGGGACGGGATTCATGCCCAACGGTTAAACGCCGATAAATCCCGGCGCTTCCCTGGGGATTCCGTGCGGATGTCGAGCAACACCGCGCTTCTTCCGCAAGCCGTCCCCGATGCGGCGGGCGGGACTTTGGTGGTGTGGACGCAAGCGTTAGAGACAGGCCGTGCCGTGGTGGTTGCCCAGCGGTTTAAAAACGGCCAGCCCATGTGGGGGCCTCAGGGGGTTCGTGTTTCGCGGCGACCCTCGTTTCAAACGAATGTTCGCGTGGTCCACGACAATTTATCCGGCGCCATCGTGGCTTGGCGCGATGAGCTAAACCAATCTTCTGAGCTGCGCGTGCAGCGTTTGGACGGTTCGGGCACGCGGTTGTGGGGGGAGGAAGGGATGCCCATTTTTTCACCCATGGGGGTTTCTGAAACGCCGCAAATGGCGGCTTTAGGGGGAGGCGATGCGGTGCTTTCTTGGGTCGATTATGCAGCGGGCATCAAGAAAATAGTTCTCGAGCGTGTAGGCCCAGGCCCCATACGTCAATGGAACGGAACCAAAGACATCGTCTCCGCTCCTCTTTCCAGCCGCTGGAACCCGGTACTCCACGCCGATGGCGAAGGTGGGACGTGGGTGGCCTGGAGCGATTTTCGCAATAACCAAACCTGGCAGGTCTTTGTAAACCACCTTCATTCAGAGGGCCATTCGGTGTGGCCTCAGGGAGAAGTGGCGATAGCCCCTGCCTTAGGGGACCAGGGCATGGCCGCAATGACCGATGATGGGCTGGGGGGAATTTGGATCGTATGGGTGGACAACCGGGGCACCTCGGTCAGCCTCTATGGGCAGCATGTCGACTCAAGCGGAAAAAGACTGGAAGCCGAAACGGGGCTAAAAATCACGTCCGGTTTAAAAGATCCAACGAAACCTTACGTGGTCCCCCTAGGCCAAGGCCGCGCCGCCGTAGTTTGGGCGGTGCGATCGAAAATAGGCCAATGGAAGTTTGATTGGAAGACGTTAGGCTTATAATCCACTCCATGTCGACCCCCGAATATTTTGAAGAACCTCTTCCCGACGTTGCGCTCCGTCGGTTGGTGGATGCGGATTTTGGAGATATGGTGAAGTTTGTGGTTGATTTAGACCTTGAGGTCATTTGTGTGGGCGGGGAGTTTCACAGCGATGAAGAGGCGATCTTGCTTGAAAAGGGCTCTCAACAGACAAATCTTTGGGGGGCCAATTTCTATCCGGATCGTCCAGAAGGAAAGAGGCTCGCCTATACGTCCATGATCAATGTCCGGCCCAGAGATGGAAACACGAAGCAAGAAATTCAGTCACCGGCCATTCGCGAGCAAGTAGCGAAGCTCGCCAAACACTTTTTGGGTTCTATCTGATGCGGTTTCACAAGTCTTCCGTGAGTAGCGATCTTTTAGCGCGCGGGCCGGCGGTGGTGGCGCGTATGGTGGCGTCTGAGTTCTGGCGAGCTCGTGAGGGTGCCGAGTTCCCGGAGAGTGTCGTTCGATGCTACTGGCGAGCGCGTGAGTTGATGGGGGTTTTAGAGGTGGCGGATCTTCCGGAGGCCGTTTCCCAAGCCCTTCTTCCCTCTTACATCGAATGTGGCTTAAAAACGATGTTTTCGAAAGACCGCCTTACCCCTTCCGCCATACAAGCCTTTAGTTCCCGCCTAGGCGAGGCATTCGATCACGCCGCTGAAACCCTAGCTTAATGGCCCTTTCCACGGGCGTGCTATAATCCTCGTCGATTCACCAATATCCTATGACCACCCAAACCGCTGAAAAGCCGCTTCTTTTTGTGCCGGATTTATTCCACTACAACCGCCGGAAAACCCGTGAAGTATCCATCGGGTCCGTGGGGGTGGGGGGGAACAATCCTATTCGCTTGCAGTCGATGACGACCACGCCCACCACGGATGTAGCGGGCACGATCGCCCAATCGATTCGCATGATCGAGGCCGGCTGTGAGATTGTGCGCGTTACGGCTCCCAAAATCGCCGATGCCCGCGCCTTAGGCGACATCCGAAAGGGTCTCGATGCGAAGGGTTTCGCCAAAGTCCCGCTTGTGGCGGACATCCACTTTAACCCCGACTGCGCGATGGAAGCGGCCAACCATGTGGAGAAGATTCGCGTCAACCCCGGCAACTACGCCGATTCCAAAGCCTTCAAGACCGTTGAATATACCGACAACCAATACGAAGCCGAACTGGCCCGATTGGAAGAGCGGTTCATGCCGCTTCTGCTTAAATGCAAGCAGTTAAATCGCGCGATGCGCATCGGCTGCAACCACGGGTCGCTCTCCGACCGGATCATGAACCGTTACGGTGATTCACCGCTAGGGATGGTGGAAGCCGCCCTTGAATTTGTTCGCATTTGCCGCAAAAACGATTATCACAGCCTCGTGCTGTCGATGAAAGCGTCCAACCCCAAAGTCATGATTGCGGCCTACCGCCTGCTCGTGGCACGCATGGACGCAGAAGGGTTTGATTATCCGCTTCATCTGGGTGTCACAGAAGCCGGTTACGGAGAAGATGGCCGCATTAAATCCGCCATCGGAATTGGCAGTCTTCTTTGTGATGGCATCGGCGATACGGTCCGTGTTTCGTTAACAGAAGACCCGGAATTTGAAATCCCGGTGGCTGAGCAAATCGTCAGGGTGGCCTGCGCTCACCCAAGCGCCGAGGGGGTGGAGGAGGCCGGCACGGACGCATTGCCTTTTAAGGATGCCTACAGTTACGTTCGTCGCGCGACCCGGCCGCTTCGTGTCGGCCCTTTCACGATCGGCGGAGAGCATACGACGCGCGTGTTTATGGATTTGTCGCATTTGGAACCCTCGCCAATCTTAAACCTCTTGGAGAACCAGCTTAAATCGGGGAAGGATATGGTCCCCGAAATCCTGGAGTGGCCGATGCCCGATGAAGCTGCTTTGGCCCGATATGTTGCGGTCCGCCGAGCGCTTAAGACCGAAACGTCTCGCCTAGCCTTCCTGGGACGTTTTAGCGACATCACCCTCGCCGAGAAGATGCTCGCTCAAACCGACCTGGCATATTTTGAAGCCCCGCGTGGTTTTTCAGGTCCCGAGCGGATCAACCAATTTCGTCGTTTTTTAAAGGCCGCCAAGGCGGCCGGCGTGCCTGTTATGCTGGAATCTGGTCCCTGCGACCGCGGGCGGCTTGAGCCCGGTCGCAATCTCGTGCGTGGGGTGCAAATCGCGCAAGAAGAGGGAGTCACGGATCTCGTTTTAAGTTTAAACCTCCCCTCGGTGAGTGACATTGTGGCCAATGCGCGTTTGACTGTGGCACTTTTGGGCACGGCCGCGTACCCATTTCACCTCCGCTATCCGGGTCGCGAATTTTACGATGACTTGCGTTTGGAAGCCTCGATTGCCTTTGGCTCACTTCTATGCGACGGGATCGGTGACAGTGTCCAGATCGCAACATCCGTCGACCCCAAGCGCGATCTAGAGCTCGTCTACAACATCCTCCAAGGGGCGGGGACAAGAATTACGAAAACGGAATTTGTCTCGTGTCCTTCCTGTGGACGGACGCTCTTTGATCTTCAGTCGACAACCGAACGCATCAAGCAAAAGACCGGGCATTTGAAAGGGGTCAAAATCGCGATCATGGGCTGCATTGTCAACGGCCCCGGTGAAATGGCTGATGCTGATTTCGGCTATGTCGGAGGCGCCCCTGGAAAAATCAATTTGTACGTGGGTAAAGCCTGCGTCGAAAAGGGTATACCCTTTGAGGCGTCTGATGAACGCTTAATTCAGCTCATCAAATCGCACGGAAAGTGGGTCGAGCCAAAGTAGTCCATTCCGCTTAGGTCTTTCAGGCCAAAGGAAAGTCTTTCCGCCCCATCGTTTTCGCGTCCAAAAATCCTTATAGTTTGGACATGTCTCGCTATTGGACACGTTTGGTCGCCGTTGCTCTTTCCGCGGGCATCCTTTTGGAATCGGCTCGCGCCGAACCCCTTCTTTTTAGCCCCTCCACCCCTGTTTCGCAACACAGCACCCTCATCACCCAAGCCATCGTGCCGTTCCTCGGCCTGAGTTTTTTGCACCCAAATTTCCCCATGGGGCCGAAGCACAGCGGAACGTTGAAGGAAATGGGATATCTGGCCCATTGGGAAATTACCGACATTCAAAAGAATAGTCGCACGCGGAATAACTACACCCGGGAGAACCAAGAGCAGTTTGCGAAGCGTTATCACCCGGCCTTGATGTGGACCGTCACTAAAATCATGGGCGGTTCCATGATTGCTGTTCCGACGTTGATGATGTTGTTGTCGCGGCCACTATACGGCGCGTTGGCCGAAATCGTCTTTATACCTCTGGCCGTCATTTCATTTGTGATCGCTCGTTGGAAAGACAAGCGCTATCGCTTGCTGCAACGGAACATGCAGTTGTTGGAAGAGATTCGCCTTTCTGCGACGACGGTGGCTGGTGTGACGACCTGGAATTGGGTGAAGGATGGGGCGCACGAATACGTCGGCGGAAGCAAGCAAGATACGACGGAGGTCGCATCAATGGTCAACGCATTACCGAGTCGGGCGCACTTGGAGGCGTTAGCAATTGTTGTTTGGGAAGAGATATATCATCGCTGGGGTTGGAAAAAGGAACGAAAGGCAAAGGAGCACGCGCAACGCACGACCCGCCGCTGGCTTAAAGCGCTCAAATTAAAGGACGATAATTTCTTGCGCGAAATACTCATCGAATTAATCACGCAGAGCGGCCGTTCGGGAAAAATTGAAGCGAGATTTGTTCCGGACAAAAGGCCGCGCTCGACGGTTCAGAGTTTATTCGAAAGCCCGGGCGTCAGCGCACCTCCGGCCGACATGAAGCCTCTGCTTCATTCGATGATCTACCGCCTTCGCCCAACCACCCCATTTTTGAGTCGCATATTGATGTGGATTTTTTACAGTATTCCAATCACCTACTGGCTCATTTTTCATCCCAATAGAGATTTACCGCCTTGGCTTGAAATATCGAGAAAACTAAGACTTCGAATGGACAACGACCGACTTCGAAAGCCTCAACAAGAAAACCCTAATCCCTGCGGCCTGATCCCGTGGTTAACGGCGCAGGTGCTCATGCGCACGCGGATACTCGGCTGGAGCGATTGGGCGGCGGTCACCCTCGTTGTGACCCTCGAAACGATTTTATTTGGGTCGATTGGGTCGGGCCTTCTCGGTTCCGTTTTGGCGAACCAGATCAACCTCGGTCCCATGGGCACCCTAATTGCTTATGGGACATCGAGTCTGCTCAGCGGATGGCTTTTCGTCCGTTCCCACGGCAAGGGACCGCAATACCGATGGGATCCATTAAATGAAAAACTGGTTGAACCCAATCCCGATGAAAAAGCAGACCGCGGTTTTTTGATCCGATTGTCTTTGCAACTTCGTCTTTGGTTCTTAGGAGAGTTGCTTCTTTGCGTCCAGTCTTCGTATCCCGTTCTAATCGGAATATTATTAGCTAGCGTCGTGGAATGGGTTTGCCATCAAAATCGACCCTTACTGTCCCCCAGGCGTCGCGCGAAAGTGCATGAAATGCCAATCCGACCTGAGGCGCCGGCACCCCGAGTCGTTGCCACGAGCGCCTAGCCGATAGACCAGTATCCTCGATTCAAGTCAGCGAAATCCCTTTCAAGCCCTGCTTAATAAAGTTGGAACCAAAAACGACCGAAAAAGTTATTCTAGGGGCGTATGAATCCCGCGAAATGGACTATTAAGGCCCAAGAAGCCTTTGAAACGGCCCGGCAGCTAGCCCATTCTTTGGGCCAGCAAGCGCTGGAGTCGGAGCACCTTTTAGCCGCCCTTTTGGACCAGCTGGAAGGGGTGGTGCCGGCTGTTTTTGCACATTTAAACGTTTCCGTTGATGCGCTGCGCCGAGACGTTCGAAAAGAACTGGGCAAAAAGCCAAAAGTTTCTGGTGGGGATCCCTATTTGTCGCGCGAATTGGCGTCTGTGGTCGATGCCGCTGAAACGTTATCCAGGGAGCTTAAAGACGATTTCACTTCAACCGAGCATTTTTTGCTGGCCATGGCCAAACAGCCGCAGTCCTCAGCGGCCGGTCTCCTAGTGCCGTATAAGGTCAGCTCGGACTCTATTTTAAAGGCCCTCGCTCAAGTCCGCGGCTCCCAGCGTGTCACCGACCAAGACCCGGAGTCAAAATTCCAAGCATTGGAAAAATATGGACGGGATTTAACGGCCGCAGCGCGCGCTAACAAGCTTGACCCCGTCATCGGCCGCGATGAGGAAATCCGCCGCGTCGTCCAAGTGCTGGCGCGGCGCACCAAAAACAATCCTGTTTTAATCGGCGAGCCAGGGGTCGGCAAGACGGCTATCGTGGAAGGGTTGGCCCAGCGCATTGTGGCGGGCGACGTCCCTGAAACCTTGAAAAACAAACAGGTTATTGGCCTCGATTTGGGGGCTCTCATTGCAGGGGCCAAATACCGGGGCGAATTTGAAGACCGCCTCAAGGCGGTTTTAAAGGAAATCACAGCCGCGCAAGGCCGCATCATTTTATTCATTGATGAACTGCATACCTTAATGGGCGCAGGGGCGGCTGAGGGCGCGATGGATGCCGCCAATTTGCTTAAACCCATGTTGGCTCGAGGCGAGCTTCGCTGTGTGGGGGCCACCACCCTGGATGAATACCGCAAGCACATCGAAAAAGATGCGGCCTTAGAGCGCCGCTTTCAGCCGGTGCACGTGGGCGAACCCTCGCCGGAAGACACCATCGCCATTTTGCGTGGTTTAAAAGAGCGTTACGAGGTGCATCACGGTGTGCGGATCAAAGATTCGGCGCTGGTGGCCGCGGCGATGCTTTCCTCACGGTATATTGCCGACCGTTTTCTGCCGGATAAAGCCATCGATTTGGTCGATGAAGCCTCGAGCCGTTTGCGGATGGAAATCGACTCCATGCCGGTGGAGCTCGATGTCATCGAACGCCGCCTCAGGCAGCTTGAGATGGAGCGTCAAGCGCTTAAAAAAGACCCTGCGGCCGCGGAGGCGCTTCAAAAACTTGAAAAGGAAGCCACCGGCCTTCAGGAAAGTTCCAAGAGCTTGCGCGCCCATTGGCAGCAGGAGAAAGAAATTATTTCGGCCATCCGCAAAGTCAAAGAAGAAAGCGAAACATTAAAGGCCGAAGGGCTTAAAGCCGAACGCGGCGGCGATTTGGCGCAAGCCTCTGAAATTCGCTACGGCAAACTGCCCGGCATTCAAAAAAAGCTGGATGATTTAAATGCCAAGCTCGCCGATCTTCAAAAAACAAACCGTATGCTTAAAGAGGAAGTCGACGAAGAAGACATTGCCCAGGTGGTCTCCAAGTGGACCGGGATCCCCGTGTCCAAAATGCTGGAAAGCGAAATGCAAAAGCTGCTTCAAGTTGAAGAGCGTTTACGCCGCCGCGTGATTGGCCAAGAAGAAGCCATCGATGCTGTGGCCAACGCCATTCGCCGTTCGCGCTCCGGGCTGGCGGACCCTAATCGTCCCATTGGCAGCTTTATTTTCTTAGGGCCCACCGGGGTCGGAAAGACGGAGCTGGCCAAAGCTTTGGCCCAGGATCTTTTTGATGATGAGCATGCAATGGTCCGCATCGATATGTCGGAGTACATGGAAAAGCATGCCGTTTCGCGACTTATTGGGGCGCCTCCGGGGTATGTCGGGTTTGAAGAAGGTGGGCAACTGACCGAGGCTGTTCGGCGCCGCCCCTATTCTGTGATTTTGTTCGACGAAATCGAAAAGGCCGCACAGGATGTGTTCAACGTGTTTCTTCAAATCTTGGATGACGGCCGCTTAACCGATGGCCAGGGGCGCATGGTGGATTTTAAAAACACCATCATCATCATGACCTCGAACATCGGTTCCAACTGGATCCAGGAAGAAAAGGACGAAGCGACCATCCGTTTACGGGTGCAGGAAGCTCTGCGCGCGCATTTTCGCCCTGAGTTTTTAAACCGTATCGATGAAACGGTCATTTTTCATCGTTTGAGTGAAAAGGAAATCGGAAAAATTATCGATGTGCAGCTAACGCTTCTCACCAAGCGGTTGGATGAAAAACATATTCGCCTCGAGCTGACCGACAAAGCCAAAGCGTTGATCGCTAAAGAAGGTTATGACCCGGCGTTTGGCGCACGTCCCTTAAAACGAGCCATTCAGCGGTTATTGCTCGACCCTCTGGCCAAGAAAGTCATTGGGGGAGAAATTCAAGGTGGCGTGACGGTGAAGGTAGACACGTCGAGCAAGGCTACGGAAGACCTCGTCTTTTCGGCAAAATAGGTTGACGAACACGCACGATTCAGGTAAACCTATGGCGCGATGCAACCCCAAACGCTACTGGTTCTGACATCCGGCCTCCTGCTCATTCATCTAAGCGACGCGGCCGCTGTTCAACGCAAACACAAACCATGGTTTTCGTCCGATTCCTCGCCCCGACAGGTTGTAAGCCAAAGCCCCGTGTCGGAGAACAAAAACGCTGAACCCCAGCCAACAGTTCGGCGAGGTGACGGGAGGGACAAAGGGGTAAAAATAGCCCAACAGGCCGTGGCTTATAAAGGGACGCGTTATCGTTTTGGCGGGACCACACCCAAAGGGCTTGACTGCTCAGGGTTAATCAACCGGGTGTGGGAAGATTTGCAGCTCAATAAAATTCCCCGGGTGAGCTCAGCGCTTTACCGAAAAGGGGAACCGGTTAAGCTCTCCGAACTAAAACCCGGGGATTTGGTCTTCTTTAAAAACACCTACCGACGAGGCGTTTCACACGTTGGCGTTTACACCGGCAAGAACAAATTCGTCCACGCCAGCCCACGCCGTGGGGTTACACTCACAAAACTTTCCGACCCTTATTACCAATTGCACTACGCCGGCGCTCGCCGGTTGTATTAGTTAGTTTTTCTTTTCTAGGTCTGTGCGAACGGCATCGACCAACTGGTTATAGTTGGTTCGTTTTCCATTGACAAAGAAAGTCGGGGTGCCGCGAACGCCATACCGCTGGCCATCGATCATGTCCATGTCGATGCGTTTCTGCGTTTTAGCGGATGACAAGCAGGCGTCTAACTTTTTCGTGTTCAACTTGAATTCTGCCGCATATTGTTTCAGGTTCGCCTCTTGGAGCGCGGATTGACTGGCGAATAATTTATCGTGCACGGGCCAAAACTGACCTTGTTCCTGCGCGCAGACGGCAAATTTTGCTGCTGGCATTGCATTGTTGTGAATTTGGGTCAACGGGAAGTTCCTCACAACGATTTTCACCTTTCCTGGATAGGTCTGTTCCGCCGCTTTGACATAGGACTGCGATTCGCGGCAAGGAGGGCATTCGTAATCGATGAATTCCATAATCGTCACGGGGGCATTTTTAGGGCCTTTGACAGGATTGTCTGCCGTGTAGGCGATATCAATGGAGGGCTGAGCAGGCGGCAATAAGGACAATTGGACCGGAATAGAGCTGCTTAACGACCCATAAACGGCAGAGATTCTCATTGTTCGACGTTGATTCGCTAAGTATTGTTTCGCTTTGGTTTCGATTTCCGGTGTGACGGCTTGTCCTCGCGTCATCATGGTGGCTACAGAGGTCACTTCTTCAGGCGTGGCGGGAACTACTTTATCGTCAATTTCACGTTTTTCCCAAGCGGCGCGTGACAATTTGGCTTCTTTCGCTGCCTTATCAAACAGGATGTTTTGGGCTTTTTGCTCCACCCAGTTTTTCTTGAGTAGATAGACGTTGTTTTCGGCTTCATAAAGTCCGAAAGCCAGATCGGAACGCATTTGCGCTTCTGTCAGCGCCACGTCGCCCACTTTCGCCAAAACGGGGGAGGTGTCTGACGCCGATTCCACGGCATCAACAGTTGGTCGATAGAGCATGGTCAAAAGTCCAATCAACAAGGCAGTACGGTTAAAGGGCATAAAGGCTCCTTAAAGGTTGATGTAAAATGACGTCATGAATTCTACTTCTTTATCCCCGACGGCTGAACGAGTATTACGGCAGGCGCTCCAAGCGCATGCGGCTGGACGTCGCCTGGCGCAGCTCAGTGCGCAGATCCGAAATCAGGCCATTTTGAATATGGCGGCGGGGCTAGAAGCGGCGTCGGCGGAAATTCTTTTCCACAACGGCATTGACGTCGACGCGGCCCAAGAGGCCGGTTTAAGCGGTCCCTTGGTAGAACGGCTTAAACTCACTGAAAAAAGCGTGGTCGGTATGGCCCAGGGGCTTCGGAACATCGCAGGTCAAAAGGATCCTTTAGGCGAGGTCCTTGAAACCATGCTGCGCCCCAATGGAATGAGGGTAGAAAAAATCCGCGTCCCGTTAGGGGTCATCGCTATGATTTATGAATCCCGTCCCAATGTGACGGTGGATGCGGCCGGTTTATGTTTAAAAGCCGGAAACGCGATCATTTTGCGTGGCGGGTCGGAGGCGATCAATTCGAACCGCATTCTGGCCAAAATCCTGAGCGAGGCGGCCTATCGGTCTGAAATACCGGAGGGCGCCATTCAATTGTTGGACGATACGCAGCGCGACAGCATTCATGAGCTGATTCACTTGAACCAGCTCGTGGACCTTGTCATCGCGCGCGGGTCGGAGGCGATGATTCAGGCCGTCATGAAAAACGCCACCGTTCCCGTGTTGGGCCACGGTAAAGGTATCTGTCACGTTTATGTCGATGAAAAAGCCGACGTCGGGATGGCAGAGAAAATCGCCGTTAACGCGAAAGTCCAGCGTCCCGGGGTGTGTAACGCCATGGAGACACTGCTGGTGCACAAAGCGGTGGCCGGGCGGTTTTTGCCGAAGATCGCGCAAGACTATGGGGAGGCCAAAGTGGAAATTCGCGGGGATGAAGAAACCCGGAAAATACTTCCCAGCGTCGTGCCTGCCACAGAGGAGGATTGGCGAACGGAATATCTCGATTTGATCGTCTCTATCCGAATCGTCGATTCGCTGGAAGAGGCGGTTGATCACATCAACCGCTACGGTTCAGGGCATTCCGACGCCATCATCACCGATGATGCGGCGCGTGCCGAGCAGTTTTTAAAAGCCGTAGACTCGGCGGCGGTGCTTCATAACGCATCGACTCGCCTGCACGATGGCGGCGTTTTTGGGTTGGGCGCCGAAATCGGGATTTCCACCCGCAAACTCCACGCCCGCGGTACGATGGGGGCCCGCGAGTTGACCACCACCAAGTATGTCGTCCGCGGCTCCGGACAAATCCGCGAGTAATGAACATCGGACTTTTCGGCGGGAGTTTTGACCCCGTCCATCATGGTCATCTTCTCTTAGCGGAACTGACGCGCGAAAAAAATAAATTGGACCGCGTCATTTTTATTCCCACTGGAATTCCTCCGCATAAACCCGGTGCGAAGGCCGCGGCGCAAGACCGTTTGGCCATGCTCCGCTTGGCCACGCGCGGTCATGACAGTTTTGTGATTAGCGACTGGGAAACACGCCAGAAGCGTCCCGTGTATTCGGTCGAGACAGTGGCGCATTTTCACCATCTATGGCCGAAGGCACGACTCCATTTTTTGGCCGGTTCAGATGCTTTAAAAACGGTGTCTCGTTGGCGGCAAAGCACACGCCTAAAAAAAATGTGCCGCTTTGTAGGAATTCCACGAATCCCGGCTTTATCCAGCACGGAAATCCGCCGCCGAGTTTCCCGGCGGCAATCGATCCGCTATCAGGTCCCATTGTCGGTTGAACGCTACATTCGGAAACGTCGACTGTACCGATGAAAAACCGCACGGAGCGCTGGATTGCGGGGAGTTGTCTTCTTTTATCGGTTCTTTCGATGGGCTTTGTGCTCAGCAGCCCTTTGGCGATGTCGCTGGTGCGCGGCGAACGCATCAGCGGTCTTCTCATCGGAAGCGACTATTCCGATTACGCACGCCATTCCGATACGTTGATGTTTGTTTCTTATGACGCCGGCAGCCGTTTTTTGGATGTGCTCTCCATCCCGCGAGACACAATGGTCTCCATTCCAGACCGGCCCTCTATCCGCCGCGTCAACGAAGTGTTTACCTACGAGTTCCGTCATTCGGGACGCGATTTCACCATGGCCTCTCTGGCGTTGACGGCCGTCGTGGAAACGATGCTTTCCAGCGGGAGCGCCGCGGCGGTTAAAATCCCTTATTTCTTCACGATCGATTACAGCGGCTTTAAAGCTTTTATTGAAGCCATCGGAGGCGTGACGGTTAAAGTCACCGAACCGATGCATTACGATGACCATTGGGGAAAGCTTCATATTCATTTTGATCCCGGTGTGTACCATGTGAACGGCCAGAAAGCGCTTGAATACGTTCGCTTCCGGGGCGGTTCGGCCGACCAAGGCCGCCAGCGGCGACAGCAATTGTTTTTAAAGCAGGTGGTGGGACGTCTTAAAAACCCTACCGTGCTCTGGGGACTGCCGCGACATGCCGCGCTCGTATTCCGCGGATTCCACAGCAATTTATCCGCCACTGATGCCTTGGCACTTTTGATGGAAGCGCGGCGGTTAAATGTGAGCAACATGCGGCTCATTTCCGTTCCCGGCGAACCACAAGGCATGTTGTGGAAAATGAACGTCCCCAAAACCCAAAGCATCGTAGGGTTGATGCGGGCTCAGGCGCCGGTAGGCGCCAAGCGCGAATTTCACGAACTGCAGCCGGTGCAAGGCGCCGTG
Organism: uncultured Elusimicrobia bacterium; assembly: GCA_964441955.1. Lineage (GTDB taxonomy): Bacteria > Elusimicrobiota > Elusimicrobia > 2-01-FULL-59-12 > 2-01-FULL-59-12 > CAYTWA01. Next base: position 18,278 of record CAYTWA010000009.1, read on the forward strand.
GGTGGGCACCCGACGGTCGAAGTGTGGAATGCCTCCAACAAGCCCAGCGCGGCGCGCCGTGTGGTTCGGCAATTGCGCCATGCGGGCTTTGATGTGGTGCGCTACGGCAATTTTTCTACCCGCCAAACGCAGACCTTGGTTTTGGATCGTTCAGGGGATTTGCGACCCGCCCAAGCTGTGGCGGGAGCGCTTATCGGAGCGCATGCCGATGTCGTCAGCCGGCCAGATTTTTCGCTGCAAGTCGACGTCTCGGTGATTATTGGAAATGATTATCAGGAAAAGGACCCCTCATGGTTTTGAAACTTAAAAAATTAGATTTCCGGAAACTGGCTCAGCGGGCGGGGGCGGCGGCGGAAGACAAGAAGGCCAAAGCGGTCGATATCCTCGATATCCGCAAAGATAGTGATTTGGCCGAATTCATTTTGATTGCCGAAGTCGAATCGTCAGCCCAAATGCGTGCCGTAGAAGGCGCCGTGGAAGAGGCCTTGAAGGAAGCCGGCGTTCAACCGCTTCGACGGGAAGGCCGGCGCCATCAACGTTGGATGGCGCTCGACTACGGCGGGCTTTTGGTTCACATTATGATGTCCGATGCCCGGGCGTTCTACCGCCTGGAGCAGATGTGGGAGCACGCGAAAAAAATCTCATGATTTGGGACGATTTACGCCATTGGGTCGATGAAAAAGCCGGGGCCTGGGCCAAAACCCAAGGCCTTGACGTGCTACCCTTTTACACGATCGAAGAGCCACCCACCGGGATTTCTGCCGATGCCGCCTGCAACCTGGCGATGATCTTAGCCAAGCCGCTTAAAACCTCCCCTCGCGCCATTGCCCAGGCGCTTCAGAAGGAATTGCTGGGGGGGGGGCTGGTCACCGATGTTCACATCGCAGGCGCAGGATTTCTCAACTTCACATTGGCACTCGACCGTCTTCAAAACGAAGTAACCGAAATTTTAAAACAGCGTGACTCGTATGGCCGACGTCATGACCTCTCCGCGCTACGTATCTTAATCGAATTCGTTTCGGCTAATCCTACGGGCCCGCTGCATGTGGGGCATGGACGCGGGGCGGCTCTAGGGGATTCCTTGGCTCTCATTTTGGCGCACATCGGTTACAGCGTAGACCGCGAGTACTACATCAACGACGCGGGCAACCAAGTACAACTGCTGGGCTATTCGTTGATTGAACGCTGCAAGGAGCTTAAGGGGCAGCCTTTTGAGTTGCCGCAAGAGGGTTACCATGGCGACTACCTTAAAGACGTTGCCCGTGCCTATGTTGAGTCGCACCCTGAACGGCTTCCTGATTTGGAAACGGCCACCTTGTATGCCTTGGAACGGCTGCTTAAAAGCATCGAAGCCGATCTCATCGACTTTGGCGTGACCTTCCAAACGTGGTTCAGTGAGGCAGGTTTAAGCCGTAAGGGCCTCGTGGAGAAATATATTGCCGATCTTCGGCGCCGCGGGTTTGTGCGAGATCATGAGGACGCCGTGTGGTTTGTCGCGCCGGATGACAAAGACGCTGAAAAAGACAAAGACCGCGTTTTAAAACGCCGCGATGGTCGCTGGACGTATTTCGCTACCGATATCGCTTACCACGCTGATAAATACGACCGCGGATACGACCGCTTGATCGATATTTGGGGCGCGGATCACCACGGCTATGTGGCCCGTGTGAAGGGTTCGATGCAGGCCTTAGGGCATGACCCGGGGAAGTTGCACGTGTTGTTGTATCAATTGGTGTCTCTTACGCGTGACGGAGTTCCTGTGTCGATGTCCAAACGCACCGGGGATTTCATCTTATTGCGGGATGTGGTCCAAGAAGTCGGACGGGATGCGTGCCGTTTTTTCTTCGCGCTTCGCGGACCCAACACGGCGATGGATTTTGATTTGGAGCTCGCCAAAAAGCATTCCAATGATAATCCGGTGTATTACGCCCAATATGCGCATGCTCGGATCTGTTCCATCTTCCGCCAGTCCCCTCACCCCCCTTTCACGCCCACGGGGGAGAAGTCGCAGGGAGAGGGGGCTGTCCTGGGTTTATTAAAAGAGCCGGAAGAGCGCGATTTGATTCGCCGATTGTCTCTCTTCTCTCAAACGCTGCACATCTGCGCTCAAGAAGACTCTCCGCATCCATTAGCCAATTACGCGCTTTCCTTGTGCCGTCAGTTCCACCACTTTTACGACCATCACCGTGTGTTGGGGGATGATCCGAAACTCACCCAAGCGCGCCTCGCGCTGCTGGACGCGGTCCGCACCGTTTTGGCCTTAAGTCTCAAACTTTTGGGTGTCTCCGCACCCGAAAGCATGTAGTTTCTTGTCAACCCACCTTCCTATAATCCGGTAGACAACACGATTTCTCAAAAGGACCCTATTATGAATTGGAACCATTTGTCGGCCCTTTCTCTAGAAGGCCAAGAACTCACCCGAGACCAGGCGCGGGCCGTTTTGGACGCCACGCCCTCAGACACGCCGGCTTTGGTGGCGGCGGCCTACCAGGTTCGCCATCAGCATTTTGGCAACCGCGTGAGGCTCAATTTCCTTTTTAATGCGAAAAGCGGTCTTTGCCCGGAAGATTGCCATTACTGCTCTCAGTCCAAAATGTCGCAAGCGCCGATCGACAAATACCCGCTTAAGTCCGTGCAGGAAACGCTGGTGATGGCGGAGCGCGCGATAGCGTCTCACGCGGGGCGCTTCTGTATGGTCGCTTCCGGCCGTGGTCCCACGGACCGCGAGCTCGACCAATTTGTCGACAACGTCCGCGCGGTTCGCGAAAAGTTTCCAACACTTGAAATTTGCGCCTGTTTGGGGCTTTTGTCGCAGGCTCAAGCGGAAAAACTTAAAGCGTCGGGGGTTTTCGCCGTCAACCATAACCTCAACACGAGCGAGCGGCACTACTCCGATATTTGTTCGACGCATACCTATCAAGACCGTATCGACACGGTTCAAAAAGTCCAGCAAGCGGGCCTTTCCGCCTGCAGTGGGGCGCTCGTTGGGATGGGACAGACGGCCGACGACATCGTGGAATTGGGCTATTCCTTGCGTGCCATGAAAGTGGAATCTCTACCGGTCAATTTTTTGATGCCCATTCCCGGCACTCCGCTGGATGAGTGTTGGGAGCTGACCCCCACGCGCTGTTTAAACATCCTTTGTTTGTATCGGTTCTTAAACCCAAAAGCGTCCTTGCGTATTTCCGGGGGAAGGGAGCTGCACTTGCGGTCGCTTCAAGCCCTGGGACTCTATGTGGCCAATTCGATCTTTATTGGGGATTACTTGACGACGAAAGGCCAATCCCCGCAAGCCGATCTTGCCCTCATACGTGATCTGGGGTTTGACATCGAAAATGATCCGTTGGGCCCTTTATCCCCGCAAACCGCGCAGGAAGTTGTTTTGAAATGAAAACAGCCCTCATCACCGGCGCTTCCCGCGGCATTGGCCGTGCGCTGGCCTTGGCTTTTGGGAAAGAAGGTTATGCAGTGGGCGTCAATGCTCTTCGAGATCAGATGGGAGCCGAAGCTGTGGTGCAAGAGATTTTTGACGGCGGCAATAAACACGCCGAGGTTTTTTTGGCGGATGTGCGCGATTCCCTTCGAGTTCGGGCGATGATCGATGCGTTGATCGTCCGCTGGGGCCGTCTGGACGTGCTCATTAACAACGCGGGTCTTACGCGCGACCGTACAATCCTTAAAATGACCAACGCCGAATGGAACGACGTCTTAGATACCAATTTAAGCGGCGCCTTTTGGTGTTTGCGCGAAGCGGCGCGCGTGATGGCAAAAGAAAAAACCGGCCATATCTTAAACATCGCTTCCATCATGGCGCTTAAGCCGGGTTTTGGGAATGCCAATTACTGCGCTTCGAAGGCGGGGCTAGTGGCGCTCACTAAAACAGCCGCGCGCGAATTGGGGCGGTTTAACATTTGCGTGAATGCCGTTCTCCCGGGATTTCATGAAACCTCGATGTCGTACTCGTTGACCCCTGAACTTAAGGCGAAAGTGATGGCTGAACATGCGTTGAGCCGCCACACCGACCTCCAGGATTTAACTCACATGGTTTTATCTCTGGTTCAAAACACCAGCGTCTCCGGCCAAGTCTTCAACGTGGATTCGCGGATTGTATGACGCGCCGAGTGGTCGTCACGGGAGTGGGTGCGGCCACGTCGTTGGGACCCACGGCGGCCTCCACCTGGAATAACCTCTTACATCGCTCCAATAGACCTGAATCTACGAGAGCCCAGAATGCATTTTCTTTAAGTGAGTCGGTGGTGTCGGAAGCTCTTGTTCAGTCGGGCGTGGACTCCTCGAAGGCGGCTTGCACCTTTAGCGCGTCCAAGCCTTTGTTTGACGGAATGCTTTGGCAAGGGCCTCATGCCGTCAATGACTTTGTTCACGATCGCTTTCGTTTGGGTGGGGAAAGGCGAAATGTCGTCGCGGCGTGCGCCACGGGCGCCTATTCCATCGCGATGGCGGCTTCGTGGATTGAACATGGAATTTGTGAGGTGGCGGTGGCGGGTTCCGTGGAAAGTGCTCCGCACCCTTTGATGGAAGCGGGTTTTCGCAAAATGGGCGTCGTAAGCGAAGAAGAGGTCATGCGGCCTTTTGACCGGAGGCGCTCAGGGTTTGTCTTTGGAGAAGGGGCCGGGGCAGTTGTCCTTGAATCCGAACCATACGCGCTGCGGCGCGGCGCGCGGCCGTTAGCGCGCCTTACTGGTTGGGCGATGGGGGCGGACGCGCATGGGCCTGTTTCGTTTAATTCCAAAGGCGCGCGCATTGCCGGCGTCATGTCTAAAACGTTAGCCAAAGCTCGCCTGGCCGCATCCTCAATCCAACACATCAATGCCCATGGCACGGCCACGGCCCTGAACGACCCCTTAGAAACCCAGGCGATTCATACCGCGTTTGGGCCGCATGCGCCCGAACTCGCGGTGTCGGCCACAAAATCCTCCACGGGCCATCTGTTGGGAGCCGCCGGAAGCGTCGAATTCATTTTGACTCTCTTGGCGCTGCGTGACCAACAGGTGCCTCCAACTCGCCATTGGGGCGAATCAGATCCCGCCTGCGATTTGGATTACGTCCCGGGAGATAAAGCCCGCGCCTGGCCGATGATTCATGCCATGTCGGTCTCTTTTGGGTTCGGCGGACCCATCGCCGCGCTGGTGGTGAGCCGATGGTGAAGTGGGTGGAAGAAGAGCTTAAGCGTTTAAGTGCACAGGCGCTTTATCGTCGGATGCGGGCCGTAGAAGACCCTTCGATGATTAATTTTTCTACGAATGATTATCTTGGGCTTTCACGTCACCCGCGTGTCGTTCAAGGGGCGCAAAATGCCGCCGCCCAATGGGGGACTGGGGCGCGCTCCTCTCGTCTGGTCGGCGGGACAGTCACCCTTCACCGTCGCTTGGAAGAGCGCTTAGCCCAGGCCACAGGCCGCGACGAAGCGCTCGTTTTCCCCACAGGGTATATGACCAACTTGGGCGTGATCCCTACGCTTGTTGGAGCGGGCGATGCGGTTATTTTAGACCGGCTTTGCCACGCCTCTATCGTGGATGCGGCCCATCTTTCCGGAGCAAGGCTTCTCGTGTATCGCCACGCCGACCCTTTGGATGCTTTTCGAGTGCTCAAACGCGCTCGGGTTTTCCGCCGCCGCCTGCTCGTCACGGAGAGTCTTTTTTCAATGGATGGGGATTGGGCGCCGCTCAACGATTTAAGCGCTTTGGCCAAAGCGCATGACGCGCTTTTCATGGTCGATGATGCGCACGCTTTTGCGGTGCGACCCGAACCGGTGCCCGGCGATATCGTGGTGGGGACTTTGTCCAAAGCGTTAGCTTCACAAGGGGGGTTCGTGGCGGGGTCGCGAACCCTGATTGACTGGTGGGTCAACAAAGCGCGACCCTTCCTCTTTACAACGGCCCTGGCCCCGATGAATGCGGGAGCCGCTTTGGCGGCGCTTGAAGTCATCCAAAAGGAGCCCAGGCGGCGCACGCGTCTTTCTTCGTTAAGCGCCATGCTTCGTGACGGTCTGGCCGCTCAAGGATGGGACACGCTTCAAAGTCAAAGTCATATTGTCCCGGTCAAAGTAGGTCCCGCTAAGACGGCGCTGGCGCTGGCCTGGCATTTGGAAAACGCGGGGTTTTACGCGCCAGCTATCCGTCCGCCGACCGTCCATGCCGAGGAATCCCGCCTGCGTTTTAGTGTGACGGCGGCCCATACCGAAAGTGCAATCCAAAAGCTCCTAGAGGTGATGCGGGAAGCCAAGGTGAGACAATATGAATAAAGGACTTTTTATTACTGGAACCGATACCGCCGTGGGTAAAACGACTGTGGCCTGCGGGACGGCGCGGCTCCTTAAAACGTGGGGGGTGGATGTCGGCGTCATGAAGCCTATCGCCACGGGGAATTTAAAAGATGCCCAAGCGCTCTTAGCCGCGGTGGATTTAGGGGAAGATCTCAACGTGGTTACCCCGCAATTTTTCAAGGCGCCGCTCGCGCCGGATATTTCGGCTGCCCTGGAACGGCGAAAAGTGGACATGGAAGCGATCTACAAAGCGTATTGGTATTTGCAAAAAAAGCATGCCGTGCTCATTGTCGAAGGGGTTGGCGGGGTCAAAGTGCCTCTCGGCGAGACCACCTTCGTCGTCGACCTGGCTCAGGCCCTGGGCCTTTCCGTGTTGGTTGTGGCGCGCGCGAGTCTTGGAACCATCAACCACACGCTGTTGACGCTCGATGCTTTAGCTAAATCCAAAATTCCCGTGGCAGGTATTCTTTTAAACGGAGGCAACGGCCGTACGCTAGCGGAAACGACCAATATCGATACGCTTCAAAATTACACGGCCATTCCAGTTTTAGGGCATCTTAAAAAACAGCCGCAAGGGGGCCGCCGCGCGGCCGCAGTGGCCGCGGCCTTAGACCGCATGCCGCGGTTCACAAAAGCTCTCCGCTTCGCATGCGCCCTTCCTTAGCTTACCTCGATAAAACCCATATTTGGCATCCCTTCACGCAGCAAGCCGAATGGGTGAAAAAAGACCCCATCCTCGTGACTTCCGCCAAAGGGGTTTGGCTTAAAGACGCGCGCGGAAGGAAGTTTCTGGACGGCAATTCCTCGTTATGGGTCAACGTTTGGGGCCATGGCCACCCCAGGCTTGATCAGGCCGTAAGGCGTCAGCTTCGCCGCATGGCCCACACCACATTTCTTGGGCTGACTCACGAACCCGCCATTCGTCTGGCCCAAGCGCTCGTCCGTATAGCCCCCAAAGGGCTATCGCGCGTTTTTTATTCGGACAACGGCTCTACCGCCGTCGAAGTGGCGCTTAAGATGGCGTATCAATACTGGCAGCTTAAGGGCGAGGGGCGGAAATCGAAATTTGTTTCGCTAAAAGAAGGCTACCACGGAGATACCGTGGGCGCCGTCAGTGTGGGCGGTATAGATCTCTTTCATGCCCGGTTTAAAAGCCTGCTATTTAAAGGGTGGCAAGTTAAGCACCATGACCTGGAATCCACGATTCGGCGCCATCAAAGCGACATAGCCGCCGTGCTAATGGAGCCTCTCATCCAAGGGGCCACCGGGATGAGGCTGCACCCGAAAGGGTTTTTATCTTACGTGGCACGCGTATGCCGCAGACACAACGTGCTTTTAATCGTCGATGAAGTGGCCACCGGCTTTGGCCGTACGGGCACGATGTTTGCTTGCGAACAAGAAAGCGTCGCACCGGATTTCCTTTGCGCGGGCAAAAGCATCACGGGCGGTTATCTGCCTTTGGCGGCTACTTTAACCTCGGAAAAAATCTACCGGACGTTTTTAGGGCGTTATGAAAAGCTGCGCCATTTCTTCCATGGGCATACGTACACGGCCAATCCTCTGGCCTGTGCGGTCGCGGTCGAAAATTTGCGGATGTACCGCCAAAAAAGGCTTCTTGTCCAAGTTCGTCAACGCGCCCGCGAGCTCGCCCAAGGCCTGGCGCCTTTGCGGGCGAATCCCTTGGTCCAGGAGGTGCGCCAAATAGGCCTCATGGCCGGGATTGAGTTAATCGGGCCGCGCATGGGCCACAAAGCGTGTGAGGCGGCCATTCGACGAGGAGTTTGGCTGCGTCCGCTGGGGAATGTCGTGGTCTTGATGCCGCCCTTGGCGATTACCGCGAAGGAGATGGCGTTTTTGGTGAGGAAAGTGCAAGAGGCGGTGGCAGAAGTTGCGGCGTAAAAGCCGGGCGGTCGGGGTCAGTGGCGGGTTCGGATTCGAGGAAGATTCGAGTCCCGGTTTCAGGATCGAAGGCGCGAAAGCGCACGAGGCTTCTCTCGATGCTCGAGGCTTCCTCGATCCCGCTCCCGAGCCCGATATCAACTGCCCGGCCCCAAGCTTCCACTTGTTTTCTCCCATGCCGCCGCTATACTTCTCCCAGCATGTGGACGCGCTGGATCTACGATTGGCTGATTGATCCCGAATTTAACCGGAAACGGAAATTTCTGCAGCGCATCTCGCTGTTTCAGGGTATTTCGCGCCGCGAGTTTGGACATCTCTTCCAGGCGCTGGTTTGCCGTCCTTACGCGCCGGGAGAAATTCTCTTTCACGAGGGGGATGTGGGCCGTGCGCTGTTTATTTTGGAAGCAGGGCATGTTGAAATCTCCGCCAAGGGAGCCGACGGGCACATGCGCCGCATCGCCGTGCTAAATCCAGGCGATTACTTTGGTGAAATGTCCCTGCTCGATGACCGGCCTCGCACCGCCACAGCCGCCGCCATGGAACCTGTCCGCGTATACCTGCTTTATAAAACTGATTTGGAAAAACTTGCTCGCAGTGTTCCTCACGTGGGGGCGGCCATCATGACGCATCTGGCGATGCTCTTGGCCGCGCGTTTGCGCGCGATGACCGATAGCGCCCCGATTTCCATTAGCACCACGCTCAAAATTAAAGAGGCCATCTAATGAACCGTGTGGCTCCGGCGCTTTACCCGGTTTCGGTGGGTTTGGTGGCGCTGGCTTTTTTATATGGGGTTCGCGACGTTTTGCTGCCCTTTGCGCTGGCGGCAGGGATGGCGTTTCTTTTAAATCCCGCCGTCAGGTCTCTAGAGGTGAGGGGTCTGCGGCGTGGGCCGATTGTGATCTTCGTCTTCTTATCGCTCCTCTCGCTCATGACATTGGGGGTGTATAAAGGGGTACTCATTGCCGCGCGCGAAGCCGATGAAGCCGCACAGAAAATGCCGCATTATATCGCCAAGGGAAAAGCTTTCATCCAAGACTGGCAGCATTCGGCGCAGCGTGCCGCCGTCCCCTCGCGGCGAAAAACCCTGGTGGAACGTTCGGCGATTCTTCGTCCGCTGCTTTTAGATGAGCGCCTTATCGAGACCGTCAGCCGACACGGGGGCTCTTGGCCGGAGAAAATTTTGACGCGTATGCCCTCGTTTGCGTCGGGGATTTTGCCCGCGCTTGAAATGGCGATCCTTGTGCCATTTATCGGATTTTTTCTGATGTGGGAAGGGCCGCGTTTACGAGACGCTACCCTTGCGTGGCTGCCCTCGCGCTACGTGGAGATGGCGCTTAATATTTTAATCGAGCTGGACAATTCCTTGGGTCGTTATCTGCGTGGGATTTGCGTTGAGGCGTTTTGCATCGGCTGCCTGGCTTTCGTGGGATTTCGCTGGATCGGGTTGGACTATGCCCTTCAAATTGCTTTAGTGGCCGGCGCCGCCAATCTTGTGCCGTACATGGGGCCGGTGATCAGTGGTATTCTAGCGGGCGCCGTGGCGATCTTTCAAACCGGAGACGGCGCCTCTTTAGGCGGCGTTTTGGCGGTGTGCTTGGTGCTGCGTTTGCTCGACGACGTCGTGCTGCAGCCCATCGTCCTGCGTCAGGCCGTGCAGCTTCATCCCGTCTTCATTGTTTTTTCATTGATGGCCGGTTCTCATCTGTACGGTTTTTGGGGTCTTCTTTTTGCCGTTCCCACGGCCTGCATGGCAAAAGTTTTGCTCGAAGTCTCCGGCGATTGGTACCGCTCGCACTACCACCTTCACGTTCAGCAGCCGCTTCCTGAAGTCAATCGAATTCCCCTGATATAAAAAAACCCGGGACGGCCTTTTTGGGCACATCCCGGGTTCTTCTTCGTCATGAATTACTCCGCGATGGGTTCACCGGGGCGCTGCGGGGTTCGGATCGCCAGCCGGCCATCGAGCGGCAAGGCATTCAGCCGCACCGTTAGGCTGCCGTCTTTGTTTGGAAACGCCGTTCCAATCCGGTTCCAGTATTCTTTCTCACCATTTTTGACCACCGTGAATACATCCTTGTAATTCGACATGTTGTGTTTCTCCTTTTTGGGTTTAAACAACATGCCTTAGAGTAACTTCGTCCATTTTTATTCCATCCCATCGCCCGGCGGCTGGGGTCAGATCCGATTTTCAAGCGATCCTTCGGTTTTTGCTTGAAAGTCGGATCTAACCCCAGGGGTGAAGCGATGAGGGCTAGCGTGGGTGCTCTTTGGTGGAGGGTTTTTGGTTACTGAAGCGTGCGGTCCAAAGAGTACGCGCCGGGGGTTTTGCTCAAGCGAAAGGTCAGAAGACTCGTGATGAAAAGGACCGTGTCTAAGACGAGCGTTGTTTTTGGTGATGTGCTGCCTACCCCGAAACAACCGCAGGAACCGATGTCAATGCCTCGTAGAAACGAGGAGCTTAAAGCCAAAATGAAAACGCCAAAGAGTGCCGCCGCCGTCAAGGCGCTGCGCCGCGTTTGAAAACCGCAGATCAAGTAAAGACCCAAACCCATTTCAAGATAAGGCAATCCTTGCGCCAAAAGCCACGCCACCCCCGCGGGAAGAATTTTATACGCCTCGATCGCGGCTGCAAATTCTGCCGAAGGCCCCAAGGCTTTGATAAACCCAGCATACAGCAAGACACCTCCGACAAGCAGTCGTCCGATTAAAGGAATCACTTCCGCAGCTCCCGTTCGATGACGCGAGCGCCATCGCTGGCAAAATAATTTCCGACCAAACGCGTTTCTCCGATAAAAAATGTGGGAGTCGACTGTATTTGGCGGCGATTTCCTTCAGCCATATCGGCTTGAACCGATTTTTGTGATGCAGGGTCAGCCAAGCAAGCGCTAAAGGCGGCCGTATCCAAAGCGGCAGCGGCGGCATAACTCGTAAAGGTGGTGGTCGCATCCGGCAGGGAAGCCCACTTGAGCTGGTTTTCAAACAGTTTGTCGTGGTAGGGCCAAAATTGGTTTTGCTCTCCCGCACATTCGGCGGCGGTGGCCGCCAGCAAGGCGTGTTTATGAATTCTAGTGAGGGGGTAGTATTTAAATGCCAACCTGACGTTGTCGGGATAGGCGGCCATCAAATTTTTTACGGAGGTTTGCATATGAGCACACGACGGACATTGAAAGTCCGAATACTCAACCACAACGACCCGAGCCTTGGCCGGGCCTTTCTGCCGGGTATGCGGGGTAGCCAAAATCGGACCCCAAGCCGTAGCGATCTTGGCCCACTGGACCACAATGGCCGGCAACAGAAGTAAGATAAGTCCTATGACCCAGGTTTTGATCACAAGCGTATTGAACAAAAAATCCTTGCGCTTCGAGAATTCGTATTGAAAGCTTAAGCGTTATGAGTCAACCCGCACGCGTTGCGTCCTACCAGGCGTCCCAAAACAAAGGGATTGTCGCGGAAGATTTGCGCAAAGGATTGCAAAACAAAGAATTTGAAGTCCACTATCAGCCGCAGCTGGATTTGCATGCCCATCGCATTATGGGCGTGGAAGCCTTGGCGCGTTGGACGCATCCACAGTACGGCGCCATTTCCCCAGCCGAATTTATTCCCATCGCCGAAGAAACCGGGTTGATTGTGCCCATTGGGGAATACATCACGCGCACGGCCTGCGCGCAAGGAACCGCCTGGCGTAAGGATGGCCTTCCGCCTTTAACCATAGCCGTCAACCTCTCCGCCCGTCAGTTTCAGCAGGAAGATTTGGAGGCGCGAATCCTTCACATCTTGGACCAAACTGGCCTTTGGCCGGCCGAACTCGATTTAGAAATTACCGAAACCTACGCCATGCTGGATGCCGACTATACGTTGGGCGTGCTGAAGGATCTAAAAGCGATGGGAGTGCGGCTGTCCATTGATGACTTTGGCACGGGCTATTCCTCATTAGGGTATCTCAAGCAATTCCCCATCGACACGATCAAAATCGACCGGTCATTCGTCAAAGACCTGGCCACCGACCCCAAGGATGCGGCCATTGTCTCAGCGGTGATCGTCTTGGCGCACAGTTTGGGGTTGGAGGTGGTGGCGGAAGGGGTGGAAACGCAGGAACAATTGGCGATCCTTAAACTTCACCAGTGCGACCGCATGCAAGGGTTCCTCTTTAGCCGGGGCCTACCCGCCGCGGAATGCGAGCGTCTTTTGCGAGCCCCCATCACGTTGTAAGTCGTAAGATGGTCCCCATGGCGACCCCCCTGCATCTTTTAATCGTCGAAGATTCCGAACTTGATGCCCAACTGCTGCTGCGTGTGCTCGCAAAAGGCGGGTACGCACCGGCGTGGCGCCGCGTGGAGAACGAAACGGATATGCGCTCGGCTCTGCGCGAAAAAGAATGGGACGTCGTTATTGCCGACCATAATCTGCCGCGCTTTTCCTCCACGGCAGCTCTTCGCGTCTGTAAAGAAGCCGGGTTTGAAGGCCCTTTTATCATCGTCTCAGGCAGCATCGAAGAAGAGACCGCTGTGCGCGCGATGCACCAAGGCGCTCACGATTACGTCTACAAGGGAAACATGACTCGCCTATGCCCGGCCATTGAACGGGAGCTGCGCGAGGCTCGGGCGCGCCGTGATCATAAACGAGACCGCGAAACAGCCCAGCATCAAGCGCAATACGACCCGTTGACGGACCTTCCCAACCGAAACCTCTTTGTCGACCGGCTCTCCTTGGCGCTTACGCAAGCCAATCGCCATCGCAAAATGCTGGCCGTTTTGTTTGTGGATTTGGACCGTTTTAAAACGATCGTCGACACTTTAGGTCATGCGGCAGGCGATCAACTGCTTTGCCGTGTGGCGGAGCGATTAAGCACGTGTTTGGAAGAAGGGGACACTTTGGCTCGGTTGGGAGGCGATGAATTTGTCGTTTTGCTGTCCCAAATTCACCGGGCAGACCGCGCCGTCAATGTCGCTCAGAAAATTTTGGATACGCTTAAACCCTCCTTTCAATACAACGGCCATGAACTGCACATCACCACGAGCTTAGGCATTGCCTTGTCTCCTTATGACGGGCAAGACACCGACACGCTGCTTAAAAATGCGGACACCGCGCTCTACCGCGCTAAGGAAAAAGGCCGCAATAACTACCAAATGTATTCGCCGGCCATGAATGCCCGCGCCTTCGAACGCTTGGCGCTTGAAAACGCCATGCGAAAGGCCCTGGAGCGCCAGGAGTTTTTGCTTTGCTACCAGCCGCAAGTCGACATGAAAACCGGTCACTGGGTCGGAATGGAAACGTTGGTGCGTTGGCAGCACCCGGATTTGGGAACGGTGCACCCATCGGAATTTATATCACTGGCCGAAGAGACGGGTTTGATCGTTCCTCTCGGCGAATGGGTGATGAAAACCGCATGCGCCCAAAACTTTGCGTGGCAGAAAGCCGGTTTGACCCCGCTCGTGGTGGCGGTCAATTTATCCGCGCGGCAATTCCAGCAGCAAAACCTGACCGAAACCCTGTCGAAAGTCTTGAAAGAAACCGGCCTGGATCCGCATTGGCTTGAACTCGAGATCACCGAGAGCATCGCGATGCAAAATGCCGACTACACCAACGCGGTCTTGCGCGAGTGCAAAGCGATGGGCGTGCACGTGGCGATGGATGATTTTGGAACCGGTTATTCGTCTTTAAGCTACCTTAAAAAATTTCCGATAGACACCCTAAAGATCGACCAGTCGTTTGTCCGCGATATCACAACCGACCCCAACGACGCCGCCATCGCCAACGCGGTAATCGCTTTGGCTCACAGCATGAAGCTGCGCGTTGTCGCCGAAGGAGTCGAAACCAAGGAACAAGAAGCTTTCTTAAGCGCCAACGGGTGCGATGTAATGCAGGGCTACTATTTCGGCAGCCCCCTCCCCGCCGCCCAGTTCGAAGACCTCCTTCGCACGGGTCGTCGCCCCAGCCACGCGTAAGCCGCAGCGCCGAACGGGCCAATTCCAGCAAGGGGTTTCCTATTGATTTTTGGCATCCCTCCTGATAAACGCAACACGTGCAAAACCAGCGCCGAACCGTGGTTTTTTTATTGCCGGGGATGCTGCTTTTTTTTGGGTTAACCGTCCTCCTATTTAAAGCGCCGGCTCAATACGCCGTCATCTCCACACTCTTCCTGCTTTTTGTCCTGGTGACCGGCGTCGTGGTCTCGGTTGAAATGGCCTCCGCCTTTGGCGTCTTGGTAACGCTGATTACTTTCGGTGCGATGACGAAACTCCCCGGGGTAGAAGCCGCCTATGCCGCGGGGCAATTGCTGCTTCTTTGGGCGGGCGTCATTCTCACGCACAAATTTTTGACGCGCGAGCAGTTGGATGAACGCGTTTGCGGCGAAGCCTTAAGAGACCGGCAAAAAGCGCTGCTTAACTTAAATAAAGAAAAAGAAGCGTTGGATAAGCGCTTGGTCGACCTGCAAGCCCAATCCGAACTTCGCCAAACTCTTTTTACGGCGGTCCATCAGCTGGCTAGTCTCCTTGACCCCATGATGATTCGCCAACGTCTGATGGAATTTGTCCGGGAAGCCATTGGACATGGGACCATTCACTTCTTCGCCGGCGCTGCGCCGCGCGATTTAATGGACAAATGGGTCATGGACCGCAAACTCTCTCTCCTTGTCACCGACGCGCAAGCCGATAACCGCTTTCGTCCTGTTCGCACCGCCAGCGAAGTGCGCTCGGTATTGGCCGCACCCCTTGTCGTGGAACGGCAGATGGTGGGGATCGTGCGATTAAACGGTTTTGAGCCGAATATGTTTTCGGTTGGCGATCTTCGAATTTTGGAAGCCCTTTCCTTAATGGCTTCTCTGGCCCTTGAAAATATTCAGTTGATCAACCGCCTGCATGAGGGAGCCGTGCGTGACAACTTAACCGGCCTCTACACCCGCAAGTTTTTTGACGAGCGTTTAAATGAGGAAATTTTGCGCGCCGGACGCTACAAATCCGAATTCAGCCTCCTTCTCATGGATATCGACCATTTTAAGCGTTACAACGACACCTACGGCCACGCGGCCGGCGACCAGGTATTGGTCCGTTTCTCCGAACTCCTAGGCCAACGCGCCCGGCCGGTGGATTTGGTGGCCCGTTACGGCGGCGAGGAGTTCGTGATGATCCTGCCGCAATGCTCGAGCGAGCAAGCCCGCGAGATGGCCGAGACCATTCGCCAAACGATTGAGGCGCAGTCCTTTCAATTTGGCGCGGATGCCTATACGCGTGAACGGGTGACCGTTAGCATTGGTCTTTCGTCGTTTCCAACCGAAGCCACGATTGCCAGCCAGCTATTACGCACCGCCGACACGCGTCTTTACCAAGCGAAAGAATCCGGCCGTAACCGGGTCGTGGGATGAACGGCTCCGGCGCTGTTTTTTGCTCGGCTTCACTCGTTTTCAGTTTGCTGCTCACCTACGGTTTTGGGATGACAGGTTGGAGCGTAGGCGTGGGATCCATGGCCGTCTCACTGGCTGTGTCTGGCCTATTCGGATGGGCCGATACGGCCACATTGGCCGTGGCCTCCCTGGCCGCTCTCACGATGTCGGTTGTTTCGCTTCGCTGGCTTTTGCGGCATAAAGCCTGGCAACAGCGCATCGGCAAGGACAAAGATGAAACCGGTCAGCGTCTTCAGCACATGGCGGGGGCCATTCAGCTTTTGCGTGACCAACTGGCCACAAAGGGCGCCGATGTGGATCGCGGCCTTAAGCAATATGAATTGATCAAGCGCTTGGCCGAAGCCGTGTCGTGGCAGGATATGGCGCCCAGTCTCGAAAAATCGCTAAAACATTTTTTCCGGGCGGAAGGCTGGGCGCTTTATTTAACCGATGAAAACGGCGACTTGGGTTTGGTGCAAAGGCGCGGGTCGGTCCCTGAGCCGCGCGATGAAGACCTGACGAAGAAAGAGCCCTTTACCCACACGTTTATTGCGCAAGGCGGCATGGACAATGGCCGGACCTGCTGGGCGATGGTGATGCCGCTTTGGCGTCTGCATGAGCGGATCGGTCAGTTGATTCTTCGCCTGCCGGAAGCGGCCGAAGAGACCGTGCTGGCCGATGCGAGTGCCTTTGCCGTCAACCTTATTTTCGCCATGGCCAAAGCGAAGCTCTACCGGGATTTGGACCGACGCTCGCGCACAGACGGCCTAACCGGGCTATCACGCCGAGGCCCCTTCGAAGAGCGGCTGCGCGAGGAAGTCGCCCGCGCGACGTCTTTTCGTACAACGTTTTCCATTTTGATGATCGATATCGACCACTTTAAACACTTAAATGATTCGTATGGGCATCAGGTGGGGGATGAAGTGCTTAAAACGGTGGCAGCGCGTCTTAAAGAAGGGTTGTATGAAACCGACGTGATTGCCCGTTACGGCGGTGAAGAGTTTATATGTCTTCTGCCGCGCTGCGACCCGGCGGGGCTATTGATCAAAGCCGAGCAATTGCGCCAGCGCGTCGCCGACCAGTCGTTTGTCATTGGCGTGGAAGCTATTCAAGTCACCATCAGTTTAGGAATCGCGCATTTCCCGCGCGACGCTTCCTCCGCTGAAGGCGTGCTGGCCGCCGCCGATAAAGCCCTTTACGCAGCCAAGGCGGCGGGACGTAATCGAGTAATTGAGGTGGGGCGAATGGCGGCGTAACAAAATGGACTTCTTCCTTTTTTTCCTCGTAGTATTACTCCTCATTGGGTTTACCCTGACGAATGGTTTTATGGTGGGCGGCAGTTTGGTGTCGGCGGTCATCACCACGCGTGCATTAGAACCCCTGCCGGCCTTGGCGTGTGTGGCGGCCTGTGAAATGGCGGGCGTGTTTCTTTTTGGGCAAGCGGTGGTGCGCCTCATGGGGCAGCAGCTCGTCCTTCTTCCTGCCACGCCGCATTCTTTGTTGCTCGTTTTAATGGCCGCCTTGGTGGGTGCGTTAAGCTGCATCTTCATTTTTTGGAAAATGGCGCTGCCTTCCTCCACGGGACATGCGTTGGTGGGAGGGTTAATGGGCGCATTTTGCGGGGGGTATGGACTGGATCACGTGCATTGGGATGTGTTTTTTCATCTGTTTATCCTCCTGGGGTTAATGCCCATTCTTGGGTTTATCGCAGGTTATGGGTTGTCCTTCTTGGGTAAACGCGTTGGCGGATTCCTGACACCGGGCTGGGGTAAACCGGTTCGTTTCGTCCAAATATTAACGCTCCTTGGCGCTTCCCTGGCCCATGGCAGCAATGACGCACAAAAAGCCCTCGCCATCTGGGCCTTGGCTCTAGCGGCTCTTCACGGTACGGGGTCAGGCCTTGTATGGATGCCGGGGGGTGCTCATCTGCAAAATCCAGCCCCGGGCTTATTGTGCGGGGTGACGCTCGCGGTGGGGTTATTGTTTGGATCGCGGCGCATCATTCAGAGTTTGGGACGCAAACTTTACCGTCTGGCTCCGCTCGAAGGAGCCTGTGCTCAAACGTCTACGATGATTTTAATGGGTGTTTCTTCGCTCGCGGGCTACCCGATGTCCACCAGCCAAATCATGTCGACCTCGATTTTGGGCGTTGGAGCCGCGGTTCACCCGCGCGGGGTGCGTTGGGAATTGGCGGCCGATATCGCCACGGGATGGCTCGTCACCTTGCCGGCCGCCGCCGCGGTGAGCGCCTTGCTGGGGCTAGGGGTTCGATTTTTTCATGTGGTTCCATAAACGCTTTGATTTTTACCGGATGCTTTTTGAGCAAGCCCGTATGA
This sequence comes from uncultured Elusimicrobia bacterium, assembly GCA_964441955.1. Lineage (GTDB taxonomy): Bacteria > Elusimicrobiota > Elusimicrobia > 2-01-FULL-59-12 > 2-01-FULL-59-12 > CAYTWA01. Next base: position 36,177 of record CAYTWA010000009.1, read on the forward strand.
GCGAACAGGGGCTTAAATTGCTGTGTGATTTTGTCCGTACGCCAACGCCAGAGCTGCGTGCGCAGGTGGACCAAACCGAGCGCGAGGCCGATGAGCTCCGGCGTAAACTCATCGAGGCGCTTAACCTCACCTTTGTGACCCCCATCGACCGGGAAGATATCTTCTCCTTATCGCGGACCTTGGATGACATGGTGGACTATGCCAACACCACCGTGGAGGAAATGATGCTCTTTAAAGCCCCTACCAACAGTCATATTCAGAAGATGGCGGATGCTTTATATGAAGGCGCTCAATTCATCACTCGCGCCGTCGCGTCGCTGCCCAAGATGCCCAATCACATGCACGAGCACATCATCAAAGCCAAAAAATCAGAAAATCGCATTGAGCATCTTTACCGAGAAGCCCTAGCCGACCTCTTTGATACCTCCGACACCGTCGCCATCATCAAAATGCGCGAAATCTACCGCCACCTCTCCAATGCCGCCGATCGAGGGGATGAAGCGGCCGATATCCTCTCCGACATTCTCGTCAAAAATACGTAAACCGAAATTTATTTCACCTTAAGCCGAAGATGGGACAAAATGGTTTGGCGCCGGCTGTTTGGATAGGCTGGGCCTCCGATAAGTCGATCTACATTTTAAATCGCATTGAACAGACGTTAGGTCATGTTTCGTCGATTAACATGGGATATTTGCGACATTAAAAAATAGTGTTTTTGTGGGGGCTTGAGCTTTGTAACCTCGATCCCTGCACACGCGCCATAACCTTTTCATCTTGTGGTCGCTTCACTGCATGATGTCTCGGTTGAAACGTGTAAACACGCTGTAATATAGATTCGTTTCTAACCTTGCCATCTTCTTGAAGCCCTTGGTATCATTCTCGCGTAGTCACGATGCCGCCGGCGGAGGATCGTCTGCGGTTTGTTCACCTTTTAAGGAGACGCACCCATGAGTCTTTCCCTGCTTCAAAGCGTCAAGGTCGGAGCTTATGTCATGAAACAAAAGCTGCAGGGGAACAAAAAATATCCCTTGGTGCTCATGCTGGAACCCCTTTTCCGATGCAATTTGGAATGTGCCGGCTGCGGGAAGATCCAATACCCCGAAGAAACCCTCAAAAAACGCTTGTCCGTGCAAGAATGTATCGACGCGGTGGAGGAGTGCGGCGTGCCGGTCGTCTCTATCCCGGGGGGCGAGCCGCTCATGCATCCGGAAATGCCACAAATTGTATCCGAATTGGTGAAGCGTAAAAAATTCATTTACCTTTGCACGAACGCGATCCTTCTTGAAAAGCGCCTCCATGAATTTACGCCTTCTCCCTACCTCACGTTTAGCGTTCACTTAGACGGTAATGAGAAGACGCACGACCGCCTGGTTTGCCGCGAAGGGGTGTTTAAATTGGCCACGAGTGCCATCCGCGCGGCTAAAGCCAAGGGGTTTCGCGTGACTACGAATACGACCATATTCGAAGGCGAATCGCCCGAAGAATTCCATGAATTTTTCGACTTCCTGATGAAGGATTTAAAAACGGACGGCATCATGGTCTCCCCCGGCTACGCCTACCAGAAAGCACCCGACCAAGAACACTTCCTGCGCCGCGAACGGACCAAAGAGCTTTTCCGTGAAATTCTTCAGCCTTCGGAAGACAAAGTCGACATGAACCGCCGTAAAAGCTGGCAGTTTAACCACTCCTCCTTTTTCCTTGATTTTTTGACGGGCGAGAAGGATTACCAGTGCACGCCATGGGGAAACCCCACTCGGAACGTCTTTGGGTGGCAAAAACCCTGCTATTTAATGTCCGACGGATACGTCCAAACGTTTAAAGAGCTGATGGACACCACCGAATGGGACCAATACGGCACGGGTCGCGACCCGCGCTGCGCCGACTGCATGGTCCACTGCGGCTATGAACCGACCTCTGTTCTGGATTCGACCGCCAACATCAAGAACATGATGAAATCTTTTATGGACGCCATGGGTTTAAGCAAGCCCAAAACGGCTAAGACTCGCGCCTCCGCCCACAAAATGCCATCGGTTCAAATCCCGCTTCCGGTTCTAAAAACGGAAAAAGCCGCAGACGAACGCGAAGCCGTCGGCGCGGGGCGCCACTAGGCCCGGCCACCCCCCGGCCGGGATGACGGTCGATTAAATGGTCAAGAAAGTCGTCTCGGAAATCGTTTCGTACGTCAACAATGACTTGCTTGAGCGCAATGCCTCGCGCTTCTTGCCGCCGTTGTCGCGGAAAAAGCTTTTTAAAAAACCCGGCCATTGGGACCGAATCTTTCCCGCCTGCGACCCTCAAAAAGCCCACCCTGAAGACGAAGCTAAAACGCAAGCCTTGGGGCATGTTATTACCCGCGCTCAAGAATGGCTGCTGGAACGCCAGAAACCGCACGATGGCCATTGGGCGGCGGACTTAGGCGCCGACACCACGCTGGAATCCGACATGATCATGCTGTACGTGTTTTTGGGGTGGCATGAACGCCCTGAAACGCGCCAAAAAATCACGCGGCTCTCCACACATATCCTTCGGCGTCAACAACCCGATGGGGGCTGGGCGATCTATAAAAATGGCCCGAGTGAAATTTCCTGCACGTTCAAATGTTATTGGGCGCTTAAAATGGCGGGGTATTCAGCCGAGGATCCGCGTTTGGTCCGCGCGCGCGAGCGTCTCTTTGCGCTCGGAGGAATTCATCAGATCAACACCTACGGCAAGTTCTACCTGGCCGTGTTTGGTCTCTACGACTGGGGGGGTGTGCCCTCCATTCCGCCGGAAATCGTGTTTTTTCCCAAATGGTTTTACTTCAACCTATACGAAATGTCCTCGTGGACGCGCGCCATTGTGCTGCCGCTGTCCATCTTGTGGGCAAAGCGCCCCTGCAGGCCGCTGCCGGCTCAGGGCCGTTTAGATGAACTCTTCCCTGACGCCGCGCCGCGCTGGGTTCCCGTTGGTGGGACCCACTTTAATCCCCCCGAGGGGTTTTTGTCGTGGCGTAAATTTTTCCTCGAAGTCGATACCTTCATGAAAGATTTTGAAGGACGCGGGCCCTATTTCTTACGGGGTTGGGCGTTGAAGCGCGCGATGAAGTGGATCTTGGATCACAACGAACATTCCGAAGGTTTGGCGGCGATTTTTCCATCTATGCTCAACACCATTTTGGCTCTTAAAGTGATGGGGGAAGCTGACGACCACCCCGTCTTGCAGAAAAACCTTCGTGAGCTCGAGCGGTTTTTTATCGATCGAGGCGAGGATGGCCTGCAAGTGATGCCGTGTCTTTCCCCCGTTTGGGATACAGCGATCTCCATGCTGGCCTTATCGGAATCGGGCCTTCCCCCAGACCATCCCGCCCTGATTAAGGCGACCTGTTGGATTTTGGACCACGAAATCAGGGTCCCCGGCGACTGGCGCGTCAAAAACCCCACCGGCCCGATTGGAGGTTGGGCCTTCGAATATGAAAATGCGTTTTACCCGGATATCGATGATACGGCCATGGTGCTATTGGCGCTTCGCCGGGTGCATTTGCCTGAACCGTTGAGCCAGGCGCGTGAAAAAGCTTTCCTTCGCGGGCTCAACTGGCTTTTGTCGATGCAAAGCACAAACGGCGGCTGGGCCGCCTTCGACGTCGACAACACGAAATGGATTTTAACCCAAATCCCTTTCGCCGACCATAACGCCATGATCGACCCGCCCACCACTGACGTGACGGCACGCGTCTTGGAAGCCCTGGGGCTTGTGGGCTACGACTTAACCTACCCGAGCGTTCAGCGTGCGGTCAATTTTTTACGAACTGAACAAGAAGCCGACGGGTCGTGGTACGGCCGTTGGGGTGTCAATTACATTTACGGCACATGGCAGGCGGTGCGCGGCATGACGTGTATTGGCGTAAGCCCTCAAGACCCATCGATTCAAAATGCGCTGTCTTGGCTGCGCAGCGTCCAACAATTAGACGGCGGCTGGGGCGAAAGGTGCGATACCTACGTCGACCCGGCACTCAAAGGAAAAGGCCCCAGCACACCGAGTCAAACGGCATGGGCGCTCATGACGTTTCTGTCTTGTGGTATCGCACATGACCCGGCGGTTGAACGCGCCGTCCAATACCTTTCTTCGACGCAAAAGACCGATGGGTCGTGGGATGAAAATGAATTTACAGGCACAGGATTTCCGAAAGTGTTTTACCTCGAGTACACCTACTACCGTCATTACTTCCCGCTTCTGGCGTTAGGGATGTACCGCCGTTTGCTTCATCACCCGGCTTGGCGCCGCCCATCCGGCGTTGTCCCTGAGTTGGTCTAATTCGCGATGGCGTTGGCGTTGGTCACCGGCGGCACTGGGTTTGTCGGTTCGCATGTGGTGCGCCGTTTGCTGCGCGAAGGGCTTTCTGTGCGCTGCCTTAAGCGTCCCGGCTCAAACCTTAGTAACCTCGCAGGCCTTGCGGTTTCGGTGGTGGAGGGTGATTTAGGGTCCCCCGCGTCGCTTCCGCGGGCGGTTAAGGGATGCGAATTTTTATTCCACGTCGCCGCTGATTACCGGCTCTGGGTGAAAGACCCGCAGGCGATGCGGCGAGTCAACGTGGACGGCAGCCGCGCGCTGCTTCAAGCCGCTTGCGATGCCAGTGTTTCCAAAATCGTGTTTACCTCCAGTGTGGCGGCGGTGGGCCGCCCGGAGCGTCACGGGAAATTTGAAGAGGGACGCGAAGACCTTGACCCGCCGCTAAAACAGCAAATCGGCCCTTATAAACAGTCCAAATTTGAATCGGAGTTAGTGGCGCGGGAATTCGCGGCCCAAGGCGCGCCGGTCGTCATCGTGAACCCTTCGACGCCCATTGGCTCTCATGACATTAAACCGACCCCCACCGGCAAAATGATCGTTGATCTCCTCAATCGACGGATGCCCGCCTATTTGGAAACGGGCATGAACTTTATCGATGTCGAAGACGTGGCCGCAGGACACTGGCTTTCGGCTCAAAAGGGAAAAGTGGGCGAGCGCTATATTTTGGGTCATCAAAATATGCGCTTGGCGGAGTTTTTTGCGCTCGTCGCCAAAGTGGCCAAAGTTCCGACGCCTAAAATTCGTATCCCGTATGCCCTCGCCTATTTGGCGGGCGCCGTGAGCACCGGGATGGCCGCGATCACCGGCGGCGAACCCGCTGTGCCGCTGGACGGCGTGCGAATGGCGCACCACACGATGTATTACGACGCCACGAAAGCCGTTCAAGAATTAGGCTTGCCGCAAACTTCAATAGTAAGCGCCATCGAAAAGGCCGTCGCGTGGTTTCGCGCCCAGGGGTACGTCCGGTGAAAGAAACCGTGGGTCTTATCATCCCCACCCACGTTGAGGCGCGCGCTGTTCTTAAAGCCTTCCAATTAAAGCGCGAAGGTCTTTTTTATAAGGGGTTCATTCAAGGTTACCCGGTGCGCGTGTGTATCTCGGGTGTCGGCGCGGAAGGGGCGCGCCGGGCGGCCGGGGCGCTCGTGCAAGAAGGGGCTAAAATATTGGTTTCGGCGGGGTTCTGCGGGGCGCTCGTTCCGGGTCTAAACGTGGGCGACATCGTCACGGAACGAATTCGGTCTGTCGATAACCCCGCCAAAACTCCCGAGGAACGCCGAGCTCTTACCCAACGCGCCAATGCAGTGGCCGTTGACATGGAAACCCAGGCGATTGTGGAAGAAGGTACGCGGCGCGGCGTTGCGATCCGTGTGCTTCGGGTGATAAGCGATGAATTTGAAACCGATTTAACGCCGCTTTTGGGTTCGCGCCCAGGTTTTTCAGCGTGGCGAATTGGGCTTCGGTTGTTGTGGCCGGGGACGTGGCCTTTGGCATGGGCTTTGTTCCGCAATAGCCAGTTGGCTCAGGCGGCGTTGGTGAAAGCGCTTTCCGCTGTCACGTGGCCTTAATTCTTTTTTTCGCTTTTGCCCTTCTCTACGGGTACACGCTTGCGCATCACTACACCTACGACGGCCTTTGTTACGCGCTCGATGCCGAACGCGGGCCCCTCGTAAACATTTTTCATCCGGGGCACCTTCTTTATTCCATCACGCAGCGCGCGCTCTGGCATGGGGCGGCCTTTTTGGGCTATCACGGGCCAGCTTTGTATTGGATGCAGGCGGTCAATGTCGTGGTGTCGGCCGCATCCGTGGCGTTATTGGGCGTGCTTATATCGCGAAAGACCACCCGTGTGACGGCAGGCGCAGGAGCCGCGCTTTTTGGGGTTAGTTACGCGTTTTGGTCGGAAGCCGCCGACCCGGGGTGCTACGCCTTCGCGGCCTTAGCCGCGGTTGGCACCTTATGGCTCCTGATCGAGGGCCCGCCGGAGAAATCCAGTTGGGTGGGCGCGGCGCATGGGGCTATGGTGCTTTATCATCAAATGCTCATTTTGGTTGCCCCGGCCTTTTTACTACGGTATTCCTGGAAATACCTTATCGGGCTTTTGGTCACGGCGGCCCTACCTTATGCGGTTGTTGCGACCGTCTTTCATGGGACGTCTCTGCACGATGCGCTCTATTGGGCGCTAGGACCCGCCGGACCCCCCCCTGGAACCCCTGTTTTAAGTTCGTATTGGTGGAGCGTGGACATGTGGGGCAACGCCAAAATATTTGTATCGAGTTTGGCTCGCGCTTGTGTGGGGGGGGAAGGTCCCCGCGCATGGGTCGGCTATGGCGTGGCGGCGACCGTCGTGGGCATGGCGGTTTACCGGGGTCGCCACGGGCCGCTTTGGGTGTGGTTGGCGGCACTAGGCGCTTTTGAGTTTTTCTTTGCGCCTGGCACCTTGCGGTTTCGCATTTTGCTTCTGCCGCCGCTTATTTATTTAGCGTTGGCTGGGCGAAAGGCGGTGTGGATGTGGGGCGTGGTGGCGGTCGTCGCGGCGTTTAACGCAACTCCGATTTACACCAAAATGCAGCGTCCTGCAGATGCCGCGCGCGTGGCCTGGCTGCGTCAGGTGATGACCCCGTCTGATTTCTTGGTGTATTCGGGAAAAAGCCCGGAGTCGATCACCAATGTGTATTTTGTGTATTTTGCGCCCAGACTTTCGGGACAGTCGCTTAGCGGTTATTTCTTCACTCACAAATCAGGCGATTGGGGCGATTTAAACGCTCGACTGACCGACATCAAAGCCAATGGCGGCCGTGTATTTGTAGAGGAGAAAATCTGGCGGTCGGACTATAAAAAAGGCGTCGTTTTAGAGGGTCCGGACGGTTACAGGCTTTTCCAGGCCAGGTAGGCGATGAGCGTTTTTGAATCTCGGATTTGTCCTTTGCGCATCAGGGTTTCCATCTTTTGGGGGCTGACCTGAACGACTTCCAGGAATTCGTCGTCGTCCGGGTTTTCTTTCGTAAAGGTGAGGCCGGTGGCGACATAGAGATGGATCACCTCGTTTGAAAAGGCGGCCGTGGGCCAAAACTTCACGAGCTTCTTAAATTTTTTCGCCCGGTACCCCGTTTCCTCTTCCAGTTCGCGTGCCACGCATTGGTCCGGGTCCTCGCCTTTAGCCAATTTGCCAGCGGGCAGCTCATAGGTAAATTGATCCACAGGGTAGCGGTACTGCTTCACGAGCAGAATGCGGTCTTTTTTGGGGAACGCCAATACACCCACAGCTCCCGGATGAAAAAGGTATTCCCGCGTGCGGACCTGGCCGCCAGGAATGTACACCTGGTCTATTTGGAACCCAACGGCCTGGCCCACGATTCGCCGAGACACCTTTTTGAATCGTTCCTTGTGTTTTTTTGTCAGTTTCATGAGCTGCCTGCCCTGTCAAAGGATTTTTCAGTGTCTTAAAATTGGATCGGTTGCGACTATACCCTTTTTCGTTGCTGCGCCTAAACCCTATTTTTGGCCGAATTCTGGCCAAGTAACTTGGCTCAGTAGCCCGAGTTATCGTCGATCTTAACTTGGCCAAATTACTGAGCCAAAAAAATATGTCCTAGCACCCATGGCTAACTAACCTGCCAATCAACCCCTCCTGCTACCCCGGACATCCCTCAAGCAGAACGGTCGGCCCTATGCCTATCAGTTATTCTTTTTGAGGTTCAAAGTTTCTTTGTCGCAGAAGATGAAAAATACGCTCTTGGAGTGACTACCCCAGCCGAGCCCCTGAGCCGAATATTGGATAGGTCAAAAGTTCTGGAAACCGGGGTCTACCCAAAGTGCTCACTTTTCGATATAAAACCCCCGATATGAATGTCCTTGACCGAGCCAACCAGGTCCGATGGGTAAGCGCTCTGCTGAGCGCCTCCCTTTTGTCGTTTAACATCGTTGAGCCGTTACATGGCCAACAATGGCTTGCCAGCGAGTCCAAGCCGGACGGTGTCCATGCTAGGCCGTTCAATCCAATCACCGCGGAGGCCTTGTCCCAACGGTTGATTTTTGGATCGACGACGAGGCGCGTTAGGAGCGACCCATCGTCGGGCCTTTTCCCAGCCACTCCCGGGTTTGCCGTTCGTCAATCGATCGCGTCTCACAACGATAAAGGGTCGAAGGGCAACCGGTTCATCGTTTGGTCGCATGGAAACGCCGATTGGGTTTTGCTTTTTGCGGATCTCCTAGTTATTTTTATTTTTCTGACACCGTGGAGCGACATCGGCGATTTTGTATGGGTGGTGATGACCTCGGTCAATCGGCTGGCGGCTGTCGGGAAAGTGCCTTTGGCTTTTCGGCCTGGACCGCCCCAACTCTCCCTCAATGCGCGAAATAAACTGCCTCGTCCTGCCGACGAGGAATTGCGCGATATTGTGATTCAAGCCAAGGGCGACAGCCGACTGGCGGCCAAACTCCTGTCAGGACAGTGGCCAGGCGTAACTCACGTCGTTGTTGACCGGTGGCTCCGTGATCGAACCGTGCGTTGGTGGGCTGACAGCGAACGACGGCGCGAAGAGGTGCTATTCGAATTGTTCGTCTATCAGGGTTATATCGCGCAAAGCGATGTGGAAGGCACACGCCATGGCCGACCTTTGATGGCTGAGGTTCGAACGGGAAAGTGGCGAGAAACCGAACTTGCGCGATCCATGGGAATCCGTGTTGCGGATTTACGGATTCAAGCAAGGCAGATTCTCGATACGATGAAGGAGCGAACCGATAAACGCGTTGGACCCAGCGTCACTGCGCCATCGCAAACAGCGACATTTTACCGGGGGCTGCTGCTCGACATTGGGCCAGATCGTCTAAGCGCCCTGCTTAAAGCAGGTCAAATACGAATTGCGGATATCAATGTTTTGCTCGGTTTAATGAAAATGGGTCCATCCGATGCGAGTTTTGACGAATACATGGATGTCGATAAGCGAGCAGCCATGCAACGACTCGTCCGGATGCGCTCGACTTTGTTCGCCGCGACGGCCGCACGTGCTTACCCTCCCAGCCCCGATCCGCTATTTGAATTGTTTGTGCGACAAGGAGAACTTGACCCTGAGGATTGGACGGTTAGCGAAATAGCTGAGAAAATTTACCTTCAGATAAAGGCTGGACCTTTTCAGGCGCCCGTTATCGCAAAGCGTACCGGCCTCACGCCCGAGGCGATCATCCCCGTTGCCGAAAGGTTTCTCGGTGTGATGAACGACCGAATGTACGCATTTGACGCTCAGAACCGAAAAAATAAACCGTCAAGACGGGATAGGATCTCTAGCGGCTTACTCACACTTGGTCTCCAGGGTTTCAAAGAGGCCTCTCTGACAGCGCTTGAGATCGGATTGTTGGTTGACGTTTTGAACGGGTCACCTTCGAGCGGTGCCGCGGTTTCGACAATTCGTAATGAAAGAAGCATGATGTACGCGAAATTGGGACTAAAGGAGGGACGAAACATAGACCCCGATTTGATAACAAACATCGTATCGAAGGCATCAGTCATCGTGAAGGAATTAAACACAAGCCTAGGTGCGAACCTTAAGCAATCCACGCTTCAATCATTAGCCTCCGCCGTTGTGGAGGCCGGTCCCTTTGGGCTTGCCCGAATGAATCGAAAAAGCATCGAATTCTTACACCAGATACTGGACAGACGCCTGATGGGCGCAGAGTTTCGTCAAGCTGCAAAATGCACAGTGAGTGAATATAAAGCGATTCTATGGCGAATCCGAAGCACATTAAAGGGCGCCAGTCTGAATCGCCATTCGCTACCCCAAGCGGCATGACCTTCAGCCAGTTAGAGCCCGGCGCGCCGATGTCTGTGATAGGCCAAAACGGCCGGTGCATAGGCTCGGAATTGAGGTTCCTCAAGTGAACAACGTTGGCCTCCGATTGACGTTTTCGTCGATATTTTGATACGTTTCCGTCGTGTTCCTGCTTAGGCTTTCGGTTGGATTCCTGCTGTTTGCGTTGGGGTTGGCCTATCTGTATCAACCGAAAACGGTGTTGAAGTTAAATGCCTTGGTGCGCGATTTTTTCTTTAACGATTCCCGGGTGCTGCTTCAAAATCGAAAGATCGGCGTGCTGTTGATCTTAATCGCGTTTCTGATCCTAACCGTAACCCTTACCGTACCGTCCAGATGACCTTAGTCGAGACGGGACAGCGGATCCTTCAGGCGGCCGCGCGGCAGGCCGCTGGTGCTCAACACGAGGTTTACCTCTTTGATTCGGAAAGTCGTACCTCCGAATGGAGCGAGGGCAAACCCGAGAACGAATTTGTCAAAAAAAGCCATGGGGCGGGCCTGCGCATTATTGACCAGGGGCGCACGGGTTTTTCTTATACCAACCGCATGGATGAACCCGCCATTTCGGATATGGTTGAAAACGCCCTGGCGGGGGCGGTTTCGACGGCGGCCGATCCTTTTCGCGAAGTCCCAACGTCTCCAATGATTCAAGGTAACGACCTCGATTTGGTCGACGCGACGCTTTCTTCGGAAGGGTTTTCGGGGCGGGCCAAGTTTTTAAAGGACCTTGAAGCCGACGTCAAACGCCGTGACCCGCGGTTCACCAAAATTTTGCGTTCCAGCTACCGCGAAGGCCTGCACCGGGAAGCGATTGTCAACAGCCGAGGCGTGACCCGTGAGGGGGAAGGAACAAGCGTTAGTTTTTCTTTGGCCGCTGTTGCCGTGGAGGGTTCAGAAACCCAAGTGGGCTACGGCTTTCAAGCGGTGCGCCATCACAGCGATTTAAAGCCCGCCTGGGTGGTGGACCGCGCGGTGGAGCATACGTTGTCCCTTTTCGGAGGCCGTCAGCTCCCTTCGGGCCGCTACCATTTGGTGCTCGACCCGCAGGTTTCCGCGGAGATGCTCGAGCTTTTTGCCACCGTGTTGCGCGCCGACCAAGTGCTTAAAGGCCGGTCCTTCCTGGCCGGGAAAGTGGGACAGCCCATCGGGGCTTCCACACTAACGATTGTTGATGACGCCCGCCTTCGGCGGGGGTTGGCCAGCGGTTTGTTTGACGGCGAGGGTTTGCCCACACAACGTACCGTGCTGGTCGAAAAAGGCACGCTCAAAGGGTTTTTGCAAGACTCCTATACCGCGAAGAAAAGCGGTGCCAAACCAACTGGAAGCGCCGGGCGCGGGTCCTATAAGAGTTTGCCCGACCCGCAAGCCAGCAACTTTTTCCTGGAACCTGGCCACGCCACGCCGGAGATGATTTTGAAAGAAGTGGGCTCGGGAATCTACGTTCGCAGTCTTTTGGGGCTGCACACGGTGGATACGGTTTCAGGTGAATATTCGCTCGGTGTCATGGGCCAGCGCATCGAGAAGGGAAAGTTGACCCACGGGGTGCGCGGCGTGACGATCGCCGGTTCGATGCTAGAACTCTTAAATCACGTGGCGGCGGTAGGCTCGGATCTTGTTTGGTCGGGGTCCATCGGCGCACCCACACTTTGGATTAAAGACGTCTCGGTAGGGGGGAATTCATGAAAGTGACAGGCAATACACAGATCTTTGGCATCATGGGTTATCCCATTGGGCATTCGTTGTCGCCGGTGATGCACAACGCGGCGTATGAGGCGCTTGGGGTGCATGCCGTTTATGTTCCCTTCGAAGTCAAGCCCGAAGATTTAGGCAAAGCGACCATGTGTTTGCGCGCGCTAGGCATCTCGGGGGTCAACGTAACGCTCCCCCATAAAAGCGGGGTCATTGAATTCCTCGATGACTTAGACGCCTCCGCCAAACAAATCGGCGCGGTCAATACCATTGTGCAGCGCGGCGGCAAACTCTACGGCTATAACACCGATGGCGCCGGTTTTTTGTTGTCGCTTCGCAAAGACGGCCATTTTGACCCGGCTGGAAAACGCGTGGTCGTGCTGGGCGCAGGCGGCGCCGCCGCGGCGGTGGCCATGACGCTGGCGGGTGCGGGCGCACGTAAAGTGGTGATTGCCAACCGCACCAAAAGCCGTGCCGAAGTGATCACCAAACGCGTCCAGCGCCATCATGATAAAGAAGCCCTTCCCGTGGCGTTGGACGAAGCCCGGGCGCTTTATTGGCTGATTAAAGAATCGGACTTGCTGGTCAATGCCACCTCCGTCGGGCTCACCGGCCATGCGACGCCCGGCATCAACCCCAATGCCCTTCATCCGAAACTCATGGTGTGCGACTTGATTTACCGCGAGACGCCGCTGCTTCGAATGGCAAAGAAAAAAGGTCTTAAAACACTGGACGGCTTGGGCATGCTCGTCTCGCAGGGCGCCAAATCGTTTGAAATTTTCACGGGTAAACGTGCGCCGTTTAAGGTCATGCGTAATGCCGCTGAGAATGCTCTTAAGTTTAAGTCGTAAGTGAATGCTTCCCCCTTTGAAAAAGGGGGAGTGAGGGGGATTTGCCGTAAGGCGAAATCCCTCCCAACCTCCCTTTTTCAAAGGGAGGAGTTATTTAAAAGGCGAAGGGGAATGAATTTATGTCTGAATTAAGATATCTCACCGCCGGAGAGTCTCACGGCAAATGCTTGACGGCCATCCTGGAAGGGATGCCGGCGGGTGTGAAGGTCACCGAAGCCGATATTAACGCGGAACTCGCCCGCCGGCAGAAGGGCTACGGCCGCGGTGCGCGTATGGCCATCGAAACCGACAGGGCGGATGTCACCAGCGGCATTCGCTGGGGGGAAACGTTCGGTTCGCCGATCACGCTGTCGATTTTTAACAAAGACTGGGAGAAATGGTCGAAACTTCTCTCGGTTGATCCCGCTGATCGTGATGAATCAAAACGCGTCATTAAGCCGCGCCCGGGGCACGCCGATCTGGTTGGAATGCTTAAGTACGACCGCCAAGACGCCCAAGAAATCTTGGACCGCGCTTCGGCTCGTGAAACGGCCGCACGTGTCGCTGTCGGTGTTATCTGCCGCAAGCTTTTGGAAGCGTTTGGCATCCGTGTGTACTCTTACGTTCGTGAGGTCGGCACCATCCGCGCGAAAAATATTCCCGCGAGTGCCGATGACATCATTCAAAAGACCGAAGCCTCTGCTGTTCGATGTCCTGATGCCGAAGCCGAGAAAGCCATGATCGCGTTAATCGACAAAGCCAAAGCCGCTGGAGACACGCTCGGCGGCGTGTTCACCGTTGTCATCGAAGGGTGCCCGCCAGGGCTTGGCAGTCATGTCCAATGGGACAAAAAACTGGAAGGCCGCCTGGCGTGGGCGATGATGTCGATCCAAGCGATGAAGGGCGTGGAATTCGGAATGGGTTTTGAGGCCTCACGGCGGTTTGGAAGCGAGATGCACGATGAAATTTTTTGGGACAAAAGCCGCGGGTTCTACCGGGGTTCCAACAACGCCGGCGGGTTCGAGGGCGGCATGACGACAGGCGAGCCGATCGTGATCTCGGTCGCCAAAAAGCCGATCTCGACTCTGATGAAGCCGCTGCGCTCCGTCAACATCGAAACCAAAGAACCTTTCAAAGCAGAGGTCATCCGCTCCGATGTGATCGCAGTCCCCGCGGCCGGCGTGGCCGCCGAGGCCATCGCCGCCTTCGAAATTGCGCGGGCGATGTGCGACAAATTTGCGGGGGATTCGCTGCGGGAGATGAAGGACAACTACACTCGATATCTGGAGCATCTGAGATCACGGTGAAACTGAAATCCCCCCCAGCCCCCCTTTTTCAAAGTGGGGAGTTTAGAAAAACTTCAATAAACCCCCCCTTTGAAAAAGGGGGTAGGGGGGATTTTCAGCTGTATCGAACAGGGACGTCCCCTAGGGTACGAGAATGATTTATTTGGAGTTATTGAAAGCGCTGGAAGAGAAACAAATTCGGTATGTCATTGTGGGTGGTTTGGCGGTTATTCTCCATGGGTTTGCGCGGATGTCGATAGATTTGGATTTGGCGATTTCGTTGGATACGGCCAATCTGCAGCGTTTCCTTGGGTTGGCAAAGGCGTTGGGGTATCGGCCTCGGCTGCCGGTGGCGATAGAAGATTTTGCCGATCCCGAAAAGCGCAAAACCTGGATCGAGCAGAAAAATATGCTTGTGTTCTCTTTGATTCATGGGAAACGAGTTCAGGAGTTGGTCGACATTTTTGTTCAAGATGTGGTGCCTTTTGAGGAGTTGTTTGCCCGGCGTGCGGCGGTTTCGTTTGGCACCTTTCATGCGAATGTCGCCTCCATCCAGGATTTGAAGACGATGAAGCGCATCTCTGGTCGGCCCCAAGATCTGCAGGACATCGCGGCGCTAGAAGATATCGAGCGGCGAGGGAGTTGATGAATCCTCCTGCGCCAGAACCGAAACGCGTTTTGCAGTTGTTTTCGCGGGAAGCCCAAGAGCTTTGGAAGGATACGACCCCTTTGCAGCGCTTGGAATGGTTGGATTTTGCGATTTATGCGGCATGGGCCGGGGCGGCGCATCGCGAAACCCCCCTCGATCCCCCTTTTCCAAAGGGGGAAGTTTATTGAAAATTTTCCAGGCTCTCCCCCTTTGAAAAAGGGGGCAGGGGGGATTTAAGCCTATGCTGAACTACCAAGCTAGTTTAAAAATGCCTTCGAGAGAATTACGAAATACTATGACGGAAAGCGAGCGCGTTCTCTGGCAACGCTTGCGGTCCAGGCAAGTCCAAGGCGTTCAGTTCTATCGTCAAAAGCCGATCGGCCGGTTTATTGTTGATTTCTATGCGCCATCTGCAAAATTAGTGATCGAAGTGGATGGATCTCAACATTATGAAGAGGATGGTTTACAACGTGACAAAGAGCGTAATGCCTATTTATCCGCATTTGGACTTCGGGTCTTACGATTTAACAATCGCCAAGTTTTGATGGAAATAGATGCGGTTATGGATGTGATTGATCGGGCGGTAGTGAAATCCCCCCCAGCCCCCCTTTTTCAAAGTGGGGAGTTTAGAAGAACTTCAATAAACCCCCCCTTTGAAAAAGGGGGTAGGGGGGATTTTCAGCTGTGAACATCGTGCTCACCGGGTTCATGGGCACAGGGAAATCCGCCGTAGGACGGCGGCTAGCCGAAGACCTGCACGTCGCCTTTGTCGATGTCGATGAAACCATCGAGAAGCGGGCGGGGCATTCGGTGCGGAACATTTTTGAGCATCAGGGCGAGGCGGCATTTCGGATCTTGGAGGCTGACGTGATTACGGAGCTTTCGAAAGTGGATCGCGCTGTGATCTCTACGGGCGGGGGTGCATTGCTCAACCCTAAAAACCAGGAAAATCTTTCGCGGCAAGGGATTCTGGTTTGCCTGCGAGCCAAAACCTCCACGTTGCTCGAGCGTTTGAAGGAGGATGTCACGCGGCCGCTGCTCACGGGGGAAAACGTGGAAGCGCGTATGGAGCGGCTTTTGAAAGAACGGCAATCCATTTACGATCTGTGTACGTTTCAAATCGATACCGATGACAAAACCATCGCGGCAGTAGCAACCGAGATCATTCAGGCCATCTCGCCCAAATGGAGAGCTGCATGAAGGTGAACCTCGTTGTGGGAAAGCCGCTGGCCCAGTTTGCGGCTTATGCGGCGACGCGAATCCCGAAGGGAACACGAATCGGTTTGGTAACGGACGCCGCCGTGGCAACACGCTACGGGGAACCACTAGCCCGCTCATTGAAGGAAAAGGGATTCGATGTCCATGTGATCACGGTTCCCTCCGGAGAAAAATCCAAGGCGCTGGCGCAAGCGGGGCGGCTCTACCGCGATCTTTCGCGCAGCCAATTTGAACGGAAATCCTGGCTGATCGCTTTAGGGGGTGGGGTGGTCGGAGATTTGACGGGCTTTGTGGCGGCCACCTTCTTGCGCGGTATTCCCTTCGTTCAAGTGCCCACCACGCTTCTGGCTCAGGTGGATGCGGCCATCGGCGGCAAAACGGGCGTCGACATCCCCGAGGGGAAAAATTTGGTGGGCGCGTTCTATCAGCCGCGTTGGATATGGCTTGACCCTTCGCTCCTTAAAAGTTTGCCCGTGGCGCATATTCGAAACGGACTGGCCGAAGTCATCAAATACGGCGCCATTCGAGATGCAAAACTCTTTGCCCTTCTAGAAAAGAAAATGGACACTCTGGCTAAAGGATGGTCCAAGGAATGGGACCCCATCATTGAGCGCTGTGCGCTGATCAAAGCGGAGGTGGTGCAGAAAGATCCGCTTGAAACCAAAGGCCTTCGCGCGATTTTGAATTTTGGTCATACGGTGGGCCATGCTGTGGAGGCCACGGGCGGCTACAAAGATTATTTGCACGGTGAAGCTGTCTCCATCGGCATGTTCGTGGCCAGTGCGGTTTCCCAGCAGATGGGGTTGCTTGAGCCCATCGATCGCATTCGGCTCAATACGTTGCTTTCGCGGGCTGGGTTGCCAGCCCAAGTCAAAAAACCGATTCCTCGCGACACCTTGATGCGTTATTTGGCGCGTGACAAGAAGGCGGAAGGCGGCACCGTTCGATTCGTTTTACTCGGTAAAATTGGGGAAGCTGTGAGTGGCCATGTTGTGCCCTCCGAAATCTTGGAGCCGGCGCTAGCCGCTTCAGGCTTATAACGATGAAAAACACGATCCTGGAAACCTTAAAAAAGAACCGGCCGCTCTTGGTGGCATCGCTGGACGGCGACGACTTGTCCTATTTGCTCGACATGGCACGCAATGAACGGGCCGATTTGGTGGAAATCCGCCTGGACCTCTGGGGCAATTTCTTCCGGGACGAGATGGTGGAAAAACTGACGCGCTTTAAAGAAAAAATCGGAATTCCCATGTTGCTTAGTTTCCGCGGCGGCCATCCCTTCCCGGCCTGGTGGCAGCCGCTTCATTGGCGGGCGTTAAGCCAGATCGCTTTGATCGATGTGGAGTGGAACCCCAAGTATCCGTGGCGAGACATTGTGAAAAATGTCCGCAAATACGGCACGGGGCTCATCATTTCGCATCACGACTATCAAGCCACACCCACATGGCCCGCGCTCCAGAAGATCGCCAGGGCGGCATGGAGTAAAAAAGCCGATATTGTCAAAATCGCGACCAAGACCCAATCCGAGGAGGACGTCAAAGTCCTGCTCGAGCTGTTGGATCGTCTCGGCCAAAAGAAGATGATGACAGTGATGGGCATGGGCGGCGGGCCGGGGACGCTGTCGCGTCTTTTAGCGCCTCTTTATGGGTCGTGCCTCGTGTACGGTTTCATCGGCACGCCCACCGCTAGCGGTCAAATGCCATTTAAAGAACTTGTCGAGCGGATGCGCTTCTTCTACCCCCGTTACGACGCCGCGTTTCAAGCGCGACATTCCAAATCGATGATTATGAGGCCCGTATGAAAAAGTCCGCCACGCACGTCGCCCAATTTCAGACCCACTTAAAATCCCTGAAACTCGATGCTTACTGGGTTTTGCATGTGCCCGATATCTTCTACCTGGCCGGTTTCGGCGCGGAAGGCTGCTGGGCGGTGGTGGGTCGCAAGCACGCCGCCATGTTTGTCCCCGGCTTAGCGGCGGAACAAGCCGAAGCGCTTGCCCCTGGCTTTAAAATCCATACCTTGAAGCGCTATGCCGAAGCCTTTGAAATGGTGGTGGACCTCGCGGCCAAAGAAGGCTGGAAAAAGATGGGCTATGACCCCTATCACACCCCGGAAGGCTATATGACGATGATGCGCAAGGTTTCCAAAGGGAAAATCGAATGGGTCCCGGCGGTGAGCGCCACAACCCCCATCCGTATCAAAAAAGACGTCCAAGAGATCAAAGCACTGCGCGAAGCCGGGCGGCTTGTCGCCCGCGGGTTCGACCACATTAAAAAAATCGCCCGGCCGGGCATGCGCGAGTGCGACTTAGCCGCCGACTTTGAGTCTTACATCCGAAAGCATGGAGCCACCAAAACCTCTTTTGATTCGATCGTGGCCTTCGGTGAAAACGCGGCGTATCCGCACTACATCACTGGAAATCAAAAACTTCGGAAAAATGACATCGTTTTGTGCGATATCGGGGCCCTAGTGGACGGCTATTGTTCGGATTTGACCCGTACTTTCTTTTTGGGTACCATCTCCTCTCTCGGACGGAAGGTGTACGACACGGTCGCCCGGGCGCAAAAGTTAGCCATCCAGGCCGTTAAACCCGGTATTAGGGCTGCCCAGATCGACCGGATTGCTCGCGATGAAATCGAGCGGGCCGGTTATGGGCGGCGTTTTATTCATAGCACCGGCCATGGCGTAGGGGTGGAAATACATGAAGCCCCATCGGTTGGCCCCACCAGCCAGGATACCTTGGACGCCGGCATGATCATTACGGTTGAGCCTGGAATTTACCTGCAAGGCTGGGGCGGCGTGCGCATCGAAGATACGATGCTGGTGACAAAAACCGGATACGATATTTTAACGAGATAGGATTCCAATCATGATAGAACCAGTTGATTTTCACAACGGACTCATCATCGAGTTTGAAAACGCGCCGTATAAAATTTTGTGGTTTCAAAACCACAAAACGGCGATGTCGCATGCCATCATGCGCGTCAAATTCCAAAACCTCTACACCGGGGCCATTTTGGAGCGGACGTTTAAGCAGGCCGATCGCTTTAAAGAAGTCATCCCCACCAAACGCAAAAAGCAATTTTTATATTCCGAGGGGAACACGTTCCACTTCATGGACTTAGAATCATTTGAACAGCTGGAATACCCGAGAGAAAAAATGGGGGACTTGGCCCACTACCTGACGGAAAATCTGGAAGTGGAAGCGCTTTACCTGGACGATAAATTTTTGTCGATCTCGCTGCCTTCCTCAGTCGATTTGAAAGTCGTGGAAACGGTGCCGGGCATCAAGGGAGACTCCGTGTCCAACATGATGAAGCCAGCTACTTTGGAAACGGGCGTCGAAGTGAAGGTGCCGCTTTTTATCAAAGAAGGCGATGTCATTAAAGTGGATACGACCTCCGGAGAGTACCTGTCGCGCGTTTAACATGAAAAAGCGTTTATCGGACCTTCTTGCGTTCATCAAAACGACCGATCTCGAGGAAGTCGTCTGGGAAAAAAAGGGCGCCGTGATTCGCGTGGAACGCCGTTTTTCCTCGGCGTCGCCTGCCGAACCCATCGTCCCGCTCGTTCCAGGCGAGGCAAACCCGACCCAGTCGACTTTAGACGCGACGGGGGGTGCCGCGCCGTCCGCTATGGTAATCCGCTCGACTATGGTGGGGACGTTTTACCGCGCTGATTCGCCCACACGGCCGCCGCTTGTGGTCGAAGGCACACAGGTTACCTCCGGCCAGCCTGTGGCCGCCATCGAAGCCATGAAAATTATGAAAGACGTCGTCGCGCCCCAAAATTGCCGCATTGTAAAGGCCTTGGTGGCCAACGGCCATGCCGTTGAATATGGCCAGCCGCTTTTTGAAATAGAACCCTCGATGGCGACTGACCCGGCGGCGCATGTTTAAGAAAATATTGATCGCCAACCGCGGGGAAATTGCCTGCCGAATCATTCGCGCGGCTCGTGAGATGGGGATCAAAACGGTGGCGGTCCATTCGGAAGCCGACAAAAATGGGTTGCACGTTCAGCTGGCGGATGAATCGGTGTGCATCGGGCCTGGTCCTGCGACCGAAAGCTATCTTAATATCCCAAACATCATTTCCGCGGCGGAAATCTCCGGCGCGGATGCGATCCACCCCGGTTACGGCTTCTTAGCCGAGAACACGTATTTTGCAGACGTTTGCGAGTCCTGCCATATTCACTTTATCGGCCCTTCCAAAGAGGCCATCGAGCGCATGGGTGACAAAGCCGCCGCGCGTGAAACCATGCGTAAGGCGGGTGTTCCGATTGTTCCCGGCTCGGATGGGCCCGTATCGCTGGATGACCCGAATATCTTAAAGGTTGCCAAGAAAATAGGCTATCCCGTCATCGTGAAAGCCGTGGCCGGCGGTGGCGGCAAGGGCATGCGGGTGGTCAACGCCGAAGAAGGGCTCATCCCCGCGATTGAAGTGGCGCAAAACGAAGCCAAGAAGGCGTTTGGAAACGGGGACGTCTACATCGAAAAATACATCGAGAAGCCCCGGCATATCGAATTTCAAATCGTCGCTGACCATAAAGGCAAAGTCATCTACTTGCCGGAGCGGGAATGTTCGGTCCAGCGCCGGCATCAAAAACTGATCGAAGAAAGTCCTTCGCCCTTTGTCGGTTCTTCGCTGCGGCGCAAAATGGGCAAAGCCGCCCGCCGCGCCGCCGAAGCCGTGGATTATGTAACGGTCGGCACGGTTGAATTTTTAGTCGACCCTAAAGGCGAGTTCTACTTTTTAGAAATGAATACGCGCATCCAGGTGGAACACACGGTTACCGAGATGGTCACGGGTCTAGACCTCGTGAAAGAACAAATCCGCTTGGCCGCGGGGGAGCGAATCGAATACGACCGCGATGATTACCCGGCCAAAGGCCATGCCATCGAAGTGCGCGTAAACGCCGAAGACCCCGACCATGATTTCCGCCCTTCGCCTGGAACGATTTCCCAGGTGATTTTTCCAGGCCCCCCCGGCGTGCGTGTCGACACGCATATCTACCCCGGCTATACGATCCCGACGTATTACGATTCGTTGTTAGCCAAGCTAATCGTCAGCGGCGATAACCGGATGGAGGCCATCAACCGGATGCAGCGGGCCTTGCGCGAATTTCAGATTGAAGGCGTCAAAACCACCTTGCCGCTTTTCTCGCGCATCATGCAGCATGCGGTCTTTCGAAACGGCGATGCCTATACAGACTTTATCGCCAAATACATGAGCGGTCCCACCAACGGAGCCCATTAATGGCGTATTCGATCAGCCAGCATTTAAAAGAGAGTGCAGCCGTCAAAGAACAGGCGGCGACACAGTGCCAAGCCGAGGCACTTAAATTGGCTGAAGCCATGGTCAAAGCGCTTCGCGCAGGAAACAAGGTTTTGATTTTTGGAAACGGCGGAAGTGCCGCGGATGCCCAGCATTTCGCGGCAGAATTGGTGGGCCGGTTCGAAAAAGAACGTCCGGGCCTTCCCGCCCTGGCGTTGACCACCGATACCTCGGCGTTAACGGCAATTGCCAACGATTTCGGCTACGACGATGTTTTCGCCCGTCCAGTGCAGGCGTTGGCCGTGGCGGGGGATGTGGTGGTGGGCATCTCAACGAGCGGCAATGCCAAAAGCGTGATCCGCGGCGTCGAAGAAGCGCGCAAGAAACATATTTTCACCGCGGCTTTTACCGGCGCATCCGGCGGCAAAATAAAAGAAGCCGTCGACTGCTGCATTCGCGTGCCCTCGGCGCGCACGGCCCACATCCAGGAAAGCCATATTGCCTTGATCCATGCAATCTGCGCCGTCGTGGATGAAGCGTTCATAACCGCGGTCGCCTAAGGCGACCTTCCTCCGTTTTTATGACTAATGCCTTAACAGGGAAAATCTTTAAAGCCAATGATTTGGCCGGGCGACTGGCGTATGAACGCTCGCGTGGCAAGCAGATCGTTTTTACCAACGGCATATACGATCTGATTCACGCGGGTCATGTGACGCTCATGAGCAAAGCGAAGGCGTTGGGGGATGTTCTGGTGCTTGGGCTCAATTCCGATGCCTCTACGAAACGCCTGAAAGGCCCGAAACGGCCGATCATGAACGAGAAAGACCGGGCGCTGGTGTTGGCCTCGATGCAAGCCGTCGATTTTGTGACGTTTTTCAACGAAGACACGCCGTACGAACTGATCCAGATGCTTAAACCCGACATCTTGGTTAAAGGCGGCGATTACGCTACCGGCCAGATCGTAGGCCGGGATCTCGTGAAGAAGGTGGTGCGCATCCCTCTAGTGAAGGGACGCTCTACAACGGACACGATCAAACGCATCCTCAAAGCGTATGGACGCTAAGGTATGGCGTCTCTTAGACGCCAACGCCAATCGCGCCCGTGAAGGTTTTAGGATCTTAGAAGACACCGCGCGTTTCGTTTTGGATAAACCCGAAGCGGCCAAAGCGCTTCGAATTCTGCGCCATGGCGTCGACGAGTTGGTTCGCAGGCATTACAAGAAACTGCTACTGGCGCGCGACGTGGAGCATGATGGTGGCCGTTCCAATGCGGCCAAACCGTATAAAGGTGGTGTCCACGAGTTAATCGCCGCCAACTTTAAGCGCTGTAGTGAAGCACTCCGCGTGCTGGAAGAGTATGGACGGTTGCTAAACGCCTCGGCGTCAAAAAAGGCCCAGCATTTACGTTTTGAAGCTTACAAAGTCGAAAAAAGAATTTCATGAATCCGAATCAGCGCGCCCTTGATCAGTTTGAGAAAGCCAAGCTCTATGTCATCACCTGCCCGCCCAAAAACGGGCCGGAGGATTATGAAGCGATGGTGCGTGCTGCCTGCGAAGGCGGGGCCGATGTGCTGCAGTTTCGCGACAAGCTCATCACGGGTAAACAACGGTACGCGGTAGCCGCACGACTCAAGAAGATCTGCCACCAGTTCGGCACCTTGTTTATCGTGAACGATGATTTGGCCGTGGCCATCGGCGTAGAAGCGGACGGCTGCCATTTGGGGCAAGACGATATGCCCGTATCTGAAGCCAAGAAGCTGATGCATCCGATGGGGATTAAGAATTTTCTCGTGGGCTGCTCCACGCACAGTTTGGAGCAAGCCAAAGAAGCCCAGCGCCAAGGCGCAGACTACATCGGCATCGGCCCGGTTTATGCGACGCCCACAAAACCGACGTACAACCCTGTCGGTCTCGAACTTGTGCGAACGGTCACAACCGAAGTACCGCACCCCCACGTGGCGATCGGGGGAATCGATGCTTCCAATATCGGGCCTGTTTTAGAAGCGGGAGCCCGGCGCGTGGCGGTGGTGCGTGCGGTGTGCGGAGCCGATGATGTGAAAGCGGCCGCCCAAAAAATGAAAGAAGCAATTGAGACCTCTTTATGCCTAAAAAAGTAACTGTTCAAGTTCCTGCGACCAGCGCCAACCTAGGCCCCGGCTTCGATGTGTTGGGGGTAGCGCTGCGCCTCTTTAATGAAGTGACGCTTATCGCTGAGAACACGGCGTCGAGCGCGACCAAAGCCTCTGCGCCGGTTGTGGTTCATATTGAGGGCGAAGGTGCGTTGACTCTGCCTCATGACGGTAGGAATCTGGTGGTGCGCGCGGCTCAGCGCGTATTTGAGGAAGCTCGCTGCTGGCCCAAGTCGCTGCGCGTTCGCCTGGTCAACCGTATTCCGTTGTCTCGTGGGTTGGGGTCGAGTTCAGCGGCCATTATCGGCGGTATGTGTGCGGCCAATGCGCTGGTGGGGTCTCCGCTGTCGGATGCGGAGTTGCTCCACTTGGCCAACCGCATGGAAGGTCACCCGGACAATATCGTCCCGGCGTTTGCGGGCGGTTTTTGTCTTTCGGGGATCATTCAAAACGAGGTTCGCTACCTTAAATTCTCGGCACCACCCCAGTTGCGTGCGGCCGTTTGTTCGCCGGACCGGCCCTTGGCCACGAAAGACGCACGGCGCGTGCTCGCTAGCCGTATCCCGTTTTCCGCCGCCGTGTTCACCTCCACACGTGTAGGGTTTTTGATCGGAGCGCTGCTGCAAAAGCGCTATGACTTGCTGAGTTTTGCCATGGACGATGTCTTGCATCAGCCGGCCCGCGCCAAATTGATCCCCGGGCTGATGGAGGCGATCCAAAGTGCTAAAGAGGCCGGCGCCTTCGGGGCAGCGCTCTCCGGTGCGGGGTCTTCCGTCATTGCGCTCGTGCCGTCCAGTACAGTCGCGCGAAAAGCCGGCCTGGCCATGCAAAAAGCGTTCCATCAAAAGCACGTCCCCAGCCGCTGGCAAGAGTTGGTGTTTGAAAATAAGGGCGTTCGTTATCAATGAAATTGTTAAGAAAACGCTGGATTGCTTTGGTCAGGGTAGCGGAACGGACGCGTTATAATGGCTCCAAAAGGAGAAGCCGATGAACGAGAATCTTATTCATTCTGATCCCGCGGTGATGATGGGAAAGCCTGTCATTAAGGGGACGCGTATAACGGTGGAGTTGATTTTAGAGAAGTTGGCCGCTGGGGAGTCGGTGGATCAACTGCTTGGATCTTACCCCCATTTAACCCGGGAAGGGATTTTGGCTGCTATCGATTATGCGGTGAAAGTGTTGCGCATGGATGTGACATACCCTTTACCGAATCGCGCCGCATGATCCTTCTGGCAGATGAAAGCGTTGAACCCGCGATTATTCTGCGTCTTCGAAAAGAAGGATATGAGGTATTGGCTTTTGCCGAAATAAGCCCTGGAATTCCCGATGATGCCGTTTTGCAGCTTGCCAATGATCGCCAAGCCTATCTCTTAACAGAAGATAAAGTAAGGATTCGGAAACTATGAAATTAGTCGTGATGAAATTCGGCGGCAGTTCGGTGGCCAATGCGGAGAAGGTCAAGCAGGTGGCTACGCGGGTGATTCAAAATAAGGATCTCGGCTATCGCGTGGTGGTGGTGGTTTCGGCGCCGGGCGATATGACGGATGATTTGATCGAATTGGCCAAGGGTGTGACGGACGACCCGCATCCACGCGAAATGGATATGCTGCTGGCCACGGGAGAACAAGCCTCGATCGCGCTGCTGTGCATGGCACTGCACACTAAAGGCCATGATGCGATCTCGTTAACCGGCCCGCAGGCGGGGATTTATGCGGATAACGACCACACGCGTGCCCGGATCACACGCATCGAGCCGAAAAAGGTTTTGGCGGAGCTTGCGAAGAAGCGCGTGGTGGTGGTGGCCGGATTCCAAGGTCAGAATGCTAATGACGACATCGCCACCTTGGGACGCGGAGGATCGGATTTAACGGCGATTGCTCTGGCCGCGGCGCTTAAAGCGGATCTCTGCGAGGTGTATACCGATGTCGAAGGGGTGTATACGACGGACCCCCGAATAGTTCCCGAGGCGCGCAAGCTGGATGAGATTTCGTATGACGAGATGTTGGAATTGGCCGGCAGCGGCGCCCAGGTGATGCAGGGCCGCTCGGTGGAAGTCGCCAAAAAATTTAACGTGGTGTTTGCCGTGCGCTCGACGTTTTCGCAGGCGCCCGGCACCAAGGTGCACAAGGAGGTTCCACAGATGGAAGACGTCGTCGTTTCAGGGATCGCTTTTGATCGGAAGCAAGCCAAGGTGTCCTTGGTCGATGTCCCCGACCGTCCCGGTGTGGCGGCGGATGTGTTTGTCGCCCTGGCCAAAATCGGTGTCAACGTGGACATGATCATCCAATCCGCCGGGCAGGATAATTTAAACGATATTTCCTTCACGGTCGCCGAAGACGATGTGAAGAAAGCCATGACTGGCCTCGACCCCGTCAAAACCAAACTCGGCGCGCGCACGCTAAGTTCGGAAGGCGGCGTGTCCAAAGTCGCGGTGGTGGGCGTGGGCATGCGCAGTCACCCCGGCGTGGCCGCAAAAATGTTTAAAGCCTTGGCCGAGGCGAAGATCAATATTCAAATGATCTCGACGTCCGAGATCAAAATTTCTTGTATCGTAAGCCGTGAACAAGTGGACCAGGCCGTTAAAGTGCTGCACAAGACATTTGAATTGGAGAGACCGCGTAAAAAATGAAGATCGAGCTGTTTGACACGACATTACGAGACGGGTCGCAGGGCGAGGGGATCTCTTTTTCGCCCCACGACAAGCTGCGTATTGCCCAACTGTTGGATCAGTTCGGGATGCACTACATCGAAGGCGGCTGGCCGGGCTCCAACCCCAAAGACATCGAATTTTTTAAGGCCGCCAAGAAGATCAAGTTTAAACACGCCAAGCTAACAGCCTTCGGCTCCACGCGCCGCAAGGACATGCGCGCCTCCGATGACCCCAATTTAAAAGCCATCGCCGCCTCCGGTGCTCCCGTGGCCTGCATCTTCGGGAAATCCTGGGACATGCAAGTCACGCACGCGCTTCAAACGTCCTTGGACGAAAATCTGCGGATGATCCGTGATTCCGTCAAATTTTTAAAATCCAAACGGATGAGCGTCATTTTCGATGCAGAGCATTTTTTTGATGGCTACCGTGCCAACCCGGCTTACGCGATTAAAGCCCTTAAGGCGGCCGTTGAAGGGGGCGCGATCAACGTGACCTTGTGTGACACCAATGGCGGTTCGCTGCCTTCTCAAATTACAGAAGCGGTACGAGCCGTGGCACGCGAAATCCCGAATGTGCCACTGGGGATCCACGCGCATAATGATTCCGGCTGCGCGATTGCTAATACGGTTGCTGCGGTCGAAGCCGGTGTCACGCTCGTGCAAGGTGTCATGAACGGGTTTGGAGAACGCACCGGGAATGCCGATTTAGCGGTCGTGATCCCAGACCTTCAGCTTAAGATGGGCCACCGGGTTGTGACCGATGAACAACTGCGTTCCATCACCAAAGTGTCGATGACGGTTTCGGAAATCGCGAACATGGTCCCAAATGACCGGCAGCCGTATGTAGGAAAGTCCGCTTTTGCGCATAAAGGCGGCGTCCATGTCTCAGCGGTGGCGCGCCACGCGGGAACCTACGAACACATCGACCCCACTTTGGTTGGCAACCAGCGCCGGATTTTGGTCTCCGAGTTGTCGGGCAAAAGCAACTTGTTGATCAAAAGCCAGGAATTCTTATCCGATTTCACGAAAGACCCCAAAGCCACTCAAGTCGTCCTAGAAGCGCTTAAAAAATATGAGCTGGAGGGCTATCACTTTGAAGGAGCGGAAGGCTCCTTGCAGCTGATGATCGATAAAGCGTTGGGCAAATACAAACCGGCCTTTGAGCTCGACAACTTGCATGTCTCCGTCAAAAGCAACAAAACCGAAACGCTCACCACCGAGGCCACGATCAAAATTCGCGTGGGAAACAAGGTGGAGCACACCGCGGCCGAAGGCGACGGACCCGTCAATGCGTTGGACAACGCGCTGCGAAAAGCGCTCGAAAAATTCTATCCGGCACTTAAGCAAATGACGCTGACCGATTTCAAAGTCCGCGTTTTGGACGTTGCCAGCGGCACCGCCGCCAAAGTCCGCGTGTTGATCGAATCCCGTGACCACAAAAACGAATGGACGACGATGGGCGTTTCCACCAACCTCATCCAAGCCTCCTGGTTGGCGCTGGTAGACGCCGTGGAATACAAACTCCTTAAAGATCGCCGAAAAAAGCGTAATGATCCTGAATGACGAAGCGAGGACTTTATTATGAAAACCCTTACGCGTATCACGTTTGATCCAAAAGTTATGGGTGGGAAGCCCTGCCTTCGTGGCATGAGGGTTACGGTGGGCATGATTGTGGGATTGCTGGCCGCTGGCCATACACAGCAGGATGTGTTGCGGCTATACCCTTATCTGGAAGCGGAGGACATTCAGCAAGCGTTGACCTATGCGGCCTGGCGAGCCATGGAAAAGGACATTCCTTTCGACCGTCCTGCATGAGAATCCTTATCGATATGAATCTTTCGCCCGAGTGGGTGAAATTCTTTGAGCAAAACAAGGTTCAGTCGACCCACTGGTCGGAAGTTGGCGAAGCGAATGCATCAGACGAAGATATTTTCAATTGGGCGCGTGAGCATGGTGCATGGATTTTCACGCATGATTTGGACTTTGGTGCGATTTTGGCCGTTGGTGGCGAGAGCGGCCCCAGCGTTATCCAGGTCCGCGTAGAGGACCTAGACCCTGACCGGTTGGGTCGTGACGTTCTTCTTCTTTTAAAGCAATTCAACGTTGTTCTACAGAAAGGCGCGTTAGTCGTATTGGATGACAATAAAACGCGAGTTCGCATTCTTCCGCTGAAACCGGAAAATTTTTCAAAAGAGGAATCATAAGTTCGTCTATAACCAACGTAGTCCAAGTCTCCTGGTTGGCGCTGGTGAACGCCGTGGAATACAAACTCTTCAAAGACCGCCGCTAACCGGACCGGGGACGCTCATTAGTCCCAACGGCGCAATGAGGAGCGTCTTTGGGATTATCTTCATCCCGTTGCCTAGGGGACCAGAGACTTTTGGACCGTAAAACCGCTTTCCGTCCCATAGCCCCAACCCAGCCCGCGTCATAAAATAGCCAAAATCCGTATGCGAAAATTCGCTCGCTTTCTGCTCTGTTTGGGACTTTCCCTGGCGCTCATCGTCCCGCCGACTCCGGGGTTGACGGCTGCGCCTCAAGC
>CAYTWA010000010.1:0-46796 GCA_964441955.1 uncultured Elusimicrobia bacterium
TATCCGTACCGTAATCCGACACAGGTGGGCGAGTTGAATATACTAAGGCGCGCGAGAGAATTCTAGTTAAGGAACTCGGCAATCTACTCCCGTAACTTCGGAAGAAGGGAGGCCCCGACGTCTAACTCTGTACAAGAGAAGGACTACGCGGGGTTGCAAAGAAATGGGTCTCGTGACTGTTTAACAAAAACACAGGACTCTGCTGAAATCACAAGATGATGTATAGGGTCTGATGCCTGCCCGGTGCTGGAAGGTCAAGGGGAGATGTCATGGAGGGTAACCTCTAGAAGCATTGAACTTAAGCCCCAGTAAACGGCGGCCGTAACTATAACGGTCCTAAGGTAGCGAAATTCCTTGTCGGGTAAGTTCCGACCTGCACGAATGGCATAACAAAGAGACCGCTGTCTCAACCAGAAGCTCGGCGAAATTGTGGTATCCGTGAAGACGCGGATTTCCTGCGGTTAGACGAAAAGACCCCGTGGAGCTTTACTGTATGTTGTTAATGCATTGCGGGATTGGATGCGTAGGATAGGTGGGAGCCCCTGAAGTCTTGGTTTTGGCCAAGATGGAGGCAACCTTGAAATACCACCCTTTCGGTTTTGCGATGCTAACCTCATGCCCTGAATCGGGCTGGGGGACATTGACAGCTTGGCAGTTTGACTGGGGCGGTTGCCTCCTAAAGAGTAACGGAGGCGTCCAAAGGTTCGCTCAATCCGAATAGAAATCGGGTGTCGAGTGCAAGGGCAGAAGCGAGCTTGACTGTGAGGGAGACATCCCGAGCAGATGCGAAAGCAGGGCCTAGTGATCCGGCGGTTTGAATGTGGAATTGCCGTCGCTCAACGAATAAAAGCTACCCCGGGGATAACAGGCTTATAGGATCCAAGAGCCCATATCTACGATCCTGTTTGGCACCTCGATGTCGGCTCATCGCATCCTCCCGCTGAAGCTGGTGGGAAGGGTTGGGCTGTTCGCCCATTAAAGCGGTACGTGAGCTGGGTTCAGTACGTCGTGAGACAGTACGGTCTCTATCTACCGTGGGCGTAGGAATCTTGAAGGGAGCTGTTCCTAGTACGAGAGGACCGGAATGGACGAACCTCTGGTGTACCAGTTGTTCCGCCAGGAGCATGGCTGGATAGCTAAGTTCGGATAGGATAAACGCTGAAAGCATCTAAGTGTGAAACCTACCCTAAGATGATGATTCCCATGCTGCAAAGCATCTAAAGACCCGCAGAAGACTACTGCGTTGATAGGCAGGACGTAGAAGCACCGTCAAGGTGTGGAGCGAACCTGTACTAATCGGTCGTGAGGCTTGGCCTTATCATTCAATCCTTGAAGGTGTTTGACGTAATAAATATAGGCTAATCCATTTAGTGTAGGAGTCGTTTGTGTCAAGGTTTAACTTTGCGCACTCGACCCGTTGACAATTTCCCGGTGGTTTTTCCGGTGGGGCCACACCCGATCCCATTCCGAACTCGGTCGTTAAGCCCACCAGGGCCGATGGTACTCGTCGCGCAAGTGACAGGGAGAGTAGGTCGCTGCCGGGGTCTTTTTGTGTTCAAAGCCAGTACGCTTATTAGCCTTTTAGTAGGGTTTGTATCTACGACGTGGGCACTCGACCCGAGTGTTACGACGCCAAGCCCAACGAAAGGGAAGTTTTTCTCAACGCTAGTCTATGGGCATCTGAAATCGACGCAAGATTTCGATACTCGTGGTGAAGTGGATTTGAAAACCCACGGCGTTGGAGCGTCATTTGGGTTTGGCATTACAGATAGAACGATCGTGGCCCTTAAAGGCGGCAGCTATAGCGATCCATACGTTGAGTCTCAAGGCAATACTTGGCGGGGAAGAGTCGGGTATTTTTACGGTTTAGATCTTTACCATCAAATATTTCCGACGACAGATTTTTTGAAGCCGGGCGTAATGGCAGAGGTCGGTGCCGTGAGCATTAGGGTACCCCTTGATCGCTTAGAAACGACGGGGGCGACATCCTTGATTGATCAGCGGATGAGCGGAGTCGAGTACCATGGGTCGCTTCTTTTGGTTTGGAAATGGTCTGCACTTTCGCCGTATTTAGGGCCGCGAGTCTTTGGAAGTTCTGTGAAGTGGCATAATAACCAGCCCGGCGCGGCGGGGCTGGCATCCATCACAGGCCATGCCAAGGGAAATATTTCGATGGTGGCGGGAAGTTCGGTGCGTTTGACTCCAGAACTCCGATTAATTTTAGAAGGGCGAATCTTAAACGAGACAGTGGTAACCGTCGGCTTGCACTATGCGGCGCTTTGAAAAATAAAAAATGCCTACAGAACTTAAGAAAAAAACAATCGCATCGTTAGAAAAAGAAGTGAAAGAGGCTACGGGCCTTGTCATTACCTCTTTTAAAGGCCTAAAGACGACCGAGTTTAACGAGCTGCGCGCAAAAATCCGGTCTCCCAAAAGCCAGTACAAAGTTGTCAAAAACAGCCTCACGCGCCTGGCACTTAAAAACGCGGGCTTAGATAAGCTCGCTGAGACGCTGCAGGGCCCAAGCGCGGTGGTGATTGAGCGTGGAGACGCGTTGGCGACGATTAAAACTTTTTTTGAATTCGCTAAAACGCATGAAAATTTAAAAATTACCGGGGGAAGCTTAGAAGGCAAGATGCTTTCCGCGTCCGAGTTAAAAAGCATTGCGTCACTTCCTCCTAAAGAAATGTTGTATGCGCAGCTCCTGGGAACACTTCAAGCGCCCATGGTCAATTTGGTCAGCGTATTACAGGCTCCCATCCGCGATTTGGTCAGCGTGCTAGGCCAGGCGGCAAAAAAGCAAGAGAAAGCATCCTAGGAGGACCGCAGTCATGGCAGATACAGCAACCTTGGTGGAAAATATCTCGAAACTCTCCGTTTTGGAAGTTTCGGAACTTGTAAAAGCCCTTGAAGAAAAGTTTGGTGTTAAAGCCGCCGCCCCGATGGCCTTTGCCCCGGGTGCCGCCGCTCCTGCTGCAGGTGGCGCAGCAGCTGCGGGTGAAAAAACCGAATTCGCAGCTGTCTTGACCAGCGCCGGTGGAAATAAAATCGCCGTGATCAAAGTGGTTCGCGAAATCACCAGCTTAGGTCTTAAAGAAGCCAAAGATCTTGTCGATGGAGCCCCTAAAACCATCAAAGAGGGCCTTCCTAAAGATCAGGCCGAAGACATTAAAAAGAAGCTTACCGAAGCCGGCGCTACTGTAGAAATTAAATGACGGTTGGGCTGGGACCGCAGTCCTGGCCCGCTTGCTAACCGAACCATCCCAGGAGGATCGGCTTGGAAAAACTTTCATTCGCCCGTATTCCGTCTATCATCCCGTTGCCGGAGCTTCTGGCCATGCAGAAGACTTCGATGGCGGAGTTTTTGCAGTGGGGATCTGCTCCGGATAAACGAAAAATCCAAGGTCTGCAGGCGGCCTTTATGGATGTTTTCCCGATCAACAATAACGATGAAAGCCTAACGCTCGAGTTTGTTTCTTACGAACTCGGTGAACCGCGCTACACGGTGGAAGAAGCGTTAAATAAGGATACCGTTTATTCCGCCCCGCTTAAGGCCACGTTTCGCATTCTCCAGCGAGAAGAAGGCGGTAGCGGGCGTGTAAAGCAAATCGCTGAGCAAGACGTTTATATCTGCGACATCCCTCTAATGACCGACAACGCCACCTTTGTGATCAATGGAGCCGAACGCGTCGTTGTGAGTCAATTGCACCGCTCTCCAGGTGTGATTTTCGAAGAGGACGAAGAAAAAAAGATCTCCTCTTATGGGAAGAAGCTGTTTTTTGCCCGCATGATTCCCTATCGCGGCGCCTGGGTTGAATTTGAATTCGATCTCAACAACATCATCTTCGTTCGCCTAGATAAGCATAAGAAGTTGCCCGCCACCGTTCTGCTTCGTGCGATCGGATTGGAAACAGATGAGGATATTCTGAATGTTTTTTATGATTCAGAGACGCTTTCCGTCGATAAACACGCCGACGCTTTGGCGGGGAGGGTTTTAGCGGCCGATGTGGTCTTAAAGTCGTCCGGCGAAGTTTTGTTTGAGGCGAACCGAGAGCTCACGCGCGAAAATGTGACGCAAATGCAGTCCAAGAAAGTGATTGAAGTTAAAGTGCTTCAATTAGACCCTGCTGTTAACGATGTGGCGATTCGAAATACGCTCGAAAAAGACAATATTAAGACCCGCAAAGACGCGATCAATACCATATACCGCGTCCTGCGCGCACAGGAATTCATCGCCGCCGACCAGGCTGAATCGTATCTCGACAATCTGCTATTTAAATCCATTCGCAAATACGACTTGACTCGTGTTGGGCGCTACAAAATCAATAAAAAGCTCGCCCCCTTGGCGGAATGGATGACCACGCGGCCTGGGAAAAAGTTCGAAGTGCCTAATGAGCGCAAGCGTACGCTGACCATGGAAGACATCGTTTGCACAATTAAGTATTTGATCCTTTTGAATAACGACGTCAGCGAAATTGCGATCGGGAAAGAAACCTTCCCGATAGAAATGGATGATATCGATCACTTAGGTAATCGTCGCGTCCGCGCGGTAGGCGAGCTTTTGGAAAACCAAATCCGTATCGGTCTTTCCCAGATGGCCCGCATCGTGCGTGAGCGTATGAATGTTCAAGACAAGGCAACGCTGGCGCCGCGCGCCATCATGAACGCGGCTCCGGTAGTGGCGATTACTCGCAAATTCTTTGGTAGCTCGCAGTTGTCGCAGTTTATGGACCAGACCAACCCCCTGGCTGAACTGACCCACAAGCGCCGTCTTTCAGCGCTTGGGCCCGGTGGTCTCCACCGCAAACGAGCCGGCTTCGAAGTCCGTGACGTGCATCACACGCATTACGGCCGCATTTGCCCTATTGAAACGCCCGAAGGTCCAAACATCGGTCTAATATCGTCCCTCGCCTGTTATGCGCGAGTCAACGAATACGGCTTGATCGAATCGCCCTACCGCAAGGTGACAAACGGGCGTGTGACGGATGAAATCGAATACCTGACTGCAGATCGCGAAAACGATCTCATTGTCGCTCAAGCCAACTCCCTGATTGACAAAAACGGTAAATTTCAAACGAGCCGCGTTCTCTGCCGAACGCGCGGCGACTTTAAGGAATTTGCTGCGGACGACATCGATTACATGGACATTTCGCCCATGCAGGTCGTCTCACCTTCAACGGCCCTAATTCCGTTTTTGGAGCACGATGACGCCAACCGTGCGCTCATGGGTTCCAACATGCAACGCCAAGCGGTGCCTCTCTTAATCACCGAACCGCCTTTCGTGGGGACGGGGGTTGAAGAACGCGTTGCTCGCGATTCGGGAGCGGCGATCACCGCAAGGCGCGGTGGAGATGTCATTGCCGTTTCCGCCGACGAAATCAGCATTTATTCGGAGGAGCCACAGCCCGAAGAATTTCGCGGCAAGGGCAATTCCAGAGTTGACACCTATCGAATGACCAAGTACTTTCGTTCCAATCAAGACACCACGGTCAATCAAATCCCTATGGTTCATAAGGGAGACACTATTAAACGAGGTCAGATTATTGCCGATGGTCCCGCGACAAGCGGAGGCGAATTAGCGCTTGGCCGTAATCTCCTGGTGACCTTCATGCCATGGGATGGCTATAACTACGAAGACGCCATTATTCTTTCGGAGCGCCTGGTGCGAGATGATGTGCTGACCTCTCTTCATATTCACGAATTCCAAATGGAAGCGCGTGACACAAAGATGGGATCGGAAGAAATCACACGTGATATTCCCAATGTCGGCGCCGACTCGCTAATCAACTTGGATGAAAGCGGCATCATTCGCCCCGGTGCCGACGTGGTTCCGGGCGATATTCTGGTCGGTAAAGTAGCACCCAAGGGCGAGCAGCAGGTGACGCCTGAAGAAAGACTTTTGAAAGTGATCTTCGGTAAAAAAGCCGAGGATACGATGGATTCTTCGCTGCGCGTGCCGCCTGGCGTGTCCGGCAAGATCATCGGGGTTCGAAACTTTGTGCGCCGCGAAAAACTGGCCGCCAAAGAAGAGAACAAAAAGATGAAGGAAATTGAAGTTCGTTATGACGCGTTGATTGAAGAAATTCGTCAAGAACGAAAAATTAGGCAAGACTTGGTCGACGCGCAGAAAGAAGACAAAAAAATAACGGCGCGCGAAGCGGATGATGAGAAAGAGAAAATCAAGCATTACTCCCAGCAGAAAGAGCAGCAGCTGCGGGTGGAAATGGCCCGCGAAAAAGAAAGCGTGAAATTAGGCGACGAATTGCCGGTGACCGTCAATAAAATTGTGAAGGTATATATCGCCGTCAAACGTAAAATTCAAGTAGGAGACAAGTTGGCCGGCCGCCATGGAAATAAAGGGGTGGTTTCACGAATCGTTCCTCAGGAAGATATGCCGTTTCTCCCCGATGGCACACGCGTAGACGTGGTGTTGTCGCCGCTGGGTGTTCCTTCTCGTATGAATGTGGGACAGTTGCTTGAAACCATGCTCGGATGGGCGGGCAAACAACTCCATGTGCGTCTTAATTCTTCCGTATTTGACGGGGCGAAAGAAGAGCAAGTCATCGAAATGGTTCGCAAAGCCAAAGATGAGCTTCGCAAAAAAGGAACCCCTGAAGAATTTCTTCCTAACGACTATTGCAAATTCCAGCTCTATGACGGTCGAACGGGGACGCCCTTCCAAGAAAAGACGACAGTGGGCTACATGTATGTCATTAAGCTAGCCCATCTCGTTGAAGATAAGATTCACGCCCGCTCCACGGGCCCTTACTCCTTGATCACCCGTCAACCGCTTGGGGGTAAAGCGCAGTTTGGAGGCCAGCGATTTGGTGAAATGGAGGTCTGGGCGATTGAAGCGTATGGGGCGGCACATTGTCTCCAAGAGTTTTTGACGGTAAAGTCCGATGATGTAGCCGGTCGCGCAAAGATGTATGAAGCGATTATCAAAGGAGAAACCTTCTCCGAACCCGGAGTGCCGGAATCGTTTAAGGTTCTTGCGCGCGAACTGCGTGCGTTGGGTGTCAACATCGAGCTCGTTCGTTCCGACTTGGCTAAAAACGCCGCGAACAAAGCCGCGGCCAAAGTAGCCGAACAAGTCGCCAGCAACTCGTAAGCGCTATCTATCGGCAGACAGGTCCCAAGGAGGCTATAGTGTCCTTTCAGCAATTATTAGAGCGTAAATCTGCCATCCCCGCAAAAGAAAAAAAGAAGACCGACCGGGAATTAAATTTTTCGGACTTTGACTCCATTCGGGTAAGCCTCGCTAGCCCGGAACAGATCTTGTCGTGGTCATACGGTGAGGTCCGCAAACCAGAAACGATTAATTACCGGACATTTAAGCCTGAGCGCGATGGGTTGTTCTGTGAACGAATATTCGGCCCCGTGCGGGACTGGGAATGTAACTGTGGGAAGTATAAGTGGGTGAAGAATAAAGGCGTTATCTGCGATCGATGCGGCGTTGAAGTGACGGAATCCAAAGTGCGTCGCGAACGCATGGGCCATATCGAATTGGCCGTGCCCATCGCTCACGTTTGGTTTTTAAGGAAGTCCCCTTCCCGTATCGCCACGCTCCTCAATATGAAAATTTCGGATTTGGAGCGTGTGGTCTATTACGCACGTTACATTGTCCTTGAAGACTTTAAAGATACGGATAACAAGATTCTCTTCAACGCGCTTCAACTTTTAACCGAAGAAGAATATCAGAAGATTCGCCAAGAGTATACGGGTAAGGTGAAAGTCGGAATCGGCGCCACAGCCGTACGTGAACTCTTAAGCAAAATTGACATTCCGCTCGAAGCCGCTGATTTGCATGAACGCTTAAAGAAAACGACATCGGATGCAGAGCGAAGCCGGTTGGTGAAGCGTCTGCGCGTTGTTGAAGCGTTTCAGCGTTCCAAAGTCAAGCCTGAATGGATGGTGTTAACGGTTCTTCCCGTATTGCCGCCCGACTTGCGTCCTCTCGTTCCTTTGGAAGGAGGACGGTTTGCGACCTCCGACTTAAATGACCTTTATCGCCGAATTATTAACCGCAACAACCGCTTAAAGCATATTGAGGGCCTTCGAGCTCCTGAGGTAATGATCCATAACGAAAAGCGTCTGCTTCAGGAAGCGGTGGATGCCTTAATTGAAAACGGAGCCCGCGGTAAAGTTGTCGTGGGCGCGGGGAATCGCCCGTTAAAGTCTCTCTCTGATATTTTAAAGGGTAAGCAGGGTCGCTTCCGCCAGAACTTGCTGGGTAAGCGTGTGGACTATTCGGGACGAAGCGTGATCGTCGTCGGCCCGAATCTTAAACTCCACCAGTGCGGCCTGCCCAAAGAGATGGCGCTCGAACTCTTTAAACCTTTTATCATCCGTGAGCTCATGAAAAAAGAAAACGTGATGCTTAAAGCCGCCAAACGCATGTTGGAGCGCGTGAAGCCAGAAATTTGGGATATTTTGGACCAAGTTACGAAGCATCATCCCGTGATTTTAAACCGAGCGCCCACGCTGCACCGTTTGGGCATTCAGGCCTTTGAGCCGGTGCTTATAGAAGGTAAAGCCATTCAGCTGCATCCGCTAACCTGCGCGGCGTTCAATGCCGACTTCGATGGCGACCAAATGGCTGTTCATATCCCGCTTTCCCTGGAATCTCAGTTGGAGGCGCGGCTCTTAATGCTCGCATCGAACAATCTGCTTTCGCCCGCATCAGGCCGCCCGATTGCCGTGCCCTCGCAAGACATGGTGTTGGGATGCAACTATTTAACGAAGGTCAAAGCCGGAGATTTGGGCGAGGGTAAAGTATTTGCCTCTCGCACGGAAGTAGAAGCGGCCTACCAGCGTCAGCAGGTGTCACTCCATGCCAAGATTAAAGTGCGCGGCATCAACCGCACGATCGAATCCGAATTAACTCCTGAAGACAATCAAAATCCGGCCAAATGGAAAGACTGGACCACCGTGGGTCGTGTCATTTTCAATGCGGCCGTTCCCACGGAATTGGGTCATGTGAATGCCACGATGGGCAAAAAAGAATTGGTCGAGTTAATCGACCGATGCTACCGAACACTGGGGCACGCTCGCACGGTCCAGATTCTAGATGATCTGAAATCGATGGGATTCCGATACGCCACTCGCGCCGGCCTGTCGATTTCGATTGAAGACATGATTGTCCCTAAAGAGAAAGACAAATTAATCAAAGAAGCGCAGGCGTTGGTGCTGGAAGTGGAACGCCAAGCCAAAATCGGTCTTATTACCGAGAGTGAGCGTTACAGCAAGATTATCGAATTGTGGACGCGCGTTACGGACCGCATTTCCGATCTCATGTTTGATGAGATGAAAAAACAAGAAATGGCGACCTATAAAGATACGGAGGCGAAATTTAATTCGGTCTACATGATGGCGAACTCCGGTGCGCGCGGAAGTGCTGCGCAAATCCGCCAATTGGCCGGTATGAGAGGGCTGATGGCCAAACCCCAGAAAAAGCTGACCGGCGGTATCGGCGAAATTATCGAAACGCCCGTTATTTCGAACTTCCGGGAAGGCTTAACGGTCCTTGAATACTTTATTTCAACACACGGTGGACGGAAAGGGTTGGCGGACACCGCCTTGAAAACAGCCGACGCGGGGTACTTGACCCGCCGTTTGGTTGACGTGGCCAACGATGTGGTCATCACCAAAGAAGACTGCGGAACGATCATGGGTGTGTCGATTGGGACGTTGTCCTCCGGCGACGAAGTTATCGAACCTTTAGAAGAACGTATTGTCGGCCGCGTGGCTGTGGATACCGTGACGCATCCGCTCACCGATGAGGTGATAGTGAAGGCGGGGGAAATCATTCCCACCGAAGCGGCGAAGAAAGTCAAAGAAGCCGACATCGACCGCATTCGCATTCGTTCAGTATTAACCTGTGAATCGACCTGGGGCATCTGTGCGAAGTGTTATGGGCTTAACTTGGCCAATGGCCGCATGGTAGGCCTTGGGGAATCCGTGGGGATCATCGCTGCACAGTCAATCGGTGAGCCTGGAACGCAGCTCACGCTTCGAACCTTCCACATCGGAGGGGCCGCCAGC
Organism: uncultured Elusimicrobia bacterium; assembly: GCA_964441955.1. Taxonomy (GTDB): domain Bacteria; phylum Elusimicrobiota; class Elusimicrobia; order 2-01-FULL-59-12; family 2-01-FULL-59-12; genus CAYTWA01. Next base: position 10,045 of record CAYTWA010000010.1, read on the forward strand.
CATATCGTGAAGCGCTCGCAAGTGATGGCGGTGCATGACGGCGTCGTTCGCTACCTTAATATTCGTACTCTCAAGAACAAAGAAGGCCACCTGATTGTGGTCAGCCGAAATGCCGAAATTACCATTCGTGAAGAGTCGGGTAAAGAACGAGATCATCATCGCGTTCCCTACGGTGCCCGGATGAAGATGGCGGAAGGAAAGACAGTCACCAAAGGCACGCTGATCGCCGAATGGGACCCTCACGCCCTTCCAATCATTAGTGAATTTGAGGGAACTGTTAAGCTTGAAGATGTGATTGAAGGTATTACCGTTCACCAAGAAAAGAACAAGGTGACCGGGTTAACGGAGCGAGTGATTATTGAGCATCGAGCGGAGCGACTGCACCCTTTGGTGGCGATTTTAAAGGGCGGAAAGCGCATTGCCACCTATACTCTTCCCGTCGACACCTATTTGAGCGTGGAGGACGGTCAGAAAATTCAAGAAGGCGATATCTTGGCTAAGATTCCGCAGGAATCGACTAAAACCAAAGACATCACCGGCGGTCTGCCTCGTGTCGTGGAACTCTTTGAAGCCCGCCGTCCCCGCAGTGCGACGATTGTCTCTGAAATTCCGGGCATCATCAAGCTGGGGACCACCACCAAGGGGGGTCAAAAAGTAATTGTGACGGACGAAGAAACCGGTACCGTTCGCGAATACTCGATTCCGCACGGTAAACACTTGGTGGTCTACGAAGGCGATCGCGTGGGAGTGGGCGAGGCATTAACTGATGGATCGGTTAACCCTCATGACATTTTAAAAGTGAAAGATGCCAAAGCGGTGCAGGAACACCTTGTGAATGAAATTCAAGAAGTCTATCGTCTGCAAGGTGTGGTCATCAACGATAAACACATCGAAATCATTGTTCGTCAAATGCTCTCCAATGTGCGCATCACAAAATCCGGCGATACGGAACTGCTCATTGGCGAAATTGTCAGCAAAAATCGCTTCCGTCGTATTAACGAGGCTGTGGTGGCCAACAGTGGTGAGCCAGCCGAAGCCCAGCCGGTCCTCTTAGGGATCACGAAAGCTTCGCTCTCATCGGAGTCTTTAATCTCAGCCGCCAGCTTTCAGGAGACGACGCGCGTTTTGACCGAAGCTTCAGCGTCTGGCGCGATGGACCATCTTCGAGGGCTCAAAGAAAATGTTATTATCGGCCACCTCATTCCGGCTGGTACGGGGTTGCGTAGCAGCCGAAATATTGTGGAAGGAAACTAACTTGCCTACAGTTAATCAATTGGTGAGGCTGGGTCGTGAGCCTCTTATCGTTAAAACAAAAGCGCCTGCGCTGGTGTCGTGTCCCCAGCGGCGCGGTGTTTGCACGCGTGTATACACCACGACGCCCAAGAAGCCTAACTCGGCTTTAAGAAAGGTTGCGCGCGTGAAGTTAACGTCTGGTTTTGAGGTAACGTCTTACATCCCGGGCGTTGGGCACAATTTGCAGGAACACTCCATCGTGTTGATTCGCGGCGGCCGCGTAAAAGATTTGCCCGGCGTTCGTTATCACATCGTGCGCGGAAGCCTAGACGCCACGGGGGTTCAGGATCGTCGACAAGGGCGCTCCAAGTACGGCGCCAAACGGCCTAAGGCCGCCGCCAAATAATCGGAGAATTTCAACGTGCCTCGTAAACCCCTTAAGCCTCGTGAACGTCGTGGAATGCCAGACCCGGATTTTAAATATGGGTCGGTGCTTGTCTCCCGTTTAGTGAGCCGAATTAGTTTGGAAGGAAAGAAAAGTTTAGCGGAACGGATCATTGATCAATCGTTCGGTTTGATTCAAGAAAAGACCAAGGAAGAACCTTTGGGTGTCTTTAACCGCGCGATCGAAAACGTGAAACCGCTTGTGGAAGTAAAACCCCGACGCGTCGGGGGTGCCACCTATCAAGTGCCCGTCCAGGTGCGGCCGGAGCGTGGTACCGCCCTTGCGATGGGGTGGCTGGTGCAGTATGCCCGGGAAAAAACCGGAAAACCATTTTTTCAGCGCTTGGCTGACGAGATCTTGGCGGCTAGTCGTAAAGAAGGCAGTGCTATCAAGAAACGAGAGGATACCCATCGGATGGCAGACGCTAATAAGGCGTTTGCTCACTATCGCTGGTAGCGGTTACTCTCATGCCTAGACAATATCCCCTAGAACGAATTAGAAACATTGGTATTTGCGCGCATATTGATGCGGGCAAAACGACTACGACCGAGCGCATCCTTTTTTACACAGGCCGCATTTACAAAATTGGGGAAGTGCATGACGGCACGACCACGACGGACTGGATGGAACAAGAGCGTGAGCGCGGGATCACCATTACGGCCGCCGCCACGTTTTGTACATGGAAGGGCTTGGATGGGGTTGAACGTCAAATCAATATTATTGATACGCCTGGCCACGTGGATTTCACAATGGAAGTGGAGCGTTCACTTCGCGTTTTAGACGGGGCGATCGTCGTGTTTGATGCTGGAAACGGCGTTGAACCCCAGTCGGAAACGGTTTGGCGTCAGTGTGAGCGCTATCACGTTCCGCGCATGGCCTTCATGAATAAGATGGATAAAGTTGGGGCCGATTTCGACATGTGCGTGGCCTCGATGCACGAGAAGTTAGCCGCCAATGCCGTTCCAGTTCAGCTTCCCATTGGTGCCGAAGATAAATTTACTGGAGTCGTCGACGTTATCCGTATGAAGGCGCTCGTTTGGAATAGCGATAAGCTTGGAACCAAATATGAAATTCAGGAAATTCCTGCCGATTTGATCGAAAAAGCTCAGAAAGCGCATGCCCATTTGATTGAAAAGGTGGCCGATTTTGACGATGCATTGATGGAAAAGTTTCTGGAAGGAAAAGAAATTTCTGAAAAAGAAATTATTAATGCAATACGTAAAGCCACATTAACCGGTAAATTCTGTGCGGTTTTCTGCGGTTCGGCATATAAGAACAAGGGCGTTCAGCCGCTTTTGGATGCCGTTTGTGATTATTTGCCCGCGCCTAGCGACATGCCTCCAACTCCAGGGACCGATGTCGCTAGTGGCGAGCCTATGAATCGTCTTCCTAAAGACGATGCGCCTTTTGCTTCGCTGGCGTTTAAAATTCAGGTGGATCCGCGAGCGGGTGGCCGACGGCTGACATATTTTCGCGTTTATTCAGGCACTCTGACGGCGGGAAGTTATGTGGCCAACTCAACCAAAGGCCAGGAAGAGCGAATTAGCCAGATTTTACGCATGCACGCTGACAAAAGCGAAGATGTGAAAGAGGTGCATGCCGGCGATATTGCAGCAGTGGTGGGACTTAAATACACCACTACGGGAAACACTCTTTGCGACCCGGATAAACCCATCGTATTAGAATCCATGCACTTTCCGGAGCCGGTTATTTCGGTGGCCATCGAACCCAAATCCAAGGCCGATGAAGAAAAATTGGCGTTGTCATTGGCTCGCTTGGCCGAAGAAGACCCGACTTTCCGTGTAAGGTCGGATGAAGAAACAGGTCAGACCATTATTTCCGGTATGGGTGAACTTCACTTAGAAATTTTAGTCGACCGGATGAAACGCGAGTTTAACGTACAAGCCAATGTGGGGAGACCGCAGGTGGCCTACCGCGAAACCATAAAAGGAAAAGTTGAGTCTGAGGGCAAATATATTAAGCAGACCGGTGGTCGCGGTCAGTATGGGCATTGTTGGATCACTTTAGAGCCGCTGGAAGCCGGAAAAGGCTTTGAATTCGAAGACAAGATTAAGGGCGGTTCGATTCCTCGCGAGTATATTCCCGCCGTCGAGAAGGGCGTCAAGGCCGCTCTCGAAAACGGAGTGCTTGCAGGCTACCCCATGGTCGATGTAAAATGCACCGTTTTCGACGGGTCCTACCATGACGTCGATTCCAATGCCATGGCATTTGAAATAGCCGGGTCGATGGCCTTTAAAGAGGGTGCAAAAAAGGCTAAGCCTGTGCTTTTGGAACCGATGATGAAGTTCGAAGTGCGGACGCCTGAAGAAAGCATGGGTCAAATCATTGGCGATTTAAACTCGCGTCGAGCCCAGGTCACAGAAAACGTGCCTTTGGGGAATATTCGTGCGGTGCGAGGAGTGGTGCCTTTGTCAGAAATGTTTGGGTATGCCACGACAGTGCGGTCATTAAGCCAGGGTCGCGCCTCTTTCGGTTTAGAGCCCAGTCACTACGCGGAAGTCCCTAGAAATGTGGCCGAACAAATTATTCAGAAACAAAGCGGAGACGACGGGACTGCCGGGCCGGCAGCAAAAAAGTAGCGAATTAGAGGGAGATCAATTATGTCGAAACCCAAGTTTGAGCGTACCAAACCGCATGTGAACGTTGGAACCATTGGTCACGTAGACCATGGTAAAACGACGTTGACGACAGCTATTTTGGCCGTCCAAGCCAAAGACAAGCTGGCTGAGCTTAAGAGCTACGCTGACATTGCCAAGGGTGGTGTGGTACGCGACGATTCTAAAATTGTAACCGTGGCTGTATCCCACGTGGAATATCAGTCGACCAAGCGGCACTATGCGCATATCGACTGCCCGGGCCATGCGGATTACATTAAAAACATGATTACGGGTGCTGCTCAGATGGATGGTGCCATCCTGGTGGTGTCGGCCGCGGATGGCCCGATGCCTCAAACCCGCGAACACGTGCTTTTGGCTCGGCAAGTGAACGTTCCAGCATTGGTCGTATTCCTCAATAAGTGCGACATTGTGGAGGACAAAGAATTATTGGATTTGGTCGAAATGGAAGTCCGCGAATTGCTGACAAAATATGAGTTTCCAGGCGACAAAGCGACGATCATTCGTGGAAGCGCCACCAAGGCCCTGGCCGGTGATGCGGGCGAATACGGCGTCCCGGCAATTAAGAAGTTGATGGATGCGCTGGATAATTCGATTCCAGAGCCTAAACGTGAAATCGACAAACCATTCTTGATGGCCATTGAAGACGTGTTCTCGATTACGGGGCGTGGAACGGTGGCCACGGGGCGGGTGGAGCGCGGGCGCGCCAAAGTGGGCGAAAACGTTGAAATCGTCGGCATCCAAGACACGAAAAAATCCGTGGTTACTGGAATTGAAATGTTCCGAAAAATCATGGACGAGTGCATCGCCGGTGATAACGTTGGAATTTTGCTGCGTGGAATTGAAAAAGACCAGATCGAGCGTGGGCAAGTTCTTGCTGCTCCTGGAAGCATTACGCCGCATAAAAAGTTTCATGCCAGCGTCTATATCTTGAACAAAGAAGAAGGTGGACGGCACACGCCGTTCTTTAAAGGATATCGACCGCAGTTCTACTTCCGAACCTCAGATATCACCGGAAACGTAACGCTAAAGCCAGGCGTCGAAATGGTAATGCCAGGCGATAATATTGAGTTTGATGCAGAGTTGATAACGCCGATCGCGATGGAGAAGGGTGTGCGATTTGCAATTCGTGAAGGCGGTCACACGGTGGGCGCGGGTGTCGTCACAGAGGTCCTTGCTTAATCATGGCGACAGCTGTTCAACCTGCTAAAATTGCCGCCCCAAAGATTCGCATCCGCTTGAGGTCCTATGACCACAAGATGTTGGACGATTCATTGGTTAAAATTGTGGATGTGGTCAAGCGCACGGGTGCTGTGTTGGTGGGCCCCGTTTTGCTGCCGGTTCAAATCAAAAAATATACGGTGTTGCGTTCGCCGCACGGTGACAAGAAATCACGGGAGCAGTTCGAGATGCGTATTCATAAAAGGCTGATTGATATTTCCGAGCCCACCCCGAATACGGTTGAAGAATTGATGAAGTTAGATCTTCCTGCCGGCGTTGACGTAGAAATTAAATCATCCTGATCGATTGAGCTGATATGACTGAAACTGCCGCTTCAACAGAAAAGCCGTCTACGCCTGCTTTGAAAGCCTTAATTGGCCAAAAAGTGGGTATGACTCAAATCTATGACCACCATGGAACGCTGGTGCCGGTCACGGTTGTCCAAGCGGGACCTTGTTCGATTCTTCAGATTTTGTCTAAAGATCGTCATGGTTATGACGGCCTCCAGGTTGGCTTTGGAGATGTGAAAGAAACAGCCCTCACTAAGCCAGAAGCCGGACACTTTAAAAAAGTTGGAATCACCCCTAACCGTTTTGTCCGCGAAATTCGGACCGATAAAGCCTCCGCCTTCCAAATCGGACAGTCCCTCAAAGTCGATGTGTTTGCGCCCGGTGAATACGTGGATGTGCGCGGCGTATCGAAAGGGAAGGGTTTTGCAGGCGCGATGAAACGTCACAATTTTGGCGGCGGACCCTCCACACACGGCCAGTCGGACCGTCAGCGCGCGCCCGGCTCGTCCGGTTCGAACACGTATCCTGGGCGTGTTTTTAAAGGGAAGCGTTTCCCGGGCCATTTGGGCCATGCGAACATCACCGTTCAGCACCTCGAAGTTATTGAAGTGATCCCCGAAAAAGATTTGTTGCTCATTAAAGGCGCCATTCCTGGCCCTCAGCAAAGCATCGTTGAAATTCGCCAAACCTTGAAGCGTGTAAAATTCCATGCGGCTCGCCAACAGCAAGCGGCACAAAAGAAAGACAAGGCGGCCAAGAAAGACGCGGGCAAGGCCCCAGCCAAAGCGGCACCGGCCAAGAGTGGCAAATAATGGAAAACCTCAAAACTCCTTTTTATACGACAACCGGTGAGGCGAAAGGCTCGTTTGAATGGCCGAAGTCCATTTTGAGTCCTTCTCCTAGTTTGCGTGTATTGCATGAAGCGATCGTGGCCTATCAGGCCAATCGTCGCGCTGGCACCAGTGCGACAAAAACACGCGGATTGGTTCGCGGCGGCGGCCGCAAGCCTTGGAAGCAAAAAGGCACAGGGAATGCCCGATCCGGCTCCATTCGTTCCCCGCTTTGGCGTAAAGGTGGAATCATATTCGGACCTCAGCCGCGTTCTTACCGTAAAGGTTTTAGCACCGAGAAAAAACTCATTGCCCTTCAAACGGCTATTTTTGAAAAGGCCCAGGATTCCGGATTGGCCGTCATTGAAGGCTTCAAAACCGGCCAAAAGAAAACGCGTGATGCTCAGGAGCTTTTTGCCAAAACCGGGCTGGCTGGCCGCCTGCTGCTGGTGCTGGAAAAACCGGCCGATCCTGCCATTCGCATCATTCGCAATATTAAGGATGTCACATGTGTTTGCGCGCAAGATGTCAATGCCTTGCAGGTCGCCGCATCACATCGAATTCTATTTACTCAGACGGCCGTTGACGTTTTGGCCAAACGTTTCCCTAAGGATTAACGACCATGATTCGCTCCCTTTCCTTACTTAAAAAACCGTTAATCACCGAACGAGCAACAGCGCTTAAAGCGGCATCAAACCAGTATGTGTTTCGCGTGGCCGCTAACGCTGGTAAGCAAGAAATCAAGCAAGTCGTGGAAGATCTTTTTAAAGTCAAAGTGCTAGGCGTAAACACCATGAACGTGCGCGGAAAATACCGCCGCATGGGCCAAGCACCCGGGGCGTATCGCCCTTCGTGGAAAAAAGCAATCGTGGCGGTTAAGGCGGGCCAAGAAATTCGCTATATGGATGAAACCAAATGAAAGCGTTTAAACCCTACACCCCGTCACGCCGATTTATAACAGTTGAAGATTTTTCAGGTCTCTCCAAAAAGGGCCCAGAAAAAAGTCTGGTACGGGGCATGCGCAAACGTGCGGGTCGAAATAATTTTGGTCTTTTGGTCGTGCGTCATCAAGGAGGAGGTCATAAGCGCGCCTATCGTCAGATCGATTTTATTCGAAACAAACCCGGTGTTCCCGGCATTGTCGCTTCATTGGAATACGACCCCAACCGAAGTGCTCGTATTGCACTGATCCATTACCGCGACGGTGAAAAGCGATACATTCTTCAGCCGGATGGTTTGAAAGTGGGCGATGCGGTGATGTCGGGCCCTGACGCAGAAATTCGTCCGGGGAATGCGCTTCCCCTGGAAAAGATTCCCGAGGGAACGGTGCTTCACAACATCGAACTGATGCCCGGGCGTGGAGCGAAGCTCGTTCGTTCCGCGGGAGCTTCGGCGCAACTTATGGCCAAAGAGGGCGATTACGCTCAAGTGCGTATGCCCTCTGGCGAAATCCGTCAGTTTTGGATCAATTGCATGGCGACGGTTGGCCAAGTGGGGAACCTCGACCATGAAAACCGCATTTTGGGTAATGCTGGGCGCAGTCGCCATTTGGGTATTCGACCGACGGTTCGTGGGACGGCGATGAATGCCGTTGACCATCCGCACGGCGGGGGACGTGGTCGTTCGAAGGGCAATAACCAGCCGCGTTCGCCATGGAACCAGCCTTCCAAGGGCTACAAAACGCGATCCAAAAAAATATGGGATTGGATGATTTTGAAGCACCGGTCTAAACAGCAAGTCGGATCACTCTAGAGGACGCTATGGGACGATCATCCAAAAAAGGTCCGTATGTCGATGAAAAGCTTCTGAAAAAAGTCCGTGCGCAGGTCAAAGCCGGCGACAAAAAGCCGATTAAAACCTGGGCCCGCGCCAGCATGATTACGCCCGAGTTTGTAGGGATGACCTTTGCTGTTCACAATGGGCACAAATTTCTATCCGTGTATGTGTCGGAAGAAATGGTGGGACATCGCTTAGGTGAAATGGCTCCCACACGCATGTTTCGAGGCCACGGCGCCGCACACACGAAAGAAGCAAACGCACTCACATAAATATGGAAAGCACAGCGAACGTCCGATATGCCCGTATTTCTCCTCGTAAAGTAGACCAGATTTTGATGCTGGTCCGAGGAAAGTCAGTCGCGCAAGCGTTGACGGTGCTGCGTTTTGTCACGAAAAGCGCGCGTCCTCTGGTGGAAAAAACGCTTCAAAGCGCCATGTCCAACGCCGGCAGAAACCAAAATCCAGAAACCTGGTACGTGTCGCGCGCCTGGGTGGGGTTGGGTCCAGTTTTTAAAAGAATGCGTGCGCATGCCATGGGGCGCGGCGCTACCATTCGCCACCGAACCGCACATATGACGATTGTGGTCAGCGACCAAAAGCCGAAGAGGAAAAAATAATGGGACCTCAAGCGTTTACGTTTTACGCTTTAGGCCCCATCGAAGAGGAATAGCGAATGGGACAGAAAATTCATCCAGAGGGCCTGCGCCTCGGCTACATCAAAGACTGGGATTCGAAATGGTTCAGCCCCCGTCAAATGCCCGATTTGCTGGAAGAAGACCGTCGCATTCGCGGTTACCTCAAGAAAAAACTTGAAGGCGCCGCTATGTCTAAAGTCGTCATTGAGCGAAAGGGCAAGCATTTAACCGTTGTTGTTTTTACGGCTCGCCCTGGGATCGTCATTGGAAAAAAGGGTGCGGACATTGAGAATATCCGTAAAGACCTCGAAGTCATGACAGACCGCAAAGTGTTCGTCAATGTCATGGAAATCAAGCGGCCGGAACTTGATGCTCAGCTTGTCTCCGAAGGTGTGGCGATGCAGCTTCAAAAGAACATGGGTTTTCGCCGTGTGATGAAAAAGACAATGGAGCGCACTATGTCGGCAGGCGCACTTGGAATTAAAATTCGCATTTCCGGCCGTCTCGGCGGGGCTGAAATTGCGCGCGTTGAATGGATGAAGGAAGGACGCGTGCCGCTTCAAACATTCCGTGCCGACATCAACTACGGTTTTTCCGAAGCCCTTATTACCATGGGCCGCATTGGCGTCAAAGTATGGATTTTTAAGAAGGAACTCTTCAAGAAAACCCGCGAAGATCTTCTGGAAGAAGTGAAAATGATCCCCAAAGAAGAACTTGAAAAAATGGCAAAGGAAGAAGCCGCGGCGCAAGTGCCCGTGCTAGCCGTTGCCTCCGAGCCGGAAGATTTGACGTATGACGATGAGCCATTGGGTGGAGAGAAAGTCTGATGCTGATGCCCAAACGCGTTAAATACCGAAAGGCGCATCGGGGCCGCCTTAAAGGACAAGCCAAAGGGGCCACTCGTGTGGATTTTGGTCAATACGGTCTTCAGGCGCTTGAGTCGGCGTGGGTCACGAGTCGGCAGATAGAGGCGTCGCGCGTGGCGCTCACCCGTTTCATTAAAAAGGGCGGAAAATTGTGGATCCGTATATTCCCGGACAAGCCTATATCGCAAAAGCCTGCGGAAACACGTATGGGAAAAGGAAAAGGAGCGCCCGAATTTTGGGTGGCGGTCGTAAAGCCCGGGCGTGTGCTCTTTGAGTTGGAAGGTTTGCCCTTAAACGAAGCCCTGGAAGCCATGACCTTGGCCGCGCACAAGCTTCCGATCAAAACCAAATTTATCGTTCGCGAGGAACACTAAAGATGGCCAAGAAGAAAACAATTGCTGCTAAAAAAGAGTCACTGCACAGCTTGTCCGTCAAAGAGCTCGATGCGAAGCTTCGCGAAGCGGAGGAAGGCGCTTTTCGGCTGCGGTTTCGTCATGCGACGAGCCCGCTAAAAAATCCTATGGAGATTCGCCACGTGCGCCGCCAAATTGCCCGTTATAAGACGGCTCTCCGACAAAAGGCAGGAGCCTAACATGGAATCGACAATAACGCCGCCATCCGATCTGCGGTCGGTTCGTAAAGATCGCGTGGGGATTGTGGTTTCCGACAAAATGGATAAAACCCGCGTAGTTAAAGTAGCTTGGCAGACCACGCATCCTCGCTATGGGAAAGTGCTTCGCCGGGCGACCCGTTATTATGCGCACGATGAAAAAAATGAATCCCATGTGGGCGACCGCGTGGAAATCACCGAGACCCGGCCCATGTCAAAGCTGAAACGTTGGCGGATCGTGCAGATCGTGGAGAAAGGCGCGTGATTCAAGAGCGAGCGATACTCAATGTGGCGGATAACTCTGGTGCGCGTAAGCTTCGCTGTTTCCGTGTTTTGGGTGGAACGCGTCGGCGGTATGCGGGTTTAGGCGACATCATTGTGTGTTCTGTGCAGGATGCACTGCCCGCTTCAACCATTAAAAAGGGCGATGTCGTCAAAGCAGTCGTCGTCCGGACGGTTCGAGAACAGCGTCGGGCGGATGGCAGTTATGTTCGTTTCGATGACAATGCGGTCTGCGTGATCGATGCGGAAGGTGAACCCAAGGGTACGCGTATTTTTGGGCCGATCGCTCGCGAACTCCGTGAAAAAAATTATTTGAAAATTATTTCGTTGGCTCCCGAGGTGGTGTGATGCACATTCGTAAGAAAGACACGGTCATGGTGTTAGCCGGCAAAAGCCGCGGCAAACAAGGGGAAGTGCTCGAAGTCCTTCGTAGCGCGAACCGAGTATTGCTTTCTAAGATCAATTTTGTAAAACGGCATAGCAAGGCCACACAAACGCAGCCATCCGGCATCCGCGAAAAGGAAGCCTCCATTCATTTGTCGAATGTCATGCTGATTTGTCCTAAATGCAAACGGGCGATGCGCCCAAAAAGCGACAAGCTTTCGGATGGCACCAAAGTACGAGCCTGTCGTAAATGCGGGGAGATGCTGGCATGAGCGTTAAACAGGCGTTGCAGACACGGCTGCGTGATCATTATCAAAAGACCGTTGTGCCCGAAATGATTAAAAAATTTGATTTAAAAAACCCTTACGCGGTTCCGCGCCTTAAGAAAGTCATCATTAACATGGGTGTCAATGACGCGAAAGAAGATATTAAAGCCATGGACGTAGCGGCCGCCGAGTTAGCTTTGATTGCCGGCCAAAAACCACAGGTTCGAAGGGCCAAGAAATCGATTTCAAACTTCAAGTTGCGGGCCGGCATGCCGATAGGTTTGCGAGCGACTCTTCGCGGGGCGCGGATGTACGAATTCTTGGACCGTTTCATCAATGCCGCGGTGCCTCGTATCCGTGACTTTCGCGGGCTGGACCCTAGGGCTTTTGATGGCCGTGGAAACTATAACTTAGGTCTTAACGAACAACATATTTTCCCGGAAGTGGAATTAGACAAATCCCCTAAAGTCCGGGGCTTTAACATCACCATTGTGACGGACGCGAAAGAAGACGCCCGAGCGCGCGAGATGCTCGCTCTTATGGGTATGCCCTTTAAGACCGCGGACCGCTAAAAGGAGACTTTGTGGCCACTATTGCTTTCATGGCTCGTATGCGAAGACCTCAAAAATTTGCGACCCGATTTCGCAATCGCTGTCGCAGCTGTGGTCGCCCGCGCGCGTTTTACCGGGATTTTGGCTTGTGTCGTTTGTGTTTTCGAAAAGCTGCGCACCAGGGGCACATTCCGGGTGTGACAAAGTCGAGCTGGTAACTTTTATGACAACGGACCCTATTTCTGATCTTTTGTCGCAAATTCGTAACGGCAGCCACCGCCAGCTTGAGAAAGTAGATGTGCCTTCCTCCCGGCTCAAAGTGGCGATTGTTCGCATTCTGAAAGCGGAAGGTTTCATCGCCAACTATAAGGTGATGGATGATGCGCGCAAGCGCCCGTTCCTTCGCGTATATTTGAAATATGCTTCGGGAAAACAAGAAGTAGTGCAGGGTGTAAAGCGGGTTTCCCGTCCGGGGTTGCGGGTATATGAACCGTATTCCTCCTTTGCACGGCGAAACGAAGCGGGCATCATCACCCTCGTGTCGACCTCCAAAGGCCTTTTGACAGACCGACAGGCCTTCCAGGCGAAGGTCGGCGGCGAATTGCTGTGTCAGATCTGGTGAGCTATGAGTCGAATAGGTAGAACCCCCATCGCCATACCAGAAAAAGTCAAACTCGAGCCCCGAGAAGGTTTTGTCGACGTGCAAGGCCCGTTGGGCAAATTAACGCAAAAGCTGCCTCCCGGGATTGCGGTTAAAATTGAAAAAAACCAAGCCATCGTTTCGCGTGATGACTTGCGCAGCGATGCCGCTGCGCTCCATGGTCTGGCCCGGACGTTGATTCAAAACGCGGTCACGGGGGTTACAACCGGATTTAAGAAAGAACTCGAAATTGTAGGGCTTGGATACCGTGCGCAAGTGGCGGGCGATAAATTGACGTTGACGCTTGGCTTTGCGCACCCAGCCGAATTTAAATTGCCCGCGGGAATTAAAGTGACAATTGACCCTAAACAAACGCTTTTAACGATCACGGGCGTCGATGCTTATTTGGTCGGCGAAGTGTCCGCTCGTATTCGTCGGTTAAAGCCTCCTGAACCTTATAAAGGAAGCGGCATTAAATACGTGGGCGAACACATTATCCGCAAGGCCGGAAAAGCGGCGGCGGGCGCGGTGGGCGGCGGTGCGGCGGCAGGAGGCAAGAAATAACCATGCAAGGATTAGTTCTTAAACGATACGAGTTTCGTACGGAACGTACGCGTCGGAAGATTCGCGAATTACGTGTGGCGCGTCCGCGTCTGTCGGTATGCCGAACCCTCAAACACATTTACGCCCAAATTATTGATGACCAAAACGGCAAAACATTGGTCGCGGCATCATCTCTCTCGCCGGAATTGCAAAAGTCGCTTAAGACTGGCGGCAATGTGTCGGCGGCGAGTGCGGTGGGAGAATTGGTCGCCAAAAAGGCACTCGAAAAAGGTCTCAAAGCGGTAGTGTTTGACCGCGGTGGTCATGTGTATCATGGCCGTATCAAAGCGCTGGCCGAAGGCGCGCGTAAAGCCGGACTCGATTTTTAAGGTAAGGAGACCCCGTGGCACGAAATAATTTCGAAGCGTCAGAAAATGCGGAAACCGTGGTGGCGATCAATCGCGTCGCCAAAGTGGTGAAGGGCGGTAAACGCTTTTCATTTAGCGTACTGGTGGTGGTCGGCAATCGCAAAGGCCGCGTCGGCGCTTCTGTTGGAAAAGCGAAAGAAATTCAAGCCGCGATCCAAAAAGCGGTTAATGGCGCTAAGAAAGAGATGATCGATTTTCCTTTGGTGGGTGTGACCATTCCTCACGCCATTATTGGAGAATTTAACGCGGGCCGCGTGTTGCTTAAACCCGCGGCTCCCGGGACAGGCGTCATTGCAGGTGGCAGTGTCCGCGCCGTGCTGGAAGCCGCCGGGATCAAAGACGTGCTGACGAAATCGCTTCGCTCGCCTAATCCTTACAACGTGGTGTATGCGACGCTCAATGGTCTGAAGCGGCTACGCACCAAAGAACAAATTCATGCCGTCCGCACAAAAGAGGCGGTTGGCGCGGGAGCTTCAGCATCATGAAATTTCATGAATTAAAACCCGCTCCAGGGTCAAAGCATCGCCGAAAAATCGTGGGCCGGGGGATCGGCAGCGGTCACGGCGCGCAGTCGACGCGCGGTATGAAAGGCCAGCGCTCTCGCGCGGGAGTGTCCGGTTTAGGCGGTTTTGAAGGCGGTCAGATACCGCTCATCCGCCGCATCCCTAAGCGAGGTTTTCGTCACGACGCCTTTCGACCCCGACAAGCTGTGATCAATGTGGGGGAGCTGAACAAACGGTTTGATGCGAAGGCCGATGTCAACGTGGATGCTTTGGCAGAGTCCGGCCTTCTTAAGAGCGCCGAACGAATTAAAATTTTAGGTGAAGGCGATTTGTCGAAAGCGCTCACTGTGCACGCACATGCGTTTTCGAAATCGGCCCGTGAAAAAATCGAAAAAGCGGGCGGGCGCGTCGAGGTTCTATCTCACTAATGCCGTCCGGCAACCCGATCGCCGATATCTTCAAAGTTCCCGAGCTCCGTAGACGGATTTTCTTTACATTAGGGATTATCGCGGCGTATCGGCTGGGAGCCTCTATTCCAGTGCCCGGTGTCAATGCCGAAGCGTTGCGGTCGTTTTTTGCAGCGCAGCAAAATACCCTTTTGGGGTTCCTTGACATTTTTTCCGGCGGTGCATTAGGACGCTTGGCGATTTTTGCCATGGGGGTGGGGCCTTACATCAATGCCTCCATTATCATGAGCCTGATGCAAGGCGCGCACGTGATTCCTTATCTGGATCGTCTGGCCAAGGAAGGGGAGCAGGGCCGCAAGCAGCTCACCCGTATTACTCGCTATTTGACGCTTGTTTTGGCAGGGCTTCAATCTTTTGGGTTAACCCTTACGATTTCCAAAATGTCGGCGCCCGGTGGCCTGCCAATTGTCATGGACGCCTCTGCGGGCTGGATCGCCTTGACGGTTTTAACGCTCACGACAGGTTCGGTGTTCATCATGTGGCTTGGAGAGCAGGTGACGGAACGCGGCATTGGAAACGGCGTCTCGCTCATCATTATGTCGGGTATTGTGGATCGCCTCCCGGGTGCCATCGGCGACATGGTAAGGTTGGTTCGAATTGAAGAGATGTCATTGTTTACAGCAGGAGGGTTGTGCTTAGCGGTGTTGGGAATCACAGCGCTTGTGGTGTGGGTGGAAACAGCACAGCGAAAAATTCCCGTGCAATACGCCAAGCGCGTTGTAGGACGAAAAATGATGGGGGGTTCGACGTCTTACTTGCCGCTTAAAGTAGATCAGTCCGGTGTAATCGCTGTTATTTTTGCCGTATCGCTTTTGGCTGTGCCTGTTACCGTCGCTCAATTTTTTCCGTCCAATCCGATTTTGACCAAAGTGGCCAAATGGGAGCAAAGCGGTCACTGGGCGTATTTGGGTGTTTATGCGGCGTTAATTATATTTTTCTGTTACTTCTATAACTCGGTTCAGTTTAATCCGAAAGATTTAGCAGAAAACTTACGCAAATGGGGTGGCTTTATTCCCGGCATTCGTCCAGGTGAGGCCACCGCAGACCATATTCAGAAGGTTTTGGAACGTATCACCCTGGGGGGTGCGATATTCGTCGCTGCTTTGGCCGTGCTGCCGGATTTCTTAAGACGTTTTGTGAACGCACCCTTTTTCTTTGGCGGTACGGCTCTTTTAATTGTGGTGGGGGTGGCGCTCGATACCATCGGTCAGATTCAAGCGCAGCTCATCATGCGGCACTACGACGGATTTTTTAAGGGAAGCGGCGGCTTTCGCGGGCGCTGGTTTAACGTCGGCGGCTCGTAAGAGTCCCCGCGTATGAGTAAACGGCTCATTTTCCTGGGGCCTCCTGGGGCTGGCAAAGGGTCGCAGGCGGATATCACAAAGGTCCAGCTGGGTATCCCCAGTATTTCGACCGGGTCAATTTTTCGTGAAGCAATGGCTCAAGATTCGGCGATGGGCAAGCAGATTGCCCAATTTGTCAACGCTGGGCTCTTGGTGCCGGATAAATTGACCAATGCCATCGTCTCAGAGCGTCTCGAACACAAAGACGCCACGAAGGGTTTCATTTTGGATGGCTACCCGCGTTCATTGGTGCAGGCCAAAGCGCTGGACACGTACCTAGCCAAAACAAAGAAGCCGATTGACCATGTTCTTTACTTTAGCGTGGATGTGCCGCTGGTTGTGGATCGTATGGGCAAACGTCGTATTTGTAGCCAGTGCGGGCAAACATACCACGTGGTCAACCACCCCCCGAAATCGTCAGGTGTGTGTGACAAATGCAGGGGTTCCGTTGTGATGCGTGCGGATGATCAGCCGGAGTCCATTCGAAAGCGACTTGCGGTTTACGAAGACACCACGGCGCCGCTTCTGCAGTATTATCAAAAGAAGGGATTGCTCATCCGGGTGGACGCCTCCGGTTCTGTCGCTGAGGTGGATATGCGCGTCAATACCCTTTTAGGGTTGACGCGGTGACCGTGGCGGCTCAAGGGGCGCGCATTGAGCTTAAAAGCACGCGTGAAATTGATTTGTTGCGCGATGCGGGTCATTTGGCCGCAAAAATTTTGATGGATTTAAAGCGCCAGGTCTTGCCCGGCATGACGACGCAAGACATCGACCAAGAAGCGGCGCGGATGATAAAGTTGGCTGGGGCCGTCCCGTCTTTTTTGAATTACCGGGGGTACCCCGCCGTGGTGTGCACCTCAGTCAATGATGAGATCGTGCATGGCATTCCGGGAGCCCGAAAACTAAAAGCCGGAGATTTGTTAAGCCTAGATATTGGCCTGTTCGTTGAAGGGTATTGCGGCGACACGGCCACAACTTTTGTTGTCGGGGGAAAAACAACCCCTGATGTTGAAAAGTTGATGCACGCTGGTCGTGCGTCATTGGAGTCGTCGATTCTGGCGGCTAAAGTTGGTAACCGTTTAGGCGACGTCTCCTGGGGCATGCAGTCCGTGGTGGAAGCGGCGGGTTTTAACGTCGTGCGCGAATACGGCGGACATGGAATTGGTCGAGCGATGCATGAAGAGCCGCATGTGCCTAATTATGGAAAGCCCGGAACGGGGATTCGTTTGGTGGAAGGCATGGTGCTGGCGCTAGAAGTAATGGCCAATGCGGGTGCCGCCGATATCGAGCACAAACAGGATGGTTGGACCGTCGTTACGGCGGATGGGAAATGGTCGGTGCACTATGAAAAGATGGTGGCGATCACGGCATTGGGAACCGAAGTACTTACGCCGCACGATGAGCCCGGAGCTGTAAACAGGTGACCATGAGTAAAGAAGAAAAAATAGAAGTTGAAGGCAAGGTTGTGGAAGCGTTTCCAAACGCCATGTTTAAAGTGGAGATTGAAGGCGGGCATCAAGTGCTGGCGCATATTTCAGGCAAAATGCGCATGCACTACATCAAAATTTTGCCAGGCGATAAAGTAAAAGTGGAGTTGTCGCCCTACGATCTAACGCGCGGCCGCATCACATTTCGGGAGAAATAAAATGAACGTTCGATCTTCGGTAAAGCCGATCTGTAGCAAATGCAAAGTAGTCCGCCGCAAAGGCGTGGTGCGCGTGATTTGCAAAGAGCCCCGCCACAAACAGCGGCAAGGATAAGGGAGAGTTTATGGCACGTATCGCAGGCGTTGATTTACCCAAAGAGAAGCGCGTTGACATCGCGCTCTCGTACATTTATGGCGTTGGACGACCTAAAGCCAACCAAATTGTCGCGGAAGCGCGTATCGACCCGACCACGCGCGTCAAAAATTTGACGGAAGGCGAAATCAATAAGATTAGCAGCTTGCTGACCTCCAAAGAAATCAAAGTGGAAGGCGACCTGCGTCGTGAAATTCAAGCCAACGTTCGCCGCCTCATCGATATCGCGTCCTATCGCGGTTTCCGGCATCGCCGCAACCTGCCTTGCCGAGGCCAGCGCACGAAAACAAATGCACGCACGCGCCGAGGCCGCCGCAAGACGGTCGGCTCCGCTCGCGCCGAGAAACCCGCAGCCGCCGCCCCTAAAGCGGCGCCGGGTAAATAAGGAGCCGATTTATGGCCGAAGAAAAATTGCCTGCACCCAAAGCGTCGTCCAAACCGCAAGCCGAAGGCGCCAAACCCTCCGGGCGTCCTGCGGCGGGAGCCTCCGCGGCACGAAAAAAGAAGCTGTGGAAGAACGTCACGGTAGCGCGTGCTTACGTACAATCCTCCTTTAATAACACGATCGTATCGATCACCGATGAGCAAGGTCAGGTCATCGTGTGGTCGACGGCTGGCGCCTGCGGGTTTAAAGGCACCAAAAAAGGCACGCCCTTCGCCGCGCAGGTAACGGCCGATAATGCAGCGCGACGGGCTGTCGAGGCAGGCGTCAAGCAGCTGCATGTGCTCGTGCGAGGCCCAGGATCAGGCCGGGAAACGGCCATCCGCGGTCTTCAAGGAGCAGGGCTAACGATTTTGTCCATTCGCGACGTCACGCCGATTCCGCACGACGGCTGCCGGGCGCCTAAGCCGAGGAGAGTATAGCCATGTCAAGATACATTGGACCCGTTTGCCGGATGTGCCGCCGCGAGAGCATGAAACTCTTTTTAAAGGGTGAGAAGTGTTACAGCGCCTGTACACTCGATAAAGACAAACGTAAGACCATTCCTGGCCAGCATGGGGTGGGCATGCGGCGTTCGAAAGTGTCGGAATACGGTAAACGGTTGCGCGAAAAACAAAAAGCAAAACGTATGGCCGGCGTCAATGAAGCACAGTTTCGCCGTTATTTCCGTGATGCAGAAAAAATGCCTGGCTTGACCGGTGAAAACTTGCTCCGGCTTTTGGAGACGCGACTGGACCGGGTAGTCAAACGCTTAGGGTTCGCCGCATCCGACGCACAGGCCCGCCAGTTGGTCCTGCATGGTCATGTCAAAGTAAATGACCAGCGTGTCGATATTCCATCCTATGCCGTCCAGCCGGGGGATCGCATCGTGTTGGCTGAAAAAATACGCCAGACTACGGCGATTCAAGGCGCCCTTCAAGCCATGCAAAAACGCGGTCCCCTTCCGTCGTGGCTCGAAGCCAATGCTGCCCAGGCCAGCGGAAAAATGCGCGGTTGGCCGTCCCGCGATGAAATTTCGTACCCGGTTGACGAGCAGTTGATCGTCGAACTTTATTCAAAATAGGAGACTCCAATGAAACTCAAAGATTTGGTGCTGCCTCAAAATTTGGCGTGTGATCAAGACACTTTAACCGATACGTACGGCCGCTTCTATGCGGAGCCATTTGAAAAAGGGTATGGTCACACGATTGGAAATTCCTTGACGCGTATTCTCCTCAATAGCTTGGAAGGTTGTGCCATCACGGCGGTTAAAATTGATAACGTGGTGCATGAGTACTCGACGCTTAAAGGCGTGCGAGAAGACATCATCAACATCATCTTGAACTTAAAGCAGCTGCGCTTTAAGCTGCACACGCCGGAACCGGAAATTCTACGCCTATCCATTAAAGGTGACAAAGTCGTCCGGGCCAAAGACATAGAACCCAATGCAAACGTCGAAATTTTGACGCCCGAGTTGCCGATTGCCACGCTGGATTCAAATGGCGAAATCACGATGCAGCTGTGGGTTGCTCGCGGCCGCGGTTACGTGGCGGCAGACAAACAACAAAAAGATAGCTATCCCGCCGACACGCTGATGATGGATTCTTTGTTTTCTCCTGTGATCAAAGTTCACTACGATGTCGAAAACAGCCGCGTGGGACAAGTGACGGACTACGACCGTTTGGTGCTTGATGTTTGGACAGACGGTTCGGTGGCGCCAGGCGATGCGATCGCCTACTCGGCAAAAATCTTGAAAGATTGTTTGTCCATCTTCATTACTTTTGAAGAGGAAGAAGTCGCGGTCGCCGAAGAAAGCCAATCGGCAGCGAATTCTGCGGTGGCGGGTTTAAGCGGCGGTGCGGATGCCGACAAGCTGCGTGAGCTCTTAAATCAGCCGGTCGACATTATCGAGCTTTCCGTTCGCGCCTCTAACTGCCTTAAGGCCGCCAAGATCCGCACGATCGGCGACCTAGTTTCCAAAAAGGAAGACGAGCTGATTTCCTATAAGAACTTCGGCAAGAAGTCACTCGATGAAATTAAGGAACGTTTGACCGAGTTGAATTTAAGTCTCGGGATGGATTTGACCGGGGTGGTTCAGCCGGCAAAACAGGGCTAACACATATGAATACTCACGCTGGACGAAAGCTAGGTCGGCCCACGGGGCCGCGCTTTATGTTGCTTCGCAACATGGCGCAAAGTTTGTTGCATTACGAAAAAATCGAGACCACGCTTCCGAAAGCCAAGGAAGTGGCCCGGTTTGCGGAAAAACTGATTACGACCGCCAAAGGCGAAGGCGTGCATGCACGCCGTTTGGTCGCCCAGAGTGTACTGGATAAAAAAGTCCGCTCGAAGCTCTTTGATGTGATTGCGCCGCGTTATAAATCACGATCAGGCGGCTACACGCAGATCATAAAAGTCGGTCCTCGCTTGTCGGATGGCACCGAAATGGGTATCCTCAAGCTCGTTTCGTAATGTTTGACGCGTTGAAGCGAGTTTTAGCCATGAGGGAACATGTTTAACTATCTCTTCAGCCTCTTTAGCAACGATATGGGTATTGACCTTGGAACCGCCAATACCTTGGTGTACGTAAAAGGCCAAGGGATCGTACTTCGAGAACCTTCCGTCGTAGCTATTGAAAAAGATTCCCGTCAAGTATTAGCCATTGGCGCCGAAGCAAAACGAATGCTCGGCAAAACACCCGCCAATATTATTGCCGTGCGGCCTCTACGAAACGGCGTGATTGCCGATTTCGATGTAACCGAAAAAATGATCCGTTATTTCATTAAGAAAGTGCACAACCGTCGCAGCCTGCTTCATCCGCGTATTGTGATCGGCGTGCCCTCAGGCATCACGGAAGTCGAAAAGCGCGCCGTCCGCGAATCAGCGCAACAAGCCGGAGCACGCGAAGTGTATTTAATCGAAGAGCCCATGGCGGCGGCGATCGGTGCCGACATCCCGATCAACGAGCCGCGGGGGCACATGATTGTGGATATGGGGGGCGGAACCACGGAAGTCGCCGTCGTTTCGTTAGGGGATATGGTTGTCTCGAAGTCTTTGGATGTGGCGGGCGATGAGTTGGACGAGGCCATCATTCAGTACTTCCGGCGCAAATACAATCTGTTGGTGGGGGAAACGTCGGCCGAAGATGTAAAAATTAAAATCGGTTCCGTTTTTCCGTTGCCGGAAGAACAAGTTATGGAAGTAAAGGGCCGCGACCAAGTGACGGGGCTTCCAAAGACGGTGACGATCACCTCAGAGGAAGTCCGGCAGGCGTTGGCGGACCCGATCAAACTGATCATTGAAGTCATTAAGCAGACTTTGGAAGAAACACCGGCCGAACTGGCCGCCGATTTAGTGGACACGGGCATTGTTCTAGCAGGCGGGGGTGCGCTTCTTCGCGGACTTCCCGATTTGCTGTCACAAGAGACGGAACTGCCCGTGGTCATGGCCGCGGACCCGTTGACCTGCGTGGTCATGGGGACGGGGCGTTATTTGGAAGAGCTCGACCAGATGCGGCGGGAACGCCGCGCCCTTCCACTTCACTAACTCGAAGGTTTTCCGCCTGCATCAGGCGGACCCGCCCGTAGCGGGCTTCCAAGTTCAGGGGCCATATGGACTGGGAACTTTACGAGCGCCACCGCGCTACTCTTCTTCTTCTAGGGATCGCACTCCTGTCGTTCCTCATGATGTCGTTTCAGGAAACGAATACCGTCCGCTCACTTAAATCCATGCTGCTCAATGCCTCGGTTCCCATGCATCGCCTCATGTCCAAATTTCAAGGCGATGCGAGCGTAACGGGCGGGCTAGCTACGGTCGACACCTTCGAACAGACGCAACAGGCCTTTCCACCACGCGTCCAATCGCTTCTCGATGAAAACGCGCGTTTACGCGCGCTTTTAAATATTCAAGAACGTCGTTGGCCCCGTGCCATGGCGGCGGAAGTTGTCGGGCGTGACCCTCACCGTTGGTTTCAAGAATTGGTCGTCAATAAAGGAATCGATGACGGGGTGGAGGTTGATGCGCCCGTGGTGGCCGTTTTCGGTAACGAAACCGGTTTGGTGGGCCGTATCGTGGACGCCGACGCCCATGTCAGTCGAGTGATGCTGCTCCAGGACCCGTTAAGCGCTGTAGCGGCGACGCTCTCCGGTAAGGATGCGGATGACGGCGTGGTTGAAGGTAGCGACCGGCACGAACTCGTACTTAAATATTTAGACCGCAACAGCGGTATAAAGATCGGGGATTGGGTCGTCACCTCGGGATTAGGCGCACGTTTTCCGGCGGGAATTCCCATCGGGACTGTCGAAGATCTGTCGCTGGATTCCCGGCAGCTTTTTTTGCAGGCGCGTCTGCGTTCTATTAGCCAAGGGCACTCCTTGCATCGTGTGCTCATTTTGGCCGATGAATCGAAGCGGTATACACCATGAAGACGGGGCTTTTTTACGCGGTGACCCTGTGGCTGTTATTGTGGCTGCAAGTGTTGACGCACCATGCGTCGGGGGGTACATGGCTTAGCCTACCGTGGACATTTATCGCGGTGTTGTTTTTGGGGCTGGTGCGTGGACCCTTCATCGGTCAGTTATTTGGCGCCATTTTAGGGCTTCTTTTGGATGCATCGACTATGAGCCTTTTTGGTTTAAATGCGCTCCTTTATGCCGTGGCCGGTTTTACCTCCGGCATGATGCGTCGCCAACTCGACGGCACCAAACCGTGGACTCAAATGATTTTTAGCGGCCTGGCCTCATTTATTTATGCGAGCCTGTTTGTTGCATTGGACCAACTTTTCTCTCATTCTCCGCGGCCTATCGGCTGGGTTTTGGGGGTCCAGCCTACCCTTCAAGCTTGCTTGGCTCCAGTGGTCTTTCAAGTGATGCGCCAATGGGTCGCGCTCTGGGACGCTTTCCCAATGGAGGAAGTTTGACATGCCGCTGACCGGCAGCCGTTCCGACCAGACGCTCCGCCAACACCGCATGGCTTGGCTTTTGGCGATTATTTTTACGGTGATCGGCGCTTGTGCCCTCCGGTTAATCTATTTGCAGTTGGTTAAAGGAGCGGCGCTATCCAAAGCGTCGATCAACAATCACACTCAGGTGTTGGTGGAACGGGCGCCACGCGGCCGTATCTTGGACCGCAATGGAGACGTCTTGGCGGGTGACCAGCCTGTGTTTGTGGCGCTTTTTTCACCGCTTGGCCTTTCTCCGGAAGATCACGAGCGTGTGATCCAGCGTTTGTCGCCCATTTTGGAAGTGCCGACGGAAGAATTGGAAAGGCGTCTTAAGGCAGCCACTCGCGCACGTGCCATGCTGCGCATTTCCGACCGCTTAAACCGCGCCAAGGCGTTTAAAATTCTCCAAGACCGCGTGCACCTGCCCGGCGTTTCCCTCACCGTGGAAGAACAGCGGTTTTACCCCAACGATATTTTAGCCTCTCATATTTTGGGCTATGTCGGCCAGATTACGGAGGATGAATTAACCGCCTACGCCCCACAAGGTTATTACCCGGGGGACTGGATCGGTAAATCGGGGGTGGAGCGTCTCTACGACCCGGCGCTTCACGGCAAAGACGGCGGGTATTTAATTGAAGTCGATGCGCGTGGAAGGCAGGTGCGTGTCCTGCGCCATATCACGCCTCAGGCCGGGCGCGATTTGGTTTTGACATTGGACAAGGGCCTTCAAGAGATTGCCGAAGCGCGTTTGCGCCAGACGAAACGGCCCGGCGCGGCGATTGTGCTCAACCCCCAAACCGGTGAAGTCCTCACGTTGGCCTCTTCCCCCGGGTTTAACCCCAATGCTTTTTTGCCGCTGGGAGATTCGGATGAGCGCCGCCGCCTGCTTGAAAACCCCGCGTTGCCCCTTTACAACCGGGCCATTCAAGCGCTGTATCCGCCGGCGTCGGTGTTTAAAATCGTTTCCTCTCTGGCCGGTTTCGAGCAGCACCGCATAAACCCGGATGAACACGTTTATTGCCCGGGGTATTTCTCATTGGGGAAAGAGAAACGCATTTTTAAATGTTGGAAACCGCATGGGCACGGCTCTGTTAATTTTTCACGCGCCTTTGCGCAATCGTGCGACGTCTACTATTACCAATTGGCTACCCGGCTGGGCGCCGAACCATTGGAATCCATGGCCCGGCAGTTGGGGATGGGAAGTCCCACGGGGATCGACCTTCCCCATGAAAAGCGGGGCAGCCTCCCAATGGCGTTTAAGGCCTCTCGCCGACAGTATTGGGTGGGGGGCGACACACTCAATTACATTATTGGACAAGGCGCTTTGCAGGTCACACCGCTTCAGGCGGCCGCGCTTATTTCCCAGATGGCTACAGGGGGGACCTATTGGCAGCCCTTCCTGGTTTCTAGGACTCGGCAATTCGGCCAACCCGACCAACTGGTCAATACACCGCGCATGCAGGCGCAGACGGTTTTTACTCAAGAAGCGCTTCACCGGGTGCGTCAGGCGTTGGTGGAAGTCGTTAAAAATGGGACCGGTGTGGCGGCCAAACTTTCCGGTGTCGAGGTGGGAGGAAAAACCGGAACCGCACAAGCGCCAAAAGGGGATGACCACGCTTGGTTTGTGTCTTACGCGCCGGCGGAAAACCCGCAAGTGGCCTGTGCGGTTTTGGTGGAACATGGGGGGCATGGCGGCAGCACCGCCGCGCCTATCGCGCACGATTTGATGGCCAAGGCGCTCGGTCTTCAGAAGGATGCTTTGGAACGCCCTCTGGTGGTCGACAGTGATTAAGCAAACTTCGCATGCCGATCAGTGGCGGCACCGGGTGGATTGGCCTTTGATGATGGCCGTCGCGGCGTTGTTAGCCATTGGATTTGTGAGCGTTTTTTCGGCGGTTAGCCCTACCGGTGTGCCGTTTAAGTACGTGACTCGGCAAGTGTTGGCCACGGCGCTGGGGTTCGGGGCGGTGTTTATATTGACGGGTTTAAATTACCAGCTTTTCCGTGCGCATCCGGCAGTCGTTTATGCGCTTTCGAGCGCACTTTTGGCAGGGCTGCTCGTGTTCGGAAAAGTGGTCAACGGGGCGCGCAGCTGGTACGACTTAGGGCCCATTTCGTTTGAACCCGGAGAGGTGGCGCGTTTGGGGTTTATCTTATCGCTGGCCGCGCTCTTGGACCGTCCGGATCGCGATGTGGAATCTTCGCCGCGGATTATCGGGAGCGCTTTTGCGTTGGCCGCAGGTCACATGCTGCTTATTTTACTGCAGCCCGATTTGGGGAGCACGCTGGTCTACATCCCCGTGATCCTTGGGATGATGTATTTTGCCGGAGTCCGACCGATTTACCTGCTGGCCATACTTTTTTTTGGCGTGCTGGCTATGGGTATTCCTTTGATGTCGACCTATTTTTCTGTCCAGCCGCAGCTTTTGACGCACCACCCGATTTTAGATTTTGTCGTCAATAGCGCGCGGGGCCAGAGGTCGGCCATTGAGCTGCTGCTCGTCGCCACCGCGAGCATTTACGGGCTTTGGTGGTTTGCGCGGAAACTTCACTTTCGAATTCCATGGCAGTACCCGTTGTTCTTATCGATCATCGTGGCGCTGGGTGTTTACACGGCTTACGGCATCGAGCATCACATTAAAGATTTCCAACGCAAGCGCTTGCTGGTGTACTTAAGCCCCGGTTTTGACCCGCTCGGGGCTGGCTATAACATCCTCCAATCGGAGATTGCTATCGGCAGCGGTGGGTTCTTCGGCAAAGGATTGTTTTCGGGAAGTCAGGTGCAGCTGGGTTTTCTGCCGGAAAAACACACTGACTTTATCTATTCCGCAATTGCCGAAGAGATGGGTTTTCTTTGGGCGATGATTGTGCTTGGGGCGTTTGGGTTGCTGATTTGGCGCGCGTTTGTGATTGCGGTGGAAAGCCCGGACCGCTTTGGCGCACTCATTGCGGCGGGGATCGGCTGCAAGTTTGCGTGGGAGTGCAGCATGAATATCGGTATGGCCATCGGTCTTTTGCCGGTGACGGGGGTGGCTTTGCCGTTTGTGTCGTATGGAGGCTCGCATGTGGTGGGAGCCCTGATTTCGATTGGATTATTACAGAGCATTAATTTCAGGAGGTACATTTACTAATGGACGATTCGAAAGACGTTTCAAAAGACGTGCCGGAGGCCCAAGAGCAGCATGCTTCACTTCCCTATGGGATAGAAAAAACCGATTTGCCTGGCCCGCCGGATGCGGATAAAGGACCGGTGGTGGAAGCCGATCGCGAACCTCACGATGATGATTTCCCGGAATTGGCGGAGCTTGAATCCGCGCAGGAAAGTCATGACAAGCAAACGGAAGTGCTCGATGAGCCTCCCGGGTTGGATGAGCGTAAAAGTCGCCCGGAGCCTAGGCGCGGCGGCAACGACCGGCACAACCGTCACGGGGGTCGGTCGGACCGCCATGGCCGCCACGGGGCAGATCGCCGGGATGGAGGCTTTAACAGCCCGTATAGCGTGCCCCGCGCGCGTCCCATTCATCCCTCTGATCGCCGTCACGGAAACCCCGAAAAACCAAAAAAACGCGAAATTTTAGTCAGCTGTTCACGCGAAGAAACCCGCGTGGCGGTAGTGGAAGACCAACAGTTAATTGAGCTTTTGGTCGAACGGTCGGAAGCCGCGAAGATCGTGGGTAATATTTATAAGGGCCGTGTGGAAAACGTGCTCCCCGGAATCTCGAGCGCTTTCGTGAATGTGGGTTTAGAGAAAAACGCTTACCTTTATGTGAGCGACGTGGTGCCAAAAGGCCGCCAAGTATCGTCTCAAATCGAAAAAATGATCAATCGCAACGAAGTGATCATGGTGCAGGTGGCCAAAGAAGCGATTGGAACCAAAGGTGTCAAAGTCACGATGGATATTTCATTGCCGGGACGCCACTTGGTGTATATGCCCTTAGCCGAACATATCGGCGTCTCCAAAAATATTGAAAACCGCCAGGAACGCGACCGCCTGCGCACGGTCATTGAAAGCTGCGCGCCGGAGGTGGGCGGCGTCATCATTCGAACCGAAGCCGAAGGGGCCGATGAGCAAGCCCTGCGCCGAGAAATGGCGTATTTGATTCGCCTCTGGGGCATTGTTCAAAAGGAGTTCGAAAAAGCGCAAACCCCAGCTTTGATCCACCGCGACTTAGGGTTGGTGTTTCAGACCGTGCGTGATGTGTTTACCGAAAACACGTCCATTTTCATGGTCGACTCGCGAAGCGAGTTTCGGGATTTGTTGGATTTCCTTGACAACGTGAGCCCAGAACTAAAAAGCCGGGTCAAACTCTATGAGGCCAAAACGCCGCTTTTTCAGGCGTTTAACATCGAACCGCAGATCGAAAAGATCCGCTCGGCTCGCGTGGACTTGCCTTCGGGGGGCTACATCATCATCCAAGAAGCGGAAAGCTTGTGTGCCATCGACGTGAATACCGGCAAATTCACCGGGAAACGCTCGCAGGAAGAAACCGTGACGGCCACCAACGTGGAAGCCGCCCGCGAATCGGCGCGTCAGCTGCGACTTCGAAATATCGGAGGCATCATCGTCATCGACTTCATCGACATGCGCCACGCCCGGAACCGTCAAAAGGTGATGGAAACCCTCGCCAACTGCACGCATGATGACCGCGCGAAGATCAAAATTCTTCCCATCACGCGTTTGGGGCTGATCGAAATGACGCGCGAACGCAAGCGTGAGTCGCTCTTTGCCCTGCTTGGCGAAGCCTGCCCGCAGTGCCATGCCAGCGGCCGGGTGCTGTCCAAAGATTCGATGTACATCAAGATTAAGCGCGAAATCATGAATACGACGCAGGGCCGCCCTGGCAATGTGATCAAGTTGTTCCTCAACCCGCATGTGGCGCAGTATTTTCAAGAGCGGCTGGGACGGTTGGAGGGAGCGGTCAAGCATAAGATCGCGATACAGCCGGACCCGTATTTGCCGTGGGAGGAATACCGCATCCTTATTGAGTAAAGGCATGGCCGAGCGAACGGTATCGGTCGCGGGCTCGAGGAAGTATCGAGTCTCGAGAACGAGCGCGAGATGGAACTCCCGATTCTTGCTACTCGAATCTTCCTCGATCCCGAGCCCGACACCGATATCGTCGCCCGATGGTAGGCCCAGGGCCCTTCAGGCTCGTTTTTCCAGCCCTTTCGCTCATTGGCCATTTCTTCCCGTTTGCCTATAGTCCTCAGCGTCTGCACCAAATAAAAGGGGACCTGGCTATGAACGTTTTGACCCGCATGGTTTCGACCGTTTTATCCTTCACGCTTTTAATTCCGTCGCTGGCGCAGCCGTCTTCCGCTTCTTCTCTTGCCGCTCCTTTTGAGTTGTCGCCCCGCTTGGGCTACATTACCGAATCCTGGGTCCCGGCCGGCCAAAAACCTCGAGTCGTTCTCATTCAAGATCTTCACCTGCACTACGAAACCCAAAAACGCATCATCAAAATTTTAGACACGCTCTTCGAAAAAGCCGTCGTGACCGGCCCCGTCGCCGTGGAAGGCGTCGAAGGCCCCTATGACATGACGAAGTTGGCGTCTTATCCCGCCGGCAAGCTGAAAACGAAACTGGTGGATTACTTCATGAAGAAGGGCGAGCTCTCAGGCGACGAAGCGTTCTCGATTCTGCGTGGGGACGGCAAAATCCTTTACGGAGTGGACAGCGCCGCCTATTACGGCCTCAATAAAGACCTCTATAAGAAGACCCTGGCCAGCCGCCAAGCCTTAGAAGCCAAGCTCAAGCCCATCCAAGAAGAGCTTTCCTATTTAAAAAAGAAGCACCGCCTCGACACGTCCGTTTTGGGCCAGAACATCAAACAATCGGATGAAATGGTGACGCTGTTGCAGCGTCTTTTGCATCAAGAAGTGACGTTGGAAGAAGCCCGCTTCATCGCCCAGCGCCTACCCGCGTTTGTGGAGTTAACCGAGAAGCTTCTAAATCCGTCACCCCGGCAGGTCGTAAGCCGGGGTCCAGTATCTTCAGACATCGAAGAAACAATTAAATCTGCTGTCGACTTCTACATCGTGGCCTTGATGCGCGACAAACCGCTCGCGCAGAACACGCTGAAGCTGTTGCAGCGACTAAGCGATGAAGCCAGTAAGCAAGTAAGTGCTTCTCCTCACTCACCCACTCGCTCACTCGCTTACTCTCCATCACTCGCCCTTGTGACCGGAGGCTTCCACACCGCCGGCCTCACCCGCGCCTTCAAACAATCCGGCATCGGCTACACCGTCATCACCCCTCGCCTCGACAAAGCCCCCAGCGCCCAATCGCGTGCGCTGTATGAACAACGCTTGGCGGGTTCTCATTTAACCGAAGCCGAACTTGCCCAAGATTTCCCACGAGCTTCTGACGCCGTCTTCGCACGTGCACAAGCCATCTTTCAACTTTGGCCGGAGGCTTGGAATAGCGTCCGTACATCGATTATCAATTCGACGCTTTGCAGTGCTTACTATGCAGGTTTGGCACTAAATAAAGGTGACCTTTTGAAGAATTTGGACCCTGATTTTCACGGAACGAACTCAAAAAAATTAATACATGAGCGTTGGCTTACAAATGAGGGTGGTAACATCGGGGTTTGGGGAAAAAAGTTTGATCAGGATTTCGAAGCCGAATCAGAAATATGGCTTCAATTCTGGAGATTGTTTCGCCCTGTGTCGGAAGGTCGTAATCATCCAAAAGATGATGTCATGGGGATCTTCCATCTTTATGTTTATCCCATTATTCTTAAACGCATCTCCGATCATTACATGAAATTCGGTAAGTATCCAGCCGTTGTTGTGTCTAATGATCCAAATCTCATTAACGCCAGGGTTCCGATAGTAGAGGTGTTTGATCAGGGGCTGGTGTTGGTTTTCAATTCGGCTTGGGTTAAGGAGTTGCTTAAAGCCGCCAGGGCCGATGATGCTTCCCAATTGGCAGCGGGGATTCTTTTGGGTGAAGCCCTCGCGCATGCCCTGGGCCACAAGTTCGATCCAGTAGAAAGTGTAAACGATTGGGAGGAAGACGAAATCCGCGTGCTTCATGACGATATTTTGCGCCATGCGTATTCAATGTATAAAGATGGTGATGGAAAGACACTATCAGCTTATGGTGATCTAATAAGTAACTTCTTTGAAAAGCATAAGATACAAAGTGTTGCATCGGGTTGGTTGCGAAACCCTAAAACGGGCCTTTTTCAATCCCTACTTGCGGTTCTAAAGCGGACTAATCCTGACCTCAGACATGCGTTTTCGTTCGTCATTCCAAGGAATATCCAAGACGCCCCCCGCACCATGCCCCTGGCGCCGCCAGATAATTCCGCAAATCGGATCGTCGCTGTGGGTATTCCTTGGCGGCTTGCCGTGAGGCTTGACATTGATGAGGGTTTACCCATCGTCTATCTAACCGTTCCGAAGCGCTTTACCTTGGGAGATCTCCTTAAAGCTTTACGGACTAAATATTGGATAGAAGTCGGCAAAACCAAATTTGCCGCAAAAATTAAAGGGCGCCGCGATCCTGTGACAAGCCCAGCTTTCGATTTAACCGACGCTCAAACGATCGAGTTGTTTGTCCATGCTGCTGGCGCCGCCGATGGGATCCCGGCGCCATTGACGAACGGTGAACCGAATGTCAGTCTTCGAGCGGTGGTGCGGGCCATTGATGCTGGCCAATTCGTGCAAGCCTCGGGGATGTTGGAGAGGACGACGCCAGAGGAGCTTCAGGCGCTGGGCGCTGTCAAGAGTGATGTCGCGAACCTCATGACGGGAGATTATGTAGCGGCGCTTTCTGCTGAAGGGAAATCCCCAATCACAGGGAAGTTTGAAGTCAGTAGGGTAAACGGCGGTGTGTTCATTGGTTCAACTAATTTGCCAATGCGTCCGCAGGGGTACACTTTCTGGCGTTTGCCGTCAGATGTCGTCCATCCTCTCCCATTGTTGCCAAGTGCGCCCGTGGCCTTGGACCCCGATGGGGGTGTGGTTGTTCGAACAGGGGATCGCAGCCATCTTTTAGAAGGGCTTGGAAGCTGGTTTTTGGGGGGAATTGTTTCCGCGCTCACAGCTACCGCCGGCCTCTTGTTAAGCCAAGTCCAAGGCTTTGCGCAGGCGCCGGCACCGGTCGCCCCCAGAGCGGCCCAAGCTATTGCGTCGGCATGGGGGAATGTGACTTTGCTTTTAAGCGTTCCTGTTGTGCTTGCATTTGCTTTGCTAATAATGAGATGGATGCTTCGTTCAATACAAGTGAGAAAAGATAGTCGAGATTCTTTTTTTAAGAAAGTTTTAAAAAAGCACTTTCCATTTATTGCGGTATTTGGCGCCGCACTGTTTTCTCCTCTAGTCCAAGGGCAAGCACTTCCGAATGATTTGTCTGAGGCGCACAAAATTTTGACGCACACCAGCAAGGCGTTGAGTTGGTCCGGGATGGATGTGTTGTGGCCTTTGGCTATCGTGGCAATCGCGGCATTTTTTGCCCTACCGTTAATCACCAAGGTTCGAGAGGAAATGGTGCGGCGCCGCGCGCTAGCGGCCGGTGCCGAAAGGTTGGGGCGGCAACTGGTGGACCCCGACTTCATCCCTTCGCTGAAAGCGGTTGTATCCGCGCAAGGCTGGGGCTACTCGCTGGCGATGCTGATGGCCATTTCCTTGGCGATTCCTCTGGCGACTCGAACAGAATTCTCTGTGAATTGCAACGTGGCGGCCACCGCCCTCTTCGCAGCCGCCGCCTGAGCCTTGCCCATTCAGGCCTTTCCTCGCCATATAGTTCCTGCAGGGAGTAGGTTTTGCCCACCTGCCGCGCTCCTCGGAATCAAAAGTGCCAGGCACTTTTGATGGCCGTAACGGCAGTTATGGGGCTTCCGTCTTATTTTGTTATTTGTCTTGTTTAAATAACTTAAACATGTTATTTATGCGGCATGCAATTCGATCGTCTCCTGCATCTTGAGCGGTACAAAACGTCGGCCTTTCTCTTTGGGCCCCGTATGACGGGGAAAACGTCGCTCTTGCGGCCCCTTCAGGCGGCGCTGAACGTGGATTTGTTGGACCCTGACGTTGAGCTGGAATTGAAGGCTACGCCGCGCCTCTTTTGGGAGAACGTGTTGGCTTTGCCTAATGGGTCGTTGGCCATTGTCGATGAAATCCAGAGGGTTCCCTCTCTTCTTGACTACGTCCAAAAGGGTATTGAAGACCGAGAAGTGCGTTTCATTTTGTCTGGGTCAAGTGCGCGAAAACTCCGGCGGGGTGGGGCCAATTTGTTGGGGGGGAGGGCGTTGGATTTAAAATTGCACCCTCTGACGGCCCAGGAGATCGGCAGTCCGTTTCGGCTGGACTGGGCACTCCATTATGGGACCTTCCCTCTCATCACGCAGCTTCTCATCGAAAACCGGGATGACGAAGCCCGTCAAGCGCTTCGGTCGTATTACACCACCTATATCAAAGAGGAGGTTCAGGCCGAAGCGTTGACGCGAAATGTCGGCGCTTTTCAGCGTTTCCTCCAGGCGGCGGCGCAATCGAATGCGCAAGTGATGGAATTTGCCAACATCGCTCGAGGGTGTTCAGTCCCGATGAGTACAGTCAAAGAATACTACACGATCCTCGAAGATACATTGTTGGGGGAGTTTCTGTGGCCGTGGGATCGAAGTGAACGAAAAAAAGCGCGGCCCAAATTCTATTTTTTTGATTGCGGTGTGGTCCGATCGATTCAAAATCGGCTTCAAGACCCGCCCACGCCCGACGAGCGGGGATTTCTTTTTGAGTCGTGGTTTGTGCGCGAGCTGGTGCGTCACCGCGATTACGCCAATAAACCCCATGAATTCGCGTTTTGGCGAGAAGGGCCGCACGAAATTGATTTGTTGGTGATGAAAGGGTCATCCCCCATTCTGGCGATTGAGTGCAAGGCCGGGCGCGAGGGGGTGTCTTCTGCTGCGCTGACGGCTTTCCGGAAACGCTTTGAGCAAGTCCCATTGATTGTGGCCTCGATGCAAGACAGCTCCCCACGACGTTTGGCCTCCGGCATTGAAGTGCTTCCCTGGCGCATGGTGCTAGAGCGTTATTTGGCGTTGAACCTCTAGCCAGGCCCGGAAGCTGTTTGGGGCTCACTTCCGCAGCCGAGATCGGTGTCGGTATCGGGGAGGATCGATATCAAGCGCCGAGTCGCCCTTTGCCGATTGAATCGCAGACAGCAGAAGTGCTACGATAGCCGCTCAATTTAACAGTCGAGGTCTTCTATGTACGCAATCGTCGAAACAGGCGGCAAACAATATCGAGTTCAAGAGGGCGGGCGGGTCCGCGTCGAGAAACTTCCCCAGGAAAAGGGCGCTGATGTCACGCTCGAGAAAGTTCTTTTGGTGGGGGGCGAGACGGGTGTGACTCTTGGCAAGCCTTATGTGACGGGTGCCAAGGTGCTTGCTCAAGTGCTTCTGCAGGACCGCGAAAAAAAAATCATCGTTTTTAAGAAACGATCTAAAAAGACGTACAAAAAGACGCAGGGGCACAGGCAGTATTTCACAGAGCTTCTCGTTAAATCTATCCAGGCGGCGTAACCATGGCCTCTACAAAATCCCAAGGCAGTTCCAATAACGGCCGTGACTCTCCTGGCCAACGGCTGGGCGTCAAAGCCTATGGCAGCCAGAAAGTCACGTCGGGGTCTATCCTCGTTCGTCAGCGCGGTACCAAGTTCTTCCCGGGCCGCAATGTGGGGATGGGGTCCGACAATACGCTATTCGCTCGCGCCGCCGGCGTCGTGACCTTTCAGTGGCATTCCAAAGGCCGCCAGAAAGTCTCCGTCTTACCCAACTAAGGCGCTTCCCAATACCGACACCGATACCGGCTGTTCCGATCTTGATTTTTCGGGATCGGCATCGGGGTACTGATCATCATGGAATTCTCTGATCGTTCACTCTTCATCGATCACGCCCGCATTTCCGTTCGCGGGGGGCGTGGAGGCAATGGTGCGGCCTCTTTCCGCCGCGAGAAGTATGTCGAACGCGGAGGCCCAGACGGCGGCAACGGGGGGCGCGGCGGCGATGTTGTTTTCTTGGCCGATCCCCAAATGAAGTCTTTACTCGACCTTACCTATAAACCCCACTTTGTGGCGCAAGACGGAAGCCCCGGTTCTGGCTCGAACAAAACTGGCCATGGCGGAAAAGATTTCCTCATCCGCGTTCCTGTGGGGACGGTGATTTACAAGGCCTCGGATGATGCGGCGATCAAGCGCACGGTCATCGTGGATATGCGGCTACCCGGCCAGACGTTTTTGGCGGCCGCCGGAGGTCGCGGAGGTAGGGGGAATTCGGCTTTTAAAACCCGGATGACCACGGCTCCCCGAATTTCCGAGCGCGGCGAGCCGGGCCAAGAATTCGAATACGACTTGGAGCTTAAGCTTTTGGCGGACGTCGGGTTGATCGGGTTTCCCAATGCCGGCAAATCGACCCTTCTGTCCCGCCTTACGCATGCGCGGCCTAAGATCGCGGCTTACCCTTTTACAACGCTAAACCCGAATTTGGGAGTCGCGGATTGGCATCACACGCGGCTTATTTTTGCGGATATCCCAGGATTAATTGAAGGCGCTCACGCTGGAAAAGGCCTGGGGCATGGGTTTCTTCGGCACATCGAGCGAACTCGAATCCTGTTTCACCTCGTTGACGTTTTTGGAACGGACGGCCATCCCGCGCATGAGGCGATCAAAATCATTAATGAAGAACTGCGGTTGTATTCGCCGAAGCTCATGAAAAAACCGATGGTCATTTTGGCGAATAAAATGGATTTAACGGGGTCGGACAAGATGTTGGCCGAGCTTAAAAAACACTTCAAGAAAATAAAAATTATTCCGATTTCGGCTGCCACGGGTGATGGGGTTGACGACGTGCTGAAAGTGGCCGCGAGAGAAAAAGCCAAGCCCGAACCCGTGGAAGTCGTGGAAGAACCCTCGGAGCCGGTCCGGTTTGTGATCGAGCTTGATTTTGAAGTGGAGAAAGAAAAGGATATTTTTCGCGTGAAGGGCGCCAAAGTGGAACGTTTGGCGGCGATGACCCACTTCGGACAACAAGAAGGCGTGCGGCGCTTTCAAAACATTTTGAAGAAGATGGGCGTCGAAAAAGAGCTGGAGCGGCAAGGCGCCGTACCGGGGGATACCGTCAAAATCGGAAAAACCGAGTTTTTTTATGAACCTTGATATTTATATGAGGTGATGCTATAAAGCATCACAATGAAAAACTTGAAAACGACCACTGTTCGTGATCTCCGGTATCATTTCTCTCGGGTTGAGCATCTCTTGCGTGAGGGGAATAAAGTCCAGGTCTGTAAGCGCAAGCGTGTCATTGCGCATCTCATTCCGGTGCCATCGACGTCCGCGACCTTGGGAAAACGGCCGGATTTCCTTAAGCGCATGAAAAAAATCTTTGGACATAAACGTCTCAAAACGTCTGGGGCGGAGTTGATCGCCTGGGATCGCGGGCGTTTTTAAGCGGCGGGCATGAGTAGTTACGCAGACGCCAGTTTTATCGTTTCGCTTTATTTGCCTGATGCGAATGCACGCAAAGCCGCCGCTGTTTCTCATTCTGCCAACCTGCCTTTTCTTTTGACATCGCTCTTGGAGTTGGAGATCGAAAATGCATTTCATTTGTCTGTTTTCAGAAAGGAGCAGACGCTGACCCAGTTGCGGGCGGTTGTTTCGTTCTTTCGCCGGGACCTGCGGTCGGGTTTTTTTCTCCCGAAGCCATTGCCATCCAATGTTTTTGAGCGCGCTTCGCACCTGGTTCGTCGTCATACAGATCGTCTAGGTGTTCGATTTGCTGATATTCTTCATGTGGCTAGCGCCTTGGAGTTTAAGGTTAAGACGTTCTATACATTCGATAAGCGTCAAGGGAGCTTGGCGGCTTTGGAAGGACTTAAAGTCATTTCTTGAGGCGTTCGATGAAGATGAAACGAATCGTTATAAAGGTGGGTACCAGTTTGTTGGCCAACGGCCGTCATTTTGAACTGGGACGAATGATGCGGCTGGTGAAAGAACTCTCCGACCTTCAAAAGCGTGGCCTGGACGTTGTTTTGGTGAGTTCGGGGGCAATTGCCGCCGGGATGGGGGAGCTTCATTGGGCGAAGCGCCCATCCGAGCTTTCCAAGAAACAAGCCGCCGCGGCTGTCGGTCAGCCTCGGTTGATGGAAACCTACCGGAAGCTCTTCCATCGTCATGGACTTAATGTGGCTCAGGTTCTCCTTACTAAGGAAGATTTCGACAGCCCGAAGCGCCGTCACAACATTCGCGTCACGATCGAAGCCATCTTCCATGAAAGATTGATCCCGATTATCAACGAAAACGATACTGTAGCCGTCGAGGAAATCCGCCTGGGAGACAACGATACCCTCGCGGCCCATGTGGCCGTGAACATCAAAGCCGACTTAGCCGTTCTTCTTACCGACGTTGACGGCCTGATGACCAGGCCCCCGCATCACGGTCATGGCGATCTCATCCCCATTGTGTCCAAGATCGACCACCACATCGAACTCCTCGCCCACGGTAGCCCCGGTTCAGATGGCGGAACCGGCGGCATGATGACAAAAATTCGTGCCGCCAAGCTCAGCACCGAAAAAGGCGTCCCGATGGTCATCGCCAGCGGCCTTAAGGCCGGTGTCCTTCAGAAGCTCACCGATA
>CAYTWA010000011.1:0-39069 GCA_964441955.1 uncultured Elusimicrobia bacterium
TTTCCCTGGCGCTCATCGTCCCGCCGACTCCGGGGTTGACGGCTGCGCCTCAAGCTATCACACACGCTAGTGGCTTTTCTGGCATGGATTCTGGCAATTTTTACTGGTTTAATGCGCCATCTATTCGTACGGAAGAAGAGGCTAAATCTCTTACGGTTCGATGGCGTATGTCTAAAGTGATTAGCGCTTCCACGTTTATTTCGGATAGGAACTTTATGGGTTTGTGGAACGACCTATGTGAGCATATGGCAGAAAATCCTTGCGCTAAGGCAATTTGGCGCATTCTCCCCTCGCGATTTGTTCGGATATCTCCCTTAAAACGTTCTCCGTCATCGGAAACTGTAGGTCAATTTATTAATGGATCTTTGAATCAAATGATCGGCCAAGCAAAAGCGTTTTTGGCTAACTATCCCTTTGCATGGGAGCATCTCACTAGTTCTGAAGGCTCATCCGGCATTTTCATATTCCAGCCGAGCCGCTCCTCCTCTATTCAAATGGCTGCCTAAGTGAAATCCTTTTTAAGGATCATGGGGGTGCTGGGGTTGAGTCTCTGCTTGGTCGCATCATCAGGGGATGAGGCCTTGTATTTGAATATTCAACTTGATGTCACTGCGATGCATACACAAAAGCAATATTTGCCCATCAGTCAAGAGATTTTAGGTTCAGAGGCTCTTGCTACCTGGATGACGCACATGAAATCAAAAGAGTCTTTTCCGATTAGGTTGCGTTTAGAAGCGATTCGGTTCGAAACGTATCTTTGGCGTTCGTTGCTTCCGGCGACATGGCAGTGGCTTTATGCGGTGCCGTTGGTGGGACCGATGATTCTTCATTGGAGTCCCTCAGAAGGCCGGACTGATGTCCCCTTTCAATTACGCTTTTTTTATTGGGCTGGAGGCTTTACTTTTATTAATTTGATGGCAGCCCCTTTTTATCGCCAAATTCCCCTCTTGTCTATTCTATTTTGGGCGCTCATCAGCGGCGCCAATTGGGCGGTAGAGCGAAATCCCCCGCGACCTTTTCTAAAAAATTGGTTTCGGGGCGTTCTTTTGACGGTTGTTTTTTATCTTCCCTTCGTAGGGAGTTGGTTTCAGCACTTAAACTTGGGTACGCGATTTTTATTGGGTGTGCTCATGAATGCATTGTTAAGCGGTTTATTCTTCCTAAGCGAAATGCCCACCCAGCGTCGGCCCATCGCCTGGGAACTACGCACCTGGCTAATTTTCTATCGCTACGTGATAAGACCGCTAGGATGGTTTAGGATTGAAGGAGTCGAAAATATCCCTTCGGGACGCGCTCTTTTGGCGGGTTCACATCCCTACGCCCCATGGGACTTTGTATTTGTGGCGAGTGAAATCTATGCGCACACCGGACGCATCATTTTGGGATTGGCGGATGCTGAACACCTTCCTTTCTGGGCCTATCGACTATTTCGTCATCACGTCATTGGGGTTAAAAAGGGGGGCACCGTTGATGCTATTGTCTCTGAATTGAAGCTTGCAAACCCGTGGCTGCTCATTTTTCCAAGCGGCAGAACTGAAAGACGAGTGGGTTTAGAGGGAAGTTGGAAATCCGGAGTGGCGCAGGCGGCCATCCAGTCCAACTCGCCGATTATCCCTTTTCACTGGAAAGGGGCCATCCCTTACCGTTGGCCCATCGGGCTATGGAGGCAATCGATAATGTTTTGGATTAATAGCGGATTTAACCGTCGACCCTTCGAGGTGACAGCCCTATTTGGAAATAGCCTAAATAATCCCCCGGTCAATTCGAGCGAAATTTTGATGAACCAATTGCTTGCTGCCGTTTTAGCGCTTAACCCTGACGGGTTTAGTCATCTAAGAGCCCCTGGGCATCTTACGTTGCAGGCGGCCTAAAACCTCTGTCATCTCATACGCCGTTCGGGCTATAATTCGCTCGTGTCTCAAGCGTCGGACCGTCGGAACCCCTTACGACTGATCGTTAGTAAAGATACGCAGCTTCGAATCCTTTCTTTGGTGGGGGGGGCTGTGTTCTTTTCTATGGCGGTACTGGCCTTGGCATGGCTTTGGCTAGGACAATGGATATGGACCCTGGCGGTGGGGATCGCCTGCGGGGCGGTGGCATCGCTTTGGGTATCGCGGCAAATTGCCGGGCCTTTTTACCGAATTCAGGCTGATTTAGAAGCTGTTTTGGACAATGCTGCTGAAGGGCGTGAAATTCGCCTACGGCCGGGCGATCCGCTTCATCACCTAGCGGAGTTGGTCAACCGGCTGATTGAGCGCAGCCGCCAGGCTCCTAAAGGATAATTATGGAATCGATCGCGCTTCATCCCGAAAAGGCCGTTCAGACTCGCACGATGTCCGTGCTGGTTGAAAATAAATTTGGCGTTTTGGCGCGAATCGCCACGTTATTCGCTGCCCGTGGTTTTAACATCGACAGCCTCGCGGTTGGGGAAACCGAAGACCCGGCCGTTTCGCGCATGACCATCGTGGCCAAGGGCAACGATGCGGTGCTCGAACAAGTCGAAAAGCAGCTCAACAAGTTGATCGATGTGATCAAAGTGCAGCATTTTGAAGGCGTGCCGCACTTGGAGCGCGACTTGGCCTTGATCAAAGTGAAAGCGGAGAAGGCCGACCGCCATGAAATTTTTCAGATTGTCGATATTTTCCGCGCCAAAATTGTCGATGTCGCCGCGGATTCGCTCATCGTGGAAATCACCGGCGATGAAAACAAAATTGAGGCACTGACCACGCTCTTGAAGCCTTTTGGCATCAAGGAGATGGTCCGGACGGGTATTATCGCGCTGGCGCGCGGGGGTAAAAATCAAGCGAGTAAGTGAGTAAGCGAGTGAACAAGTAAGTAAGCAAAGCACGACACTTACTCGCTTACTCACAGAGGAGATTCCAATGGCTATTGTGTATTACGACAAGGACGCGGACTTCAATTTACTGAAGGGCAAAAAAATCGCCATGCTGGGCTACGGATCCCAAGGGCATGCGCATGCGCTTAATTTGCGTGATTCGGGAGCGACCGTGGTGATCGGTACGCGTCCCGGTGGCAAAACGTGGGACTTGGCGGCCTCGCACGGTTGGACGCCTGTTCCGATTAAAGAAGCCGTCACAGGGGCGGATTTTGTGATGATGCTGCTGCCCGATACGGCCCAAGGCGAAGTGTGGGCCCAAGAAGTGGCTCCCAACATCAAAAAGGGCGCCGTGCTGGCCTTTTCGCACGGCTTTAACATCCATTTCAAAACCATCGTGCCGCCGGCCCATTTGGATGTGGTCATGATTGCGCCCAAAGGCCCCGGCCATTTGGTTCGCCGTACCTTTGAAGAAGGCGGAGGGACGCCGGGGTTAATCGCGGTATTCCAAGACGCCACCGGGAAAGCCAAACCCTTGGCATTGGCCTATGCCAAAGGCATTGGCTGCACCAAAGCAGGGACGCTCGAAACCACCTTCAAGGAAGAAACCGAAACCGATCTCTTCGGCGAGCAGGCGGTGCTCTGCGGCGGTTTGGTTGAACTGATTAAAAGCGGCTACGAAACGTTGACTGAAGCCGGCTACCAGCCGGAAGTGGCTTATTTCGAATGTCTCCATGAAGTAAAGCTGATTGTGGATTTGATCTACGAGGGCGGCATCG
This sequence comes from uncultured Elusimicrobia bacterium, assembly GCA_964441955.1. Lineage (GTDB taxonomy): Bacteria > Elusimicrobiota > Elusimicrobia > 2-01-FULL-59-12 > 2-01-FULL-59-12 > CAYTWA01. Next base: position 3,616 of record CAYTWA010000011.1, read on the forward strand.
ATTGGATGAACCACTCCATCTCGGACACGGCGAAGTGGGGCGAATTCGTGACTGGTCCGCGCATCGTCACCCCCAAGACGAAGGAAGAAATGAAGAAAGTTTTGGCCGAAATTCAAAGCGGGAAATTCGCGAAGGAATGGATTGCCGAAGACAAAGCCGGCCGCCCAAACTTTAAACGGCGGAAAGACGAATACGCGTCACACCCGATTGAAAAAGTCGGCGCCGTGCTTCGCGGCATGATGCCATGGCTTAAGAAAAAAGGGATGGACCGAAGCGCTGTGACGAAGAAACCGGTCACCGCCTAAGTCGTCGTGCGAATTCTTCGCGAGGGTTGGCCTTTCATCCTTGGATGTTTGGCTGTGGCGAGCGGTTTTGGGTTGGCGGCGAAGGCGGCCAAAAGCCCCGTCATGGCGTTTGTAATGGGTTTATTTGTTTTGGCGGCGTGCTTCTGTGCTTACTTTTTCCGTAACCCCGCCCGGATGTTGCCGACCGGCAAGGGCCTAGTCTTGTGCCCGGCCTATGGGCGTGTGATGGATGTGACGGAAGGTTCGGAGGGCGGCAAGCCCGTCAAAATTGTGCGGGTTTTCTTGTCGGTGTTCAATGCGCATCTGCAGATTTCGCCGGTTGACGGGCGCATTCAAAAAATAGCGTATGTCCCGGGCAAGTTTTTAGACGCGCGCGACCCGAAAGCCGCTTTTGAGAACGAACAGAATCGTATTGAGATCGCTTTTGACGCCGGAACGCTCGTGGTGACTCAAATCGCAGGCCTAATCGCCCGTCGTATTGTGTGTTATGTGAAAGAAGGGCAGGCGGTTGAAGCCGGACAAATGTTGGGGCTTATTCGTTTTGGTTCACAGGTCGATATCTCGCTGCCCATCACGGCGCAGGTCAGAGTTCAAAAGGGTGACGTTGTTTCGCCCGAAAGCGTTTTAGCGGCATTCCACTAAATCGATGATCATGCGCCGCGGCATTTACATTGTTCCAAGTCTATTCACGCTGGGAAACCTGGCGGCGGGGGTCTTTTCCATTCTCTTGGCCACCAATGACCGGCTCGATTTGGCGGCGTGGGCGATCGTGGTCGGCATCATCATGGATATGTTAGACGGCCGCGTGGCACGTTGGGCTGGGGCGACCAGCGAATTCGGAATGGAATTGGATTCTCTCTGCGACCTGGTGACCTTTGGTGTGGCGCCGGCCATCCTGATGTATGAAATGGCTTTGGAACCGCTGGGGCGCGTGGGGTATGCGATTGCCGTGTTCTTTCCCGTGGCGGCCGCGCTTCGCCTGGCTCGCTTTAATTTGCGGGCACGGTCTGGGGAAGTGTCGACTCATTTTACCGGGCTTCCTGTCCCGGCGGCTGCTGGCATCTTGGCCTCGTTTGTGCTGAGCTACGAACTATTCGACACGGAAAGCATTGTTACGGTTAAAACAATTCCGCTCCTGATGAAACGCATGCCGATGTTTTTTCATGCGGTGCCTTTGGTCACCGTGATCTTGGCTTTTTTAATGATCTCCACCGTGCAGTACGGAAAATTTAAGCAAATCAAACTGGGACGCCCCCATTCGCTTCAGACTTTCGGTCTGGGGCTGGCGGGGATCTTTTTACTGCTGACGTACCCTCAAAACATGATGTTCGTCGTGTTCTGCCTTTACGTGCTCTCCGGGCTTAGCACGCTCGCTTGGCGGACGTATCACGCCCAGCGGGCTAAGCGCCTTTCGAGGCTCGGACGACGTCTCACGGATCGGCACCCAGGACCAGACGCACGCGCTGTTTTGGAGGAATCTAAATGAGCCAAAAACGAATTGTTATTTTTGATACGACATTAAGGGACGGTGAACAAGCCCCCGGATGCAGCTTGGGGCCGGACCAAAAGATGCAGGTGGCCGAGCAGCTCTACAAGCTGGGCGTGGATGTGATCGAAGGGGGGTTTCCGGTTTCTTCCGTGGGGGACTTTGAAGCCGTCAACCGCATCGCCAAGTCGGTCGGTCGTCAAGCCAATGCCCCGGAAATCTGCGGGCTGGCGCGGTGCGTGAAAGGCGACATTGAAGCCGTCGGGGAAGCAACCAAACCGGCCAAGCGCCCGCGAATTCACGTCTTTATCGCAACCTCCCCCATCCATTTGGAGCACAAGCTGCGTATGAGTCAAGACCAAGTGGTGGAACGTGCCGTCGAATCGGTCAAATTGGCCCGCAAATATACAGACAGTGTAGAGTTTTCCGCGGAAGATTCGACGCGAACACCTGTCGACTATTTGGTTCGCATCTTTGAAGCCGTGATCGCGGCGGGGGCGAGCACGATCAACGTGCCCGACACCACAGGCTATGCCATTCCTGCCGAATATGGGGAATTAATTCGCATCTTGATCGCCCGGGTGAAAGGCATCGAAAAGGCGATTGTCTCCACCCACTGCCAAGATGATTTGGGCTTGTCTGTCGCCAATTCCCTGGCGGCGGTCAAAGCCGGCGCGCGTCAGGTCGAGTGCACCATTAATGGATTGGGTGAACGCGCCGGCAATACGAGCTTAGAAGAGGTCGTGATGGCGCTTAAGACTCGCCATGACTTCTTTAGCGTGGCGACTGGGATTAATACCAAAGAAATCGCCAAGGCAAGCCGCATGGTGTCCTCTTTGACCGGCGTGCTGGTTCCTCCGAACAAGGCGATCGTGGGGGCCAATGCCTTCGCGCATTCTTCCGGCATTCATCAGGATGGCATTTTAAAGTTTCGGGAAACCTACGAGATCATGAATCCCGAGGATGTGGGCATTGAGGAGTCCAGCCTCCTCCTCACCTCTCGCAGCGGTCGGCACGCATTGGAAAGCCGGTTCAAGCACCTAGGCTACAAGATTGACAAAAAACAGCTGGACGAGATCTTTGTGCGCTTCAAGGCGCTGGCGGACAAAAAGCGTTACGTTTATGATGACGACCTGATCAGTTTGATGGAAGAAGGCGTTTGCGAAATTAAAGATGCTTATCACATGGAGTATTTGGCCACTACGAGCGGGACCGGCATCGTGGCTACAGCGACGGTCAAGCTAAAAATGGCCGATGGCAACATCGTCCAAGAAGCGGCCAGCGGGGATGGGCCCGTGGATGCCGCCACGCATGCCATCGATAAAATTGTGAAATTACATCCCAAGCTGGTCGGCTTTGCGCTTCATGCGCTGACCAGCGGGCAAGACGCGCAAGGGGAAGTCTCCGTTCGAATTGAAGAAGGCGGTGTGGTCATCATGGGCCGCGCGGCTTCGACTGATATCGTCGAGGCCAGCGCCAAAGCGTATTTAAATGCGATCAACAAACTGGTGTTGGCCAAGCGCTCACACCAGAGGAAAGGGTAATGGCCATGCCAATGAATGCTATTGAAAAAATATTAGCCGCCCATTCGGGTCAAAAAGAGGTGAAGCCGGGACAGTTCATCATGGCCAAGGCCGATTTGGCTATGGCCAACGATGTGACGGCCCCCATTGCCATCAAGGCGCTGGAGCGCGCAGGGATCACCAAACTCTGGAACAAAGACCGCATCGCGATCGTCTTTTCCCACTTCGTGCCGGCCAAAGACATCCTTTCCGCCGCTCAAGCCCAGGTGGCCCGCGAATTCGCCAAAAAATACGATTTAAGCCTCTTCTTCGATGAAGGGCGTGGCGGTGTGGAGCACTCGCTTTTGCCGGAACTTGGCTTGGTGGTACCCGGTGATGTTGTGATTGGCGCCGATTCGCATTCTTGTACGTATGGGGGAATGGGCCTGTTTTCAACCGGTGTGGGCAGCACGGATGTGGCCGCCGTCATGGCCACGGGAGAAATATGGCTTAAAGTGCCTGATACCATGCGGTTTAACTATCGCGGCAAGCTTGACCCTTGGGTCACCGGCAAAGACCTCATTTTGTACACGATCGGCCAGATCACCTTTGATGGCGCGCTCTATAAAAACATGGAATTTACCGGGCCGGCCGTCAAAGCCCTTTCGATGGAAGCGCGTCTGACCATGACCAATATGGTCATCGAGGCGGGGGGAAAGTGTGGTTTTATCGAAGCCGATGAAACGACCGAAGCCTATTTGAAAGGCCGCGCCAAACGTCCGTACCAAATCTACAAAAGCGACCCGGATGCCAAATACATTGCTAACTACGATTGGGACTTCACAGGTATGGAGCCGCAAGTCGCCCAGCCGAACTTGCCGGATAAAGTGGCGGGGGTCAGCAAAGTCTCAGGCGCGAAAGTGCATTCGGCGTTTCTTGGCTCTTGCACCAACGGCCGCATTGAAGACTTGCGTATTGCCGCCCAAATCATGAAAGGTCGCAAAGTCGCCAAAGGCATTCGATTCATGGTGATCCCGGCGACGCAAAACATTTACCGTCAGGCGCTTAAAGAAGGGTTAATTGATATCTTTATGGAAGCCGAAGCGATCGTCTCAGCGGCCACCTGCGGGCCCTGCTTGGGAGGCCATATGGGTGTGCTTGGCCCCAACGAGGTGTGCATCTCCTCTTCCAATCGGAATTTCCCAGGGCGAATGGGACACCGGGACTCCAAAGTTTATTTGGCTAACCCGGCGGTCGTTACCGCCAGCGCAGTAGCAGGTTACATTTGCCATCCCGAGGACATCCTCGGGAAGGGGAAAACATTAGCCGCCGCGTAAGAAAGGCAAAAAATGATTAAAGGAACCGTTTATAAATTCGGCCACAATGTCGATACCGACCAAATTATCCCGGCCAAATATTTGGTGACCACGGATGCCAAGGAACTGGCCCAGCACTGCATGGAAATTGCCGATGCCGATTTTCCGACCAAAGCCAAACCTGGCGACATTATGATCGCGGGACGAAATTTTGGCTGTGGGTCAAGCCGTGAGCATGCGCCGCTGGCGATTAAAGGGATGGAACTGGGCATCGTCATCGCCGAATCCTTCGCCCGAATCTTTTTTCGAAACGCCATCAACATCGGTCTGCCGATCCTAGAATGTCCGCAAGCGGCTCACGACGCGGTGGCGGGCGACCAGATCGAAGTGGACTTAGACATTGGCCTCATCAAAAACCTAACACAAAATAAGACCTATACCGCGGCTTCTTTCCCGGATTTCATGCAAAACATCATCCATGCGGGGGGGCTTATGCCGTACGTCAAAAAGCGCATGGCCCAAAACACGTGAGCGAAAAAGGCGACGAGCGCCGCCAAGCCACCCGGAAACGGACGGACATAGCCCTCGAGGTTTTTGACCCTGACGGCCATTTAATCGTGGGGGTCGGCCGCCTGGCCGACGTGTCTATTTTGGGAGGGCGTTTTACGAGTGTCGCCCCACTCGACAAAAACCAGGTGGTCCGTGTTCACTTTCGTATCGACCAAGGGGAGCTGCTGGAGTTATCGGCCAAAGTGATTTGGGTGGAACGCCGCGCGTCAACCTCTGAATACGGTGTTTCTTTCGAACACCCCACGGCCGCCCAGCTGCGCCGTCTTGAGGGTTGGTTAGCCCTCCACCCCGAAGCCGCTCATTTATCGGTTATTTCACCCTCTGGGGCGAAAAAAGGCCAGGTGGCTTGCTGCCCCACGTGCTTACGGCCTTTCCCTTAAGGATTAACGTCGTTGGGCTCTAACTAGCGGCGGGTAGAGAGATCTTCTTAAGATTCAGGAGACCAAAAACCATCAGGGCGCGCTCGGCATCGACGTCTTTGGCGGTCAAGGTGTTGTCCAACTCATCAACGAAATTAATTTCAATTCGACTGTCGCCCGATTTTTGCTCGATTAAATCCGCCAGTCGGTTTATCACATCCATTGTTCCCGCTTTGACGGCCGTGGTGTTGTCTTCGAAAAGGTATTTGGCTTGAAGGGTCACTCGGATATAACCTTTTTGGACGTAGGTCACATTCATCGCGGTTTCAGGCATATTTCCGGCGTAACTTAAGGTCTGGCGTTCATCGGAACGCTTCTTGGCGTTGTTCACGATTTCTTGGCGGATTTGAAGCAAATAAGCTTCCGATTCTTTGCTGTTTTGTTTGCGCTGAATCGCTTTTTCAAAACTTTCAAACGCTTCACCTAAGCGGCCTAAATTGTACAGCTGAGTGCCCTGCCAGTAATAGTTGTTATCCGTTTGGTCGGCATTAGCGCCCGTGGCTTCCTTGGGACTCTCAGCTTGCACCCCGGAAACCAAAAAACTCATCAGTGCGCTGATGGCGAAAAGAAGACGATAATTGGTCATTGTCCGGATCCTCCCGGTGTGGCGTTGGCCGTGATGCTCACGACCGCGCCGCGTTTTTCAGCGCTTGTGGCGGGAAGTGCGGTGATCTGTGATTCCGGAATCAACAGTTTTTCCGCCACATATTTCACCACCGCCTCTTGGCGAGGTTTGACCAAGTCGTCTTTTGGTTCACGCATTTGGACGGCAAAGGGGAGGAGGTTTCCTTCTCGAATGGCATCGCAAAGCTTATCCAAATGGATCGGGGCTTCTTTGCTTAATGAAGATTTGTTTTCGTCAAAGAGACGTTTAGTAGAAATTTCAATGATGGTTTTCCCTCGATCGGTGTACATCACCGAAGCAAATTGTACCGGTTGGCCCTGATAAGTCCGACGATACCCTTCTTTGTTCGTGATCAACACTTGGGGGATGTACACCGTATCCACAGCGGCTCGGTCTCGAAGCTTGTCTTCGCCTTGCCAAACCAACAATTTTGAAGGAGACCCCTTTCCCTCTTGTTCATAAACGGTGCCGCCGGATTGGTCGATCACCGCAAACGTCCAATCGCGAGGTGTTTGGTCAATAGCGGGCTGCATTTGTAAAAAAGGCGCCCGGGCGATTTCCGGCAGCCAAGGGTGATACAGCTGATCGTCGATTTTTTCCATCATGCCGGCAAAATCGCGGCTTTCATCGAAGGTCACGGCATTGCTTAAAACAGGCTGCAGGCGATCCTCTGGAAAATTTTGAATGTCTTCTAAATTAAACGCGGCGGGAGGGTCGAATTTTCCAACCTTTAGTTTTCCTTTAAATGTCCCGGTCACATCGACATTTTCCAGCTCGCCTTCGGATTTTGTTTCGGATTTAACCGGTGTGCTGGGCGCCGACGTGGACCCCATAGGGGCTTGGCCGGATGCCGGGGCTGCGGTTGGCGCCGCTGATGCCGGTTTAGACGGGGCGGCGGCTTTGGGTTTGGCTTTTGACGCCGTTTTCTTAGCCGGGGCCGCCCAAAGCGAAGAGGGCGCGGTCAAGCCAGCCAGTAGAAAAAACGCGATAAGCCTCGTGTCCGAATTCTTCATGACGAAAGGGAGAAGTTAAAGGTAATGATGCCCCACTGCGACCCCTCATCCGTGGTCGCGGGTGCAGGCGCAAAGCGCCACTGCTTAATGGCATCGATCCCCAGTTGGTCTAACTGTGGATATCCCGTGGTTTTAGTGACGCGAATGTTCGAGCGCACCGCGCCATCCGCTGCGACCGTGAAATAAATACGAACAGAGCCAATAATGCCTTGTTCTTCGGCCCACGCCGGGTATTGAGGAATCACTTTCTTTACAATTCCACGGTTGCCGATCGGGCCTTCGAGCTCAACCCCTTTCGGTTTTTTGTTCCGACTTTCAGAACCTGAGGATAACTGGCGGTCCAAGTCGGCTGCGGCGCTAGGAATGCCTTCAATCCCGCTGCCGATATTGGATCCCTGACCTCGGGATTGGAAAAGAGTTCGACTTACGGTGCCCCCACCGCGTTCTTGCAGTGAAGGGGCGGAGGTGGGAGCATTGCTGATTCCACCGCTTCCTGGTACTTGAATAGTGGCGGGGGCCCCTGTCCCGATGGCGCTCATATTCCCTACCGAGGTCGAGGGAACACGAATGCCGCGCGGAACGACGCCGGATTTTTCCGTCAAAGTAGGTCCGGTGTAGCTAAGCGAATCTTTCGCGGAACGGGTCCCTACGGCAATAGGCACCGAAGGGCCGCCGGCGGCAATGGACTGATCGGTCCCCACCTGAAAGGGTAAGTCTTTGGTGCGAATACCCCCGAACGATTTGGATTGAAGCGTGGGAGAATTGGGGGTGGCGGCCATATTGGCTTTCTTAATGTCGATTTGGTTTTTAGACATCATAGAGGCCAGTTCTTCCGCTTGGCTTTTCGGCTGAAATTGCATGGGAGTCATTCGTGATCGGTCTTGAAGGATGGGCGCCGGGGCCTGAACGGCGGGGGCGGCGGCACGTGTGGCGATTTGTTCCATCTTGGGCTTCATCAGCATGTCCGACAACGTTTCCATGAGCGACATCTTTTTAGGAGGTTCCGCCGCGGCGCCGCCAACTCCCGGGGTGTCGACCACGATATCAATACTGACCAAGGGGTTGTGCGGAGGCTCCCAATTACCACGCAGCATCATGGGGTTCCAAAGCAAAAGGAGCAAATGAAGACCCAGCGACACGCCGATACAAATCGACTGGTCGCTAAAACTGGTGTCGAGTAAGAGTTCCGGATGTCGCATAAAGCCCCTATTTTTGAACGGCGTTTTGTTCCAACTGCTGCGTGGCAATGGCGATACGCTGCGCGCCGGCCCGCTTGGCCACATCCATCAGCTCCTCGACTTGCCCATAAGGCACCCCTTGATCGGCGCGGATGATCACCAAAAAGTTTTTATCTTCTTTCAAATCCTTGGCCACTTGGCCTGCCACTTCGTCCATGGTTTGGACTTTCGCTTCGTTAACCGCCATATCCCCTTTGAGCGAGAGGCTGATGGTGATGTTTTTCTCTTTTCCCTCGGCCGTGACGGCCTTGGGCAGCTTCACTTCGAATCCCGGCATATTCAATATGGGCGACGTCGCCAGCATGATGATGAGAAGCACGAGCGACACATCGATGACCGGTATGATATTGACACCGGAAAGCGGCGTAAGTTCCTCCGCTTGGGGGTTGTATTTAGCCATTAGGCAGCTCCTGGTTTCTTCTTTAAGAGCGCAATCTTTGCCGCCCCCTGCTGTTTCACCAGATCCAATATTCTTACAAAAAAACCATGCTCAACCTTGGGGTCGACCGTGATGAGGACCGTTTTATCTTCACGATTTCCCAACGCTTGGGCTAATTGAGCGACCAGATCCAGCTCGTCTTTAAGTTTGACCGTATTTAAGGTCATCCCATTTGGGCTTAAAGACAAAATAAGCGGCGGTTCCGGAGGATTTTCTTTTAGGGATTTAACCGCGGAGGCTCGCGTCGCCTGAACTTTGATCATGGACTGCATAATCATCGGTGAGATGACCATGATGATGATAAGCAGCACCAAGGTGACGTCCGCCAGCGGAATAACATTGACTTCCGAAAGCGCGTCGCCGTCAGACTGTTGCGGAGCCGAGGACATTAAAAATTACCGGTGTCCCTTTTCGCTTCCCGTATAGACGAGGATGGCGATTTCCTGCGTCAGCAGGTCGTACGACTGAACTACCGATTTCACCCGGGCGGTGAAAAAGTTATAGAGAAGCGAAGCGGAGACGGCCACGGTGATACCGCTGGCTGTGGCGATCAAGGCTTCGGCAATACCCGCCGCAACGATGGTGGGGCCGCCGGAGCCGGAAAGTGCTAAGTCACGAAACGCGGTAATTACCCCGAGCACCGTTCCCAAGAGTCCGACCAGCGGGCCAATAAAGGCCATGGTGCCGAAGAAGGAAATGTTCTTGTTTAGAAGGCTCTGCAGCTTCATCCGGTAGAGGGCGAAAATGCTTTCCATCTCTTCACGCGGAAAACTGGCGGCGTTTAAGGCCACCTCGAGCGCGTGCGTAATAAACCCTGGTGTGCGGGCGCAAATAGCGATGGCTTCTTTTGTTTGACCTTGACGAAGCGCTTGCTTAATGCGTTCCCCAACGGCCGTATCCACATGGCCTATTTTCATAATCTGCCAAAAGCGCTCCAAAGCGAATCCAATGATGAACACCGAAGCAATCAGCATGGGCCACATCACCCAGCCGCCGGCTTTCATCAACCCTGTGAACGTCATGCTTGAGAAATGCTGTTCCATGCTTACCGTCCTCCTTTAAGCTCCTTCAATTTTTGCTGAGCCATCAGCGCAATCTGCTGATCCTTGCTTGATGAGGCAATGTCATTGTAAATCGTGGCCAAATTCTGTGAAGCCCCTTTGGCTTCCAGCACTTTCGCCAGTTCAAGAAGCCCGGCGATACGAAATTCACTGTCGCGTGGGCCGATCGATAAAAGCTTTTGGAAGGCAGCTTGAGCGTCGGCCTCTTGGTGCATATTTTGGTAGGCCATGCCGATTTGATACTGCGCTTCAGCGCGTTCCGCCGTGCCGCCTGGAACCGATTCGTATTCTTTGATGGCGGCGGAAAAGTTGCCTTTGCTGGCGTATAACTGTCCGATTTGAAGGTGCACAAATGTGGCCTTCTCATCGCGCGGAAAGAGCAAAAGATAGTTTTGGTAGGCCCGGATGGCCTCATCTTGCCGAAACGCTTTTTTGTGACAAAGCGCGACGTTTAGCGCCGCATCCTTGGATGTTTCATGCTGCGGGTAGCGTTTCAGAAAGTCTTCGAAACCTTGGGCGGCTTTCGCATAGTCTTTTTTGTTAAACAAGCTCACGCCGACTTTAAACATGGCCAAGGGCACTTGTTTGTCGTTGGGATAATTGATGTAAAAGCTTTTATACGCGGAAGCGGCTTGTTCCCAGCTGTTTAAACTAAAGTAGCACTCGGCGTTGTAGTAGTACGCTTGAGCCGCAAATTCCTCATTAGGGTACGACAACATGATGCGCTGGAAGTATTTTTGCGCCGAGGCGTAATCTTTCTTATTAAACAGGTTTGCCCCGCGTTCCCAAAGGATCTGAGAGGCCGTCCCGCTGCCTTGGCAGGAGCGAAGCAAATCACTTAATTCCGCCGACTGCAGGCCCGACTTGGTCGACTGACTCTGGTAGGCCGATAAAAGGTTTTCGCACACTCCTTTTAGTCGCTCATCACCAGGGAAGCTGTTTTTGAAAGCGGAAAATTGCTGATAAGCGCCGCGCAAATCACCCTTATTGTAATAGCTCATGATGATTTGGAATTGGGCGTCCTGTGCTTCGGTCGTATTGGGATAATTGGCGGCGAGCGACTGATAAGCGGCGATCGCTTGATCGTAATGGCCAAGGCCGGCTTGGATTTGGCCGGTTTTTAAATAGGCCTGGGTGCGAAAAGGAGAGAAGCGGTAGCCGTCAATCACTTGTTTCCATCGCGCCAAAGCTTCCGTAAAGTACTGCTGTTTTTCCAGCCCCAGGCCCGAATTGTACAGCGCTTCGGCGACCCGAACGGTGTTGGTCGATTCTTTGACGTAATGGTCAAACTGCGACACCGCTCCTTCGTAGTCCCGTTGGTTAAAAAGGATCTTTCCTAACTGCAGTTTAGCGTCGGCAGCCACTTCATTAATGCCTAACTCCGTGGCACGTTGAAGGGCTTGCTGCTGATAAATTTTGGCCTTATCCGCATCCCCTAGAGCCGAGAGGCTGGCGGAAAGCCCTTGGAGCGCGTAGGGCGTCAGCGCATGATCCGGAGCGAGCTCGATAAACCGTTTATAGGTTTCGGAGGCATGCGCGAAATCTTGAATCGAGAAATACCCTTCCGCAATCCAATACATCGTGTTTTTGCGCCAATCATCCGAGCGGGTTTCTTCGGCGCGCTTCAAACTCTCATTCATGTGATTTAAGGCGCTGACCACGCGCGCCGATTCACGGGCTTTGGTGAGGCTTAATGTCATCAAATAAACGGCTTTGCCGGCCGCTGGGCTTTGGGGGAAAAGGTCCACCAACGTTTGGTAGGAATCAACGGCGCGTTCCTTATTTCCCACCTGGTCATACGCAACCCCTTGAAGCAAAAGCGCATAACCGGTGAGCGTGTTTTTGGGGTAGCGTTTATAAAAGCGGTCGGTCAGTTTGGTGACGTCTTGATAATGACCAAGGGCCATATTGGCCCAAATCACCCGGAATTGCGCTTCCGGGGCTAGCTGCTCGGGTGGAATCGATCTTGGGGCCGGGGCCACACTCTTTCCCGCGGCGGCAAAACGGCCTTCTTCCTTAATCGTGCGGTTCCAATCACGCTGGTATACGGGGATCGTGGCCACGAGGTAAAGCCAATCAGTGCGAAGAGGATGAACGGGGTATTCTTTTAAGAGGTTTTGAAGGGTCAGTTCACAACGGGTGTAATTTTTCTTCTGGAAATCGATACAGGCCAGGCGGTAAAGCGCTAGCACACGGAGGTTGGCCGGAGCATCGCGACGGCTGACCGGCCCAAAGAACGTCATGGCCAAGTCGTAATCTTTGGTTTGGTAGATCGCCTCCCCGATGAGCACGCGCGCGCGGTCTACCCAGACCCCCTTCTTCGCTTTGCCTAAAAGGCTTTGATACGCATTGATGGCCCGGGCGATATCTTTCATCTGACAAAAACAGGCGATCGAGTAATATAAGGAAGGGACGTTGTCTCCGTGCCGCTGGAAGTGTGAAGCGGCTTCTAAAAACGCGCCTTTTTCAAGGGAAATAAGCCCCGCCAGCAAATCAACCTTCATCAAATTCTTATAAACCGGGTTAACGGTCAACATATTCCGATACGCATCCTCGGCTTGTTCGACTTTGCCGCGAGACAGATGGGCTCTGGCAATAGTAAACCAAGCCTCTGCGGCCACAAATTTGCTTTGGGAATTAGCCACTTCCCGGCCCACCTGAAGGGCTTCTTCGGAAGCGCCGCTCATTAAAAGGCTTTGGGCCATACGGCTGCGAGTAGCATCTAAAAGATATGGAAATCGTTTTGCTTTAGAAATGACGGCTTCGTAGTTTCGGATGGCATCGTCATAGCGCTTTTGCTGGTAAAGGATTTCACCCGCCGTATAAGCGGTTCCCAAGGCGCGAAACTCCTGGCTAAACTGTTCGGAAAGCGGCTTAAAAACATCCAGGACCGCGTCTTCTTTGCCCGGTCTTAGGTCGATAAATTGGGTAAACGTCCGCTTGTCTTGAGCAAAAAGCGGGGCGGGAGCTGAGGACGACAGCACGACCACCCCTACCAGGGCGAGCGCACTATCCCGACGAACTTGAACAAATTTTAAGCGACTGATCACTTTGATTGATTTTAGAATGCGTTCGTTATAGTTCTTTCGACCCCATATCCTAACCCGGCCAGTTTAACAGCGCCTCCATGGCCCGTCAAGAGAAAATTAACATTCGTTACATTACCTCCACCTCATTACGAATATGTTACTTCTCTGTAACATTCGGGTTAAATCTTTTGAAGCCTTCTGGTTCGATGCTAAAATGCGCGGCATGTTGAAAAATAGATATCGCGTAGCGGTGGTCGGCGCGAGCGGCGCCGTTGGCCGGGAGATGCTGCGGATGTTGGTGGAGCGCCGTTTTCCAGCGTCTTCCATTCGCGCCTTCACCTCCGCGCGTTCGGCCGGACAGACCCTGGACGTGGCGGGTGAGACGTTTCAAACCGAGGAACTGGTTCCAAAAGCCATTCACGATATCGATATCGCTCTTTTTTCTGCAGGGGCGAGCGTTTCGAAGGAGTACGCCCCTCTTTTTGTTCAAGCGGGCGCGGTGGTCATCGACAATTCCAGCGCTTGGCGCATGGACCCCGATGTCCCCTTGGTGGTGCCGGAGGTCAATGCGCACGCGCTAAGCGCTAAAACCAAGTTGATTGCCAACCCCAACTGTTCCACGATTCAAATGGTGGTGGCCCTGGAGCCCCTCCATCAAGCGGCGGGCCTCAAGCGGGTGGTGGTGTCTACCTATCAATCCACCTCGGGCGCGGGCCAAGCCGCCATGGATGAACTTCGCGAGCAAACTCAAGCGGTTTTGACGGGGCAAAAACCCCCCTTGCCCAAAAAAATTCCGGCCCCCATTGCCTTCAACGTCGTGCCGCAAATCGATGTATTTGTCGATAATGGCTACACAAAAGAAGAGATGAAAATGACTTACGAAACGCGCAAGATTATGGGAATTATCGATTTGCCGCTTTCCGCCACGGCCGTTCGGGTCCCAGTATTTCGATCGCATAGCGAATCCGTTTGGGCGGAGTTTGAAAAGCCGCTTACTCCCGCGCGCGCTCAGCAAATTCTTTCGAAGGCGCCTGGAATTATTTTGCTGGATGACCCCTCTTCCAAAAAATATCCTACGCCGCTAGAAGCGACAGGCCATACCGAAACCTATGTGGGCCGTATTCGCCAGGACATATCGACAAAAAATGGGCTCGTGATCTGGATCGTTTCCGATAATCTACTTAAAGGGGCGGCGTCCAACGCGGTTCAAATTGCGGAAGTCTTAGTCGAGAAAGGCATTCTTTGAAGCGTCTCGTCGTCAATGCCGACGATTTCGGCCGCTCCTCGGGTATAAATCGAGGCATTATTGAGGGGCATGTCAACGGTATTATCACAAGTGCCAGCTTGATGACCGACCGCGATGCATTTGAAGAAGGCGTCGCGATGGCGAAGGCGCATCCAAAACTTGGAATTGGCCTGCACCTCGACTTGGATTCTTTTTTTAACGTTCAGCACGGGGTCGGGCGGCTGTTGTCCTACAAAGACGCATCGATCCGCATGGAAATGATCCTTCAGGAGGCGGAGCGGCAGCTAAAAAAAATCCTCTCGACTGGTTTACCGATCACCCATGTGGATGGGCACCACCATTCGCATCTGCGTCCCGAGCTCTTTGCCGCGGTGGCGGCCCTTACGGCCAAATACAAGATCCCCGTGATTCGCTATTTTAAAGGATTCTATGACGGGCTTTATCCTGGAGTGGACATGTCGTGGATCCCGGATTTAGTCCGCCGCTTCGGTCTGCGCTCAACCGATACTTTTTTTGCAGGATGGGAGAAAGTAGAGTCGAGCCTTCCGGGCTACAGCTATTTTGATTTAAACGTTCCATTTAAGACGGCTGAACTCATGGTCCATCCCGGCCAAGGGGAACAATGGCGCGAACGGGAATTAATGCTCTGCACCTCGGCAGATGTCAGAAAAGAACTTGAATTTAAACAGATCCAACTCGTGAACTTTTCGAAGATTTGATACTGTTCGCCCCATGAGTGTTTTGACCGATAAATTTTCAGACTTAGCGGAGGTCCTGCGAGCCGATTACACGTCAGGCGCCAAAACCCCTCGCCCTGGAGCCGGAGGGGATGTTTTTCTCCAACGCGTGCTTCGTCCAATGCTGCCCTCCTCCATTCGTTGTGCGCAAGGGACCGTCGTGGATGTGAAAGACCGAGAAGTCGGTCCATTCGATGTGGTGGGTTGTGCCGATGGCTGGCCCCCCATTGGCGGCGGCGCGGCGACTACTTTTTTAGCCAATGGCACCATTTTTGCACTGCAAGCGCGCGATTGGGCGGTGAATGACCTAACGCAATTTGGCTTGATGGCCGGAGAGCTTAAAAATATCGATCGCCAAGCGCCTTTGCCGATTTTTTGCGGGGCCATTTCGTACGGCGATATTCCCCAGCGGGAAATCGCTGATTTCATGAATTCCTCTCCAGGACGCTCGCTTGATGCGGTGGTGGTCATCGGTTCCCATGTGATCATCCGAAACTTCCAAGGGATATACGGTGACCCACAAAAGGTGCCGTTTGTGACGGAAACCGGCAGCGGTGTATCGCTAAAAGCCTTTACCTTTGCCGTGATGTATGCAGCGCAATCCTTCATCGGACAGCCATTTGGGCTCTCCGCCTACCAGCACCTTTGATTCGGCGGCTCGTTGTCGGCTTTTTGAGTGTGGCGGCCGTGGGGCATGCACAAATTTTCCCGCCTTCGCGTGACGTGTTTGAGCCGCTTAAGGCCGACCCGCGTGAACTTCAATACGCCATCCGGGCTGTTATCCCGGTAGGCGAGCATCGGTTGGGGGAAGCGGCGATGGGAGATTATTTCGGCGTCAACCGCTGGACGACGGCGTCCGGAATTCAAACGCAATTTAGTGTCGGGGGCGGAGTGTTTAGTCGTTTTGATTTGGCGGCGCGTTCCAACAATCTGGAAGTAGTCGATTTTTACGCTAATCTTCCGGTGGATGCCCGTATCGGAAAATGGTCAGGGCGCTTTATGCTGTTTCACACAAGCTCTCATCTTGGAGACGACTACGTTCGCAGTACCGGCGCCGCGGTGACCAAACGGGCCTGGGATGTTGCGCGCCTGCTAAATTCCTATGACGTTGCGTCTAACGTCAGAATGTATGGGGGCGCCAGTTATTCCTTTCGAACGCTCCCCGCGGCCGGGCGAAAAGCGCTGCAGGCGGGACTGGAACTCCAAAGTGATTGGTACGGGGACGACCACTGGAAGTTTTTCTTGGCCAGCGATTTTCAGTCCTGGGAACGCGTCGGGTGGCAACCCCAGCTAACCACTCAGGTGGGGCTCACTTACCGCGTGAGTACGTCCAACCCCCGCACCGCCACGCTTTTCAGCGAATTTGGGACCGGGCATATGCCTTATGGTCAGTTCTACCGCCAAAGCGAAACCCGTTGGACGCTCGGCGTCCGCTTGACCCTAAGCTGACCGTCTGGCTATAATCCGCGCCTCATGAAAAATACGTATTTTCCACATAGCCCTAAAGCAGAGCGTCAGTGGCATATCCTGGATGCAAAGGATTTCGTTCTTGGACGCTTAGCCACTCGCGCAGCGGCTCTTTTGCGCGGCAAAGGCAAACCTACATTTACCCCCTATCTCGACGAGGGCGACTTTGTCGTCATCGTCAATGCCGCACAAGTGAAACTCACCGGCAATAAGCTCGAGCAGAAAACGGCGTTTAGCCATTCCATTTACCCCGGCGGTCTTAAGCTTGTGCCGTATAAGCGCTTAATGGCCGAAACCCCCGAGAAAGCCGTTCGTCGGGCGATTAGCGGGATGCTTTCTAAGAATAAGATCCGAGATCGGATGCTGACACGTCTGAAAATTTACCGCGATGGCGTTCACCCGCACGCTGCTCAGCAGCCGAAAGCCTTGCCTACCGGCAGGCAGGCGCTAGCCTGTGCAAATTAATATGTCTACTCCAACGATAAGCGTCTCATCCCCAATTTGGGCGACCGGCCGGCGTAAAAACGCTACAGCCAGGATTCGTATGATCCCTGGAAAGGGAAGCTTCCTTATAAATGACCGTTCTCTGGATGACTATTTCGTGGGTCATCACCGGTCGAAATGGCAAGTGATGCGCCCTTTTGAAACCTCTCGCCTTGGGTCTAAATACGATATTTTTGTTGACGTGGTGGGCGGTGGAGTGACAGGCCAAGCCGGGGCGATTTCGCACGGTTTAGCGCGCGCTTTTGCCAAACTAGACAACGGTCAGCGTGTCGCCATGCGTAAAGAAGGCCTTTTGACCCGTGATTCGCGCATGGTTGAACGTAAAAAACCGGGCCGACCTAAAGCCCGTAAGCGCTTCCAGTACTCCAAGCGCTAAAGCACTAAAATTCAATCTGTTCTCAAGCAAACCCGCCAGAAGTTTGGCGGGTTTTGCATTGTGGGGTATGGCGAAACTAGCTTCTTCCCCCCTTTAAAAACCCATTGACACGAAATTTAATATCTGTTAGAAAACCCGTAGATTAGAGTGCGTAAAATCGCACCGATTTTGATGTTTCGACGGTGTTTTTAGACGGAGCCTGCCTGTCGGCAGGCAGGGGGGAGTAAAAATGAACAAAGTTCAATTGATCCAAAGAGTCGCGAAAGAAGCCCGGGTAAAAAAATCTCAGGCCTCCCGCTCCGTGAAAGCCCTGGTGAAAACCATCCGCGAAGCGCTCAAGGTTGGGGACAAAGTTTCGTTGTCGGGCTTGGGGACTTTCAAAGTCAAATCTCGCAAAGCGCGCAAAGGACGAAATCCAAAAACCGGCGAAACCATCCAGATTCCTGTGGGACGCAAAGTCTCCTTTAAGCCAAGTTTTTCACTAAAGAAATTGGTGCGCTTGATTTCATCGACAGCCGTTCAACCGCCTAGCGCGCTTCCGCCCGCCGCCTAAAGGATTTTTCCCGGCAGGGACGCGGCCGGGGCGACGACAAAACCTATTTTGCTACCATAGCGTGTCTATGACGGAATTTTCCGACCGTCTCACGCAGTTGCCGCCGTATTTATTTACCCGAATCACCCAGCTTAAAAAAGAAGCTCACGCTAATAAGCTGGACGTGATCGATTTGGGCATGGGCAACCCTGACCTTCCGACCCCAGCCCCTATTGTCGAACGTTTGGCCGATACCGCCAAAAACCATCCCAATACGCACCGCTACCCGCAAGCCAAAGGTGTTCCCAAATTTCGCAAAACCATCGCCTCTTGGATGCTCAAGCGTTTCGGCGTCGAAGTGGACCCAGAGAAAGAAGTTTCCGCGCTCATTGGATCTAAAGAAGGTATCGCGCATTTGGCGATGGCGGTCTTAAATCCCGGAGAGACGGTTCTCGTCGGTAATCCATCCTATCCGGCCCATTTTAATGGGGTTATTTTAGCCGGCGGGGTGGTCCATTCGATTCCGCTTCGCCCTGAGAATGATTATTTGCCTGACCTAACAAAAATTCCGGAAGCCGTCGCGCGCCAATCCAAATTACTCTTCCTGAATTATCCGAATAATCCGACAGCGGCAGTCGTGCCGGATAAAAACGTTTTTAAGGAATGGGTTCAATTTGCAAAAAAATACGATGTGATCGTCTGCCACGATAATCCCTACTGCGAAATCACATTTGATGACTACGCCGCACCCAGCTTCCTCGAAGTCGAGGGCGCTAAAGACGTGGGGATCGAAGTGCATTCATTTTCTAAAACCTACAACATGGCGGGGTGGCGCATAGGCTGGATGTGCGGCAATCCGCGGGTGGTGGCGGCTGTGGAGAAATTCAAATCGTTCCTCGATTACGGCGCTCCGACGTTTATTCAGCTCTCGGGAGTTGCCGCGTTAGAAAATTGGCCGCAGATCGTAAAACCGATCGTCAACGTCTATCAAAAAAGACGCGATCAGATGATCGACGGTTTAGGGAAGCTAGGGTGGTCCATTCCAAAACCCAAAGCCACGATGTACATTTGGGCGCCCTTGCCGGAGCCGTTCAAAGCGATAGGGTCCATGGCCTTCGCAGAAAGGCTGATCAAGGAAACGGGTATTGTCGTAGCTCCAGGCACAGGGTTTGGAGAAGGCGGAGAGGGTTATATTCGAATGGCGCTTGTGACGCACGACAAACGTTTTCATGACGCTTTGCTTCGCTTTAAAAAAATTCTCTCCAGCGCAAACGTAAAGGCGGCACGCGTATGAAACCTCCTGTTCGATTAGGGTTGGTGGGTTTAGGCACGGTGGGTCAGGGTGTCGTTGAACTCCTCAAGAAAAACCGGGCATTGATCGAAGCCAAAGTCGGCGCGCCCGTTGAGCTAAAGCAGGTCTGTGACCGACGCCCGGCTCCTGGAGTCGTCAAAAAATTGGGCCTCACGCCGTTTTTTACACGAAATGCCGAAGACGTCATCCTTCATCCGGACATCGACATTTTCATCGAACTGATCGGTGGTTATGAGCCCGCACGTACCTTCGTTTTAAAAGCGCTGCACGCCGGCAAACATGTCGTGACCGCCAACAAAGCGCTCTTGGCCAAATTCTGGGGTGATGTTTATGAACACACGCGCATTTATCGGCGTCTAGTGTATTTCGAGGCAGCCGTGGGTGGGGGAATTCCGGTGATTCAGGCGTTAAATGAGGGCCTGGCGGGCAACCGCATTACCAAAATCATCGGCATTTTAAACGGCACCACGAATTATATGCTCACGCGCATGGGGGAAGCGGGTTTGGATTATGCCACGGCGGTCCAAGAAGCGCAGAAAGCAGGTTTTGCGGAAGCCGACCCGACCTTTGACGTCGAAGGAACCGATGCGGCGCATAAGATCGCGATTCTGGCTTCGATTGCGAGTGGAACTGGCGTGCGTTTGGCGGATGTGGAGACCGAAGGCATCACGCAGATCGATCCGCGCGATATGGCGTTCGTACGCAAAGAGTTTGGTTATGTCGTGAAGCTTTTGGGGATCGCGCGATTGACCGAAAAATCGGTCGAAGTCCGAGTTCACCCGGCGCTCATTGCGCAAACGCATCCTTTTGCCAACGTCCAAAACGAATACAACGCCATTTCCATCGAAGGCGATGCGGTGGGCGATGTGATGCTTTATGGAAAAGGCGCCGGTAAAATGGCGGCCGCTTCCGCCGTTGTATCCGACATCACCTATCTAGCGCGGCAAGTGGCCGCGGGCACGGCGGGAAAACTTCCGTACGTCTCGGGGGACCCCCGTAAACATCTATCCTCTGTCCCACGCGAAAAAATGTCCTCCCGCTTTTACTTGCGTTTTACGGTCGCCGATCAGCGCGGAGTGTTGGCGGACATTTCTGGAATTTTAAGCCATTGCGGGGTCTCTATCGCCGGCGTGTACCAGCCGGAGCACGGTTTCCCGGGCTTGCGCGGAATTCCGATTTTAATTCTGACACATCAGGCGTCGGAGGGGTCCATCTCGCGCGCCTTGAAGGAAATCGGCCGAAAACCTTATCTTCGTGCGAAGACGGTCGTGCTTCGGATCGAAGAATGATTGCGGCGTCTCCCTCTCGAAAATTAGGCCTTATCGAGCGCTACCGTCCGTACCTTCCCGTCACCGATAAGACGCCGGTTATTACGCTATTAGAAGG
Organism: uncultured Elusimicrobia bacterium; assembly: GCA_964441955.1. Lineage (GTDB taxonomy): Bacteria > Elusimicrobiota > Elusimicrobia > 2-01-FULL-59-12 > 2-01-FULL-59-12 > CAYTWA01. The sequence goes on from CAYTWA010000011.1 coordinate 24,179, forward strand.
CGACACCCCGCTCATCCCATCTCGGTATTTAGCGCTGTTGTTAGGTGTTGAAGTTCAGGTTTTTTTTAAATATGAAGGCCTAAACCCCACCGGCTCATTTAAGGATCGTGGAATGACCATGGCTGTCTCGAAAGCGGTTGAAGCAGGGGCCAAAGTGGTGCTTTGCGCTTCCACGGGAAATACTTCGGCTTCAGCGGCCGCTTACGCGGCACGCGCGGAAATCGGTTGCGCGGTGCTGATTCCGGAGGGCAAAATTGCTTTAGGAAAATTAGCCCAGGCGCTCATCCATGGGGCCAAAGTGATACCGATTGACGGCAATTTTGATGAAGCACTCGCGCTGGCGCGCGACATCAGCCAAAGTCATCCCATCGCTCTCGTTAATTCCGTAAACCCGGACCGCATTGAAGGCCAAAAGACGGCGGCGTTTGAAGTGGTTGATGTTTTAGGCGACGCTCCGGACATTCATTGCATTCCGGTGGGCAATGCGGGCAATATCACCGCCTATTGGAAAGGGTACCAGGAATACCACAAAAATAAGAAAGCCGACCGATTGCCCAAGATGTGGGGTTTTCAAGCCTCCGGTGCGGCCCCTCTAGTGCGCGGGCGCATCGTTGAAAAACCCGAAACGATCGCCACCGCGATTCGCATTGGAAACCCGGCTTCTTGGAAAGCGGCGGAAGAAGCGCGCGATGCATCCCAGGGCATGATCGATGAAGTATCGGACGAGGAAATTTTAGAGGCGTATCATTTCCTGGCGGCCAAGGAAGGCATTTTTGGAGAGCCTGCCTGCGCCGCCTCCGTGGCCGGGCTTATGAAACAAGCCAAGCGGGGAAGACTCCAAAAAGGCCAAACCATTGTTTGCACGCTGACCGGGCACGGCTTAAAAGATCCCGACTCTGCGGTTCAAATCAAAAAACTTCCCACGCCGGTTAAAGCCCAGAAACAAGCTGTCCTAAACGCGATCGGCTTATAAGGAGACCCTATGAAGAAAACGCTTTTTTGGGTGCCTGTCCTATTCCTCGCCTCGTGCGGTCCGAAAGAAAAAGTCGTTCATGTCGCCGTCGCGCTGCCGCTTACCGGCGATATTGCGGCGCTGGGGCAAGGCCTTCAGCGTGCCAGCCAAATGGCCGTGGAAGAATTTAATGCGCGTGGAGCGTTTAAAGATTTTAAAGTGGAATTGCTCGCCTATGATGACCGCAGCGACCCGCGTGAAGCGGTGGGCGTTGCGAACCGTATTGTTTCCGATCCCTCCATCATGGGTGTGGTGGGGCATTTTAATTCCGGCTGTTCCATTCCGGCGGCCCCCGTCTATGCTAAAGCCCACATCCCGATGATTTCCCCTGCCGCGTCCAACCCAAAACTGACGCTTCAGCAGTTGGATAAGGGCTGGACATGGCCGCGCAGCATCTTTCGCGTCAACACGACCGATGACGTCCAAGGTCCCTATGGCGCCGAATATGCGTTTAAAAAGTTGGGCGCACGTCGCGCGGCGATTATTCACGACAAAACCGCATACGGGCAAGGCGTCGCGGAAGAGTTCAGAAAACGCTTTCAAACCCTGGGTGGTACGGTGCTTTCTTTCGACGGCGTCAACGTGGCGGATAAAGACTTCAATGCACTCTTAACGCGGGTGCATGAAACCAAGCCGCAGTTGGTGTATTGGGGCGGGGATTATGCCGGGGGCGGTCTCGTGGTTCGGCAAACGCGCGGCGTGGGGGAGAAAGCCCTCATGATGTTGTCCGAAGCCAACTTTGACCCTGAGTATTTGCGCGTGGCCGGGGCCTCGGCGGAGGGATCCTACATCACCTTTTTGGGGGCCCCCGCTTCTATTTTGCCTTCGGCGCAGGAGTTTGTGAAAGCTTACAGCGTGCGTTATCCCAACGATGAATTAAAAGCTTATGACCATTGGGGCTATGAAGCAATGTCGATCCTACTTTCCCTCATTGAAAAAGTCGGTCCGGATCGGGACAAAATAGTCGCTGAACTCCCCAAAGTGAAGCACGCAGGCGTTCTTGGGGTAACCCAGTTCGATGAAAAGGGCGACACGCTGAATAAAACCATCACGATTTACCAAGTTCAAAACGGACAGTTCGTTACGCTTAAATGATCGTTCAGCAGCTCGTCAACGGCCTGACGCTGGGTTCGCTGTACGCGCTGATCGCCTTGGGCTATACGATGGTTTATGGCGTCTTGCTGATGATCAACTTTGCCCACTCGGAAATATTCATGGTGGGTTCTTTCGTTAGTCTTCTAATTTTTCTCAAACTCGCCGCCATCATGCCCGGCTGGCAAGCTTTTTTGCTGGGAATTTTGATCGCCTTTGCCTTCTGTGGTCTTCTGGCGATTGGGGTGGAGAGGCTGGCCTACCGCCCGCTGCGCAAAGCCGCACGTTTGACCCCGCTCATTTCAGCCATCGGTGTTTCCCTTCTAATGCAAAATGCGGTCTTCTTATGGATTTCTGACCAATCGATGGCTTACCCGCAAGCCTTTGAAATTCGCCATTATCAATTCGCCGGCGCACACGTGAGCAATCTGCAGCTTTTGATTCTGATACTTTCGGTCAGCTTAATGCTGGCCCTTCACTTTTTTGTAAACAAGACGCGTTTAGGCACGGCGATCCGTGCTACGGCACAAGATGCGTCCACAGCCTCGCTCATGGGCATCCCGGTGAACCAGATTATCGCCCTCACGTTTTTAATCGGCGGCGCCTTGGGCGGGGTAGCGGGTGCCATGAGCGGCATGTATTACGGGTCGATCAAATACAACATGGGGTTCGTCCCCGGCATCAAAGCCTTCACGGCGGCGGTATTGGGCGGTATCGGCAACATTCCAGGAGCCATGTGGGGGGGCCTGATCCTTGGGGTCCTTGAATCGCTCGCGGTAGGGTTTATCCCAAATGGTTCTGATTGGAAAGACGTCATCGCGTTTTCGGTGCTTCTTCTTATTCTGCTTTTTCGTCCAGAAGGGTTGTTTGGTCGCCATGTCCCCGATAAAGTCTAAATCGATTGTTTTTTTCTGTCAGCGGACCGCGGGCCGCGCCTTATTCCAGAATTTTATTCTGGGCGTTATCGTCGCCAATGCCATAGTGATCGGGGTTGAAACCTCGCCAATTTTGATGGACCGATGGGGCGGGTTTTTCCATGCGCTGAACCTCATTTTCCAGGGAATTTTTCTGGTCGAAATATCGATTCGTCTGACCGCCCATGCCCCGCGTTTCCAAACCTTCTTTCGTAATGGCTGGAACGTCTTTGATTTCACCGTGGTCTTACTCTCGATGGTGCCGGCCATTGGGTCTTGGACGACGCTTGCTCGCGTCGCGCGTTTGCTTCGTGTCACGCGGTTGATTGCTTTTTCCGCGGAGCTTCGGCTGATCATCTCTACCATGCTGCGCTCCATTCCTTCCATCGGCCATATCGCGATGCTGATGGGGTTGTTGATCTATGTGTACGCGGTGACGGGCGTTCATCTCTTTGGCCGGATTGATCCAGAAAAATGGGGACATTTGGGGCGCGCCGCCCTAACACTCTTTGAAGTCATCACCTTGGAAGGCTGGATTGAGTTTCAAGGGCGCGTGATCGAGCAAGTCCCGATGGCGTGGCTTTTTTTCTCCTCTTTCATCGTTGTGGCCGTTTTCGTGATGGTGAATTTACTCGTAGCCGTCGTGATCAATAACCTGGAAACGGTCAAAGCCGAAACCCCCCTAACCGGGGAACACGAAGCGCTGCGCCAGCACATTCGCGCTCTGCGAAAAAATTTAGACGACTTAGAATCCAGGCTTCCCAAACCATGACGTTCAAATCCCGTTTCGTTTGGCTAGGCGTACTCATCGTATGGGTGGCGGTTCTTCCACTCTTGCTGGAAGGGTCGCGTGCCGCTTTTTTAATTCGGTTGCTGGGCATTGCCGGCCTCTACATGTTGCTGGCTTTGGGTTTAAACCTTGTGATTGGGTTTGTGGGGCTTTTGGATTTGGGTTTTATGGCGTTTTATGCGATTGGCGCCTATACCGCGGCTCTTTTAGCGATTCATAACGTTCCGTTTGTAGGGTGCGCGTTTGCCGCTATGGCGCTTGCGATGATCGTGCGTGTGCTCGTGGGGTATCCGGCGCTGCGGCTGCGCGGAGATTATTTGGCTATTGTGACGTTGGGGTTTGGTGAAGTGGTGCGCTTGGTGTTGATGAATTGGGACGGGCTGACCAATGGACCGAAAGGTTTGCCGCGCGTAGGGGAAACCATTCCGTCGGCTTCTTTTCTTGGGCTCACCGCCGACACCAACACGTGCTACTACTACCTCATCTTCTTCTGCGTGGGGGTCGCGGTGTGGGTGTGCCACCGACTGAACCATTCGCGTGTGGGACGGGCCTGGATAGCCATCCGGGAAGATGAAATTGCGGCAGAGCTCATGGGGGTGGAAGTCACACGCCAAAAACTGGTGGCTTTTGGTGTTTCGGCGGCATTTGCCGGCTTGGCGGGGGCTATCTTCGCGCATTGGGAAGGGTTCGTAACCCCTGAATCGTTCACGTTTTGGGAATCCGTACTCTTGGTTTGTGCGGTGGTCCTTGGCGGCATGGGCAGCGTTCCCGGCGTTGTTGTGGGAGCGCTTTGTATCGTGGCCGTGCCGGAGCTGCTTCGCGATCTTCTGGGAAGCTCGCTGGCCAACGCACGCTATCTATTATTTGGGGCGGCCTTGGTGTTGATGGCGATTTACCGGCCTCAGGGAATTTGGCCCAGCAAGCGCCGTTCCTTGGAGCTGCATCCCATGGAACCCGAAGAAAGCCGGGACAATTCATTGTTTGATGCGGATGCCAAATCATGAGTCTTCTCGAAGCGCTTTCCCTGACAAAATCGTTTGGCGGGGTTCGGGCCCTCGATCATGTTGATCTATCCATCCAAGAAGGGGAAATTCTCGGGCTCATCGGCCCCAACGGAGCCGGGAAAACCACTTTTTTTAATGTTTTAACGGGACTTTACAAACCGGATAAAGGGGATGTGCTTTTCCGCGATCAACGCCTTCATGGGATGTGTGCCCACGAAATCGCTTCGCTCGGAATGGCTCGAACGTTTCAAAACATTCGTCTCTTCCCCAACATGACTGCAATTGAAAATGTCATGGTGGCCCGCCACTGCCGCACGCGGTCTGAATTTTTTTCAACGCTGTTTAAGACCCCTTCGTTTGCACGCGAGGAGCGCGCCATTGAGCAGCGGGCCTGCGAGTTGCTCCAGCGGGTCGGCTTATTAGACCGCGGCAATGCGCTGGCTAAAAATCTTCCCTATGGCGATCAGCGAAAACTTGAAATGGCGCGTGCATTAGCCTTGGACCCTAAGCTGCTGCTCTTAGATGAACCCACGGCCGGAATGAACCATGCCGAAAGCGACGATTTGGTCAAACTCATCCGAAAAATTCAGTCGTCTGGCATTTCCATTCTGCTCATCGAACACCAAATGCGCGTGATCATGACCATTTGCCAACGCATCGTCGTGCTCGACTACGGCGCTAAAATCGCAGAAGGGTCTCCGCAAGAGATTCAGCGCCATCCCGCCGTCATTGAAGCGTATTTAGGAAAAAGCAATGCTTGAAATCCGCGATTTGCGAACGCTGCATGGCCGCAAGATCGAAGCATTGAAAGGCGTATCGCTAAACGTTCAAAAGGGTGAGATGATCACGCTAATCGGCGCCAACGGGGCGGGCAAAAGCACCCTGCTTAAATCGATCGCGGGGCTATTGCTTCCCGACTCAGGAGAAATTCTTTTTCAGGGGCAGAGGATGACCCAAAAACCGGCGCACCTGGTGGCTAAAACGGGCATTGCCTATGTTCCCGAGGGCCGCCGCGTTTTCCCAAGGCTGACCGTTCAAGAAAATTTGCGCATGGGCGCCTTTTTGCGGCGCGACCGGGCTGGAATGGCGGACGATGAAGAGCGCATGATGACGCTTTTCCCCGTTCTGCGGGATCGCTGGAACCAAATGGCGTCGACGTTGTCCGGCGGTGAACAGCAAATGCTGGCGATGGCCCGCGCGCTGATGAGCCGTCCGCAGCTTTTGATGCTCGATGAGCCGTCGATGGGGTTGGCCCCTTTGATGGTCGAGAAAGTCTTCTCGATCATTCGCGACATTCACCAAAAGGGCATGACGATTTTAATGGTGGAACAAAACGCGCGCAAAGCCTTGGAAGCGGCTCAGCGCGCCTATGTGCTTGAAACCGGTAAAATCGTTTTGGAAGGCCCCGCCCTTGAACTTCTCCATAACCCGCAAGTGCAGCATGCCTATCTCGGTATCCAGTAACGTCAACGCCGCACTCGTGTGCGTAGGCTCCGAATTGCTCCGCGGCAAGCGAAACACCCATGTCTCCACATTGGCGCGCCGTTTGTCTTCGGTGGGAATCACGCTCGCGCATGAAGAAACACGGCCAGACCAAGAAGGGGTTCTGGCCACCGCCATCCGTCGCGCCTTGCAGGAATTTCCTTTGGTCATCGTGACGGGTGGGTTGGGGCCTACCTTCGATGATGTGACCCGGGAAGCGGCGGCGAAAGCTTGCGGGCACCCCTTGGTCTTTTCGAGAAAACTCGCCATCGGTATTCGCGCCAAATTCCGCCGCGCTCGCTACCGCCGTATGCCGCCCGCCAATGAAAGGCAAGCCTATTTGCTTCAAGGCGCGGAAGTTATCCGTAACGCCAATGGAACCGCTCCGGGGCAGTGGCTTAGTCTAGCGACTCCCACTCCCACGACCTCTCGCATTTTGATTCTTCTCCCCGGCCCTCCTCGCGAAATGCATCCGATGCTTGAAAACTCCGTTTTACCGCGGCTTCGAAAAACGTTTCGAACCAAACCCCGTGCGCAGGCGCATCTTCACTTTGTTGGGATTGCGGAATCCTTAGCCGATCAAGCGATTCGCCCGATCTTGACCAAAGAGCCTGGCGCCGACTTCACGATTTTGGCGCATCTGGGGTTGGTGGATTTAGATGTGTTTGTGACGGCTCGTACGCGGATACAGGCGCGTGCCCGATGCCGACGGGTCGTCCGCCGCGTGCTTCAAAAACTGGGCCGCTATTCGTATGGACATGGAGAGGACTGTACGTTAGAAAAGGTTGTGGGACTTGCGCTTCGAAGGCGGCGTGCCACGGTGGCCTTGGCTGAGTCTTGCACAGGGGGGCTTTTAAGTGCCCGCTTGACGGATATTCCCGGCAGCTCCGATTACGTTCTGGGCGGGGTAGTAAGCTACAGCAACCGTATTAAGGAAGAAAGTTTGGGCATTCCACCCGCTTTCATTAGGAAGCACGGGGCCGTTAGTTCGGTGGTGGCCCAGGCCATGGCCGAGGGAATCCGCAGGCGCTTTAAAAGTACTTGGGGCGTGGGCGTAACCGGGATCGCTGGCCCCGGAGGTGCGATTCGCCTAAAACCTCGGGGGTTGGTTTATGTCGGTGTGGCTGGGCCCCGAGAGACCGCCGTCAGGAAATACCGCTTTGGGGGAGACCGCGATGCGGTCCGGCAACGCTCCGTCGTTTCGGCTTTAAACGATCTCCGTCTAGCCCTTGTTAAGAAGTAAAAACTGCTTGTCAAAACGCGCCGGTTCCGATACCCTTATGCCAATCTTGAACCGATCTTTTGGCGTACTGATATCGTCCAGTCTTTTGTTGTTAACCGGGGCTGTCATCCCTGCCAGTTGGGAGCCTCCGGCAAGGTCCCTTTCTCGTCCAGACATAGATCTTGCTCCGCAGCGTCCCTGGATTGCCTTAACGTTTGATGATGGCCCGCACCCTGGAAAAACCCAAGACCTTTTAGCCGTTCTTCAGCAAGAAGGCGTTCCCGCCACATTTTTCGTCGTTGGTAAAATGGCTGATCGCCATCCGGAACTGGTGAGTGAAATCGACCGCCTAGGACATGAACTGGCCAACCACACGTATACACACCCGCGTCTCACCCTTTTGGAAAAAGAGGCGTTGATGGACGAATTATCCAAGACACGCCAAAGCATCCAGCGGCTCACAGGGAAAGACACCCTTTTGTACAGACCTCCGGGCGGCGGCTACAACCGTCGAACGTTAAAGCAGGCGTCTCAGGCGGGGTACCGAATGGTGCTCTGGAGTGTGCAAACCCGCGATGTCTCCGGGGCCTCCGAAGAAGCCATTTATCAGCGAATCGTCATGGGAGCAACCGATGGCGGGATCGTGCTGATGCACTCTGGCATGCCGCATACGGTCGAAGCGCTTCCCAAAGCAATCCGAGAGCTGCGCCGCCGCGGATACCAATTTGTCACCGTTTCTCAAATGCTGCGTCCCACGACCGCCCCAGCGTTTGTTCCCTCTTCCCCCGAACCGCGGATCACAAGTCCGGCATTGGCCGATATCAGCACGCCACGACTGGACCCAACGATCCTATTTTGATCGCTTGTCCAAAACGTCGCACTTTTTATTCATTGGTTTCCTCTGCGTCGGGTTTTTTCGTCAGGCCCAAGCCGATTCCTTCCGTGTGACGAAGGGCGAGTCAGTCCGCCAAATCGCCGAAAATTTAAACAAAGCCGGGCTTCTCGACAAGCCGTTCCTTTTGCGAGTCTGGGCCAAGATCAGTCCTGGTTCCGGCGCGCGTCCCGGTTTGTACGACATCCCGAAAGGGCAAAGTCCACGCGCCACGTGGCTTCAAATTCGGCGCGGCCCGCGGCCGATACGGGTAACACTGCCGGAAGGCTGGACGTCCTGGCAAATGGCGCAGCGCTTAGAAGAAAAAGGCGTCGTGTTGGCGGCAGATTTTTTGAAAGTGACTCAACGTGAGCACTGCGAAGGCATGCTTTTTCCGGACACCTACCACTTTGATTTGGAAACGCCGGCCGAGCGTGTCGTGGAGAAAATGACGGCCCGCTACTTCGCGCAAAAACCGTCTGATTTCGGGGACCAGGCCGAAAAGTTTCATCTGAAAGAAAAGGACTTGCTCGTCTTGGCCTCCATTGTGGAGCGCGAAGCGCGGGCGTCGAGCGAACGTCCTCTTGTCGCCGGGGTGTTCATGAACCGTATCAAAAAAGGCTGGCTGCTCGAATCCTGCGCCACGGTTCAGCATGCCATCGGCTTGTCGGGGGGAACGCCCGGTCTGTGGAAAACGCGGCTGTATTACAAAGACCTTGAAATAACCTCTCCTTACAACACATATAAGCGCAAGGGTTTGCCTCCCGGGCCCATCGGAAACCCCGGGAAGGCCGCGCTCATCGCCGCATCGCATCCAGCCGAGACCGACGCGATGTTTTTTGTGGCCGATGGAGAAGGGACGCATCGTTTTTCGAGGTATTACAGCGACCATTTGAATGCAAAACATAAACGTTAAATTATTTGTGCTGATCTTCTTGGCCACGGGCAGCGGTGCCGCGTCTCCTTATGAACAAGGGCTATCAGAAAACCAAGCGCGCTTTGGCAGCGTGGAAGGCGACGTCGGGGTGCTGCTGAATGGGACCGCGAGCTGGATAACGCCAAGCGAGGGAATGCCCATTGAGGCGGGAGACCAAATACGCACGTCCGAAGAGGGCCGAGTGGAACTTTCCTTATCCCAAAGGATGTTTGTTTTCCTTGAACCTAAAACGCAGGTGGTGGCGGAACGCGCTGAGCCCAATGGCGGACGCGTCAATCTTTTAGAAGGCACGCTTTTTGGAAAATTAGACTCCGCCGGTACCGTTGAGCGTCAAAACTGGGAATTTAATACGCCAAGCGCCGTTTGTGGGGTTCGGGGAACCGAATTTGCTTTAACGACGACGCCATCCGAGGGGACGCGTCTGGGAGTCTTTGAAGGCGAAATCGACGTGCAAGAGGCGGAGCGGCCGCAGGAGCTTGCGCCGCTCGTGCGCGTGGGCACTATGCAAGAAGCATGGGTCATGCGAGGAAAACCCCTGCGTCACCTTCGGCAGTTTTCACCCTCACTTCAGCCGATGCTGGCACGTCGTTCCGTGCTTCGAGCGCGACAGGGGCGTATGAAACGCATCTGGACGCCGTTTACGCCAGAAACCCGGTTAGAGGCCCGCACGCGGCTGCGCAAGGGTGTTTTGAAAGAGCGTCCCATCCGTAAACGCGTGATCAAACGACGTCGTCCAGCCGCCGGGGAGGGGGACGCTTTCTAACATGGCGATTACCGAGGGTGATTTCATACGCATTTTTGAAGCGAGCCGACTGGTCAGCTCGACGCTGCGCTTATCGGACCTGCTTTCAACCGTGATGCGTCTGGCCGGGGAAGTGGTGCGTGCGGAAGCCTCTTCCATTTTGCTGCAAGACCCCGTGACCGAAGAACTATATTTTGACGTGGCCTTAGGGTCCAAAGGCGGAGCCCTGACGCAGGTGCGCCTTAAAAAAGGGGAAGGCATTGCGGGGTGGGTGGCCTCCGTGCGGCGCCCGGCGCTCGTCAACGATGTCGCCAAAGACCCGCGCTGGACGCAAAAGGCGGATAAAACAAGCCAGTTTCAAACCAAATCGATTTTGGCTGTGCCGATGCTGGCTAAAGACAAGCTGATCGGTGTCATGGAAGCCATCAACCGCGCCGACGGCCAGCCGTTCACCGAGATGGACCAGAAAATTTTGGAAATGTTCGCGGCACAAGCGGCCGTGGGCATTGAAAATGCGCGGCTTTTTGAGTCGATCCGCCAGGAAAAAGAAAAAATGGCGACGATTTTAAGTGAAATGTCCGAAGCCGCGCTCCTATTGGACGCCTCCGGTATGGTTTTACTCGCTAACCCCATCGCTCAGCAGCTCCTGGGAAAAAATTTCAAAGGGCAGCCTTGGCGTGACATCGAAAGTGATTTCAGCTCGAAACCGTCTTGGGCGGAAGCATCGACCTTAGGCCAAGGTGCGGTCATCGAATTGGTCCGCATCGCCAAACCCCTGCTCATTTTGGAAGGTATTTTTAAGCCCGTTCGCAATGACAAAGGCAGCATCCAGCAATGGATTCTTATCTTGGCCGATGTGACGGAAGAACGCAAGGAAGCGCAACTGAAGCGTAATTTCTTGTCGCTCGTCTCTCACAAACTCAAAACTCCGCTCGTCTCAATTCGTGGGTTTGTTCCCATGCTGCTTGAGAAACCAGAGGAACTGGAACCCTTTCAAAAGACGGCGCTTGAAACCATCGACCGCAATAGCCAATTGCTGACCGCACTGGTTGAAAAAATCACCTGGTTTTCGGCGCTGGAATCGGATCATCTTGAATTGACGAAAAAACCCCAGTCCATCGGTTCGCTGTTGGACGCGGCGTTGGCGGATTTAGCGTCGTTTTTGAAAACCGGAGAAGCGGCTGTTAACCGGGATCCAGGGTTAGACGGTTTGCCGGCCATTCACGTGGATAAATTGTGGATGAAAGAGGCCATTCGCAATTTGATTGAAAATGCCGTCAAATTTAATCCCAAAGCTCCGCGACAGATTTGGATTTCCGGTCGGGTCGAAGAAGCGCGTGCGATTTTGTCGTTTCGCGACAACGGTCCCGGAATTCCTTCGGAAGAACACCCTAAAATTTTCCAGAAGTTTTATCAGATCGAAGCCAATTTCACCGGTCAAGTTCAAGGCATGGGGTTGGGGCTGGCCCTTGTCAAACGGGTCGTAGAAGCGCATGGGGGCTTTGCATCCGTCGATTCCACGCTGGGCCAAGGCAGTACATTTAAAATTATCCTTCCACTCTAGTTACAATGGGCGACTCATGCGCCTTGCATCTCAAAACCTTGAACCGCATTTGTCGCTCCTTCACTACGGCGATTACGCTGACCTTTATTGGGAAGATGTGCGCACGCTGGCGATTCGCTGGGAAGAAGGAAAAGTCGAGCGTTTTACTGGCGGACGGGAATGTGGGGCTGGCCTTCGGTATCTTTCAGGCGATGAAACCAAGTTTGCCAGCATCGATGACCCGGATGTGGAAGCCATCCGGCAGCTTTCGAAGACGCTGATTGAGCCGTCATCCCAGCAAGCCCTTGGACGAAGCCCATCGGCGCGTTCGGTCGCCGCGACGGCAACCTACCGACCCACTCTTTTAAAAGTTCCTGGCGATATCACGGCGGATACAAAAATCGCTTTAATCCGTCGCTGCTATGAAGCCGCTTCTCTTCCGGGTGTCCGCCAAATTTCCATCAGCTACGGTGAAACCGAGAAACACGTCCGGATATGGACATCGGAAGGCGACTCAACGGAAGAATGGCGGACCGTTCTGACGTTTTCAATTTCGGTTGTCGCAGAACGCGCTGGAGCGCTCCAAACCGCATACGATGCGGTCAGCGGATCGGCGGGCTTCGAATTCTTTGACCGCGTTGATGTCGCGGCGCTCTCCAAAAAAGTGGCGGAGCGCGCGGTAAAACGGTTGGACGCTCCGAATGCGCCGCTTGGGGAAATGCCGATTATTATTGCCTCGGAGGCTGGCGGCACGTTAATTCATGAAGCCTTAGGCCACCCGCTGGAAGCCGATGCGGTTCAAAAGGGAATTTCTCCGATGTATGTTGGAGCCCTTGGTAAAGTCGTGGGCCATGAAAAGGTGAGCGTCATGGAAGACCCCACGATGCCGGGTCAGCGGGGGTTCTATGCGTATGACGACGAAGGCATTCCGGCACAGCGTAAAGCCATGGTCGAAAATGGCGTCTTAAAGACGTACCTTTATGATCGCCAAACCGCTAAAAAAGCGGGTGTACGGTCCAATGGGCATGGCCGCCGCGAATCCTTTCGCCACCGACCGATCCCCCGAATGGCCAATACGTTTGTGGCGCCGGGCCGCGATGATCCACAAATGATTTTAAAGTCCGTTGAAAACGGTTTTCTGGTGACCAAAATGGGGGGCGGACAAGTAGAACCCTCGACAGGGGACTTCGTTTTCGAAGTCGAAGAGGGTTTCCGCATCGAAAATGGGAAAGTCGGCTCGCTCACCCGCTCGGCCAACCTGCTGGGCAATGGCCCCCAAGTGCTTAAAACCATTGATTTGGTCGGCTCCGATATGGGCTGGTCTGTGGGGACTTGCGGGAAAGACGGCCAAGGCGCGCCTGTCTCCGATGGCCTCCCCACCTTGCGTATCCCCAAAGGCGTCGTCGTAGGCGGAATCGCCTCCTAAAAAACGTTGAAAAATCAGTCTGTTTGCCCCAGACTTAACCACTGTGCGACGCCATTTTTTTTGGCTGACTTTGGTGCTTCTTTGGGGAGCTTCTTTAGCGTCCCATGCCGCTTCGCGGTATTGGGTTGCAACCGGATCAACCGGCACATGGCATAACCCCAACAACTGGTCGACCGCTTCTGGGGGCGCTAAAGGCGCCTCTTTCCCAATCGGAGTCGATGACGCTATTTTTGATGCCGGCAGTCAAGTGCCCTGCATCGCCTCCGCCGCCGTGTCTGTTCAGTCCATTAGCGTCAGCACGGCTACAACCGGAAGCTACGGAGGGCGCGTTATTTTGTCCTCCAATGTCTTTACCGTCGCACAAAATTTCAACCTCTACCGAAGCACCTTCATGGCGACGACGTCAAGCATTACGGTCGGCGGAAGCTGGTTTGTGTCGCCTGCTGGAAAATTTGATTTCGGGACGAGCTCCGTGGCTTTTAGCGGCGCCTCCACCAACCAGACGATCAATTCAGGCGGCGACAATTTTTACAAAATGATTATGACGGGCCCCACCGGCAGTTGGCAAACCGTGACCTCACCACTGACCGTGTCTAGTTTCACAGCCCAATCGGGCGGAACCCTAACGATAGGGTCCTCTTACACGGTCACGACGACTTACCTCAAAAGCGGCGGGACGCTGGACCTTAAGGGTGATTTCCGCAGCAATTCCGGAACACTGACCAATACCTCCGGAAACATTACGTCGTTAAGCACGATTACGGTGACATTGGCGGGCAATGGAACTCTCGGAGGGACGGGGGGTGGAGCGCTTCAAGTGGGCAACCTTTCGCTCTCCGGTGTCGCTCTTTCAAGCACGACCTTTGCGAGCCACGTTACGGTCCTAGGGACCTTTTCCAACACAACTCCGCATGTGGTCGATGCGGGCAGCGGAAATTTTGGCATCACCGTGTCGAGCCATTTCACAAACACCGGTACTTATTTGGTCAGAAACAGCAGCATCACGTTGGCGGGAACGGGAGAAAACTTACTGTTTAAATCCGGCGGCAGTCCCCTGTATATGCTTCGCGTCCTTACGGGTGGAAGTTGGGCGACCTCCACCAATCAGCTCACCGTGTCGAGCTCTTTGGTGGTCGATGCCGGCGACTTCAGTGTTGCAAGCGGCTCCACCATGACCGTGACCAACGACGTGTCGGTTGGGCCGAACGGCACTTTATGGATAGATAACCATCTACGCGTTTTAGGCGGCGATATTCTTAACGCTGGAGCTCTGCGGTACACGGTTAACACGGCGACGCTGACGTTAGCCGGCACGGGAAGCCTGGGTGGAGGTGGTCTAACCGTTCTCCCCCATGTGACGCTGACCGGCGCCAATGTCACGACGTTGTTTGGGCCGGTGACGACCGAAGGGCAACTGACCAACGGCGCCGGGCACACGTTGGATGCCAACAATTCGAATAATTATGCCATCACGATTTCAAGCTCCTGGACGAATCTGGGGACCTACCAAGCCCGCGCCTCGAGCGTGACGTTTAAAGGGGGAACGGCGGGTTTAAGCATCCGCACCAACAATTCCAACTTTTACATGCTGCGTATCGCTGGACCCGGAACCTGGACCCCCGTCACCAATCAAGTGACGGTCTCCAGTTCAGTGGTTTTAGACGGCGGCACGTTGACTGTCAGCGCGACGAGCATGACGGTGGCGGGTGATTTTGCGGTTGCCACAGGTGCGTCACTGGTGATCAACAATAATCTTTTACTAAACGGTGGAGACTTGCTGAACCAAGGCTCGGTGGATACCACGGTTGTCACGTCGACGATCACCCTTCAAGGGACCGGGGGCCTTGGGGGGACGG
>CAYTWA010000012.1:0-13250 GCA_964441955.1 uncultured Elusimicrobia bacterium
GGCAAGCCTAGGCAGGCTAAAATCGTGCGAATAGTGGTAGGCTCCAAGATGACCGGGTGCTGTGGATCGTCATCATGTGGAACGGACAGGCTGACTATGCGTGCAAGTGTCTGGGTTCTCACTCCATGCGGCTGTTTATTGCAATCCATGGGAGCGCGAAAAGCTCGAAATGCTTTGCCGTTATATTGCCCGTCCTGCGGTTGCCGAAGATCGGCTGGAGCTTCAGGCTTCCGGTGACATCCTGCTTCGGCTGAAGACTCCCTACCGGGATGGCACCAGCCATCTGCTTTTTTCAGGTGTGGAGTTTGTAGAGAAACTGGCCGCGCTTATTCCACCGGCACGAATTCACCTGACCCGTTTTTTTGGATGTTTAGCGCCCCACGCCAAGATCCGTTCGCAGGTTGTCCTACGTTGTCTCAAATTCGCGCGCCCGCGACAGCCCAGACCGATAATCCGTTAAAACGTGAGCCCGAACGGCCGGCGTGCGTACCCGAACAGGGTACGTACCCATCTTATGATCCAACAAGGAAGGGGTACGCTCAACGATGGGCCGAACTCTTGGCCCGAGTGTTTGGCTTCGACATGAAAAAGTGTGCAGATTGTGGTGGCTCATTAAAAATGGTGTCGGCCATCTTGGAGCCTGCGGTGATCCGCGCGATATTAAGCTGCCTGGGCTTACCTGACAAACCGCCTGGTTTGACCCCGACCCGGATTCCTGAGCAGAGCCAGTTCCCCTAGCGACTCCAAGGCATAATCTCTAAACCGAAGCACCCCAGTAGGGCAGCGGCCGCATGCCACCGCGAGCAAAGAATTCATCTCTTAGCGTCGTTCGTCCAAAATATTTCGGATCACCGCGTCGTGTGGCGGGTATTTCTCTCTTGAAACCGCAAGGGACGCCAGCAAAATGAATCCAATCCTTGATAAGATTTCTCAAGAAATGGCTTTTGTTTCTCGTATTCTCGGGAACATGCCGAAACGGTGCAAAACCACCAGCGCCAGGGCATAAAAGCTCACCAAGGCCAGCAGTCCATAACATCGAAGGGTATTTTTTAAGAATTCCATAGCCGCTCTTAGAGCGACTTGGGCGATTTTTATTTCACTAAAAAAGACCCCAACAGCGTCCGGAGGTCATCGGGGAGGCGGGTGGGACGCCAGAGGAGATTCACCACGGCGTGTTTGGTGAAGCCGCGGGCTAGAGGTTTGGCAGTTTCGGGGTCGAGGATTTCGTAATGGAAGATGACGGAGGCGCCGCCCATTTCGGCCAACGTGGTGCGGACGCGGATTAAATCGTCGTAGCGGGCTGGGGCGAAATACTCGCAGGTGGCATCGGTGACGGGCATGAAGAGTCGGTATTTGTCTTCCAGATCACGGTACCGCAGCCCCACATTCCGCAGCAGCTCCGTCCGTCCCCGTTCAAAAAGCACCAAGTAGTTGGCGTAATACACCACCCCCATACGGTCGGTATCGGCGTAAGCGATGCGAACATCGAAGTCGTAAGAGCCGGTCATGAACGGATTAAAACCATTTCTTAGGGAAGGTGGCAACATTTGCATTAACGGAGAAAAGGGTGGCATAAAACGCTCGATAGAATTCGGCTCTCACAATGAGACCCTTGCGCTTTGCTTGTACCCACTCATCCCATAGGTAGTTTGGAAAAAAAATGAGGCTTTATGCCACTTCACGACTTGGGACACGAGGATTAAAATTCCACCTATGCGTGTAAGCCTTCAAACGATAATCCGCCTGACCGGGGTGGTGTGCTTGTTGATTCAGTCGAAGCCCGCCCAATCGAAGGTTTTTTTAGCCGTGACACGCAGTCTTCACCGGCACCCTTTTTTAATCGCAAGCGGTGCCCCCTGCGTTAGCCTTAGGGTTTAAAACCTTGGTGCCATCAAAGAGTACGGTGAGCCTGTATGCTGCGCTCGGCGTGGTGGTTTTGAATCACAGTTTTCCCCACTTTTTAGATGATCTTCAATCGCTCTATCTCCAAGGGGGGATAGGTCTTTTAGGTGTCCTGCCAGAATTTTTTAAACGCTGGAGCGTGGCGACGTGGCTGTACCCGACAACCACCCACCTTCCGGCTTGTGTGCTTTTGGTTGACACACAAACACCCAATTTTCATGAAGTGACGTCTTACTTTCCCCGCCTGGACCACCCTGCCTATTACGAGCTAAGACTTCCATACCGTAAGACGTCTCCCGGTGGGCGTAACTGGCCTACCAGCATTGCTGATCAGCATCCCACTTGGTCAAGCGAAACCAACATTGTGGTCGTTTACGGTTTTCCCTCTTATCGACCGGCACACGGCGAGGCGAAAGAATGGGTCCAGGGATTGGCGCAGCTCGATCAGGAGCTTCCACTATATTTAAAACGAACTTATAAACCGCTTATCGTCTGGGTCCCCCAATGGGTCGAAGCCGTTATGAAAGAGCTAAACATCCACTTAAACTCACTCTCGGTCCACAAAATAGATTCTTCAATTTTGAATCCGCCGCATCGAATTTACTCCGCCGCTTAGAATCAACAATTTATCTACGTAGGCCAGCTGATGGCAGGTCAAAAGTCCCGTCCCGCACATCGCTTCGAGCACCTTGGCGTTCTTCAGGAAAATTCCCTGTGTCAGCAGCGGGTTCATAAACCGCGAGCGGTACGCCTGACTTTGCGCATCAAAATAATGCGCTTCATGCAATTCGGCAATGGAATCAAAATGTTCTTTCTGATGATCTTCGTGAGATGTGTTTAAATCCATCATGGCCAGGATGGTACCATCCCCTGCATGACGGGTTCTATGCGTGAAAAAGTATCGATCGTCATCCCTACTTTTAACGACCAGTTCGGTCTAAAAAAAGTTTTGGTGGAATTGTTTGATGAAGGCCGCAGTACCGATTCGTTTAAGGACGTCATCGTGGTTGACGACGGATCGGAACCGCCCATCTTCCTTCCATCGGTAAAAGCCGGACGTATTCGCCTGATACGTCATGCGAAAAATAAAGGGTACGGATCCGCCATTAAAACCGGGATTCGCGCGGCGCAAAGCGAATTCATTCTGTTGATGGATGCCGACGGCCAACATGACCCGAACGATATTCCCGCCTTACTGGAAAAAGCCCCTGATGTTGATTTGGTAGTGGGTATTCGCCCCAACTCCAAGACGAGCCCGCTGTGGCGGCGTCCCGGAAAATGGATTCTGACGCGTATGCTCAATTCCCTCGCTCCCATGAAGCTGCGCGACATTAATTGCGGTTTCCGATGCTTCCGCCGAGAATCGATTCTCAAAATCCTACCGCTCTGTTCGAATCGTTTTTCGTTTTCCATTTCGAGCACTATGCTATGCCTCTCGTTGGATTATGCCGTGGACTTCGTGCCCGTGAATCCTCGGATGAGGTCTGGAACCAGCACGATGTCCTGGACTACGGGTCTGGATACGGTGCTATTGATCATCCGAATGATCGTCTTAGTAGAGCCATTGCGGTTCTTTTTGCCCATTAGTTTTTTTCTTCTGGCGACTGGATTTATTTGGGCGCTGCCCTACGCCTTGCAAGGAAAAGGACTCAGCGTCGGCGCCCTTTTTCTGATGCTGGCAAGTTTGATTGTTTTTCTGTTGGGGGTCCTTTCTGAACAAATTACCGCCGTATGGAAAAGCCGTCGTTATGGCCCCTGAAATATTCCCGCGCGCGGCACTGGGGCGGGTAGCGGATTTCATTTTTTTTCCTCTTCGTACCGTCGTGCTCAATGAAAAGACTGTAGAGCGCGTCGGACTCACTTCGCTTCAGCAGGAACGTATTCGCGCCGTTTGGCCTCATCTGAGCGGGAAGCTTCTAGATATTGGGGCAGGAAACAATCGGTTGGTGCGCCTGTATAAAAACGGCGTGGGAGTGGACGTCTACGATGCAGGCGGCGGTGCGACGATTTTGACGGATACTGCTAATCTTCCCTTTGAATCCGGTTGCTTTGACACTGTTTCCCTCGTCGCATGCCTGAACCATATTCCGAAGCGTGAAGAGGTGTTAGCAGAGGCGTACCGCGTCTTAAAATCTGGTGGTCGATGCGTGGTCACCATGATTAATCCCTGGATTGGGTATTGGAACCATCTCCTGTGCTGGTATGAAGAGTCGCATGAACGAGGAATGGCGCCAGGCGAGCGCGATGGGTTGTGGCAGCATGAAATGCTCGCGCTGTTAACTCAAGCCGGATTTCATGTGGAGGCCGTGAGGCCTTTTCTTTATCGGTTGAATGCCCTTTATATCGCTTCCAAGCCTTAACTCTTTGATCCCCCGCCTGTCAGAAGCCCAATACGTTTAACGATCCATCCTCTCGATACAAACGAATTTCAAAAGCGGGCAGTGGGGTAGGATGGCCAAAATAGGCCCCTGGGGCGGTCACATCGCGCGACGCCGACCAAACGCGGCCCGCCAGGTCCATCCGCTGCCAACCTAATAAATCCAAATTCTGAGGACTCTTGTTTTTGAACGTGATGCGGAGTTCTCCGGATTTTCGAAAAGAAGCCAGGACTGACGCCGGGTCTTTCAAACAAACCACATGTGATCCCCATCGGCATTTTTTATCGAGGTCCAACGGCATTAAACTTCCCGCCGATAACGCGACGTCGGGCGGGTCATCCAAATACGGTATTTGAATCGCGAGCGTGTTATTTGGCCCCGAAGCTTTTTCCAACGCATCGAGAAAGGAAGGCGCCAACTGAATGCGGTACTGTGCGGCCGTCCCGGGTGAGAGTCGGATATTTCGAGAGACCGGAAAACGCAACGGTGTTTCTATCCGGCCATAGATGGCCAGCAGGGCGGACCCAAACGTCAGCCCCAGGAGCGTCCCGGTTCCCCAGATGCGCCAACGGCGATTGGGAAGCCAGATCCAGAATATCCACGCCAAAAGAATTGCGAGCGGAGCGCGGCGAAGAATCGCCAGTTTGACGCTATAACGAAATAGCGGACCGTCTGCGCGGAGCGCTGGACGAACGCCGCCGGCCTCTTCGATGGAAGCCTGTCCACCGTAAAGAATGGGAACGGTTTCGTTGCCTGTCATGCTGTAGGCCAGAGTAGGCCGGTGGAAAAATGGAGTGCTTCCCGCAAACCAGCCCCGAAAATAAGTTTGCGCGGGCCCGAGTTGTCTCCAGAGATGCGCCGATGACCATAAAAAATGGCCTGCGAGGATGACGCCCACGCAGACCATCGGCAGCCGTCTGCGAGGGCAAGCGGCCAACATATATCCCATTCCGCAATACACCCAGATGCTGATGCCATAAACCACATAACCCCGTGCCGACATGGCGGGGGCGAAAGCTAGGCCCGCGAAAATCGGAATGGTCATGATAATGGCACCAAACCAACGAGTCGTCGGGCGCCAAGGACTTAATACACATCCAAGCAGTCCTAGGGCGATCGTAAGCGGAAATTCAAAAGTGAGAAATTCGCTGAAAAGCGTCGCAAAACCGGTTACCCATTTCGGACCGCTCAGCATATCGACCCATCGCGTAAGACCTGTCCCCAGAAATTTCCCTTCCACTTCTTGAAAGGGAACACCCATCACCTGCAAATAGTGGATCCACAGAGGACGGGTGACCAAAACGATACCCACTACCGCGGCGATATGACGAAATCGATTCTTCCGCCAAGCCAGGATCCCATAAGCAGCCAGCAACATGATGCCGGTGTTATAAATCAACACGGATCCAGCAAGGTACGTGGCTAAGAGCAGATGTGTTCGCCATGGGCGCCGTCGAAGAAAGAGGCCGCTGGTGTATAAAAAATACGTACCTAGGTAATACGAAGTAAACGATAGAAGATGGGCCCCATAATCATGAATGTGCAGAATGAATCCGAACCCGCCGCAAGCCAGGGCGGACGCCCAAAAGGCCGCTTGCGGATTGCGAGTTAAGCGAAGCGAGAGTCGCCAGGTGGCCCACACCCCCATCCCCCAAGCAATCCAATTCAATAATAAGAAAGCCGGGAATATTCCTACGAAGGGGCCCAATAATGCCGCTGCAAACGAGTAAATAGCACGCGTGATGGTGAACGGAATTCCCGTCTCAATGCCTTGAACGCCATTGAAGTAAAGCAATTCAAGAACCGTGTACCAATTCTCACTATGAATTAGGGAGGTGCCGCGTATCGAAGACCAGCCGAGACTTGGCGTTAGGCTGCCGGGATTTTGGACGGGCAGCGTCATTAATAAGTTTCCGGAACGTTGTCCATGTCCTACGCACACATGAAACGTGGACACCACGATGAACAGAAGTACGGCTAACGACGCATATACATCTTTAGAGAATCTTTTTCGATCAAACACGGACGAGTGGCCACCGCCGCGATGCATGACTAACACCAGCCACGGTGAGGAGGATCCATAAAGGCTCTACAGGAATGGCATGCCGGCTGTCTGTATCGCCGCCAAGATTTGATAAGACGATGTGCGAAGCGATCAGCAACCACAAGATAAGGGTTCGGCGCCGAACGCTTTCGTTACCCAAAAATAGAAGAAAAAATGAAAATAGAAGGCCCGCCATCGCCGTCCAGCGAACCGCGTGCACCCAAGGCCATAGGGGCCGTGTAAGAAATGTCGGTTCATACGGATACAGGGCCTTCTTAGCGATGTCATTAAAGTAGGACGAAGCGTGGGAAGGATGAAAAGTGACCAGTGTCCGCGCCATTGGATGCGATTGAACAATCACGCCATAAAGGTTCATACCGTGGACCATGGTCGCGTCCTTGGTCAACAGATGGACGGGCCGTTGGGAACGCTTCCAGAGAAATTCAACAAAGAGAGCCGCTTGGTCTCGGGTGAAAAGCAAGGGATGATTCAAAATTCCGGCGACGGACAAACGTAGAAGCATATTGTGAAGGAATTCGGCGTTGGGTTCCTGTGCCTTTAAAGCGGCCACAGGCCCATCAGGATCGTAACGCACCCAGTTTGAATTAGTCCATTGCGCAGAGGGGCTCCCCTGCAGCCGCTGGATGACCGTTCGGACGGCGGGATCGTTGATGGATTCGGGGGAAAGATACTGCGCCGTGGTCCCAAACAGCGATACGCCACCAAATTGGCTGAACCCCCAAAAGCCTCTGTATTTTAAATTTAAGGTACAAGCGACACCGCACAAAACGATAAAGGTTAATATGCCAAAAAGCATAGGCTTAGTATGCGCTGGTTTTCGAACGATCAGAATGACAATCGCTAAGACGCCTACGACCGCCAGTCCCACAGGCCTTATCAACCAATCAATCCACGTGAGGACGGCGAGAAGTCCCCACCAGCAAGCGCGCGTCTCTTCTAAAGCCTTCATTAATATTAAAAGGGTGAAAATATAAAAAGACGCATAGACCACGTCGGTCAAAACGGTGTGGCTATAAACCATCCATCGTGGAAGAGTACTGGTGAGCAAAAAAATAAGTCCGGTTCCGGCCGGTCCTACACCCCAGTAGCGGTATGCCATAAAAGCGTTTGCGGCGGCGGCCGTCAGAGCGAGCAGGTGTTGAACCGCGAGAAGTCCCCACAGGCTTTGCGTCGCCTTTAGCCAAAATGCAATCCAAAAGGGATAGCCCAGCGATCGTTCAGAGGGGACCTGAAATCCCGCCCCTTCGAGCCAACTCAGAGGGCCATTCAGATAGCTTGCGCTATCGGGTTGAAAAATCGGATCGGGCAATACGGCGAGGAAGCGGAAATGCTGCCCCGCCGCGAAGAGCACGATACCAACGCCAATCCAGCGATAGAGTCTCGTCTTTGTCGACATTGGCACGTCTAGCGCTTCTGCCACTTCTTAATCTCCGGCGTCAACCCTTCCGCGACAATGCGAGCCACTTCTTGAGCGCCATCATTCGTGAAATGGAAGTAATCGTAAAAATAGCGTGAGCTTTTGCGCATCTGTGCAGCCAAATCAATGACCAAGATATTTTCCTCTTTTGCTGTCGACCGAGTCGTATTGTTGTAAAGCTCGAGAATTTCCCAAGCTAACTGGCCGTTACGCTGGGGTTGGATCAACGCATGAGAGAGGTCAACACCGGTGGCTTCATCCCGCCCGGGGCCGAAGAGCGCGGGCTGGGTGATGAAAACCGGCTCTATCGCATGTGCGCGGCATTCTTGAATCAATTGCCGCACGCGAGCCTGATAAGGGGGAAGAAATTCCTGAACGACGCGCGATTTGATGCGGTCTCGCTCCTTTAACGGTAGATCCGCTTCCTGTGGCACATGGCGCAGATCAAGCGTGCCGTGTCCCATATGTCCTTTCCAGGCATTCGCGGCGCGCGGCAGATTCGCCATAAAACTTGCGGCGTAGCTGTGGTCCATCACGACTTGACCCAAACTTCGTTTGGGGACTGCGGCGATGTGAGACGACGCATATAGATCGTATTTGGTTAGATCGTTGCGTTCGATGTCGTTGGCGCCGACCAAAAACAGGGCGATATCAGGCCGCAGTGGAATAACATACGTTCGCAAGAGCAGAAGATGTCCAAAAGTGGAATGGCCATCAAGTCCGGCGTTGTTAATCCACAGATTCGGTGCACTTTTTCGAAGTTCAACCCCCAGAAGGTCGGTCCACGTGCGACCTTCCGTAATGTAATAGCACTCCGTGGTACTACCGCCGATTGTTAGGATTTGCAGTGTCTCGCGTCCGTTAATCGGCGGTTCGGCGCCGCGAAATCCTAAAGAATTCCGATGCTGAACGATGATCGGATCACAGGATGGGATTTTGTTGTTTTCAAAAACATAGGTCACATTTTTCGGCAAGATAAGGGTTTGGCCGCGAAGACGCAGTGCCACGGGATTTAACCAACGGAGGGATACTTCGAGCGCAAGGGAGAGGCTGACTATTCCCACACTCAAAACCAACAAAATCTGGCACGCAATTCGTCGAATTTTCATGGAAGATCGATATTTTACGCGAATAGGAGTTACAAAGGACATTCTTAACGAAAGGTAATCCCACACACGAATACCGGGGCTTAATCAAAAGTAGCTAGTGTGTAGCCCGTGTCAGACTTAGCCCGTGCAAGGCTTGAACCCGGATTTTGCATTAGGAATTAGGTTGGGATGGGCCAGGGGGCTTTAAAATCGTGTAGTTGAGCCCATAATCTGGGTTTAAGTCTTTTTCTCAAAAAGCAGAACAGCCGGTCAGTCCCTGTGGGACCAACCGGCTGTTCTGTTGCGGGGGCGGGCACCGATCCCATCACTATCAATCCTGGCCGGAAATTCCGCTCCAACTGGTGCCAAGAGGCAAACTGAGGTGGCCCTTCGGCTACGAGATACTCACCAAGCTGACCCATCCCCCGCATTACCCGTACACCTCGGGTCGCGCTGAAACCGGCCAGGACACACCGGAGCTAACAGAAACCTCGACGCCCGCATCTTGAAGTTCCTCATTGGAAGGATTCGTGAGATGCGGCGGCTTGGACTGCCGGCATAGTCCAACACAGACTTTGACCCCCTTCAAAACGACTTGCCAATTCAGCAAAAACTCGGGAGAGCCCAAGACAGCAGGACTTTTCGACCCGGGTCCTTTGCCGGTGGACTTTTGGTCTAAAAATCAATTCAATTCCGCCATAGAATAATAGCGTACCCGAACGCGCGCGCCCGTGCGTTCGAGAACTTATGCTTAAACGCAGCCGACCGATTTTTTCTGTCCTACTGATTCCCTGCCTTTTAGCAGACCCCGGGGCTTGTGTTTCCTTTGCCCCTAAATCCGACCTGACGTCTTCCACATCCGTCAACCTGTTCGCATGCCAGGCCGTGATGCCGCGAGGTCCCAATTTTTGGAATCCGCTCAATCTGTTTGCCAGTGTCCGAGAGGTTCAGCTCTTGAGAGCGGCTCGACCGGTGAACTCCCGACATTTAGGCGTGGCGCGAGGATCGGCGCTGGCCGTCTTCAATCTTCTGCTGCGCCGGAGGGAACCGTTTAGCCTTGAAGAGATATGCAATGTCCTAGAAGTCAAAGCCGTCACGCTTCAACCCGACATTTCCGCCCTGACAACCCATCTTGGGTTGGTTGAAGTGACCGGAGGCGGCACGGACCGGCGCTACGGCCTTTTGGATGCCGTTCGCGACAAGCGCAATGTCATCATTCCTGTCCTGCAAGAGCTGTACAACCTGCACGGCACCCGGCCCGTAGTGCCAGTCATAGAGGCCCGCCGCCAGCACGTCGATGAACTTCTGGGTCGTCCCACTCAGCCTGCACAATTGGTGCTTGCAGAGGCAGACCGTTCTCGAGAAAACATTCATTTCGTTTATCCGGCTCATGTCGACGCCGAAGACCTGGAAGATTTTAAACCCACGCTAGACGGGATATTTGACCAGGCCGCACACCGAGGCTCAGAGGTTCATGTCCTAGCGGAAGGATGGGGCGTGGTGCCGGCGCGCGTCGGCATTGAAGGTCCGATGATCATTTTGGACCTCCTATCGAAGAACAGTCCATTGAGCGAAGATGAGCGCGAGAGCGCCATGTATCAAGTCCTTTCGCCGATGATGACATTAACCCTGACGTTGCTGGGAGGCGCAGAAGAAGAGGCGATCCAAATCGCCAAGTCGCTCCAGGATCCTGCCCTCGATCATTTCTACCAACACTTCTTCCAGGCCGTAACACGCAATCGCAAAACCGCTGGTATACGCGAGGCCGATCAACATCCCGAATTATTTACAGGCGCCGAGCGAGCTTACTTTAGAGAGAAAATGGCCCAGCATCCAAACTTGCGTGTTCACTACGAGGTAGTGCCTCCGGCCGCACTTAAGGAGCATCTTGCATTAAGTCTTCCGCCGGTAGGTGAAGCTGATCCGCTCGCGTTGACCGTGGCGCAGATGACTAAGTTCCTCGGGCTTAGGCGTAGTCAACTGATCGCTCATATTGCTGACCTCAAACGCCTCGATCCGAACTGCACTATCGTTGTCATCAGAGGATCCTTACACATCCATGATCACGAAAACCTCGTTGAGCAAGGCTACCGAGTATGGGTTCACTCCTATCCTGACGATGTATTCGCGGGAGCGGCGACCTCGCCAGAGGCAGTGTTCCGAACTGGAATGGCAAACCAACTGGATCATTTCTTGCAGCCGCTGATCTCTAATCGAGCCACGCGTTTACATTTCATCAGTGGCCTCGTTCGTGCGGACCGCGTGCCCTTGAGCGAACTCGAGAACCTTCTCGTCTTCAATGGGCAGCTAAAGGCACAGTACGGCGATGAGGAAATCGGGAAGGCATGCAGACGTCTCCAGGGATGGTTGCTGGCGAACTTTCCGCTCACAAATGAAGAGAAATTTATCCTCGAGTCGAGCCACTGGGACAAAAAGACACCGGTCGTCAGTCGATTGGAGATACCAGCGGCGCAAAACGAATCGATCCCAAAGGAGCCGTTGCTGGACGTAAGGGCTAAACCTGATCTTCCCTCTAAATTCCAGCACGATAGGAACTTGCCGGGCTTTAGAGCTGTTGCAGAAGAACTTTGGAATCGCGGCGTGCAAGAAGAAGACATCGAAGCATTGCGAGTAGATCTTCTTCGAATCGGCGTCGGGAAGATAGGGAAACGGCGCCATTTTCGCAAAGCATTGGATGAGGCCTTAAATACTTTTTATGAAGTCGAATGCAAAGGGCAGGTTGGATTCGTGCTAAAGCTTGTTCCAGAGAAGCTCGACGCCAGTGCATATGTATCTTTCGAAGACAAGACTGCCCAAGCTCACCTCCTCCACGCCTATAAGCCCAAGAGCTATCGACGAAAGGGGTACGTTCATGCGATGGATTTGGCGATAGCAGCGCCCCACGAGAATGTCCAGAGAATAGCGGGGTTCGGCACGACGGAAAAGCTCGCATGGTGGGTGCAGGAATGGGTAGAGGGAGAGCCTTTACTTGAGACCTTAGTGCACAGCGACTCTCTCCCAATTCCTGAAATTCGGGCTGTGCTGCGTGGCTTACGTGCTGGCCTACAGCATCTGTTGGAGCATGGATTGGTTAACTGGGACTTAAAGCTTTCTGATGTAGTCCTTCAGCGCGATAGTGCAGGCCGTGTAGCCGAAGCAAAGCTTATCGACATGGGCGAGCTGTCGCGATACCCCGAGTACCAGTGGCGGCGCTTTCTAGCAGCAAGCGACGTATGTCTAAAGACGATCCTCGGGTCCGAAGCCGTCACTAAGGAAGATTGGCAGAGGTTATTTCCCCGAAAAACCGCAGCGAATGTATTGGAGGATACCAGGGACTTTACCGAAGAATATGTGAAGGCTATGTCTGCGCGTTATGGCGCAGGATTATTTCGAGCCAAACGAGCCATTTGGGAGAAGCAGGTCTACAAAATTGTTTGGAGGATTTCAGTCCGATCGATCGACGGCCAGGCCGAACGGGCTGGGCAACCGTTCTATCGAAGCTTTTCAGAATTATTCGATGACATCGATACACTCTTGGCGCTCCTCGAACGAAAGCCTGGAAAATCGGCCGACAACTCATCTCCCACCGGAGGTTCGGATTCCGGTCGAAGCACTTCTACAAAGTCTCCGCGCACCAGATCGACTAATCGCCAGGTCCTGGCAGCTGCTTAGTTCCGACCCGCCATGCCGTTGCGTGTTTTTGGTGCAGCTGACCTCAGCCGACCGTCGCCGCCAGCTGATCCGATCGATGGAACGAATGACGGGCGCGCGCTGATCTAGCTCCGGTTGATCAGCCGGCGTAGCAGCGCCGCGTGATCGTCCTCGCCGGCTTTTTGCAGCGCATAGATCGCGTCCCAGACGATCCGCTCCAGTTCTTGGATCCGGGCCTCCCGCTCTGCGATGGCCGCATCCTGGCCGGCCCATTGCCGGACGATAGCCCAGCAGGCCCGATAGTCGTTCAGAAGGCTTACCATGTGCTCCCTCCCGAGCTGCCGCGCTTCTTGCGCCCATTGGCGTTCCGTTGATTCAGCAACGGCCAGGACGGCGCTTGGTTCGGCTGCGGCGAAAGCTCGCGCCAACTCCAAGGCCTCCACAAATGGCGCATGGACCTGCTTGAGACGGTCGGTATAGGTGAGGTGCGAACTCTTGGCTTTATCAAAGCGGGCGCGAGTCCTCACGCGCTCCAGCGCGTCGGCCGGACCCGACAGAATGCCGCGGTAAAAAGAAAAGACCCTCTCGCCAGTCGCCTCAAAGACCTCGGTCACCGCATTGTCCAGCGGAGAATCCTTCTGGAAGCCCTGCCGTTTATTGTCTTCGACCAGGCGCTGGTTGCACTCTTCGTCTCGAAGATTAGGAGATTCAAAGGCCATTTCTTGAAGAAATCGTATCAAGGATTGGAT
>CAYTWA010000013.1:0-7377 GCA_964441955.1 uncultured Elusimicrobia bacterium
TTAAACAGCCACACGGCTCAGCTCGTGACCGTTGACTAAATGGGGAGCATTACACTCGGTTGAGCACTGGAACAACGAAGCGATGGCGGAAATGTCGGAAGTGGAAAAGAAAGCCCAATCAAAAACCCTGGAAACGTGGCTTCAGGATTGCCTGGACGGGTTAAACGCGCTGATGCGTATGGCCTTCACGATGAAAGAAGTAGAAAATTTAGACTCCGCCGACATCTGCCAAGCCCTCAACCTCAACCCCAACAGTTTGGGCGTGACCTTATTCCGGGCCCGTCACAAACTGCGTGACTGCCTCACCGAAAAAGGCGCGGTGATCGTTTAACGATACGGCTTAAAGACGAAGATGTTCATCCAGACGAAGCTAAACAGAATGGCGACCGTTTGGATCAACAGATACGCGACCGCGGCGGCGTACAAACGGCCTAGCCAGGTGCGTTTGGCGTCCAGTTCTGGTTCAGGAATGGATGTGGCCGCTATCCAGCCGCCGGCGACGGCGACCGGCAAGCCAAAAATGGCGGCTTCCTGCGAAAAAATAATCGGCAGCCAACTTCCTTTCATGAGAAGGGGGACAAGCCAAACGCTTAAGACGGTAAAAGCGTAAGCGCCAAGCGCCGCCTGTCCCATCGCTCGCGCCGTGGTGTAGAGATGCCAGCCCTGCGGCACCGGATGGATTTCCACATCGGCCACCATCGTGTCACGCAAAAAACGCAAGGTCGAATTTTCTTCCGGGGTAGGGGCAACGGGGACAATCGGTTCAACAGCAGGTCGCGTCGGCGTCTGAACGTGGTCTGTCGGCATGACACACCTCCCATTCGCTAGTATGTCTCTGGTGGGACCTTCGCGCCGGAACACAGGCGCCGCGGGTCCCTGTGCGACGTCCGTATGACGCTGGTATTACAGCGCTTCCGACGATTCTTTGCAAGGGCCATTGTTATAAAATCGAACGTCGTGTGACGCCCATCACGGAGGGGTCGCATAGTGGTCTAGTGCGGCGGTTTGCTAAACCGCTGTACGGATGAAAATCCGTACCGAGGGTTCGAATCCCTCCCCCTCCGTCATGAGCGCCCATATCAAGTCCGACATCGACGCTTATCTTGCCGGCAAGCTCTCTGAGAGCCGCCGGCAGGAAGTGGACCGTCATACGGCGGGTTGTGAAGCCTGTCGTCGCGCGCTGACCAAAGTTCGCGCGCGTTTGGCGCATGACCGGCGCGAAGCGCTTAAAAAAGCCTCTGGATCGGTGCCCAATTTATTGGTCAACCGGCTTACCCAGAAAGAGGCCTCTTCACCAAGGTCTGTGTGGCGCTGGGGCATCGTGCTGGCCATCGCGGCGGCGGCGCTTTATGCTTGGTACGGCGGCAAGCCGCATCTTGAAACCGCACCGCCCACCCCGGCGTCTAAAAATACAGAGGCGACGCCGCCTGCCGTGCCTAAGAATGACATTCCAGTCGTTTCGTCGACAACCGTTCCGCGGCGTCGGCGCGTGGTCGTGCAAGAACCGGGGGAAGGTTTAGCGCCTCCCATTCCGCTCGCTCCTACGGCACCGGACGTCCTCGTTTCAACGTCACCGACTTTTTAAGGAGAACTGCCATGAGCAATTCGTTCATTGATTTAAAAAAACAAGGGCAAAGTGTGTGGCTGGATTTCATCACGCGCCAATTCATCCAGGATGGAAAACTGGATAAACTCATTCGCGAAGATGGCCTTACCGGTGTCACTTCCAACCCCACTATTTTTCAAAAAGCATTTACGGGCGGAAAAGAGTATGACGAGGCCATCGCCAGCTTAACCCGCCAAGGCCAGAGCGCCGCGCAGATTTTTGACGTCTTAGCCATCGAAGACATTCAAAAAGCCTGCGACGCCTTTAAGCCGGTGTATGAAAAAACGCAAGGCGCCGATGGGTTTGTCTCCCTTGAAGTCAATCCGCATTTAGCGCGCGATACGCAAGGGACCTTGGCGGAGGCCCGGCGGCTTTTCCGCGCGGTCGATCGAGCGAACGTGATGATTAAAATTCCAGGAACAAAAGAAGGGCTGCCCGCCATTGAGCAGGCTCTAGGAGAGGGCATTAATATCAACGTGACGCTCATCTTTTCGCTGGAACGCTACCGGCACGTCATGGACGCCTGGTTAAGGGGATTGGAAACGTTAGCCAAAACCCGCAAGTCGTTGGACGCGGTCGCCTCGGTGGCCAGCTTTTTTGTGAGCCGTGTGGATTCGCTCATCGATGGGCGCCTGGAAAAAATGAAGAGGCCCGACCTCATGGGCAAAGCGGCGATCAGCAATGCGCGGTTGGCTTACATCATGTATTTAACCGTCCGAAACAGCGACCGTTTTAAGGCATTGGAGGAATTAGGCGCCAAGCCGCAGCGGCCGCTTTGGGCCAGCACCAGCACTAAAAACCCCAAGTATCGCGACGTGCTTTACGTGGAAGAATTAATCGGCGCCGAAACCGTCAACACGCTTCCCTTAGCCACGATCGACGCCTTCCGGGATCACGGAAGCGTCCGCCCGGCATTGCCCGGCAGCGCAGCGGAGGCTCACGAGACAATCGCCCACCTCGAAAAAGCGGGGATCTCGATGAAGGCGGTCACTGACCAATTGGAAACGGAGGGCCTTAAGCTCTTCGCCGATTCTTTCGACGATCTAATGAAAAGTCTCGAACAAAAGCGCGACGCCCTAAAAGTAGGCGCTTAACGTGCAGCTAGGCCTCGTTGGCCTTGGCCGCATGGGTCTTAACATGGGCCGGCGCTGGCTTCTGGGCGGCCATGACGTATGGGCGTACAACCGTACCTTTGCCAAAACCGAAGAATTGGCCCACGCCGGCGCCCGCGCCGTTAGAGCGCTGCCCGAATTGGTTTCGTCGCTTGAGGCGCCGCGCACCGTTTGGCTCATGCTGCCGGCGGGCGAGGTTACCGATGCCCATCTCTTGGAATTAAATCGGCTGCTGTCGCCGGACGATTTGATCGTGGATGGGGGAAATGCGTATTACAAAGACGACATCCGCCGCGCCGCCCTGCTTGCCGCCAAAAAAATTCGCTACATGGATGTGGGCGTCTCCGGCGGGCTGTGGGGTTTAAAAAACGGCTACAGCACGATGGTGGGCGGCGAAGCCGATGATTTCAATCGCCTCGAACCGCTTTTTAAAACGTTGGCGCCCCCGGATGGCTATTTGCATTGTGGGCCTATCGGGGCCGGGCATTTCGTCAAAATGATACACAACGGCATCGAGTACGGCATGATGCAAGCTTACGCCGAAGGCTTTGAGATTTTGGAAGCGTCTCCTTATAAAGTGGATCATCAAAAAGTCGCCCATCTATGGAACCAAGGAAGCGTCGTGCGCTCGTGGCTGCTCGAGCTGCTGGAAGATGCCTTTCGCCTGGATCATCGTTTAGAAAAATTGACCGGGTACGTGGAGGATTCCGGCGAAGGTCGTTGGACGGTCCAGCAGGCCATCGACACCGGGGTGGCCACGCCGGTCATTGCTTCCGCGTTATTTCAGCGGTTCCTCTCGCGCCAGAAAGAGGCGTTTGGGTTTCGCCTGCTGGCAGCGCTTCGAAATGAGTTTGGCGGGCACGCGGTGCGTGCCCCAAACCTTGCAGCGCCTTCGGCCGGCGCCGGCGCTGGAACACTAAAACCCGCCACGCCGGATAAAAATGCCAAGCCTCGCTGAGCCCACCTTAAAAATTCCTGGGAGGACAGGAAAAGGCGTCGCGCGCGTTTCTCGTCTAATCACCAAAGAAGAGTTATGCCTCCTGGAGCGCGTGCCGGCTTCCTGCGGCATCGTTATTTTTGGGGCCTCCGGGGATTTGACGCACCGAAAACTTTTCCCAGCCCTTCTAACGCTTTTGCGCGATAACGTGCTGCCGAAAAACTATTTTATTCTGGGCGTGGCCCGTACCCCTTTAACCGATGAGGCATTCCAAGACAGCATTCGCAAGGCTTTGCACGATTCCCCGCTTAAAGCCGGCCTCGAAACATTTTTGCCGCGATGTCATTATTTAACCGGCGCTTATGAAAACCCGGAGACTTATACGGCGTTGCGTCAACGTGTGGTGGCCCTGGATCAAGAAAACGACACCTCGGGCCGCACGCTTTATTATTTGTCGACCCCTCCAGAGCTTTACGGGCCCATCATTGGGCTACTGGGACAAAGCGGCCTTTCGCGCCCGGTGAGGGAACTAGACGGCGCGTGGGTTCGTCTGGTGGTCGAAAAACCCTTCGGGTTTAGTTACCGCACCGCCGAAGCGCTCAACCGGGAGGTGCATAGCCATTTCACTGAAAAACAAATTTACCGCATTGACCACTACCTTGGGAAAGAAACCGTTCAAAATATTTTAATGTTCCGCTTTGCCAATGCCGTTTACGAACCCGTGTGGAACCATCACTACATCGACCACGTTCAAATCACGAGCTCTGAAACGCAAGGGGTTGGGCACCGTGCGGGCTATTACGAAAAAGCCGGTGTGCTGCGAGACATGTTTCAAAATCACTTGTTTCAGCTCCTGTCGTTGGTCGCCATGGAGCCCCCTTGTTCGTTCGAAGCGGATGCGGTGCGTGATGAAAAGGCCAAAGTGATGAAATCCCTCTGCGCCCAAAACTGTGAACACTACCCCGAGCGCGCCGTTCGAGGCCAATACGAAGGGTACCGCGGCGAAGAGGGGGTAAGCCCCCTTTCCACAACGGAAACATTCGCGGCTTTACGCGTCGAAATTGAAAATTGGCGCTGGAAAGGCGTGCCTTTTTACCTGCGCTCGGGTAAAAAAATGGCCAACCGCGTGACGGAAATTGCCGTCCAATTCAAACATGTGCCCACCTCTATTTTTAAGCCGCTCATGGCCGAGCAAATCTCGCCGAATGTGCTTCGTTTTCGCATCCAGCCGGATGAGGGCATCACGTTTCAGTTTGAAGCCAAACACCCCGGGCCGAAACTTTGCATGTCGAGCGTGGCCATGGAGTTTGGCTACCAAGAGGCCTTCGGTATTGAACCGCCGGAGGCTTACGCGCGTCTCTTTCAAGACGTCATGCTGGGGGATGCCACACTTTTTGCGCGCCAGGATTGGGTGCGCGCCTCATGGCGTTATTTGGACCCGGTCGAAGAGTATTGGGCTTCTCAGAAGGAAGTCGGATTATTAAACTATGCCTCCGGTTCGTGGGGACCCACGGCGGCGGACGACCTATTAAGGAAAGAAGGGCGGCTTTGGCTCACGGCGTAATTATTTCGGCTGAAACACCTGAAGCGGTTGCGGAGCGCATGGCGATGGATTTTTTGGCGTTAATCCAAAGCCAGGTGTCGGCCTCAGGAACGATCCCCGGGTGGCCGAGTCGTTTTCGCATCGCCCTCTCCGGAGGAGCCACACCGAAGCTTTTTTACCAACGGCTCACCCAATCGCCCTACCGCGAACAGATTCCATGGGACAAATTATGGTTTTTCTGGGGGGATGAGCGCACCGTTCCCAAAGAACACCCCGATTCCAACTTCGGAATGGCCGACAGCGCTTTGTTGTCGAAGGTGCCTGTGCGTTCGGGTCAAGTATTTCGCATTCGCGGTGAAGAGGCGCCCCCGCAATCGGCCCGGGAATACGAAGCCATTCTTCGCAATCATTTTGGATCGCGCGACGAATGGCCGGCGTTTGATTTGATTTTGCTGGGGTTGGGCGCTGACGGGCACACGGCGTCGCTTTTTACGGGCAGCCCCGCGCTTCAAGAATACGGCATTTCGTCCTTAGGCCGCCGTAAAGAAGACCGCATGGCGGAAGCTTACCCTGCGCCGCGCTGGGTGGTGCATAACGTGGTGCGTGCGCTTCAAACGGTGCGTATTACGATGACCATGCCCGTCATCAACCAATCGAAAAACGTGTGGTTTATGGTAACCGGGCTTAAAAAAGCCGCGGTTTTTGCACGGGCCCAGGAGAAAGCCGGTTACGACTGCCCGGCTAGCCTCGTTCGCCCTCTTCAGGGTGATTTGCGGTGGTATGTGGATAAAGCGGTCTTGGGAAATTCGGCGGGATAGAGACGATAATCTAGAATAGGATGACATTAATTTCAGGGAGGTCAAGATGAACACGCGTTATTCTGCGGTGGTGGGTTTAGGAATTCTCCTGTCGATTGCCTCACCAGCGTCATCGGCGGAGATGCCAAAAATGACGCCGGAGCAGCAAGCGGTCATGGCGCAAGCCGTCAAGCTGGGCACGCCCGGAGAAAACCATAAGGTCTTAGAGCCGTTTATCGGTAAGTGGACGAATACGGTGAAGTTTTGGATGAAGCCCGGTGATAAAGCCCAGGAATCGAAAGGAACCAACGAAAATGCCTGGATTCTGGGCGGGCGCTTCGTGAAGCAGGACTATCACGGCACCATGATGGACAACCAACCCTTCGACGGCGTGGGCATCACGGGTTACGACAACGTGAAAGGCGAATACCAGTCGATTTGGCTGGACACGATGATGACTGGGATGATGTATGGGACCGGCTCTTACGACGCGGCGAAAAAAACGGTCAGCATCGGCGGCACGTTTAGCTGCCCCATGACCGGCGACAAAGCCACGTGGTACCGGTCCGAGTGGAAAGTGATCAGCAACGACCGCCATCAGTACCTCTCCTACGGCAAAGGGCCGGACGGCAAGGAATTCAAGAACATGGTGATCGACTTTACGCGAGCGAAATAAATGACCCAAGCGGTTTGCGTCATCCTTGGAGGCGGCCTGGGCGCCTATGCACGTGTCCTCCTCCAGGGATGGACGCGAGACCGTTACGGCTCGTTGCCTTTAGGAACAGTTTTCGTCAACTTGGCGGGTGTTTTCTTGATGGGGTTTCTCATGACCGCTTTCCACGACCGTTTTGAAAGCCGCCCGGAACTGCGATTATTTTTAGCCGCCGGTATTTTGGGCGGGTTGACCACTTTTTCTGGCTTAGCGTGGGATGCCCACCAATTTTTCATTCAAAGCCCGATAAATGCTGCCCGGTACATTGGCGCCAGTTTTCTAGGCGGCGCAGCGGCCCTATTAGCCGGCATCGCATTGGGACGTCTGATTTCCTAACGATGCCCCTCATGAAAACTCGTGAAGCCCTAATGACTCGCCTGGCCCACTGGGCCGTTCAACATCCAAAGCTGATCCTTGCGTTTATTCTGATCTACGTCATTTCACCCGTAGACCTAGTTCCCGAAGCGCTGGTCGGACCCTTGGGCTACGCCGACGATTTCCTAGTGTTTTTCCTGCCCTTTCTGGCCAGGGCTTACCTTCGCCGCCACACCGCAACCCCCTACGAAACAACCGCCAAAGAAGAATAATCAAGTTCGCTACAATAAAGCCCGATTTTGGAGGGTTGTCCGAGTGGTTTATGGGACCTGTCTTGAAAACCAATAAACCGGCC
>CAYTWA010000014.1:0-5037 GCA_964441955.1 uncultured Elusimicrobia bacterium
CCCTTATAAGGTCTTGGGGAAGGTTTGTAGAGCTCACTAGGGAATTTCATAGCGAGAGCTTGGTGAAAAAAGCCGCGGCTGGATTTGAAATAGTTGGGTCAGGAAACGAAGATAAAAGATTATCCACAAACCGCCCATTTCACTTCTAAATAACCTATCTTCGTCTCAGATATGCGTCGAAACTTTCGAAAACTGATTTTCTTTGCCGTTTCTCTAGGTTTTGGACTCCTTCTCTACGCTTTTACTGTCGAACCCTACTGGATCGAAGTGACCCATCACGGGGTATCGGCCCCCATTCAAGCGCCACTTCGCATCGCACATCTGACGGATCTCCACACGCCAGAGTTTGGTCGGCTGGAGAAGGGGATTCTCCGTACGCTTTAACAAGAGAAGCCTGACCTTACCGTGGTTACGGGAGATTGCTTTACGCGGGGAGGGTCGTACGAGGCTTCGCATCGGTTTTTGGGTCGGCGGGCGCGCGGCTCTTGGTGAATTCGGCGCAGATGGCGCGGCCGGATGTGTGGGTGTCGGGAGTGGATGACCCATGGACAGGAAAACCAGCGTTGGATGTGGCTTTGAAAAATATTCCCAAACCCGCATACCGGATTCTGCTGTTTCATGCGCCGGCGTTTTTTGATGAGGCCGCGGGTCGCGCGCCTCTAATGTTAGCGGGTCATACCCACGGTGGTCAGGTGCGACTTCCTTTTATTGGGCCGCTGTGGCTTCCCGGTGGGTGCGGGCGATATATAGCAGGGTGGTACGAGGAGGCGGGGTCTCGCATGTATGTGAGTCGCGGACTTGGCACCTCGGTGCTTCCGGTTCGGTTTTTGTGCCGGCCGGAGATCGCGATGATCGAGTTACGGCGAGGATAAACTCCTGACCCCAAAGAAAAATTAGCGCAGAACTTCGATAATCCCTTTCATGTGCGGGCGATACTCCCAGGCGGCGGAT
The DNA here is from genome assembly GCA_964441955.1 of uncultured Elusimicrobia bacterium. GTDB lineage: Bacteria > Elusimicrobiota > Elusimicrobia > 2-01-FULL-59-12 > 2-01-FULL-59-12 > CAYTWA01. The sequence goes on from CAYTWA010000014.1 coordinate 952, forward strand.
ATGGTGAAGTTGGCCAAACGATTTGGAATCGAAATGGCGGAAGTGATCGAGGTTCGTCCTCGGTACAACTTGGCCCCTTCAGACCCCGCGCCAACCATTCTGATGGAGAATGGGAAGAAACGCCTTCATATGGTGAAGTGGGGCATCACCCGCCAATGGGGTGAAGACAAGCCGCCGATCTTTGTCATCAACCTTCGTGCAGAGAAGTTGGCGGCAGGGCCTTTTAAGAACCTATTGCGGAAGAATCGTTGCCTGATTCCTGCCGATGGTTTCTATGAGTGGAAAGCCGAAGGAAAGAAAAAATTCCCATTTCGGTTTACCCTAAACGATGACAGCCTCTTCGCCATGCCTGCCCTATTCGACGAATCGCCGGCCCGCGCGTTTTGCATTTTTACGGTGGAAGCAAACCCTCTCGTGGCTCCCATTCATCACCGAATGCCCGCGATTTTGGCCCCGGAGCTGGAAGACGCCTGGTTGGATCCAACGCTAACCGATGTGCAGAAAGTGATTTCGCTGCTTCAGCCTTATCCTCAAGACAAAATGAAGTCCTGGGCCGTAACCACGCTGCTCAACTCTGCTAAGTATGACGACGTTGACCTGATTCGCCCGATCACAACATAAACTCAATCTGCCGGGGCTTTGCGGGTGTGCGTGATCGTTCCGAGGGGCTCAGTCCTTCCGTCATGGTGAGGTAGGCGCGTTCCAGCAGCGCCAAATACTTCTTCACGTCGTACTCAAAATAGTTTCCGGTCAGCGCCAAGGGAATAACGCGCCAATCCTTCACCTTATCCTTGGCGCTGGCGAGGACGTATTGAATGGTTTCGCCCGGATGCAGCGTAATGCCGCTGGCCGCCAGTTGGCGTGCGGCGATGGAGCTGTAGGTGTCCTTCACGTACTCGGAGGGATCTTTGCTGAGCTGGGAAGAGAAAGCTAGCTCGCGCGGCGGGATGTTGCAGGAACGGATACGCGCTTGATAGGCGGCATAGATGTCCTGGAGATCCGGCACGGCTTGGCGGCAGGCGGTGAGACTGTCCGCCATTTGCAGACGCGCCAACAACTCTTCTTGAAACGCTTTGAGTATCGGCGGCGTATCGTGACGGCGCAGCTCTATCCCTCGAATCTTTAATTCTCCATCCTGAAAGCAGCCGAAGTAGCGGTTCGGCACCCCGCTTCGCGCATCGCGTTTGGCCGGGCAAAAGCGGATCCATTTGTAAAAGCCGTCGAAGGTCATGGGGAAATCCGTTTCTTGCGCGACCAACGTGATGACGTCTTTGAACTCTTCCTCCTGGGCGGCTTCTTTCTTCAGATACAGGCAGTCCACATTGGCATGCACCAGATGAAAGCCTTCGCGCTCGGCAATTTCTTTGGCCCGCAAAAGAATCTCGCGTCCATAGGAACTGACGCACTCGTGGGCCTCGATTTTCCCGAAGCGGGCATTCTTAAAGCCGAGATACCCGAAACAGGTCACCATAATCCACTTGAGCGCCGTGGCGCGAGACGTGTAAACCGCGCGCATCGAAACATCCGGGGCGGCTTTGCCCAGACGTTTGTACTCGGACCGCTTAAGAAGAATGTTATGGACAACCCGCGAGACCAGCCCTCGGCGCTTCGTGCAGATGTGGTGCCCGATCTCGGGGACTTTATTGTGCGGGCAGCAGGGGCAATTCACCGTTTCCGGCGACACATTGAAGCGGTCCATCACGGTGGGATACATCGATGAGAAGTCGCCTTCCCCCAACCGTTCGTGCCAACCGATCTCCGGTTCAAACACGAGGCCGCCTTTGTCGGCCACGATCAGTTCGGTGCCATCGCGGAAATCTTCGGTTTGTTGTTTGTGAAGGGGAATTAAATAGCCGTCCTGTTCCGCTTGGTCCAGCTGCATCGCGCTCAGCTTGGTGCCGATCGTTGAGCGCGCGGCGCTTTGGGCATCTTGTTTCGACAAGCGCGTGACTTCAAACAGGCCGTGCAAACCCGTCTCGCCCACCATGAAGCTATTCTTCGTATCGAAATGCCAGCGGCCAAAGAGACGCTGCACGCCTCCTTGGTAGACCACGCGGCCATACGTATAAAAACTGCGCTGCACCGATCCGCCTATGCCGCGATCGGGATCGCGTGAAAGCTTGAGCGGAATTTTGGACTGCCGAGAAAGCAGCGTCAGCAGCGGAAAAATAAAGCTATCGCCCCAATCGGAGAGGATGACGTCGGGGTCCCATTGATGGATGTGGCGGTTCAAAGACTCCAGCAGTTCGACCCGGTCACAATCGAAGGCGTAGTTCGTGCCCTTCTCGCGCGCGGCACCTAAGGTGAGCACCAGACGACTTTTACTTCCATGGTTGGGGTCGGTGGCATTGTCTTCCAGGCTTAAGTAGGCGTACCGCAAGGGCGGCAAGAGGTAATCCTTGTTCCACGGGGAGTCATGGAGCTCCCAACCCATGAGATTCTGAGATTCATCCTGCTCAAACGTTCCGTAGGCTAATGGAAAATGTTGGCGTTCGTAATGGTAGGCCTGCACCACTTTGATGTCGGCGTTAAACAGTTCGATGTCCGCTCGCCGCATCAGAATGTCTACCAGTTGGCCGTACTTGAGGGGGTTGCCCACGCGAACTTCCCAGACCGGCATGACGTGGTTGGAGTAGAAGTCTTTTCTTTCGACGAGGGCACAGCGTGTGGGGACGGGGTAGCGCCGGATAGAAGCGGGGAACGAAGGCCCGGCAGAGACATAGAAGCGCGGTTCCCACGCGTCGCGCAGCGCGTGCATGCGCCCCTGGTTATCCAAAACCCAGAGCGACATCCCGCTCGAAAGCGGATAGGCGTCAAATATCCAGCCGCTGATCTTCATGCGGGGCGGCCCTTTGGGAGTGAAGTTCGTAGGCCAGTTTGTCCAATTCGCGCAAAAGCCCTAGCAGCATGGCCATGGTTAAGGTCTCAAAAGGAATCTCGCGGTTGGCCATCGCCGCCGCCTGCGCGTGCGTTCGGCAATACACCCAGAGCCGGTCGAAGAGTTCTTGGTCTTCCTTGCGCAGCGCGCGACGAAACGAGCGCCATGCGTCTTCTTCCGAATGGATCAACTGAACGATGGTTGGCAATGTACGGCCCATGGGTTCTCCTAACGAAGCGACATGTGAGGCTTCACCACCTGATCAGCCATGCCGATGAGTTGGTGGAAATAGGGTGTGGGTTTGGGGTCTGGAATGAGAATCAGAATCGCCAGCTCTTTTGATAACAAGCGCAGGCCATTCGTAAACAGTTCAAAACTGTGCGGCGTGGCGTATTTTTGGTCTTCCGCTTCTTCGTACAGCCAAAGCGGGCTAGCGATCACCGCGAAAAGTGCCTGATACTTGCGCACGGCCGCGAGAAGCTTTTGGTTCACCATCGCCTCCAGCTGAAACGCGGTAAAAGGCCGCGCGTATTTGAAGGCGTGCAGAACCTCTTTAGAGTTCTTGTGATGCGTGCGCCCGGACTGCGCGACCCAATGCGCATTGAACTGATTGGCCGCATCGATCCAGACAATGCGGGACTCCGGCGTAAAAGTCACCGCGAGCGCGCGCAGGGCCCAAGGGATGAGGTGGTGGTCGCCGGTCGCGGCGTAGAGCCCGGGCTTGGGAGGACGAGGAAGAAGCTGAAGATCCATGGGTCAGCGTATAATACGTATGTATTACGGAGCAAGTGCGGAGTTGCAGGGCAGAGTGACAGGTGCAAGTTTCAAGGCAGAGTGCAAAGTGGTGAGTTGAACGCAGAGTTCAAAATTAACTCAGATTTCGCTCGGTCATCTTGGAGCCTACCACTATTCGCACGATTTTAGCCTGCCTAGGCTTGCCGGATAAACCGCCCGGTCTCGCTTCTGCTCGGATTCCTGACCAAAGCCGGTTCGCCTAACATCCCGCAACCCCCAAGCGCCCATGCGGGAGAGGGGCCACTTGTCCCAAGCAGCAAAGATTTCATCTCCAAACATCGTTCGCCCGAATTTTTTCACATAACCACGCTGGGTCGGGGGTCTTTCTCGCCTCAAAGCGCGGGGGCACGGCAAAACAGATCCAATCCTTGATACGATTTCTTCAAGAAATGGCCTTTGAATCTCCTAATCTT
>CAYTWA010000015.1:0-2367 GCA_964441955.1 uncultured Elusimicrobia bacterium
TTGCTGCGGCACCAAAACCCCACTACGTTCGTTTCTGGTGACAGTCACCGGAACCTTCATGGGGAAGTATTTTTTAATTAATCATAAATATGCCACTAACCAACTGCGGCAAGCGGCTTAATTTCCTAGGCATTACGAACAGCGACAAACCCGCCGAGACTTATTCATAAAGTTAGTAATTGACAAATAAGTCAATTACGCGCATTATAAGGCCATGGACCCCGGATTTGCGCTTCGTGAACGGTTTCACTTGCAGGTGCTGCGCCAGTTGGCCCCACGGCTAGCGACGCGAGCCTATGCCGTCAAAGGGGGCATTTGCCTTCGGTTCTTCCACCGCTCGCCGCGTTTGTCTGAGGATATGGATGTGGACATCACCCCGGCCATGCCTGTGAAAACCCTTCAAACCAATGTCGATGCGGTTCTAATGGGACACGCGTTGATCACCGCACTACAGCCTCACGGAGTAACGGCTATCGAATCCACCAAGCCCAAGCAAACCGAAACGACACAGCGCTGGAAAGTAGGCCTCCTTATATCAGGGGGGAGGGTTTCAACATGCCTTGAATTTAGTCGTCGACAAGACGTCGCTCAAGCCGAAAAAGGCGTTCCCAATGCCGAGGTGCTTCGCCATACGTATGTTGCCCCTTTTGTCGTGGCGTATTACGGGGCCACCGATATGGTCACACAGAAAATTTTGGCCCTGTCCTCGATGTCCAGGAATGCCGCCCGAGACCTGTTTGATCTCGACCATTTATGGAGCCACAGCGCTCCCGATGAGACGGCGATACGCCAAAGGCTTACCCCTTCCATTTTGCAGGCGGCCAAAGAAAAAGTTCATCGTTTTAAATTTACCGATTTCAGGGAACAAGTCATCCCTTACCTCCCGGATGATTTGCAGACCTTCTATGAAAAAGACGAGCCCTTCCAAGCACTCCAGCAACGGGTAGAACACCACCTTGCGGCGCTTTTCGCATGAGTCAATCCGCCACAGGCCTGCTGAAGGCCCTGCAAACAAAAGGGCTGCGCACGTTTACAACCGCCGATGTCATCACACTTCTGGATATGACGCCCACAGCCGCCACGCAAGCGCTTCGCCGATTGGCGGCTCAAGGGCTTTTAGCGTCACTCAAACGAGGCGTCTGGGTGAACCGAATGCTGGCGGACCTTCATCCTTATGAAGCGATCACCCACTTAAGTGCCCCCTGGCCCAGCTATATTTCTCTTTATAGCGCGCTCTCTTACCACGGGATTGTCGAAGAAGTCCCCCAAACCGTCTATGCCGTGACAACAGGAAGGGGAGGGAAACTGAAAAACCCGCTCGGGACGTATCACCTCCATCATCTTCCTCCTCGTTTGCTCTGGGGGTTTCGTCTTGAAAAACAGGGCTCGGCGTCTTTTCCGATGGCAGAACCCGAAAAAGCCTTTCTGGACCTCGCCTATTTAGGCTTAATTCCCCGCTCACCTCTGGGCATGCCTTATACCCGGAACAAACGCTGGGAGCTCGATGTCGACAAATTGACAACGTATGCCAAACGATTCCGATACCCTCCACTGATGAACTACCTTCGTCAAAAGTTACAATTCGCCCGATGAGCGAAATGCCTTCGCCGTTGCCGGTGAAACCTCAAGCGACCCTTGCGGCCTTGGCGCAGCTGAACATGGGGCGCGTGTTGCGGCCATTGGTCAACCTGGCGACCGCCATCAGTTTTTACTTTCATCTGCGTCAGTTTCTCTCATCGGCCTACGTGCTTCGTTTTGATCCGGATATCGCCTACGTGATTCTTTTAACCGCCTATGCCGGTCACCGGGAAATCCGCCGGTGGTCGCAAGACCCGGAAATTATTCAAGAACGGGCCAGAAGGGGAGAACTGTTTGTGGTGGGCTGGTGGTCGTTTTACTTTGTGACACTTACTGCCGCCAATCATGTAGAACGCTATACCGTGCCGGAGGGGTTGTTGTCGCTCTGCATTCAAATGACCACGATTTTCTTTGGCACGTTAGCCAGCCAGCAGATCTATAAGGGCCGCCGCGCCGTACGCCCCTCTGAAGGCTTCGCCGAAGAGGCCTCCTTGGAATACCAAGCCTTGGAACAGATCCGACGCTCGCCCATGCCCGTCCAATCGGGAGATTTGGAAATCGCCCTAGGCGTTTCACGCAGCTCCATTTATCGCCTCACCCGCCAACTTCTCGCCAAAGGCCAAATCGAGTGGACCGGCGCCAAAGAAAACGACCCCGAAGGCGGCTTCCGACCTAAGAAATGACGGTTGTTCATGAACTAGTTCAGAGGTTGTTCAGACCAAGCGTGAACTAGTTCAAAGATTAGGAGATTCAAAGGCCATTTCTTGAAGAAATCGTATCAAGGATTGG
>CAYTWA010000016.1:0-1587 GCA_964441955.1 uncultured Elusimicrobia bacterium
TGCTAACAAACCCACCGATTTTCACCCTTGTTCACCCATGCTCGGCGGCGGGGGGTTTTGGGTCGGTGAGGCGGTTTTTCCTCTCCCCAGACATTTTTTCGTTTCCGGTCAACGGTCGAGGGGGTCGCCATTGGCGGCTTTGAAAGGCGGTTTGCGCTCGACAAAGACTCCTACAGCGTCAGGTTCCAACGAATTCACCCACCGCACAGACCTGCAATCCAACGCCCCGTTGGACCCGGTCGCTGAGGTTGGGGCGAGGTTGCGTGCGTCCCTATCACGTTGTTGAGAACAGCAGTATTCGAGCGAAAAGAACCGAAAAAGCCAATTCTCTAACGGTCAATTGTAAAAGAAGTTTTTCTACAACCTACTATGCCCAAATCGAAGTTCAAAAAGTTGACCGTAGGTCGGGTTTACAGCGACATCATGCTTGAGACCTGCTTAGACCCTGGCGTTTCTCGTCCTCGTGTTCGAGCTTTATCGGACTTCCCCCCCGAGATCAGAGTAGAGTTCCCTCGAAGTCTCCGCTCAAAATATCCGCTGGAGACGCGATTCCGAGCTACTGTCAAAGTCTGCCAAAAGCATTGGATAGACGGTGGCCAGCCTAAAGGCCCGCCGTACCTCCGTGCATCCGACATTTTCGTTCGCCGCATTCTCCCTCGCAAAGGATCGAAGAGCGGACGGGCGTGTGACGATACCTGGGAGAGAGTTTCATGATGCACATGTGGATTCCGCCTCATGGTGAACTTGGCGCACAATTCCTTAGCGGTTGCTACCCTAGCAGCAAATTGCGCTCAGAAAGGCGTGCGCTTGCATCTAGCCGAAATATGCACACAATTACGTTATATGAAGAACGTGCCGTCATCTGAAACCAAGTCCTCCACGCTCAAGTCGGCGTTTGTTGTGCCAGTCCGCCGTGGCAGGGGACGGCGAGCCGTCTTGAGGGCACCAGTGCGCTTCAACTTTTTCATCGAGGCTGAGCTGCTGGACGCAATGAGGGATCTGGATTATTTCGCCCGAAAAATGGGCATAACACGTTACACCGGAGGCTTCATTGCCCGAAAGGGAATTGCCCTGTTCATCAAACAGGAAATGGACGCGCTGAAAGCGGCCAAGGCCAAAAAGCCTCACGCCAAAGATCGGTAAACCAACACAGCAGATTTTACCCGCGCAGAGTCGAAGGAGCAGTTTCCCGTCTGGTCAGTTCAGCGTCGATTGGCTTGCGCTGGGTTCGTCGTCGTCGGGGGTGGGTGGCGGTTCGTTGAAAACTACGGCGGCGGCGACCAGCGGCTCGGCGCTCAACTCCTCAAGCAGCGCGTGGCGGTCGGCTTCCCGTAATGCGTCAAAACCAAGCACGACGTTTCGCAGCGCGACAAACGCGGCTTCCCAATGGCGGCGAACGGCGTCGAGCGGCACCAACTCACGGCGACGCTCCGCTGGTTTCGATTCGAGCAACTGGGTTTCGTGCTCAATTTTCGCCATCCGTGCGGCTCGCAGTTCGGCATCAGATATTGCTTCCGCTCCCCCTTTCCCCACTCTTACGCCCATGCCTCCCGCGCAAAACCAAGGCGAATTCGCCTTCGATTCCGC